>CAXXQW010000005.1:0-25290 GCA_963677615.2 Oceanispirochaeta sp. | reverse complement strand
TTGCTGATGTCCGGGAGATATGCCCTTAACAGGATGTCCACAATGATAACGTAAAACGCAATAATCAGGGTTTGAACAATCATTCTGACCTTGCGTGGTATCAGACTCTTGATAATAGAGACTGTAATATTGGTAAAAGCCGATACAAAAACAAGTCCGACTGTCATAATCAGTGTATTCTGCAGATTATTTGTTACTGCCAAAGTGGAACAGATACCCAGAATCTGTACGAATATCGGATTATTTGTCCAGACATTCTCTTTTAAAATTGCGGAGGGGGTTTTTTCATTCATCAGTTGCTTCCTCCTTTTTTCATAGCTGCAAGCTGTGTATTCACGATTGTCTGTACTGAAGCGCTGGTCAAAGACGCACCGGTAATACCATCGACGGCGGCATTTTCCGGATCTGTATCCTCCGAACCGGTACCTTTTCTCACTGTTATACCTTCCTCCGATATTTTTTCATTCCGGAACTGCTGTTTAAACCAGTCCTCGTCAATACGTCCTCCCAGACCCGGGGTTTCATTGTGCGAAATAATTTCAAACCCTACGATCCTGTCAAGGCTCTTATCTACAGCGAGAATACCTGTAATAGTTCCCCACAATCCTGAACCGCTATAATAGCTGACAATCACATCCTGACCGTCAATATTTGTGGTAATCAGATCTCCTGCGGCGGGTATGCTGTCAAATCTCCTGTCATACACTTCCGCAATGCCTGAAGGATCGTCAGGAAGAAGATCCAGAGCAGAGAGTACAGCTCTCTGAACAGCCAATTTCTGATTAATTTCTACCTGCTCGCGGGTAGCACCTGCGGCAAGGGCCAGAAAGAAAACAAAGAAGAAAGCTACGATAAAGGTGAAAATTACAGTATAAAGCAATCCGTTTTTATTCATTTGGAGCCTCCTTTCTGAGGAGTGAACCATTCGTCAAAGAGGGAGGCAAAAGTATTTCCCATGAGGATTCCAAAACTGGTCCCTTCCGGAAAAAAGAGAAAAGATCCTGACCAGACAGGTAACGGATCCTATAAGGATTCCATACAGATACTGGGCCTGATTCTTTTTGGGTCCCGTTACCGGATCGGTTGCCATAAAGACTATGACAAACAGGATACTTCCGGAAAGAAGGGATTCCAGGGGCGGAAAAGAAGCGGGAACACCTGCAAAAAAACAGAATCGTAGAAAGAATGGTAAAACTGAGGAATGTGGAAAGGATGATTCTCCAGCTGGCTGTTTTTGTATAGATCAGATAGATTGCAGCCAGAACAATGAGAATCACCGCGCTTTCACCCAGGGAACCGGGCCGGATTCCCGTAAGAAGAGAACCGAGCTCAGGGATGCTGCCGCTTCTCATAACTTCCAATGGTGTGGCACTGGTCACAAGCATCCACCGCCTTTGTTCCGAAACTACCCGGAGTTTTCCAGGCTGTGGTCATGTAGGATGGAAACGTAATATATACAAACAGCCGCCCGGTTATGGCCGGGTTGAAAATATTACGTCCGAACCCGCCGAAAATATTTTTACCGAACAGAACGCCGAAGATTATTCCGATTGCAGCGACCCACAAGGGAACCATAGGGGGCATGGAAAGGGCATAGAGGGCACAGGTGACAAGCACAGCCTCAGAAACCTTTTTTCCCATGGATTTCATAAAAACATACTCAGTTAATATACCTGCCGCAAACACAACGAGATGTATCAACAGGGAGCGGATCCCGTAGAGATAGATGGAAAAGATCATAATGGGAATAAGCGAGTAAACCACCCGCCGCATCATGATTTGTTTTTGAAACACTCAAAACCTCCCTAATTGAATGATATAGTTTATATAATAAATTGATAATTAAGATAAAATCAAAGAGAATTCAATCAAATTTTATCAAATATTAGTAGATTTATAATATTTACATGATTTATAATAAGAATGAAAGGAGAACAGAATATGACTGTTGATGCTATGGTTCTGGAAATTCATGAGTCAAAAATTATATATGGATTGCTTGATAAAAACGGGAAATGCGGTTCAGGCTCCTGCGAAGGCTGCAAATGCTCAACCGGTATTAAAACCATTTCCCTTCCCCGGGATGTGCAGGAGAATCCGGAACCGGGAGACCTGGTGGAAATTCATCAGGACAGTTCACATATTCTGCATTTTGCCTTGATGATCATACTGCCTGTCCTCATAATTGTGCTGATTCAGAGTATACCCGGAATTATCCATAAATCCATAGAAACGAATGCCTTGAATGTACTTTCCCTGTTGGGAGGAGCATTCACTTTTGTGTCTACATCCCTCCTGATAAAGATGTTTCGTAAAAAAGAGACCTTACAGGTTGTAAAAAAATAACAGGCGGAACTTAATCCAGCCTGCAGCTGTTGGCGTAGCGGTCAAGGTCCACCCATCTGGCATCCATCCTGGAGACCGGGATTTTTCCCCCTTTTATACAAAGTGGGATTACCCTGATCCAGGAAGGGCTCTATTTTCTTCCACGAAAGCTCTGTTTCCTCAGCACTTACAAAAAGTGTCTGGTCCCCTTTCAATGCGTCCTGAAGGAGTTTCTGATAGGCTTCCGGAACTTTCTTGTCAAAAGAAGAAGCATAACAGAAGTCCATATCCGTAGTGGCAATCTCCATATCACTTCCCGGTATTTTTGTGGAATGGTCAATGATTATGCCTGAAAAGGGCTGAATATGGATGATAATCCTGTTGTTATCAAGATTTCCTTCCCGGTTGAAAAGAAGACGGGGGATCTTCTTAAAGGTGATGGCAATACTGGTAACCTTCTCTCCCCACCGCTTTTCCTGTTCTGATATAGATGGGAACTCCGTTCCACCGGAAAGTATCAATAGACATTTTCAATTCAGCATAAGTTTCGGTCTGGGAACCCTTGTCTACCCCTTCTTCCTCCCTGTAGCCATCGTACTGCTGAATATGGCAGTCGTGTACCTGAAGAGCTTTCAGTATATTCATTTTCTGAAACCGGATATCCTCGGGATCCAGAGAGACAGGAGCCTCCATAGTCACAAGGGCCAAAAGCTGCAGCAGATGATTCTGCACCATATCCCGTATAATGCCTGACTTGTCAAAATAAGCTGCTCTCGATTCCACACCGATTTCTTCAAAAGCCGTTATCTGAATAGATTCAATGTAGCCGTTGTTCCAGACTGGATAAAAAATGTTATTGGCAAAACGGAAAACCAGAATGTTCTGAACCGCTTCTTTTGCCAGGTAGTGGTCTATACGGTAGATCTGCTTTTCAGAATAGAACTCCTTGAGGTGCCGGTTCAACTCCCTGGCTGTTTCATAATCGTTGCCGAAAGGCTTCTCTATGATGAGCCTCACATTTTCCCTGAAGCCTTCCTCGTAGAGGGCTTCCGCGGTCTGACCGTATACCCGGGGAGGTAGGGCCATGAAAATGATAATCTGATCAAAGTTTCCCAGTGAATTGACATAGGAGGAAAGCCCTTTTATGCCGGGATGATAAAAGACATTCTCATTATAATCCGGATCCAGCTCTATATGTTCCCTGAAATCCTGATTGGAGTAAGCTGTACGTCCTGAACCGATGACGATACAATCCCTTTCGACCGTACCGTTTCTGTAAAGCTCAATTAAAGCAGGAATGAGTTTCCTTTTTGCCAGATCTCCAGATGCTCCCAGAATTACGATTGCAGAACTGTTCAACGCCATAGCTTACTCCTTTTTGATAGTTTAGTTCTTTTTCTGGATTTTTGCCCAGGAGTCCTTTAAAGCCACGGTACGGTTAAACACAGGGTTTTCCGGAGAGTGATCTTTCAGATCCGCTACAAAATACCCCTGCCGGAGAAACTGAAAGCTTTTTCCGGGAGCCGCTTCAACCAGTGAAGGCTCAACAATACAATCTGTTTTCACGATCAGGGAATCTTTATTCAGATAATCCTTATAGTCTTTCCCTTCTTCCATGTCATCCATATTTTCCAGGGTAAAAAGATTATCATACAGACGGATTTCCGCTTTTTTCCCCTTTTCTGCAGATACCCAGTGAAGGGTTCCCTTGACTTTTCTGCCGTCAGGAGAATCTCCACCTCTGGTTTCCGGATCATAGCTGCAGTTGAGCTGAATGATATTCCCGGCCCCATCTTTCACGACCTCGTCGCAGGTTATAAAATATGCATGCTTCAGGCGGACTTCCTTACCAGGGGCCAGGCGGAAGAATTTTTTGGGCGGTTCCTCCATAAAATCATCTCTTTCGATGAAGATCTCCCTGCTGAAAGGCACCATCCTTGTGCCGGCACCGGGATCTCCGGGATTATTTTCCGCTTCCATCTCTTCCATCTGTCCCTCGGGATAGTTGGTAATAACAACTTTCAAAGGATCAAGAACCGCCATGGCCCTGTCGGCTGTTTCGTTCAGCTCTTCCCGGATGATGAACTGAAGGAAGTTGATGTCCACCAGACTGTTGACTTTGGAGACTCCGATTTCCCTGGCAAACCGTCTGATTGAAGAGGGGGTGTATCCCCTTCTTCTGAAACCGGAAATAGTCGGCATTCTGGGGTCATCCCAACCGTTGACATATTTATCGTTAACAAGCTCCAAAAGCCGTCTTTTACTCATTACCGTATAAGTCAGGTTCAACCGGGCAAACTCCACCTGCCGGGGATGACAGGGGGCACTGACATTATCCAGAAACCAGTCATACAGGGGTCTGTGGTTTTCAAATTCCAGGGTGCAGATGGAGTGTGTAATACCCTCTATGGCATCCTCATAACCATGGGCAAAATCGTACATCGGATAGATGCACCACTTATCTCCGGTTCTGTGATGGCTGGCTTTTCTGATGCGGTACATGGCAGGATCCCGCATATTCATATTCTGATGAGCCATGTCGATCTTTGCCCTGAGAATACATTCCCCCTCCTGGAACTCTCCGTTTTTCATTTTTTCAAATAGTTCCAGGTTTTCCTCTACCGAGCGGTTTCTGAAGGGAGATTCCGTGCCGGGTACAGTAGGTGTACCCCGGTTTTCCCTGATCTGGTCGGCACTCTGGCTGTCCACATAGGCCTTGCCGGCCCTGATAAGCTCAAGAGCCCATTCATAAAACTGGTCAAAGTAGTCTGAAGCAAAATAGATTTTTTCATCCTGGTTGAACCCCAGCCATCTGACATCCTCGATGATGGAATCCACATATTCCTGCTCTTCCTTTGACGGGTTGGTATCATCGAAGCGAAGCTTGCATGTCCCTTGGTAATCTTCGGCAATACCGAAATTGAGACAGATCGATTTGGCATGTCCGATATGAAGGTATCCGTTAGGTTCAGGAGGGAATCTGGTTTGAACGCATTGGGGCACTTTTCCATTTTTTATATCTTCGTTGATAATCTGCCGGATAAAATCCACGCCCTTTTTTGATTCATTCTCAGGGTTGCTGTTCACACTCATATTCCTCACCTCTTAAGAGTTTCTATGAGAAAGCATCTTATCACAAAGGCCATTTTGGTTGAAGTACTATCAGAGATTCTCCTTGGTCCGGCCTTTCTTCTCCTTTACAACACCCACTCTGTTGAGGATGAGATCCAGCCAGTTATCCGCTTCATTTCTGGTAGGAAAGGTTTTGGAATAGACCTTTCTGTTGGACTTGTCCGCCAGGCTCCTGTCCCTCTCTTCTACCTGGGATGAGGAAAAAACCCAGACTCCTTTATTGTTGTAGCTTTTGTATGTAACTGAAAAAACATTATCCATATTCACATAGACTCCATCGTCTACCTCTATAAACATCCAAATCTCCTTTTACCGCTGCCGGGGGAATCCCGGACGGTCTCTTGAACCCGGGGAGGATTATAAGTTTATATTACCCTAGTACCCGGACAGTCCAAAGGGTAAACCATTTCAGCGGGATTACAGAGTTTATGGTAGAGAAAAACAGAAAAAAAATGAATATCCACCTCCTGGATGCAGGATCTCTGGGTGATGATATGGATCTCAGTATCTTCTCGGAACTGGGAAATTGCAGCATATGGAAAAACACATCCGAGCGGGAACTGGAAGAACGGACCCGGAATGCGGATGTGATTGTTTCCAACAGAATACTTCTGGGAGAAGAAGAGCTGCGCAGAATGGAGAATCTCAAACTGATCTGTCTGACTGCAACCGGATTCAATACGGTTGATACGGCCTATTGCAGAACCAGAGGAATCGGAGTGTCCAACGTAGCTGGATATTCCACAGAAAGTGTTGCTCAGCATACGTTTGCCATGCTTCTCTACCTGATGGAACACTCCCGGTATTATGACGATTACATCCGGGAAGGCCGTTTCAGAAAGGATAGTCATTTTGCCGATGTATCCAACCCGTGGAATGAAATTTCCGGCAAATCCTGGGGGATTATTGGTCTGGGAGCCATAGGAAAGCGTGTGGCATCCATAGCCGAGGCTTTCGGGGCCCGTGTCTCCTACTTCAGTACTTCGGGAATAGAAAGGAAGGAACCCTGGCCGAGAGTCTCTCTTGAAGAGCTTTTGAGAGATTCTGATATTATTTCCATCCATGCACCGTTAAACAGAAACACCGAAAACCTGTTGAGCCACGGCCAATTTCATTTAATGAAGAAAAATGCTATTCTCCTGAATCTGGGAAGAGGAGCGATCATTGACGAAGACGCTCTTGTAACAGCCCTGGAAGAGGGAATGATTCAGTCTGCCGGTCTGGATGTTCTCAAAGATGAACCTCCCGGGGAAGACTCGCGGCTCCCTGCTCTTGTCAAACAGGATAAGCTGTTTATAACCCCTCATAATGCCTGGGGCAGCCGGGAGTCTCGGATAAGGCTGATCCGGGAAGTAGCTGAAAATATCAAAGCCTTTTTAGAAGGCCGGCTGAGAAACAGAATTGTATAGAATACCGAGAGGATCCTCTATGGTTCCTTTCTTAATAAGATTGGAGTGAATATGAAAAAAATAGTAGTAAAATTCGGTGGTTCAAACCTGAAAACCAGGGAAGATATCAGCAAAATTGTATCAACTGTAAAAGCCTATAACCGCCCGCTGGTTATCGTGGTTTCCGCATTTTACGGGATTACCAACTACCTTACAGAAGGTATCTGGACTGTCCGCAATGATGACAAGCATATTCACAAAATGATCAGCTATCTGAAAAATATGAAAAGGGATACGATTGAGCAGAATATCGATGATGAGGATGTAAAGAAAGAAGCATACAGGCTTATCGGAGAACGACTGGATCAGCTGGAACGCTTCCTCATGGGAATCCATTACATCGGGGATATTCCCAACTTTATTCAGGATAAGATTCTCAGTTACGGAGAAAAGCTCAGTTCTCTCCTGTTATCCATTATTTTACAATACTATGGAATCAATGCCAGAGAGTGCCTCCCGGAAGATATGGGACTCTACACAGACGGGGAATTCCGGAATGCCACCATCGATTTTAAAAAATCATCCCATCTGGTGAAAAAATCACTCAGCCAAGAGATGGTCTATGTGGTTCCCGGATTTTACGGTATATCTGATGAAGGGCGGATTACCCTTCTGGGAAGAGGCGGCAGTGATTATTCCGCTGCCGGAATAGCCCGCTGCATTGATGCGGAATCTCTGGATATATGGAAAGATGTGAACGGATATATGACAGCAGATCCCAAAATGGTTGCCAGCCCGGTTCGGGTAGAATCCCTCAGCTATACTGAAGCGGCAGAACTCTCCTATTTCGGTGCAAAGATCCTGCATCCTCGCACGGTGGAACCTCTGGAAGAGCCCGGGATACCCATACGGATATTTAATATTGATGCTCCTAATCCTTCTCTGACCCCTCTTTCATGGATTTCCAGTGAATCAACCGGTTCCAGCGCTCCGGCCAAAAGTGTTACCTGCAGCGATGATTTCTCCATTCTGCGGATCAGCGGCGCCGGAGTGGGAATGAAACCCGGCATACTGGCAAAAGTAACATCCATCCTGGACAGCAGGGCAATCAACATCAAATCTGTGGTCACTGCTCAGACATCAATTAACATTTATCTGGAATCCAGCGACCTGAAACGCGCTTCGGCTCTGATACAGGAGCTGGGTATGAAAACAGTCACAAAGATCAGTGAAATCGATGATATGGCTATTGTAGCCATCGTTGGAAGCGGAATCGTCCATGAACCAGGTGTGGCCGACAGAATTCTGAAAGCCCTTGCTGAAGTAGCCATTCAGACACAGATTGTGTCCATGGGAGCTTCTGAAGTGGCATCTTATGTGGTAGTCAAGCAGGCTGATAAAACAGCGGCAGTTAAAGCAATTCACAGGGAATTTTTTGAATAACATTTTTCCGGAACCAGTGATACAATCAGGAAACGCATCCGGATTAGGTTAAAAGGAGGCTGAATTGAAATACAGACTGGAAACAATACCCGTCTGGGATGCTCTGAAAGAAAATAGCGAGTGCCCCTTCTGCCTCCTAAAAGAGAAAGCGGAAAACCGCTACATTCAATACTACCTGGGAAACTCGGCCATGAATCCCGAGACCCGGGTTGATGTAAACAAAACAGGATTCTGTCCTGATCATTTCAGTAAACTCCTTTTGGCAAGGAGTCCTCAGCACCTGGGTTTGATTACCCATACGCATCTTCAGGACTGGATGAAGGATCTGATGAAGAGCTTCCCTTTTCCGGGCAGAACCAGATCAAAATCAGGATTTTTGAAAAAAAAGACCAGTATCATGGAAGATTTTTCCCGGAAAATGGATAAAAGAATCAATGACTGCCTGATTTGTGACCGTATAGAGGAAACCCTTAAAAGGTATCTTTTTACAGCAGTCTACCTCTGGCAGAAAAATGAAGAGGGTTTTGAGCAGACTCTTAAAAACTCCAGGGGTTTTTGTCTTCCCCATATGACCAGCCTTCTGGAAATGTCTTCAGAGATACTAAAATCTGAAGAATCTGAAAGTTTTTATAATTTGATAAAAGAGATTCAGATAACAAATCTCTCCCGGCTGGAAGAAGAGATTCACTGGTTTACCCAGAAATTCAAAGCGGAAAACCAAAATAAACCCTGGGGAAAATCAGAAGATGCCCACTATCGGCTGATTCAAAAACTGACCGGAAAAATCACACCCCACTGACTAAGGCAAAATATCCCCTGTTTCCACAGGTTTTCAATAAACTTGGAATGGCTGGTCAAAAAAAGAGAACCCTCTTCCGTCCTTCCCCCCTTCTCCGCGAAGGAGAAGGGATAATTGAGACAAATTATAATTCCGAGAGGTAGGCTGTCATCTTTTCGATGGCATTCCTGAACTCTTCCAGTTTTTCCTTCTCTTTGGCAATAACATCTTCAGGAGCTCTGGAAGTAAATTTCTCGTTGGAAAGCTTTTTCTCGGTGGCAATCAGCATTTTCCTGTTCTTATCCAGGTTTTTCTGAAGCTTCTGCTTCTCCTTATCCACATCAATCAGATCCCGGATATACACATGGGCTTCAAAGGTTTTCCCTACAGCAGCCACAGAACCGGAAAGGTCCTCTTTTCCGCTCATCACCGCAAAGTCATCGGACTGTATAAGAGAAGCGATCAGTTCGGACTCGGCGTTCAGGAATTCAGCCAGAGCCGGCTGGCCGGTTTTGACCCGGGCCTTGATTTTTTTGGAGGGCGGCAGGTTAAACTCGCTTCTCAGAGTTCTGACAGCCTGCACCAGATCCTGAAGCTGGGAAAAATTCTCTGCCAGTTCGGGGTTTTCTCTGGAACCATCACAGGATGGATAAGCAGCTGTAATCAGAGCTTCTTCTGATCCGGGAAGCTTCTGATAGATTTCCTCTGTCAGAAACGACATAAAAGGATGAAGCAGACGCAGTGATTTATCCAGAATATCAATGAGAACTGTAACTGCCCTGTCTTTCTCTGAATCATCATTGCTGTAAAGGTAAAGTTTGGTCGCTTCTACATACCAGTCGCAGAAATCATTCCAGAAGAATTCATATACACTATGGGCCATATCATCAAAGCGGTAGGCATCCACAGCCTTTTCAACAGATTGAATAGCTTCATTGAGCTTATGGTAAATCCATTTGTCAATACCTTTCAGTTCTACCGAAGTGATATCCAGCAGCTGTCTGCCTTCCAGATTCATAAGAATATACCGGGAAGCATTCCAGACTTTGTTACAGAACCGGCTGCCCAGTTTCACCGTATCCATGTCCAGGGGAATATCCTGCCCCTGAGCGGAAAGGTATGCCAGGGTAAACTTCATGGCATCCGCACCGTACTGGTCAACAATATCCAGCGGATCGATACCGTTCCCCAGAGACTTGGACATTTTTCTTCCGTGTTTGTCCCTCACAAGAGGTGTGATGTAAATGTCGCGGAAAGGAGCAGCTTCCATAAACTCTTCGGAAGCCATGATCATCCTGGCTACCCAGAAAAAGATAATATCATAACCGGTTACCAGAGCAGTTGTAGGAAAGAATTTTTCCAGATCCACGGTTTTTTCCGGCCATCCGAGAGTGGAGAATGGCCACAGCCATGAGGAAAACCAGGTATCCAGAACATCCGGATCCTGTTCCAGAGAGGAAGAGGAACATTTAGGACAGGTTTCAGGATCTTCCCTGGGAACAATAACCTCACCGCAATCCTGACAGGTCCAGGCGGGAATCCTGTGCCCCCACCATAGCTGACGCGAAATACACCAGTCCCGGATTCCGTTCAGCCAGTGAGTATATGTATTTTCCCAGCGTTTGGGAAAGAACCGGATCCTGTCTTCCTTCCAGGCATTCAGGGCTTTTTCCGCCATTCCCTGCATTTTTACGAACCACTGTTCTGACATGTAGGGTTCAATCACGGTTTTGCATCGATAACAGTGCCCTACCTGATGGGGTTTCTCTTCTATTTTGACAAGATTGCCTGATTCTTCCAGTGCAGCTATTGTTTTTTTCCGGGCTTCCTTAATCGTCAGACCCTGCATCTGGGCGGGTACATTGCTGTTGAGGGTTCCGTCTCCATTGAGTATATTCACCCTTTCCAGATCGTGACGGTTACCCACTTCCCAGTCGTTGGGATCATGGGCCGGAGTGATCTTTACAGCACCGGAACCAAACTCCATATTACAGTGAAAATCGGCAATTACCTTGATTTTTCTTTCAGTGAGAGGCAAATCCAGAGTTTTTCCCACCATATCCTTATAGCGTTCATCATCGGGATGAACTGCCACAGCTGTATCTCCGAACATGGTTTCCGGACGGGTTGTGGCAACAGTAATACTGCCGGAACCGTCACTCAAAGGATAGGTAACATGATAGAGCTTTCCCGGTTCTTCGTCATGATCAACCTCATCATCCGCAAGAGCTGTACCACAGGAAGTACACCAGTTGACCAGGTACTCCCCTTTATAAATCAAACCTCTCTCGTAAAGAGTCACAAATACTTCTCTTACAGCACCGGAGAGACCTTCATCCATGGTAAACCTTTCACGGCTCCAGTCGCAGGAAGCTCCGATCTTTTTCAGCTGTTTGGTAATAATACCGTGATGCTCTTCCTTGACCTTCCAGGTTTCTTCTACAAATTGCTCTCTTCCCAGATCATGTCTGCTTAAACCTTTTTCTTTCAGACGGCGTTCCACCACGTTCTGAGTGGCAATACCCGCATGGTCAGTACCGGGCACCCAGAGAGTGGGCCGTCCCTGCATCCTGTGAAATCTTATCAGTATATCCTGAAGAGAATTATTCAGCCCGTGCCCCATATGCAGGACACCGGTAACATTAGGCGGCGGGATAACTATAACGAAAGGATCCTTTGAATCATCTCCGGCAGGCTGGAAATATTTCCCCTCTTCCCAGAAACTGTAAATCCGGTCTTCAAATTCACCGGGGTTATAGGTTTTTTCAAGTTCAATAGCCTTCATTATCCCATCCTTGCATCTTGTAAACGAGTTGTGACTGTCAAGATGTCACTTTTTACTTATTCAAATAAATGTTTTTGGAATAGTACAAAAAAGAGCTCAAAGAATCAATCTGTCTTCCAGCTGTGAAGGATGGCATTTTCCTATTGAAATTGGAGAAAAGAAGAGTGATAATACCCTACGGAGCAAGCATGAGTTACGCCATTGAAAACAATATACTCGAAATCCTCAAAAGGGGTGAATACACAACTCTCGCGATTACAGACGGGAACGAACCCTATGCTCTCACACTCTATTACGGATATGATCCAGACGGAACGATACTGTACTTCTGTACAGAAAAAAAAGGGACCAAACTGGATTTTCTTAAGAGCAACCCCTATGTCTGCGGAACCATTATTATCAGGGATCCCGAATCAGAGAAGGATGTTTATTATCATTCTCTGATCTACAGGGGACTTCTGGAAGTTATCCACAAGGAAGATGAGAAGAAAAGAGCCCTCTCTGCGGTGGAACATCACAATCATTTCAGCATTGAAATCTCCCGCTTGAAAACTCCCATGCTCATGAAACTGATCATCGATGAATCGGAAATCAGGGAATGGGTTTCCATGTATCCTGTTTTATAATTCAAATCTGATCATAAAGGAGTTCTGTCAGAGGCCTTTTGGGAACATGATGAATATCTGAAGCATCGCGGTAATAGGTGGTCCCTTTCTCTGATGCAGCATCCTCCAGAACAATTTTTTCACCAGGGTATCCAAAAGCCAGAACAAGACAGGGAGAGAGATTTTCCGGCAGCCTGAGTGTCTCAGAGAGGTTGTTCTTATGAAAGTTTCCGATGATACAGCATCCTATGCCTTCAGCGGCTGCGCCCAGAACCATACTTTGAGCTACAATACCATGATCGCAATTGGGGTCGGTACTGAGATTCTCATCCAGAAGAATCACAACGTAACCGGCAGGCCTCTCATTTTCCGAGGGACCCTTCCAATCCTTCAGTGCTCCGGCCCAGTGCAGAAGAGGAAAGACAGCATTCATAGAGGAAGGTTCCGACAGGGTGAGAAATTTCAGAAACTGAAGATTTCTTGTACTGGGACTCAGGCGCGCATAATTGACCATTCTTGTGAGAAATCCCTCTGGAAGAGGCTTTCCTGAAAACCTCCGTACGCTTCTGGCAGAAATTATTAGCTTTTCAAAATCCATATAAAATCTCCTTCCGTATGAAAAAAAAGAGACTAACCCTTGAGTCAGTCTCTTTATTATACCTAAAAAAAGTGTTATTTTTTCTTTTTCTTTTTTTCTTTGGCCTTTTTCTTTTTTGCTGTAGCTTCAGCTATCTCTTCAGCTGTCTGTTTTACAACATCCTGAGCAGTTGCCGCTTTCACCGTCTGGCTCTTAACCTCGGAAACAGTTTTCTCCGCAGGAGCGGAAGAAACAGCTTTTGCCTTCTTCACTTCCGAATTATGCCATCCGAGCAGAATGGTAGATGCGATAAAGATGGAAGAATATGTTCCCACAATGATACCTACGATAAGGCTCAGAGCAAAAGTTTTTATAGTACCGGTACCGATCAGAAAGATGAACAGTACCGCAATAAAAGTCGTTACCGAAGTAATGATAGTACGTCTTAAAGACTGGGTAATTGAGATGTTGATAACCTCAAAAAACTTTTTGTCCTTGATAATTCTGCTGTTTTCACGGATACGGTCGAAAATTACGATCGTATCGTTCAGGGAGTAACCGACAATAGTCAGCACCGCCGCTATTGTAGCAGTTGAGAACTCGAGTTGAAGAACTCCGATAAAACCAAGCAGAAAAAGAACATCGTGTACAATCGCCGAAATGGCTGATACAGCATAGTTCAAACGGAAACGGAACCAGATGTAAACCAGAATCAGAGCAAGAGCTACGATGGTAAGGAAAACAGTCTGTGAAGAAAGATTTCCTGCAAGACGGGCCCCAACAAATTCGGTAGAAAGAACCTCAACGGAACCGGCGCCGAAAGCAGCTTCCAGTTTGTCTTTGATCTCTTTTTCCGCTACAGCCTGAAAATTATCAACACTTTCATCTTCCCCGACGCGGATAATATAGTTATTTTCCCCGGGATCCCCTACAGTCTGAACCTGCAAGGCATCCATACTCTCCAGAGCATCTTTTACCTGGGCAATATCATCAGCACCGCTGATTTCAATTCTCTGACTGAGACCGGCCCTGAAATCGATACCGAAGTTAAAACCACCCTGCAGGAAAGTTCCTACCCAGAAAAGGACGATTAAAACGATGGATATGGTCAGCCACACAAAACGGCTTTTTGTAAAATTGATGACTTTTTCCATTATTTGCGCCCCCAACTGATGCTGATAGAATCTCTTTTCATCACATCTGTACCGAAATCAAAAATCAAACGGGATACAAAGATGGCTGTAAAGAGTGAACAGACTATACCAACTGCCAGAGTAACGGCAAATCCCTGAATGGGGCCCTTCGCCAGCTGAGACAGGAAGATAGCTGCGATAAAAGTAGTGATATTGGCATCCATGATTGTCCAGAAAGCTTTTTTAAACCCGGCTTCCACAGAGGCCGCTCTGGATTTGCCAAGTGCCAGCTCCTCACGGATACGTTCAAAGATAATTACATTGGCATCCACAGCCATACCCACGTTCAGGATGATACCTGCAATACTCGTCATGGTAAGGGTCATATTGAAAGAGGAGAGAATGGCAACGATAAAGATCAGGTTGAGGATCAGTGCCAGATCAGCAACCAGACCAGCGCCTTTGTAATAGATAAGCATAAAAACAAATACAGCAATGAAACCGTACATAATGGCTCTGAGACCTGCCTGAATCGCATCGCTTCCCAGAGATGCTCCCACGGCCTGCTCATTGATGATTTCCAGATCCACAGGAAGCGCAGCGGTGCGCAGTACCAGTTCCAGATCACTGGCTTCTTCCTGATCAAAGCCGGTAATCCTTACGGAATCCCTGATGGGCTCGGAAATACGGGCCGCGGCTTTTACTTTATCATCCATAACAACCGCAAGGGTTTTACCGGTATTTTCCGAGGTAAACTTGTAAAACTGTTCACCCCCCTCTGAATCCAGATTGAAAATAACATTCGGCTGCCCCGTTACCTGATCCGCTATGGTATCAGCCTGCTGAATATGACTGCCGGCCAGTCCGACTTCTTCATTAATAACAATATACCTCTGGAACTGATCGATACCGTAACTGTCTTTTTTATAGAAACCGAGAACTTTCAGACCAGCCTCAAGCAGGTTGGGGTCTGAAGGACGGCCGTCTGTAAAAACAGCACCGGGATTTGCCGCTACGTACTGGGCGATTCTGGTTGTAGCTGCATCATCAACGATATGAAAGTTCAGGGTTCCCTTGCCCATAAGGAAAGAGTTTACCCTTTCAGGATCCACTTCTCCGGGAATTTCGATAAGGATCTGATCATTTGACTGCTTCCTTATACTCGGTTCAGTTACACCAAACTTATCGATTCTGTTATTCAGGATCTCCATGGCAAGAGTAATGGCTTCCTGAAGATCCTCTTCGGAAGGCGCTTTTCCCAGACGTTCAGCCAGACTTTCCTCGTCAGCCTGAACGACCACACTCATACCGCCGGATAAATCCAGCCCCAGAAGCAGGGTTTTATCTTTCATATCTTTCAGGGAGAGTATGTCCTCCCTGTAGTAATTCTCAAGTGCATTAAAAACTTCATTACCGGATGTAAACCCCTGGAGGACGGTTTTTACAGTCCAACTGCCGGGCAGATCCTTCTTTTCCAGTTTATAATTCTCTTTTGCCTGAGGAATCAGGAAAGCGATGTCTTCAGGAAATTCAGCTTCCGGATCTTCCTTAACCAGACTGGTAAGGGTTTCCAGATCTTCAGAGGCGGCAACTTTGGCGTATCTCTGAATTTCTTCTTTAGATCCATTTGCTAGAGTTTTCTTTTCATCGGGGGTAAAGAAGTACCAATCCACAGTGGGATAAAGGAAGTAGGCACCTAACCCCAGAAAGAAAAGAACTACGACAAATCTCAATCGTTTGTTCATTTACATTCTCCGGTAAGCAATTATTTTTTTTCAGTTTTTTCTTTCTGGTCTTTTTTCTCAGTTTCTGCATTCAGAACGGTGGCTACCGCGGACTTGTTAAACTCCATTTTGGTTTCATCATCCACTTTTATAATGACCGTATCATCTTTGACTGACTGAACTACACCCCGGATTCCGCCGATGGTAACAACTTTATCACCCTTTTTCATGGCATTGATCATAGCCTGGGTCTGTTTCTGTTTCTTGTTCTGGGGTCTGATAATCAAAAAGTAAAAGATACCGATTACCAGAGCAAACGTGACAAGGCTGGTGGTCATGGACCCGCCGGAAGCTGATCCTCCCGCCGGTGCCCCCATCAGGAGAGCCATATTAAAAAATTCCATAATTTTCTATCCTCGGATTAAAGATTTGGTTAAATTATCACAGAAAATCTGTTCCCGTCAAGAATCGCTAGATCCGGTTGACCTTGGAGATTCCCTCGGGAACAGTAAACACGCCGAATAGTCTTTTTAGCTCCTGAACAGATGAATAGGATGAACCGCTGACCCGGTTATACTCTTTCAGTACCTGCTCCATGGCTTCCCGGTTATCCTCAAACAACGCTTTACTGAAAGCCTGCTTATACATACCGGCTTTAAGCAGTGCATCAACATCCATCTTTCCCATTTGTTTCAGATTGGATTTATCCACAATGGATGAATTGCCTGAATACCCTATGGTATTGCTGAATTCCTCTATTTTCATCATATTCCTCGCTTTTTTACTGGCGCAAAAAAAGGGGAAGCTGTCGCCTCCCCTTTGTATTCAAGGGTCCTGAACAGGAAGGATTACATCATCCCGCCCATTCCTCCCATACCTCCCGGAGGCATTGCCGCAGGGGGATTCTCTTCGGGAATATCTGTAACCGCACACTCTGTGGTCAACAGGAGCCCTGCGATAGACGCAGCATTCTGAAGAGCACTTCTGGTAACCTTGGCAGGATCGATGATACCTGCGGCAACCATGTCGGTCCATTCCATTTTGTAGGCGTCAAAACCGATGCCTTTCTTTTCATTTTTGGCTTTATCAGCAACGATAGATCCGTCGATTCCAGCGTTGGTAGCGATCTGGCGGATGGGTTCCTCCAAAGCTCTTTTAACAATATTGTATCCAACGATCTCATCATCAGCCAAATCTTTCATAGAGGTTTTTTCAAGAGCGTTAACAGCCTGAACAAGAGTCAGACCACCACCGGGAACAATACCTTCATCAATGGCCGCTCTGGTGGCGGACAGAGCATCTTCCACTCTGTGTTTTTTCTCTTTCAGTTCCACTTCGGTAGCAGCACCTACATTGATAACTGCCACACCACCAGCCAGTTTAGCCAGTCTTTCCTGCAGTTTTTCCCTGTCGTAATCACTGGTTGTATCTTCGATCTGAACTTTGATCTGGGCGATTCTTTCCTTGATGTCGTTCTCAGAACCTTCACCGTTGATAATAGTGGTATTTTCTTTTTCCACTTTTACCATTTTGGCGCGCCCGAGCTGTTCCATTTCTGCATTTTCCAGTTTCAGTCCGATCTCTTCAGAGATAACTTCACCACCGGTCAGGATAGCAATATCCTCAAGCATGGCCTTTCTTCTGTCTCCGAATCCGGGAGCTTTTACAGCACAGACGTTCAGAGCTCCTCTGATGGTGTTTACAACCAGAGTCGCCAGAGCTTCACCTTCAACATCTTCTGCAATGATCAGAAGAGGCTTACCAGCCTGAGCTACTTTTTCGAGAATAGGAAGAAGCTCTTTCATGTTGGAAATCTTTTTATCATAAATAAGGATATAGGGACTTTCCATCACTGTGGTCATGTTGTCTCTGTTGGTAGCAAAGTAAGGGGAGAGGTAACCTCTGTCAAACTGCATACCTTCAACAAAGTCGGTGGTAGTTTCGATAGTCTTTGACTCTTCAACAGTGATAACACCGTCTTTTCCCACTTTTTCCATGGCATTGGCTATTTCCTCACCGATCTCATGATCGTTGTTGGCGGAAATGGCAGCTACCTGTGAAATTTCTTCCTTGTCTTTGATGTCCTTTGCGGTTTTGCGGATCTCTTCAACCGCATCTTCCACAGCCTTGTCAATTCCCCTTTTGATTCCCATGGGGTTGATTCCGGCCGCTACGCTTTTCAGACCTTCCTTTACAATGGAATACGCAAGAACTGTTGCTGTTGTTGTTCCGTCACCAGCTACATCGTTGGTTTTGGTTGCTACTTCTTTTACAAGCTGTGCTCCCATGTTTTCAAACGGATCTTCCAGTTCAATGTCTCTGGCAACGGATACACCGTCTTTGGTTACGGTAGGAGCACCGAACTTCTTATCAAGAAGAACGTTTCTACCCTTAGGACCCAGAGTTACTTTAACAGCGTCTGAAAGTTTTTCAACTCCACCCAGCAGCTTTCTCCGGGCATCTTCGTTAAACTTTAACTGTTTTGCCATAAATAGTTCACTCCCTTTCTCAGGTAATAAAAATTGTAAATTAATCCGCTCTGTCCGAGCTACAAAATGTAAGATACTAATTCCTGATGAAATCATCAAGAAATATTTTCACAAATAATAATGAAGATTTCTCCGCCGGGATTTTTTTACCTGAAAACCTGGAGAAATTCCTCAGCCGCTGATGTATCCGGGAAACTGGATCTCACCTGCCAGGACCTCTTTGAGCTCACCCGAAAGTTTATCCTTTACCTGGAGGAACCCCTGTCCTGACAGACCTTTTATAATAACC
Source organism: Oceanispirochaeta sp. (assembly GCA_963677615.2). GTDB lineage: Bacteria > Spirochaetota > Spirochaetia > DSM-2461 > DSM-2461 > Oceanispirochaeta. Next base: position 6,622 of record CAXXQW010000005.1, on the reverse strand, counting down.
TGACTGACATTCCCCGATCCTGCGGCTCCTTCCTGCAGGATAACTTCCCTATCCAGACAATAGAGCCTGCGGGAAATCTCTTTCCTCCAGTTGGAAATTACGTAGCTGTCCCGGAGCTCTTCCAGCAGTTCTCCCAGAATTTTATCCGGCTTTATATCCCTTCCGGTAAGAAGAGACAGGGATGTGGACTTGTCCGCCACACTACTTTCAAAAGTCTGCTGACCGCAATTGAGGCCGATACCAACAGAGATAAATTCCCCCCGGGACTCACAAAGGATTCCGGAGATTTTTTTGCCCTGCACCAGTACATCATTAGGCCACTTGATCTCCCCCTTGAGCTGAAACCTGTCTTCCAGAAAACGGGCGATTCCCAATCCCGTCAAAAGGGGAACCTGATAAAAGGGATGAACCATTCTGCTATGATTCAGCTGAATTGTCATAAGAAGATTCCGTCCGTGATCGGCCAGCCACTTCCTGCCGTCAACCCGCCCCCTTCCGGATTCCTGATACCCGGCGAATATCACCGTGCCATGACCGTAGTGTCTCAGATCCAGGATATCCGTCATTGTGGATCCGGTACTTTCCTTATAAAAAATCGGCGCAGCCCCGAATGGATTGGCAAGAGTCGTTTTTGTCATACAAAAGGAGTATATCTGAAACAGGGCGGTTGAAAAAGGCTCTGGTTTAGGGCATATTAGGCTATCTGATGCTTATGATTAAAAAGATTTCTTTTCTGATATTCATACTGAACATATTTTCTTTATCCCTGAGTGCCCAGGAAAGCTGGGAAATGTTCCGGGCCATTGCCAATGCTGACTACCGAAAGGTGGAATCCCTGCTGAATCAGGGGATGGATCCCAATGTACGGGACAGCCGTGACAGATCTGCACTCCATATGGCAATCCTTTATGAAAATGATCAGATTGGAGCGACTCTGATGCAGGCGGGAGCGGATCCCACCGAGTATGACAGCGACGGAGACTCCCTGCTCTACCTTGCCGTTCTCAGGGGCATGGAAAATACTGCTACGGCTATGGTGAGAGGCGGGGCAGATCCAAACTTCATCAATCAGTACGGCAACAGTGTTTTAATCATGTCCATTATAAAAGGAATGATCCTGACTTCCAGAGAGCTGGTACTCAACGGAGCAGAACCCAATACAGTTTCTTCCGCAGGAATTTCCTCTCTCATGCTGGCAGTCCAGAAGGGATTACGGGAAACCGCCGAGGAACTTGTGATCCGTGGAGCCGAGGTCAACGTCAAAGACGGCAACGGCTATACCCCTTTGATGATAGCCACCTGGCGACAGTACGAGACGCTCAGAGAGCTGTTGATTGAATACGGTGCTGTAGAGTAAAAAAAGTTTTTAATCATATAGTCAGATTTTTTCTCTTTTCACCTTGCACAAAACACCCTTTGGCTGTATGTTTATACAAATTTCAGGAATAAATATACGGAATTATTGTATGAACAGCAGAACAGCAAGACTAAAGTCCATTAAACGGATTATCGGAGAGTATCATATAACCAGCCAGGAAGAATTACTGAGTTTTCTGGAAAAAGAGAATGTTTCCAGTTACCCAGGCTACCCTTTCCAGAGATCTGAAACTTTTAAAAGTAGGAAAAGTCTCGGACGGGAACAATGGTTATTACTATACCCTCCCCCGGAACAGAAAGGAACTGGAGTCTACCCAGCAGTATATCAATGATATTACCCGTGGATTTATTTCAATCAGTTTTTCCGGAAACCTCTGCATCATGAAAACCCTGGCAGGTCATGCCGATACGGTAGCCATCGCACTGGATCACCTGGAAATGGATGAAGTTCTTGGAACCATCGCAGGAGATGACACCATTCTTATAGTAATGAAAGAAAATCTGACAAGCAAACAGTTCATTTCAACTTTGAAAAACACTGTACCCGAACTGGAGATAGAATAAATATGAAAGCAGCAATATTGGGAACCACAGGCTACACAGGACAGATCCTTCTCAGACAGCTGAGCGGTCACAGGGATATCGATACAATAATCCCTGTATCCTCTTCAAAAGCCGGTGAGCCTGTTATAAGCGAAGATGCGGGGCTTCATCCCTCTATCGAAGAGAAAATATCCCACAGTCAGGGAAAACTGGTTGATGTCGACACAGCTGCCGCCATGAACCCCGATGTGGTTTTTGCCGCCCTGCCTCACCTGGCATCTGCTGAATTCTGCTCTCCCTTTTATGGAAAATCCGTTGTTATTGATCTTTCAGCAGATTTTAGAATCAGTGATCCCGCTCTCTTTCTGAAAGCCTATGGGGAAAATCCCCCCAGAGCGGATCTTCTTGATAAAGCTGTATACGGCCTGGCTGAATGGTACAGAAAGGAAATTCAAAAGGCGGATATCATTGCCAACCCCGGATGCTATCCACAGCCACACTGCTTCCTTTACTGCCTTTGGCGTCCAGAAACCTTCTTAAGACAAACCCTGTAGTTGCCGCCATGTCAGGAATTTCCGGAGCCGGAAGAAAAGCGAAGATTGGAAACCTTCTGGTAGAAAGGTCTGAAAATATTTGTGCCTACTCAACGGGAACGAGCCACAGGCACTCCTGGGAGATATGGCAGGAACTGAACAAAGCCGACAGCTCTCTGGATCTTCTGTTTACCCCCGCATCTGGTACCAATGAAAAGAGGGATGGCCATAACGACTACGGTAAAAATTGAGAAGGACATCACTTCAGACCAGATAAGGAAAATCTATGCGGATGCCTACGGCTCCTCCCCGTTTGTTAAAATTGCCTTCCCCTCCATTCCGGAAACCAAACATGTGTGGGGTTCAAACCGCTGCGACATCAGCTGGCACCAGGAAGGAGAGAACCTTATTCTACTTTCTGTTATTGATAATCTGATCAAGGGTGCCTCGGGGCAGGCCATACAGAATATGAATATCCGATTCGGACTGGAAGAAACAGAAGCCCTGAATCTTCACGGTGAAATATAATGAAAACCATTGTACTGAAATAGGCGGCAAACCTGCCGAATCCATAACCATGATAGAAAGCCTGGGAAGGGAGATGAAACAGCTCCAGGACCGGGAAGACCTCTCTTTTGTCTTTGTTCATGGAGGAGGAACAACTGTATCTGCCATTCAGAAACAGTATGGCATTGAGCCTGTTTTTGTTGACGGAAAGAGAAAAACTACTGCCAGAGAGATGGATCTGGTAGATATGGGACTGGCCGGAAAGGTTAACAAATCCCTGGTGAGGGCTTTTCATGTTTGCGGACTGAATGCCGTGGGCCTCTCCGGGTCTGACGGAGGAACCTTTCTATCGGACGATGCCATATGCCGGGGTGACGATGAAAACCGGACGGGACGGATAAATCATGTGGATATAAGGTTTCTTGAACTCCTTATGAAAAACGGGTATTTTCCTGTTGTCAATTCGGTCAGCTCCGACTCTCAGGGACGGGAATGAATATCAATGCCGATGAGGCCGCTCTGGCACTGGCAGAGACACTGAAAGCCCACAGCCTGATTTTTCTTTCTGATATTCCCGGTATATTGATCAGGGAGAAGGTTCGGGAAAGCATGAATGAAGCGGAATAGAAAAATATATTGCCGAAGGAGACATTCAGGGCGGTATGATACCCAAAGTCAGGACATCCCTGGCAGCATTACGAGGCGGTGTCCGTCAGATTCAGATAACCAATTATACAAAAGAAGGTGACCTGAAACTGATCACCCGCGGACAGAAAGGCACAAAAATCATACTGTAATTTGAATAAACGACTTCAGGAGAGAAGCAATGAATACCCAACATGATGGAGCATTAGTAAAGAATCCCCCGTTCCCCAGAAACTATGCGGATACGTTTCTTCACATAGAAAGCGGCCAGGGGGTTTACCTCAAAGATTCAGAGGGTAAAACCTATCTGGATTTCGGTTCCGGCATTTCTGTCAATGCTCTGGGATACGGAAGGAAGATCTGGCGGAAATCGCAGCCGACCAGATGAAAAAGCTGATTCATATTTCCAACCTCTATACAACCGGACCAGCGGTGAAACTGGCGGAAGCCCTTACCGGTTCGGGGAATTTTGCCGCGGTACACTTCGGGAACAGCGGAGCCGAAGCCAATGAAGCGGCCCTCAAGTATGCCAGGCTTTATGCCCTGGAGAAAAAAGGGCCAGGACACCACAAGTTCCTCTCGTTTTCCAACGGTTTTCACGGCAGAACCATGGGGTCTCTGAGCGTAACAGCCACAGAAAAATATAAAAAACCCTTTGCACCGCTGATTCCCGGCTGTGATGTGATTGAATACAATAGCGTGGAACAACTGGAAGCGCTGGAAAAGCCCGAGGAATATGCGGCTGTTATTGTGGAAGTGGTTCAGGGCGAAGGCGGTCTTGTATCATTGAGTGACCAGATGGTTCAGGCTCTTAATGCCTTCTGCCGCAAACACGATGTTCTTCTGATTGCTGACGAAATCCAGACAGGAATAGGAAGAACAGGCAGCCTCTATGCATCAGAGGAAGCGGGCCTCAAGGCGGATATCATCTCCCTGTCGAAACCTCTGGCTGCAGGATTGCCCCTTTCCGGCAACCCTGATCCCCTCGAAAGTGAATGACCTTTTAAAGCCGGGAGATCACGGCACGACTTTCGGGGGAGGCCCGGTGACAACAGCGGTGGCTCTCAAAACCTGGGAGATTCTGACTGATCCGGATTTTCTGAAAGATGTCCGGAAAAAAGGAGAATTCCTTAAAAGCCTTCTGAAAGAAAACCTTCAGAAGGCCGGCTTAAAAGGAGAAATCAGAGGAAAAGGGCTTTTATGCGGTCTTGTGACCGAAGCGGTTACTCCGGAAAAAATTCGGCTCTCCTCAAAGGATGCCAGGAGAAGGGACTGCTTCTGCTCAGGTCGGGTGCCAATGTCATAAGAATGGCTCCCCCTCTTATTATCAGTGAAAAGAACTCCGGGACGGAGTGAATATAATCTTTAAGACAATTGAGGAGATTAGCAATGAAGGATAACTCTATCAAAAAAATTGCTCTGGCTTACTCCGGAGGACTTGATACATCCATTATCATCCCCTGGCTGAAAGAAAACTACAACAATGCGGAAGTCATCGCCATCTGTACCCAACGTAGGCCAGTCGGAAGACTGGGACGGCATGGAGAAAAAAGCTCTGAACGCAGGAGCTTCCAAATACTTCGTGGCCGATCTGAGAGAAGAACTGACCGATGACTATATTTTCCCCATGGTACGGGCTGGAGCCATATACGAAGGACAGTATCTGTTGGGTACATCCATCGCCAGGCCCCCTTCAGGCGAAATACCAGGTGGAAATTGCTCTTCAGGAAGGATGCGATGCCCTGTGTCACGGCTGTACCGGAAAAGGAAATGATCAGGTACGGTTTGAATTAACCTACAAAGCCCTGGCGCCCCAGCTGAAAGTGATTGCACCCTGGAGAATCTGGGACATCCACTCCCGGGAAGATTGCCATAGAATATGCAGAAAAACATGGTATTGATCTGGGTAATATCTCCAAAAAGAACATCTACTCCAGAGACTGGAACGTATGGCATATGAGCCATGAAGGCGGAGACCTGGAAGATCCCTGGAACAGACCTAAGGATGAAATGTTCCAGCTCACAAAATTCCCCCAAGGAAGCGCCGGATGAAGAAACCGAAGTGGTGATTGATTTTGTCAAAGGTATGCCTGTAGGATTGAATGGTAAAAAAATGCCCGGGTACCAGCTGCTTCAGGAACTGAATAAAGTGGCTGCCGCCAATGGCGTGGGCCGGGTGGATATTGTTGAGACCAGACTTGTGGGCATGAAAAGCCGGGGGGTATATGAAACCCCTGCGGGAACTCTTCTTCACATGGCCTTGAGAGACCTGGAAATGTTTACCATCAACAACGATGCTCTTCACCTGAAACAGAAACTGGCTATCGATTATTCGGATCTTGTCTATTCCGGCAAATGGTACTCCACAGCCCGGTACTCTCTGGAAGAGTTCATGAAGAAAACCACCGAATTCACCACAGGGTCTGTCAGGCTTGTCCTTTATAGGGAAATGCCTTTGTGGCGGGAAGAAAGTCTCCCTACGCTCTGTATGTTGAAGAAATCGCCTCCTTCGGTAAATCCAGCTACAAGCACAGTGATGCGGAAGGGTTCATCCGCCTCTACGGTCTTTCAACCGGTGTCACAGCCATGGTACAGAAAGACCTGAAGGACGATTCGGGTCAGGCGGTACAGATCAAGGGAACTGCGGCCAGCTACCACGATAAATAAAATTTATCCTGTTACAATAGTAACTAGTGTAACCTGCTCTTTACGGAGCAGGTTTTTTTATGCATCCATACTTTTCACAGGGATTGAAATACCCTGATTTACAGCCTAAGATTAAATAGAAAAAAAACCGGAGGAATATTATATGTCCCTTGATTTTAAGAACCTGGATCAATCGCCGGCTTTTCTGGAGCTACAGAAAGCAGCTAGAGTATCCCTTAAAAACGCCCTGACTGCAGAAAGGGTTTCAAAGTACAGCATCCCTGCCGCTGGAGGACTAACCTACAATTTTGCGGCCAAGAGGGTTGATGATTCTATCATTGATCTTTTGCAAAAAACTGGCGGATCAGCAG
>CAXXQW010000004.1:0-129353 GCA_963677615.2 Oceanispirochaeta sp. | reverse complement strand
GATGGTAAAGCTCCTGTGACATTTGAAAAGGAAGGGTTCCTGAATCAGGCTTTCCAGTTCTCCCAGGGATTTCCTGTAGGGATAACTCCTTTCTGCGGTGTGGATAACCGAATGTTTGTCCTCTGCTGATAGCATAACGATGCTGTCAAAGTCCAGGGGATAAAATGACCGTCCCTGTACACTGTAATTTTCCGGAATGTACTGGTTCCTGCAGGAACCGCAGACCGCAGAAGATTTCTGACCGCTTCCTGAAGACCTTCTGATTCCCTGCTATCCATCAGGCGGTTGCGGACTCTGTTCAGAGCTCTGATCAGCCGGTCTGTTTCCACGGGCTTGAGAAGATAGTCAAGGGCGTTCACATCAAAGGCTTCCAGAGCAAACTGATTGTACGCTGTAATAAATATGATTTGAGGGAATACAGGCATATTCATCAACTGCCGGGCCATTTCCAGACCGGTCATTCCGGGCATCTGAATATCCAGCAGGATCAGGTCAACCTTATGCTTCTCCAGTATGGATAACGCTTTCATCCCGTTTTCGGCTTTGAGAACTTCTGTAATATCCTCTTCTTTTTTCAGAAGGAATTCCAGTTCGTCCCTGGCAGGTTTTTCATCATCTACAACAAGAACAATCATGTAAATTCTCCCGCTGCGGGAATAAATATGCTGGCGGTGGTTCCCCGGGACTCCCGGCATTCCAGCTGGAGATCCGCCGAGGGGCCGTAGGTGTTTAAAAGGCGCTGCCGGATATTGAGCAATCCGATGGAATCTCCCGGTTCATCCTCCGGATCCTGACAGATGGAATACTCCCCTGATTCAAAGCCCATTCCGTTATCGCTGACCGAAAGGACAGTTCCTTTTTCCACACGATAGGCTCTGATCGTGACCTTACCTCCTTCCGGTTTGGGCTGAATTCCGTGAATAACAGCATTTTCCACCAAAGGCTGGAGAAGGAGGGGGGGAATATTCAGATTTAAACCTTCCTGTATATCAAATTCTACCTGAAGTCGTTCATCAAACCTGGCTTTCTCGATTTCCAGATAGGCTTTGATATGATTGATTTCGGTTTTCAGTGGAACTGAAACGGCGCCTGACTGAAGGTTGTTTCTGTAGAATGTGCCCAGATGGAGAAGAAGTTCTCTTCCTTTTTCCGGTTCTGTCCGGATCAGGGATACGATGGTGTTGATGGCGTTGAATAAAAAGTGGGGATTGATCTGAGCCTGGAGAGCTCTCAATTCGGCTTTTCTGAGGAGGGTTTTCTGCTCTTCCAGACGGCTCAGTTCCAGTTGGGACGAGAACAGAACCGCCAGACCTCTGGCGGTTTCAATATCGGCCTGATTGATTGTATCGCGCACCCCTTTGTAGAGCTTCAGGGAGCCGATGCACTCGCTGCCGCTGATCAGCGGGGCAATAACAGCTGAGTTGAGGGCGCAGCCCGGGTGGCTGCATCCTATCTCATCCCTGTTGCGGGCTACCATAAGATCCCCTGACTGCATCACATCTTTTGTAATCCGTGTTAAAAGAGATGTTCCCGGTTTATGATGGTCGCTGGCTTTTCCCACATGGACCAGGATTTTTTCCCTGTCTGTGATGGCCACCGCTTCCAGTGACATCTCCTTGTAGATAATCTGTGCCGTCTGACGCGCGGTTTCATCTGTTAATCCTTTGCGCAGCAGTGAGAGTGTTTGATCGGCAATCCGGAGGACCTGCTGGGACTGCCGGGCAGCCCGGCGTTCTGCTTCACTGAACAGGTTTTCAAAAGCCAGAATGATCAGGGCGCACCCGATGCTGTTGGCGGTTATCATGGGAATGCTGATAATCTCTACAAGGGATACCGCATCATGAAAGGGCCGGGCAGTTATGAGAATAATGATCATCTGCATCGCTTCTGCCGCTGCGGCGGCGACCAGGGCAAAAAGGGGTTTCCGTTCGGCCCTGTAGAACCGGTTGGACAGGAATCCCGCCATGGCCCCCTCGGCAATGGTGGAGATCATACAGGAAACGGCTGTGAACCCTCCGATATCAAATCCCCAGCGGTGAACACCCGCGATAGTCCCGGCCAGGATTCCCACCACGGGACCTCCCATAAGTCCGCCCACGAATACAGGGACCATCCTGGCGTTAGCCAGGGCTCCCTGAATGGGAACTCCCGTATAGGTTCCGATGATCCCGAGTCCGCCCAGTACCAGAACGGGGAATATAAAGTCCCGGATCCGTTTTTCCGGGCTTTTGATCATGCGGGTAAACACATTGAGCCGGGAGAGCAGGAGGGCTATGATGATGATCAGGCCCGCCTGCTGGACCAGGGCTATGATGATCTGGATGATGATTTTGTCGCTGAGCATAGAAAAGATTATAAGGGGTGTTGGGTTATAGGGGAAGAGGCGAATTCAGATATCTGTTACTGCCATTCAATACTGTAAGATTCTGTCATCAGCAGGAGAATGGAAACATCTATAAATTTCCTCTTGGCATCACCGATTCTCTCTCGATGATTTCAGGCTGCATCATGATGCAGCAATCCTGTTCCGTTTCAGGATTTTTTATCTTTTCAATAAGTATTTCAGCTGCTTTTTGCCCCATCTCTCCTTTGGGATGGGATAAGGTCGTCAGTTTGGGAACAGAAAGAGTCGCGAATGGGCTGTCATCTATGCCTATGACGGATACATCCTCGGGAACGCGCAATCCCAGCTTACTGAGAGACTGAATCCCTTCAAAGGCTGTTTCGTCATTAAAAAAGAAGAGGGCTGTGGGTGGATCCCCCTTCTTCATCAGCTCCTCGGTAAGCTTCATGACAGGATTTTCATGATTCTGATCTGCTCTCTCGGTGAAAGATAGGGCTAATTGAGGGTCTACATGGATTCCCGCGTCTATCAAGGCTTTGACATACCCTTCGTAGCGCAGTTTTCCCGCCATGGTTTCATGTTTGTAAATATACCCGATCTTCCGGTGATTCCTTTTTATAAGATACCCGGTTGCCAAATAGCCGTACTGGCAATCATCCAGAGTGACGCTGGGTATCTGCAGTCCTTCGATCTGGCAATCGATAATAACTACCGGTATAGGAAGATTCTGCAGCTTCTGATAAATATAGGAGTCTTTTACAATATTACTGCTCAAGGCCGGTTCGATTATGAGGCCGTCAATACCTTTATCGATCATTCCTTCAAGGGACTCCCTCTCCTTCTCGGGGTTCGCCATGGAATTGCTCCATATCATATGAAACCCATTATCATGAGCTGTATGTTCAATGCCTTTGACGATGTCCATGTAAATGGACGTGGAGGTGACAGGAGTCATGACACCGATTAAGGAGCTCCCTCCGGGATTCTGGCGGGTGTCACCTCTGTAAAATGTTCCCTTTCCCCGGATCGTATAGATAATGCCCTCTTTGTCCAGCAGGTTGAACGCCTGGCGTATTGTATTGCGGCTGACCTGGTATTTCTGCAGCAGATCATTTTCCGAGGGAAGAGCATCGCCTTCCTTGAGATTGTTGGCCATGATATATTCTTTCAGCTTTTCCTTGACCTGAATGTATTTGGGAATATATGACGTGTTATCGATCATAATCTCTCTCCTGCTACAGCTTGTCTTCTTATTGGTATAACCGAAGGTATTGTAAAGAATGTGTCAGAGAAAGTATATAACATTTATGTAACACTTAAGGCATCCCTATGTGAGGAATGCCGAATCTCTTGACTTTTATCCCTTATTCTTTGACAGCTCCGAAGGACAATCCTCCCAATATGTATCGAGACAGGAAAATAAATGCGATCATAATGGGAATGATGCTTATGGCTACTCCCGCATAAAGGGCTCCCTGATCCCGGTAATAGGTTGTTGTATTGAGCATTTGAATCAGAAGAGGAAGGGTATATTTGTCCTGACTGTTCAAAACGGTCAGGGGAAGAAGATAGTTATTCCAGCTGCTCAAAAATCCGAAAATTGACATGGTCGCGATCGCGGGTGTTATCAAAGGCAACCCCAGTTTGTGAAAAATATACAGTTCTGTGGCTCCATCGATCCTGGCTGCTTCCAGCAGCGCAGGATGAAATGAGCTGCTGATATACTGCCTGAGAAAAAAAACCGTATAGGGGCTGGCTATGGCAGGGATAATCAAAGGCCACCAGGTATCATACATTCCCAGGGATACGATTAATTTGTAGAAGCCGATAACTGAGACTGTCGGAGGAATCATGATTACAGCAAGAATCAAACCGAAAAAGAACTTATTTCCTTTGAATTTGTACATGCTGAATCCCCAGGCTGTGAGGGCAGAGAAATAACCGGCTAAAAGTGTAGCCGAAACTGCAATAACCGATGAGTTGAAAAACCCTCTCATGATATTCAGACCGCCTCCTCTCTGGCCGGAATTGGCATCCAGGCGGCCCAGAAAGAGAGTTTTAAAGTTTTCTATTGTGGCTGTCCCCGGAATCAGGGATACGCCGTAATCAATTTGCGTATTTGTTCTTGTGGCATTTACCAGCATCAGGTAAAAGGGAATGATACAGACCAGCGCTACAATGATCAGAATGATATAACTGATGGTTTTGGCCACAATTCCGGATATCTTTGATCGGGATATTGTTTTTTCATTGAAATCCATTGTTTTCTCCTTATGCTGTTTCACTGTTGCGGGCGATAATTTTCAGATAAAAAATGGAAAAAATCGCTGTGAGTATAAACAGTAGAAACGCGACGGAAGAACCTGAACCAAGAGCGCTCCAGGAGAAGGCTCTATTGTACATATACATAACTGTGGTCATCATGGACTGTTCAGGACCACCGCTGCCCCGTGTCATGATCCAGGGAATATCAAACATATTCATTCCGCCAATGAGGGATGTAATTCCAATGTAGATCATCACCGGTTTCAGCAACGGGAAGGTTATGCGCCGGAATACAGTCCACAAATTGGCCCCGTCAACAGTGGCCGCTTCGAAATAGGATTCCGGGATCGATATTATCCCCGCTATAAAAAGGATCATAGAGTTTCCAAACCACAGCCAGGTTTGAATGACCGAAATGATAAAACGGGCCGTATTCGGGTCATTCAGCCAGAAAATATAGTTTTCTTTAGCCGCCTCTCCCGTTCCGAAGATCAGCTGATTCAGGATGCCGTTCTGCCAGTCTGTAAAGGTAAATGCCAGAATAGCCACAGAGGCATAGGTCACCAGGCTGGGGAAAAAGTATATTGCCCGGAATCCTCCGGTGAATTTCAGATTCATTCTTCTATTGGTAAGCAATACCGCCAGAAACAGGGCCAAAATCAGCTGTATCGTGATATTGGGGAGCCATATTATCCATGTATTAAAAAAAGATTTCCAGAATAGAGGGGTTGTCAGTTCCTGGATATAGTTCCTGAATCCCACAAAATTAATTTCAAACCGTGTCATATCTTCATTGGTGAGACTCACCAGAAAGGTATTGAGTATGGGGTATAAGCTGAACAGAGAAAAAATGATAAAAAAGGGCAGGATAAACAGATACCCGTAGTTGTTGGTATTTTTCAATGAGTGCCTCCTTCTTAAAGGCCAGCCGCATGAACCAAATAAATCGCTCATGCGGCAGGATATATCAGTTACTTGATTGTAACATTGGGATAGGCAGATTTGACACGGTTCTTCAGTTCTTCCACTGTTTCATCATATGTGTAGTTGCCTTCAAGGTATTCATTGACAAGTTGCGCCAGGATAACACCGATCTGGTAGTCTTCTCCCACAATGGCAGTACCATCGACATACTGAGCCTGGTTATAGAAAAAATCATAGTGGTTCTGGCCGGCCAGAGCTTCAGATGAGAAGCTTCCTTTGATCTCCTCCACAACGGTTTTATTGGCCATGAAATCTCCGGTTCTCAGAGCATAATCGGCCATATAGTCCTTATCCTGAGTCAGCATCTTAATAAAGGCCCAGGCAGCCGCTTTATTGGGGCTGTCCTTGTACACTCCCAGCCAGGTCCCTCCCCAGCTCCAGGGATTCGGAGATGATGTAATCGCCCAGTCTCCCTTGGAATTGTCCTGGCCGGAAAGGACAAAGTGCAGTCCCCAGGTCGGCCAGCCGTAAATAAAGACTTCTGCTTCATCAGGGGCTGTATTCATGGCTTCAAAAAACGGACCGCTCCAGTCGGATAATTTCGCATCATACCCGTTGTCGCGGATTTCTTTTGCCACTTTAAGATATTCCAGAATTTTCTCATCTATCTGGAATTGGTTATCCTCATTGATCCAGGGAGTACTGCGGGATCCGTAAAATACCCGGAATACACCGTCACCGATTCCAGGAAACATTGTATACCCGGCTTCTTTCATCATCTGCGCTGTTTCCATGACTCTTTCCCAGGAGGAGAAATATTCAGCCACTTCATCGGGATTGTCAGTTCCCAGCACTTCTTTTGCTATGCTTCTTCGATAGCACCAGCCTGCCGGGGTCATCTGCCAGGTCAACGCCCTTAAATTCCCCTCCTTATCAGTACCCATCTGTACGGCATAATCAAACTGATCCTCTGTTACGGCATTGTAGGGGGGAGCATTCAGCTTGTCCCAATATCCTGCTTCAACAAACTGTTTGACATAAGCTGCTTCTCCCACAAAAATATCCGGAACGTTTTTTCCTGTTTTCAGCAAAGGCCGGATTTTTGCTTCATAGTCGGCCATCGGTACGATCTGCAGGTCGACGTCTACTCCTGTTTTTTCCATAAAATCCTTGACGATGGCCTGATCTTCGAATTCTGTTGTAAAGGTCATGATCGTCAATTTTTTCCTTTCCAGACTCTCTTCATCAAAAGCTGCCGGGGCATCTGGCTTCTTTTCACATCCTACTGCCAAAACCGCAAAGAACATCAAAAGAGCAGCCTTGGCGATCAGACTTGCTTTTCTATTCATTTTTCTCCTCCAAATTAAATTTCAATAAATATTAGGTTGTCCCTATAAGTGGTAATTTTATCATAAGATTGGTATAAATCAAGTACATATTGGGTTGTTGGTACAAGTTTTCTGGTATATAATAGGAAAAAACTAAAAAAAACAGGGGGACCATATGACAGGTAAGGAAAAAAGAGTACTTGGGGTAGAAATCCCATTCGCAAATAGAACAACAGACGCCCATGGTGAGTTTCTCGAGATTGACGGTTCGGAATATTATGTGATCCGTAATTATGATACAATTCCCCCATTTTTCATGAATATTGTAAGCTCCTCAAACCATTGGATGTTCCTTTCCAGTTCCGGTGGGATTACAGCAGGCAGGATTGATGCGGATCACGCTCTTTTTCCTTATTATACGGAAGACAAAATATCTGAGAGTTTTGACTGGACCGGTCATAAAACCATTTTTCATGTCACAGTCTCCGATACCACTTATTTGTGGGAACCTTTTTCACAGTTTTATCAGGGAATCTATCATCTGGAAAGAAATCTGTATAAAAGCATTTACGGTGAAAAAATCCTGTTTGAAGAGATAAATCGTGATCTTGATCTCTGTTTCCGTTATCAATGGAGTACAAGTGATAAATACGGATTCGTTCTCCGCTGCAGTCTGGAGAGTAAAAATACCCAAGTTGTGAAAATATCACTTTTGAGCGGTATTCAGAATATCCTCCCCTGGGGTGCCACATCTCACATTCAGCAAAATCTCAGCAATCTGCTCGATGCATATAAACGTAATGAACTGGATAGGAAAGCAGGCATAGGAGTCTATAGTTTGAGCGCCGCTTTAACCGATCTTGCCGAGCCCAGCGAATCTCTGAAAGCGAGTATCACCTGGCAAACCGGTTTGAATGCAGACACCTATTTGCTCTCTTCCAGTCAGATCAACAACTTCCGTTCTTCGGGCATTGTTTCAGAAGAAAAAGAAATCCTTGGGGAACGGGGTGCCTATTTTGTCCACACGATTTTTCATCAGAAACCTGATGAACAAAATAATTGGTACTTTGTTGCAGATGTTTCCCGGGATGCAGGGCAGATATTGAGTTTGAAAGAGGAAATCCTTAATTCTGAGCCGCACATGTCTGGTAAACTGGAGAGGGATATACTTAAAGGCTCGGAAAATTTACTGAGAATCGTCGCAGGGAGCGATGGTCTTCAAATTTCCCATGAGAAAATAAGCTCGGTTCACCATTTTGCGAATGTTCTTTATAACGATATGCGGGGGGGGACATTTCTTAATGGCTATACTATCAGAAAAACAGAATTCCTTGACTATTTAAAAGCCCAGTCAAAAGGGATTGAAAAGAAATATTCCGATTATCTTGAGACCCTTGAAGAAACCTTCACAATTCAGAGGCTCATAGAAAAAGCGGATGCGTATAATGATGCGGATCTGATTCGCCATTGCCGTCAATATCTGCCTCTGTCATTCAGCAGGAGGCATGGTGATCCCAGCAGACCCTGGAACAAATTTTCCATTTCCATAAAGGATGATCAGGGAAATGTCAAACTGGATTATCAGGGGAACTGGAGAGACATATTTCAGAATTGGGAAGCTCTGGCCATTTCATTTCCCGATTACATCGAAAATATGATATTCCGGTTTCTCAATGCCACAACAGCCGACGGATATAACCCTTACAGGATCCATATGAAAGGGATAGACTGGGAAGTCCCCGATCCTACGGATCCCTGGAGCAATATTGGTTACTGGAGCGATCATCAGATAATATATCTGGAGAAGTTTCTGGAAATGTCCAGGGAATATCATCCGAACAGGCTGAAAGAACTGCTTGATAGAAAGCTGTTTGTCCATTCCAATGTTCCCTATAGAATCAAGGAATTCAAAGACATACTGGCAGATCCCTATAACACGATTCTTTTTGATGCTCAGGAAAATAAGCGGATACATAAAATTGTAACCCGAACTGGATATGACAGTCAGCTTGTCCGAGATAGTCACGATTGCATTTTGCATGTATCCTTCACTGAAAAGATCCTTATTTTATTGATGGCAAAGGTTTCCAACTTTATTCCGGAAGGCGGAATCTGGATGAATACACAACGCCCTGAATGGAATGATGCCAACAACGCACTAGTCGGGAAAGGGCTTTCAGTTGTTACGGTTTCATATCTGAGGAGGTTCGTTTCTTATCTTCTTTCCCTGTATGAGGAGTCTGATCTTGAGAATTTTCCTATCACCAGAGAAGCCTTTTTGTGGTTTGAAGACCTTCGGGAGCTGCTTGAAAGGTTTAAAGGGAATCTGAACAGCTCATTCCGTGACGAGGATAGGTTCCATTTTTTAAATGATGCCGGTATGGCCGGTGACAGGTACAGACAACAGATCTACCTTCATGCCTATGCAGGAAATTTTAACAGTCTGTCAAAAGATGTGCTGTCGGGATTTTTGAGAACCATTGTGGAATATCTGGACCACTGCCTGAGAAAGAATAAAAGGGAAGACGGCCTGTTTCACTCTTATAATATATTATCGTATTCAGGCAATAAAGCGACAATCCGTCATTTATACGAGATGCTGGAAGGGCAGGTGGCCATTCTCTCCTCTGGATTTCTGGATGCCCGGGAGTCCCTGACTGTGCTAAAGGCATTGGAAAAGAGCCCTATACTGCGGAAGGATCAGAACTCCTACATGCTTTATCCAGACAGAACACTGCCTGGTTTTCTTGATAAGAACCGCATTCTTCCGGAAGATCTCAAGAACTCTGCCTTAATAGACAAACTTGTTCAAAAAGGCGATAAGTCTCTCTTGTATAGAGACTTGAATGGGGATTTCCGTTTTAATGGTAATTTCAGGAATGCAAAAGATGTGAAGGCATGTCTTGATTCTCTGAAAAAGCAGAAATCTTATAAGAATCTCGCAGCTTATGAAGAAAAGGACATTGTTCAGCTATTTATAAAAACTTTCCGTCATGATGAGTTTACCGGACGGTCCGGTACATTTTTTGCCTATGAAGGTTTAGGAAGCATTTATTGGCATATGGTGTCGAAACTTCTCCTTGCGGTTCAGGAAGTTGTGGTTAACTCCCAAAAATCTGATAACACCAGAGTTCCCGAAGAATTGATCGGGTATTATTATAAAATACGCATGGGGTTGGGGTTTCAGAAAACACCCTCCCTGTATGGTGCCTTTCCAGCAGATCCTTATTCCCATACCCCAAAGGGGAAAGGGGCGAAACAGCCGGGAATGACAGGTCAGGTAAAGGAGGAGATTCTCACAAGACAGAAAGAACTGGGGATCTTTGTAGAAAACGGATGCCTTTCATTCCATCCCCTGTTGTTACGGAAGGAAGAATTTTTGCAGGAACCGCAGGAATTCAGTTACTTTACCTTGACAAACGATAAAACGAGTCTTTTGTTGCCCAAAGGATCCCTGGCATGCACAATCTGCCAGGTCCCTGTCATTTTGCACATAGCAGATAAGGATAAAATTGTGGTAGAAAAAAATGACGGGTATTCTGAAACATTTGAAAACAGGATTATTCCTCAGGATATCAGCCGAATGGTGTTTGACAGAAGCGGTTATGTAAAAAGGATTGATGTATATTTATCCCTGGAATTCTAGATACATTGAGAATGGTATTTTACAAAAGGAGCTTCTTTAAGCAACAGGAGTGGGGGATAAAGCTTTATAAAAGGCGGGGGTATAGAACAGTATTCCTGCCTTTTCTTTTGGATTCATACAGCATCTCATCAGCCTTTTGCGAAATTTCATCAAAGGATGACGCTTCCTGACTGTATGCGGCTATGCCTGCACTGATGGTAAATTGAATCTCTTCTTTTTTTAAAGACAAGATCACGGTTTTTTCAACGATGGAACGGATTTTTTCTGCTATGACCGCGGCATTTTCAAGATTTGTATCAGTAAGCAATAGTGTAAACTCGTCTCCGCCGAAGCGCCCGGCAATATCTGTACTCCTGATATTTGACCTGAGGATTTCCGCCAGTTTTATAATGGCTTTGTCTCCTGTTTCATGACCGTAGTTATCATTGATCATTTTAAATTTATCAATATCTATCATTACCACCGTAAATATATGATCGTACCGTTTTGCCCGGTTAAATTCTCTGCCGCCTTCATTCATAAGGTACCTGCGGTTAAAAAGGCCGGTCAGGTGGTCTTTATTTGCCAGTTCGGCGTTTTCTATTGCCGCATGGACTGCCTTTGTCAGGGACAACTGTGTATTAATCCTGGCAAAGAGTTCAACTGTATCAATAGGTTTGACCAAATAATCATTGGCCCCCGCTTCAAACGCCGCTGTCAAATCATCGGGGGTGTTTTTAGCGGTCAGAATAATAACGGGGAGGTCTTTCCTATCCTTCTGCTTGCGAATTTCCCGGCAGACATCAAACCCGGACATTCGGGGCATCATAAGGTCAAGGAGAACAAGGTCGTAATGATTCTTATAAATTTTATCCAGGGCAGAGTTCCCGTCAGATGCCGTATCTGCACTGAATCCGCGCATGGAAAGATGATTCGATAATACCTGAATATTAACAGATTCATCATCCACAATCAGGATATGTCCCTGAGAAAGGGATCCTTCCGGAATGGCTCGTGGCTCAGATTCTGCGATTTCTTTGGAATTGAGATTTTCATAGGTTTTAGATACGATTTTCGTTGATTGTTGTACAGTCTTTACCAATCCCTCAGCTAAGGGCAGGGAAAAACGGAAACTGGCCCCTTCCCCTTTATCAGATATGACCTCTATTGTTCCGCCATGAAGTTCTACCAGTTTTTTTGTTATCGGAAGGCCCAGTCCGGTACCACCGTATTCGCTTGAGACAGAACTGTCCCCCTGTTCAAAAGAGAGGAAAATGGAATCCTGTTTTTCCGGAGGAATGCCAATGCCTGTATCCTCTACGGTTATCTCAAGAAATCCTTCTTTGCAATGGACTGAAATTTTCACATATCCCTGTTGAGTAAACTTTACAGCATTGCCGATGAGATTGTAAAAAATCTGCTGGATCCGGTTTTCATCTCCCAGCACCGGGGGGATGTCAGGGGCTATTTCATTTCTGATTTTCAGGCTTTTTTCGGGCATTCCGGCTTTGAAGACGTCTATCACAACAGAAGCAACCTGGCATACATCTACCGGTTTCATATTCAGAGAGATATCGTTGTGTTTCATTTTTGAAAAATCAAGGATATCGTTGATCAAATTGTAAAGGCGTTTTCCGCTGGATGCGACAAGCCCCAGATTGTATTGGACTTTCTCAGGTAAGGGGCCGGTGTATCCATCCAGAAGAGACTCTGTTATTCCGATGATACCGTTCAGGGGAGTTCGGAGTTCATGGGAGGTCCTGGCCAGGAAATCATCTTTCAGTTGATCAAGGGTTTTCAGTCTTTCCGAGAGTCGGGATACCATTTTGTGTTCCTGAGAAAACTTGATGGCCAGCATTAATGATTCTGTCAGAATAAACCCGGCAAAAAAGGCAGAAAGATAATAACCGGTAATGATAATCTGCAGATAGTGAAGCATATCGTTGGTGATGCCGGCAAAGAGAATGAGAAATCCTGTGAAAAACAGGAGAGAAAACTGTTTATGCTTTCCAATGCCATAGATATTGATTCCAATGATGACAAGACAGGTTATTAATATCACGAGCAGGTAATAGGAATAAACGGTGGAGTAAAACATAGGAGTCGTGGTTAATATCAGTAGAAAATAGACAGCATGAAACCCCAGGAGAGTAAAAAATATTCTAGCAGGAGTTATGTCTTTAAAAAAATAAAAAGCGAATGTCTGAAAGGCAATGACCGCCAGAGGGATCACAATTGTGGCAATACGGGATCCGGTGGTAAAAGAGATTCCCGGATAAATCTGAGTCAATAATGTATTGCCTGTGGTAAAAGTTCTGACAGCCAGGATCAGACAGAAAAGACCGAAGTAGAGAAGCTCTTTTTCGGATTTTCTGAATGCATAGATAATAATATGATACAGGCCGGCAAAGAAGCTGATGGCAATCAGAAAAATTTCCCATGAAATGTCAGAAACATACTGCCTGAATATTGACGTCTCCAGACCAAACATAATGCTCTGGCCTATTCCGGCATTATGATGGGAGTTGTTTCTTATCTGAAGTATCAATTCCAGAATTCTGTCTGTGGTGTGGTATGTATGATAGGAAGGTTTTAAAAACAGGGCACTTTTTCCATCATTGTCCCATCGCTGGTCTACAAGTTCGCCGTTGATCCAGAATCGGTATTCAGAAAACAGTTCGGGTAGTTTTATTCCGTAATTTCTGTTTTGTCCGGAGGTCTTTATGATCAGCCGGTATGTACCAAACCCTTTTGAGGGAAGATTCATACCCTCATAGGCTGTCCAGAACAGAGGTACCGGGTAGTATGCGGGATCTGTTCCCGGATCGTCCCATTCTGAATCCCCCGGAAGGAGCAGTTTTTTCCAACGGAATTCCCACATCCCGTTCAGGGAGAAAGGCCTATGATCCGTCAGATCATAGGAGGACAGATCGAGAAATCCCGATGAAGCCGTGATAGAACCATTATTGACATTCTGAGCCAGAAGAGGACTGGAGAATAACAGGAAGATGAAAAATATGTATTTTACTACTCGTGGCATAGATTCCTGACTCTTATGGAAAGTGATGGTACCTGTTGTATATTATACGGGCTTTTTGGGGAATAGAAAGTGAAGGATTTTTATAGAGATGATTTTTAGTGAATAATTAAAATTTTCAGAATTCTCAATCCCTCTTCCTGCAGCACTCCTGCTAAAGGAAGAAGGATGGGATCATTTCAACTCAGCAAATACGTAATAGCCTCTCTCACAGCTTTTCTTATAGAAATACCCTCATTGTGAGCCCTGGTTGCCGCCCGGACAAACACAGACCCGGCCACCACAGCATCGCAGTGCTTCTCCAGAAGTTTCACCTGTTCCGGCTCGGAAATTCCGAATCCTGCCATGACTTTGCTGGATGAAGGTTTGATTTTCTCAAGCAGTTCCAGGCTTGTATCTTCAATGGTGGTGTACTGACCGGTAATCCCGCTCCTCAGAGCCGTATAGAGCCAGGGCTCCTTCAGATCCAGCAGCGCTTTCAGTCTGTCTTCGGGAACAGAGGGGGTCACAACAGGAACCACGGGAATCCCGATCTTTTTTCCCATCTCATAGAGCCCCTCGTCCCGGCCGTATACCAGGTCGGGGATAATGAGACCGGCAGCGCCCGCCTCTTTTGCCTGTCTGACAAAACTTTCCATCCCCCGGGAAAAGAGGATGTTTCCATAACTCATCAGAAAAACCGGTTTCCCCGTATCTTTGATGATCCTTTCCATCAGGGGAAAGGCCTGATCCACTTTGAATCCTCCCGCCAGGGCTTCCCGGCAGGCGTTTTCTATAACCGGGCCGTCCGCGCTGGGGTCGGAAAAGGGAATCTGCATTTCCAGGTAGGCCGCGCCGCCTTCCGCCAGTCCGCAGGCGGTTTCATAGGACCCTTCCAGGGTGGGGTATCCCGCAATAAAATGAGAAACAATATCAGCCATAGGTCCTCCCGCTTTCGGATCGTAAAAATTCTCTCCAGTTCTCTCCGTCCAGTGCGGCGGCGGAGATGAAAATATCCTTGTCCCCTCGTCCGGACATATTGATGATCAGATTCTGGTCCGGGGTCATCTCTCTGGCCAGCCTCATGGCAGCCGCTCCGGCATGGGCCGACTCCATGGCGAAGATAACGCCTTCGGTCCGGGCAAAAAATTTCAGGGCTTCCAGGGCTTCGTCATCTTTCGCATCGGTAAATTCCATACGGCCCGCTTCTCCCAGTGCTGCCAGCTGAGGTCCGATTCCCGGATAGTCCAGACCGGCGGAAATGGAGTGGGTATCCAGTACCTGCCCGTCATCGTCCCGCAAAAAACGACTCTTGTAGCCCTGAATGATTCCCGGACGTCCTACATCGGTCATTCGGACTGCGTTGTTTCCCACACCGGGACCGCGGCCTCCGGCTTCCACACCGACCATCCTGATAGACTTGTCATCCAGGAAGGGCGCCAGGAATCCGATGGCATTGGAACCGCCGCCGACACAGGCCACCATGGTATGGATGGGAAAGTCCGCCTGCTGCCTGATCTCTTTGCCGATCACCGACTGGAACTCCCTGACCATATCCGGATAGGGTGAGGGGCCCAGGGCCGATCCCAACAGGTAATGGGTCTCTTCGCTGTTGGCCGCCCAGTCACGGAAGGCTTCGTTTACCGCGTCCTTCAGGGTGCGGGATCCGGAGGTAACAGATCGGACTTCCGCTCCGAAGAGCTCCATCCAGTATACGTTGGGGTGCTGCCGGCGGATATCCTCTTCTCCCATATAGATCACACAGGGAAGACCGAGCCGGGCGCAGGCGGACGCGGTGGCCACGCCGTGCTGACCAGCCCCGGTTTCGGCGATGATCCGCTTTTTGCCCATCCGCTTGGCCAGGAGAGCCTGGCCGGCGGCATTGTTGATTTTATGGGCTCCCGTATTGGCCAGCCCTTCCAGTTTGATATAGATGGACGCACCTCCCAGCTCACGGGAGGCATTGGAGGCTTTCAACAAGGGGGTGGGCCGTCCGATAAAACCGGTTTGAAACTCCTCCCATTCCTTCAGAAACTCCGGATCCTTTATGGCGTCCCGGAAGGCCTTTTCCAGTTCCGCCAGGGGCGGCTGGAGCACTTCGGGAACATACCGGCCGCCGTAGGGGCCGAAAAAATCGTTATACTCGGGCATATGCATCAATCTCCTTGAAGAATTCTTTCATTTTATCATGGTCCTTGACCCCCGGGGAGGCTTCCAGGCCGCTGGACAGATCCACCAGTTCGGGATTGTAGTTTTCCAGTATCTCCCTGATATTGCCGGGATTGATTCCTCCGGCCAGCCAGAGTTCTCCCTTCTCCCGGGCCCGGGACACCAGTTCCGCATCCAGGCGTTTTCCTGTCCCTCCCGCCGCTTCGGGGCTGAAGGCATCCAGCAGGCAGGGTAGGGGATAGTACTCTTCCATCCGGTCCAGATCCTCTGTGGTTTTTATTCTGAGGGCTTTGTAGCCTCTGTTCCCGACAGTACCGGGAGTCTCACTCCCGTGAAACTGGATAAAGTCCAGATAACCCTCATCCAGGAGGGACTGTATCTCTTTCGGGAGTTCTTCTCCTTCTTTCAGGACGACCACTCCCACTTTCAGTGCTTCCGAACTCGGGAGAGAGCGGATAAAATCCGGTGTAGTCTGCCGGGGCGAGGGAGCCAGGATAAACCCGGTCATATCCGCACCCAATTCTACTGCCAGGTCAAAGTCCTCTTTCCGGGCGAGCCCGCAGATCTTAACAAGGGGCTTTCCCGGGGTATACCGGTCACAGAGTCTGGAGAAAGGTGAATGCCTTCCTTCGGTTCCGGCATTTTCCAGACGTTTCTTCAGTTTTCCGATCAGGGAAGGATCTCTTACCACACCCTCTCCCACCAGAAGGCCGGAAAACCCGGCATTTACCGCAAAGGCGCCGTCCCTGTCAGTGAGGATTCCCGATTCGTAAACAATCCGGGCGTCCCAGTCGATAAAGGAACGGATTTTCAAAGGCTGCAGGGGGTAGATCCGGAAGGTTTTCAGATCCCGGCTGTTGATTCCCATCAGTCTGGGTTTTACCAGGGAGGCTTTGGCTGCATCTTCCCGGGAGTGAACTTCCACCAGGGGGGTCATCCCTTTTTTTACACAGAGATCGTGCATCTCTTTCAGATCAGTTTCGCTTAGGAGTGAGCTGATCAGAAGGCAGGCGTCCGCTCCGGCCCGGTATGACACTTCAATATCCTCAGTTGTCAGGAGAAAGTCCTTTCTCAGTACCGCCAGATCGGGACAGGCTTTTTTCACATCCATCAGATCCTGCAGGGATCCTCCAAAATAATCCGGTTCGGTCAGCACACTCACATGGTCGGCGCCGCCAGAATGGTAGCCCTGTGCCTGAGCCGCCGCATCGGGGATATCCTTGATATGCCCTTTTGAGGGGCTCCGGCGCTTCACTTCGCAGATCAACAGGGGATCCGTACCGAAAGGCACCAGAGGAACCTCTCTTTCCGCAGGAACAGCGAACCCTTCCTCGGGCCCCAGTTTCTGAACCCGTTCCATCCTCTGATCGGCAATTTTCCGTCTGATATCGGTCATGCTTCCTTGTCCTTCCTTACTTTTCGCAGGGTCTGTACAAGTTTGGTGACTCTACCGCTTTCCAGAGCTTTTTTCGCCTGTTCATATCCCTCTTTAATAGAGGAGGCTTTTCCGAAGACATAGGCCGCGGCCCCCGCATTCAGGCAGCAGGCTTCGATATAGGCTCTGTTGCCGGAACCTTTCAGTATGGCAATGGCTGCTTTGGCGTTCTCTTCGCCGCTGCCGCCGTCCAGTTCTTTTGTATCGATGCCGGTGATGCCCACATCGGCGGGATTGAAAATCTCATCGGTTTCATGGCCGTCCTGGTCAATCATAAAGATTCTGGTCGGCCTGGCCGGTGAGATTTCATCCAGACCGTCTTCGCTGTGAACGGTCATAACCCGCTGTACGCCCATCAGCCTGGCGGCTCTCGCCATAATAGGGCAAAGGTCCCTGTCATACACACCGATCAGCTGGCATTCCGCTTCTGCCGGGTTGGCCAGAGGCCCCAGCATATTCATAATGGTTTTGATGCCCATCTCCCTTCTTACGGGGGCCGCATGGCGCATGGCACCGTGAAAAATCGGGGCGAACAGGAAGGAAAAATTGGTTTTATCAATCATAATGGCTGCCTCTTCCGGGCTGCTGTCCACAGGAATCGCCAGGCTATTGTAAAAGTCGAAGCTGCCGCTTTTGGAACTGACCGCCCGGTTGCCGTGCTTGGCCACGGGAATGCCCATGGCGGCAGTGATCAGGGCGGAAAAGGATGAAATATTAAAGGTCCCCCGGCCGTCTCCACCGGTACCGCACATATCCACAGTCTTTTTTGGAAAGTTTACTTTCAGTTTCTTCTTGGAAAGGATCTTGGCACATCCTGCCACTTCATGGGGTTTGATCCCTTTGGCATTCAAGGCTGTCAGCATGGAGGCGATAAAGGCATCCGACAGGTTCCCCTCGGTCAGTTCGTCCATAAAGTTCATGGCTTCCTCTTCCGTCAGATCCTGACGGTTCAGTACTTTTTTCAGGAGGTTTGTTTTGGGGAGGGGTTCCCTCTTGTATTTCAGGAAGTTCTTCAGGAGCAGATGCCCCTCTTCGCTGCCGATGGACTCAGGATGGAACTGTACGCCTTCCACCACGTGGGATTTGTGGCGTACCCCCATAATCTCCCCATCAGCCGCTCTGGCTGTAATCTCCAGGGATTCGGGAAGGGAGGACTCTTCCGCTGCCAGGGAGTGATACCGGGTAAAGGGGGTGTTCTGGGGAAGGTTCCGGAAAACCCCTTTCCCGTCGTGCTCCATCTGCTCCACTTTACCGTGGACAATCCGTTTGGCGCCGATAATATTTCCCCCCAGTGCCTGCACGATGGTCTGATGACCCAGGCAGATGCCAAGGATGGGAACTTTTCCAACAAAATATTTTACCGTTTCCAGGGAAATTCCCGCCTCTTCGGGGCGTCCGGGACCAGGGGAAAGGATGATATGGTCGGGATTCAGATTTTTCAGATCCTGCAGAGTGATTTTATTATTCCGGTGTACCTGAACTTCCTCGTCGGTGATCTCTTTCAGATACTGGTATACATTAAAAGTAAAGGAGTCGTAGTTATCAATCAGTACAATCATCTTACACCTCTATTCCCGCGGCCAGGGCGATGGCGCGCATTTTTTCTTTGGTCTCTTCCAGTTCTCTTTCAGCGTTGGAATCGTATACAATGCCGCCTCCGGCCTGCAGGTAGAGAAACTCGTCTTTTTTCAAAGCACTCCGGATGGTAATGCAGCTGTCCAGGCTGCCGTCGGCTTCCAGATATCCTACCAGGCCAGCGTAAAATCCTCTATTGATCTTTTCCAGCCTGCTGATGGTTTTGATCGCCTGAATCTTCGGTGCCCCTGAAACGGTTCCCGCAGGGAAGGTCGCTCTGATCACATCACCGGCGGTGACGCCTTCGTTCAGGTCTCCCACCACTTCCGAGACAATATGCATCACCTTGGAATACCGTTCAATGCACATCATCTCGCTGACTTCTACGGTTCCCGCTTTACAGACCCTTCCCAGGTCGTTCCTGGCCAGATCCACCAGCATGATATGTTCGGCTTTCTCTTTTTCATCCGACAGGAGCTCTTTTTCCAGGGCCCTGTCCTCTTTTTCGTTTTTCCCCCTCCGGCGTGTACCGGCGATGGGACGGATAATGGCCTGTCCGTTGTTGACCTTGACATGGACTTCAGGAGAGGCACCCAAAAGCTGGTACTTATCAAAATCCAGGTAGAATTGATAGGGCGAGGGGTTGCTGGAGCGCAGGTTCCGGTAGGCATCCATGGCGGACTGTTCGGTATGGACCGTCAGACGCCTGGAAGGAACAGCCTGCAGCAGGTTTCCCTTGACAATCTCTTTTTTCAGTTCGTCCACCATCTCCTTATAGTATTTCTCATTATCCGGATCGGGCAGGAGAGTGCCTTTGGAGCTGCGGTTCTGCTCGGTCAGATAGTTGAAATTGTAGTCGAAGATTTTCTTTTCCACATGGGCAACAGCTTTTTCCAGATCCACTTCGTATCCGGGATAGTTGAGTCCGATAAGGGTAATCTCATCGGTGTAGTGATCAAAAATCAGCATCACATGACCAAAGAGGAATTCTCCCAGAGGCAACCCCAGGGCATCCTCTCTCTCAACAAAGGGGATGTCATCGCAGTACCGGGCAAATTCAAAGGAGAGAAAACCGATTCCTCCGGCGGGAACGGGAAACTCTTCATCAATATCCTGATGGTAGGAAGCCATTTTCTGAAGGACATGAAGGATATCCTCTCCCTGATGATTGATCCTTTCCTCTCCTCTGGAAGAGCGTCTGAAGCAGACATCTCCTTCCTGAAGAATCCGGAAGGCTTCATCCACCAGAAGGATCGAGTAGCGGGAGTGGCCTCCTGAAAGGGATGATGATTCCAGAAGGCATTTGGCTTCCAGTTTGATGGCCAGAGCACAGGGGGTAAATTTATCTCCCGGCACTTTCTTTTTATAGTAATTCTGAGAACCGGTCTTTGATGACATGGCCTAATCTCCTATGTGTATCTACGAGTAGAAACGTTCTGTTGTATAGAAACATACGGGGTAAAATGATTTCTGTCAAGTGAAGTTCATAAAAGATTGGAGAAAGTGGGGGGATTACTGGATTACCGTTCCGTTACCGGGGGTGACATTTGGTCCGGCAGGAGAGGCGGGACCGCCTTTTTTTCCTTTGCTTTTTTTGCCCACAACATTAAGAAAAATCCCGTAAACAGCCCCGCAGACACCGCCTACAATATGGGAAATCTGGGAGATATCATCGGTATTGACGATATTGATCACTTCCTTGACCAGATATATTCCCAGGATGGCAAAGAAGGAGACAGGAATTTCGCTCTGTTTGGCTCCGGCAAAGGATGTAAGGAGTATCATCATAAATGCGATGCCGCTGGCTCCCAGAAGTTCGGTGGGAAAGAACAGAGCGTTCAGTATCCCGTTGATCAGGGTGGTCATAATCATCATCAGAGCGACCCGTCCGCTCCCGTAGCGTTCCTCCAGAACCGGTCCCAGAAGCAGGATAAAGGTCATGTTGCTTAAAAGGTGATCCCAGTTGGCATGGCCCAGGGCATGGGTGAGGAGCCTGATATAGGCGGGAAAGTCATCCAGCTGGAAAGTCAGAGCTCCTTCGGCGGTGAATACTCCCTGAATCATCCCGGGTACCAGATATTGATCGCAGACCAGGATAAATGTGCATACCAGGGCAAAGGTGAGGGAAACGGGGGCATTGTACTTTAATCTCATCGTTTGGGGACACTCCTGTTTCCATTGTCGGAAAAACTTTCAGGGGAATTAAATCAGCACCGGATTTTTTGAAGCAATCTGTGAATTTCGTACGTGGAGTTAGATAAGCCAACATTTCTTTTGTTTTGTTGAATACGTGTTAAGTACGTGTTATAGTGAAAGGAGAATAATGTGACTTCCAGAGAGCTGATTAGAATACTGGAAAAGGATGGCTGGATACTGGTGAATGTCAAAGGAAGTCATTACCAGTTTAAGCATCCATCCAAACCCGGAAGGGTAACAGTTCCTCATCCTAAAAAGGATGTAAAAAAAGGGACTTGTCATGCCATCCTGAAACAGGCAGGTATTCAATAAACAATGGAGGAATGAGTATGAAAAAGATTGTCTATCCCGCACTGTTTGAACCGGAAGAACAGGGCTATAATGTTTCCTTTCCCGACCTGCCCGGGTGCTTTACATGCGGAGATTCTCTGGATGAGGCGCTCTTTCTGGCAGAAGATGTTCTGAGAGGGTATCTTGAGTGGTTGGAAGAAGACGGGGAATCCTTCCCTATACCCTCTGATCCCAGAAAAATTGAAAACTCAGGAAATGGTTTTATCAGTCTGGTTTCTGTATGGCTTTTTCCCATGCATGAGGAAAAATCAGTAAAAAAAACCCTTACCATCCCTAAATGGCTGAATGATGAAGCGGTAAAAAAGAGAGTGAATTTCTCTCAGGTTCTGCAGAAGGAACTGAAAAAAATTGTGTTGCATTAATGAGCTATTCCGGAACCAGGCGAGTGATCATCTCCCCTTATCCAGCCCTATCAGATTCTCCTTTTCACCATCTGCAGGAAAGATATAGGCCATCATCGCCAGTCCTGCCAGATAGAAGGGGTAGTAGACCTCCCGGTTTCCCCCGACCAGGATAAACAGGACAAAACCCAGGATTACGATCATTTCACACATGGCCGAAGGAACAATAAGAAGCGCAATAGCTGAGGAATTTCCCCGCTGTTTAATCATTTTCAGCTGGAATTTCATAAGGGAGAGCACAGGCCCTTCGTTCATGGTTCTGATAGTCCGCTTCATCAGAAACGACATAACCAGCAATGCCAGGGAGATAATGATAAAAATCAGGCGGAGGGTTTCTCCAATGCCGGCTCCGG
Organism: Oceanispirochaeta sp.; assembly: GCA_963677615.2. Classification (GTDB taxonomy): domain Bacteria; phylum Spirochaetota; class Spirochaetia; order DSM-2461; family DSM-2461; genus Oceanispirochaeta. The sequence goes on along the minus strand of CAXXQW010000004.1, from coordinate 107,371 downwards.
CTAGAGCCGGAACAGGCTGTTCGATCATGCCCCTCAGCATCAGCTCGGTGATACCGACCAGAATCAGAGCCACCACAATCTGGCTGAATGATACAAATTTTACCATAGTAAAATGTGTGTCGTATTTGCTTCCCATTGTCTATCCTCTCCTTTTTCTCTTATTTCAGAATCAGTTCCACCGGGCAGTGATCGCTGCCCATCACTTCCTGATGGATCACGCAGTCGTCCACCAGATCCATTGAACTTTCATGGGTACACCAGTAGTCGATCCTCCAGCCTACGTTTCTTTCTCTGGCTTTCATCCGGTAGGACCACCAGGAGTACTGTTCCGGCTCTTTATGAAAATGGCGGAAGATGTCGACCCAGCCGGAGGATGTAAAATCATCCATCCAGGCTCTCTCTTCAGGGAGGTATCCGGGATTTTTTTCATTGTTTTTAGGATGGGTCAGGTCTATGGGTTTATGGGCCACATTATAATCGCCGCAGATAAAAACATGCTTTCCTTCCTGCCTGATACGGTCTGCCAGTTCGTGAAGGGCTTTGTTATAGCCCAGTTTATAGTCCAGACGGGCCCCCTCGGACTGGGCGTTGGGAAAATAGCAGTTGATTATGGTATAGTCCGCATATTCGGCTACCATGGTTCTTCCCTCTCTGTCAAACTCAGAGAGCCCCATATTGGATACATTCAGGGCCTCTTCTTTAGAATAGAGAGCTACGCCGCTGTACCCTTTTTTTTCAGCACTTTCAAAGTAGCAGTGGTATCCGTCCCGCTCCAGAAAGTGGGGTTTCAGCTGTTCCGGCTGGGCTTTGGTTTCCTGAAGGCAGAGAACATCCGGATCAAAGCTGTCCATCCAGTCAAATAGGCCTTTGCCTTCTATGGCCCGGATTCCATTCACATTCCACGATACAAGTTTCTTCATTTTCCCCTCATTCCATTCTGCGGTCCCGGCAGAGAGATTGTTAGCAAAAGCATAGGTTTCCCCACTGGAGCTGTCAACACTCCTGAAGTATATTATATGGGAAATGAGCCGACTTCATGACCAGCTGATTCCAGTAGAAGAGCCTTTTTTCCGGGGGACTCCGGATCAGGTTGCCAGAAATCTTCTGGGAAAAATCCTTTACAGAATTTTTCCGGACGGCACCTGTGTCTCCGGTAGAATCTGTGAAACAGAAGCCTATAGCCGGGATGACCCGGCATCCCACTCTTTTCCGGGACTTACCGCAAGAAATGCTCCCATGTTCGGGCCACCGGGAAGAGCCTATGTCTATCTTATATATGGAATCCACCACTGTCTGAATGTTGTAACAGGACAGGACGGCGAGGGAAGTGCCGTTCTGATCAGATCACTTTTACCTCTGACAGGGAAGGATGAGATGAGAAAAAGGCGGGGATACCAAATACCTGAAAGCCGTCTGTGTGACGGACCTGGAAAGATTTGTCAGGCATTTGATATCAATCTGATTTGGAATGGACACCCCCTGGATAAAAAGCCGTTGATCATAGGCAGCGACGGTTGTATTCCTTCGGACAGGCAGATTCTGAATACTCCCAGAATCGGAATTACCCGGAATGCCGACGCCCTTCGCAGGTTTCTCTGGAACCCCTGATCTGTCAGATTTACGAAAAACAGATTTTTTCGGCAAAATAAACTTGACCTACCAGAGGGAGGGGAGTAATATCAACCTCATGAATACGGGTGGGAATCATTCTAAACAGAATCATCTCTACGCAGCAGCGGCAGCAGCGGCCTCTCAGGGAGGAATCGCCGGCTGACCCGTTAACAAGTCAATCACGCCGCGGTTCTTCACAGAACTGCGGCTTTTTTTATTTTAATCAAGCAGCGGCTCTGAAAGGAATACCGGCAGCAGAGGAGTAATGAAATGCGTCGAAATATTGTCTGGGAGGGAGCCGATCAGCTCCATTACGAAATTCGTGAAATTGTAGGAACTGCACAGGGCCTTCAGAAGCTGGGAAAGGATATTATCTTCGAAAACATTGGTGATCCCATACAGAAAGGGGAAGAAGTACCCCAGTGGATTCGCGATATTGTGACAGATCTGACCAGCCAGAGTTTCAGTTACGGATATACCGCCACCGAAGGGGCTCCGGAAACCAGAACCTTCCTGGCTGATCATGTGAACGAGCGCGGAGGGTGTCAGATTACCTCGGATGATATTCTCTTTTTTAACGGCCTGGGGGATGCTGTTTCCACGGTATTTGCCTTTCTGAAGAGAGAGTCCCGGGTTATCGGCCCATCACCTGCCTATTCTACACTTTCCTCAGCTGAAGCCGCCCACTCGGGGTACGATCATACCACCTACAAGCTGGATCCGGAAAACAACTGGATGCCCGATCTGGAAGATCTGGAAAACAAGGTTAAATACAATGATTCTATTGCGGGAATTCTTCTGATCAATCCCGACAATCCCACCGGAGCTGTCTATCCGCCGGAAATTCTCAAGCAGATCGTAGACATCGCCCGCAAATACGACCTTTTTGTGATCTGTGATGAGACCTACGCTCATATTGTCTATAACGGGGGAGAAACCTGTCACCTCAGCGAGGTGATCGGTGATGTACCCGGCATTGCCATGCGAAGTATCAGCAAGGAATTCCCCTGGCCGGGAGGACGTTGCGGATGGCTGGAAGTATTCAACCGCCATAGAGATGGGAATTTCGACCGTTTTATAAAAAGTCTTATCGATGCCAAGCGGCTGGAGGTCTGTTCCACAACACTGCCTCAGCTCTCAATCCCGCCCGTATATAGCGATCCCCGGTACAGGGAACATCTGGACAGGAGAAATGCCATGTTCGGCGAGAGGGCCAGAGAAGCTGTGGATATTCTGAATCAGGTGCCGGGAGTCACGGTAAACCTCCCGAAAGGAGCCTTCTATCTTACGGTGCTGCTGGACAGGGAAAAAATAAAATCCTTTAAAAGTCTGCCTATGGACGCGGATGTGGAAGAGTTCCTGAGAGAAAAAATGGGAAATGCTCCGGCAGATAAAAAACTTGTTTACAATCTTCTGGGCGCTGTAGGAATCTGCACGGTGCCTCTGAGCGGGTTCTGTACCGACCTTCCCGGTTTCAGAGTGACTCTTCTGGAACAGGACGATAAAAAACGCCTGAACATCTGGCAGACCCTGGCAGAAGCGCTGGATAAAATGCTGAATCCTTAAACTGTTCTTCTCTTATCTCTCTATATTCTGCCCCCTTTAACTCCCTGCCCCCTCTCTAACTCCCCCTGAGGGTGAGTTAGAGAGGGCCGGAATCGGTTTATCTATATTCATATTCAATAAATGTAAGTTAAATAAAATTTAATATTTTTTGTACTTTTCCATTTACAAATGGTAAATCCATGCTATTATAGTTTCCAGAAGAAACTAATTACGGCTATAGGCCTTGTAAAGTTAAATATAGAAACAGTGTGTTGAAGAGATAAATGGGGGAGAGTATGTATCATCATTTGAATGTACGGGTGAATTATAATGACAGTGATTATTCTGATCTGAATGTATCAGAGAAAGACAGGGCGATTCTCAAAGGTCTGGCAAGAAAGGTTCGGGAAATTTCCGAACGGCCGGATATGGCAGAAAAAAAGAGATTATGGTACCTCCATAACAACCTGCAGGGTGAACGGCCCATGATTTTCTGTGATCCGGAAAATGGCTGGACGGAAATTATTCCCGATTCCACACTGGAATGTCAGAACGATCTGGCCCGGCACTGGGAACTTCATCTGAAGAAACAGATTTTCTGGGGCGATGAGATGCAGGATGATTATGTTGTCGAACCTGTCATGGACATTGCCCATGTCTATAGGGAACTTCCCTGGAGAATCAAGGGAAAAGAGAGTGCCAGTCATGGTTTTGCCACCCAGCTCGATGGAGGAGCCTATCATATCGACACAGTCATGGAATCCTATGATGAGATTGATAAAATCCTTCCCCAGGAAATTACGGTAGATTATGCAGCTACCGATAAAGTCATGGATCTGGCTCATTCCATCTTTGATGACATTCTGAAAGTTCAGTTAAGAACCGTCTGGTACTGGTCTGTAGGGCTTACTGATGAGTATTCCCAGCTCAGGGGAATGGACAAAATGATGATGGATTTCTATGACAATCCCGACGGGGTCCATGCGCTTATGAAAAAACTTCAGCAGGGAACTCTGCAGAGGCTGGAGTTCCTTGAGAAAAATAATCTTCTCTTTCCCAATAATAACTATACCTATGTGGGCTCGGGAGGAATCGGCTACACTGATCAGCTTCCTGGAAATGATCCGGCCAAATTGAATGAGATCTGGGGGCTTCTGGAAAGTCAGATTACAGTGGGGGTTTCTCCTGAAATGTTTGGGGAGTTTATATGGCCCTATCAGAAAGAAATACTGGATCGTTTCGGCCTGGGATGCTACGGGTGCTGTGAAGGGCTGGAATCACGTATCGATCTGGTAAAAACCAGTAAATCCCTCAGGCGGGTATCGGTTTCCCACTGGGCGGATGTGGAGAAAATGAGTGATGCCCTGAAAAAAGACTATATTTTCTCTTTCAAACCAACGCCTTCTCCTCTGGCGACACATGAGATGGATATGGAAACCGCCAGACGGGAGATGGAAGAGAAATTCGCCGTAGCCCGGGATAAAAACTATGTGGAAATCCTTATGAAGGATAATCATACCCTGGGAAACAATCCTGAAAATGTAAAAAAATGGGTTAACCTGGCAAGAGAAATTACCAGTTGAAATACCAGGCTGAATAGAGTAGGGAGAGACATGAGTCCTTGATTTTCCGCAACAGTCTGTTTTGGGTATAATGGCAGGAAATCAGAGAAATAAAACGGCGGAAAAGGAATGAGAGATACCGGAATAAATTCCAGAACAGGGAAAGATCATAACAGAACCCTCATTTTGAGGCTTATCGGGAAGCATAAAATGATTTCCCGGAAAGAGATAACCAAAAGGACAGGGTTGACTAAAGGGGCGGTGACCAGAATTGTAAATGCCCTTATGGAGTCTTCTCTGGTAGAGGAATCTGAATCTCCCGGAACGGACGGGAGAATCAAATCCCTCAGAATCGGTATGAAAAACAGGTATTTTCTCTGCTTTTATCTGAGCCGTGTCAAACTGACCGGAGCTGTTATGGACTCTGAAGGAGTCATTTGTCACCGGGAAGTGATTTATGACGGAGTACGCCCCAGAGACAACGAAACCCTTCTTGACAATCTGGACAGGTTGATCAGTGATTTAGTAAAGGGAAGCGGTATCTCTCTGGAACGTATACTTGCAGTCAGCGTCGCTCTTCCCGGAGCGTTTAATGTAAAGAGCCCCAATCAAGGAAACTCTGCTGTTTTTGATCTGAAAGAGATGGGGCTGGATGAGTATTTTAAAGGCAAATTTGAGATGCCCGTGCTGTTTGAGAATAACAGTAACCTGGCGGCCCTTGCAGAATCCTGGTTCGGTTATGGAAAGGAAGCCAGCAATTTTATTGAATATACCATCGGGGAGGGCGTCGGCTCGGGTGTGATCCATCAGGGAGCACTCTATCAGGGGCCCTATTCCCATTCCTGTGTTATCGGCCATGCTACTGTGGATTACAAAGGAGAGCTCTGCTTCTGCGGAAACAGGGGGTGTCTGGATAAAATCGGCAGCCTGAGAAAACTGGTAGCCCAGTATAGGGAAAAAAAGGAAGGCCAGCTGTTTCAGGGGGATAATCAGGATTTTACCAGATACATAACAGAATTGAAATTTATTCTGAAAAAAGGGAGGGAAGGGGACCCTCTGGCCAGGGATATTATCAGGCATCAGGCAGATATTCTGGCAAATGGCGTGGTGACTCTTTTCAACCTGTATAACCCGGAATGCGTTGTTATTGTGGAGGATGATCTTGAGGATGTAAACCTGGATCTTCTGGTGGAATACATAGCTGAATATGCCCGGCAGAGAGTTTTTCCCGGTGTGGTGGACCAGGTCAAGGTTATACACTCGCCCATGGGAGAAGATATATATCTGAAAGGCGCCTATGCACAGGCTCTGGAATATTTTTTCGACAATTATACCCTTTTAGAGAACCTGAAGGAATAAAAAAAGGATAAGGAGAACCTTATGTTTGAACATTTGAATTTCATCGTTAACTTCAATGGCGCGGATTATTCCGAGCCCGTCATACCAGCAAAAGATCGGGAAATCCTTAGGGATTTGGGAAAACAGGTAGCGGAAATCGCTGCCAGACCGATTATGGAAGAGCGGAAACAGCTCTGGATTGATCATAACAACCTGAAAGCCACCAGACCTGTCATCCTTTGCGATCCCGAAAATGGATGGAATGAGATTATCACAGACGATGATGTTAAATGTACCAACAGTATTGCCCGGCACTGGGAGTGCCAGCTCCGGAAGGAGATCTTCTGGGGAAATGAGATGAACGATGATTATGTGGTGGAACCCTTCTTTGATTCGGTTCATATCTATCAGGAAACCCCCTGGAGCATTGCCGGAAGCATGAAGCATGGAGCGGACTTTCATGCCATGCAGGATGGAGGAGCCTACCACATCGATAAGATTCTGGATAACTTTGAAGAACAGTTTGACAAAATCGAAACTCCTGTTATGACCATTGATCATGAACTGACAAACCGGGTTCATGCCCAGGCTCTGGAAATTTTTGACGGAACCATCTCTCCCCGCCTGAAAACCTGGTGGTGGTGGTCAACAGGTCCCACCGATGAATACGTCAAACTCAGGGGCATCGAAAATATGCTTCTGGATTTTTATGATTACCCCGAATATGTGCATAAATCCATGAAGCTCATACAGCAGTGGACATTGAGCAGACTGGAATTCCTGGAATCCAGCAACCTGCTTATGCTCAATAACGATGGTTCCTTTGTTGGCTCCGGCGGGATGGGATTTACCGACCAGCTGCCGGCTTCAGACTTTTCGGGCCAGGTCAGAATCAAGGATATGTGGGGGCTTGGTGAGAGTCAGTCGACCATAGGTGTTTCCGATGAGATGTATAATGAATTTATTTTTGAATACCAGAAACCTGTTCTGGAAAAATTCGGCTTAACCTGTTACGGATGCTGCGAACCCATGGACAGCCGTGTAGATATTGTTAGACAGTTGAGCAATCTCCGCCGTATTTCAGTTTCCTCATGGGCAAACAAGGAGACAATGGCGGAAAAACTGGGCAAGGATTATGTTTGTTCCGTAAAACCGCAGCCAGCCAATATTGCGACTCCTGTTATTGACAAAGAACTGATCAGGAGTGAAATCCGGAATATTTTTTCCATTGCCAAAAAATATGACAGCCGCCTGGAACTGGTGATGAAAGATAACCACACACTGGGGCATAACAGGGAGAATATCAAGGACTGGGTAAAAATCGTCCGGGAAGAAATGGAAAAGCTGGACTGAGAAAGATTTTCAAATATTAAGACGGCCTTCCCGGGAAGGCCGTTTTTGTTTATAATATTGCCATGTCTGATTTTAAAATACTATTTGTCTGTATGGGGAACATTTGCCGGTCTCCCCTGGCTCATGCGGTTTTTGAAAATATGGCCCGTCAGGAAGGGCTGGATATTTTTGTGGAATCCTGTGGCATGGGAGCCTGGCATGTGGGAGAACCTGCCGACTCCCGGATGAGGAAGACCGCCTCCCGGCACGGGGTGAACATTGATCACCTGGCCAGGCGGTTTCAACCTTCCGATCTGGATGAATACGATCTTATCATTCCTATGGACAAGAGCAATCTGAAAGATCTGAAACGGTACATGAAACCGGAACATCAGGAAAAGGTTGTGCTTATGAGAGAGTGGGACCCCCAGGGCCCCGGGGAGGTCCCTGATCCCTGGTACGGCGGGCCGGAAGGGTTTGAGACGGTTTTTACTATTGTTGAAAGAACCAGCAGAGCCCTCCTGGACGACGTCAAACAGAGGATGGCAAATTGAGTTCCCTTTATTCGGCTCCCGATCAGATTATTACCCGGATTTTCGGATCCTCTGTTTTTATTACCGGTGAGACGGGAGTAGGGGGAGGTTGTATCAATGATACGGGAATCCTCAATCTGAGCAATGGGCAAAAAGCGTTCATCAAGAGAAACAGTAAAAATAAACTGGATCTTTTTGAACGGGAAGCGGAAGGGCTTCAAGCCCTGAAAAAAATCAAAGGAGCTCCCCGGGTTCCTCAGGTTTTCGGACTGGGCCAGGATAACTCTTTTTCTTTCCTTGTCCTGGAATATCTGGAAGCTGTTCCGAAGATAAAAGATTTCTGGAAGATCTTCGGTTATGAAATGGCGGAACTCCACAGGAACGGACGTAACCGTGAATCCGGTTTTTTTCATGATAACCATATCGGAGCGACCCCGCAGCTTAACGGGACCATGCCTTCCTGGGTCGATTTCTTCAGAGAAAAACGCCTGGGATTTCAAATTAAACTGGCCCGTGATAAGGGGCTTGCCAACCGTTCCATGACAGCCCTTGTGGAAAGAATCATGACCCGTCTGGATTCTCTTCTGATCGAACCGGATGAGGGGCAGGCATCTCTTCTTCATGGCGATCTTTGGAGCGGCAATTTTATAGAAGGCCCCGATGGTAAAGCCTGCATCATCGACCCGGCTGCGCATTACGGTCATAGGGAAGCGGATTTGGCGATGACAGAGCTATTCGGCGGGTTTTCTTCCGGGTTTTACAGTTCTTATAATGAGGCATGGCCACTGGATCCGGGGTATCCTCAGAGGAAAGATCTCTACAATCTTTATCATATGCTCAATCATCTGAACCTTTTCGGCATGAGTTATGCGTCCAGTGTTCTTTCGATTGCCCGCAGATACGCATAAAAAAAGGAACAGAATGATGACAGAAATGCTGACGCCAACTGACTGGGGGCTCCTCGGTTTCGGAGCCATGCTCATCGGTATGGCAAAATCCGGTTTAACAGTGGTAAATATCCTGGCTGTGCCGATTTATGCCGCTATTTTTGGCGGGAAAGTTTCAACAGCCATTATTGTCCCTCTTCTCCTTATTGGTGATATAGCCGGGGCATTCCATTACCATAAAAAAACCCGGTGGAGTCAATACATACGGCTGCTTCCTGCAGCTCTTGCGGGTTTGCTGGGAGGGATGCTTCTGGGGCACCGGATTCCGGATAATTCCTTCCGTTTTGTTATGGGAATCATCATACTGGTTTGTCTTGTTTTAATGGTTGCCAAGGATCTGATTAATAAGGATCTGACCCTTCCGGATAATATGCTGGCTCACAGCATAGGGGGATTCACTGGAGGATTTGCCACCATGGTGGGCAATGCTGCCGGACCTATCATGTCCCTGTATCTGTTGTCCATGAGACTTCCCAAAGAAGTTTTTATCGGGACTGCCGCCATGTTTTTTCTTACCATGAATTTTCTTAAGATGCCGATACATCTTTTTGTCTGGAATACCATGACTCCTGCTACTTTGAAGGTGGACCTGATCATGCTTCCTGTAGAGATTATCGGGTTTCTTATCGGGTTGAAAATTGTGAAAAAAATTCCGGAAAAGCCTTTTAAAATTCTTATTCTTTTGGCAACTCTCGCAGGTACCATAAAAATGTTCTTCTGATCTGACTCTAACTCTCTGTTTTCAAAAGAGTTAAAACTTCTTCACCCGGAAGTTTTACTTGAATTAAATTAAGATGAATTTTCGTTAAATATGGTTTGACATGGTGGGATACCAGTGGTATAGTTATCTTATCAAAGATGATTAAGCCCCAAAAAAGCCTGATCACCTTAAAAGAAAATCTGCCGAACTTTTCTATTGAACGGTATCAACCATGGCAGATTTGCAGAAAAACAAATAATTATTTAGTGGTATACCGTTAGTATGCCAGTAAGGTTACGGAGGTAAAATATGAGTGACAAATGGACAATTCCCCCCGCAGGCGGACACATGGAAAGGCCTACCAATATCTATTATCAGACAATGAATGGTAAACAGATTGAGGAACGCCTTAAAACAAGCGATATGCTGATTCTTCCTATCGGAAGTACAGAAAACCACGGGTTAAATGCCTGTGCCGGTGAAGACACCTTTCTGGTAACCAGGCTGGCAGAAGCGGTAGCACAGAAAACCGGCTGTACCGTAGCCGAACCTATCTGGTACGGATCTCACCCCTTTCATCACCTGGGAATGCCCGGGACTATTGTTATTCCCGAAGAAGATCTGGCTGCCTATATCCGGGCGGTCATCGCCGGATTCTGGAACTCGGGATTCAGAAAAATTATCCTTTTGAACGGTCATGGACAGGATTATGTTATTCCTCTGGCTATTCATCAGTTTGCCAAGAAATATCAGGTACCTGCTGTTCTGGTTAATGTTAACTGGTGGTTTGTGATTCCTGAATATCTGAAAGATAAAGCTCACGGCGGTGTATTCGAAACTCCTTTTATCCATGCTGATGAGGTAGAAACATCCTTCTCCATGGCACTGTTCCCCGAACTTATCGATCAGACTCATGCTCAGAAAACCACTCCCATGAGTATTTTCCCTCCCGGACACATCAATAAATCCGGAAGTGTCTATAAAGAAGAGTCACCCATTGACTTCTGGTGTCAGGTTGGAGCATCAGCCATCGAAGTTGTGTCTACTCCTGAAGGTGTTGTGGGAGATGCTACTCTGGCAGATCCTGAAAAAGCACGGCCCGGTGTTTATGCCATGCTGGACTACCTGGAAAAACTGATCAATGACATTATGGAAATGTACCCCGCCGGAGAACTTCCCCCGATCGAAGCGATGTCCATGAGGGACGAAGAGCTGATCAAAGATGTTATCAAAGGGCCCACAAACGGCGGTAAACATATCTATACCCTGGCTTATCCTACCTGAGGTAGTATATGAAGATAGTTGCAAGTGTTACACCGAACAGCACGAAATTCGGACCCCTGCTGTACCCCGGCGAGCTTGAAAAAGCCATCAGTGAATTATCTGGCTTCGGGTATGACGGGATAGAACTCAGTTTGAGAACTCCTCTGGATGTCAATTCAGACGTGCTGTTCAGCTTGCTGGACAAAAAGGGGCTGGAGCTGGTCTCTATTGCAACCGGTCAGAGCTTTGTGGAAGACGGGTACTCCCTATATGATGCCGATCCCGAGATCAGGAAAAAAACCATTGCCAGACTGAAAGGGTATATGGATATGCTTTCAGACAATCATGGTATGGTTATTCTGGGAGGGATCAAAGGGAAGCTTCTCGAAAAGGATCGGGAAGCTCAGATAAAAGGGGGAGACGCCGCTATCGATACCTGTCTGGAATATGCCGAGAAAAAAGGGGTGACCCTTCTTCTTGAGGCTATCAACCGGTATGAAACCAATTTATTCAACACTGTTCAGTCCTGCCTGGATTTTGTCAAATCCCGCGGATCTGAGTATTTGAAGGTTCTGCCTGATACATTCCATATGAATATTGAGGAGGCCGATCTCAAAAAGTCTCTGGATAACGCAGGAACGCATATCGGAGCCCTTCACTGTGCAGATAGCAACAGGTTGGCTCCCGGGATGGGGCATGTGGATTTTCCGGGACTATTGAAAGATCTGACTGCTTATAAAAGTCTCAGGTATCTGGGCGTTGAGGTTCTGCCGCTTCCTGACAGCCGGAAATGTGCAGAAACAGCCATGTCTACCATCAGGAAATGTCTGGCACAGTAGCAAAGATGCCGGTTTCTTTCTGATGTAACCAATCTGCTGTATGCGAAACAGGCTCCGGTGAAGACTCAGGGTTTGTCTGTTTTAAAGGAGAATGTAAAATGAGAGCATTTTATGTAGAAGCCGAATGGGCTCCCAAAAGTGATTATGTCCTTTCCGAAAGAGAGATTTCAACGAAAAGATCGCTAAGGGGAAATTCCATCTGGAAAAATATCAAAGGTGAGGTCGTGGATCGTCCCGTTCCGGAGCCGAAAGACGGGGAAGTCCTCCTCAAAGTCGGCGCAGCCGGTATCTGCGGAACAGACGCGCACCTTCTGAAAATGGATGATGAGGGGTATACCCTCTACAATGGTCATTCCAAATATCCCATTATTACAGGACACGAATTTTCCGGTGAAGTTGTGCAGGTCGGAAAAGGTGTCAAGCGGCTTAAAGTCGGGGATCTGGTAAGCGTTGAATCCATGCACTGGTGCGGAGAGTGTGATGCCTGCCGCATGGGCATGTTCAATCAGTGCCGGAATCTGGATGAGCCGGGCTTGACCTATGACGGCGGTTTTGCCGAGTTCGCCACAGTGAAAGAGAAATACTGTTATGTACTGAATGACATCGTGAATTATTACGGTGATCAGATGACTGCCTTTGAGCTGGGTGCCATGATTGAACCGACCGGTGTAGCGTATAATGGTATCTTTGTAAGAGCCGGTGGTTTAAGGCCCGGAGGTCATGCTGTTGTATTCGGTGCCGGTCCCATCGGACTGGCGGCTATTTCCCTTCTGAAAACCTCGGGAGCAGCAAAACTGATCAGTTTTGAAACCATTCCCGAACGTCAGGAACTGGCCAAACAGTGCGGTGCCGATTATGTTTTCAATCCGGCTGATTTCAAGGATGCGGAAGAGCAGGCTGCCATGCTGATGGATTTAACAAACGGAAGAGGTATCTCTCTTTTTGCAGAGTGTGCCGGCGCCACAAAATTTACCTATCCAGTAATGGCAAAATCCCTGGCGATTAAAGGAAAAACCGTACAGATCGGTCATCCCATAGGATCCACACCGGTAGATACCTTCTACTGGCAATGGAATGCTGCGGGAATATATGGATCCAACGGTCAGTCCGGAGAGGGAATCTACACCGATGTCATCGCGCTGATGGCGTCGGGAAGAATCGATATGAGAAAAATGTGTACAGGCCGATACAATCTTGAGGATATCAAAAAAGGAATGGAAGTAACCTCGGGAAAAGTACTTGTCAGTACCCGTTATTAAGGAAATCACAAATACTGTTGAAAGGAGAATTAAACTATGAAAGCGAATATTTCATTTATGTACGGTCCTGAGGATCTGCGGATTGAAGAAGTTGAACTTCCCGAACTGAAACCTGATCAGATCCTGATTAAGCTCAAAGCCTGTGGTATCTGCGGGTCCGATGTTGAGTGTTTTGAAGGTGAGTCTGCAGAAGGCCGCTATGATATTGCTCCCTATACTCCCGGTCACGAATGGGCTGGTCAGGCTGTTGCTGTAGGAAAAGATGTTACATCTGTTTCCGTGGGCAACAAGGTTGTCGGCGACTGTGTTCTTGCTTGTGGAAAATGTGCCAACTGTAAAGATGGAAAAATGCCTTCCGCCTGTCTGAATATGAGAGAAGTCGGCTTTATGCCCAACTCTCCCGGTGGAATGGGTGAATACATGATTCTGGAAGAACAGTATACCCATGTGATTCCCGATGACTGGGATTACGAACTGGGCGCCTGGGTGGAAACTTTCAACGTAGGCTACTGGGGGGTGTGGGGAAACGGTTGTGATCCTGACGCTTCTGATGTCTGTGCTATCGTCGGCGGCGGACCCATCGGTCTGACAGCTTCCATGGTTTGTAAGGAAGCTGGTGCCAAGGTTATTGTGATTGATCCTATCCCCGCCCGTCGGGAAAATGCCCTGAAATACGGTGCTGATATTGTTCTTGATCCAACAGCAGGAGATATAGAACAGATGGTGAAAGATCACTCAGACGGAAAAGGCGCTTCTGTTGTTATCGAGTGTTCCGGAAACGATGTGGGTATCGCCTCCATTTTTGATATTTCTGCGCATAACGCAAGAATCGGTGTTGTCGGTCACTCTATCGGACGGAAAGTTCCTGTAGAACTGGGAAAAATAATCTGGAAAACCCTGACACTGCGCGGTTCAGGCGGTACCAAACTCTGGTTTCCCAGAACCATCCGTTTTATGTCGCAGATCAAGGATAAATACGATTTTGCTGCTTTGAATACACACCACTTCAAATTTATGGATCTGGATAAAGCCATGGATATGGCAGTCAATCACAAGGATATTGCCAGAAAAGTCATGCTTACTTTTGATGACTGATTATTAAAATTTTGATTACTGGCAGAGATTGTTGGCTCTGCTGGTGGATTTTCCTGTCTGCTTCCGATCGGATGGGACTTTGAATCCTCTTTATTGTTTTTGGGGGGCTCTGCCGGCATCCGGTAAAGCCCCCTTCTAATGCAAGGGGAAAAGAATCATTTCAAAAATAGAGAAATCTGCTGTATGATAGAACTTCCTATTTTAAGGAAGTTGCAGGGAATATATTCATAACTCTGATTGTCATGAATTGATTTTCCCGGATAGAATTGTGTTTAAATAATTGTTTTAGGATTGGGAATGCAAAGGGAGAAAAAGGAATCAAAAAGTCAGATTGTCTATGAAAAAATCAAGGAGATGATTATAACCAATGAATTTCCCCAGGGAGCATCCCTGTCGGAAAGAAATATCAGTTATCTTTTTGAATCAAGCCGGACTCCCGTAAGGGAAGCCCTAAAAAGGCTTCATAATGAGCATTTTGTGGAAATTACCCCCGAATTCGGTGCTCTTGTTTCCAAAATCACTTATGAAACCATACTGGAAGTCTATGAAACAAGAGAAGTTCTGGAGGGGCTGGCCGCCCGCTTGTGTGCTCTCAACCTGACTTCTGAAGAAAGAAAGGAACTTGAAGAGATATCCAACGCTTTCATTCAGACTATGGAGAAGAAACAGTTCGATGAATCGATTCCTATCGACTTGAATTTCCACAGTTTCCTGATTACTCACTGCAGAAATTCCATGCTGATGAATATGATCAATATCCTTTTCGACCATAGCCGCAGGATTACCCGTTTGATCGATTACAAGGATGGTTGGGCCGAGGTTGTTCTGAAACAGCATACGGAAATTGCCAGCTGTGTTCTGGAAGGTGACGCTGACGGAGCGGAGAAAGCCATGCGGGAGCATATTGCCGGTTCCAGAGAGCGTCAGTTAATGCAGCTGAGAAGATAATCGTCTTCTCTCAAGATTTTTCTTACTTATATAAAGCAGAGTTTATAACAATTCCCATGGTATGCCGGCGGTGTATCACAGGAAAAAGGAGTTTACATGAAATTTGCCATCAATGAAAATACGATTTTCCAGTGTCACTTAAGTGAATTTCTGGATGTATGCGGTTCCGCCGGTTTTAAGGCAGTGGAAGTCAGCTATGCCAAATTAAAAGATGAGCTCAAATTTGTTTCTCCCTCAAGTCTGAAGGGGCAATTGAAGAAGTATAATATGAAAGTACTTTCTATCAATGCTTTTGAAGATACCTTTCTGGTACCCCGGGAGGGGCTGAAAGTTCTTGAAAGAGAAGCGCACCTTCTGGCTGAGCTCTGTCTGGCCATTGGATCTCCGGCTATTGTGGCACCATCAGGCCGATGGTATGATATTTACGGCCCTCTTCCCTCCCGGGAAGAGATAAACAAACTTTACAGGGAGCGTCTGGCGCTTTTAAAAGAACTCTTTGGAAGCTATGACCTGGAATTTATGTTTGAACCGATCGAGTTTCCTGAATTTGTTGTGGGCGATACCGCCTGGATGAACGAGATACTCGATTCTCCCTCTTTGAGGAATATTCCTATTGTTCCGGATATTCACAATCTGCTGCCCAATGGGGAAGGGCCACAGCAGCTGGGAAAATTCAACAATCCCATCGGGATTTTTCATATTGACGACACCCTGGATCTGGAAGGCGAAACTGTGGATGTGGCAAAAAGCCGATGTTTTCCGGGAGATGGTGTTTCCCATGCCGTTGAGTGGATTAAAGAAGCAGAAAAGGCCGGATATAAAGGGTATTACTCTCTGGAACTCTTTGATGATGCCTTATGGGAAATGTCTCCATCAGGTGCCTCTCAGCTTTGCCGTCAGAAATTGGAAATTTTTGAAAAAATGCTGCAAATGCAGTGAGTTCCCGGCAGCCTGAAAAGAGTTTTTCACTCTTTTCAGGTTATGATGGATACTCAGAAACAGGCTGACACCAAAAAATCAATAAACAAAGGAAATACATTAATGGAAAAAAAAGGGTCCTTTACCATTTTCATCATTACAAACCTTTTATTCTGGTTTTCATTGTTTACCTATATCCCTCAGCTTCCCACCTATGCAAAGTCTCTTGGGGCCAGCTATAAGCTTATTGGAATTATTACAGGATCTTATGGAGTTACCCAGACCATTATCAGGTTGCCTTTGGGAATCTGGTCAGATAAATTCAATAAGAGAAAAATGTTTGTTACCCTCGGGCTTTTTCTCAGTACTGTCAGCACTCTGGTTACCTATTTTTTCCCCCATCCCTATTCTCTTCTCGCTACCCGACTTTTAGCCGGAGCTTCAGTTGCAACTTTTGTTGTGATAAGCATCATGCTTGTTGATTTTTTTGATAAAACCGAGGCTACAAGGGCTATAGGCCTTTCCAACAGTCTCAACGGACTGGGTCTGGTTTTGGCTATGATTGCCGGAGGTTTGCTTATACGGTTTACTTCCCGGGATCAGGACCTTTATCTTCTGGGAGCCTTAGGTGGTATTGCCGGGATAGTTCTCAGTCTTTTTATCAAGGAACAGTCACATGAAAAGCATGAAGTCAAACCTTTCAGGGACATCCTGAAAAACAGTATTGATAACAATCTATTGAAGGTCTCTTTTCTTGCTGTTATATCCCAGGGTATTACTTTTGCCACTCTTTTCGGTTTTGTACCCATTATCGGAAAAACACTGGATGCCAGCGGCCTGGTACTGAGTTTCCTTTCCATCACAGGCCTGATACCCTTTATCATTCTTCCTCCCATGGCCGGTTCTGTCTTTATCAAATATTTCAAAGCCCCTGTTATTGTTATGGCGGGTTTTGTCATAAGCACGGTTATATGCTTTCTCCTGCCTTTTGCAGGAAATCTTTTTATTCTTTTCTTTTTGCAGCTTATAAGCGGGGTAGGAAGAGCTTTGAGTTTTCCGCTCCTCATGGGGATGGGCATACGTGGTATTGACAGCGCATACAGAGGAACAGCCATGGGATTTTTTCAGGCTTCCTATGGGCTGGGAATGGTTTTTGGTCCTGTCATTCTCGGATTTATCGCAGATACCTATGGCTTGACAGCAGGTTTTATTTTTACAAGTTTTACTGGATTGCTTGGAATCCTGCTTATATTGAAATGGTATCTGGTCAAAAACAGTCTTGGGGTTAGTAAATAACATTTAAAATTGGAAGACGAATCGGGGGAAATAGGTTATTTTAATAACCATGAAAAAACCGAGGGGCAATGGACCAAAAAATATAAGACTGAAAAATCAGCTGATTATACTGGATCTGTTTCGAAAAAAAGAGATAATATCCGCTGCGGATATTACCAATTCCATTCTGATAAGCAAACCTACCATTATGAAGATTCTGGATGAGCTGGAAGAGAACAAGCTGATAAAAAATATCGGCAAGGGAGAATCTTCCGGGGAAGGCGGAAGGAAGCCGAATCTCTATACGTTCAATGCTGTTTTGAAGTACTGTGTTGCCTTTCATATCTTTCCCCATGAGATCTACGGAGCTGTGACAGATCTGAATCAGAAAATTCTGAAGGACATCTCCATTCCCATAGATAGTGATCAGACCTTCAGGGAGCTAATCTCCACTCTGGAGGGTGCTGTCGTTTCTCTCATGAAAGATCTTGGAGACATCAGGGATGTGGCAGGTGTGGCCGTGGGGTCCCATGGCATCACTGACTCGGAAAAAGGTATCACTTTTATATCGACCAGATTTCCTCACTGGGGAATCAATGCGGAAATAAAAAAAGAGCTGACCGGGCTGCTTGGGGAAGATATTCCCGTATTTGTTGACAACCAGATCCGTTATCAGGTTTTATCGGAAATTCCCTTGTCTGATAGAAGACAGAGTATTGTAGTAATAGAAGCAGGGGATGGTCTTGTTGCAGGAATTTACGAGAATGGATCTGTAAAGTCAGGAAAGCATTTTCTGGCAGGAGAGGTAGGTCATATCCCTCTGGTTCCGGATGGTCCTGTCTGCGCCTGCGGATCAAAAGGATGTTTTGAAGAGCTTGTTCAGCTTGACAGGCTTCTGGATAATGCAAATCGAATGAAAGAAAAGTATCCCGAATCCAGACTTTTTGAAAAAAGGGAACGGGTCGAACAGGTCGAAATCATTTTTGAGGCAGCCAATCAGGGAGACGGCCTGGCATGCCGTCTGATGAAAGACGTGGCTGACTGGTTTGCCCGAGGAATCATCTCTATCCAGTTAATACAGGATCCTGAATGCATCATTATTCAGGGTAAGTATGCTGAAGGCGGAGACTTTTTTCTCAGTTCATTGAAAGACGCTGTGAGATCCATTTCTCCCCTTTTAAAAGAGAGGTCTCTCTGTATCCAGTTATCCTCTCTTGGTAAAAACAGGGGAGTCCTGGGGGGATCTCTTCTTGTGGCAAACCATTTTCTTTCCAATTATCTCACTTGTTTACACGTAAGCTGAAAAAAGTTCAAATATAGAACCTGCTGTTATTATTAAAAAAAACATATAATTTCTATCCCTTTATATTGCATGGAATTAATTCTGTATTAAATTTCTCGCAACAATACAACAAGATAGTTAATAGTGTTAATTAAGAATATTAATAAAAAGTGTTGACAAAATAATAAAGTCGCATAGATAATAAATTATTACAAATCCTATTTTTTTAATCCCTGGAGAAATCAATGTTATTGGAAAGAAAAGCAGACCCCTCCATGCAGCAATCTGCTGCAGGACTGGGTACTTTGGAAGGAATCGATACGTCTTTAAATTTCACTCCGAAAGAAAAAGAAACATTACGGTCTCTGGCTGCTGAAGTTGCCGAACTGGCAGCACGTCCGGAAGAGAAGGTAAAAGCGGAACTATGGACAAAGCATAACGATCTGGAAGAAACAAAGCCTCTTGTTTTTGCCGATCCGGAAAACGGATGGAACGAGATTATCACACAGGAAAGTCTTGTCTGTACTGATCCCCTGGCACGAGTGTGGGAAATGCTTTTGAAAAAAGAGATCTTCTGGGGAAAAGAGATGGGAGATGACAGGGTGATTGAGCCTTTTTTTAATGTTCCCTGGAGCTTTACAGATACTGTATGGGGTATTTCAGAAGAGAGAATCGGCGGTGAAGACGGTGGCAGCTATCACTGGAAAAATCCTATTCAGGACTATGAGGAAGATTTCGGAGGACTCCGTTTCCCGGAAATAACAGTCGACTATGAAAGATCCGATCGGATCCTTGATTATGCTGATGACCTTCTCGGTGATTATCTCCAGGTAAGAAGAAAAGGCGTCTGGTGGTGGACTTTGGGGATGACATGGGATTTTATCAACCTCAGAGGATTAGAAAATTTTATGGTTGATATGTATCTGAACCCCGAATGGGTTCATAAACTGATGGCCTTTCTCAGGGACGGAACCCTGAGGAAACTGGACTTCCTGGAGGAGCAGGGACTGCTGTCGGACAATACCGGAGGCAGTTATGTAGGATCGGGTGGATTCGGCTGGACAAAAGAGCTGCCTGCAGAGGGGTTCGACCCTGAGACAGTCCGGACAAAAGATATGTGGGGATTTGCGGAAAGTCAGGAAACAGTAGGGGTCTCTCCCCAGATGTTCGAAGAATTTATCTTCCCCTATCAGGTTCCCATTCTGGAAAGATTCGGTTTGAACTGCTACGGATGCTGCGAACCCATAGACAAGCGATGGGATATTGTTAAAAGGTTTCCCAGGCTTCGCCGGGTTTCAATCTCTCCCTGGGCAGACAGAAAAGACTCTGCAGAAAAATTGGGAAAAGACTATATCATCTCCATGAAGCCAAGTCCCACACCACTTGCACAGCGTGTTATGGATCAGGAACTGGTGAGAGAATCCATCCGGCAGGATATTCAGGATACCAAAGGTGGTATTGTTGAGATCCTGATGAAAGATAACCATACCCTGGGAAAAAATCCGGAAAATATCACCAATTGGGTTCGTATCGTAAAAGAAGAGATTGAAAGGGCTTATTGATATGACAGATCCGATTCTTGAAATGATAGGGATAAATAAAACCTTTCCCGGAGTTAAAGCTCTGGAAGATGTGGACCTTTCTGTTTATCCCGGAGAAGTCCATGTTCTTATGGGAGAAAACGGAGCGGGAAAATCCACTCTGATGAAAATTATTGCAGGAATAAAGGAAAAGGATTCGGGAGATATGTTTCTCAAAGGCAAGGAGGTGCATTTTACAACTCCTTCCGATTCTATAGAAAACGGGATCAGCATGATACATCAGGAGCTTATGCCCATTCCCTTTCTTTCTGTGGCAGAAAACATATTTCTGGGCAGGGAACCAGTACATCCGCTTTTCCGGAACCTTGACCGGAGAAAGCTGGAGGAGGATACCCGTGATCTCTGCCGGAAAATCTGCATAGAACTGGATCCCTGGACCCTTTTGAAGGATTTGAGCGTGGGGGAAATGCAGATGGTTGAGATTGCCAAGGCCATCTCGGTCAACTCGGATATTATCATTATGGATGAACCCACATCTGCCATTACAGATCATGAAGTGGAACGGTTGTTTTCTCTTATCCGGAATTTAAAGGAACAAAATGTAGCCATTATCTATATCTCCCACAAAATGGATGAGATCTATCAGATAGGAGACCGGATCACCATCCTGAGAGACGGAAAACTGGTAAAAAGCTGTCTTTTGAGTGAACTCTCCCGACCGGCATTGATTTCATATATGGTCGGCAGGGAGATTTCCGACATTTTTCCCAAAACGGAATGTCCCATTGGTGATGTGATACTGGATGTGAAAAACCTCTCTCTGGAAAATGTTTTTGAGAATATTTCTTTTCATGCCAAAAAAGGGGAGATCCTCGGTTTTGCCGGGTTGATGGGGGCAGGCCGCACAGAAGTTGTGGAAACCGTTTTCGGTATACGCAGAAAAAGTACCGGGAAGATCTTTATCAATAATCGTGAAATCCTGATCAAATCTCCTGCAGACGCCATAAAAAACAGGATGGCCATTGTATCGGAAGATCGGAAGGAGGTCGGTCTTGTTCTCAAAATGTCGGTAGGACAGAATCTGACCCTTTCCACCCTGAAAAACTATTCCGTCCTGAACAGAATTCAGAAAGATAAGGAAAAAAAAGCTGTTCAGTCACAGATCGACAGTATGGGGATCAAGGCATTCAGTCATGGACAGTGTGTAAAAAATCTCAGCGGAGGTAACCAGCAGAAAGTGGTTATCGGTAAATGGATGCTCAGCAAACCTGAAATTCTCATTATGGATGAGCCTACCAGGGGAATTGACGTGGCTGCAAAAGCGGAAATTCATAAATTGATCAGTTCTCTGGCGGCAGAAGGAAAAACCATAATACTTATCTCTTCGGAACTTCCGGAAATCATCGGTATGTGTGACAGGGTTCTTGTGATGCATGAAGGAAAAATTACCGGAGAACTGGAACGGAAGGATTTCAGTCAGGAAAAAATCATGTGTCTGGCCACAGGCCAGAATCTGGAGGATATGCAATGACAATCACTATGACAGAGGTCAGGGAACAATCATCAAAATTCGGTATCTATATAGCTTTTCTGCTTTTATGTATTACTCTCTCGTTTTTATCACCTTATTTTTTTACCTTGAAAAATATTATAAATGTGCTTAATCAGGTTTCCATCATAGGAATCATTGCAGTGGGATCAACACTGGTTCTCATCAGCGGAGGACTGGATCTTTCTCCCGGTGCGGTTGTGGCTGTTTCAGGAGTCCTGGCTGCTCACTTCGGGCATCCGGGTGACTTCCCCATTCTGGTACCCCTCCTTGTGGGTATTCTGACGGGTGTTGTTTTCGGTCTGCTGAACGGGGTTCTCACTTCCTACGGAAGAATCCCCCCTTTTATAGTGACTCTTGGAACAATGACCATAGGACGGGGGCTGGCTCTCCTTGCCTGCAGCGGCATGCAGGTTATCAACCTTTCAGATCAGTATGAAGCTCTGGCAAACAGTGAGATCCTGGGGATTCCCATATTAATCATCTTCTTTGCTGTTGTATTTGTTGTGTTTCAGTACATGTTGAAAAATACCCGTTTCGGGCGTCATATCTATGCGGTAGGGGGGAATGAAACTGCCGCTCATGTTTCGGGGCTCAATGTGAACAGGATCAAGATCATGGTCTATATGCTGGCCGGGGCACTTGCCGGCTTCGGAGGCTTGCTGCTGTCATCCAGAACCATTGTGGGGTCTCCCATAGCCGGACAGGGGTATGAACTGGATGCCATTGCCGCAGCGGTAATCGGGGGAACCAGTACAACCGGCGGGGTCGGTTTGCTTCATGGAACAATCATTGGTGCTCTTATTATCCAGGTGATCAGTAACGGTCTGGATATGATAAACGTGCCGTCCTATTACCAGCAGATAGTCAAAGGTTCCATCATCATCCTGGCCGTATTCATCGATATGCGGTCTCGTTCCAAGTGAAAATGATCATCTTCAGTATGATCAAAATATAGAAAAGGAGATTTTGTTATGAAAAGGTTTCTAGTTTTTTTTCTACTGGCGGCTCTGTGTATTCTGCCTCTGACAGCAAACGGACAGGGAGAGGATGACGGTCAGATCAGAATCGGTGCCACCATTCAATGGCTGAATGATACCTATTTCCGGATTGTTACCAAAGCAATGGAGGAAAGAGCTGCGGAACTCGGTGTAAAACTGATTTTGCTGGATGGAGAAGGTAAAGCGGAAAAACAGGTATCCCAGGTGGAAAATCTGATTGCCCAGGATGTGGATGTGATTATTATTGCTCCTACATCCATGGAGGGATGCGCTCCTGCGGTAGAAAAAGCCAATAAAGCGGGAATTCCGATATTTACCCTGACCAATATGATTAAAAATCAGGATGAATGCGTAACTTTTGTCGGTTCTGATGCCCCGGAATCGGGCCGGATTCAGGGAGAGATGATTGTCAATGATACCGGAGGTGCCGGAAACGTCGCCCTTCTGATGGGAATCATCGGCCATGATGCCCAGATAGGAAGAAAAAATGGACTCCTTGAAGCTTTTGAAGGAACTGATCTGAGTGTTATTGTAGAGCAGACCGGTAACTGGCAGAGGGATCAGGCTCTTCAGCTTATGGAAAGCTGGCTTCAGGCAGGTCAGGATATTACGGTTGTTGCTGCACAGAATGACAATATGGCCATGGGAGCTTTGAAAGCAGTAGAAAATGCGGGTCTTCAGGATAAAATCAAGGTTTATGGTATTGATGCTACCGCTGATGCACTGTCTGCAATTGAAGAGGGGCGGCTGATGGGAACTGTATTCCAGGATGCCATAGGTCAGGGCCGTATGGCCATTGATGCGGCTATCAAGATTGTCAACGGAGAACCTGTTGAAGATCCTCTGTTTATTCCCTATCTGCCTGTTACATCAGAGAACCTGGGTGAATTCAAATAATAGTCTCTCATCTATTATATAAAAACACCCCGAAACGATCGGGGTGTTTTTATCTGCCTATGATAAAATCCGGTTACTGTTTCTTCCAGAACCAGGGTGTCAGTATTACCAGGACAGTATAGATTTCCAGTCTTCCCAGCATCATGGCCAGACTGAGGAACCATTTGATGCCGTCCTGAAAAAAGGCATAATTCATGGTCGGTCCGACTTTGCTGAACCCGGGACCGATATTTCCCACGGTTACCAGAGCTGTAGAAAATGAGGTCAGTATATCATACCCGCCGCCGGCTACAACAACAGTTGTAACCAGAAGGGTAACCATATAAAGGAAAACAAAGCCGGTAATAACGCTGATAATGTCTTTCCTTATGACCATTTTATTCAGTCTCAGATGAAAGACTCCTCTGGGGTGAATCAGCCGGCGGAGTTCACGGAGGGCCAGCTTGAACAGGGTGACAATCCTGACAACTTTGATACCACCTCCTGTGGAGCCGGCGCAGCCTCCGATAAACATCATCAGAAAGAGGATGATTTTGCTGAAAGCGGGCCAGAGGTCGAAATCGGTCGTGGCATATCCTGTGGTTGTCAGGATAGACGCTACCTGAAATGCTGCAAATCTGAGACCCTTGCCGAAACTTTCATAAACATTGTTATTCAGGAGAGAAAAAGTAATAGCCAATGAGGCCGCGGCAAATATTCCCAGATAGGCTTTCATCTCCGTATCCATAAACATATCACGGATGCGTCCGGTTATGAGTTTGAAATACAGGGCAAAGTTCATTCCCGCCATTACCATAAAAATTGTGATTACCCAGTCGATCCAGCCTGAATCATAGTACCCCACACTGGTATTCTTGGGAGAAAAACCTCCGGTTGCCATGGTTCCGAACGTATGGGTCAGAGAATCGAAAAGATTCATCCCTCCCATCATGAGCAGAATTGTTTCTATGATTGTCAGACCCAGGTAGATAAACCAGAGGATTTTGGCGGTGTGGGTAATCTTCGGGGTGATTTTATCTACAGAAGGCCCGGGAGCTTCGGCTTTCAGAAGCTGCATGCCTCCAATTCCCAGAAGGGGGAATATGGCAACAGTAAGCACAACAATTCCCATTCCTCCCAGCCAGTGAGTCAGGCTCCGCCAGAAAAGGATAGAGTA
Organism: Oceanispirochaeta sp.; assembly: GCA_963677615.2. Classification (GTDB taxonomy): domain Bacteria; phylum Spirochaetota; class Spirochaetia; order DSM-2461; family DSM-2461; genus Oceanispirochaeta. Next base: position 82,780 of record CAXXQW010000004.1, on the reverse strand, counting down.
GGGCAGCCCTTCAATCGCTGTAAGGATGGATGCCCCTGTGGTGGTAAATCCCGACATGGTTTCAAAATACGCATCCGTATAGGATGGTATAGCCCCGGACAGATAGAACGGGAGGGCCCCCAGAGCGGAAGCCCCGATCCAGCTGAGCGTTACCAGCATAAATCCGTCTCTGGGGCTCATGATTTTATTCCTGTTGTTTCTGGTGATAAAATAGATCACCCCGGAAAAGGGAATCAGCACCAGTACAGGAATGATAAAAGCCTTGAAACTCTGAATTTCTCCATAAAAGAGGGCTATCCCCGCAGGAATAAGCATAAAGGCTGCAATAATAACCAGCAGTATTATCAGAACGTGAATAATCAGTTTCAGTTTCATATCTCTTAACCGCTGATGATGGATTCTATTCTGGAAATGGAATTCCGTTCCAGGATCATAACCAGATGGTCTCCCGTGCTGATCATGGTATCGCCCGTCGGGATGATATCCTGACCTTCATGGGAGATAAAAATTATCAGACTGTTTGCGGGCAGCCGGATCTCGCTGATTTTCTTGCCTTTAATGGGAGAATCCTCATTAATCAGGAATTCAATCACTTCCAGTTTGCCTCCCGACAAGGCATGAACATTTTTGATGTTCCCTTTCCGGATTATCTTCAGAATCGAATTTACCACTGTGTCATTCAGACAGACCGTCATATCCACATCAAGGTTGTGAGCCATGGTCCGGTAACTGTTTCTGGTAACAAGAGCCAGGGATTTGGGTACACCCAGAGTTTTTGCGTAGATTCCGGTTATAATATTCAGTTCCTGGTTATTCGTTGCTGTGATGATCAGATCCAGATCCTTGAGGAACTCTTCTTCCTGAAAGTGATCTTCCGTTACATCCGCATGAGTTATAAGGGCCTGTGGATATCTTTCTGCCAGCTCTTTGCAGCGATCATAATCTTTTTCGATGATATGAAGCTGTTTTTTGCCCTTTTTAATAAGCCGGGACAGCCGGGATAGTCCGGGGATGGAGGATGTCACACCGTCATGCTGGAGAATCTCATCAGCTACGTAGGATGTGATATGGCCCCCCCCGACAATAAGAATCCTGTTGATCTCCCTGCTCTCCTGATATTCCATCTGAAAGATGGTCTCAAACCCCTTTTCTGTAGAGAGTATATAGAGCTGATCCCCTTCTAAAATCCTGGTCTCTCCGGAAGGAATCAGAAAATTATCATCCCTGAGAACCGCTGCCACCAGAAACGCGAAATCCATATCCTGGCGGATCGATTTAAGATCCCTGTCCTGAAAAATGGAGTCTCTTTTTATGGTCAGGTTCCTCATCTGAAGGCTGGTGTTTTCAAAAAGCATGATATCGCTTCTGGCACCATGACTGATAGCGTAATTGATAATCCTGGCCGCTTCAATTTCGGGGTTGATAACATGGTCGATGCCGAGAAAGGAGTTGGAGATCATTTTTGTCCGTGAATAGTCCAGGTTCCTAACCCTGGCAATGGTTTTGACACTCTCAAACTCTGCGGATACCAGGCCGCAGGCAATCAGGTTTGTTTCATCCGATGCGGTGACGCTGACAAAGATATCGGCTTTTTGAATACCCGCCTTTGTCAGGCTTTCCAGATTATTCCCTTCGTCGTTGATAACCAGACAATCCAGCCTGTTTGCGGCATCTCTTGCCTTATCCGGGTCTCTTTCGATCAGGGCGACGTCTTTATTTTCGGCAATCAATTGCCGTGCAAGCTGCGTTCCCACGCGGCCGGCACCAAGTATAACTACGTACATAATAAGCAAAAGAATAATCGGAAAAATCAAAGTTTGTCAATTTGTTCCAGACTTCTTGAGAAATATATTCCGTTTTGAAAGGCTGTGGAGTGAAATATATTTCATGTTTACCGTGTTTGTTTTGAAACATCGTTTCAGAAAAATCTTCATTCTTGCGGTATTTTTGCATTCAAATTATAATGTAGAATATGTTTCACCACAGGGAGTCGCCATCATATGAAAGAACGAGCCAAGACATTTGTTGTAGACACGAATGTTCTTATCCACAGACCTGATGCCATTATGTCATTCCGGAACAGCGAAGTTGTTATTCCCATCTGGGTGCTGGAAGAGCTGGATAAACTGAAAACCGAGCATGAAGGACGTGGGAGAAGTGCCAGGGCGGCTATCCGGTTTATCAATGAAATAAGCCGTCACGGAAATCTGCAGAGAGGTGTAAAGCTGGATAACGGAGGACTTCTCAGGGTTATCCTTGACTTTGATAAATCTGTGGAGGACTCTCTTTCCTCAGCAAAAATGGACAACAAAATTATTCTCTGTGCCCGTTTTCTGCAGAAGCATAATAAAAATGTCTTTTTTGTATCCAAAGACATCAATGCCAGAATAAAAGCCATTTCCATAGGTATTAAAGCTGTAGATTATGAGAAGCACAAGGTTAACATCCAGTCCCTTTATGAAGGAACCAGAGAACTGGACGGTGAGAGAAAAATCATTGAAGATATGCTGAAAGAGGGAAAAGCCCAGGCTCCGGAAGCGAATATTTATCCCAATCAGTACCTCTTTTTAAAAGAGGGCGGCGACTCAAAGGCTTTTCATCTGGCCAGGTACAACAAATCGGAAAACTCGGTTGTTCATGTTCCTTCCTCCTTAGAGGATTCCATTATGGGAATCTGGCCTCTCAATCCCCAGCAGCGTATTGCTTTTGATCTGCTTCTTAACGATGATATCAAACTGGTGACTCTTGTGGGGAAGGCCGGTACGGGAAAAACGCTCCTCTCCCTGGCCGCGGGACTTCAGAAAACCATGGATGAAAAAAAGTATACCCGGGTCCTTCTCAGCAGGCCGGTTATTCCCATGGGTAAGGATATCGGATACCTTCCGGGAGCGAAAAATCAGAAAATGAGCCATTGGATGCAGCCTCTGTTTGATAATCTGGAATATATTATCGATGTGGCTCACAGGCAGAATCTGAAAAGCATAGATCAGGTAATGAACAACAAGGTCATTGAAATTGAAGCCCTTACATATATAAGGGGACGTTCCCTTCCCAAACAGTACATCATCATAGACGAAGCCCAGAACCTCAGTCCTCATGAAGTCAAAACTATTGTGAGCCGGGCCGGAGAAGGGACCAAGGTTGTTCTCACAGGAGATCCCTATCAGATAGACAACCCCTATCTGGATGCAGAGTCCAACGGGCTGACCTGCCTTGTGGAGGCATTCCGGGACATTGATATTGCCGGTCATATCACCCTGGGGCACTCGGAAAGGAGCCCCCTGGCAGAGCTGGCATCGGAGCTTCTCTGATATGGCGGAATACAGCAGCAAGGTTCTGGCGGAACTGAAAAAATTAAAAAAACAGTCTTTCAGAATCGCACAGGAGCAGGCTCTGCTGGAACTTTCCAGAGAGTTCGACAAATGGAAAAAAAAGAGGATAGGCCCTGATACCCTGGAAGTGGCCATAGAAAAGCACAAATCATTCAGAAAAGATATGCTCGAAAGGTTCTATATTGAAGATGGTGATCCGGGAGTTCCTGTGGCAGAAGCTCTTATCAAGGGATACATTAAAAAAGAAGATTTATCCGATGAAGCGTATAATTCTATTGAGATTTTGATTGATCTGGTTAATATTTAAAGTAGACCCTGTTTATACCAGAGAAAGGAGCTGTCTATGGAAGAAGTCAAATTTTGCTCATATTGCGGTAAGCTGACCAGCTCCTGTTATGTCTATTGCCCCTGGTGCGGGAAGAGTCTTGAGAACAAAACCGAACTGCAGGAAGTTCTGGAAAAGCCTTTCGGCAAGATGGAGAAGATCCAGGTAAAAGAGAAGCTTGAGGCTCTGGATAAACTGCAGTCCTGCCTGGATAGTCTGGAAGAAGAACTGGAAGCTTTTCTGGCTAAGTCTCATCATTAAGAGCCTTTATACCGATAATAGCTATTGATGATCCGAATACTGAAAATTTTTCTACTCATTTTACTCCTCCCCATCATTGCGATTCATGCCCAGCAGAGACAGTTGCTCCTTTCAGGGCCGGATATCAGTAATGACAGTCAGATTTCCCTGATAATCAGAAATCCGGTTACCGAAGGGTATGCCTACAATACGGCTGTTCTGGGCAGGGCAGATACTCTCAAATCAGAAGCTGTTACTGTATTTCCCGAAAACAGTGCCTATTTTCCAGAGAGGAATGAACTTAGGATTTACAATCATTTCGGGCTCTATCACTATGAACAGGAGAAGTCCCGCTGGTACAGATCGGATTTTATTCCCTCTTTCTCCGATGGAAACCCGGTTTCACCTTTAAAACTCCTCCCTGTTTATCACTCACCCGATGGCCGTTACACCCTGTATGTGAAAGAAGAAGAGAATCTTTCTGTGGGCCTGTATCTTTATGACTATGACAGGAATGTTTCTATCTCAATCTCCGGGGCACTTCCCCGCGACTTCAGTACGGTTCTGGCTAAATGGTCTCCCGATTCCCGGTATTTTATTTACAGGAGGAACAAGGAGCTTTATTATTATTCGATCGATCAGTATCTGAGCAGCCGGATTCCGGCGGAGGAGTTCAGAAAACTCGGGCACCGCTATATGAATTCCGCATCCTGGGGAAAAGGTAACTACCTGTACCTTTTCAGCGGAAAACTGATTTACCGGGTTCATAGTTCCGAATTTTTTACCCGTTCCTTTTACGCAGACCCCTTCCAGAAAGGAGCCGTCTGGGGGCGGATTCCCCTTGCTTTTGATCCTCTTTTTGACAGCTTTACCATAAATGGTACAGGATCTTCCGTATTTATTGTGAGAGACGGAAGGGACGGATTTGTTTTTCCCCTGTCAGGTTTAACTTCCTCCCGGGACTCTCTGCTGCAGTCTCCCCATATTAAGGTTCCCTACGGTTTTTCCATAGACTCTGCCGGATGGACCGATAACCATACCCTTGTAACCCATATTTCCTCCCGGGACCTTACTTCCGGGAGGGTCTATTATCTGGATGACAGAGAAGGCAGCCGCTTTCTCCTCCTCTCTGAAAAGGATGTATTCCGAGTAGATTTCAGCCCGGAAAAAGATGAGATTGCCCTTCTGGAAAAAGACAGTGTGACCATTCTGGAAAACCAGTTAAAGGAAATTGTGCATACCTTTGAGATCGATTCACCCCTGAAAGTGTACTGGACAGAGAAAGGCTACATCCTTCTGGGGAGGGCTTTACAGAAAGAGATCTCTGACGGCGAGGAGAGGCTTATCGGTCTCAGTCAGGCTGATGTTCTGAGTTTTACAGCGGATAATAAACTTCTGGCGGGAGTTAACAACAGAATCTTTCAGTACAGTGATTTCCTGGAATGGCAGGAAACAGAGACCGAGGATCTCCGTGAAGGACGTCTGAGCAACGATACATACAGGATATACCTGGAAGACCGTCCCGGATCCTGGTATGCCCGGAATCTGAAAATCCGGAAAAACGACCGTTATACAACCAGTGAGTTTTTCCGGACTTTCCGGAAAACAAACATATCCGAAGCCTTGCCTGTTTATACCACAAACAGCCGGGAGATTCCCTGGTACTTCTCTAAGGGCAACAGCCGGGGAAGAAAAGAAGTAACCCTGGTTATCAATGCCGTTAACTCCTCGGAAGGTCTTCTGGAGCTGCTGGATCTATTATCAGGCTATGGAATTCCTGTGACTTTCTTTGTCAATGGTGATTTTATTAATAACTATCCAGACAGCACAAGACTCATTTCTGAATCCGGACACTCCGTAGGATCCCTGTTTTATACCTATTTCAATATGGCTGATCCAAGGTATCAGATCAACAGGGAATTCCTGAAAAAGGGGCTGGCCAGAAATGAGGATGACTATTTCATAACAACCGGTAAGGAAATGTCCATGATCTGGCATACTCCCTACTACTATCTGAATAAGGAAATCCTGGATACAACGGGAGTATTGAATTATATTTATGTGGGGAAAGAACTGGATATTCCCGACTGGGTTGGAACCACCAGTACACAGAACACTCTTTATAAGGATAACCTGACAATCATCCATGATATTCTGGATAGTGTTGTACCCGGTACCATCATTCCTGTAACCCTCGGAAAATTTTCCGAGAGAGACGACTATCTTTACAGGCAGCTGGGTATGCTCATTGAAGGACTGATCCTGCAGGGATACGATTTTGTTTCCCTGGAATCCTTTCTAAACAGCAAGTATTGAAGGGCGGGAAACAGGTCTTTGTTAATAATTGATGGAAAAGTATCAATCAGGGTTGAAAAAAGTGGTAAGGAGATATAGATTTTTTACCAATTCTTTTAAAGATTTGTTTTTGATTTGCCGAAAATATAGGGAAGAATCAGGGAGGGCTGCTTTTACATGAACAGAAATCCGTTAAACGCTTATCATCAGACAAGAGTAAAAACTGCAGGACAGGGACGGCTTATTGTCATGCTTTACGATGAAGCGATTAAGCAGATGGATAAAGCCGAAAAGGAGATGGCCGGTCCATCCCCGAAACTGGATTCGGTGCACAATTCCATTGTAAAAGCCCAGGATGTGATAACAGAATTGATGGCCTCTCTCGATTTTGAAAAAGGCGGTGAAATCGCCAGAAACCTGTACAGCCTTTATACATTCTTCAATCAGCAGCTTATGGAAGCGAATATTCAGAAAAAACCCGGTCATCTGAAGGATATCAGGAATATGCTGGTAGAACTAAGAGACGCCTGGGCAGCGATTGAAGGAAAAACTCAACAGAACGGTAATACCGATCCTCTCGGTGTTAATATCGCCGGATAGGAGAGATTTGCGGATGCCTGCCGGCACTCCAGAATCCTATCTGAATGCTCTTTTATCTGAACTGGATCTCCTTTACAGGAATTATATCTCTTTACTGGACAATTTCTCTCGGGAAATAGGAAAGAAAAAACTTCAGTCTCTGCAGAATTTTCTGATAACCGAGAGGGACTGCATTTCCCGCATTATCCTCAGAGAAAAAGCCTATTCCGTTTTTGCCGGTCTCCTGCCTGTTCTACCTGAATCGGTGAGACTGAAGAGGGAAGAGCTGAACGGGACAGGAAAAAAGGCGTCTGCCAGAAGCCGTCTCTTGATGAATGAGGTCCGTTCTGTTATGAATAGACTCAAAGAGGAGCAGAAATCTCTCTGTATACCCCGCACCAAGCCCATAAAAAAGGAATCAGTCCCCGCACTGATAGATATCAGATTATGAAAGAACCCGTTTACCTCCTTGATGGATACAGTGTTATCTATCGATCCTATTTTGCCTTTATAAGACAGCCCATGAGAAATGGGGACGGCAGAAATATTTCTGCCGTTTTTGGATTTTTCCGCACCCTTTTCAGTATTCTGCAAAAAAGAGAGACAAGTCATCTGGTTGTACTCATGGACTCAAAAACCAAAACTTTCCGTCATGAAATGTATCCTGAATACAAAGCCACCAGAGATAAAACACCCGATGATCTTCATGAACAGATTCCCCTGATTGAGGAGATCCTTAATCATCTGGGAGTGCCTACACTCCGTGTTGACGGTTATGAAGCAGATGACCTTATGGGAACACTGGCGTTGAAAGCCAGTGCGGAAGGCCGTAAGGCGTATATTATTTCGGGAGATAAAGATCTGCTTCAGTTTGTGGGCGGGAATATTGCCGTTTTAAAACCCGAAAAGGGTGAACTTGTGGAAATGAACCGGGAAAGTGTTTTTGAAGACCGGGGAGTCTGGCCGGAACAGATTATTGACTATCTCTCCCTGGTGGGAGACTCGGCTGATAATGTTCCCGGTGTGGCGGGAATCGGCCCTAAAACAGCAGCGAAATTACTTCAGACATATGGTTCCCTGGAAGGGATCTACGACCATCTGGATGAAATAAAAAGCAAAAGCCAGAAGCAGAAGCTGGAAGAGAACAGGGAAAAAGCTTTTTTCAGCAAGGAGCTGGTGAAAATCCATACAGAGGTTCCCATGGAGTACTCTGATGAGCTTTTAAAAATTTCCGGAGGGAATCGCGGGGAAGCCGCAAAGGTTTTTCTCCGGGAAGGCATTGGCAGCCTGGCCAGGGAACTTGACCCCGAAGCGGTTCTGGAAGTAGAACCGGAAAAGAAGAAAAACAACGGCAAAGGCAGTTACGAAGCTGTTCTGACCGGGGAGAGTCTTGAACAATGGATTGGGAAAATCCGCTCGGCCGGGGTTGTCAGCCTTGATACGGAAACAGACTCTCTGGATCCCATGCAGGCGAATCCCGTAGGGATTTGTCTCTCTGTGGGAGGCAATCAGGCCTGTTATATTCCCATTCATGCTTCAGGGGCCTCGTGCCTTCCGGAAGATCTGATTAAAAAACAGCTGAAACCTGTCCTGGAAGATCCGGAAATAAAAATTATCGGTCAGAATATTAAATATGACTGGAAGGTTTTGAAAAGATGGGGCATTGATCTGGGAGAAGCCTACTTTGACACCATGGTGGCAGCCTGGATGATTGATGCGGGTACCCCTGTTAATATGGACTTTCTGGCAGAAAGGTATCTGGATTATAAAACCGTCCACTTTTCCGATGTGGTGGGTAAGGGAGAGATTTTTTCGGATGTCCCCCTGGAGAACGCCGTGGATTATGCTGCGGAAGATGCTGACATAACCTGGCGGCTTTATGAAGTCCTTTCCCCATTGTTGGATGAGAAAGGGCTTAAAGAGCTGTTTGAGACTCTGGAAATGCCACTTGTGCGCATCCTCGCTGAAATGGAATACCGGGGAATCCTGTTTAATCAGATAGAAATGGATCTGTACTCCCACGAGCTGAATGATGCCCTAGATCTGCTGAAAAAAGAGATTTATACCCTCTGCGGAAAGAAATTCAACATAAACAGTACCAAACAGCTTCAGGAGGTACTATTCACTGACCGGAAACTCCAGCCTGTGAAAAAGACCAAAAGCGGTTATTCCACGGACAACGGTGTTCTTCAACAGCTGGCGGAGGAGGATCCTGTTCCAGAAAAAATCCTCCTGTACAGGGGGTTGGCCAAATTGAAATCCACCTATGTAGATACTCTGCCGGCTATGATCAATCCCGGTACAGGGAGAATCCATACCTCCTATATTCAGACAGGCGCCGCGACAGGACGTCTGGCCAGTAAAGATCCCAACCTGCAGAATATCCCTGTAAGGGATGAAAACGGCAGAAGGATACGAAAAGCTTTTCATCCCGGGAAAGGGTGTCTTTTCTTATCGGCTGACTACTCTCAGATAGAACTTGTCGTACTGGCCCATCTTTCGGGGGATACCGGTTTGATAGAAGCCTTTTCGACCGGTCAGGATGTTCATAGAAAAACGGCGTCTTTAATATTCAGGATTGCTCCTGAAGAGGTCACCGACTCACAGCGCCGCATTGCCAAAACCATCAATTTCGGGGTTATGTACGGCATGTCAGCTTTCAGGCTCTCCAATGAGCTAAAAATTCCCCGGGGAGAGGCAAAGCAGTTTATTGATACCTACTTTGAGGAATATGCGGGTATCAGAAAATTTGTTGAAGAAACAGTCAAACAGGCCGAACTGGATGGGGGTGTTTATACGATCATGGGCCGTTTCAGGCCGATCCCCCGCATAACCAGTAAAAATAAAATGGAAAAGAGCGGCGCTGAAAGAGCGGCGGTCAATACCAGAATTCAGGGAACCGCCGCTGATATTGTTAAAAAAGCCATGCTGGTTCTGGATGCGGAGCTGACAGCCAGAAATTTGCAGGCCCGGGTTCTTCTGCAGGTTCACGATGAGATCATCCTTGAAGTTCCCGAACAGGAGATTGAAACCTGTAAGGAACTTCTTAAGGGTGTGATGGAAGGTGTTATAAAACTGAAAGTCCCTCTGAAAGCCAATGTGGAAACAGGCAGAAGCTGGGGAGATATTCACTGAGTATGATCTACGGACTGGCCGGAAAAAGCTGCTCCGGAAAAAACCAGGTTGCCGCACTGCTGGAAGAAAAAGGATGGGTGTCTCTCGACCTTGATGTGATGTCTCATCAGATTTTATCGGATTTCTCCAGTCAGGCCGCGGATCTTTTTGGAAAAAAAATACTGGATGAAACAGGAAGGGTTGATCGGAAAAAACTGGGACCTATTGTATTTTCGGATCCCCGGAAACTGAAGACTCTGGAAGACCTGATCTATCCGGAACTGGACAGGAGGCTTTCGTCTTTGATAAGGGACAGACAGCAGGCTGAAAAGCCCTTGATTCTGAACGCAGCAGCCCTTCAGAAAAGTGATTTCTGGAAAAAATGTGATCGGATTCTCTGGGTTTCATCACCCTGGTATATCCGTTTCTGGCGGGCATGGAGAAGGGATGGTAAATCTTTCCGGAATCTGATGAAACGATTTCAGTCACAAAGAGAACTAAACCCTCAATATTTTTTTTCCAAGGTCGATACTTATATTATAAAGAATGATGGAACCAGGAAGAGGCTGAAAAAGCAGATCGAAAGATTGCTGAGCATCCTTCCGCCGGAGTGAGACAGACAGTATGGAAATGGAAAATAAAAAAAACAGTAGGGAAGATAATCCCATGAAGACTCTCTGGGTACTTTTGTCTGCCCTGGGACTTCTGCTGATTGTGGGGTTTGCAGGATTTTTCTTTTTCTCCCCTGACAAACAGACCGGAGACCCGAAGCCGGCTCTGGCCGCTACCACAGCTCTTCCTTCCGAAACTCCCGAGGAGTTTGATCCTATTGAATGGGCACGGAAGTCTGAAGAGTATCCTGAACTGCAGGAAGAGAATCCGGAAGAGGAATCTTTTATTGTGGAGCTTATTACGGAAGACGACGGAGAACAGGTTCCGGAAGTCACCGAAACAGCTGTCGTGCCCGTTGAGAACCCAAAACCCGTCATTTCCGAGCCTGATCCTGTCTATAGGGACGTAAAAGTTACGGTTTACTGGATTCAGGTAGGTTCCTATGCCACCATGACAAAAGCGGAAAGCGTGAGCGGTTACCTTAAGGATAAGGGGGTCAGCAGCACGATTCAGGTAAAATCCATTGATGGATCTACCAGGTACCGTGTCAGGATAGGAGCCTTCAATACAAAAGCGGAAGCCGACAAATTCAATACCCAGGTACAGTCTCTGGAAGGGTTTGAACAGAGCTATGTGGTACAATCCACAATGACAAAACAGGTTCGGGCAAACTGAGTCTCATGTCATAACTCCCTCATAAACCATAGTGCGAAAAAAGCAGTCTGATCCCGGCCGGGGATGAGGCTGCTTTTTTTTTATTCTTACTGCAACTGCCTTTTTTTTTGTTCTATAATTGAAAGTATGAAAACCAAAGAACAATTGTTGACCGATATTTACGGTGACCAGAAAGATGAGATTCTGAAGAGACTGAGTCTTCTGCTGGACCAGTGGAAGCCCATGATACCCGGGAAAAAGGTTTTAACCGGTAAACTTCCGCTCAGCGAAGATGATGTTATTATGATCACCTATGGTGATTCCATCAGAAGGGAGGGGGACCCGCCTCTTCAGGTGATGAAGGAGTTTGCAGACAAGAGGCTCCAGGATATGATTTCCGGAATCCATATTCTTCCCTTTTCCCCCTATTCATCGGATGACGGTTTTTCAGTGATCGATTACAGAGAAATAGATCCGGATCTGGGCAGCTGGGAAGATATGAAAGCTCTGGGAGAAAAATTCAATCTCATGTTCGATCTTGTTCTGAACCATTGCAGTGTTCAAAGCGAATGGTTCAAGGGGTATCTGAAGGGTGAGAAAAAGTATCTGAACTATTTTCATGAGGTTGATCCGTCTGTAGACCTCTCAAAGGTTTTCCGCCCCCGGGCTCTTCCTCTTTTGACAGAATTTGAAACTTCCCGCGGGAAAAAACATATATGGACAACATTCAGTGCTGATCAGGTGGATCTGAATTTTTCCGAACCTGATGTTTTTCTGGAGTTTGTGGATATTATTCTTTTTTATATCTCTCAGGGAGCCCAGATTATCCGCCTGGATGCGATCGGTTTTCTGTGGAAGGAGATAGGAACCACATGCATGCATCATCCGCTGACTCATGCCATGGTACAGCTGTTTAGAGCCGTTCTGAAAGAGATTGCTCCCTATGTGATTGTCCTGACCGAGACCAACGTTCCTCATGAAGAAAATATTTCCTATTTCGGTGATGGAAATAATGAAGCCCACATGGTCTATCAGTTTACTCTTCCTCCTTTGACTCTGGATGCTTTTATTAGAGAAAATGCAGTTCATTTGACAGAATGGGCTTCCAGTTTGCCTGACATAGAAGGGGATCATACATATTTCAACTTTATGTCGTCCCATGACGGAATAGGAGTCTTGGGAGCCCGGGGATATCTGAATGACCAGGAGATCGATAATATGATTAAAGTGGTTCATTCCAGAGGGGGCCGGGTTTCCTATAAGGCCACTCCCCGCGGGGATATCCCCTACGAATTGAATATTAATTACAGGGATGCGGTTACCCATCCTGATCTGCCGGTTCCTCTCCGGGCTCAGCAGTTTCTCTCTTCCCAGGCAATCATGCTCTGCATGGCAGGCGTACCGGGCATTTATGTTCACAGCATATTGGGGTCGGGCAACTGGCAGAAAGGAGTTGAGGAATCGGGCATCAACCGGAGGATCAACCGGGAAAAACTGGATCTGGATGCCCTTGAAGCAGAACTGGATCAGGAGGAGTCTCTGAGAAGGTATATTTTTGAAGGATTCGGCACTCTTTTAAAAATCCGCAGAGCTCATAAAGCTTTTGATCCCACATCCCCTCAGACTGTCCTAAAGCTGGATCCTGAAGTTTTTGCGCTGGTCAGGACAGCCTACGACGGCAGCGAAAATATTCTCTGTCTGCAAAATACATCCAGAAGACGCCTTTATATGACCCTGGATGGCAGAAACTGCCCCATTCCCCTATCAGATGAAGTAAACTGTCTGACCGATGGGGGAAGCTCCATTCAGGTGGAAGAGGGGGTATGGACAATAACCCTGGAGCCCTATGAAGTTATGTGGGTTCAATTCTGATGTAGAACAGTAGGAAAGCGTTCCTCTTCTTTGAAAGTTTCCGGCTGAAAAGGAAGAGGATCAGCTATTTTTCAGATTTTCTGGCGCATCTCTCAATAAAATAGGAAGCACCCTTGTCATCGGGATTGCTCTCCAGAACCTTATGAAATCCCAAAAGTGATTTAGCGTAATTCCCCTGGATAAAGTAATTGACCGAATCGGTAAAAATCTCTCTGGTTTTGTCTTTTTTCTCAAATTCCTCTCTGCTCAGACCATCCAGAACTTCCAGAATTTCGATCTCATTTTTTTTGCCTTTTACTTCTACAGGGCCAAGGTATCTGTAGTGGTATTCATCAGGATTCTCCAGTATCTGATAGGTTTGCTTGCTGATGATTATGGATGCTCCGAAAGTCTTGGTCATCTCTTCCATGCGGGAGGCAATATTCACAGTATCCGAAATCACAGTGGTTTCCATTCGGTCATGTTCTCCGATCGTTCCGAGCATTATCCCGCCTGTATGGATCCCTATGCCCAGTTTTATCATTCTGTAGCCAGCCCTGTCTCTGTTCCTGTTGTAATCCAGTACCGCATTCTGCAGGCTTACGGCTGCTTTTAACGCATGATCCGGGCTTTCAGGAAAAAGAGCCATGATTCCGTCGCCCATAAATTTATCCACAAACCCGTTTTCTTCCCTGATGACCGGAACAACGTTTGAGAGAAAAGAGTTGAGAAACCGGAAATTCTCTTCGGGAGTCATATTTTCCGACAAAGTGGTAAAAGAACGGATATCTGCAAAAAGTATCGTCATGTTCTTATGTACCTGATCTCCCAGGAACACTTCCAGAATGCTGCCCTTATTCAGATATTCCAGAAACTGAAAAGGAACAAAACGGGAAAGAGAACTGTTGAAATCTTTCAGATTCAGAGTCAGGTTTTCAATGGTTTTGAAAGAGTAGGCATAACGTCTGGTAAGCATGACTGCCTGCATAATGATAAAAATGATAAATCCTATCTGTGACATGTAAAAAGTCTGGAAAATCTGATTGGAATAGAACACATCATTCAGCGAGGTCAAAAGTAAAATGAACATGGCTGAAAGGATCATGTAAGATCCTATTCTTTTATTGATGACAGCGCGGGTGATTACATAAATGCTGTATAAAAGAACCAGCACCAGAATGATTTCCGCGTGCAGGATAGCCTTGTTTGATATTCTTACGGGCAGTATGAAAAAGAGACCCCCTGTTATAATGCCGATAAATCGGGATACCCTGATATGCCATTGTTTCGTTTCAGAGGGAAAAAGGGACTTCATATACAGAGGGAGCAGGATCGGTGCCAGCGCAAAGGGAGAAAACTCCAGCCTTCTTGTAATTTCCCAGGGGAGGGCGGGAACAGCATAAGCCAGAAGCTGTTCGCCTGTGGAAATGATTCGGATAGCAATAATCAGGCAGATCAGTCCGAAATAGAGCTGGGCATTCTCTTCTTTTCTGAATATATATATCGCTATATGGTAGACGCTTACAAAAAGGAGTACCCCAAAAAGAAACATATCCAGCAGCATCCGGTTCTGCCGCATTTTATGGATTGAAGAGGGCGTCCCTAAAAAGATATTCCGCCAGATACCGCTTTTCCGGTAATGGAAGTTACTGACCCAGATGGTAAGGGTATTCTCATTCCGGGCTGTAAAATCCACTGTGAAGGGAAGAAATTCCGGTACCGATTGATTCCTTGTTTTTCCAATGACCCCATTGGCTCCAAGCTCCTGGTCATTATGAAAAATTTTGAAAGCTGTAAGCATCTCCGGTACATAGAGGGAGTAGATCTGCCCCGGAACCAGATCTCGCAGCTGGATACGGTAGGTGCCGTAGCCCTCGGCAGGGAATGTCTTGTTTTCAGCCCAGTTTCCGGGGACCATGATAGGCTGGGAATTGTTTCTGATTTCTCCGGCTTCTGCAAAATCCTTCCAGAAGAAGTCCCATTCCCCTTTTAACGGAATAAAACCATTTTTTCTGATGTGCATTTCGGTATGATGGAGTATCCCCTGTTCAGCCTGTTCCTGGCTTTGAATCGGAAACAGTCCTGAAATAAGTGCTGTAATTAAGATTGTTCTCTGAATTTTCTTTTTCATAATGATGGTTTACAGTTTAGATAAGAATAGTTCTCTAATCAATAAATATTGTTTGTTATTTTTGTGAGTAAAACAGGATACGGTTTTTACCTGTCCGGTGCATGAGCACATTTCTCTATGTAGCAGGATGCGGCTCTGTCTTCGGGATCGATTTTCTGAACCTTATGAAACCCCAGAAGAGCTTTCGCGTAATTTCCGGATATGTAGTGATTCACAGCGTCATTGAAAATGTCTTTTGTTCTGACTTTTCTTTCCCATTCCTCCTGAGAAAGACCATCGAGAACTTCCAGTACTTCCATTTTGTTCTTTTGCCCCTTTATTTCCAGATATCCCAGATTTCTGTAGTGGTAAGCCTCCGGATTTTCCAGAAGATCATAGCTTTGCTTGCTTATAAGAATGGATGCGTCAAAAATTTTCGACATCCCTTCAATACCGGATGTTATCCCCACGGTTTCGGATATAACCGCCGCTTCCATACGGTCTGTTTCACCGATTGTTCCAAGAATGATTCCCCCCGTATGAATCCCGATTCCCAGTTTTATTTTTCTGTATCCCGCTTTGTTCCGGTTCCTGTTGAAATCCATGACAGCATGCTGCAGATTGATGGCGGCTTTTAAGGCATGATCCGGCTTTTCCGGAAAAAGGGCCAATACACCGTCTCCCATGAATTTATCAATAAATCCATTCTCCTGATTGATTACAGGGATGACATTGGAGAGGAAAGAGTTGAGAAAACGGAAATTCTCTTCAGAGGTCATTTCTTTTGATAAAGACGTAAAAGGCTGGATATCCGCAAAGAGGATTGTCATATTTCTATGAACCTGATCACCCAGAAAAACTTCCATAATGCTTTCTTTCTTCAGGTATTCCAGAAACTGAAAAGGAACAAAACGGGATAGAGAATTGTTGATATCCTTCAGATTGAGAGTCAGATTCTCTATGGTTTTGCAGGATATGGCGAACCTTTTTGTGAGCATGATCATCTGTATGATTATGAAGAGGATAAAACCAATGGGTGTGATATATAAAGTCTGAATGATCTGGTTGGAATACAGGACATCGTTGAGAACCGACAGCACAAGGATGATCATTGCCGAAAGAAACAGGAAGGATCCCACTCTTCTGTTATAAAAAGCTTTCAGGATAATCCAGGCGTTGTAAACCATAACAAATAAAAGAATGATTTCTCCCGGGATGATAAAAAAATCTGCCAGTCTGTTGGGAATCAACAAAAAAAGAACCGTTGTGATGCTTCCCAGGATCATGAAGGCCTTTATTTCCCGGTCTTTTGTTTCTGAAGGGTACAGGGATTTCATAAAAAGGGGAAGAATCAGCGGTGTGAGAGCAAAAGGGGCAAATTCAAACCTCCGTATGATCCCCCAGGGAATCGAAGGGATCAGGTAGGTTAATACAAGTTCTCCTGTTGACAGAACCCGGAGAGTGATCAATACGCAGAGCAGTGCGAAAAAGAGCTGGGCTTTCTCTGCCTTCCGGGAAAAAAAGATCGTCAGATGATAAACACTGGCAAAGAGAAAAATGCCAAGGAGAAACATATCCAGAAGCATCCTTGTCTGAAAATATTTTTGTATGGCCCTGGGGGTTCCCAGATTCAGATTCCGCCAGATACCCCCTGTTCTAATATGATAGTTGCTTATCCATACGGTCAGGGTATTGTGATCCTTTTCTGCAGTGAAATCGCAGACAAAGGGTCTGAACAGGGGAACGGATTCTTCTCTTGATCTTCCGGGAATCCCGTTTGATCCCAGCTCTCTCCCGTTATGAAAAATTCTGAAAGATGAAAACATATTGGGTACATAGAGACTGTAGATTCTTCCGGGGACAAGATTTCTTATTTCCAGACGGTAGGTACCATAGCCATATGCCGGCAGATCCTGAATATCCGTCCATGTTCCCGGTACATTGACACTTATGGGATCTTTTCCTTCCTGCTCATTCCTCAGGAATTGCTTCCAGTAAAAAGCCCATTCTCCTTCCAAGGTGATAAAACCGTGCTGACGGATATTCATCCCGCTGTTATTGAGAATCCCTTTTGCGGCCGACTCTTCCGGGTGAACCTGGAAAGTCCCCAGGATGAGCATAAGGATGGTAATGGTTCTGAAAACAGAAAATTTCATATAAAGTTATCATTAGTCTAGATAACAAAAGGTCTCATATCAATGAATATAATCTGTGATTTTTGTGTGGATCAGGAAATATACGCTTCCTTCAGGAGGCTCCGCCTCTGGTCAGACAAGAAGGAAATGAATATAATGGATGCAATTTGATCGAAATAAAACCTGCCTTTCCCAGGCAGCAGAAAATCCGGAGTTACAGCAGATGAAATTTTTTGAAAAATTGGAAAAAGTATGTCAGGAAAAAGAGAGTCTCCTTTGTGTGGGGCTTGATCCGAGAGTGGATTTCAGGAGTCCCGGAGATGCTTTAAGGTCAATTGTGGATCAGAACCGCCGCATTATCGAAGCGACTCTTCCCTATACGGTATGTTACAAACCCAATATTGCCTTCTACGAAGTGTACGGTCCCGAGGGATTGAAAGCTCTGCAGGAAACCCTGACCTATATACCCAAAGAAGTTCCTCTGCTGATTGATGCCAAACGCAATGATATTGGTTCCACTGCCCAGGCTTATGCAGATTCCCTGTTCGATTTCTACAAAGCCGATGCGGTTACCCTTTCTCCCTATATGGGGAGGGATGCTGTGGATCCCTTTCTGCAAAAAGGCGATGAACACGGTGTTTTTCTGCTGTGCCGAACCACCAATCCCGGAGCAGTGGCGATTCAGGATCTGCAGGTAAAACAACCGGGGAATGTAACGGAAGACCTCTATATTACGACTGCAAGAGAGTGTGTCTCATGGGGAAGTCAGGTGGGGCTTGTGGTTGCGGGTAATGATACGGAAGCGCTTGAGAAAGTAAGACAGGTCTGTCCGGATACCTGGTTTCTTACTCCCGGAATCGGAACCCAGGGAGGCGATATGCTGGAAGCTGTCTCTGCTGGCTGCCGCAGGGACGGAATGGGAATCCTTCCCAATGTTTCCCGGGGAATCGCCGCTGCGGAAGATCCCGCCCAGGCCGCACGGGACTACCGGGATAAACTGAACGAGGCCAGAAAGCAGGTAAGTTCTTCTGAAGCGTTCACCCTGAAGGACTACAGAAAAGATAAAATCATGAAAGGCCTGATTAAAACTGAATGTTTCAGAGTAGGGGAGTTTACTCTGAAATCCGGAAAGAAGTCTCCTTTTTATATCGATCTGAGACGGGTCTCTTCTGATGCCTCTCTTCTGGCTGAAGTTGCCAGAGGTTATGCCCGGCTCATCCGGGATCTGGAGTGTGACAGAATCGCGGGAATTCCCGTGGCGGCTCTTCCTCTTGCCACTGCAGTCTCTCTGGAAACAGGGATTCCGCTGATTTATCCAAGAATGACCATGAAAGCTCACGGAACAGGAAATCAGATTGAAGGGGAGTACAGAACGGGAGAAAAAGTTCTCCTGCTGGATGATCTGATTACAACAGGAAAAAGCAAAGTAGAGGCTATCGAGATCCTCAGGGGGGCCGGCCTGATTGTCACCGATCTGGCAGTTCTTCTTGAACGGGGTGTTCAGGGCCGGAAAGACATGGAAGCTGCGGGAATCAATCTCCATAGCTATGCTCATGTGAAAGAACTGCTCAATCCCTGTCATGAACTGGGTCTGATTGATGAAAAGCAGCTTCAGGATATGCTGAACTATGCAGCTCAGGAATAAAACATGACCTTTTTCCGTACCCTGCTCGTAATTCTGACCTCACCGATATCTCTGGGAAGACTTGATCTCCCGTTCAGCCTGCTGGAACTGATCACAAAGGTCGGACTTCCCTTTATCGGGATGATTTTTCTCTATATCCTTCTGATGTGGCTTATCCGAAAACTCATAGCCATGTCAAAGTTTAAAGATAATGTTCAGAAAAAAACGGTGCAGTACAGTCGGCTGGGTCTGAAAATTCTTGTTTTTATCGGTTTCTCCATTACCGTGGGGAACCTTTTGGGAAGCCGGGTCAACTATTACATCAGCCGGTTTCTCAATATTCTGAATTCTCCTTTTTTTGTTTCGGGAAACACTCAGATCTCAGTTGTGACTCTTCTGATGCTGATCCCGGTTTTTTATCTGGCCACCTGGTCAGGAAAAGCTTCCCGGAAAGTCCTGGAAAAATCGGTTTTTGATCAGTTGGGATTCGACGAAGCCAGGCGGTTTTCCTTTGGAAGCATCACCCGTTATGTTGTGATGATTCTGGTTTTTCTTTTTGGTTTATCCATTATCGGACTGGACCTCTCGGCCCTGGGGGTGCTTCTGGGGGTTCTCGGTATCGGTCTGGGATTTGGTCTGCAGAGTATTGTCTCCAACTTTTTTGCGGGGCTGATCATTATCTCCACAAGGCCTATTAAAGAAGGAGACCGGGTTTTGGTAAACGGCTATGATGGTATCGTTCACAATATCCGTCTGATTAATACGGATATCAAAACCTATGAAAATGAAAACATTATTATCCCCAACTCCCATTTTGTGGATCAGCCGGTTCATAACTACTCCTACATGGACAGAAAGGTTGTGGTGGTCAATACCGTTCAGGTTTCCTATAGTACGGATCTTGATCAGGCGGTTGCCATTCTGGAGGATATTGGCAAAAGAAATCCCTACAGAATCAACGGACCGGATAATGTGGTAAGGGTACTCTCTTTCGATGATTCTGGTATCTCTTTAAGTCTCAGATCATTTATCAGGGATGTCTCTCTGAAGTATATATCCCATTCCTGGACAAATCTGGAAATCTGGAGAGAATTTAAAAAAGAAGGGATCGAGATTCCTTTTCCCCAGAGAGATGTTCACATCAAATCCATGCCAGGGACAGAAGGTTCTGCCATTGTTTCGGTAGAGGATCTGACGGAGGAAGAGGACAAGCCCCGGGATCCGGAAAAAGCCTAATTCTTTTTCAGAAGAATTCCTCTGTTGCCTTTGAATCTGTCATCTTCCCGGAAGGTATATCCGCTTATGGTTTTCACCAGACTGGATAGATCGGAACTTCTCCCCGTAATATAACAGAATTTACCAGGCTGAATCAGATCGGTTACGGTATTCATAAAGCTCTCCTGCCATTTCACTTTTGTAATCGGGTTCAGGAAAAAGTAGAGAAAACTGAATTTTTCCCCTTCCATTACATCTTTCAGCCAGGATTCTCCCGGCAATTGATATGTCTGGACTTTGCCCTGATAGCCGGATTTTTCCAGATTTCTCTGGGTAATTCTGTTTTGCAGCAGATCCCGGGATGCCAGGTGAATCTCAGAAAGGTGATTGGACGGTCTTTGAACCATCCAGACAGGAATATGCCCCTGCCCGGCGTTCCAGAAAAGGGCTTTTCCCGAAAAGGAGGTGTGTTTTAGCAGCTCCGAAGCGATAAGAGCGGTATAACTGAGCTGGTCAAAATCCGGCAGGTTGTAAACGGTTTCCATAAAATAGGTTTCATCTGCCATTTCAAACTCATCGGAATGGCGGATATACCGTGAAAAGTCATCACCCGGGTAGGGTTGACCCCCATCAAAATGAAAAACCGTATGCATCCTGGTACTTTCTTTATGAAGAATACGGCAGCCGGCTGCTTCCAGAGCCTCCTGGGCTGTCTCTTTCAGGGGATCAACGATCACAACAGCAACCCTGCCGCCCTCTTTCAGAAAGCTTCCGCTGTAACTGAAAAAATCTTTCAGTACTTTCTCTCCGGCTTTGGCAGGTATATTGGAAACGATCAGATCCTGGCTGGCCGGAGTCAGTCCCTCCAGCAGAAGGGCTTCTTCAATCCGGTCAGGCTCCACTCCGTTCATACGGCAGTTTTCTCTGGTATAGGCTGTGGCCAATGCATCGCGGTCCTGAAAAATCAGCTCCATTGAAGGGTATTTCTTTTTGAGACTGATTCCGATGACTCCTGTTCCGCATCCTGTATCTACAGCATTTTTCACCTTGCTTAAATCGGTTTCCTTGGCCAGAGTCTTCAGAAGAAGACGGGTTCCGGCATCAATGTCGAAACTGCTGAAAAGTCCCAGAGAGAGATGGAAACTCATCTTCTCACCCGAGAATTGAAAGGGAACCTGCTTGTTGGATAGTTCTTCCAGCCGGGGATCAAAGCGTTTTTTCATTTCTCAGTTATTAATCCGTTCCTGATACTCTTTTGTTTCCACATTGATACGGATTTTTTCACCCTGCTTGATAAAAATGGGAACCTTGACTGTAAGTCCTGTTTCCACTTTGACATATTTGGTTGCGCCGGTGACGGTATCGCCTTTTACAGCATCTTCTGCTTCGGTTACGATAAGGTCCATTTTAGGGGGAAGTTTAATATCCAGAGACTCTTCTCCCCAGCGGACAACCTTGTAGGATTCTCCCTCTCTGAGAAAGTACTGCATATCTTCCATGGCTGCCATGGGAATTTCATACTGTTCAAATGTTTCGGCATTCATAAAAAAGTAGTTTTCACCATCTGAATAAAGGTACTGGGAGTTTACATCCTGTACATCGATCTCTTCGACGATATCCTGTGATTTGTGAGTTACTTTTAAAACCGAACCGTTTCTGAGATTTTTCAGTTTCAGTCTTACAAATGCGGATCCCTTTCCGGGGTTTACGAATTCCCTTTCTGTAACGATGAAGGGAATGTCTTTTTCCAGCAGGAAGGTTCCTTTGGCAATAGAGCCGGCTTTTATCTGTCCCATAATAATTCCTTTTTATATGGAGGCCTGAAATATTTCTTATTCCGGCCTGGTTGAATTTGAGATTTTTTTGCTCACGCGAGTATATCATTAAGAGGAAATAAAATCACCCCCTGAATATCCTTCTTGTCAATTAACTGGGCAATTAATCTGTCTATACCGACGGCTGTTCCGGAACATGCGGGAAAGGTCTGGAAAATCTCGGCATAGGAAGAATCTGTATGAACAGGCACCAGGGCTTTTCTCTCTTTCTCTTTCCCTTCAATCGTGTAGAACCGGCGGATTCTGTCAGGATCAGTTTCTTCGGTATAGCAGTTGGCTATTTCCACCCCTCTGATATATAGTTCCCACCGGTCCGACCAGGGTGTCCCGGGGACCGGTGCTGCCAGGGTTTCCAGGGCTGAGGGATAATTATTCAGAACCAGGGGTCTGTCACCGGGAAGTTCCGGTTCGACCAGAGTCAGAAAAAGTTTGTGAAAGAGAACTTCCCAATCATCAGTTTCATCAGCCGGTATGCCAAATCTCCTGTTCTGCTCCAGCAGGTTCTCATATGCCAGATTCTCTTCCAGTGAAAAACCGGCAAAATCCTGAAAGGCCTCTTCCATACTCATAATCCTGAAAGGGGCCTTAACCTCAGGAGGTGTTTCTTTCCTGCAGAGGAATTGAATCAGCTGATATGTGATCTCCATATTCTCCGCTGCGGTTATTCCCGTTTTATACCATTCCAGCATGGTAAACTCCGGATTATGAACCGGGCTGATCTGCTCGCTGTTGCGAAAGCTTTTACTTATCTGATAGATATCACCCGATCCGCGGCTCAAAAGCACTTTCATCCATATTTCAGGGGATGGGGTCAGATAGAGTTTTCTGGATTTTTCATAAGGAGATACCAGTTCGGTTTGAAAATTTTCAATGGAAGATTCAGGTATCAGATGGGGAGTAAGAAGGGGAGTCTCCACTTCGAGAAAATCGCGATTGCTGAAGAATCTGCGAATTCCTCTGAGGATTTCAGATCTGGCCTTGATGGATGTTCTTGGAATCATAAAGGTTTTATAACATAAAAAAGCCGCCTGATAACAGACGGCTTCTTATGGATTAAGAGTAATCAGCCCTCTTTGATACACTCAGTGGGGCATACGTCTGCACAAGCTCCGCAGCTGGTACACAGATCCGCATCAATTACTCTTGCGTCGTCTTTTTCGCTGATTGCTTCAACGGGACATTCACCTTCACAGGCTCCGCAGTTTACGCAATCTTCAGCAATGATTTCATAAGCCATGGTATTCCTCCATATAACAGTTATAGGATCAACATAAACGAAAGGCCTTTCTGAATCAAGGTATAGAACATAAATTTTTACCCTTTTTATTTAACTCATAAGGACTTAGCCGTGCCTATGTTTGGTAAGGTTTGTTTAAATCCTGATAGGATAATAATATCCTGTATGTTTTATCCGGGGACCCAGGGATAGTGAGGTTAAAAAAATCTGAAAAAAGAATTCATTGACCCCCCGGTTTTGCACAGGATATAGTAAGAACCTGCTCTTCTTTATCTGGATCTGCACCGGCCTGGATAAAGGCGCATATAAAACTGTTTTGATTGATTAATCAGGAGAAAAAAGTGGAAGCGACCATAATGAAACAGCTGCAGACTATTGTCCGTCTGCATCCCGATGCCATAGCTCAGCAAAGTAAAAATGATAAGGGACACTATGTAACCACAGACTATAAAACTTTTTACCGGGAGATCAAGCAGGCCGCCTCTGCTTTTCTCTGTCTGGGGATAAAGCGGGGGGAGACGGTAGGAATTATAGCAGATAATAGAAAAGAGTGGCTTATCTGCGATATGGGGCTTCTCTCCATAGGAGCCAACGATGCTCCCAGGGGAACAGATGTCACCACAAAAATACTGAAGCATATTCTGGGAATTCCCGAATGTGAAACGGTGATCCTTGAAAACTCCCATCAGCTCGAAAAGGTCCTTGAAGTGGAACAGGAGCTTCCCCGGTTGAAACAGATTATTCTGCTTGAGCCGGCAGAGCAGGATACTGCTGCCAGAGCAGGAAGGTTTAAACTGATTGACTATAGTGATTTCATGGAAACCGGAAAAGGGGAACTGGAAAAATATCCCGACAGAATCGAGCAGGAGATTGCCCAGGGAAACCCTGATGATATCGCTACCATCATTTTTACCTCTGGTACGACAGGTATTCCCAAAGGGGTCATGCTGACCAATACAAACTATGTCTATCAGGCAGAAGCGATTCTGAAATATCTGGATGTGAGTGTAGGGGATACCTGGTTAACGATCCTGCCGGTATGGCACTCTTTTGAGAGGGTCATTCAGTATGTGTCTGCCCTGAATGGTTCCTGCCTGGCCTATTCCAAGCCTGTAGGGAAAACACTGCTTATGGATCTGCAGTCCATTAAACCCACCCTGATGACTGCGGTTCCCCGGCTTTGGGATGCTCTGTATCAGGGAATCTACCGCAATATCAAGGCAAAAGGTGAGAAAGCAGAAAAACTTTTTGATTTTTTTCTCAAGATAGCCATAAAAGATGAACATTACTGCCGGATACTGGAAGACCGGTATCCGGACTATACCGGGAAACCTGCCAATTTGGAGAAAATGCAATCCCTTCTGGCCAGGATCTGGACGGCTCCGGTGAGGAGTCTGGGCAATAAGATCCTTTTTGCGAAAATTGTGAAAAAAATGTTTCCCCGCCTGAGAGCAGGAATTTCCGGGGGCGGCGCTCTTCAAAGGGTGGTTGACGAATTTTATGCTGCTGTGGGGATAAAAGTTCTCGAAGGATACGGTTTGACCGAATCCGGTCCGGTCATCAGTGTAAGGGATGAAAATCATCCCGTTGCCCGCACGGTGGGGCCTGCCTTTGCCGGTACAGAGATTCGTGTTCTTGATGCGCAAGGAAATACTCTTCCTCCGGGAGAAAGGGGTGTCCTGCATGTCAGAGGACCCCAGGTTATGAAAGGGTATTATAAAAATCCCGAACTGACCAAAGAAACCCTTTCCGAAGACGGTTGGCTGAATACCGGGGATATTGCTGTACTCTCCAGAAATCAGGACATAACCCTTGTAGGAAGAGCCAAAGATACAATTGTTCTGCTGGGGGGGGAAAATGTGGAACCCGTACCTCTGGAGTCCAGATTGAAAGAGTCTCCCTATATTGATAACGCTGTAATTCTGGGACAGGACCGGAAGTATCTTTCGGCTTTGATTGTTCCGGATTTCGATGCCCTGGAAGAGTATGCCAAAGAAAATACTCTGATGTATGAAAACAGGACCCTCATTGGAGAAACTCCCGAAATCCGGGAATTAATCAATCAGGAGATAGCAGATCTTATCTCTCCGTCAAACGGGTTCTCCAGCTTTGAGAGAATCTATCAGTTCACAATACTTCAGAACCATTTTGAAGTGGGTAGGGAACTTTCGGCTAAAATGGAGCTCTTGAGACCCCAGATTTACGAAATATATAAAAAGGAGATAGAGGAACTGCTCAACCGGTAACCGGGCAGGAGAGCAACAGAGGCTGGAAAGGTCCCTGTTTTTTTTCATAATATGTATAAGGAGCTGTCGTATGAGTAAAGTTGCTTTAATCCTGGCTGAGGGATTTGAAGAAGTGGAAGCTATTACACCGATCGATTTCTGCCGCAGGGCCGGAATTGAGGTGATAACTGTAGGTCTGGCGGAAAAAACGGTAACAGGGGCTCACGGCATTCCTGTAATAGCCGATACGATAGTGCAGGATTTTGACTGGAATGTGGATGGACTTGTCCTTCCGGGAGGGATGCCAGGTGCGGCCAATATCGCAGCCAATGGAAAAGTTCTGGAGATGGTCCGTCAGTTTGATAGTGAAAAGAAACTTGTTGCAGCGATCTGTGCTGCTCCTGCTCTGGTTTTCGGCAGTGCGGGAATTCTGGATGGTAGAACCTATACCTGTTTTCCCGGGATGGAGTCTCAGGCCGGTGAGGGGGGGACATATACCGGAAACCGTGTTGAAATCACCGGTCATATGATAACCGGATGCGGTGCCGGAGGGGCTGCAGAATTTTCCGGAGCCGTCATCTCTTATCTTAAAGGAAAGGATGTTTCTGAGAAGGTACTCAGGACAACCCTTCAGCCGGGAATGTAAGGCAGGACCTTCGGGAAAATTTATGAGTGATCATGAGTCTCTGACTCCCCAGGAAGTGGCAGAACTTCTGAAAATTACAAAAAATACTGTTTATGAACTTATCAAACGGGGGGAGCTCCAGTCTTTCAAAGTGGGGCGCAAAATCCGTGTGGACGCGGCTGCCGTCAGGGCTTTGAAAAACGGGGGATCTTCCCGGCCGCACAGGCTTGAATCCCCTGTCGCGGG
This sequence comes from Oceanispirochaeta sp., assembly GCA_963677615.2. Taxonomy (GTDB): domain Bacteria; phylum Spirochaetota; class Spirochaetia; order DSM-2461; family DSM-2461; genus Oceanispirochaeta. The sequence continues at coordinate 56,526 of CAXXQW010000004.1, read as the reverse complement.
AAAAGAGCAAAGCGTATCGGGGATGGTCATCTGCGGTCAGGACAGTATACTGGATATTCTGGCAAGATTTGCAGAATCCAGGGGTATCCGGACATACCGTTCCCACAAGGGGAGTTATAACGGCCTTTTTGCACTTTATAACGGCGAAGTCCAGATCGCCACTTCCCATTTGTGGGATGGTGATACCGGTATATATAATATTCCCTATGTCAGGCGTATGATTCCGGGAATTCCCGTAACAATAACCCATCTGGTAAAAAGAATGCAGGGGTTTTATGTTTTAAAAGGCAATCCCAGGGAAATTCACACCTGGGATGATCTTTTTCGGGAGGATATCTCATTTGTCAATAGGGAAAAAGGCAGCGGAACCCGGGTTCTTCTGGATGAAACTCTTCTGAAATCCGGTCGTTCCGGTGATGAAATCAGGGGGTATGAAAAAGAGGTCTCCACGCACCTTGCGGCTGCCAGCGCTGTCTGCCGGGGGAGGGCCGACGTGGCATTGGGAATCGAAAAGGGAGCCATGCAGGTAAAAGATGTAGATTTCATTCCCCTCCAGCAGGAACGGTATGAAATGGTATTTCTGAAAAAGAATCTGAACCGCTCTTCCTATGCGGCTGTACTGGATATTCTCAGGGATTCTGAATTCCGGGATGAAATCAGAGGTCTCGGCGGTTATGATATTTCACAGATGGGAGAGAGGGTTATATAAAAAAAAGGGGCTGTTGCAAAAGTCTGAAAAGACTTTAGTAGCAGCCTTTTTCTTTTTTGAATGAATCGAACAAAGCATTTAGACTGCAAAAAGGGGCCGCAAAGCGACCCCAGCGTGCTACAATTTGTTTAACCACAAACAAATAAAAAGGAGCACGTGGTGAATCTTACAGCATTTTCCCAACATAGACAATTATTTCTTGATTTAAACATCTCAATCCCCTTTGAAGTAACAGAACATGAAGCAGCACTTATGATTCTGCTGCAAAACCTGGATTACAGCCAGTTTGAACAACCAAAGCAGAAATCAGGACGTCCACGAGCTGTCAATTCATACACAATGATGCTGATTCTTCTGTATGCCAGGATTCATGGCAGGTTTAGTTCGCGAGATATAGAACGTTTATGCAAACGAGACCTTTTCCTTTTGCAAATCTTAGGTAATCAGAAAGCCCCAGACCATACGACGTTTGACCGTTTTGTTCATACCCATGAGAAAGCCATTGATGAACTATTTTTTCAGATAGTCGTTCGTCTGGATGCATTGGGAGAGCTTAAGAAAGATGTTGTCTATCAAGATGGCACTAAAATAGAGTCAAAAGCTGGTCGATATAGTTTTGTCTGGAAGAAAGCGACTAAAAAGAATCTGGAGAAACTCCATAACCATATCCGGAATTTGATTACTGAAGTTAATGATATTTTCTCCTGGCACTTGGATCCAGGAGATTATCACACCTCATTGAAAATCCTCATAGAGAAGCTTGTTGCAACAGGAGAGCCTCTTTTCCCGAAGACAACAGGTCGAGGCCACCGAATCACGAGAGTTCAGAAATTCTATCGAGATGCTCTTGTTTTCCTGGAGAAACTGGAAAAGTACAATGAATACCTGACTGCCATGAAGGGTAGGAACAGCATGAGTAAAACTGATCCTGATGCCACGTTTATGCGAATGAAAGAGGACTATATGAGGAACGGGCAGCTGAAACCAGCTTACAACCTTCAAGTACTAGTTGATAGCGGATATGTTGTCGGAGCTCACGCCAGTGACGATCGCACTGACTATGTAACCATGTGTCCTGCACTGGATCATATGCATGAACATCTGCCCTGGACATATTCAAAATACTGTGCGGACAGCGGATACGACTGTCAACAAAACTATGAGGCTCTGGAAAAACAGAATATAGAGGCTTTCATCAAGCCCCAGTTACACGAGCAATCAAAGAAACGAAAATTCAAAAAGGATATCGGAAAGAAAGAAAACATGATTTATGATCCTTCAACCGATCATTTCATTTGTGCGAAGGGAAAGAAGCTAAAACTGAAATATGTTCGATCCAGGAAGAATCAATACGGTTATGAAACGACAACACATACATATCGTTGTGAAAGAGGGTGTAAGAGCTGCTCTCTCCGTTCTTCCTGTATGAAACGAAGTAAGGCAGACTATAAACAGGTACAGATCAACCACAAGCTGTCATCTTATCAAAGAAGAGCTACTGCTTTGATATCCAGTCCGGAAGGTAAAGAAATCCGTGTTAATAGAAGTATTCAGGCAGAAGGAGTATTTGCTCAGATCAAAGCCAACTGGTCATTCAGGAGATTTTTACGGGCAGGAAAAACAGGTATCTATACAGAATGGCTATTAGTTTGTCTGGCTATGAATGCTGTTCATTTGGGAAATAGATTATCCCGAGATGAAGTTGGTAATCCCTTCTATTATCAGATAAAGGATGAATCAGCATAGCTCTAAATCTATTTTTTAATAGATAATGTATAGTCTCAGGTGCATCACATAGGATAAGTGTCAGTAAATTACTAAACAAAATAGGAAATTATCAGAATTTTTATTACCAGAACAGAAGTTGTGATCTAAATAGTGATCAAAATAAAAAGAATTTGATTAATGAAAAAAAGAGGCTGTCGCATTTTTACTTTTGCAACAGCCCCCCCTGGTCAACAAAGATCAAAAAGAACTTTATTTCGGTTCGGCTATTACAGCTTTCAGGGCAGGATTCTTTTCGAGGTTTCCGGGAAGGGCTCTTTCCCGGGCTTTGTTTTTATACTCTTTACTCTGGAAGTAGTAGGTATAGTTTGTATGAACATCGTAGGTTCCGTTCATCAGCGCATAGGTATCTTCAGTCATTACCAGCTCTTCATCTGTGGGAATAACAAACACTTTTACAGGTGAATCATCGGCAGAAATACAGGTTTCGGCATTTCTGGTCACACTGGCTGCATTCTTTTCCGCATCCAGTTTGATTCCCATATTTTCCAGGTTTTCCAGAGTTTTGGCTCTGTAAACAGGATTCATTTCACCGACACCGGCTGTAAAGACAATCGCGTCTACTTTTCCGATAGCGGCAGAATAGGCTCCAATGTACTTTCTGATTTTGTAGCACTCCATTTCCAGAGCCAGGGTACAGCGTTCATCGCCTTCCTGGTAACCGGCATAGACATCTCGGCGGTCGATGTACTTTTCTGTAATACCGAGGACCCCGCTTTTCTTGTTCATGATGCTGTCCATCTCTTTGGGAGAAAGATTTTCATTTTCCATGATAAAGGGAACGATAGCCGGATCGATATCACCGCAGCGGGTACCCATCATAAGACCTTCCAGAGGAGTCAGACCCATGGACGTGTCATAGCACTTTCCGTCTTTTACAGCACAAATACTGGCGCCGTTACCGATATGGCATATGATTACATTGGTTTTGTGGGGATCCTTACCCAGGAGGACAGAAGCTCTTTTTGCAGTGTACACATAGCTTGTGCCATGGAAACCGTATCTTCTGACATTGTGTTTTTTGTACCATTCATAGGGAAGGGCGTACATATAGGCGTAGTTGGGCATAGTCTGATGCCATGCTGTATCCATGACAGCACAATGGGGAACATCGGGCATAACCTGCTGTGCTGCTTCCACACCCATGATATTGGCAGGCATATGAAGGGGACCCAGGTGAAAGAGGCTTTTAAAAGTTTTCAGAACATCGTCATTTATAATTACAGACTGTTTGAATTCCTCTCCGCCGTGCAGAACTCTGTGTCCTACTGCTTTGATTTCAGACATATCGGAGATGCAGCCAACTTGGGGATCAAGAATCGTGCTGATAATCCATTCGATAGCTTCCTTGTGGGTGGGGCAGGGTTTTTCTGCTTCATATTCGGGTTTATCGAGGGGTTTATGCTCTATATTGGACATTTCCTGACCAATCCTTTCGACCATTCCAACCCCAAGGACTTCTTTCTTGTCCCAGTCATAAACCTGAAATTTTGCAGAAGAACTTCCGCAGTTCAGAGTTAAAATAACCATATAATTCCTCCAGAGTATTCTTTAAACGTATCAGTATCCGAGATTTCTATTAGAAAAGGGTAATTTATTCGGATTTTTATTATTTTACTCTTGGAAAAATAAAATTCAAGTAAGCCTGATCCCTATTAGTTCCTAATCAGGAATTTTCTACTTTGACGTATCGTTATTTTTTCAAAGTAATATTGCAATCTCAACATTTATCAAATTTTATTTGTAATATAGAATAACCTGTAATATAATGGCACAGTGACTTCGGAAATTGAGAACTCTGATAACAGCAACGGTGAAAAATTTGTATTTCGTGCATTTGACAACACCGAAATTCACGGAACCAGATGGTTCCCCCAATCTGAAACAGTCAAAGCGATTCTCATTATAAACCACGGTATGGCAGAGCATATCCGCCGGTATGGTGACTTTGCGCGCTATCTGAACAGTAAAGGGATCGGCGTTATCGGAGAAGACCACCGCGGTCATGGTTTGACTGCAAAGGATGAAGACAACCTGGGATTTTTTACCGATGATTTTGGATGGCAGTGCGTTATTCAGGATATCCGGGATCTTCATCTGATGATCAGGCAAGAGTTCCCCGGGGTACCGGTTATTATGTTCGGCCACAGTATGGGGTCTTTTCTTACCCGGTTCTATCTCAAGGAGTTTGGAGATGATCTGGCTGGAGCCATTATTTCGGGAACCGGATATACTCCCGGCTATTTGTCTGCTTTGGGGAGTTTTATTGCCAGTACGGAGATCCTGCTGAAAGGCCCCAGGCATCGGAGCAAAGTACTGGATTCCATGAGTTTCGGCAGATTTAACAAACCCTACGAAAATGAGAAGGATTCTACAGGTTTCGAATGGCTGAGCAGAGACCGGAAGCAGGTAGAAAAGTATTATAAGGATCCGCTTTGCGGTTTTATCTGCACTTCCAGCCATTTCAGGGATCTTTTTACAGGATTGAAAGTGATCAATCAAATCAATGCCTTTCAGAAAACACCGGATAATCTGCCTCTTCTACTCATTTCTGGAGAAGACGACCCCGTGGGGGACAGGGGAAAAGGGGTAGAAAAGGTTCATTCACTCTATAAAAAAGGCGGAATCCGGGATATTACGGTCAATCTTGTTCCCGGAGCCAGGCATGAGTGTTTGAATGAAATCAATAAAAATGAAGTTTACACTTATTTGACAGACTGGATGGAAAAGAAAGTGATCAGCTAGGTACCACGGAACCTAGGCTCAAAAAAGGGGAAATATCTGAGGCCATTGAGGCTTTCAGGTAAAAAAGGAGTTAGAGGCTGTCTCTTGCATGCAGGGGCAGCCTCTTTTTTTTGAATCATCCGCCGCCTTTTTCCAGTAGAGAGATATATGCGCTATCTCTTATCTGTTTTTTTCCTCTTTTCCGCTCTGACTCTTTTCTGCTATGCCGAAAACGAGTCTCTTTTGAGGATTCAGGGAGGGACTGAAGCGGATTTTCAATCTCTTTTACGCATGACCGATAGGGAAAGTTCCATGGAAATTCTCCTGGGAGACCTGGGAGAGAAGGAAATCCGCATTAACAGATTGATATTGGAGTCTCCCGATTTTCTTCTGGGAAATATCAAACCTTCGGGACTTTTTGTTTTTTCGGGCATGACAGGTCTTGTCTATGAGAGTGATCTTGGAAAAAAAACCGGCTTTGTCCCGGACAGAGGAGCCAGCCATTTTGAAAGGCCCGGTTTTGCTGCTTTATGGCCTTTGTCGGGTGGTCTTTTCCTTCAGGCACTGCCGGACAGCTTTCTTTACAGCGGGGTTTGGCAGGAAGTTTCTCCTATTCCCTATATGAATCTCCAGGTCTTGATCCAATCCTGTTCCCGCGGCGGTTCTGAGATGGCTGAGGACGAATGGTTTCCCATGCATACAGAAATGCCCCGGGGTCGGTTCTGGCAGGGGGCAGCCGCTTTTTCCTATGAAGCATCAAAATGGTCCTGTAACATCAGAAGTGCCTATTCCGGGGGATCTCATTTTTATCCCGGGAGTGCACTTATGCCTGAAATTGTCTTTTATGACAGCAGCAGCGTATACAGATTTGCCTACTGGAGAAACTCCCGTTTTTATAGAAACAAAGAGGGGGAGTTCCCCGACTGGGGGCAGCAGTTTCAATTCCATTATTCCGGGATTTTAGGAATATCCAGGTTGGAAGGTTATGTTCTGACCGGCGAATCCAAACCGGGTCCGGATGTGGTAAAGGGGCTGTGGAGACAGGAATATCGTGCGGGATGGTACACCGAGGCTCTCCAGTGGGAAGGAAAATGGAAAACCCGGTTTGTATATGATCCCGGAGAAATCTTTCCGTATAGTCTGGAACCTCAGTTCAGAATAGCGTACATGTTACATTCCTGGAAGTTTGCTCTTCAGGGAACTCTGACTCTTCAGTTATTCCCTTATGCAGAAACATTCAGAGAGGCGGAATTCTCTCTGCTCAGGAAACGGAAAAGAGTATTGAGCAATTCAATAGGTGTGGTTTATAAGGCTGATCCGGAAGTATCAACCCTGACCAGCGGATGGGAGTGCCGGCTGAATTGGCAAAATCTGGGATTCACCGGATCTGTCAGATACCCTTTCGGAATTTACGGACAGGCGGATCATGAAATGATTTTCCGACTGTCCATGGATATGAAATGGTAAATTTATTCTTTCAGAACCGGAGCCGCCGAGGCAAATTCTTCTACTTTCCTTCTGGATATGGTGGTTTGGCAGATGGTGCCGGGACCAGCGATACAGCCTCCTTCACAAGCCATTACTTCCAGAAAATTTCCCGGTGTATTTCCTTTGGCGTACATTTTAAGAAGTTTTATCTGCTTTTTATCCAAACCGTCCATGCAGAAAGGAATGACCTCTTCAGGTTTTTCAAGATAGTCTGCAACCGATTGGGAAACGCCCCGGCTCACAGCAAAACTGCGGCCTGCTTTATGCGCTTCCGGTAACTCTCCGGAAACAGATATCCCCTCCGGATCGACAGACGCCACATCGATATCCGCTGCGGTAAAAAGGGCTCCCAGTTCTTCAAAGGTCAGAACATAATCCACAGTTTCCGAACGGCTGGCTTCTTCCTTTTTGGCTGTACAGGGGCCGATGAAAACGGTTATAATACCGGGATCTGCTTTTTTAGCCATGCGGGCTGTCAGTTCCATGGGGGAAGGGGTGTCTGAAACCATGGGAAGAAGCTCGGGGATGTGTTTTCTCACCGTTTCAACATAAGCGGGACAGCAGGATGTGGTCATAAGGGTTTTTCCTTCCCCCAGCCTTTCCAGCAGTTCGGCTCCCTCCTGTCTTACCGTTTCATCCGCACCGCTGGCTACCTCGTAAACATGGGTAAATCCTGTATCAAAAAGTCCTTTGTTAATCTGTCTGAGATTTCCCGGCAACTGACCGGCAATGGAGGGGGCGTACATGGCTGCTATGGATGCTCCCTTTTTCAGAAGTCTCAAAATGTCCACCAGGTGGGATCTACCGGTAATGGCTCCGAAGGGACAGGAGGTCATACATTTTCCGCAGGAGATACATTTGGTAAAATCAATGGTTTCCCGGTCATTCCTGTCTTTGGAAATGGCACCGACAGGGCAGGCTTCCTCACAGGGAACAGGAATCCGGAGGATGGCTCCGTAAGGACAGACCTTGGCGCATTTCCCGCATTTGATGCAGTTCTCTCCATCGATCACAGACCGGCCGTTTTTGATGGATACTGCTTCTTTGGGGCAGATTCCCACACAGGGGCGGGCAACACATCCCCGGCAGATATCAGATACATAATATCTGGCTCCCGGACAGGAACTGCAGGCTTCACTTATCACTGTCAGAGCCGTTTCGGGGGCTTCTTTTCTCTCTTCTGTTTCGCTGTAGTATTCTGCCAGAGTTTTTAATTCGTCTTTTTCCTCTTCCACGGCAAAACCCATGGCTGCCATGATTCTGTATTTAAGGATAGCTCTGTCCTTGTACTTGCAGCATCGGTAGGACTGATCCATCTCATCCACCATGATATAGGGAATACGGTCTATCTCTCCGACGGGTTTGTCCTCCAGGATATGGCGGGCAAGTTTATTGAGAACCTTCCACTTCAGATTATAGGTACTATTGGCGCTTATCATTTTTTTCCTCAGTTGTTTTTAATTGGTAAATTTCACGAATCACTGTAACCACTTCATCCGGAGCGAGAGCGAAATAGTTCTTTCCCTCTATAATGAGGCAGGGAAATCTCCCTTCATCAGGATTTTTGCAATGTCCCAGGCAGGTCGCTCCCTGAATATCCAGGGCATCATGGATTTCCTGAGGTACCATGTCCTTCAGCAGCATATAATGACTGCCTCCAGTAATATAGCATGTGGTTCCAGCACAGATTGTTACGGATATTTTCCGGTCTTTCATTTTTTCATCTCTTTTAATTATCAGATATAGCTCATGATTGTCTGTTTCAGGTATTTATCTTTCATCAGATCCGCAATCTTTTTGACAATGTTTCTCCGGATTTCCAGTTCCATCGGGATATTGGGATCCTGATGGGCTTCATTGATCCTGGTGCCGATGACAAAATGGATAATATCCGAATCCATCATGGCTTCCACAATTTTCCGGGCTGGATTCCCTCCTGTGACCGGATCTATCTGGTTTGCTGTCAGATATTCTGAAACTTTACCCAAAGTAATGATCCCTTCGGTAATCAGGCTTACTCCCTCCATCGTTGAGGAGGGGGGGATCTCGTCTGTCATGGATTTCATATCCACCTGAATATCCCGTTTCAGTTCTCTGGCTACAATATTTGCTGTGGTTCCTCCGCTGATAATGGATTTTCCATCAAAATCCCGTATCATTTCCGCCAGGCCTCTGTCTCTTTCCGGATTAAAGGGAGGCCCGGTGGCAATCATCAGTTTGCGGGGATTCCGGAAATAGATGGATCCGCAGGTAATATCATCCTTGGCTTTGAAAACATCATTTTTAAGGCTCTCTTTCACAACCTTGCGTGCCAGATCATTGGATGAAATCTCCGGTTCCTGGGCCAGTATTTTTCTGAGGAAGGCCCTGACATTCCCTTCTCCCCAGCCCAGAGGCCAGCTATTGGTTCCCAGACCAGACTGTGTAACACCATCTGAAAAAAATATCAACCTGTCTCCGGGTTTTGCATTGAAACAGCAGCTTGTGATCTTGTTCCTGTTTACTGTGCCAGGATTAAATTCGATAATGCTTTCTTCCAGAGAGGCTATCTCATTCTCTCTGATCAGTACAAAATGGGGGTTGTCATATTCCAGGATCTGGACCGTCCCCTTTTCGTCAATGTCTACAATGGTAAAAGTGGCATAACTGATCTGCCTTTCACTGCAGACAGGCAGTGTCCGGGAAATCAGTTCCGCAGTCTGCAGGGCAGGGAGATTCTTTTCTATGGCTCTCATAGCCATATTGGCAGTCAGGGATGAGAGTACATTGGCCCTGATTCCGCTTCCCAGTCCATCAGAGAGAATAGAGATCATCCGCTGACGCCCTTCGGCTTTCCGGGAGAGAAAAGCGTCTCCAGGAGCGGATTCTCCGTCTTTTTTTACCTGGTAATACCCCACGTCCAGAAACGTATTGGTCATGATTTGTCATCCGCGCTGAACGATTCTATGATGGTATTCAGCATTACTTCGCTTTCCGCCGCATTTTCTCCCAGGAGGAAGGCGATCTGCTGAACCGCTTCAATATTTTTTTCCATCACCTGTTTGGCCTGGCGTATGATTCTCTCTTTCTGTACCACCGGAGATGTGACATCCTGAAAAATACCTCCCACAGCCTGGTTTTTTTCAATACAGAATACCGATCCGTCCAGGATCTTGTCGCCTACCTGAAAAGTTTGTCTGGTTATATTGGACTCCGAGGGAAGGGCTCCCTGAAAAACAGCAGAGTAGGGGAGAATCTTTTCCAGAACCGCACCTTTTAAACCGGGACGGGCAGCATAGGCCTCTTCGGTTTCACTCCCCATGAGTCTGGCAAAGGCTTTATTGCACTGAATGATCCGCATATCCTGATCAACAATAACAACGCCTGAGGGCATGGTTCTGATCAGAGCATTGGACTTTTTTTCACTCAGTTTTTTCAGATAGGTGATACACATATCTTTTTCGGCTCTTTTTTCCAGAAACGCCCGGGCATAGTCCCTGCAGGTCATATAACCACAGGCTCCGCAGTTCTTTTCATCTTCTATTCCGTATTTTCCAATCTTCCGCAGTGCTGTCTGTATCTGATCTTCGTTGAACTGGTTGTGAACAGCGGGCTTGATATGTCTCTCGTAGTTTATATCGTCTATCTGGAAAGCCGTTTCTGTCTCTTTGTCAGGAAGTTTATTCACATAATCATTGACCATGCACTGCTTAATGGCGGCTCCGATTTTCCTGGTTGCGGCAGGACCGTTTATGCATCCTCCCTTACAGGCTAAAAGTTCCAGGAACAGAGGACCTTCCAGTTCAAGATTTTCCAAACCGCCGAGAATTTCTCCCATAGAGTGAATATCCGAAAAGCTCAGCATCTGGCCGGCAGGGGCTGTACCTTTCTGATGGCGGATACTGGCGATCATTCCTCCTTCTGACGGGTAGAGGGAGCCGTCCTTTGAGGTGGTGGGAATAAAAACATCCTGATCGTCAGTTTCCTCGGATGAAGGGTCAATATTGGCATCGGCAAGCCATTGATGAAGATCTTCAAAAGAGATCGCCAGGCTCAGAAGATCCGGACGAAGATCTGCTTCCCGTTTCTTGGAAATACAGGGTCCTGCAAAAATGATGCTGATATCCTCTCCATACAGTTTTTTCAGCATGCGGCAGTGAGTCTGCAGGGGAGAGAGGCTCTCTGTCATGGAGCGGCTCAACCCGGGCTGATATTTTTTTATATATTCCACAATGGTGGGGCAGGCTGTGGAAATAAATATCCCTTTTTCATTTCTGTTGAGTATTTCAATTGTATGCCGGGACACTTCATGGGCTCCCAGAGCTGTTTCCGAAATTCCCTGGAATCCCAGTTTTTTCAGGGCTTTTACCAATTGGGACGGTTTTACACCGGGAAATTCGCTGACAAAAGAGGGCGCCAGGGAGAGATAGATTCTGGGCTGCATGGACACAAGTCTCTTGGCACGGGAAAGATCATTCCTGATTTTTTTAGCACCCACCGGACATACCTGGACACAGTTTCCGCAGAGAATGCAGTGATCAGTCATTATTTTAGCATGACCATCCTGTACTTCGATGGTTTTCACAGGGCAATGGCGGACACATTTATAGCAATCCTGGCACTCAGTTTCTTCGGTATATATGGGGTTCAGCATTCCTTTTCCTCGTTCAGCTGCAGAAATTTTTCAGGAGATCCGGCAGATCAGATTCGGTTACATTGGTATGGACTTCATCGTTCAGGTAAATAACAGGTCCCTGACGGCATTTTTCCTGACATAGGGCTCCTGTCAGGTGAATCTCTGCATCCAGATTATTATCAGACAGGTATTTCTGGATGATTTTAAGATTACAGTTGTTACCCCTGGTGAAACAAGAGCTGCCCATGCATATGGTTATGGTTTTTTTTATTTCAGCCATTCTAACCTCCCCCTACCCATCATTATCATAATAACGGATCTTAGTCAATAAAAAAATATCGATAAAAAAATATAATAAAGCGAGAAAAACTATTGACAAAAAGTTTAATCCATAAAAATATATCGATATAAATATATTTAATCCAAGGAGATTCCTATGGCAAAGGATGAAAAAACAATTCAGAAAATGAAAAAAGAACTGGATGAAACAATCAGAAAGGCAAAAGACGCCCAGAAGATTTTTGCATCATATACACAGGAACAGGTTGATGAAATTTTCAGACAGTCCGCAATCGCGGCAAACGATGCCAGAATCTCTCTGGCAAAAATGGCAGTGGAAGAAACCGGTATGGGGATTGTGGAAGATAAAGTGATCAAGAACCATTTTGCTTCCGAGTTTATCTTCAATAAATACAAAGATACCAAAACCTGTGGAATACTGGAGGATGATCCCACCTTCGGAATAAAAAAGGTGGCTGAGCCCATTGGTATCCTCTGCGGTATTGTTCCCACTACCAATCCCACCTCCACGGCTATTTTCAAGGCGCTCATTGCCCTGAAAACCAGAAATGCCATTATATTTTCTCCTCATCCCAGGGCGGCGAAATGTACAGTACAAGCTGCCAGGATTATTTTGGATGCCGCTGTGAAAGCCGGAGCTCCGGAAAATATCATCGGGTGGGTTGAAGAACCTTCCATGGAGCTTTCCCAGTACCTTCTGGCTCATCAGGAAATAAATATGATCCTGGCTACCGGTGGGCCCGGTATGGTTAAAGCGGCGTATTCCAGCGGAAAACCTGCTGTCGGAGTAGGGGCCGGGAATACTCCTGCCCTGATGGATGAAACAGCAGATATCCGAATGGCTGTCAGCTCTGTGCTTATGAGTAAAACTTTTGATAATGGCGTAATCTGTGCTTCCGAGCAGTCAGTCATTGTGCACAAGGATCTCTATAACAGTGTCAAAAAAGAGTTTCTTCTCAGAGGGGCTCATGTTCTGACGGAGGATCAGAAGAAAAAAGTGGCAGCTCTGATCATTGATCCCGATAGAGGAACCATAAATCCCAAAATCGTTGGACAGAAAGCTGCAGATATTGCCGCAATGGCCGGATTCCAGGTAGATGAGGATACGAAAGTTCTGATCGGGGAGGTTTCTGATATTACACAATCCGAACCTTTCGCTCATGAGAAACTCAGCCCCTGTCTGGCCATGTACAAGTGCAATGATTTTGAAGATGGCCTTATGAAAGCCAAGGCCCTGGTGGAGCTGGGCGGTATCGGCCACACCTCCGTACTGTATACGAATGATAAAAATGAGGACCGGATCAGAAGGTTTGGTGATGTGATTAAAACCGGCCGTGTTCTGGTAAATATGCCCTCTTCTCACGGTGCTATCGGAGATCTCTATAATTTCCGTCTGGAGCCTTCTCTTACTTTGGGCTGCGGAAGCTGGGGAGGAAATTCTGTTAGTGAAAATGTGGGTGTGAAGCATCTTATGAATGTGAAAACTGTGGCAGAAAGGAGAGAAAATATGCTCTGGTTCCGGATTCCCCCCAAAGTCTACAACAAATACGGCTGTCTTCCCATTGCCCTGAAAGAGCTGCAGGGAAAGAAACGGGCCTTTATAGTGACCGATTCCTATCTTTATGACAGCGGCTGTGTCGATAGGGTAACCAGGTTCCTAAAGCCCATGGGAATCGAAGTGGAATGCTTTCATCAGGTAAAGCCGGATCCCACGTTAACCACAATTAACCAGGGCCTGGCTGTTATGAACAACTTTAATCCCGATGTCATTATCGGTCTGGGGGGCGGATCTCCCATGGATGCTGCCAAGATTATGTGGCTCCTTTATGAGCACCCGGAAGTGCATTTTGAAGGATTGGCCATGCGGTTCATGGATATAGAAAAGAGAATCTACAGCTTCCCGGATATGGGGAAAAAGGCAGAAATGGTGGCAATTCCCACCACCTCCGGAACAGGAAGCGAGGTAACGCCGTTCTCAGTGGTCACCGATGACAGAACCGGCCTCAAATACCCGATAGCTGATTATGAGCTGACTCCCAACATGGCGATTGTAGACCCCGAACTGGTCATGACCATGCCCAAAGGCCTCACAGCTGCCAGCGGTATTGATGCGATTACCCACTCTCTGGAAGCTTTTGTGAGTATTATGGCAAGCGATTATACCAATGGACTGGCCCTGGAGTCTCTGAGAATCCTTTTCAAATACCTTCCCCAGTCCTACAAAAACGGAGCAGATGATAAAAAAGCCAAGGAGAAAGTCCACAATGCAAGCTGCATCGCAGGGATGGCATTTGCCAATGCCTTTCTGGGGGTTTGTCACTCTATGGCCCATAAGCTGGGAGCAGCTTTTCACATTCCCCATGGTATTGCCAATGCCCTGATGATCAATGAGGTTATCCGTTTTAATGCGACAGATAATCCTCTCAAACAGACCGCATTTCCTCAGTACGAATACCCCACGGCTATTTCCCGTTATGCCAGAGTCTCCGATTATCTGGGACTGGGCGGTAAGGATGATATGGATAAAGTGGAGAAGCTGATTGCTAAAATTGAAGATTTGAAAAAAGAGCTTCATGTTCCTGCTACCATAAAAGAGTACGGTATTGATGAAAAAGAGTTCCTTGCTCAGGTTGATGCTCTTTCCGAACAGGCTTTTGATGATCAGTGTACCGGAGGTAATCCGCGGTATCCTCTGATGCGCGAAATAAAACAGATGTATTTAAATGCATTCTATGGAAAACTTTACGCTGATAATTCCAAGGGAAAAATCAAAACAGGAAAAGCTGTTTAGATTATCCGGATCTGCCGGTCCCGTACTCTTGCCTGCCAAGGGACCGGTTTCTCAGGGGATTATGTAAAAAAAACTCCAGCAACGGCCGTCTCTTCCGGGAGGCGGTTTTGTTTTCAGTTTGAAAAAATCCAAAAATCAGGTATAGTTATATCGGGTATTCCATTGTATTTTAAAAAAAGTAAAAAGTGTTGAGAGTGCAGGCAATTTGAAGGATCATTGAAAGGCATTTTCTTTCTCAGGAAAAATATAATGGGAAAACTCATCATCAGAAACGGACAGTATCAATTCTGCTGTTATAATATTTTCCTGTCTGGACGGAATTTTAACTACGGGAGCCGGGTGATTTGAGGAAATGGATAAAAAAATACCTGATAAATGCCTCAATCAGTATGAGTATCAACTCCTATCTGCAGGATAAAAAGAGTTTTTACCGAATTAACTGGGTAGCTCATCTGATCAAAGATAAAAAGCTTCATGCTATGGAAGGGACTGTTATTTCAGTTATACCAGATTTTCTTTCTGAAGCTGATCAAATTCTCCATGTCTTTTATTCATTTCTTACCACGCTTCAGGTGCGGGAATACAGAAAAATGTGCCCGCCCTATTTTAAAGCACTGGAACTGGCTTTGCTGAGGGGACTGGCTCATTCCATGGGACAGGAAGCTATTGAGATTTTTTATGAAAGATACCTGCCCCAACTGGATGAGCAGCCGGATATTCATGATATTTTTCAGAAAATGTGCAACCTTGATGACCGGGGGCTTTTACAAACCATTTTTATCAAGGAATTAATGTTTCTTCCTGTTGACGGGAAGGACTATTCGGAAGAACTGGCAGGTTTGACTGAATATTTAACAATTCCCACATCCGAATGCTATCTGAACGGAAAAATACGTTTGGCTCTTTATAATTCCGGTTCTTATGAACAGTCTGAAATTTCCAGGGTCTGCTGCGACAGAGTGTATTTTTCCCATTTGACAAACCGGGGACGGTCGGTTCGTGTTGTTCCCTCTGTTATGAGTGAAGCTGAAAAAAGAGTGTTTTACAGAAAAGTCAAAGAGAATCATCTTGAACCGGGGAAAATGGTTTACGGTTGGGTTTTGAAAACATCTCCGGATGTTGTGCTGCTGGATCTTGACGGTATGCAGGGAATCCTTTTGAAGGAAGAATTCGGTTGGCACAGGCTTCAGAGACAGGACAATTTCTGCAACGGAGATTTTTGTCATCTCAAGGTGGAAGAAATCGATTATAAGCTGTGCAGGATCTACTTAAGCAATAAAAAAGATCTTATGAATCCCAAGAAAACTTTGGGATTCCCCGAAGTCTACACGGTGGTGAGAGTTCTTGTGGTCAGAGAGTTTCATACCTATCTGTTAGGATTATACAGAGGAATTTTCGAAGTGGTTATACCCAAAAGAGAACTGCCGGCCAGAGACAGGCAGTTCCCGGGGGTACTGATAGGGTCTACTGTTTCCGTGCTTATCTATCACATTGATGCCAAAAGCCGGATTTACGGCAGTATAAGGAAAACCGTTTTGAACAGGGATAAACAGGAAATCCCTGACACTCATGCACAGGGATTTCAAAAAAAATTATAGCCTGTTCTCATACTTGTTTTCTTCCGCCCTTCAGAAGAAGCCATCCTCCGAACCAGCCTTCCGCCAGAACAGACGGCAATGCTACAATGATAATCATGATACCGGCATAATTGTGATAATTTGACAGTAAAACATGAGCCCCTGTATCGGCCATATAGGCTGAGCCGGCTGTTACCAGGAAAATTCCCAAAACACGGGGAGCCATGCGGGATTTCAGGATCAATACTCCCAATATAACAAGATGGATACCGAAAGCTGTCAGTCCAATAAGCCATACTGAGTTGAAAGATTCCAGAGCTATCAGAGAATGGACTTCCCGAACTGTCCCGGGCAGGTTTACGTAAGAAGAGGACATTCCCAGGTATTGCAACGCCTGGAAATAGAAAACCAGGGCAACCCCCAGAAAAACCGTATAAACAATGCGGAACCAGGCTGCCAGCAGGGATAGATCTTTATGGACAGTACCAAAAAGGATGAAAAGGCCCCAGGCAACAAAGATATCAATGAGAAAGATCAGTAGAAAAGCCATCATTCCCCATCGAAAAAGCCCTGCATGGCTCGTGATATTTGCCGCTGTTTCAGCGGCGTTGCCCGGTACGATTAAACCTTCTTTCACCATGAAATTGGCAAAAATCGCTAAAAGAAACAGGCTGATATAACCAGTTCCCGCCACCATGGCTGCCGATCTTGCTCTGGTGTGTCCTGAATTCCGACTCGCCCTGTTCAGGGTTGTTTCGCTCATATCTTACTCCTTCATAATTCTCATTTTTCCTTATTCGTACTATGTACGAATAAGGGGAAAATATTATTGTCAGGACTCTTTTTCCAGAGAGTCCAGCAGCAAATCCAAACCGTACCCGAATGTTTTACCAAAGTTATACTCTTTTCTGAATGTATACATGGTCAGTTTCATCAGATGCGGATACTCAAGAAACGTATCTTTCACCATCTCTTTTCCCATGGTAATCATCTCTTCTCCGCCGCCGCCGGGGAGGGCGGCTTCCCGAATGGCAAATCCGTAGACAAAAGCATCAATCACAGCAACAGCTGTTGCCGCCAGCTCTATTTTTAAACCGGCATGGATAAGGCATCCGATAAAAGCATCATGATGTTTAAGAGTTTTAGGACCGGGGTTTTTTCTTGATTCCATAAGGGGAGTTGCCCACCTGTGCCTGCCAAGAACCTCTCTGACAGACTGACAGCGTATTCTGACAGCCTCTTTCCATTCCCTGTCGGTCGGTGGAAGGGTAATCTCTCCAAAAACCTCGTCCACCATGGCATCCAGAATAGCTTCCTTTGAGTTGAAATAGTAATAGATCGACATGGTTCCTGCACCAAGATCCTCAGCCAGCTTCCGTATGGTTAAAGCCTCAATGCCGATCCTGTCTGCCAGCTTCATTGCTTTCTGTACAATTCCTATGGCTGTTAAATCGCTGTTTCTTTTTTTTGCCAACCTGTTTTCCTCTATGACTGATTATCAGTTTTCGTACAACGTACTAAAAGTGTAGTCCGGGAGTCTGTGCTTGTCAATAAAATATTATAATAATGCTATGAATAGATCCGGATTTATTTACATACCGGATATCCTGACACTCTACCAATATCTCTTTATGGTAATTGTTTGAATTCTTCATAAAATAATGTATGTTTATATTTAATTCTGAATCAATCGGGAGTCTGTCATTGAGAAAGAGCTATTCACTTCTATTCATTATTATATTGTTATTCCTTTCCTGTGTTTCAGGGAAGGACGATTATCTTCGGAATATTCTGATGATTCCGGCCAAGGATTACAGATCCTATGATTTCGATCCCCAGACTCCGCTTGTTGCAAGGATCAGTGAAACACCGGATTTTCTGCTGAATTATCTAAGAAAAATGGATCAAAGGGAAGATTATATCAGCTACAGCGTATCAGACTCAGAAAAGGATATGTTCGAAGAGTATCTGCTCCTCCTTCCGTCCCTGAATCTGAGAGTTATGAAAGAGAAGCTTATAGGTATCTATTTTGTTGAAAACCTGATCGGCAGTGCCTTGGCGGACTATGTTCTGGATGAAGAAGGCCAAATCTATAATATTTTGTTTATCAATCCCGAAACCATGAGGCATTCCATGTCAGACTGGTTAACTTACCGGGAAAGTACATGTTTTTCTGAAGGAAAGAAAAAGGTGAGTCTTTCCTGCGGAGAAGGGTACACCGGGCTGTTATATACCCTGATGCATGAATCCACGCATATTGTGGATTATAGCCTTTCTCTTACACCATATACAGAATATACAAGCATGAAGGCTTCCGGGACAGGATACAATAAAAGGAATCTTTTTTTTGACATCTGGGATTCTTACTCTCAGCCTGTAAAAAAGTACAGAAAGGAGTATATGGAGCAATTGAGTTTTTACGGCCTGGGTAATAAGCCTCCCCTTGATGTGAAAAGAGCGGATGATATATACCGGCAATTGGAAGAAACCCCCTTCTGCTCTCTCTACGGTTCTGTAAGCTGGGCGGAAGATCTGGCGGAATTGGCTACCTGGTACCATTACACCAAAGTTTTGGGTATGCCCTATGAGGTAAAGATCATAGAGGGTGAAACTGTGAAAGACCGGTTTTTTCCCATGATGAACCCACTGGTACAGGAGCGGTTTTCCCTTCTTGGAATACTTTATGAATAAACCGGTTTGAATATGATCATTTTTCCCAATCTGTATCCTCCGGCACCCTCCCCTGAAAAATGCAAAATCGAGTATACAAATGTTATTATGTGAGTATACAATATAGATGATCTTTTAAGAGAGATTGTAAACAATAATCGGGAGGTATTCTTTCATGAGTATACAAAAAATCGGATTTCTTCATCCGGGAGCTATGGGGATTTCCCTGGCTGCCACAGCGATTAATACGGGATGTGAAGCATACTGGGTATCAGAAGGCAGAAGCTCATCCACCAGAGAACGTTCAGAAAAATACGGTCTGAAAGAAACAGAGAGCCTGCAAAAGATGTGCGGAATCTGTGATATTCTTATTTCGGTATGTCCTCCCAGTGCAGCTATGGCTGTTGCCGAAAAGGTGGCTGGATGTTCATACCAGGGAATCTATGCGGATGTGAATGCGATCTCTCCGGATCAGACAAAACAGATTGGGCAGATCATTACCCAGTCAGGTGCCCGCTATGTGGATGGAGGGATCATAGGATTGCCGGCATGGAAAAAAAATTCCACCTATCTCTATCTTTCAGGCCCTGATGCGCAAATAGTGGCAGACTGTTTTTCCGAAGGTCCTCTTGTCGCAGAAGTGATCGGAGAAGAGATAGGCAAAGCCTCTGCACTCAAGATGTGTTTTGCTGCCAATACGAAAGGAACCATAGCTCTCCAATGCGCAGTGACCGCTGCGGCTGAAAAGCTGGGTGTAAGAAAAGAACTGGAGAAACAGTGGGCCAAAAACGGATCTGACTATGCTGAAAAAACTCTGGAAACCATACAAAAAGTCACAGCCAAAGCCTGGCGGTTCACCGGAGAAATGGAGGAAATAGCCTCTACCTTTGAATCTGCAGGTCTTCCCGGAGGATTTCATAAGGCGGCTTATGATATCTATGAGCGGATTGCCGGGTTTAAAGATTCGGAATCCTTTCCCCCGGTTGAGGAAATTCTCAAAGCCCTTCTGAGAGGGTCATCCGGATTTTCAGGAAGAGAATAAGCTTTTCCGGATGCAGGATATTTCTCCTGCATCCTTGAAAGCTGATACCCCGAAGCACAATTCTCTCACATCAGGGGGAGGATGAACTGATAGATGGCTCCAAAGAAAAAGGCACTTCCTCCTGTTACAAAAAGGTGCCAGATGGCATGATAGTAGGGTATTTTTTTCAAACCATAAAAAATTGTCCCGATTGTATAGGACAAACCGCCGCCCAGAATCCAGTAGAGTGTTTCCTGATTCAGGATCTTTTTCAGGTCCTTGAAGTAGAATACAATCAACCATCCCATTATCAGATAGATTACTGTATGCAGAGGTTTTACTCTGTTCCAGAAAACCAGTTTAAAAATTGTGCCCAGAACAACGATACCCCATATCAGGTAGAGCAGGGGTATCCCTTTTTCTGCAGGCAGTATCAGGCAGAAGGGTGTGTAGGTTCCTGCAATCAGAACATATATGTTCACATGGTCCAGTATCCTCAGCACCCTTTTCAGGTTGGAGGGTTTTATAAAATGATAAACCGATGAAGATGTGTAGGTAAGAATCATGGACATTCCAAAAACAGCCGACCCGAAAATTCCCTGGGTTGAAGAGACATTAACAGCCCTATGTAAAAGAAGTATCAGTCCTGTCAGAGAGAGGACTGCTCCGATAGCATGAGTTATCCCGTTGAAAAATTCCTCTTTGGGAGTGTCATGAGTGTGAAGAGCAATTCTTTTTTCCAGCCAGTTCTGTATTGTGTTCATTTGTACCTTCCTGGTGAGAATTTTACAAAAAAATATACCTTCAGGTAAAGGTTTTTCAGATGGTGATTACATACTAAATAGTCCCTCCTTATCTGGTGTACATTAGCTAAATCATCTTAAAAAATGAACAAAAAGAGAAAAACAGTGTAAGGTATGCAGAGAACAGAAAAGATTGTTCTGTTTTCTGAGCGCTAATAACTTTTTAACAGAAGGAAAAAACTTTTTTGAGGAGAAATCGTGGAAAAGATACTACTGGCCGGTGCCACAGGTTACCTGGGCGGCTATCTTCTGGAAGAACTGCTGCATAGAGGATACCCTGTGAAAGCGATTGTCAGAGATTCGTCCCGTCTGGCAGGAAACGTGTCTTCCCGCTGTGCTGTCATGGAAGCCAGGATCACCGAACCGGAGGAAATCAAGGGGGCCTGTCAGGGAATCGACACGGTTATCTCCTGTGTGGGAATTACCCGTCAGAAAGATGGACTCACTTATGAGGATGTCGACTATCAGGCAAATAAAAATCTGCTGGATGAAGCCATAAAATCCGGAGTGAAAAAATTCCTGTACGTGTCAGTTCTGAATGGCCCGGATATGACACATCTGAAAATATGTCAGGCCAAAGAGCATTTTGTCTCTGAACTGAAAAGGTCTCCTCTGGATTACAGAATCATTCGGCCCAACGGTTTTTTCTCGGATATGAAAGATTTCCTGACCATGGCGGAAAATGGGCGCATTCTGCTTTTCGGATCCGGTTTGTACAAAGCCAATCCTATCGACGGATCGGATCTGGCCGGAATTTGTATCGATTCCCTGGACAATCCGGAAAGGGAAGTTCCTGTAGGTGGACCTGAAACTTTGACACAGAGGGAAATTGCACAGATTGCCTTTACGGCGGCAGGAAAGAAACCCAGAATTACCTGCCTGCCCGAGTGGCTGGGAAAAGGGATTATCCATCTTATGCGTCTGCTTACATCCGAAAAGGTCTATGGTCCTGTTGAGTTTTTTTTGACCGTTTTAACCAGGGATATGATCGCTCCCGAGTATGGAAGCATGACACTTCTTGAGTATTACCAAAAACAGTGGGAAGATCTCAAATCCACGAAAAAGGGCTGACAAAAGCGAAAAGCCGGGATCTTTCATCTTTCATTCAGCCCTGAACGATTTTAATCCTCCTGCTACCTTTCCAGATAGGGATTGGCAGTAGAGGGAAGCGGCCTGTAATGCTCGTAAGCCGGATCCTGTTTCTGCTTTTTTCTGATTTCCAGCATCTCTTTCCAGGCCCCCCATAAGGTCAGGGGTTCCGGCATGTCATCCCGAATCAGTTTTGACAGTTTTCTGAGATTGTAGCAGGGAACGGCTCCATACATATGATGTTCGCAGTGCCAGTTCATCCGCCAGTAGAGAAAATGAAGAACTGGCCCCAGTTTCATGGAACGGGCTACCCGTCTGAAATCGGGATCGTTGGTATTCATTCCCGAGTGCTGTACCACTCCCACCAGAAAACTCGCTATATTGGCAATGTAGGGTGCCAGGGTAATGATGATGGGTAATACCCAAAGACCAGTTACGATTCCCGCAGCAACAACCAGTGTGTGAAATACAATCAGAACAGATGCCCAGGAACGGACTTTTTTGTACCCGTCAGGGTCATTGTCGTGCAGGGCATTGAGCCACTCTTTTGTGGGGGCGTTTTCCTTCAGTTTTCTGCCTGAAGCCAGGGTGATAAAAAGAAAGAGATTTGCAAAAAATCCCCCCGAGCCGAAGGTTTTTCCTGCTGGAACAAAAAGGTTCACCGTCAGCATCTGAAGGAGTGTAAAAAAATCGGGAACCGGATCTATGGGCATGGAATTTTCCCGGTCTGCTTCCATATAGAGTGTATAAAAATGGTGATATTTATGACTCAGTTGGTAGTCCCTGTAATTCCACCAGCCCAGTAGACTGAACAGGTTAAGAAAGAGGGTATTCAGCCATTTCGACCTGAATACTGTATTATGCATCAGCTCATGAGTGGCCGCGCCATGAAAAAAAGTGGCTACCGCTCCGTGACACCATAATAATACGGCAAATGCCAGCCAGGACTGACTTTCCCAGAAGCGGAAGGTAAAATACCCGGTTGCCAGGTATAAAATCAAATGGCCCAATGCCTGAACCAGCCCCCGGGTATTGCTTTTTTTTGTCAGCTTCCGCAATTCCGCTCGATCTACATTGGCTTTGTACCAGCTGATTTTCAGGCCCTTGTGGGCTTCCGCCAGCGGTGGATATTGACTCATTATCTCCTCCTTTTTTGATAATGGACATAAAAATGATAATAATTATTATAAGCACCAATAAAACAGGATGCATTGTAATTTTTATAGAAAATTATGATTTATCAATCATAATCATGGGGTTATCGTAAAACACTGATAAAAAGGAGAGAAATCATGGAACTTCATCAATCAGCCCGCCTGGTTAAATCAGAGGATCTGAATCATCACGGGACTCTTTTTGCCGGCAGGATGGCAGAGTGGTTTGTGGAGGGCGGATTTGTGGCCGCTGCTCTGGCGGTAGGAAATCCCGATCGCATTGTCTGTTTAAAAGTTCACGGAATGCGGTTTAATATTCCCGCCAAAAAAGGGGATGTTCTGAAAATTACCGCACGGGTTGTGGATGTGGGTGTGACCAGTATTACCGTTTTTAATCAGACATTCTCTACCAATACAAAAAAGCTTCTGGTAGAGGGATTTATAACCTTTGTTAATGTAGACGGGGAGGGAAGAAAGCAGCCTCATGGTCTGATTCTGGGAAAACTGAGTGAAGAAGAAAGAAGGCTTCAGGCTCAGGCGAGAAGCCTGAAGTAGAATTGTCTCTCTTTTCCACATGATAATTTTTTATTACAATTTATTATTCATAGGAAAGAACTGTATCAGAAAGCGTATGAATCCACTTGAAGTCTCCTGATTTGAGAGATCTTTTATGGAATTCATATAATATTGACTCCAAGGAGAATGCATTCCATGACAGATTCAAAAAAGGGTACAATTATCTATTTTTCCCATGGCGGCGGGCCCCTTCCGATTCTGGGTGACCAGAGCCATCAGGCTATGATCGATTTTATGCAGGATCTGCCGGGAAAAATACAGAAACCCGATGCTGTGGTTGTTGTCAGTGCCCACTGGGAAGAGAGTTCTCCGACCGTTCTGACCCATCCCAATCCCCCTTTGTATTACGACTACTATGGGTTTCCCGATGAAGCATATACTCTGGAATATCCGGCTCCCGGTAATCCGGACCTTGCAGGGAACATTGCCGGACTATTGAACACGGCCGGCTTTGAGGTTCTGGAAAATCCGGAGCGCGGATTTGACCATGGCCTTTTTATTCCCCTCAAGATGATGTATCCCCAGGGAGATATCCCCATGACCCAGCTCTCATTGATCCGGGGACTGGATCCTTCCCGGCATAT
Source organism: Oceanispirochaeta sp. (assembly GCA_963677615.2). GTDB lineage: Bacteria > Spirochaetota > Spirochaetia > DSM-2461 > DSM-2461 > Oceanispirochaeta. The sequence continues at coordinate 32,640 of CAXXQW010000004.1, read as the reverse complement.
AGAAATGGGACAGGCTCTTTCCTCGCTTCTGGAGGAGAATATTCTTCTGATCGGATCGGGATTTTCCTTTCATAATATGCAGGAATTTTTCAGAACCCGTGATCAGGATCCTGTGAACGACGATTTTCAGGAATGGCTGATCGGTCTATGTACAGCAGATAAAGACGAAGAGGATAGAAATAAGATGCTGGCTTCCTGGGAAGATGCTCCGGGAGCCCGATACTGCCATCCCCGGGAGGAGCACCTTCTGCCTCTTATGGTATGTCAGGGGGCTGCCGGGTCCAAAGCGGAAAAAATCTTTGACGACAGAATCCTGGGTAAGCGAGCCGTCGCTTTTCAGTGGTAAACTGGTAAAACCTGTTTATCACCCCGAAATAAGGCATTTCATTGACATTATATGACATGAACTCTATCATTTTACTCTCATCTATTTAATTAATTGATCAATAGATAAATATTTACAACTTGAGGTAACAGAATGATTTTGTTCGTACAATTCGGTTTATACCTGGTGCTTATGCTGATCATTGGTTTTTATTCCATGAGAAAAACCAATACCAATGAAGATTTTATTATCGGAGGCAGAACCCTTGGTCCCTTTACCACAGCGATTTCTGCCGGAGCGTCTGATATGTCCAGCTGGCTTCTGCTGGGACTTCCCGGAGCAGTATTCGCCAGCGGGCTGGTTGAGGGGATATGGATTTCCCTGGGGCTTTCCATCGGAGCTTACGTGAACTGGCTTATTGTGGCCGGCCGCCTCCGGTCGATGACCGAGAAATTTGATGCCGTAACACTTCCCACTTTTATTGCCAGAAGATTTGATGATGAAACCCATGTTCTGAAAGTGGTTTCCACTCTGGTTATCCTGTTCTTCTTTACCCTTTATGTGGCATCCGGTCTGAAAGGGGGAACCCTCCTTTTTGCCCATACTTTCGGAGCAACAGAACAGGTTGCCCTTATCATTACCACCCTTGTTGTGGTTTCCTATACTTTCCTGGGGGGATATATGGCGGTTTGCTGGACAGACCTGATCCAGGGGCTTCTCATGCTGGCAGCTCTGGTATTCTGTGGATTGCTGGGATTTTTTGCCATAGCCGGAAAGGGAGCTCATATCTCCGCAGCAAATCCTGATGCGTTTCATTTTTCCACAGGATGGATCACAGCTCTTTCTCTTATGGCCTGGGGTTTCGGTTACTTCGGACAGCCTCATATCCTGGCACGATTTATTGGTATCAAAGATGTCAAATCTGTAAAAAGCGCCAGAAGAATCGGAATTACCTGGATGGTTATCAGTCTGACCCTTGCTACTGTGATTGGTCTGGTGGGAATTGGCTTTAATGTTCTGTATCCCCTGGAAGGGGTTTCCGGTCCCGACGGCAACAGCGAAAGGATTTTTCTGGCTCTGACCAGCACTCTGTTTCACCCTGTCTTCGCCGGTTTTGTTCTGGCTGCCGTACTGGCTGCTGTTATGTCCACTGCTGACTCTCAGCTACTGGTTTTAACTTCCTCCTTGACTGAAGATATCCCTTTTATTGCCAAAATGGATGATAAAAAGAAAGAGTGGATAAGCCGGGCCGGCGTTGTGGGATTTGCCCTTCTGGCTTATCTGATTTCATCCAATGATACGGGAACCATTCTGAATATGGTGGGATACGCCTGGGGAGGATTCGGTGCCGCTTTCGGTCCTCTGGTGATTTTGGCTGTTACATGGAGGAAAACCACCAAATGGGGAGCTCTGGCGGGTATGATCGTAGGGTCTGCTACCATTTTTGTAGTGAAAAATTACATCAGCATTGAAGGGGAGTATTTTTACGAACTCCTTCCGGGGTTCATCCTTGCTCTGGCTGCCATAGTCATTGTGAGTCTGCTGACAAAAGCACCCTCAGAAAAGACCCTGAAAGAGTTTGATTCCGTTCAGGAAGAAGTGAAAGCTCTTTAGTTTTCCATCGGGGATTGTCATTAATGACAATCCCAGAAAGAGTCCTGGTCCTAAACCTTGAATTTACTGGTGTCTTCGTGAATCTGTCTGAATCCATCCAGAAATTCATGGTTCAGTTCCGTTATGGCTTCCATAGCTTTCAGAATCTCATCCGTTCCGGCGGCAACACCCTGCATACCGTTGGTAACCTCTGATGAAACCTGACGGAATTCTTCAAAAGAGCTGGTTATAAGGCTGATACTCTCTGTTATCACGTCTGATGCTTCTCCCACCTGATTTGTAAATTCACTGAGATTCGTTACTGCTGAGAGAATCTGATCGCTGCCTTCGGAGAGCTCTTCCGTGCTGAGCTGAATTTCGGAAAATGCCTGGGCAGACTCATCGACACTGTCGCCAATCGTGGCAAATACCTGTTTTGTCAGTTCGGATTGTTCGCTCGTCTTTTCTACACCTGTCTGAATCTTTTTAAGAACTGCTTCTATATTCTGGGCATTCTGACTGGTTTCTTCTGCCAGTTTCCGGATTTCATCGGCTACGACAGAAAACCCTTTTCCCGCTTCTCCCGCATGGGCGGCTTCGATCGCGGCATTCATTGCTAAAAGGTTAGTCTGGGAGGCAACATTGGATACAACTTTATTTGTCTCAATAATATCTTCCATTCTGGCCACTACAGAATTCTGGAATGTTTCGGTCATCTCCTGAAGATAGGAGATCCCGTTGTCGGCAATCTTCTTCAGTGATTCTACTGTTGCTTTCTTTTTGGTAGAAACCATGGCCACATTACTGAGTGACGCTTTCATTTCTGTTATGGCAGAGGACACCTGCTCAGTCATACTTTTCTGCTGCTCCATCTGCTGTGTGAAAAACTGTGAATGGGAGGAGAGTTCGTTGATGGATTTGAAAGCTTCCGATATGGTGGAATCCAAAGTGATGATCTGGTTGGTTATAGAGTTTACCGTAGCGGATATTTCGGTAACAGCTGAAGCTGTTTCAATACTGGTTGTATTGAGATTCTCATTGAGAACCATACTGTTTTTCATATTTATCTGAACATCGGAAATGATATCCCGCAGTTTTTGCAGAAAGATATTAAATCCTTCGGCCAGAGTGCCAATTTCATCTTTGCTCACTTCGATTTTATGGGTAAGATCTCCCTCTCCCTGAGAAATTTCCCGAAAAATATCCGACAGGTTGTTCAAAGGTTTCAGGTTTAATCCAATCAGGTATACAATTAAAAGGCTTACCAGGAATGAATAGACAATAGCAAACAGTATACTGACTCTTCCCAGAATAAAAAAAGAGGGAATAAAATCATCATATCGGGCAATGATCGTAATAGATAAGCCCGTATCTTTTATTTGCGATGTGGCAACCAGTGATTTTTTATTTTCGAAAACAGTTTCCTTCTGTTCGGGATAACCGGGGACGGTTTTCAGTTCATTGCCGAGAATCTCTTCCATTGTTTTTCCGTTAAATTCATCCCGGGAAGACACTTTGACCGTGTGTTCCTTATCAGTCAGAAAGATAATCCCATTTTCTCCGGGAGAGTGGGAAACCATTTCAGATATAAACTTTTCAATATCCAGACCGATTCCGGCAATACCGAGATAGTCTTTATTACCGGGAATCAGGGTATTTACCCAAAGCATGGTTTCCCCCAATTCTGCATTATGATCAATGTTGATGGATATGCGTTCCCGGGAATCCAGAGTATCAAAAAACCATGAGTCATCAGGATCGGATTCTGACAGGATATTTATAAGGGAATCTCCCACATAAAACTCTTTTGTAAGCAAACTGGCAGCAAAAGAGGCATTGTATCCTCTGTTGCTGATTAATGATGCAAGATCTTCCAGAGCCAGTTCCTTGTAAACAGGATCAGGATTCCCCTGATACCATTTTTTAAGAGAACTGTTCTCTGTTATTATATAGGACGCTTCAAATGCTTTGATTATTTCTGTTTGAATTTCTGTCTTGCTGGCGCCTATAATACTGCCTAACTGTTCATGAAAGTTTTTTACCTGAAAATTTCTGAAAACCAGAATGGAAATGGTTGTGACTGTCATTGAAGCGATAATCAGAGCAATGGCAGTAATAACGGTCAATTTTGTTTTTATTTTCATACCTGCTCCCTGTAAGAGATATAATATGAATTTAATGAACTTTTATCGGAGATTCAAATTCATACAGCATATGAACTTCTGTTTTTCTTATGCAGGGGAGGGTGAGGACGGAAAAGGTTCCGGACTGAAACTTTAGGGGTTCACCGTATAGACGCAGCAGCGGTTTCTCCCGCTTCTTTTGGCTTCGTAAAGAGCTTTGTCAGCCTGGGAGAGCATCCAGTTTATTCTGTCCTCTTTACGAGAGCGGCAGGAAAATATGCCAAAGCTGGCAGTAACTGTTTCGCCGGTTTCGCTATGAACAGTCTTTTCCAGTTTTCTGCGTATGCGTTCGGCTGCTACCAAAGCTTCTTTTTCTCCCGTCTCAGGCAGAAGAATCACAAACTCTTCACCACCGTAGCGGGCCAGCAAATCGATTGACCGGATTTCCTTTGAGCATATTGCGGCTACCCTTTCAAGGATTTTATCTCCCGTTGCATGACCAAACCGGTCGTTGACACTTTTAAAGTGGTCGATATCAAGGATGATCAGAGCAAGTTCCGATTCTGTTCGAACAGCTCCCTGCAGCATGATTCTGCCTTCCATCTGAAATCTGTGGCGGTTTCCAATTCCGGTCAGGGCATCTTCCATAGCCATTTTGTAGGCCTTTTCATGGAGCATGGCATTTTCCAGGGCTATGGAGATATGGTGGCCGATTGTGCCGGCCAGTTCCAGGTGGTGTTCTGTAAATACATTCTTTTCGTAACCGTCCAGTGCAAGGAGGCCCAGGATATCACCATGGCTTATCAGGGGAATTCCGATCCAGGACTTGATCCTGCGATTCTTTGAAGGCTGGGTAAATGTGGGGAAATCCAGCTCGATATTATCGGATTTGAAAGGGGTCTTCTCCTCCAGAGCTTTTGTACTCAGACTCCCTTTCTGAGGAAAGGGAAATTTCATGCGGCAAATAGAGCAGTTGTCATCAAATCCTTCGGCTCCGATAATTTTCAGGAAATTATCCTGAAGGATTTGAACAGAACCGGTTTGATAGGGGATAATCCTGCTGGTTTCTTTGAGAATTTTACCAACTGTTTCTTCCATATCCAGCGAAGAACTGATTATCGTGGCAATCTGACGAATCGTTTCTATCTCGTCAAATCTCTGTTTTTCCTTTTCGATACTCTCTCTGAGCTGCAGTTCTGTGGTTTTGAGATCTGAAATATCAGAATCGGATCCGATAAAGAGTATGGGTTTACCATCGTCATCTGCAAAAACAGTTTTTCCGTATGAGTGTATCCAGCGGTAATTGCCGTCTTTCTCTCTGATCCGGAAAATCTCATGGAAGTCATTCTTCTTTCCCTTGGATATGTCGTCCAGCACCTGACGTATACGGGGTCTTTCATCCTCATGAATAAAGTCGAGAAAGTTCGTTTCTGTGCTATTTATTTTGAAGTGCTCCGGCATATTAACCCATATATTGCTGTTGAGGGATTCACCGGTAATGTAGTTGGTGATATAGATTCCTACATCCGAGAGAGCCTGAAGAATCTTCTGATCTTTTATATAGACTTTTTCAAATAACTTATCCGTCAATGATCTGTACCTGTTCCAGACAATCATACCTTAACATCAGGTTATAAGACAATCGATTTTCCTTGAAACACAGCAAACCCGGGATTATAAAAAATAGCCGGATCAACCAACGGAGGATCCGGCTAAATCAATAATTTTATATAGCGGGGCTCTCTCTAAAAAGGAGAAAAGAGAGAGCCCCGGGGAGTTCCATCGAGATGGTAACTCGAATCCCTATTTAGACAGGTATTCATCAATACCTTTTGCAGCGACCCTACCGTCGCCCATGGCCAGGATGACTGTTGCAGCGCCCTGTACAATATCTCCCCCGGCAAAAACACCGGGTATGGAGGTCATGCCTTTCTCATTCACCAGGATGTTTCCCCAGCGGTTTGTCTCCAGTTCGGGGGTCGTTCCTGTTACCAGAGGGTTGGAGCTGTTTCCAAGAGCTGTAATGCAGGTATCAATATCCATTTCAAACTCGCTTCCCGGGATCGCTTCTGGCCTGGCCCTTCCTGAGGCATCCGGTTCTCCCAGTCGGTATTTCAGGCATTTTATGGATTTTACCCGGCCTTTCTCATCACCCAGAATCTCAACCGGGTTGGTCAGTTCATCAAAGATGATGCCTTCCTCTTTGGCGTGATGGATCTCTTCGGCTCTGGCAGGCATCTCTTTTTCTGTGCGCCTGTAGACGATGTGAACCTCCCGGGCTCCCAGCCGCAAGGCGGTCCGTGCCGCATCCATCGCCACGTTGCCTCCGCCGAAAACCGCTACTTTTCTGGAAAGATAGATGGGAGTCATGGCCCTTCCCTTGTCGTAGGCTTTCATCAGGTTGGCTCTGGTCAGGTACTCGTTGGCCGAAAAGACTCCCACCAGATTTTCTCCCGGGATGTTCATGAATTTGGGCAGTCCCGCTCCGTTGGCCACATATACCGCATGAAATCCCTGTTTTTCCATCAATTCCCGGATGGTGGCTGTTCTTCCGATCAGATAATCATAGACAAATTTGACGCCCATCTTCTCAAGCTTTTCCACTTCCAGCTGAACAATCGATTTGGGAAGGCGGAATTCGGGAATCCCGTAGACTGTTACCCCGCCGGCTTTGTGAAAGGCTTCGAAAATGGTAATGTCGTGTCCCATCCGGGCCAGGTCTGCTGCAGTTGTGAGTCCCGAAGGACCGCTTCCCACGATAGCGACTTTTTTCCCGGTTGCGGGTTTTTTCTCCACAGCTGCTACCGAATTGGTACCCCTGTCGGCCAGAAACCTTTCCAGGCGGCCGATGGCAACAGACTGCATGGGATCTTTTTTCATTTTTCCCACGGTACACTGCTCCATGCACTGTTTTTCCTGGGGGCAGACCCTTCCGCAGATGGCGGGAAGCATACTGCTTTCCTGAATAATCCCAAGAGCCTTGTCAAACTCTCCTCTGGCGGTGGCACTGACAAAGCCGGGAATATCGATATTGACGGGGCAGCCTTTGACGCAGGGAGCGGTTTTGCACTCCAGACAGCGGCTGGCTTCCAGTATGGCCTGGCTATCTGAGTATCCCAGAGCCACTTCGCTCATATTTTTCCCTCGGGCTGCCGGGTCCTGGGCAGGCATCTCCTGTTGGGGAATGGCTGCCCGGTCTTTGGCTTTCATAAGGGTCAGGCTTTCGGGAAGATTCAGGTTTTTCAGCAGGTTTTCCGCTTCTTCTACCAGGGTTTCAGGTTCTTTGTAAGCAAGCATCTCTACACTCCCGTTTTTAACAGTTTTTCTGCTGCCGCATCCATCCGGCAGCGGTGGTTATCTTCATGATCCGTATAGGACCGCATACGGCTCATCATGGAATCAAAATCCACAAGATGACCGTCAAATTCAGGTCCGTCCACACAGACGAATTTTGTGTCATTTCCTACTGTCACGCGGCAGCCGCCGCACATTCCTGTACCGTCCACCATGATGGTATTCAGAGACACCACTGTAGGCACCTGATAGGGCCGGGTGGTTTCGCTGCAGAATTTCATCATTACCGGAGGTCCGATGGCGACGGCTTCCGCGGGGGGAATGACCCTTTCACAGAGTTCTTTCAGGGGTTCTGTCACCAGGGCTTTCCTTCCTCTGCTTCCGTCATCGGTGCAGATAATCAGCTCGTCCGACAGGGCTGCCATTTTCTCTTCCAGGATCAGTAGATCCTTGTTCCTGGCACCCATGATGGTTATGACTTCATTGCCTGCAGCTTTAAACGCTTCTACAATGGGGTGGAGGGGCGCAACGCCTATACCGCCGCCTACGCATACCACAGGTCTGTCATATTTTCTGATATGGGTGGGGGAACCCAGAGGGCCCAGAAGGTGAGCGATACTGTCGCCCCCTTCAAGACGGCTAAATTGAAGGGTTGATCCTCCCACCGCCTGGAAGATAATGGTGATTGTTCCCCGGTCAGCATCCGCATCGGCAATGGTCAGAGGTATCCGTTCCCCCAGATCATCATCCAGCATAAGGATCACAAACTGGCCGGCTTTACGGGATGATGCGATATGGGGCGCTTCTATTTCCATCTGAAACACATCAGACGAGAGCTGAATCTTCTTTACTATCCGGTTCATTTTGCCGCTCCTGCCTTTTCTGAAACACCCAGCTGCTTTTCCACTTCTTTCACAACTTCTTCCATGGTCGTCTTCTGCATTTTTCTGTCACCCACGGTTACGGTGGGGCCGTGACTGCAGTTTTCGCTGCAGAAAGTAGCTTTCACGGCAATTCTGTCTTTCCAGCCCTCTTTCTCTACCAGAGTGTTCATGCCGGAGAGAATCTCCTGTGATCCTCTGAGGAAACAGCTTGTTCCCACGCAGACATTCACTTCAACGGGAGTCTCATGATCTGTCTCGGTCAGGGCCATATTACCATGGTCGATCCTCTTCCGGCTCTGGTAACTGGTATGAATCAGTTCATGGGCTTCATGGCTTCCGGTTTTGTTGCCCAGCATCTTTTCGTAGATCCGCTGAATATAGGGGTTGTCTTCGGGAGTATGAATGGGAGATATCTTTCCCGCTTCCTTCAGTACTTCGGTTCTTTTGGCAATGACTTTGCTGTCATAGGTAACAGGCTGTCCGCCTCCGGCGACACACCCGCCGGGGCAGGCCATAATTTCCACAATGTCGTATTCCACTTCCCCTGCCTGAATACTGGAAATCAGTTTTTCCGCATCTTTCATACCGGCTGCAACAGCCATGCGGAGTTTCAGGTCACCTTCATCGATTATTATTTCTTTCCAGCTGGGATCATCCTCGTAGGGAACCACCTCGAAAGTTTTCAGTTCTTTTCCATTGACAGTTCTTCCCGCATAGCGGGCCACCGCTTCGGCAACACCCTGGGTGCTACCGAATCCCAGACCGGCTTCAGAGAAGAGTCCGAAAGGAAGGTCTGCAGCAGCAGGTGCCAGTTCTTCAAAGACAATGCCCGCTTCCTTTATCATTTTTCCCAGCTCCTGGGTCGTCAGAACAAAATCCACATTGGGGACGCCGTCCCGTGAGAGTTCGGGTCTTTCCTTCTCAAACTTTTTGGCTGTACAGGGCATGATCGAAACCATAACGATATCTTTTTCTGCCATATCATAGGTCTGGCTCAAAAGTTTCTTCCCCAGAGATCCTACCATCCCCTGGGGAGACATACAGGTGGAGAGCTGAGAGACCAGTTCGGGATGGAACTGTTCGGCATATTTTACCCAGCCGGGACAGCAGGAGGTAAACATTGGCCCTTTCTGTCCTGCTTTTTTCCGTTCCAGGAATTCGTTTGTCTCTTCCAGAACAGTCAGATCCGCCCCGAAGGAGGTATCGTAGACCTCTTTGAAACCCAGGTATTTCAGGGCGTTCATAATCTTTCCCACTGTCACCGCGGATTCGGGAAGGCCGAACATCTCGCCGATGGCCGATCGGATGGCAGGGGCAATCTGGGCCACCACGGTTTTCTTCTCATCTCCCAGGGCATCCCAGACCTGAGCCACTTCACTGCGGGGCATAATCGCTCCGGTGGGGCAAACCGCGGCACACTGACCGCAGTTGATGCAGTCCACCTGTCCCAGGCTTTTATTGAAGGCCGGGGTTACCACAACATCTTCACCCCTGTAGGCAAAGTCAATGGCACCTACGCCCTGTATCTCATCGCAGTACCTGACGCAGTCTCCGCAAAGGACACATTTGTCGGGATGACGCACAAGGCTGGGGGAGAGCAGGTCGGGCTTCCGGGCTCTTTGGTTTTTTTATAGGGAATCTGGGTGACACCCAGTGATGCCGCCAGGTCTTTCAGCTTACAGGCCGGAGATTTCTCACAGGTAGTGCAGCTGTTATCATGATTGGCCAAAAGCAGCTCAATCAGGGTTTTTCGCATTTTTCTCAGCTTGGGAGTATGGGTTTTGATCACCATCCCGTCTCTGGGAGGTGTGGAACAGCTGGTATCGATTCCTCTGCCTTCGATGTCCACGATACAGAGCCGGCAGGCACCGTACACGCTCAGTTCGGAGTGGTAACAGAATGTGGGCATCTCGATTCCCGCTTTTCTGATCACAGCCAGCAGGTTTTTTTCACCTTCCAGGGGAACGGTATTTCCGTTTATGGTTATGCTTCCTTTTTTTTTCATACATTTCCTCCTACGCTGATTGCGTCAAAGCGGCAGGTATCCACACAGGCACCGCATCGGATACATTTTTCATCATCGATGATATGAGCTTCTTTCCGCTCACCCGTAATCGCTCCCACAGGACAGACCCTGGCACAAGCGGTACAGCCCTTGCAGGCTTCGGTCACAATGCTGTAGCTCACCAGGTCCTTACAGTTTCCGGTGGGGCAGGTTTTGTCTTCCACATGGGCTACCCACTCTTCCCAGAATTCTTTCATGGTACTCAGTACAGGGGAGGGTGCAGATTTACCCAAACCGCAGAGGGACGAGTCCTGAACGGTTTCGCAAAGGTCCTTCAGAAGTTCCAGGGTTTCCCTGGTTCCCTTTCCCTGGGCCACATCGTCGATCAGTTCCAGAATCTGTCTGGTTCCTTCCCGGCAGGGTACGCACTTTCCGCAGCTTTCACTCTGGGTAAACTTCATAAAGAACCGGGCGATTTGTATCATACAGGTGCTCTTGTTCATCACAACCAGACCACCAGAACCAACCATGGCTCCCACGGATTTGAGAGAATCAAAATCCAGGGGGATATCCAGGTGCTCTTCGGTCAGACAGCCTCCCGAGGGGCCTCCGATCTGAACAGCCTTGAAATCGTTGTTGTCGATTTTTCCTTTGGCATTGAGGACGCCCCCGCCAATATTGAAGATGATCTCACGCAGTGTGGTCCCGAAGGGAACTTCGATGAGCCCGGTATTGGCCACATGACCGGTAAGGGCAAATGTCTTGGTTCCGGGAGAACCGGTTGTTCCGGTCTTTTTATAGACCTCTTCACCCATGCGGATGATTAGGGGGACACAGGCCAGGGTTTCCACATTGTTCACAACAGTGGGTTTGCCCCAAAGTCCTTTTTCCGCTGTCCGGGGAGGTTTTACCCGGGGCATCCCCCGGCGACCCATGATACTTTCTGTCATGGCGCTGGCCTCTCCGCAGACAAAGGCTCCTGCCCCTTCCATAACAAATATGTCAAAGCTGAAATCGGAACCGAAAATGTTTTTTCCCAGAAAATTGTTCTCCCGGGCTTCCTCAATCGCTTTATTAATCCTTTCCACAGCCAGAGGATATTCCATCCTCACATAGATCTGGCCTTCCGTTCCTCCGCAGGCTTTGGCTGCGATAATCATCCCTTCCAGCACGCTGTGAGGGTTCCCTTCCATAACCGAACGGTCCATAAAGGCACCGGGGTCTCCCTCGTCACCGTTACAGATAATGTACTTGGCGTCGCTGTCCTGGCGGAGAGCCAGTTCCCATTTCCTTCCGGTGGCAAAGCCGCCGCCCCCTCGGCCTCTCAAGCCGGCAGTTTTAATTTTGTCGCACACTTCCTGGGGCGTATTTTCCAGTATCACCTTCCGGGCACCGTCATATCCGCCGTTGGAGATGTAATCGGAAATGTCCTCGGGATCGATATTCCCGCATCCCTTCAGAACCGTTCTCTCCTGTCTTTTGTAGAAGGGAATCTCTTCATGGTTCCGGCAGGCTGTCCCGTCGGCAGGATTTTTATAGAGAAGATCTTCCAGAACTTCGCCCTTCAGAACCGTTTTTTCCACAATATCGCGGGCATTCTCTGCTTTTACTTTGGTATAGAGAATCTGCTCGGGCTCGATGGTAACAAGGGGGCCCACCTGGCAGAATCCCTGGCATCCACTCTTGCTGAGGAGGACTGAACCCTCTTCAGGAACACTCTCTTCCTCTTTCAGGCTCAGAGTCAGGGGTATATCGTTCTCTTTGATATATCCGGCCAGAGCTTCATACACTTCCATTGCTCCATTGGCAATACACCCTGTTCCGGCGCAGATCACAATCCTGTGGGCCAGGGCGGCTTTTTTCTTTTTATAGTCTTCTACAACTTTTTCCAGTACTGCTGTTTTCATTCCTACTGCTCCTCTCTGGCCCTGTATTCGTCAATAAGCTGTTTCATCTGTGTCTTGGAAACCTGACCGTACACCTTGTCGTTAATAACAACTGCAGGAGCCAGTCCACAGGCTCCCAGGCAGGACACGGTTTCCAGGGTAAAGAGAAGATCCTCTGTGGTATGATTTTTTTCCGAAAGTCCCAGCTCTCTCTGAATTACATCGATCAGTCCGGAAGAGCCTTTTACATGACAGGCGGTTCCATCGCAGACTTTGATAATGTACTTCCCTTTGGGATCCAGGGAAAAATGACTGTAGAATGTGGCTATGCCGAACACTCTGGCCGGCGAGATTCCCAGGCTGGTCGCCACAAATGTCATGATCTCTTCGGGCAGGTACCGGTACTCTTCCTGTACTTCCTGCAGGATGGGAATAATTTTCGAAGGCTGTCTGTCGTACTTGTCCAGTATGTCGCAGACTTTGCTGAAATTGTTCAGTTTCTCAGCTGTCAGGGTGGGGGTAGCCATATAAAACGCTCCTTTTCTATCGATACTATGTTATCGATATAAATGTATCGATAGTAGGTGGTTTTGACAAGAGGAATTTAGAAAATATTTTAAAAAAAAAAGAAAGAAGCGCCGGGAAGAAAAGTTTTGTTTTTTACTATGATTTTTATTTACCAAAAATAACCGTCTTTTTCTATATTAGGCATTTGCCCGGAATGTAAAGTAGAACCATGAAAAACAAATTACTCGGGAGTACCGGAATAGCCCTTTTTGTTCTGATCTGGTTTCTTATAGCCAAAACGCCGTTTTTATCGAGAGGAGTTGTTCCTTTTCCTGATCCCTGGGATGTCCTGAGAAAACTGATCTGTTTTTTACAAGGCGGATCTCTTTACAATTATACTTTCTACGATCACCTGGGAAGCAGTTTCTCTCACTGGTTTTACGGTTTGATTCTGGGAGTCCTGACAGGACTTCCCCTGGGCATTCTGACAGGACGATCGGTATGGATGCAGCAGATTTTTCTGCCTTTCTTTTCGATCCTCCATGTGATTCCCGGTATGGCCTGGATTCCTGTGGCCCTTCTTTTGTTTGGCATCGGTGCCAGGGCTACTGTTTTTATGATTTTCATATGTGCCCTCCCTCCGGTGGTATTCAACACCCAGGCTGCGGTACGTGATATCCCTTCTGTTTATGCAAGAGCTTCCGCCATGATGGAGTTGAAACCAACGGCGCTGCTCCTTCATGTCTATCTCCCGGCGGTAGTTCCCGGTCTTATAACCGGAGTCCGCCTGGCTTTTGCCGCAGCCTGGAGAGTTTTGATATCAGCAGAAATGATTCTGGGAGCCAATATCGGTCTGGGTTACAGTATCCTGCAAGCCCGCTGGACCCTGGATTTCACTTCTGCTTTTGTTTTTGTCCTTGTGATTGCCGGAATCGGTCTGATTTTTGAAAAAGGGGTTTTTGAGCCCCTGGATAGAAAGATCCGTTTGAGAAGGGGGTTACCGGGATGAATAGGATTCTGCTGGAATTCCGGGGTATAAGTCATAGTTACAAAAATGAAGAAAACAGGCAGGTTCAGGCTTTGGAAAAACTGAATATCACGGTCAGGCAGGGGAGTTTCACCTGCCTTATCGGACCAAGCGGCTGCGGTAAATCGACTCTGCTTAATATGGCCGCCGGTTTTATCAAGCCATCCACAGGGGCCGTACTGTTTGAGGGAACAGAGATAAGAACTCCCGGTATGGACAGGGCCGTGGTATTTCAGGAGGAAAGCCTATTTCCCTGGATGACAGTCAGAAAAAATTTACTCCTCCCGCTCAAACAGAAAGGGATCAAAGGAAAGGACGCGGAACATGAGGTAGAGCGTCTTCTGGATCTGGTGGGAATTAAAGGGTTTGACAATGCTTATCCCAGAGAACTTTCCATGGGTATGAGACAGAAGGTTTCCATAGCCAGAGGGTTGGCCCTTTCTGAAAAAATTCTTCTTATGGATGAACCGTTCAGTGCCCTGGATGAGAGGAGCCGCATCCGTCTGAACAGGGAGCTGAAGGATATCTGGATGAAAGGAAATATCACTGTTTTTTTTATTACTCATAACATAGATGAAGCTATCCGGCTGGGCACCCGGATTATCCTTCTCACAACCAGGCCGGGGAAAGTGGAAAAAACCTGGTATGTTTATGGGGATCAGAAACGACCTGAATCACCTGAATACTGGAAACTGAAAGGAGAAATCTCCTCTTCCATGGACATGTGCTGTCCCAAATGCGAATGTCAGGAAGGAAGGTAAGATGAAATTTGTTTGTATCATAGGTTTCCTGGCTCTGCTTATCTCATGCGGCGATACTGATAAAATTGTGATTGCCTATCAGGACAGGATCGGTGATGCCCCTTTTATCCTCATGGCGGAGCAGGATCGTAACGAAAACTCGCCCTACCATTGGATGCGGTTTTCCTCAGGCCCGGAATCCGCAGAAGCTCTTATTACCGGAAGTGCCAGAATGGCAAGCATGGGAGATACAGCGGCTTTGCAGGTTCTCAGCCGGTATCCCGGAAAATTTGTTCTTATAGGCAGTCATGCTTCCGGAAAAAACAGGCACAGGATAGTCGTCTCATCAGAAGATGATTCCCTGCATGGTCTGTCTGATCTTGAGGGTAAAATCGTTGCCCTGAAAAAGGGAACCTCCACCCATGGGGGGTATATTCTTATGAGCCGAAGGGAAGGACTGGGAGATAACGTGGAAATCCTGGATCTAAAGCCGTCTCTTCAGTTAAATGCTCTCTCCTCTGGAGAAGTGGATGCAATTATTGCCAGTGAACCAACTCCTTCGATCGCTGTGCAGAAAGGTTATGGAAGAGTGCTTGCTCCTGTTGATCTGCAAGGTCTGACATTTCCCATAACCCTGCTGGCAGAGAAAGCCTGGGCACTGGAACACAAAAGAGAGATAAAGGATTTTCTTATAAAACTGGAAGAGATATACAGGCATCTTGATGAAAATGGAAACCTGAAAAAACTTTTAGATGTGACCGGACTGGATCCGGTCACACTGAAAGAATCCATGCAGATGCACAGTTACGAATTCATACCCGGAAAAGCTCTTCAGGAAGAGCTGAGCTGTTTATTTGCAGTTCTGTCTGAAACAGGATATTACCGGAATCCGCCGGACTGGGACAGTTCCTTTCTCCCTTGAGGAAGATATTCTATGCCAGACTTCTGACTCTCTGACGGCTCCTCTGGGGCTCCATTTTCCTTTTGAGAGGAATACTGCAGAACCGGCATTTTGCTTTGTTGTCGCTGCAGGAGGGGCAGATATGAAAATACTTGTCACAGTGTGAGCAGTAATACCTTTTGGACGCGGCCATAAAGATTCTGCCGCAGCTTTCGCAGGTGGCTTCGTTGACTATTACATTCTCCATATATGAACTCCTGTGTTTGTTTTGATTTTATTATCGAACAGGATTGTCCATAAACTGAATAGGCTGTTTGGCATAAATTTGTCTGTACAGCGTTTTGAGTTTATTCCGGGGGGTGCCGATAATGTTAGGAATATGAACAGAATCATACCGGTGGCAAGCGGAAAAGGGGGTGTGGGAAAGTCCATGCTTACAGTCAATCTTGGTGTTACACTTGCTGCCATGGGAAAAACTGTTATTCTCATTGACCTCGATCTGGGAGGCTCCAATCTCCACACCTTTCTGGGGATACGTAACAGCAAGGCAGGGTTGGGTAACTATTTGAACAAACAGGCAGATTCGCTGGAATCCCTGATTATCCCTACAGGTATTGAAAGATTGTTCTTTATCCCCGGAGACGGTCTTTTTTCCGGAACCGCCCATCTGCATTATTTTCAGAAAATGAAAATTCTCAAGGAAATACCTAATCTTGTGGCCGACTTTATACTCCTGGATCTGGGCGCGGGGACTTCCCACAATGTGGTGGATTTTTTTATTCCCTTTCCTCAGGGAGTCATTGTGACTGTACCGGAAACAACGGCTATTCTGAATGCCTATTCCTTCCTGAAAACAGCCCTTTACAGAGCATCCTATAGAATGTTTCCACCCAGAAGTGAGGAAAGGTCTCTGATTCATGAATTTTTCAGGCACCGGCTGGAAGGATCGGGAAACAGTCTTTTCAGTCTGGCAGACCGGCTGGGTGAAATTTCTCCCGAAGGGGCGGAAAACATTAAAAAAATGATAAAGTATTTCTATCCGGGGGTTATTATCAATATGGGAAGAACATCAGAAGACCGGGAACTGGGCCGGAAGCTCCGCCTGGTGAGCCGTAAAAATCTGGGAATCTCACTGGAATACATGGGATATCTCCCTTACGAATCCGGAGTCTCCCGATCTATCATAGACAGAAAACCTTATGTAATTGACCACAGGACCCCCCTGGTCGATGGAGTTGGGCAGGTGGCACAGAGAATTCAGAAAATCCTTCCTGAAACATCTATTCCTCTATATGAAGGGGATGAAGACCTTGATCAACTGAACTGGGAAGGGATAGAACATTAAAGTGGTAAAATCAGCAACA
This sequence comes from Oceanispirochaeta sp., assembly GCA_963677615.2. Classification (GTDB taxonomy): domain Bacteria; phylum Spirochaetota; class Spirochaetia; order DSM-2461; family DSM-2461; genus Oceanispirochaeta. Next base: position 15,991 of record CAXXQW010000004.1, on the reverse strand, counting down.
TTTTCATTTTCTCTTATTTTTATTCTTTTTCTGACAGCACCTGCAGCTTCCGTGGAGACCACCCTGAATGACGGGATGATTCTGGTGGAGGGCGGCAGCTTTCTGATGGGATACGACCGGGGAGATGTGTTTGAACAGCCTGTCCATAAGGTTTCACTCAGCAGCTACTATATTTCCCCCTATGAAGTGACACAGGGGTTATGGCATCAGGTTATGGGAGGTTCCATCAACCATCAGAGAGCCAAAATGAAACCTGCGGGAAAGCTGAAAGGAGAGGGATGGACCCATCCCATGTATTTTGTCTCCTGGTTTGAAGCCCTTGAATTCTGTAATAAACTTTCCGAGTTAAACCATCTTAATCCCTGTTATACCATTGATGGAGAAAGGGTTTCCTGTGACTTTACAGCTAATGGTTACAGGCTGCCTACAGAAGCAGAGTGGGAATTTGCCGCCAGAGGCGGTATCAAAGGGAGGGGAACGCTCTATGCGGGGTCTTCATCAATCGATGAGGTGGGGTGGTATCAGTATAACTCTACCGCTCATAGTTGGGAAATCGGTATGAAAAAGCCGAACGAACTGGGATTGTATGATATGAGCGGAAATGTCAATGAATGGTGCTGGGACAGTTTCTGTCTCTATTCGGAACTGGAGCTCGTTGATCCGGCTTTTGAGGGGTGCATGGAATACCGAGTCTACAGAGGTGGCGCCTGGTCTCATAACGGAGACTACAGCCGGGTTACATACCGTATGGCCGATCTGCCTCAAACCAGAATGAACAATCTGGGATTCCGGATAGCCAGAGCCTATTAATATCTAATCCCACAGACCTTCTTCTGTCTCCAGATCTGATTCGGGCTCCCGGTCCGGAAGAGGGGATGAGCAGGAATGCTTTCCCGTTTCCATTTCAATCAGAAACCTGAGTGTGTCCGACCACTGTTCGGAAGAGAAGTTTTCATTTTCCTCTGTTGTGTAAGCCAGATCATCATCTCTCATGGATATATATATCATAAGGTATCGGATGATTATTTTTCAAGGCCTTTTTATCATTATCAGTCTTCTTTGCCGGGAATCTGTTTTATACAGGCCGATTTTTTATTCCTCTCCCCCGACGGGAGAGCTGATTGCATTGACACTACATATTTATACAGGTATAAAAGTAAGATCATGGAAAAGAATGATTTATTCATCACAGCATCCCTTGCCAGACTGGAACTGGAAGAGGATGAAGCTCAGAAACTGGGAGAGGAAGTCTCCCGTATGCTAACGTATTTCGAGAAAATGGCAGAAGTAGATGTCGAAGGTCTCGAACCGACCACCCACGCATTACAGAAGGAGAACCGCCTGCGAGAAGACCGCAGGCGTCCTAATGAAGCCCAGCCGGATGAACTGCTGGAATGTGCGCCGGATCTGGAAGACCGGTTTATCCTTATTCCCAACGTTCTCTAATTTACTAGCTGCAAAATAAATATCGTTATAGATTGTAAACTGGCCCCGGGGCCGGGAAGGTATGATATGTCAGAATTGGAAAAGAAATGGGCGGGCATCCTGAAGGACTCATCCCGCCTGAAAGCTTATAAAAAATATGTGTCCGACTGGGAAGAGAAGATCGGGAGCTTTCTGGAGTTCGATACCAATAGAGTGGTTGAGGATTCTTCAGCAGAAGGTTCTCTGGCGGGTATTCCCTTCGGCGTAAAAGATAATATTGCTGTTAAAAATTTCAAATTGACCTGCGGTTCCAAAATGCTGGAGCACCTGGTTTCGCCCTATACGGCGACGGCTGTAAAAAAACTTCAGGAAGCCGGTGCGGTTCCTGTAGGAAAATGCAACCTCGACGAGTTCGGGATGGGATCATCCACAGAGAACTCCGCCCTGGCCAAAACCAGTAACCCCTGGGACACAGAGCGTGTGGCCGGTGGATCTTCAGGCGGAAGCGCCGCTGCGGTGGCGGCGGGTCTTGTTCCCTTTGCTCTGGGATCAGACACAGGCGGATCTGTTCGTCAGCCCGCTTCTTTCTGCGGTGTTTACGGTTTGAAACCCACCTACGGTGTGGTTTCCCGGTACGGCCTTACCGCCTACGCCTCTTCCCTGGAAGTGATCGGTGTTCTGGCCAGAACCACCGAGATGACCAGAAAAGTCTTTGAAGCCATGAAGGGCAAAGATGAGATGGATCACACCTCCATGGATCATACGCCCAGCGGAAAAGAGGTAAAGTCTGTAGGAGTTTTGAAACTGGCTCCCGGTGCTCTCAATCCCCAGGTGGAAGCCTCCTACAATACCAGTGTGGAAAGGCTGAAAAAGCTGGGATACCAGATTGTGGACATTGAACTGCCCATGCTGGAATATGTTGTTCCCGCCTACTATACCATCGCTACTGCCGAAGCCAGTGCCAACCTGGCCAGATACAACGGTATCCGCTACGGTCACGCGCCGGTTTTTGCGGAAAACCCCACAGAGCTGATGAAAAAGTCCCGCCACGAGGGATTCGGTGACGAAGTGAAACTGAGAGTCCTTCTGGGTACCTACGTACTCCGGTCGGGATTTCAGGATCAGTACTATGTAAAAGCCCAGAAGATCCGGACTGCCATAAGAAACGATGTGGAGAGATGGTACGATCAGGCGGATGTTCTGATGATGCCTGTTTTCCCCACCCCGGCCTTTCACCACGGCAATCAGGAAATGGATGAGTTTCAGCAGAAACAGGCGGACCTCTACACCTGTACGGCCAACCTGGTGGGACATCCCGCTCTGTCGGTTCCCTCCACTCTGGAAGAGGGCCTTCCCGTGGGCGTGCAGTTTATGGCGCCGCCTTTTGAAGAGGACAGACTCTTTCAGGTTTCCGCTGCACTGGAAAAGGAGTTCCAGGCTCCCGAACCCTCTGGTTATACCATGGAATGGAGTTAAGTTGTGTATCAGTCATTTATAGGTCTTGAAGTTCATATACACCTGGCTGCAGAAACCAAAGCGTTCTGCAGCTGTAAAGCCAATTACGGTGATGAAGAGAACACCAATATCTGTCCCGTTTGTATGGGGTTCCCCGGTGTCCTTCCCACCCTGAATGAAAAAGCCATTCAGATGTCCTATGTGGTCGCACGGGCTCTGAACTGCGAGCTGAGTAAAAAAACCGTTTTTGAACGGAAAAACTACTTTTATCCGGATATGCCCAAAAACTACCAGATCAGCCAGTTTACTGATCCCGTGGGAGTTAACGGTTATATCGATATCGAAGTTGGAGATGAGATCAAAAGGGTCAGAATTCATGATGTTCACTTTGAAGAGGATGCGGGAAAGATGATCCATGCGGGAGATATGTCCCTTCTGGACTACAACCGTGCGGGATATCCCCTTCTGGAGATTGTAACCGAGCCGGATCTGACTGTCGGTGATGATGCAGAGGCTTTTTTGAAGAGCTTCCGGAGAATGGTCCGCTATCTGGGAGTCTGCGACGGCAACATGGAAGAGGGATCTCTCCGCTGTGATGCCAATGTCTCCATCAACCATCAGGGTGCCGGTCTGGGAAGCAAGGTTGAGATCAAGAACCTTAACTCTTCCCGTTTTGTCCGAAAGGCTCTGGATTATGAAATTATCCGTCAGTCCGCCATGATGGACGAGGGAAAGGAGATTATTCAGGAAACCCGTCTCTGGAACGAAAACCGGGATATTACCGAAAGCATGAGACGCAAGGAAGCGGCCAACGACTACCGCTATTTCCCCGAGCCCGATCTTCCTCCCTTTGTTCCTTCCGAAGATTTTTTCAAATCTGTTGAGGAGAGTCTCTGTGAACTCCCCTTTGCCCGGAAACAGAGACTTATGAGCGGTCATGGCCTCAATTCGGAACAGGCTGAATACATTCACGATGAAAAATTTGTGGCTGACTTCTTTGAACAGGCCGTATTTCATGGAGCCGATCCGGTACAGGTCTACTCCTGGCTCTCTTCGGATGTAAAGAAGATGCTCAACAGAACAAACCTCTCCCTGGAAGATTCTCCCCTGTCGGCAGAAAGGCTGGCCCGCTTGATCGCTCTGATCGATGAGGGGCAGATCAGCGGTAAAATTGCAAAAACAGTTCTCACTGCCATTTTTGAGGAAGATAAAGATCCCGATGTTATCACCAAAGAGAAAGGTCTTGTTCAGATTTCAGATAAAACAGCTATTGCCGGGTTTGTTGATAAGGTTATGGCCGACAATCCCCAGGTTGTTGAAGCAGTCAAAGCCGGAGAGATGAAACAGATGGGATTCCTGGTCGGTCAGATCATGAAGGTCTCCGGTGGAAAGGCGGCCCCCCAGGTTGTTCAGGAAGTTCTGAAGGAAAAAGTTCTGGGATGATGCCCGGGAAATGAGAGGAGTGAGTAAAGTGCGCGTTTTAGCGAAAGATATAAAAGATCATGCAGGTAAAGAGATTGTTCTGAAAGGATGGGTTCACCGGATCAGGGAACTGGGAGGTGTCAACTTTATTATCTTCCGGGACAGAACCGGACAGGTTCAGCTTGTGACCAACGACGAAGTGGATCTGACCCTGGAAACGGTAATCGAAGCCTCCGGTATGGTTCACGAAAACGATAAAGCCCCCGGCGGCTATGAACTTCAGCTTTCAGAAATCAAAGTTCTGGCAGAAGCGGCGCCGGATCTTCCTTTTCCTGTCAACCAGGACCCTGAAAATACCGGTATCGATACCATTCTGGATAACCGGGTGATCTCCCTGAGAAACCCCAAAATCCTGTCCATTTTCCGCCTTCAGGCCGGTCTTGTACAGTATTTTGCCGATTTCCTGAGATCCCAGGGGTTTACGGAGATTAAAACCAGCAAGCTGGTGAGCGGCGGTACCGAAGGGGGTACCAACCTCTTTCAGGTAGACTACTTTGATGAGAAAGTCTGCCTGGCCCAGTCTCCCCAGTTCTACAAGCAGACCATGGTTTCCAGCGGTCTGGAACGGGTTTTTGAAGTGGGACACGCCTATCGGGCGGAGAAACACGATACTCCCCGTCATATCAATGAGTATGTTTCGCTGGATGTGGAGATGGGATTTATCGATTCCGAAGCGGATCTGATGAAGCTGGAAGCCGAAATGATGGGTTATATCTTTAAAAAGGTAAGAGAAAACCATCAGTCTGATCTGGATGCCTGGGGTGCCACGACTCCTGATCCTGACAAGTGCAAGGATATCCCCATTATTCCCCACGATCAGGCTAAAAAAATAGTTTCCGAGCGGATCGGAAGAAGAATCTTCGAGATTAACCCCGAAGCGGAAAGGGTTATCTGTGAATGGGCTGAAGAAGAGTATGGGATTCCCATGGTATTCATCAATGCCTTCCCCCGGAAGAAGAGACCTTTCTATACCTATCCCGATGGTCTGAAGACCATGAGTTTTGACCTGATTTTCAGGGGTCTCGAAATTACTACCGGGGGTAGACGTATCAACGAATACAAGATGCTGAAAGAAACTCTGCCCAAGTTCGGTATGACTGAAGAGCAGCTGGGTGACTATGTGAGTATTTTCAAATACGGCTGTCCTCCCCATGGGGGATTTGCCATCGGGCTGGAAAGGCTGACCCAGAAGATTCTGGGTATGACCAATATTAAAGAGGCGTCACTGTTTCCCAGGGACAGGAAGAGAACCACTCCCTGACTCTCTGACATTTAGCTTCTCTCTTCATGGCCCCTGAGGTGAGCCCAAGGGGCCATGAAGAGAGAGTTCTGAAAACCTGCCCAAGAGCAGGTTTTTTTTTGGGGATTAATGAATTTTTTTTGCCATATAATATAACAATATGATATAAAGATAGTGATTGCCTTGTATATATTCTCTGTATAATATATAAATATAACAAATAGATATTATTTTGATTATTATAACATGGGGGAAGGTAATGACGGCAGAAGAACACGCGTTTGAAAAAAGTTTTAAAGAAACATCCGACTTTCTCAAGTTCCGTTCAGAAGGAGAGAATTTTTCCATCACAACCATAAAAAATGAACTGGATTCTTTGTATAAGTATGAAGGACTTGATTGGGTAGGCCGCGGAGAGCTTGTGAATTCGGAAATTCAGGGATCGATTGTCGCTTATCAGGTTTTTATAAAAGAATGGGTGGACGCAACCGATGAAAATCAGACTGCTTGCTAAAGGCAATTTGATTGTAACAAGTCAGTAAAGTTCACAGATTAACTCAGTATAACTTAATGTAATTTCAACAAAGAATTATGATAAAAGAGAAGAGGAAACTATATCAATATGATATGATTAGTAATATGGGACAGAGTCATTTTGGTCAGAATTTGAAGTATCTCAGGAAACAGGCGGGGTTAACACAAAAGAAATTGGGTGAACTGATCGGAGTTGGCCAGGTTGCTATAGCTAATTATGAGAAAGGGCAGAGGTTTCCGGGAGAACAGGTGCTTCTGGATCTTGTATCAACCCTGAACACCACTTTGGACAGTTTAATGGGGATCGATCGGACATCGTATAATCTTTGGAAAAGAAATTTCTCCTATGCTCTGGAAGATTTTTTACAAATCCTCGAAAAGGATGATATCCAGGTAGCTGCGGATTACCTCCTTTCCTGGAAGGCTGAAAAAAAGATGAATCTGATAGATCTGTTCGAGAGTATAATTTCACCCGCACTCTTTCAGATAGGTCTGTCCTGGCAGAATGGAGATTATACAGTAAGTACAGAACATTTAATGAGCGGAAAAATCAGGGATTTGATTACGATTCTTGATCATTTCGATTTTAGGGATGGGAAAAATGCCGAACCGGGAAAAAGATGGATGGGGCTATGTCCTCCGGGAGAAGAGCATGACCTGGGGTTGAAAATGCTGGCCAGTGCGATGAGGCATCACGGATGGGTAGTAAAAAACCTGGGATGCCATGTGCCTTTTCCCGATCTGCTGGGGATGCTGGAAGATTTCCAACCGGTTGTGCTGGCATTTTCCTGTGTCAATCCGGGTTGCGTTAATGCCATGGAGTCCTACGCTGAGAGAGTGGCAGAAAAGTATGATTATCCTTTGCATATACAGGCGGGAGGAGCAGGTCTTGCCCATTGGAATGGAGGAACCGGAACCATTATTCACACTCCCGCACTCGGTAAAAGCCTGGAACTGGCAGACAAGTTTTTTACCGGATTGTTCTTGTAAAATATACTCCATGATCCGGAAAGGAGAGATACTACTTGGAAAAAGCTGAAACCTGGTAAATGGAATAACCGGAACCGGAGTCACTATAAGGTTCGATACACGGATCATACACAGCTTTTTCAATATGCTCTGGATTTATCCAGCTATTCTGTCCCGTCCATATCAAGGGGCTGTATGATAGTCTGAATCACATCCTCTGGGTAGCCTGAACAGACAGGATGAATAATCACCCCCACATTTTGAGGAACAATTCGTTTATAATATTCAAACATCTTCCCTGAGCCTTTTATGGTTACCGGAACCAGGCGGATCCCCTCCTGAAGGGCCAGTTTGATCCCTGCCTGATAGAATTTTCCATACCCCCGGCCCTTACTGCGGGTACCTTCGGGAAACAGGACCATGCTCTGCCCGTCCAGTACGGCCTGAATAGCCTGTTTCATTCCGGTAATGGAACTTGTAATGCTTTTCCGTTTGATATAGACACACCCCAGGGCATTCATCCAGGTACTGAGAAAAGGAACTTTTGCCATTTCGGCCTTGCTGATAAAGCCCAGTTTCCGGGGAATATGAGCCATCAGAATGGGAATATCAAAATTGCTGTTGTGTGTTCAGCAGATGGGTGACCATTTTCTACGATGAACAGATGACAACCGCAATGATCGACCGGCTGGTCCACCATAGCCACTTGCTGGTCTTCGATGGAGAGAGCTGGCGGATGAAGAATTCCCTTCTCCGGCAGTAACAAAAATCCCCACCCGGTACTGGGGAATTTTCTTTGCAAAACTGGGGATTTTAGACTTGCAGAAAACATTGATTGCCGAATTTGGATTGACTTTTTATCTGCTTTTCAAAGGAGTTCGGGGAGAAAGTTTATAGTATAACCTTTTACAGATCTGTCTTACATGGTTCGATAAATTTCGTTCTAATACTTTTTAATAGTACCATGAGCTGGATTTGTTAATGGCAGAATTATTCAAAAAACGAAAATCTGCCAAAAGAAGAATCCTATTGTATGAAATGTTTTACATTCATTATATATTCTTCTGGAAACTCTAAAACGAATCCTGCTCATGGTACCACTGAAATAATAGAAATCTCTAATTCAACAATAATAGAGACTCAATAGGATTACTGAAACCAGGGGAATAAATTTTCATTTGCCATCGCTTCATCCATGAGGGCCTTTTTTTCATCGTCAGTAAGCTCTACAAAAGTGTAACTGCTTGTATATAGATTTGATTTATTCCGCACAATTTTTTGAACAATTTTATAATCGGAGATAACAAGCCCGCCTTTTGAATAGGGAAGGGGTTTATTTACATTATCTATACTATCATCACCAGTGTATTTAGGATTTGTAACACGGCTTGTAACTGTATCGATCACGTCGTTTTCGCTATTGATTTTTATATACAGGGTACTGAATCTTCTAGTAGGAATTTTAAACTTTTTTTCCTGACCGGTAATTCCCAAAAAGTAGGATCTTGCCGGTTCGCTGTTACTCTCGTTGACAAATTCAGTAGGCATTATTACAAGACAATCATCTGAAGATGTTTTTTCCGGATACATCATAGAACTACAAGCAGAGAGTGTCAGCAATAATACACCAAGACCTAGAATTGATTTAATTTTCATTTTGTTCCTCCAATAAAATACGATATTTTTTCCTGTCTTCTTTATTTTTTATCAATTCTTTTATTACGGGAATTATTGCTAAAGTCCCTGCAATAATCAAAGAACTGCTAAGAAGCGATATATTCTTTTTAATACGAAGATAATCATCATAATCGCTAGAGCGATCTAAGGCATATGGATCTGTGTCCATAAGAGCAAGAGCAAAGCCGGCACCATTCATCAGTAAACTTGTCGTTGTCCAGAGGAAGGCTTTGTTGATAGGAGACATTTGAGCTTTGTATTCAATGAATGCACTATTATCACTGTTTATTGTGACAAAAGATTCATATGGACTTTTGCCATTATTCCAGATATAGATATTGCGTATTCCAAGGGGAATATTAAATATCGTTTCATCTGGATCATCAACTTGCTTTCTATCAATAAAAATATCCATACCTTTTTCAAAATTGTGGATAGCTAAAGAACCTGCTGCACCCGATTCGTTTATGTTCAGTGTCATATCTTCGCTAATTTCAAATTGAAAATCTATGCCTTCGTATAATGGTATTCCTGAAATTCTCAGTCTCCAGGAACCTTCCGGTAAATAGATTTCATCAGCAGAGGCATAATGATATTCCGTATTGTCTGATTGAAAGTTAAAGAGAACCCTGCTGGTTGTTAAAGATTTGAGTTGAATTATGTCTAGATTTTCTTCAGAGGTGGATAAGGGGTGAAATTCAAGGTTTTCCAAAGTTACGTGAAATCCCTTTGTCCCTGTGATATTAAAATCCTTTTGCTCTTGGTTGCTGACTGAAATGATCTGATCCTGGAATACAAAACCTTTGGCTCTGAAAGAGAAATTATATGTATCTTCAAGAAGATTCATCCTTAAGGGAGTTTCACCCATATACCGGCCATCAGAGTATACAGAAATCTCACTTTCTATATCAGAATTGAATTGTAAGGGAATGACATTCTTACTAATCATTGTATTCAATTCAGTTGTTCCATGAAGTGAAGTGAGCCGTCGAATTTTTGCCGAAAAGTCACCTTGTGGATTCAGTATTTTTATATTGGTGAGATCATCTTTCAGGGTATAATACATGGGAATCTGCCCAACCAGAACGTCATTGGCATATATTTCAGATCCTTCTTCACCAAGCAGCAGTAAGTCAGAAGATGATTCAATTTCGCCCAAAATATTTTTTTTGAGATTGCTATTGATGTGATTGGACACCTGAATTCTTCCGTTCCATTTTAGAAGATTCTCAAATCCGCTTTCCTGAAGAAAATCAACGACTTTATCGATTCCTATGGCAAAATAGAGACTATTCCCTTCTATTATCTCAGCAGTGTTGACTCCAATAACCTTATTTTCCAGATTTACTAAAGGCCCTCCGGAACTTCCCGGACTTATAGCTGCATTGTGCTGTAAACTTAATTCTTCTTGTCTGTACGCAGATACATTGCCTTTATTGATAGTTACGATATTCTCTTTGAATAAAGAATCAAAAACCGTACTGAGAGGATAACCTAAACTGTAAACTGTGGTTCCTATAAGGGAACTGTTGACAGATTCTTTTGTCTCAAACTTCATTGGCAGGAATATCTGTGAAGAAATAAGCTTTATCAACCCGAGATCAGGACTGCTTTCTTCTGTTGTCTGTAGAATCTGTACTTCAAATTGCTTATTTTCCAGTTGGGCTATGAATTTATATTGCCCTTCTCTGGCTAAGCGGGAAAAATCCTTCTGTATATTCTCAATTTCATTTTTATTAAAATTCTGCCCATATTCAGACATTAAAGATTTTAAATACGTGAGGATTATAAGTTCTTTTTTTTCTTGAATGTTTTCAAATTGAATTACATGCCGGTTTGTAATGGCATAGCCATCTTCATCAATTATAAAACCGGATCCCGCTTGCAGAACCAGATTTGTATCTAATATAGCTGTATCAGATTTTTCTTCCAGAAGTTTAATGAGATCAGGAGATTCACAGAAATCACTATCAAAAAATATTACATGTTTTAGATTGATGATTGATTCTCTAAAATCTTCATAGATATGATTTGTCTCTGCACTCACATGAGCTACCAAAAATAATGTTATCAGAAAAATGTAGAATTTCTTCATTTATACTCCAGTTTTTTTAAATCACCATTGAATCTTACTCAATATCAGTAAACAAATGTAATCTTGAGATTTCATATGAACTATCGTATGTAAATCCAATAGCAGCTGTTCCATCAATATTTGTACTGAATAGTACGGTCTCATCACAATCTGGAAATTGAAGTTTTTTAATAAGTGAAAAATCGTTACTATTCATGACATATAAATAGTTATCATAACTATCACCATTGCAGCCGTAAAATATCTCTTTAACAGGGTTGAAAAAAGCCATTTTGGGATAGGTTCCCACATCCCAGGTACCTAAGACATTTGATAAATTCCCAGCTTCAAAAGCATCAATCGTATACCCACCTGTATTACCGCCACCACAGGGTAAACATACAATAGTATGAGCTGGATTTATAACGATTGTACGTCCATTATAACCGGCATTGGAAAGTTCTTCCTGTTCTACCAGTACATCTCCCGCTACACTGTACCGTAGAATACTTGACGGGCTGATCCCCGATTCTCCAGCAAATAGAAATTGATTTGTTTCATCATAGGCAATGCTTCTGATGTAGGTATCTACAGTAGCAGTATGCAAAACAGATCCATCAGATGTATCTAAAATAATCAGCTTGGCGGAACTTGTAAGAATAAAAGCTCTGTTCCTGGATGTATCAATTTCAATATCTCTTCCATCAAGAGTCGCTGAAAATTGATAAGAGTTTACGGAATTATCATCCAGATCGTAAATATCGACATCTCCACTATAGTAACTGACAACAAATAATTTGTTGTCAGTTTCATCATATTTCATAGCATAAGGATAGGAATTCACTGTTGACTGAAGTTTTGTTAATGATCTTTCAAAGGGATTGATACGTAGTATTTCATCATTTTCATAATCTAAACCCAGTATTGATTGATTATCATTAGACCAGGATAAATCAGTGATACGACCATGATCAAAAATATCATATTCAATGATTAAAGAATTAGATGCAGATTTATTGATATATTCTGTATCTATTTTAAGCAAAAGTTCAGGTACGTATATGATGACATCATATGAGGGGCTTAATGGTACTATTTTAATTGTGAAATTTTTTGAAACCCTGCTACTCGAACTGTCAGTAGGGGTGATGCTATAAATCCTTCCATTTTCAAGTACGAATAAGTCAGAGTCTATCTCATCAGAATCAATTTCAACTGATAATTCCATATTAACTGTTAGGGTATCTTCAAAATAATTTAAGATAGAGCTCTCTGTACTTAATGTAATAATCAGATCATTATAATCTTCAATAGGGTATTTTAATAAATCATATTCTTCTTCTGTCAATGTTTTGACTAGCTCAAAGTCACATGCTCCCATGGTTAAGAACAGAACAAAAAGCTCTATGAAGAACAGCAATTTCCGTATTAATAATGTATTCATAACCAGTATTTTTACCTTGTCGTAGAATATTTTTTTAAAAAATGATAATCAAGGTTTACTAAATAATCAAGCATTTAGTATAAAAATCGGGCCCAAAAATATTAAACATTTATTCATAAATATTAAATTTTTTCTATTGGAAGAGGTCAAAGACGTATACTTTGTTCAAAAAAAGCTATGTAAAATAGAATGGAATTGCTGGATTATATCTTGATTAAGACCTTATGATTAGCCATGTAAATTTTAGTACAAATAACAGTGACTATCAGCTATTTACCAGCAAAAAGTTTATACTATCACCATGAACATCGCCATATTCATCTACCCCCAGGCGGAAGTCCTGGACTTTTCAGGACCATTTGAAGTTTTCAGCACAGCGAAACGGCTGGGGATGGATAACTGGAATATTTTCCTGGTAGCCGAAACAGAAGAGCTTGTAACCGCCCGGGGAGGGTACAGGGTCATACCACATTACTCTCTGGAAAACCATCCCCCCATCGACCTTCTGATTGTTGTGGGTGGTGTTCATACAACAGAAATGCACAATACCACTGTCCTCAACTGGATCCGTCGTATCGACCGGAAGGCTTCTATTGTCGCCTCGGTATGCACAGGAGCCTTTTTCCTGGCCAATGCAGGCCTCCTGGATGGGCTGACCGTCACCACCCACCATGAAGATATACCCGAATTAACAGAGTCCTTCCCGCTCTTGAAGGTTATCAGCGACAAACGCTGGGTCAGGGAGGGAAAGTATCTGACATCCGGAGGCATCTCTGCGGGAATTGATATGAGCCTGTATCTGGTTTCACAGCTTCAGGATGAGACCTTTGCTCTTGAGGTTGCTTTTCAGATGGAGTATCACTGGTAGAAGGAGAGGGCTTAAAAGCTTTGTATCGGAAAAAAGGGAATTCTATAGAGTTGAATCATTTTCTGTTTCCCCGAGAGCCTCACAAATTCTCTTTACGACCTCATCAGCACTCTCAAAATGCCCTGAATGAACCACAACCTCCACATCCTGGGGAACGATTTTATGATAAAATTCAAACATCTTCCCTGAGTTTTTAATGGTCACCGGAACAACCGGAATCCCCTCCTGAAGGGCCAGTTTGATCCCGGCCTGATAAAATCTCCCATACCCCCGGCCTTTGCTCCTGGTACCTTCGGGAAACAGGACCATGCTCTGCCTGTCCTTTACAGCCTGAACTGCCTGTTTCATTCCGGTAATGGAACTTGTAATGCTTTTCCGTTTGATATAAACACACCCCAGGGCATTCATCCAGGTACTGAGAAATGGTACTTTTGCCAATTCGGCCTTGCTGATAAAGCCCAGTTTCCGGGGGATATGAGCCATCAGAAGGGGAATATCAAAATTGCTGTTGTGATTGGAAATCAGGCAGAATGATCCATTCTCCGGAATATTTTCCAGGCCTGTCACAGTGATTTTTGACCCTGAGGTCCAGACCAGATGCCGGGCCCAGGCTTGAGTCACCCTGTAGGTGTACTTTTCGCCGGTCTTTTTAAGCCCCAGTAGTTTGAGTACCAGAAGGGGTATCAGCAGAAGGAGTGACAGGGCCAGAAGAACCCACATCCACAGAAAAAAAAGAATTGTCCTGATCATTTTGTTATTCCTGTTTCTCCTGACTGCCGAAACGGGTTTGCTGTTCCGTTCCTTTCAGCAGCCTAATGATATTGGTTCTGTGGAGAATTGTTATAATCATAGCAACAGCTATAAAAAAAATAAAATACATTTCCCGGGTACTGCCGGGATACTGAATTCCCCACAACAGATAGAGCAGGGGGAGTGTCCAGGCTGCTGTCAATGAAGCCAGAGAGACGTAATGGGTCAATTTTATCACAAGGATAAACAGCAGCAGGCATACGGGCGCTGCAAAAGGAAAGAGAAAACTGATTCCTCCGGCCCCGCAGGCAACACCTTTTCCCCCTTTGAAACCGGCCCACACAGGAAAGGCATGGCCCAGAATCACACCCAGTAGGAGAAGTATCCTGACCATGGGTATCCATGCAGCGGAAAGGGAGAGATAGGGGAGTATAAGGGAAAACAGAACCTGGGGTAAAAAGCCTTTCAGAAAATCCATCACAAGCACAAATACCGCCGGTCCCTTTCCCAGAACCCTGTAGACATTGGTGGCTCCGGCATTACCGCTGCCGGACTCCCTGATATCAATCCCCTTCAGGACTTTCCCTGTGATGACAGCCCAGGGAACAGATCCAGCCAGATAGCCTGATAATACCCCCAGGCTGAGATACAGTACCGTCACTTTTTTACTGGCCGGGGTATCAGGAGGCTGGTTTTTGCTTTGTACTCCCCGTAGGCCGGGCTGTCTCCGTACCGTTTATCAGAGCTCTCTTCCAGGAGAGGTATCCCGCTCACAAAAAGGAGTAGCAGGGTAATGAATACCGGGCCCAGAACTGTTATCCACCCGGGGCCTCTCAGAGAAGGGGTCACCGCCAGGAACAGCCCCCACCATACCAGTATCTCTCCAAAATAGTTGGGGTGCCGGGAATACTTCCAGAGTCCCGTGTCGGCCCAGTGCCCCCGGTTTTCCGGATTCATCCGGAATCGGAACTTTTGTATATCACTGAGTGTTTCAATGATCAGACCTGCAAGGTAAACCGTCATACCCAAGATGAACAAAGCCGTGATACCTCCACGGTCGGGTCTGGATATATAATAGGTGAAGGGCAGCATGATCACCCAGACCGCGGTAGCTTGGAGCAGCCAGAATTTCAGGAACTCCAGGGGATTCCCCCTTCTGTTATCAAATCTGTGATCCTCTTTGATCGTTAGTATCCTGTAAAACAGATAGCTCCCCAGCCTGAGAGCCCACAGCATTATGGCTGCTGCGATTATGACTTTTCCCTCATCCAATGCCTTGGGGGTATTTATTATCAGAATCCCCGAAAGAAGGAAAAAACTGAGGCTGTAGGTTAGATCTGTCACCTTATCTGTTTTGAAAAGTGCCGCAAAGGCATAAAAAAACAGATTGATGGCAAAACTGATTATCAGTGTAAAAATTATGGTATTACTTTCCAGCATCATTCTCTCCTTTTAGTAATAAGTGTAATAGATCTCTGTATCTACCATGGTTGTTTTTTTTCTGCTGTAGGGATCGGGGAGTATGGTAGGTCCGTGAATTTCCGTAACCTTACCACTCTCCCTGTCCAGAATAAAGTCCACCGGGTCAATAAGCATTCCCAGCAGAAAATTCTTCAGTTTCATCTGAATCCTGATCTGATCTGTATTCAGAGTTTCTTCTACTGGTACCATCCGGAAAGGAACCAGAGTCTGTTTTTCAAAGTAGGGTAGAAGAAAATTCAGGGTTTCTCCCATTAACAGGCGTGACTGATTGGTTTCTATAAAATCCGGAAGCATGGGACCGGTAATCAGTTCTCCCTCAGGAACGATGGTTCTTGTTTTTTTCTTTGCCCCTGTTCTGGAAGGTTATCTCCAGGAATCCTTCTTTTTTCTGGATTCTTCCATAGGTATCCAGATCTTTTATTTCCAGTTCATAACTCTCGAATAGTCCCTCATTCAGAGTGACCCGTTCATAGGCGGCTTCTGTGTTGTCCGCTTTGTAATAGATATGGGTTATCTCATTTCCTCTGTTGCTTAAGCTTATGAACTCTTTCTGAATATAGAGCAGCTCCCGGTTTCCCTCTTTAGTTTCTT
>CAXXQW010000003.1:0-364637 GCA_963677615.2 Oceanispirochaeta sp. | reverse complement strand
GTAGTGAATCAGGTACGAATGGGATTTTACGGCAGTGAAATCATGACTATACAGGAGGGCAGAAACAGGATTCCCGTACTGCTCCGCTATCCTGCAGATCAGAGAGACTCACTCAGCAAAGTGGAAAATCTGCTGATACTGACTCCTTCAGGCAAAAAAGTCCCTCTTAAGGAGGTGGCGGACTTTACTCTACAGAGGAGCGAGAGGAGTATCAGGAGAGAAAACGGTTACCGGTCCCTTCGTGTGATGGCCGGTATCGATACGGAAATAACCGAAATCAACCTGGTTATGAAAGAGGTCAACGATGTAATTCTCCCGGAGATTCTCTCTCAGGTAGAGGGTGTCTCCCTCTCAAAAGGAGGACAGGCCGCCTGGGTCAGCAAAATGATCCGTTCCATGGTTTTCAGCATGGCCCTGGCTCTCCTTATCATGTTTACCTTGCTCCTGTTCCAGATGAAATCCTGGGGACAGGCCCTGCTGGTTCTGTCTCTTATTCCACTGGGATTTCTGGGAGCCCTTTACGGTCATATCATCATGGGAAAACCAATCTCGTTCATTTCCTTTCTGGGCAGTGTTGCCCTGGGCGGGATCATCGTGAACGACTCGGTAGTTCTGATCGACTGTTTCAATAAAAAAGTCCGGCAGGGAATGGACAGACAACAAGCCGCCAGAGAGGCGGCTCTTCAGAGGTTCAGGCCGATCTTGATGACCACACTCACCACCAGTATCGGACTGGGACCTCTGATCTTTCAGAAGTCAGTCGGCGGTCAGATGATGGTACCTGTGGGAATTTCCATTGCCTGGGGTCTGATTTTTGGAACCTTCCTGACTCTGGCAGTTCTACCTGTGGTCTTATCCATGATGAAGGGCAGAAAAAAGCCTCTCGGGATTCCTGACCAGAGCAATGGAAAAGAAGTTACATATCGAAACCATGATATTGATAATAAAATATATAAAGAATTTGAAATACCTGACAAAAATGATTATATTTCACCCTATGATTATCAAAGAAATAAATGAACGTCGTGCCTACAGGGCTCTATCAGAAAAACAGGTTCCCCGGGAAGTGGTGGAACGTCTCCTTGATGCCGCTGTCAAAGCTCCCAGCTGTGCGAACAAACAGCCATGGCGTTTTGTGGTTTTCGATGAGAAAGAAGCGCTGGAAAAGGTAAAAAAACAGCTATCCGGTGGGAATTACTGGGCTCAGAAAAGTCCACTGATTATTGCGGTAATAACCAGAGAAGATCTGGATGCCCAGCTTTCCGGAAACAGAAACTATGCTTTTTTCGATACCGGTATGGCCTGTATGAACCTGCAGCTTCAGGCCCAGAAAGAGGGGCTTATTTCCCATCCCATTGCGGGGTTTGAAGCGGTTGAACTGCGCAAAGATCTGGGGATGTCCGAGAATTACACCCTCCTGACACTGATTATTCTGGGATATCCGGGAAACCCCGATGACCTGAACGGGAAGCACCGGGAATCTGAAGAAGGTCCGCGGGTACGCAAACCTCTTTCAGATGTGGTGCTGTACAACTTCTGGGAAGACCGGGATCCGGTCAGTTAAGAGCTTTTGAAAGCTGCTCTCTGTTGTATTTCATAACATCCAGCAGAGAGAGGGTTCCCCCTTTACCGGGAAAGTTGATCCATTCCACAATTACCGGGGAGGGAGACTGCTCTCTGAAAGGGGAAGCCTGGGGATTATGCTGGTTATCGATGATCACAGAAGGTTTGATCGAAAGGACTTCCCTGATTTGATTCAGGCTGGCAGGAGCAGGACCAAATACAAAAGCCGGTTTAAGCCCCAGGGATTTAACCGGCCCCTGCTGATGAACATGCACAACCACATTTTTCAGAGCTTTCTGACCTGACAGTTCCTGCTTCCAGTCATCAAGAAACGCCTTCAGCTCTCCCAGATTTTTCCGGGCGGTCTCTTCTGTCCCCAGTAAAGACGCAATTTTCATAACCGATGTTTCGATAACAGGGTAACTGTTGACAGTTTCAATCTGAATGAGAGTAACAGAGCTGTTCTTGCCCATGGATTCCCTTATCCTTTTCATCATGGCTTCATATCCTGCAAAAACCAGAAAATCCGCTTTGGACACTTTCTGCAGTTCCGCCAGGGAAATTTCATATTCCGGGGGATGTTTCATCTCATAGGGAGCCAGAACTTCCATATTTTCCGCTCCGGCCAGGGAGGCGAAAGCAGCAGTCCATCCGTTGGTGGCAATTACGGAGGGCTCCTGAGCAGACAGGAGCCCCCCCAGGGTCAGGATCAGAGCAAAAAGAACCTTCTTACTTGCGTTTTTCATATATATACCTCAATAAAAAAGTGATTCCAAAAACAAAACCCGCTACCAGAATAACCCCGGAACTGACAGGAATGTCTATTTTTAAAGCCAGGAAAAAACCGGCCAGACTGAAGAGTAATCCGGAAAGAGACGCCGTGATAAACATACTCCGCATGGACCTGGCAAAATACACAGCTGTCATGGCAGGAAGCAGAACCAGAGCATCCAGCAGGAGTGCCCCCACCAGCCTCATGGCAAAAGCAATGGTAAGACCGGTAATAATCATGATCCCATAAAAAAGAAATGGCTCCTCAACCCCGCTGGAACGGGCAATCTCGGGATCGATCAAAACAGCACCGATCTGTCTGTACCGGAAAAAAACAAACAGCAGTATTATCAGACAGAAAAAGAGGAGAAGCCGGTTATCCCGGGGTGTCAGGGCAAAAATACTGCCCCAGAGAAGGTTCATGGTATCCTGTACGGGAACATGGCTCTTATAGATTAAAATCATGGCCAGCCCCACGCAGAGAACCATAAAAAAGGTGGTAAGCCCACCTGTAGGCAGCCGTGACGACCGGGCCATAATGGTAATCAGCAGCACCAGAACCGTATTGATGCCCACTGCAGTTAACAGAGGATCCAGAGAAAAGGATAGCGCTACAGCTCCGGCAAGCATAACCCCGTGCATCAGCATAAAACGCATATTCAGCAGATTCAGGCGGAGAATGAATATCCCTGTAAGGGGAAAGCAGAGCCCCGCAGCCAGAAGGGAGAGAAAACCGCGCAGCACCGGCGGAAATGTCAGAAGCTCAATCATGGGTCACCTCTTTTTCGGTCAAAGCGCCGTTCTCAAATGAGATCCTTCTCCACTCCCTTTGCTGCAGATCCTCCTCCAGATGGCTCACCATAAGTACGGTAATCCTGTGCTCTTTTCTTATCTGATCCAGAATACTGAGAAAACTGTTTCTGGCTTTCTTGTCCAGATACGTCATAGGTTCATCCAGAAGAAGGAGATGAGAGTTCTGACAGAGACATCGGGCCAGAGCAGTTCTTCTTTTCTCTCCCCCTGAAAGGGTAAAAAAATTCCGGTCCTTCAAAGCCAGGCAGCCTGTTTCTTCCAGGGCACGATGTACCCTCCGTTTCCGTTCTGATGGAGTGAGTCTGAGTCCGGCAGTTCCCATGGCGGCCATTTCCTCCACCGAGACGGGAAAAGGAGAGATCAGTTCCTCCTGAGGTACATAGGAAAGAAGGTGTCTCTGCCTTTTCCACTCCCTGCTGGCAAAGTCCATCCCCATAATCCTTATGTTTCCCCCTGAATGGGAGAGATACCCGGCAACAGTTCTGATCAGTGTGGTTTTACCGCAGCCGTTGGGACCAGTGAGAAGAACAGCTTCACCGCACGTGAGGGTAAGGTTCAATCCTTCTATTACAGGCCGCTTCTCTCTGAAAACCGAGAGATTCGAGACTTCCAGAATAGTCTGATACGTCAAGATAAAGCCCTTCCGGCTCTTCGGGCCAGTTCCCGGTAGGATTCATCCAGCGATAAATCTATCAGTGAGAACCTGTTCGGTCTGACACGCCAGGGTATCTATCAGCTCATCCCAGGAAACCTCTATTCTGTATTTTTCCAGAACAGGGAGAGCTTTCCTGCTGACCACTCTTCCATGGCATTTTTTTATACCCATCCGGGCTATCAGAACGGCAGCACCCCGTCCGATAAGCTTATCTTCCAGTGTCAGATCTTTACCCTCATATGCGCTTTCTGAAAGAAAATCCTCCAGTGCAAAGAGAGGATGGAGCCATTTCCCATCATTTTCAAATATTATCTGATCCTGTTTTCTTACAGTGCAATTCATGGAATCTTCTCTTTTCCTATAATTTCTGGATGAATTGTATACCATCTCTTTCTGTTAATGAACCCTGCCTCTCTCAAATGAAACCGAAAACCAGGCAGTTCTATATAAGGTTCTCCCTTTGGGGGAGATTTGAAGGGTCTGGGCTGTTAGACATATCCCGGAAGATAGGCAGGAGAATCGGGGAGACCAATAAAAAAACCCGATACCTGGGTACCGGGTTTGAGTATAAAAACGTTAAAATGATTACTTAGAGTAGAACTCAACAACCATCTGTTCGTTGGCAACACTGGCAATATCAGTTCTGTAGGGGCTTCTTTCAACCCTTCCAGTCAGACTGTCTTCAGACAGGGTCAGCCATACAGGTACGGGCTGATTGCTTGCGGACAGGCATTCGCGAACCAGTTTTTTACTTCTGTCGTTCTCTTTAACAGAAACTTCATCACCTTCACGAAGAGTTCTTGAAGGGATATTACAGCGGCGGCCGTTCACAGTCACATGACCGTGGCTGACCATCTGGCGGGCCTGAGCTCTTGTGCTGGCCATACCGAGTCTGTAAATAACATTATCCAGTCTGCTTTCCAGAAGGATCATCATGTTATCACCGGTCAGACCGCTCATTCTCTTGGCTTTCAGAAACAGGTTATAGAACTGTTTCTCACTCATACCGTAAGCGAATCTGATTTTCTGTTTTTCCACCAGCTGCTTACCGAAGTCACTCTCTTTTTTCCGGACACGTTTGCCTTTTTCCGTTCCGGGAGTATGAGGTTTCTTCTTAAGTAATCTATCATATTTACTGTTACCGTAAATATTGACACCGAGACGGCGGACAATTTTTCCTCTTGCTTTGGAATTTCTTGCCATTACTTTACATACTCCTAAATTTATTTCACCTTTTACAGGTGTATCAGGGCAACATCATATCGATATCCCCTGTATGAGTCAACAGTTAGGACTTCGGGGATGATTTTTTTTTATGCCTCTGCTAGGATATACTTCATTATAGAAAACATAAAGACAAAGGAGCTTCTATTCATGGAAGACGATCAGATTCCCCAGACCGATCTGGAACGGGAATTAACCAGGGAGCTGGAAGAGTTCAAAAAAGAAAAAGAGAGAGTAAAAAAACTCCTGGGCAGTCTGGGAGGGCAGCTCACCCATAGAAAAGAAAACATGATAAATGCCCTTTTCCTGGCTGTGGTACTTCTCTTTTTTACTCTGGAAGTCACCACCCACTGGCTCCCCCCCTTTGTGTCTCTTGAAGTCGGCCTGCTTATCCTGTCTGTAAAAATCGTCTGGATGATCTACAGCTCCCAGAAGGTGAACCATTTTCAGTTCTGGATTCTCAATTCCATCGAGTTCAAAGTGAACAGAATAGAAAAACAGATCAATGAAATCGAGAAAGAGCAGAAAAGGCTGAAAAAGGAGCTGGAGGATTGAAAACTCTGGTGCTGATACGGCACGCCAAATCTGACTGGACATCCCATGGCCTGCCGGATTTTGACAGACCTCTCAATAAAAGAGGCCGCACAGATGCGCCTCTTATGGCGGATCAGTTGAAACAGCTGGGAATAGTTCCGCAAAAGATTCTGACAAGTCCGGCCAATAGAGCCCGGACCACGGCATATCTTATGGCAGAGCAGTTCGGCATGCCCGGACAGGAGATAGTTGAAGTTCCCTCTCTGTATCTGGGAGAACCTTCCGATCTGGATAGAGCTGTGAAATCCTCACTGGATACAGAGACCCTTTTCCTGTATGCCCATAACCCCGGGATCAGTTACTATGCAACACTTCTGGCTCAGCAGGAAATTCCCATGCCCACCTGCTGTGCTGCCATTTTCACAATATCCGAAGGGCATGAGTCTGATTTCAGGGCTACCCTGAAAATGGTTCTCAGGCCCAGGGATATCAACTGATCATATGAACCGGGAAGTTTATTTCAAAACAGGTATATCTGCCCGGTTCGCTTCTTAGCTGAATAGTACCGTTCAGCTTGTCATTCAAAACATTCATCAGAATACTCAATCCCAGACCGGAATTTCCCTTATGCCTGTTGGTCGTATAAAAGGGTTCGAAAATATGATCCATGATTTCGGGAGGAATCCCTTTTCCCGTATCAGAGTAAAGAATGCGGCAGGAATTCTCTTTTTTCAGAAAGGAGATATAGATATGCCCCTCTTCTCCGGGATCGAATCCGTGTCTTAACGTATTCAGTATCAGATTAATAAAGATGTGGGTCAAAGCGCCCGGATAGGTTTGAATCATCCTGTCTGCCAGGTTGGTATGCACCTTCAGCCTGGTTTTCTTCAGCTCCGGATAAACGGCCAGGATGATGTTTTCGGTATATTCCTTCAAATTTATCACACTCATTTCATCACGGATCTGATCGGAAGAGACATTTTTAAAATTCTGAATAAGATCAATGGCCCTTTGAAGATTCACAAGGCATATTTTCATAGATTCAGAGGAACGGTCCAGGTACTTATCAAACTCTTCAGAATCCAGTTCTTCCTGTTTATAGCTTGTATTCAGTTTGGAAAGCAGCTCCTGATTATATGTTAAGGCCGTCAAAGCTACCCCGATGGGTGTATTTATCTCATGGGCCACCCCGGCAACCAGCTTGGAAGTCAGAGCCTGTTTTTCGGATTTGATCAGTTTATGAGAGGCCTCTTTCAGATCCAGTGTCCTTTCCTCAATCTTTTCTTCCAGAGACGCTGTCAAATGGGAAAGCTCCTGAGTCCTGAGCTGTACTTTCTCTTTCAGAATTCTGGAAAAAATAAAGAGCATAATGATAATTATAAAACACAGAAGAAAGAAATAGATCAGCCAGAACGGAATAACAGCCTGTTCTATCCGTTCGGTTGCCATCCAGGCATCGTAAAGATCCCAGTAATAGGATTGGGAATCAGACTTCAGTTCCTCCAATCGGGCACTGATCTGATCCACTATGGGAATCATTTTTACATTGCCGGCTGATGTTGTTGCATAGCTGGCAAGAGGAGAAAAAACAATCGCTGTAGGCTGAATGCGTTTTTCATTGAGAATCAGGGTGTTGTAGGCAACTCCTCCCAAAACCTCTTCCTTCACCACAGCAGAAATCAGTTCTTCAAAATTGGTAAAATAGACAGGCTTAATGGGAATATCCAGTTTTTTCATATATTCCAGGAAATTCTGACCCTGGGCTTCATCTTCCACCATACCGACTTTCTTATTGTGGAGGTCCTGTATGTTTTTCAGGATTTTTCCGTTTTTCACAAAAAACTGACCCCATCCGGTAGAAACAGGTTCCTCGGGCCAATAAAAAAGCTTTTCTCTTTGGGGTGTCCGCAAAATGGTACAGAAAAAATCTATGTGGTTATGCAATAAATTTTCATAGTGTTCTCTGAAAGGCGCGACCACAAATTGATATTCGTAACCCAGCTCGTCAATGATGCGGGAAAAAAGCTCAATATAAAAACCCGTGGGATTTCCGTTATAGTCTACAAACGTAGTGGGAGGAAAATCCGGAACAAGTCCGAATTGAATCACAAAATCATCCTGTGCATTGAGAGTAAAAAGAGGTAAAAGCGTTATAAAAACTACAATATGTTTTTTCATAAACCTTCAGGAAAATAAATTCCCTAAGGTAGAGTATAGTATCCGCGGCATTTTTGATCTAATAAAAAATCAGAAAAAGCAGGACCAGCCAGGAAGAATTTCCAGGCTGGTTTCATCTTCATAAGTATTTATTTCCAAATGAAAATCAGAATATCCGGTTTAGATCAGAGCAATCTCCATACTGTTTGTGCTCTGCAGATATCATCCCCGTTACGGTTTTTCACGGCATGACTGAAGCCGTCGGTCTGTACCGAATGCACTGTTACATCCTGACCATACAAAGCTTCAGCCAGAAAATTGACCGAGATTTCAACAGGTAGATGAGCCCTTCTGTATTCGGGTTCCACACTCTCCATGAGCCATTCAATATATTTAATATTATTAACATGGTTATTCATGTCCAGATCGTTATAACGGACTTTAAAGGATGCTCTCTCCTCCCCGCCGGCAAGAGGGCTTATCTTACCGGGATTTTCATCAAGGGCCCGCGCTCCCGTCTGAGTAAAATCATAATCGAATTCCCTGGAGGATGGATGAACCGGTCTGTGAGTTTCCAGATTCATATACACCCAGCTGCTCACAGCCTTACCCAGAATCTCTCCCGACTCCCGCTCGATGGAAAAATCTCTTAAAAAAAGAAGTCTGTCAGTTCCGGATGGCCAGGTTTTGACAATAATGTCCTCCCCGGCTCTGGGAAAGTTTTCCATCCGGACCAGCAGACGGGAGAGCATCCAGGTACGCTGGTTTTCCAGAAGCCAGGTCATGCCGAATCCCAGTTTCTCGGCATGATTGGATGCCACTTCCTGAAGGTACTGACAGATGGCCTGCAGGGTCGCTGTATTGGTTACATCAACTTCATAGGAGTGGATTCGGAATTTTTCACCATATATTTTTTCATCTTTGTCCATGATGGAAGAGTATAACACGATTTACATTTCCCTTCATCAGGTGAGAAAAAAAACTAGAACTCTTCAAAACCTTCATCACTGTCGCTGCTGTAATTGCTGTATGGGGCAGCCTGCTCCTTTTCAGGAAAGGGAGCAGTTTTCTTCAGAACCTTTGCCCCGGGCTCTTCTACACGATATTCCACCTGATCCTTTCTTTCCGCTTCAACAGGAGCGGCTATCTGCACACTGGCCGCCGGGGCTTTCTGCCCTTTCAGAGAAAAGAATCCGATGGTGTCTTTCATGGAAGTTGCCTGGGAGTTCAATTCTTCCGACATGGATGCCAGTTCTTCCGAGGCGGAAGCGTTCTGCTGAATGACTGTATCCAGCTGAACAACCGCAGCGTTGATCTGAAGAGATCCCTTGTTCTGCTCCTGACTGGCCATGGCTATCTCTTCAACCAGATCTGCGGTTTTCTGCATGGAAGGAACGATCTGATCGATCAGGACCTGAGCCTCTTCCGCTCTTTTGACACTGTCCTCTGTGATTTCCGTGATATCCTTTGCCGCAGAACCGCTGGATTCTGCCAGTTTTCTCACTTCCGATGCCACCACGGCAAAACCTTTGCCTGCCTCGCCGGCTCTGGCGGCCTCAATAGCAGCATTGAGAGCCAGCATATTGGTGCTTCTGGCAATGTCCTGTATGACAGAAATTTTCTCAGCAATGTTTTTCATTGCCTCAACTGTTTCCGCTACAGCCCGGCTTCCTTTCTGAGAGTCTTCCGAAACTTTCCGGGCCATCACATTGGACTGCTGGGCATTGTCTGTATTCTGCTGAATGTTTGCATTAAGCTGTTCAATAGAAGCGGACACCTCTTCCATATTGGAGGCCTGTTCGCTGGTGCCCGAAGAGATTTCCTGGGCGGAAGAGGAGATTTGCTCGCTCCCCCGGTTTACCTGGTCGGCAGCCCCGACAATGTCATTGACGATGCGCGTAAGCTCTCCGGTCATCTCCTTCATGGATTTGTAAACTCCTGTGAGCTTCCTGTCGGGAAAGGATATATTGAGATCTCCCTTGGCGATTTTCCCGGTAAGCTCCTCTATTTCATGAGGTTCTCCTCCCAGCTGCCGGGTAAGTGATCTGGTGATGATCAACGAAATGGAGACTCCGAACAATACTGCCAGAGCCAGCATGGCTATGGTTATGATCATATTACGCCGGGCCAGAGAGTTGACCGATTTTTCAACAAATGCAGCGATGGCGCTGCCACTCTCCATAACCTGACCTGCGCTGGTTTTCATCAGGGGCAAAAGAGCATTCTGCTGCTGATAGATTTCAACATAATCCTGAACCCTCTGTCTGTATTCCCTGATCTGCCCGAGAGAGGTATTAAGGGCAGCCGCAGTCAGAGGATCTGATTCTGTGGAATAAAGAGTGTTCAGAATCTGTTCGCTTTTGTCGACACCCCCGAGCCAGTCATTCAGGTGAATCTCTTTCTGTTCTTCACTGGCGGCCAGCATGTACAGGTAGGCATAATTATGAAACCGGTAGACCTGATTGAGAAGTTCCTGGTATGAGATGAGCCGGCTTGCGGATGCTTCGCTTCCTGCTGATTTTTCTTTATTGATTATTGCTTCTGCCTGTTCCAGAACGACAGCGGCTGCTTCTGCCCGCTCCGCAGAAACCTCCTCCATCTGAAGATCCAGATCTCTGTAGCTGTTATTCAAATCCACATAACTGGTTATGGCCTGATCGATAATACCTGCCTGCTGAAGGATCTCTTCCGAATCGGTCAGTTCCACAGCTTTTTGGATATTTCCGCGGGCGCTGCTTCCATAACTGTTCAATTCTTCCGTATAGGCATCATCTTTATATATGATATATCTCAGAGATGCCGCCTGGGCATCCTGAACATCCGTCAGAGCCTGGGAAATATGGGAACGTATCGTATTCTGAAAGTTGATGGACCGGATTCCCCGGATACCTGAATATCCCACAAAAACAGTTAAAACGACTAGAATCGAAAAACTGTACAGCATTTGCTCCTTTACGGTAATTTTACGCGCCATTATTAAACCTCTGTTCTATTGAATATTAAACAACTATACGCCAAATCAATGGAAATTTCCAAAGAGAATCCCTGATATAAATGAATTTTTATCAATCCGTATTTATTTTTTCAGTTTCACCCTGATTTAAAAAGAATTTGCGTACCGGAAATCACTAAATTACACTTGTAGTAATCAAAATATTTAAAAATAAGAAATCAGTGAGGAACCAATTATGAAAATACTGATCGTTGATGATTCCAGGGCAGCCAGAATGCTTATAAGTTCTCTAATAAAGGAATACAACGAGAATATTCAGATTATCGAGGCCGAAAATGGTCAGATTGCCGTAGAGCTTCACAGATCCCAATCACCGGACATGACCTTTCTGGACTTAACAATGCCTGTTATGAATGGATTTGAAGCTCTGGAGATGATCCTGAAAGAGAATCCCCAATCGAAAGTGGTAGTCCTTACTGCGGACTTTCAGCAGAAAGCAATAGACCGCTGCCAGGAACTTGGTGCCTACAAGGTAATAAGAAAACTGCCGGATAAAGATGCCATTTCCGGAATAATCCGGGAGATTCAGGATTTAAACGGGTAAACCATGCAGAAGAGTAAAAAAGAGGTATTAACCGAACTGGAGCTGGATGCTCTTAAAGAAACCATGAACATCTCTTTTGGATCCTCTGTGGCGGACCTGGCGGAAATTCTGGATATTTTCATTACCCTTGACGTTCCTCACCTGGATATACTGGAATCGGAAAAACTCCCGGAGTACCTTGGCAGCTCTGTTAATGACATTCAAAGCTGCAGTATAGTCGAACAGTCATATGAAGGGGATTTTAAAGGCGTATCCTTCCTGGTGTTTCCCTATGGAATGGAGAAGGAGCTGCTTTCCTTCTTTCAGGAATTCCCCGGCTACAGATATGACTCTGACCGTCTGATAGAGCTGGAAAGAGAAGCGCTTCTTGAAATAGGCAATATACTCAATGCCGCCTGTATCGGCAATCTTTTTGATATGCTGGGAAGCACCATTACCTATCTGCCTCCCATGTCATTTAAAGGGACAGATCTGGAAAAGTCTTTAAAAAACAGCCGTATCAGACAGAGCGATACAGCCATTATACTGACTGCCCGCTTCAGCTTTGAAGACAGAAATACAACAGGGCACCTTTTCTTCATAAACAGTCAGGATTCGGTACCCTTTCTTAAGAAAGCCCTGAAAAGGTTCCAGGGGCAAGATGCATGATGAACCAGATAATGAATGTCATCAATTTGGGAATAGTCCTGATCGATAAACACTACACCATCTGCGAATGGAACAGGTGGATGGAAATCCACAGCGGTATGAAAAAAGAGACCCTTATGGGGACCAGCCTGTTTAATCACTATCCCCATCTCAGTTCCGGCAGTTTCATCAGAAGCTGTAAATCCGTTTTGAGGTTTGGTAATTTTGTCTATTATTCCCAGAAACTTCACGGTTACATGTTTCCCTTTCCCCCTCTGGGTTACCATGCGCAAGAGTTTGATCTTATGCAGCAGAGCTGTACCCTTACCCCATTCAGGGATGAAGGGGGAAATATTACCCATATTGTGATTACCGTTCAGGATGTGACCGAAAGCGTCTATATGGAAAAATCCATGAAAATGCTATCCCAATACGATAGTCTTACGGGGATTCACAACCGCAGATATCTGGACAAACGGCTGAAGGAAGAGTTTATCAGGTATAAAAGAAAACAGGTTCCCTTTGCCTTTATCATGATGGATATTGATGATTTTAAACATATCAATGACACCTACGGTCATCAGTTTGGCGACAGGATTCTTCTGAGTCTGACCGGAACATGCAAAGATATCATCCGGGGAAGTGATACCTTGGCCCGTTTCGGGGGAGAAGAGTTCAGCCTGATCCTCCCTGATGCCAACGAAACAGGTGCAAAATCCTTTGCCGAAAGAGCCAGAAAAAAAATTGCCTCCTCGATGCTACCCGCCGAAAACGGTGATAAAGTCAGCGTCACCGTCAGTATCGGCATCACCATGACAACAAGAGAGATTGAAGACATTGACCAGCTTATCCATCAGGCCGACTGTGCCATGTATGAATCAAAAAGGCAGGGAAAAAACAGGGTGACCCTTTATTCGGAAATTCCTGTTCCGAAAAAAAATCCCAAAAGAAATCATGGGCAGCCGGATTTTTAAATCACCATCTTGACTGATGATGAGCTCTTTAATGCCTGGAAGATCAGATTCCGTTCCATTTTTGAATCGACTGTGAGAGATAAATTCAAAGAGATATATTTTCCATTCTTTCTGGAATCTTCCAGACTGTAGCTCCTTTGAGACATAATCTGTTTGATATCTCTGTATAGGTCGTCCCTGCTTGTTCCAATGACTTTATAGGACCAGTTGCAGGGGTATAGAATTTCGTCCTGTTTCATAAGCATGGATTCTAACAGAACAATCCCGGTTCATCCAGTAGCAGAACTCTCCGGATCAGCAGTTTCAAAACAGAATAAATATCAGATCAAGAGATATTTTTCCAGGAGAAAAACAATGGTTTTCAAAGGTACCAAAAAAGAAGTAAGAGGGAAAATCCCTGATTCACGCTTCTGTGCCTGGAATGGAGATATTGACCCAGTTTACCCAGATCAGATATCTCTGGCGGACTCCAGGGACTTTTTCCGTAACGCAGAATCCAGCATATCCTCTGTAAGAGTTGTGAAGCTCAGAATATAAAAGGTAACACCTGCGGCAATGCAGACCAGAAGGATTCTGAGCCACAGTAAATCAACAAAGAAAATAACTGTTGAACCTATAACTGCCCAGAGAGTCAGAACAGAGATAAACTTGGCCTTTACAGAAATGGCTTTATACAGGAGATAGGACCTGATATACAGCCCCAGAATCCTGTGATTTATCAGCCAGTTGTACAGTTTTTGTGAACTGTTCAAATAGCAGGCTGCCGCTAGCAGCAAAAAGGGAGTGGTGGGAAGAATCGGCAGAAATATCCCGAGGATACCAAGAGCCAGAGAGAGTGTGCCAGCTGTAAGGAGCAGTATTCTTTTCATAATTCCTTAAAAAATACCGGCAGCAAATACCTTATCCGTTGCCGGTACTTTCTATTATAGGTTATTCATGCTGAACATCAAAGCGGTCGAGATTCATAACCTTGTTCCAGGCAGCTGCAAAATCCTTCAGGAATTTCTCTTTTGAATCACTGCAGGCGTATACTTCTGCCTGAGCTCTCAACTGGGAGTTGGAACCAAATACAAGATCAGCCCGCGTGGCAGTCCACTTCTTTTTGCCTGATATCCGGTCAATTCCCTCAAAGAGATCGCCCTCCTTAGATAGAGGTTTCCACTGAATTGCCATATCCAGCAGGTTCACAAAGAAATCATTGGTAAGAACTTCCGGTTTTTCTGTAAAGACACCATGCTTCGTATCATTATAATTGGCCCCCAGAACACGCAGGCCTCCGATCAGGACGGTCATTTCCGGAGCTGTCAGGGTTAAAAGCTGGGCTTTGTCCAATAAAAGTTCTTCTGCGGACACAGAATATTTTGTTTTCATATAATTCCGGAAACCGTCGGCACAAGGCTCAAGAACCGAAAAGGAGTCGACATCTGTCTGTTTCTGAGAGGCATCTGTACGTCCCGGCGTAAAAGGAACAGAAATCTCATTGCCTCCGTCCAATGCGGCTTTCTCGACCGCCGCACAGCCGCCCAGAACGATCAGGTCTGCCAGGGAAACTTTTTTTGCCCCTCCCCGGGAACTGTTGAATTGCGCCTGTACCTCTTCCAGCTTCTTTAAAACCTTTTTCAGTTTACCCGGCTGATTCACCTCCCAATCTTTCTGAGGCGCCAGGCGGATCCTTGCCCCGTTGGCTCCTCCCCTGTAATCAGACCCCCTGAAAGTGGAAGCCGATGCCCAGGCTGTAGATACCAGCTGGGAAACCGGCAGTCCCGTTGAGAGGATGGCTTTTTTCAGTTGGTTCACATCATCAGAGTCTATGATCTTATAATCCGCTTTTGGTACCGGATCCTGCCAGATAAGATCCTCATCGGGAACTTCCGGCCCCAGATACCGGGATTTGGGTCCCATATCCCTGTGGGTCAGTTTAAACCAGGCCCTGGCAAATGCATTGGCGAACTCTTCCGGATTATCCAGAAAATGTCTGGCTATGGGCTGGTATTGTTTGTCGTACCGCAGGGAAAGATCAGCCGTAGTCATCATGGGACGATGCTTTATTGAGGGATCGTGAGCGTCTACAATCATATCTTCCTCGTCCACATCCTTGGCTAGCCACTGATTGGCTCCGGCAGGGCTCTTTACCAGTTCCCATTCATATTTGAAAAGAACCCTCAAATACCCCATATCCCATTTTACCGGATTGGGTTTCCAGGCTCCTTCAATACCGCTGCTGATAGTATCTATCCCTTTACCACTTTTAAAACTGCTTTTCCAGCCGAGCCCCTGTTCCTCTATGGGAGCGGCTTCCGGTTCGGGCCCCACATGGGAGGCATCACCGGCGCCATGGCATTTTCCAAAGGTATGCCCCCCGGCTACCAAAGCAACGGTTTCGTAGTCGTTCATGGCCATTCGGGCAAAGGTCTCCCGGACATCCCGTCCCGAAGCTACAGGATCGGGATTACCATCCGGCCCCTCGGGATTCACATAGATAAGTCCCATCTGAACAGCTGCCAGAGGATTTTCCAGGTTCCGCTCACCCGAATAGCGGCTGTCCGGTTTATCGCTGGTAGCCAGCCATTCTGTTTCAGATCCCCAGTAGATATCCTCCTCGGGTTCCCAGATATCCTCCCGGCCTCCGGCAAAACCAAAAGTTTTGCATCCCATGGATTCCAGGGCACAGTTCCCCGCCAGGATCATCAGATCCGCCCAGGAAATCTTCTTTCCGTATTTCTGCTTGACCGGCCAGAGAAGGCGGCGGGCTTTATCAAGATTGACATTGTCGGGCCAGCTGTTCAGGGGAGCAAACCGCTGATTCCCCGTATTCCCCCCGCCCCGCCCGTCGTTTGTGCGGTATGTACCGGCGCTGTGCCAGGCCATGCGGATAAAAAGCGGGCCGTAATGACCATAATCGGCGGGCCACCACTCCTTGGAGTCGGTCATGAGTTTATAAAGGTCCTCTTTCAGAGCCTTCAGATCCAGTTTTTTAAACTCCTCCGCATAGTCAAAATCCTTATCCATGGGATTAATAAGCGAAGAGTTCTGATTCAGGATTTTCAGATTCAGCTGATTGGGCCACCAGTCTTTATTGGATGTACCCTTCGCTGCAGATCGACTGGTTGCTCCTGTTACCGGACAACGTCCTTTCTCGCTCATCATCATGCCTCCTTTGCCAACATGAACATGCCGTTATGTTTCCTTTCTAAAATCCCTCATTGAAATATCAACGATAAAGGGATCATATGCCTTGCAGAAAACTATATATAGCTAAAGTAAAGAGGACATCAGGAACAGCATGGGGAAAGATGAAAAGCAAGGGAGAGAGACTTTGTTTGCCCTTTGACTTAACTGGTATTAATTCTAGTTCTAATAAAAAAGAGAATGCAAATTCAATTTATGAATAAATTCTACATGAGCTGTTATAGGTTTATAAATCATACGAAACCGGGAGTTTTTTATTTGATGCCTTCAAAAACCCGCTTCAGCCCTGAAAGATCAATCTTTTTCATATCCAGCAATGCCTTTATCACAGCCTTATTCTGCTGTTCACTCCCTGTCTCCATCAGAGAATTAAGCTCAAGAGGAACAATCTGCCAGGAAACCCCGTATCTGTCTTTCAGCCAGCCGCACTGTTCGGCCTCGGGCACCGCCGATAGTTTGCACCAGTAATAATCCAGCTCCTCCTGATCCCGGCAGTACACCATATAAGACAGGGCTTCGTTAAACCCGAACTGATGATTATAAGAGCTATCCATGGCCGTAATCCACGTATCTCCCAGTCTGAAGTCTGAAAACATAACCGTATCAACTGATTCCTGGCCCATTCCGGGAGGATATTTGACCAGCATTCCCATTTCTGAAGAAGGAAACAGAGATTGATAGAAGGAGCCTGCTTCTTCGGCTTTTCCGCAATTGTCTCCCGTAAAAAGCATGGAGGGCATGATGGAGGGCCTGGGGTCTCCGCCCGGATCGGTCAGTATCAGCTGCCAGGTCATCCCGAACCGGTCCTGAATCCAACCGTAAAGGGGGCTGAAATCATATGAACCCAATTCCATCAGAGCCAGACCGTCCCTGCTAAGCTGCGACCAAAGTTCATTCAGCTTTGTCCTGGCCGCCAGTTCCGGATCATCCTGATCCCGGAAAAAAAGAGGGTCAAAATTCACCATCATGGATATGGAGGGATTCAGGGCAAAACGGGAGCCTCCGCTGAGAGCTTCAAACCTCTGTCCCCAGAGTTCAAAAGTGAGATAGTCACAGTCACCCGAGGGCGTATCGGGAATCACGCGCCTTTTGAGAATCCTGGAATCGGGAAAGACTGAGCAGTAGAATTCCACAGCTTCCACGGCCTCAGTATCAAACCAGAGATGCGGTATAATCTGTTGTTTCTGTATCATACAAGCTCCTTTTGGTCTGAGGAATTCCTCTATTCCCAGATCTATTTTTTTATATTCTTCTCATAGTGTTCAATCCACTGTTCAACAGTAATCTTCCTGCAGAGTTCCCCAATCAGTTCATAGGGTATTTTATCTATCTTTTTCAGGCGGAGACAGCCTTTCCCCATATCCGGCTTACCGATGCCGAGACCGGTATACTCTTCCCGGAACCACTCATGCAAAGGTGGAAAGGCATAGATTCCCATATGGTAGAAACCGATATAGTTTTTCTGGTTCCCCAGGCTGATAAAAGGGAGGGGTTCTTCGCTTTTGCAGTGATATCCCTCGGGATAGAGGGAATGGGGTACGGAAAAAGAGGGCATTCCGTAAGAAAGGCACTCCTCAAATCCTTCAGGCAGATTCTCTTTGATAACCTGCCGAAGTTTAATAAATACATCTTTTCTCTCATCAGGGAGTGCTTTGATATACTCATTTACGGAATTCACATCGTATTTCATAGTTATATTGTAATATTTTAAACACCGATTATCCAGAAGATGGTAAATTTCCGTTTCTTACCCATGGATATGTACCGGTATAAAGAATTAAGGTATTCTATGCTGGAGTTTTTTCAGGAGAAGATACCGCATGGCCAGCACCGGGTTTGTCAGGATCAGACGTTTTCCGGCATATCTCATAATTGTTTTTATCTCTACCCGCCTGGTATCTTCAAAACAATGGACTTTACAATAGGAGCATAACCGTCCCTGTTTTTTCCTTCCGCAATGCCCGGTCCTTTCCAGGCTGTACTCCAGGAGTGCCTGACAGGATTTGCACAGATGGGATTTCGTTCTCTCTTCTCCATGGAACTTGCGGCAGTAAAGCCTATGCATTCTGCTTAGGGTCTTTTCATCCAGGTTCGGATTAATGAGAAAACGGGGTATATGGTCTATTCTGTCAAAACCTGTCATTCAAACCGATCCCGTCCAGAATCCGGGGAATGCATTTTTCAATTCTCGCTTCCCGCGTTTTTGACTGTTTCGGCTGGGAAAAATGGAGGAGGTACCCCTTCTGCCTTCCCGGTGTCAATTCATAAAAAGCCGCCTTCAGAACCGGATCTCGGTCCAATTCAGCCTGAAATTCATGGGGAATCGGATAATTGTTGACCGGCCTGGACTCGACTTTTAATCCAGCCTTCTCTATTTCCACCGCTTCGGTAATGTAATCTTTGATGAAAGGCACAAGCTCTGTTATTTTTTCCAAATCTGTAAACCGGAACATCCTGTTTGCCGAGGAGTTTTCGGTGGGCTGAACTAAAATTCCATGCGGGTCTTTCAGTAAAGAACCTTTAAAAAAACTGACAGCACAGTACTCTTTAAAGGCACTGAGAATAAGGATATTTTTACCCTCATGGGTATAACAGGGCATCCCCCATTTGGCTTCTTCTTTCAAACCTGTTGCCAGGATGATTTTCCTCAGATCCTTTAACTCCTTTTCCCATTTACGAACCTTGCATTGGGGAGTGGCAAACAAAGGGCATCGGCCGCATCCATCAATAAAATACCGGTCAGGATCCGTTGTCATGCCTCTCCTCCAAGGTATCCTTGCTCCGTGTTGAAGAAGGAAGAAATAATACAGATATACGATGATTCCGGTAATAAACTCTAACAGTTCTGAAAGGGAATTACCAATTTTTCCTTCCAATATCAGAGGATGAGCGGATCTTTCCGCCGTTATGAAACACAGAGGGCTCTTTTTTCCGGCAACAAAATTTCCTTTAGAAGATCATCCGGGACTCTGAAGTTCCCGTTACCAGTTCCAAGGTGAATTCCCGGTCGATTGGCTCCATGAAAGTCGGTTCCGCCAGATATCAGAAAACCAAAATCCTCAATATATCGGGCACATTTTCTGGAATCGTCTTCTGTATAAGAGGGGTAATAATACTCCATGCCGTCGAGTCCCCAGCTTTTCAGCTCCTCAAGGCGCTGGCGGGATTCTGTTTCCGAATACCCTTTCAGGCCGATGGGCATATGAAAGTGGGCCATAAAAGCTTTTCCTCCGGCCGCATGGATCGCATCCATGGCCTCCCGGGGATCAATAAGCTCCCCTTCAATATAAGGAATATAATCCAGATAATCGATCCAGGCACTGCTGATCACAGAAGCGTACCCTTTGGCAATCAGGCTTTTGGCTATGGCCTGACGGTCCAGATACCCGCCTACTGCATAGGGCATGGCATCTTCAGGGGTAATCTCAACGTCCCTCTTGTGCAGTTGTTCAAATACATATCCCAGTTTTTCAGAACGGATTTTTCTGTAGTTGCTATAAATATCCCAAAAACCGTCAGATGCTGTATCAATTCCCAGGCCGAGGATATGAATCAGGCGGTCTTGTCCGTAGGCAGCGCTGAACTCAATCCCTTTAATCAGGGTGATTCCCTGATTGTCCGCTTCTGTTTGTGCTTCATCAAGCCCGTCAATGCTGTCATGATCGGTGAGGGCGACAGCGGTGAGTCCATTTTTTTTGGCTAATTGTATCAGTTCCTTCGGGCTCAGGGAGCCATCAGATATATTTGAATGTGTATGTAAATCTATCATTTCAAAAAGAAGGATACAGAAATTTCTGCTTTTCAAGTAGAGGTCCTTTGGAAACTGATGAAAAATAAATGAAAAAATAACGGTTTTAACAGGAATAAAATCAGAAATCGTTTTTCTTGTAAAACAGATGAGAATAATGAGAGAGTTACTGAAGTTATATCAACACTTACCAGGGGACGGGAAAAATCGATTAACACATTTTAACCAAAGAAATTTATTAATTTTGAATTCAAAGCGGAAAAACAGCCATTGTATGGATTATGAGCAATTATATTAGAGAAACAGAAATGTATCTGTACAATCCCAATCTCCAGCCCAGGGAAAAAGCCATGCAATACGGCATCGGCGTATTAAGCGACAGGGAACTTTTAAAAGTTATGATCGGCAGCGGCCAGAAAGGGTGCTCTGTGGATCAGATTGCCTCCAGACTTCTGGAGCTGATGGACAGGCAGGAGGGAATGCCCTCTTTAGAGGAACTGCAGGAAATAAGGGGAATGGGAATGGCCCGGTCAGCCCTGATCGCCGCATCACTGGAATATTCCCGGCGGCACTTTCTGCCGGGGCACAAGCGGATATCCAAACCAGAGAATATTCACGCCCTCCTCGCCCATATGGCCGACCGGCAGCAGGAGTATTTTTTTACCATAAGCCTGAACGGAGCCCATGAGCATATCAGAACCCGCCAGGTCAGCCAGGGGCTTGTGAACCGCACGATAGTCCATCCCCGCGAAGTGTTTGCCGGACCACTCCAGGATCGGTGCGCCTCGATCTGCGTGGCCCATAACCATCCCTCGGGAAATCTGGAACCCAGCCCGGAGGACAGGGAGATAACAGTACGTCTGCAGGATGCAGGGGAAATTCTGGGGATTCCCGTACTGGATCATATCATATTCAGTCCCAAGGGGTATGTCAGCTTTC
This sequence comes from Oceanispirochaeta sp., assembly GCA_963677615.2. Lineage (GTDB taxonomy): Bacteria > Spirochaetota > Spirochaetia > DSM-2461 > DSM-2461 > Oceanispirochaeta. The sequence goes on along the minus strand of CAXXQW010000003.1, from coordinate 343,886 downwards.
AGGAAGAGGGATGGATGGATTTGTAATACTCCGGTTCGGACAGGCGGGGCAAAAACTCTCTTTGTTAGTAAAAAGTCGTTGCATTCAAGGCTGGGGTTTCCCCAAAAGGAAGCCCTGAACAAAATCCGCCTCCGCTTCCTGTACCCAGGCCAGTTCCTCTTCGGTCTCTATCCCTTCGGCTATGGTTTTCACACCCAGCTCCCTGGTAATTTTCAGAAGATTTCTGGTAATGACCCCTTTGTAGCTATCCTTATGGACTCCCATAACCAGATCCATGTCGAGTTTGACAAAATCCGGCTGAAGTTTGGATAGAAGGTTGAGCGATCCGTAACCTGCTCCCAAATCATCCAGAGCCACCCGGAAACCATTGGAACGGTAGTACTTCACAATTGAGAGCATCTTATCGACATCAAGAATATAATCGCTCTCGACAATTTCAAAAACAATCTGGTTTGGAGAAAATCCCGCCTTTTCCACAGCATTTTTCGTTGTCTGCAGACAATACTCGGGATTGTAAATGGAGGTAGGATTGAAATTAATGAAAAGCGTCTCATCAAACCCCCTGGCAGCGGCAGTTGCCACAGCGGTAATCCTGGCTTCCCTGTCCAGATAAAAAAGGAGTCCCGCATTGCGGGCGGTGGAAAAAATAACACCCGGAGTTTTACCCCCTGCCCCCTCTTTTGTCCTCAAAAGGGCTTCCCGGCCGTATATCCGGTCCGGTTCTGAAGCATACATAATGGGTTGAAAATGGCTGGTGATCTGCTTGTTCTGCAAAAGATCAATCAGCCAGTCTTCGTCCAGACGGGTTTTGAGGGAGAGAAGATTATCCATATGGATCAGATCCCGGAATTCGGGCTTGTGACCTTCCGGTACAAACAGGGCGCGGGAATCTTCCAGCTCCTGATCATTCATTCCCTCCGAAAGCAATTCAGCCAGATCCTCTTTGTCGATATTGACCTCAATAAGACCATCCTGCCGGGAATAATCCAGCCCCAGCTTATCCAGGTTCCTGCATATGGTTGTTTCGGTGGGAGCAATGGCCGGAGAAAGGTAGAGTGATCCCCGATCAATCAGCTTTTCCGGTAGAACTTCACATTTTTCGCATACACTCACGTCATTGAATATAATGCAGTCTCAGGAATGACGCAATACAATGTTTTGCTGTTTCCTATTCAGAAAAACCGGCAGCCGCCTCTGATATGACCATATACCCGGAGTTCATACAAGGGAATGCACTGGGAGGCCCTTTTTAATAAAAGTGCCGATCCGGGGTCTGCAGAATCCAATATATGACCCTATGAATGGTAATAAGGCCCTGCATACTTTATACTGAAGATATGGCAGCTCCTGTTAAATACAGATCCTCCAGAGTGGCATTTATAACGTATTTGACACCTCTTGTGATCATTGGGGCTATTACAGCTTTTTTTGCTGTCACCTCTATCATCAATACAAACCGTCTGGAAAAGAGCAACATCCAGAAACATCTGAGTTCACTGGATGTCACAGCCAGGCTGGAACTGCAGCTGGTCATTACCAAAGCTTATGAAGCTTCCACAAATCTGGTCAATGAAGAAGAGCTTATCCGCTGGTTCTCGGGAGATCCAAACCCTCTTTTAAAAGAACTGGCTCTGGAAGAGCTGGATTCCCTGATAGGTCCTGAGAGGTTTGATACAAGTTTTGCCGCCAGAAGAGATACGGAAGAATTCTATGTGGGCTCTAAACTGATCGAAAAACTGTCCCCTCTGGATCCTGATGATTCCTGGTTTTATGAATCCCTTCAAATGAAAGTTCCCATAACCCTGAATGTGGACCATAACAGGGAACTCAACCGGACCCTGCTGTGGATCAACGCACAAATACGTAATGATATGGGTCAGATTATCGGAGTTGCCGGCATCGGGATGAATATCAACAGTATTCAGGAAAGACTGGAAAGACTGGTTCCCGGAAAAGGGGGGAGTATCCTTTTTGCCGAACAGTCCGGTAAGGTGAAACTGGCCTACCCTATTGAGCTTATAAATAAAAACCTGACCGAAATTCTGGATTATCCCTTCATCAAGCAGATCAGCCTTAAGGGATCAGGTTCGGAAAAGTATAACAGTAGCGATATCATTTATACCCGGTCTCAAATGGATGATCTGGGCCTGACCGTAGTGATTATGGCTTCTGCGGATGACTTTCTCTCTGCCACTCTGAAATGGACCCGCCTGAATACTCTTTTCAACTTTCTATTAATCATGGTTCTGGGACTCTTTTTTCCCTATATCATCCTCAAACTCCGGAAAATCATTATCCAGCAGAATAAAAGCCAGGAAATAACCATTCTCTCCATGTCCATGCTGGCTGAATTGAAAGACCGGGAAACAGGGAATCACATCAACCGGACAAAAAAATACTGCCGGATACTTGCAGAAGAGCTGAAAACCCTGAGAGAGTACAGTGACTATCTTACTGACAGTTACATTGAAGATCTGGAACGGTCTGCACCTCTGCATGATATCGGAAAAGTGGGAATTCCAGACAGCATTCTCCTTAAACCGGGGAAACTGACAGATGAGGAGTTTGAAGTGATCAAAACCCATCCGGCAAAAGGAGCCCAGGTATTGCAGGCTGCGATGGATCAGGTACAGGTCTCCTCTTTTTTAAATATCGGAGTGCAACTGGTACGGCATCATCATGAAAAGTGGGACGGTTCGGGTTATCCCGACGGGCTTGCTGGTAATCATATTCCTGTTTCGGCCAGAATTATGGCCATAGCGGATGTTTACGATGCCTTGAGAACCAAGCGGCCCTATAAAGAGGCTTTCAGTCATGAGGAAGCCCTCAAGATTATAAAAAAAGGCTCGGGTTATCACTTTCAGCCGTCCCTGGTGGATGCCTTAATCAAAAGGCAGGAGGAGTTTAAAAGGATATCTACAGAATGGGCTGATGTGGAATAAAAGGCTTGTCTCAGCTTTTTTCGGCAATAACTTCATAGGCCCTGATTTTCTCATGAGGATACAGATCGGGAAGCATATGCTCGGGACCTACCGAATTCACCACCATATACCTGGCACAGTTCAGATTGTTGGATTTGCAGTATTTATCTTTCATTTCTTCAACCTGATCAGTTTTATTGCCCAGTTTATCGTTGAAGAAAGGACATTTTTCAATAAATTCACATTCACCCATGCATGTAACCTCAAAACTTTTTTTTATCTTTTTAATAATGCCTTATTTTCTTTACTCTTGATCGTATGGTCAACTCTTTTTTAGCGGAGAAAGGACTTTTTTACAATTTAAAGGATTCGATAAGCTCTCTTATCTGCCTGTTTAAAACTTCCGTCTGGTTGGAAACTTCTCTCAAGCGCTCCAGCCCCTGGAGGATCACTCTGTTTTTTTCCCTGATTTCCGCGCCGTATTCTAAAGAGACATCCGACTCATCATCCAGAACTTTCAGATCTTCAATCATTCCCCGGCTCTGTTCGGTTATGGTAGAGGCAATTTCATTCAGGCTGTTGGCCAGATCTCTGGTATGGCTCAACTGATTCAGTACAGCCCTGTTGGCTTTGTCATGTTCCAGCATGGACTCAGAGATGGAAAGAGTCTCGTCCTGAATCTGGAGAACGCCCTGTTTCATTTCCTGAAAAGCGGATCCGGTGGACTGGGCGTCCTTCAGAGACACCTGAATTTCCTCCAGAATTCTCCTGAGATTATCACCGCTGGATTTTGTATGGGAAGCCGTATTTTCCGCCAGTTTCCGGATTTCATCGGCTACTACGGAAAAGCCCCTGCCCGCATCTCCCGCATGAGCCGCTTCGATGGCGGCATTCATAGCCAGGAGGTTCGTTCTGGCGGCAATCCCGGAAATCAGATTATTCACCGACATAAGACTTTCCGAGAGCTCCGCTACCCCGGAGATGGAAGAGATGGTACTGTTGACCCTATCCTCTCCCTCTTTAAAAGACTGAACCAGGTTATCCGTATTGGTTTTTACATTTTCTGTCCGTCTGGTAACCTCCGAAATGGAAGCAATCATCTCTTCCACAGCGGCGGAAGACTCGGCGACACTGGCCGTCTGCTGTTCCACCTGCTCAACCGTATCCGCTACATTTTCGGCGAGTTTTTTTCCTGTAACCCGGTTTTCTTTAACAATGCGGTCTACCGAAGCAATAGAGGTGATCGTTTTTTCCAGCAGTCCGGAAACATCGCTCATAAGAGAGGATGATTCGGCAACTCTTCCCGCAAGTTCTTTCTGATTATCATCCAGCTGTCTGTACACGTCTCCGGTTTCCCGCAGGTGGTCGCTGATCATATCGCTGAAATTATTGACATACCGGCTTATGGTAGCCAGTTCGTCTACAGAGGAGATATAGATTCTATGGGTCAGATCCTTGTCTTGTGATACCATCTCTTCCAGCCGGGATGTGATCAGTTTATACAGCATTGTATTGTTACCGGCCCATTTGATGACAAGAAAAGCGACAAGGAGCACAAAAAGAAGCTGGGAAAAAAACGTATGGGATAACACATATTTGAGAGTCAGCATATTATTTCCCCGGACAGCTGTGGGGGCATGATAGATAGTCAGAAGCGATATGAAAAGGGTAACCAGAAGGGTTATGAGCATAAAAAAGATGGGAACGATCAGATGCTTGGCCCGTTGTCTCATTACCACTTTATCTACAGGATACCCGGTCAACCGGGAACTGTAGAGTCTGTGCATAATCAGATTATCCAGAAAGACATAGGAGTATCCGCTGGCCAGCAGGGCATATCCGCTCATCAATCCCGTAAAAGTCATCAGAACAGGAGTACTCACCAGAGTCTGGGAGTGATAAATATAAAAAAAGAGCCCCTGCCCTGCCAATAAAGCAGCAGCAAGAGTTATCAGAATTTTCAGAGGAGTGGCTCCCAGTTCTATAAGATGGCGGGCCATGACCTCCCTGTTTTTCAGAAAAACGCTGAGATCCATAAAAAAGAGTTTTCTTCTGGTCTGCAGAAGAATAAAAACAAGCCCTGCCATCAGCAAAACAGCTCCGCCGTAAAACGGAAGGATTCTCATCAGATCCTCGGCTCCTGTTTTCACAAAATACTGAAAAGTCACGATCTGGATAATGTAAAATAACAGGACAGGTACAATTGTGATCAGATGAAAGGCGCTTTTTTTATTCATATATTTCCTCAATACCGGTGTTGTATTTATATATATTTTTTGTGATATTCTAATATTTTGTAGATAAAAAATACCATACAATCCGGTGTTTTAAAAGGAATTTTCTAAACCAGGTCTGGTACGCCTTCCAGCTCTCCTGTCAGAATCCTTTCCAGAAAGAGTTTTTCTCCTCCTGCCGCTTCGGCGATTCTGTTGGTAATGGAGATGGTCACAGAACGGGAGCTTGTACCGGCCTCCCGGCCTTTTTTCCAGAGGCTCTCTCTTAAAAGCTGAAGAGCTTTCTCTTCGGCTTCCTCCATTTCCCGGAACTCCTCCCCGTCATAGGCAATTCCTGTCAGTTTGTAGAAACCCGCCGGTGTGGGAACAACCATAATCTGTTCGGAAACAGAGACTCTGCTGATAACAGCTCCCACAGCATTGGCCACATCCCCGTGTTCGGGAAGAACCAGAGTTCCTCCGATCTGTTCCACCCCCTCTTCCAGAACGAGAGAGGCAGGAGCCCCGAGACCAATCACGGGTACAGACATTTTCACCTGAATGGTTGCCCGGGAATTCCCCCGGTTGAGAAGAGTCTCCTGATCCTCTCCGGACTGCCCGGGAAAAATCCTTCCCAGAAGAGCCTTGGCCCCTTTCCGGCTGATCAGGCTTTTCAAATCGCTCAGAAGTTTCAGATCATCCATGCCAGATATCTGGGATATAAAGCTGAAATACTCCCCCATATGAGGGGAATCCCACAGAGAGAGACGCCCATCCAAGTGGAAAAGGTCGGTAGGTGTCAATCCCGAACGGATCAGGCAGTAGGCCTGCTCCAGCCTGGCGGTTCTCAAAGCCTTCCAGACCCCTTCGCAGAGCAGGATGCCCAGATCTTTGACCATCACAGGCCCATCACAGAGAGCATCCAGGATTCTTTTCTCCTGGGGAGTCAATGCAAAATCCGGCTCTTTTCCGCTCAGGCAAAGCCACTGAAAGGCCTGAAGATTGTCTTCCCATCTCTCCTGGGACTGGGCCATTGTTCTTAAGTGATCCCGCACATCATATTTTTCATCCAGCCAGGTAAAAGGAGTAATCCTTCTGGGGCCTATGCTCCACAGCCTTCTGTCAAAGAGAATTTCGCTGTCTCCTCCCAAACCGACGGTATGCATATCCACCGCTCTCACGTGGGTTTTCCAGCTTCCTATATGAGCTCCTTCATCACAGACTGAGACTTTGCCTTTCTCCAGGAACCCGATATCTGTTGTTGTGCCTCCCACATCTGCGACAAGGGCATTATCAAGACCTGCCAGATGCCGGGCACCGGCCATACTGGCAGCAGGCCCCGAAAGGGCTGTCTGAACGGGGAAGTCGCTGGCATAGGATCCGGTCATCACCGACCCGTCTCCCCTGACAACCAGCATGGGCGCCCTGAGCCCTTCATTATCCAGAACCAGCCTCATTTCCGAAAGGAACTCCTCCATAATCGGAATGGTTCCGGCATTGAGAACGGCTGTCCGGGCGCGGACATAAAAATTCAGAGACCCTGAAAGTTCATGGCCGCAGCAGACATCCAGGCCTGTTGCAGAGCGGATCTGCTCCTTAACCTGTAATTCCAGTTCCGGATTGACCGATCCACCGTATCCGGATACGGCAAAAGCGCTCACCCCATGGGATGTTACCATCTCGAGAGCCGCCTTTCTCACCTCCTCCGGATCGATCTCTTCCAGGACAGTTCCGTCTATAGACATCCGTCCCCGGATAATCCGGGTAGGAGTATGATCAATTTCATCCACACCCAATCTTCCAGGAGGCATGACCAGGAGCCCCACGGGCCGGGTATTGGATTCTACAATGGCATTGGTCACGAGGGTTGTGGAAATGCTGATCAGGTCAACCTCTTTCAGCTTACCCGGAGGGAGAGACTGAACCGCATTCATAATCCCCTGGGAATATTTCCATTTTGTGGTCAGAGCCTTGGCTTTGGACAGAACCCGGGACTCATCAAAACTGTAGAGCACAGCATCAGTGTAGGTTCCCCCGGCATCAATTCCCAGTCCCAGGGAATACCGGGAATCCTGATCCGGAGTTCCCCCCCCTGCCTCGGTAAAAAAGCGGTCTTCCAGGTTATGAAATACCGAATCATCCGTATCGGCGGCTACAGAGGATGTTACCGGATCAAATATGATCTTCCGCCCTTTGGGTATGATAACAATGTCATCCCCTTCGGGGCGGGGTTCAAAACACTTGCGGATAAGATTATCCGAGCCCTCCAGCCGGGTATACTCCCAACCCAGCTTTTCTGCCATATTCCTGGCATAGCTTTCGTATTTATCCGAATTTCTTTCTCCGGTATGAATATAAACGGCCCGGGTGTAATTCTTTTTCCAGGAGTTGAAAAATTCCCGGATTTCACCGGTATTCTCCTGGCCGTACCGCTTCAGAAGTTCTCCGGGATCTGTGGTGTCCACATACTCTTTCGGAAATTCGGCGTTGCTTTTTTTTCCTTTCGGCTGAACCTGTTCCTCATACCATCCTGCAGAAATATAATAGGTACCCGGCTTGTGGGAAAACTGCTTACGGTACTCCTCGGTTCCCCCCAGAAAAAGGCTGATACAGTCGTGAACACGGGGAATCAGTATCTCGCAATGAGAAGAGGAAACTCCCACGACTCCTTTGCCGCAGGTGCCGTACAGAAGAATAATCCTTTCGTATTCCCGGGGAACCTGGTCGATAGCCAGCTGAAGTTCCTTACGGAGGACTCCGGGATTTGTATGGAGCCCCCCTTCCAGGTATCGGATTTCAACCCCGTCGGGAAGGCTGGAAGAGAGCCGCTCCAGGTTATTTCGAAATACGCCGCAGGCAATACAGTAGATATTCATGAAATTTACCTTAACAGACCACACCTTTCTCCCGATTGGATTTTTTTGGGATATTTTTGTAAAATACCGATACAAATGAACTTTGATCACCTGGCCCTCCGGCTGGAGGAAAAAATATACAGATCCTGCAAAGGAAAAATAAGACTCACCCTTTTGGAAGAGGATCTTACCGATTTTGTTCCGGGTTTTCGGGGAGAAAAATCCCTCAGAATACTCGATGCGGGAGGCGGATCCGGCCACTTTTCACGGATTTGCGCTCAAAAAGGCCACAGTGTTCTGCTCTGGGATCTGTCCCGGGCCATGCTTAATCTGGCAGAAACAGAAAACAGCCGTGCCGGCTTAAGCGGCCGGATCTCTTTGAAACATGCCTCCTTTGACGATCTTGATCCTGATGAGACAGGTGTATTTGATCTTGTTCTCCTGCACGGCGCCGCGGAGTGGACAAGCAATCCCTCACAGACGATCCGCAAAATGATGAGCCTGACCAGCCCCGGCGGTTATCTTTCCCTTCTGATGTTCAACAGGGATAAAATCCTTTTAAAAAAAGGGATAAACGGACAGTTGATCTCCGGTTCTTCCAAACCTGTCAGAAAAAGAAAACTTACCCCGCCGGAAGGGATGTCTCTTTCAGATATCACTGAGCTGTTCAGAACCTCTCCCGTCAAAGGGACAATACATCTCATCTCGGGCATACGTATCTTCCAGGGCTTTTTCCTTCAGTGGCAGCCTTCCGGTATGGACTGCGCCAAATGGCTCCAGCAGGAGCGGATCTATTACAGAGAACCTCCCTTCCGGAGTCTGGGAGAACACAGTCATATTCTCTGGAAAAGGGAATCCTGAATTTTTACAGAACATTTACAGGAACAGGAGTTAATTCTCTTGTACCTGTGAGTCAGATTGTCTATTTTCTAGGTATGCTATTCAGAACGGGATCTAAAATACTCCACCTCAAACAGACCCTGGCTTTTATTTTTTTTGGTCTGATAATCGGATACTTTTCCTTTATTTCCGCAACTTTTTTCACCAGCATCAATCTGCTGAAGGAGTCCAGAAAAGGGATCGAAGAGATATTTTTCAACACCCGGGAAGAGCCGGACTGGCTGTATACAGCTTTTATCACCGAACCGGAAACAGGACAGAAATATCTGGAAAGGCTGGGAAAATTCATACCTTACGAGGAGGACTTTGCTTTTCACTTCAGTCTCTACATGAAGGACAGGGAGCAGGGAAAATGGATCATTCTGGCGTCATCGGAAAAGATTGTTCCCGGGTCTCCCATTGTCAGTTCCGAACTGATTCATACACTGCAGAAAACCACAAAGAAAGGAGTGGATCTGGACAGGACCCCCTATTTTGGTCAGGAAGGAAATAAAAGCATACTGATTGATATAACATCTCCCTTTGACAGCCACGTCTATGTGATCCGGCTGACCCATTCACAAAGCGGTCTTATACACTTTATCCAGCAACAGAAGCATGTAATTATTACTTTCGGTATATTTGTTCTGGTCATGTCGACGCTTCTGGGATCGGTTTTTGCGGCACGGCTGGTCAAGCCCATCCGCCATATGACCGACAAGGCCATAACCATGGCCCGGGGAGACCTGGATGTGGATCTTCATTGTACCAGAAAGGATGATATCGGACAACTTTGCCGATCCATGGATACCATGGCGGATAATATCCGCCACCGCATACGAACCATGCAGACCATGAACAGAATCGACAGGGCTGTTCTTTCCAGCCTGTCCCGGAGAGAGCTTCTGTACGAGGTAACAGGATATATTTCGGATCAGTTCGGAACGGCGGGAGTCTCTCTTCTGGAAAAGCTGCCCCAGGGGTTTCAGATCATAGCCACAGCACCGAGAGAACCGGAAATGGAAAACCGTCTTATTCCAGAGAGGGAACTGCCGGAAAAACTGATAGAAAAAGCCCGGGTTCCCCTTGAAATATCCTATAGGAAGATTCCCCCGGAGACGGTCATTTTTCCCTATGGGAAAAACCGTTCCAGAGTATTAAGCATTCCTCTGTACCAGGAAGATCAGTTTATAGGAGTTTTTATAATCTCCCTGGACGCCATAACGCCCCAGGACAGGGAAGCCTTGACAATGCTGACAGACCAGGTGGGAGTGGCCCTGAAAAGTCTCCATGATATGGAAAAAAGGGAAGAACTCTACCAGGCCCTTTTTATATCCCTGACCAGAAGCGTGGATGCCAAATCCAAATGGACCGCCGGTCATAGCGACCGGGTAGCGGAGCTGGCCGAAAGCCTTTCCCGGGCTATGAAACTGGATAAAGACCTGCGGGAAAAAATCCGGATGGGAGCACTCCTGCATGATATAGGAAAAATCGCCATACCCGAGTCAATCCTGGACAAACCCGGGAAACTGAGCGAACAGGAATTTGATCTGATAAAAAGCCATCCAGCCAGAGGATATGATATTCTCAAGGATGTTCCTGACTTTACAGTTGTGAGGGATATCGTTCGGCACCATCATGAAAAATGGGATGGTTCAGGGTACCCCGACGGACTGAGAGGAGAAAAAATTCCTTTGGCATCCCGGATCATTACTATTGCCGATGTCTTTGATGCCATTACAGAAGACCGCCCTTACAGGAAGGGGTTCTCTCTGGAAGAAACCAGGGATTTTATGTACCGTCAGAAAGGAGTCCTCTTCGATCCGGAGCTCCTGGAAATTTTTATGAAACATGTATTCAGCCGTTCCGCCTGATCTGCTTCCACCTGAAAAAGCTGAGGCGGCTCTGACTGAGCCAGACGCCTCCGATAACAAGAACAGCTGCTCCGGTCTGTTTTCCATTCAGGGTTTCGCCCAGCAGGGTTGATCCCAGCAGGACAGCCGTCACAGGTACAAGATTAATAAAGGTGGATGCCCGGGAGGCCTGAATACTGCTCATTCCCCAGTTGTACAGGCCGAAAGCACCCAGAGAGACAAAAACACCCAGGTAGAGAAAGAGCCCCCAATGAGAGAAAAGGGTATCCAGGTTCCCTGTCTGCACCAGATCCCGTAAACCGGGAAAAAAGAACAGGGTGCCCCCAAAACATTGAAGAGCTGTGAGAGTAAAGGGATGAAACCTTTTGGAGAGCTCCTTAATGATAAGCATATTGGCCGCAGCGCTCACCATGGCCCCCAGTTCCATGAGATTCCCCAAAAGGGCATTGCTCCCCCTTCCCCCTTCATCTGCCGCAAGAGTCAGCACAGCCACCCCGATAATGGAAGCAGCCAGGCCCGCCCAGGTTTTAATAGTCAGGGTCTCTGATAAAAAAAGCCAGGCTCCCAGAGAGACCAGAAGGGGAACTGCTGCAGAGATAACCCCGGCCTGAGAAGATGTGGTAAGTTTGAGAGCGTTGGCTTCCAGAAGGAAATACAGGCAGGGTTGAAAGAGCACCATGGGAACCAAAAGCTTCCAGTCGCCTTTCTGATAGGGAGAAAAATCCAGAGTTCTGAAAAAGGGAAGAACCGCCGCTGAAGCCAGAGCCATCCTGATCCACATGACAGCCCAGGGATCCACCTCCGTGAGAATCACTCTCATAGCGGAAAAGGATCCTCCCCAGAGAAAGACTGAAGCCAGTAAAGCCAGAACCGGCATGACCGTTGATTGCGTTTTTTTCATGGATTTCCTCCCTCTTTCCCGGGTATCTTATCGGATAATGCCATAAAACGTATTGTAGAATATTGCTTATGAGATTTCCCAAAGGAGCCATTTCTGTTATATCATGAGTTACTATGGGAAATGACTTTCTGGACAGAATAAAAATTGTGCTGTGCCGTCCCGAAGGGGGACTGAATGTGGGGTCGGTCTGCCGGTGTATGCAAAATATGGGACTGAGCAGGCTTGCCATCGCCGGAGATATCTCCCAGCTGAACCTGGAGCATGTCAGGGATATGGCTATCCACGCCAGATCCCTGTTTGAGAGGGCCGAAAAATTTGATTCTCTTCCCGAGGCTTTGGAGGATACCGTTTTGGCGGCAGGAATAACCCGGAGAAGAGGCAGCCGGAGAAAACAGTTCTCCTACCTGCCCGAGGAACTGGCGGAAAAAGCCTCTTCCTATAAAGAGGGAACGATTGCCCTGGTATTCGGCAATGAGAGAAATGGCCTGAACGATGAAGAGCTCGCGGCCTGTACAGCAGCGTGCCATATCCCGGCTGATCCTCACAATCCCTCACTCAACCTTTCCCATGCGGTTCAGGTTATGGCGTATGTTTTCTACAGGCAGAGTGAAAAAAAGGTGGGACGTTATCAGCCGGCGGACCTGTCTGTTATCAACGAACTCTCGGAAACGGTCAATTCAGTACTGGAAACCATCGGTTATTTTGACAAGGCCGACAGGTTTGGAACCAAGCAGTATTTCAGAGATATATTCGCCCGGGCGGGTATGAGCCTGAAAGAGGCCCGGCATATGGAAAAAGTATTCAGAAAAATCCAGTACCTCAAGGATAAGACTTGAAATCCTGCCACAAGGCACTCTGGTTTGCCATAGCCGCTGTTCTCCTGTGGTCTACCGTGGCGTCTGCTTTTAAGATAGCCCTCCGTTACATGGATGCTTTAACGCTCCTTTTTCTGGCATCCCTCTGGTCTGCTGCCGCTCTTTTTCTGATCATACTGATCCAGAAGGAATTCCCTGCCCTGAAAGCCGCCACTCCCGGAGAGTGGGGTCGATCTTTTCTGCTGGGTCTGTTGAACCCGGTTTTTTACTATCTTGTCCTTTTCAGGAGCTATGAGCTCTTGCCTGCCCAGATAGCTCAGCCTCTGAACTACACCTGGCCGGTGGTCCTTGTTCTCCTGTCAGCGCCCCTTCTGGGTCAGTCCGTTCAGAAATGGGATATCCTGTCTCTGGGACTCTGCTTTGCAGGAATACTTCTGATCAGCCGGGCGGGAGGAAGTTCAGGAGAAGAGATGTTCTCTGTGACTGGAATAATCCTGGCGCTATTCAGTTCTGTCATCTGGGCTGTCTACTGGATATTCAGCCGGAAGAGTTCAGGAAATCCTGCTGTCAGACTTTTTCAGGCGTTCCTTTCATCCATACCTGTGCTGATTCTTATGGAATTGTTAATTCCCCGCAGAGAAATCATCTGGACCTGGCAGGGATTGACGGCTTCAGCGTATGTGGGCTTCTTTGAAATGGGTGTGACTTTTGTTCTCTGGTCCGGAGCCATGGGTTATTCAAAACGTACCGCCGATATAGGAAACCTGGTGTACATCTCCCCTTTCCTCTCATTAATCTGGATCAGTCTCCTGCTGAAAGAACAGATTTTCCTGTCCACAGTCCTGGGCCTCGGAACTATCGTGGGAGGCATTCTTCTGGGCAATCTGAAAAAGGGATCTTAAACAGGAGGCTCTGTATCTTTCGGCAGATGCCTGGCAATATCCCTGGGAATCTGGGCTGGATTATATCCGGTCTCCCTGAACCGGCCCTCTTTGAACTGAAGAATTGTCTTTCTTGTACCCCGGTTGTCGGGGAGAAAATCGTTCAGGCCGAAACTGATTTTGGCTCCCGGATAGATCATATCTTCAGCAAGCACAAAAGAGTCCGGATCAGGCTGAAGATTTTTGCGCATATTTTTAATTGTCTCCTGAAAAGCTTTGATCTCTTTGGTGATTTTCCCAGCTTCTTTTTCAAGGATCTCAATCTGACGCATGATGGAGGGATCCGTTCCCGGATGAGTGTTCTTTTTGGCATAAAACTGTATCTGCCTGTCAAGGTTATCCAGTTTGTCCCTTTTCTGATCCAGCTGCTTCAGATGATCCAGAAAGGCATCCAGCTCCTCCGGCTCGACCCCGACAATCAGATTGGTTCTGGTTTCATACAGGCTGCCGATTTTCCGGCATTTCACCCATCCCCTGACAACGCCCAGGCCGCCGATGATCTCACTGCGCCCCCCTTCAAGGAGGAGATGGCCTGAAACATTCAAAGTGGAATGGAGGATGGAACCTGTCACAATAAGGCTTCCCGAAGAGATGAGCAGGGAACTTTCCACAAACCGGGCGTAGATATCTCCACCTGCCCTAATTCTGCCTTCCTTGTCTCCGTTTATCCCCGACTGAAGGATGACATTTCTCCCTGCCTCGGCATGAATCCTTCCCACGCTTTTGGCAATCTGCAGATCACCGGAAACTTTCACCGAAAAGCCGTCCGCAATGGTCCCTTTTACAATGACCGATCCATCAAACTCCAGATTTCCCGTTTCGTAATCCACATTATTGACCGTCACAACCGGCTCAATTATAACAGCGCCTTTTTCAATTCTTACATTGCCGTCTTCATCGGCATAAATACAATCATCCCGGAGGAGGGTTCCCGCTCCCGCCTGTATTGTTTCGCCTTCATCCATTGGCAGGGCTTCCACGGTTTCACCGAAAATATTGAATCCCTCTTTCGGAAAGACCGGATCGACTTTCTCTGTCAGCAGATCGCCCTTTTTTTTATACTGAATAAAATTGAGCTCCTTCAGATCGATGCGTCCCCCCGGAAGCTCTTTGAAGGGCCTGCCCCTGTCGATATTGAAATGGTACCGGATTCTCCCGCCTTTGCCGTGAACCGCCGGAACTCCCGAGGCAATGATAAGCCACTTGTTATAAGTCTCCTTCTCTACACAGCAGGAGACAGCTTCCCAGTCGATACCCGAAGTAATACCGTGATCTTCCAAAAGATGCTCAAACTGTTCCCGGGTGACAGTACCGCCCCCTACACGGGGAGGGTCAATCAGAATTTCCGCCTGCATTTTGTCCTCGGAAATTCTGAGATTCAATTGGGGGGAGAGACTTGCGCCAGCGGGCCATTCAACCAGAGTTTCCCGGGTGCCGTCAGCCCTTTCGATAATCTCCTCCAGGATTTTCATCCTCACCATGGGAATCTGAAGGAGCTTCATCCGGTTGGCAATCTCTTCTGCATACACCTGGTCACCAGGAGAAGAGGGAGGGAATACCCGGAGAACTGCATAGCCGTTCCGGTAATATAAACTGAAACGCTCGTTTGGTTTACGGCTCATCAGGAGAATAATAGAATACTAAAGGCAACATCATCAACCCCGGGAAGTTTTTCCTTCAGGCCGGATCTGCTGAACCATATAAACCGTAACCAGAAGAGCCATCCCTGCCAGATTGACAACAAACACGGGCAGTTCGGGAACCTTTAAAAGGGAGCTTATCAGATAGGGTCTTAACAGTGTTAGAACAACAACTCCCAGAAGCACGCCTTCATACCATCTGTTTTTTCTGGCAAAGAACCCCTGGGTCAGAGCTGCAAAGGCGAACATGGCAAAAAGGGCAGCGATAAAAATCCACAGAGCATAGAAAAAGTTATCCACCCCGATCAGAAGAAGATCCGTGTTGAAAATAAACATAAAAGGGAGGATTGCCGTTCTGATATCGTAGGTAAATCCCTGGACTCCTGTTTTGATAGGATCGGATTTTGCAATGGCCGAGGCGGCGAAGGCAGCTAGTCCCACAGGAGGCGTATCATCTGCGAGGATACCAAAGAAAAAAACAAAAAGATGGGCGGCAATCAGGGGAATGACGATTCCGTTTTTCTCTCCCAGCGTAAGAATTACCGGTGCGGTCAGAGAGGCCATAACAATATAATTGGCAGTTGTGGGAAGCCCCATACCCAGAATAAGACTGGCCAGGGCTGTAATTATCAGAATCAGAATAAAATTTCCCCCTGAAAGGACTTCAATCACTTCTGTGATAATCCCGCCCAGCCCCAGAGTAACGACCCCCACGATTATGCCGGCGGAAGCCACGGCCACACCGATTCCCATCATATTTTTCCCCCCTGCCTCCAGAGAGGTGAAAATCTGATGCACCGCATGTTTCAGAGCCTTTTTATAGGAACCTCCATTTTTGCGGGCGCTGTACAGGTTCTGGGCAAAAATAAGGAATGCCAGAGCCAGGATCGCCCGGAACGCAGCCATGGCGGGAGAGTGACGGAATACAACCAGTTCCACAATCAGAAAAAGAAGGGGAATCAAAAAATGGATCCCATTCAGAAAGGTTTCCCAGAACCGGGGAAGTTCTTCCCTGGGAATTCCCTTCAGGCCCAGCTTGGAAGCTTCCAGATGGGTAATATACATCAGAGCAATATACGAAACGACCGCAGGGATAAAAGCCGCCTTGATCACTTCCACGTATTCCAGGTTGCAGTATTCGGCAATGATGAAAGCAGCCGCCCCCATAATAGGCGGCATCAGCTGACCGTTGGTACTGCAGGCCACCTCAACAGCCCCTGCTTTATGGGCCGGATACCCCACACTTTTCATTAAAGGGATAGTGAAGGTTCCCGTGGTTACCGTGTTGGCAATACTGGACCCCGAGACCATACCTGTCAGCCCGCTTGCCAGAACAGCGGCTTTGGCAGGTCCGCCTTTGAAACGCCCCAGCAGGCTGAATGCCAGATCAACAAAGTATTTACCCGCCCCCGCTTTGTCCAGCATGGCGCCGAACAGAACAAACAGAAAAACAATCGTGGCAGATACATCCAGAGGAACTCCGTAAATTCCTTCGGTGGAGAGAGTAATCTGGCCGATGAACCGTTTGACCGAAACACCTTTGAAAGCCAGAACCGACGGCATATAGGGGCCCAGAAAACTGTAGAGAATAAAAATGATGGCCACAATAGGAAGAGCCGGCCCCAAAGACCTTCTGGCGGCTTCCAGAAGCAGCAGAACCAGAATAAACCCAAAGAGGATATCCCTGAAAACCGGAGCGCCCTGACGGCTGCTGATTCCTATATAGTCAATGGCTATATAGAGAGCCAGCAGTGTGGCAGCCAGAGTTATTATGATATCGACCACAGTGTAGCGGTCGTTATTGGCAAAATAATTAAGAAAACGGTTTTTTTTCGGTTTTTTAAAAAGGGGATGACTTAAAAAAACAAGACAGATGGCAAAGCCCAGATGAATAGACCTGACCAGAGTGCTTTCCAGAAGAATTACTGACGATATCAGCAGCTGAAACACAGACCAGGATACAGCAATCACAGGAATGAGCCACCTGGACCATCCTGTATTGACATCCCGGGTTCCCCCTTCTGCCTCATCAACAATTTTCTGTGCCTTTTCAAGATCAGCGTCGCTCTGTCTCTTTTCCAGTTCCTTTAGCATGATGAATCCTTTATGTGAGAATACCGGTGCAATCTCTCTTTTGTATCAGAGAACAGTCAGAGTTACACCGGTTGTCAAAAAAAATCAGAAATCCGGTTACTTCAAACCGGCTTCCTTATAATATTTCATGGCACCGTCATGGATTGGTGCGGAAAGTCCCGTGAGCATACTTTCTGCAGACAAAACAGCAAATGCGGGGTGCAGCTTTTTGAAATCTTCCAGATTCTCAAAAACCTCTTTGGTAATGGCATAGACCACCTCGTCAGGAACATCCGCAGAAGTACAGAGAGTTGCTTTCACACCGAATGTATCCACATCGGAAGTGTTAGAGGCATTGGGATATTCACTGATAGGAATAAAAGAGGCGGCATAATAGGGAAATTCCTTCAAAAGTCCGTCAATTTTCGTAATCGGAACAAAATGGGCTTTTCTGGCTCCCGAGGTGGCTTCCTTGAAGGAACCGTTGGGATGTCCTACTGTATAAAAATACGCATCTATGCGTCCGTCCTGGAGCATTTTTGCCGCTTCGGAAGCTTTCAGGCTTTCCGCTTTAATATCCGACTCCCAGTCGATACCGTAGGCTTCCATAATATCCATGGCATTCCCTCTCTGTCCGGATCCGGGATTTCCAATATTGATAACCTTGCCTTTGATGTCTTCGAAAGTTTCAATTCCGGAATCATCAGCCGCCAGAAGGGTAACAGATTCGGGATGAATGGAAAAAACAGCTCTCAGCTTTTCCTGGGGGCCCGCTTCTTCCCAGTCGGCAGTACCGTGGTATGCCTGGTATTGCCTGTCCGACTGGACAACGCCGAACTCCAGATCTCCCGACAGGATGGCATTGACATTGAATACCGATCCGGCTGTGGACTCTACGGTTGCTTTTATCCCATAGGTATCAAATTTCTGATTGACCATCTTGCTGATGGCTCCTCCGGTGGGATAATAGACTCCCGTAACCCCGCCGGTACCGATAGTGACAAAGGTTCTTTTGGGAGCTCCCGAGGTTTCCACTTTTTTTTCACAGCCGGTAAAAATGAGTGCTGCCCCTAATAGAAGTACAAAAACAGTAAAAGCTTTTTTCATCAAATTCCTCCGATAGTAATATTATTCCATGGATTCATAATCCAGAATCTGCTGCATAAGGGATGGGTTTATCCCCCTCTATCCCCTGGATTGCCCGCGCTCCCGGAAGAGCTTGTCACAATCTTTTAAAAAAACGGGAAATATCCCTATGTTGTTTAGAACCGGCTGATAAGTGGTGAAATACCCTTCTGAAATGCCGGTTGAATGGTAAAAATGGAAAAATCCGAGTAAAAAAAACCGAAAAGGTAGAAAAATCATACCGTGTTTTTTCATGAAACGCAAGGATAGGTAGTAAAAAAAGCAATGCCTTTTCCAGGAAAGGGAGAGATTGAAAAAGTCATAAATAATCTTTATGATTGTTACCATAGCAGGAGTGAGAATGAAATTAGAAGAGATAATGAGGATTACCGATGCCCAGCTGATCAGCGGTGAACTCGATGACAGAGATTATATCCAGGCTTTCAGTTCCGATCTAATGAGCGATGTACTGACAGTGGAAGCTGATGATGCCATCCTCATTACCGGTCTGGCAAATATACAGACCATCAGAACAGCAGAAATGGCAGATATTTCCTGCATCCTTTTTGTCAGAGAAAAAGAGATCACCCCCAACATGATCCGTCTGGCCCAAGAAAACAACATTATTCTCATGAAAACGAAGAATGCCATGTTCACGGTATGCGGCAGGCTTTTCGCCGCAGGGCTGAGAGCCGTTTACTGACAGGCTGTATTGGTCTGATAAACAAGATCCAGAAAATCCAGAAATTCCTTCTCCGACTGAAGGAATTTCATTTTTCCCCTGAGAAACTCTTCCTCTTCAGACCCTTTCAGTGAGTAGTACAGAATTCCCTTCATCCAGCTGACTCTGCTCTTTTCACCGGGGATGGCCTGTCTGTATTCTGTAATGAGGGACTGAAAGAAATCCAGGAAACGGGGATCTGCCAAAGGGCGTTCCGGGGATATTTTCCCGTTTTTAAGGCAGGTACGTATCTTTTCCGCCAAAAAGGGATCAGTAAGCAATCCCCTTCCCATCATCCATCTGTTAACCGAAGGAAAACGCTCTTTCAGTGCAAGGAAGTCCTGAACAGACACAATATCCCCGTTGTAGACAACAGGATGTTCAGAGATTTCCAGCAGAGAGGCAAAGCTTTTCAGATCAGGCTGCCCTCTATACATATCAATCCCCAGCCGGGGATGGCAGATAATCTCCTTGAGAGGATATCCATGCAGACGATGAAGGAGAACAGCAGACTGGGTGGAGGAGTCCATACCTGTCCGGATTTTCAGGGAGATCTTCAAAGGAAGGTTCTCTTTGAAGACACGGTCCAGAACAGCCGTCACTCTATCGGGTGCTGCCATCAGACCGGCTCCTTTTCCCTTATTAACCACCCCCCGGGAGGGACAGCCCAGGTTCCAGTTAACCTCATGATACCCGGCTTTCACCAGAGAACGGCAGACAGTGAGGAATGACTCTTCCGCAGAGAGGAGCACCTGGGGGATCTCGTAAACCCGGGATTCCCCGGGAAGAGCCACCTGTCTGAAAACTTTACCCGGAACGCGCTTCACATGATCCGGAATGGGTAAAAAAGGGGTTAGAGCCGCATCAAGCCCCCGAAAAAAGCGGTAGAATGTCTTTCTGAAAATCCTGTCGGTAACACCTTCCAGAGGAGCAAGAGAGAGGTATGTTTCTGTCATATACGCAGAACTACTCTTCCATATCCGGGTATCTTTCCTGAATATGGCGAAGCACGGGGATGATTTCGAAAAAGATATCCACCAGCTGGGGATCAAATTTGGAGCCTCTGGATCTTTTTATCTCTTCCAGTACATCATCTTCGGTCCAGGCATCCTTGTAGACCCGTTTAGATGAGAGGGCATCAAATACGTCAGCCAGAGCGACGATTCTTGCAAAAAGAGGAATTTCCTCCCCTTTCAACCCTTCGGGTTTTTCCTTTCCGTTGATAAACTGTTCTTCCACGGTTTTGTAGTCCTGCCAGTCGATCTTTCCCGGATATCCGGTACCGTCCCAGTTTTCATGGTGTCTCAGGGCAATATCCCGGGCAATCAGATCCAGCTCGGATTCCTTGTTATCAAAGAGTCTTGCACCGATATAGGTGTGGGACTGCATGATCTTGTACTCTTCCTCATTGAATCTGGCCGGTTTTTTCAGGATAAGATCGGAAATTCCCACCTTGCCCACATCGTGCAGCATGGAGGCCATCCTGAGAATATCCTTCTCTTTTTCGATACGGCTCTGGGAATATCTGTTCTTGAGAGCCCAGGCTTCATAGATCTCACAGGAAATGGAACCCACACGGTTTACATGGGCTCCTGTTTCTTTGGGATCCCGAAGCTCTGCCATCTGGATCATCCGCAAAAGCAGAGTTCTTGTCATTTTTGCTCTTTGCAGAGCTACCGTAGCGGTACTGGCAAAATGCAGGACAAAAGGCTCATCCCTCTCCAGAAAAGGGACAACCCGTCCCTTTTTGTCTTTGGAGTTGAGAAGCTGCAGAACTCCCAGGACTTCCTCCTGATTGGTTTTCAGGGGAAATGTCAGTGAAGAAACCGTCTTGTATCCCGAAATATCATCGTAATGGGTGCTGAAACTGTAGGGGCAGCTTTCAGGAATATTATACATATCCGGGATATTCAGATGGGTTCCCCTGTCTGCAACAAATCCGGAGATGGACTTTTCGTTGATGGGAATCCTGAAGATGGAATAGATCAGCTTTTTCCCCGGAGGAAGTTTTTTCTGGAGTGTCTCATTCTGAGAGTAACGGATTTCCAGCTCATCACCATCCTTGATATAAATAGACCCGGCATCAGCGGATACAGCCTCTCTGGCATAAGTCAGAAT
Organism: Oceanispirochaeta sp.; assembly: GCA_963677615.2. GTDB lineage: Bacteria > Spirochaetota > Spirochaetia > DSM-2461 > DSM-2461 > Oceanispirochaeta. The sequence continues at coordinate 322,810 of CAXXQW010000003.1, read as the reverse complement.
TCTCTCAAGGATGAGATCCAGATCCTGAGTTTTATTCAGATCCTGATCAATCTGCAGAATTTTATCCAGTCTTTCCTGAATCATATCATTTCCTGTACATCCAAATGACCGGCTTACTCCATTTCAAAATCGGCTACATGACGGGACGCCGCAGCAGGGCCGACCAGTTTCTTGACTTCTCCATGAACAGGATCCGCCTGATAGGTATCCAGAGCCTCCCGGCTTTCATGGGTGGATATCAGAACAAGATCACAAGCCGCATCACCTTCGGTGAAATTGATACCGCATTCAACATCTATCATGGAAGGCACTTTTCCTTTCATATTCAGGATCGCAGTTCTCAGCTCCTGAGCTTTGGAAGGATCCTTCAATTTCCACATTACAACATGTTTTACCATAGGGGCTTTCTCCTTAAAATTTAAATCTGTTTTTTAATATTCGAAAAAATACAATATAAAACATAACGCGGATTAACTAAAAATTCAATGAACCCGAATGAGATGATTTACCGGATCTCCTGGACTTTTTCCCATTTCCCCGATGAGGCGGATCGGAAGACCGCCTCCAGAGCTTTCAGATTGTTCATGGAATCTTCCAGAGAGACTACAGGTGGTTCCAAACCATTGACGGTTCTGTTCATGGATTCCGCTTCCAGACCGTATTGATTGCAGATATCAAAATCTAGAAGCTGCCAGCTGTCCTGATAGAATTCACCTCTGGAAAGAAAAATATGGCATTTTTTATCAGCAGGAGCATTGAAGGGAATCTCAATCTGGATATGCCCCCGGGTTCCCAATAGGTTCATCCGCTGGATGGGAACCATTTGAGTAGAGACCAGGAAAGAGGCCTGACCGGAAGGGAATTCCATCATCACCGAAGCCAGCCTGTCGATCCTCATTTTGGGGTCATATTCCACCATGGCGCAGACCCTCACAGGCTCCTCTCCGAAAATATACCGGGAGGTAACCACAGGATAACAGCCAATATCCCAGATTCCCCCGCCCCCGTATTCGGGTATATTCCGGATGTTTCCCTCATCCATATTATGATAGGCGAAGATCCCCTGAATGGCTTTCAGTTCTCCCAAGGTGCCTTTCTCCACGATTTCCCTTGCGGTGTGCCACTGGGGATGATGCTTTACCATGAAGGCTTCCTGAATCACCATGCCGGTTCTGCCGCTCACATCCCGGAGTTTTTCAATATCCTCCCGGCTCATGGCAAGGGGTTTTTCACACAGTACATGTTTTCCCGCTTCCATGGCTTTTATACTCCACTCCACATGCATATGGTTGGGAAGAGGGATATAGACTACCTGAATTTCCGGATCAGCCAGAAGTTCTTCATAACTGCCGTAAGCTACTGGGATTCCAGCCACGGCAGCAGCCTCTTCCGCTCTTTTCTTATTTCTTGAGGCGATGGCATGAACAACATTCCCCCGGGACCCCTGTATCCCGGGAATAACATGTTTCATTCCGATTTTTGCTGAGCTCAGGACGCCCCATTTCATATCAGCCATATATAAATCTCCTTCAAGGGAAAACCCGTTTTTCCATATTGTATCAAATCCAATACTATCTATAATAATACTCACATTATCTATGAAATGGAACGATTATTAAAGAAATGGGACAATACGACAAAATTTTAAAAAATATACCTGTCATGCCGGATGCGGCAGCAAAAATTCTCACCTATGCGGAAGATCTTGAAGATGTATCTTTTTCCGAACTGGAAGACATCATCAGCCTGGACCCGGGGCTGACCGCAAAAATACTGAAAGTCGCCAATTCGGCCCTCTATGCCAGACAGCAGCAGATAACCAGACTACAGACAGCCATATCCCTAATGGGATTCAAGGCGATCAAAAGCCTGGTTATGCTGATAACCGCATCGAATATGTTTCAGAAAAACGGTATGTCTCCTTTTTACAAACACTTCTGGCAGCATGCCATCATCACCGCTTTTATAGCCAGAAAACTTACAGAAATTGCTGGAATGACCAGGCTGAAGGAAGAGGCCTTCCTGGCGGGACTGCTCCACGATATTGGCCAGATTGTTCTGCATGAAAGCAAACCGGGAGGATACACCCCCCTCCTGGAAATGAATCATAACGATGAACACCTTATCTGCCGGGAAGAGATCCGGATTTTCGGATCGGATCATCTGTCGATCGGGCGGGAAGTTATGAACAGCTGGAATTTTCCGAGCCTGTATGCGGATGTGGCGGGAGAACACGGCAACCCCAACATTCAGTCTTCCCACAAGGAGCTGATCGTCCTGATCTCGGTGGCAGATATACTTTCCACCACAATTCATGAAATCGGATTCACCCGGGAGGAAGAGGCACTCATGAACCCGTTCCTTCTCTATAGCGGGCTGAAAACGGAGCAGCTGAGCTATTTTCAGGATCGTTTCCTGGATGATCTGAAAGAGGATGCCCTGTTTCAGGAGTGCAAAAGCCTTTTCCGGATCGGTTAATGAGACCCTGCCGGATCCCCTTTGGGGGATCTGAGCCTTAGGGGACCAGCAGAGACGGTACGTTAACCTTGCATCCTAAAGTCGCCGAAACCTCCCAGAACTCCGGATCCTGACCCGCACCATCCGGAAAAGTCCCGTTGGCTCCTGTAATCAGGTAAAGCATCAGAGAGTCTTTGACATAATAAAGACTGAACAGGCCTTCCACCTTCAATGCGGGATCATTCCCTTCCGCCCAATAGGCTCCCCCGCTACCGTAAAGGCTGATTTCCAGGTTTTCTGTCCAGGATGAATTATGAAACCCCAGGGAACCTCTCAAACCGCCTTTCAACTCAAAAACATCCTGAGGAGCATAATAGTCAGTCACATCAGAATCCAGACTGTCCTCATAATTGAACAGCCCCGATCCGGTCAATTTGAAATAGGGTTTTTCAGAAACCACATATCCCACAGAGGCTTCCTGAACCACCTGATGGGTTCTGTTTACATCGGAGACTCCTTGGCTATCCAGAAACCGGAGGGAACCATAGGTTCTGGTTGTCACAGGGCCCCATTCATAACTGCTTTCCAGGGGAAAATAGGTAGAAGCTGTCAAATCAAAAACCCGGGAACGTGTCAGATTCCGTCCCGCAAAAAGAGACTCCTCTTCCAGTGAGGACCTGTAAGCCAAAAGCATCCGGAGAAAATCTTTTTCCCAATGAAAATCCACCCCGCCACGGGGTACCAGGGAAGAGGCGGTTCTGTTGTCTTCCAGCGAAACCGGCAGATCGGGATTAAAGTCATAATCGGAGCCGAAAAAGCGGTTGAACAGATGGAATCCCCCCAGGGGAGTCACTGTAAGATTCCAACCGGGGAATGTAACAGGAAAGATCAGGCCCAGGGTTTGCAGCTTAAAAGAGGAGGGATCCTCATCGCCGTAGGTTCTGTACATGCTGTCCACATCCATCTGATAGGCGAATCCCCAGGCCAGCCGTCCGTTGATCTCCCTTTTATAATCCGCATGGGCTTCATGGGAGATTCTTGAGGGATCGGTCACATTCAATGCGGTAATATGAACGGTATCCGCATGGGCCCTTGCCAGCTGATTGTAATAGCTGGCGGCATTTTCATACAGCGGGTTCTGATAGTAAACCTTTTTGTACTGCTCCATGGCCCGGTACCAGTTTCCGTATCTCTGACTGACCACGCCCAGCTTGTAATTGGCACTGATATTCCAGGGATCCATAGCCAGAACCCGGTCATACTGGAGGGAAGCATTGAGATTTTCTCCCATTTCCAGGTAATAATCCCCCAACTCGTACCGGAGCATATAGGTCTCCTGTTCCAGGGAGTAGATACTCCGGTTCAGCTTTCTGTCCAGACCGGCCAGATTCTCCGCGGCGAGAGTTTTCAGGGTACGGCTATACTGTTCAAACTGCACCGCTTCAACGGCAGCCCTGTCCAGGAGGCCGTTCACCTCCTCTTCCTGGGGAATTCCGAAAGGAGCAGCATCCATGGCATCATCCCTTTCGGCCGCTTCAAGATCAAACAGATGCTGCCTGTAGAGGGTCAGCACATCCGCTTCCCGGCTCCACATGGCAGACCGGCTCTCCTCATCGCCGGACCAGAGCCAGCTCTGATAGAGTCCGTATCTGGCAAAAGGAGCATCTTCGAAAATATCCTGATTAAGATAGCGGACAGCCGTTTCATTCTGTCCTTCCACCATAGCCAGACGGCCCAGAATGTAGTTGGCCAGATAGGGCTCGTCCCTTTGCACTTTTCTGAGCTCCCCTTTTGTGAAATTCCTGTCCCAGGACCAGTCCAGATCACCCAGAAGCTGTCTGAACAGTTCCTCTTCCCGCTCTTCTTCTGAAAAAAGAGCATCCCAGCTGGATGTGAGTTCATCCAGACGGGTTTTGATCACGTCCAGTTCCTTGTTATGTCTCTCCATCCTGCTGTAGGAATCAGATACCGAAAATGAGAGCTCTTCCACCCTGGCAGGCAGTTCAGGATCATCCGGTTTTTTCTGCACAGCCGCTTCGGCTTTCCCATAGGCAGCATACAGGGATTTCAGCTCCTGGGCATCTGTTTCATAGACATCCCGGAGCTGCAGGAACTGCTTTTCCACATAGGCAAGGGAATCCCGGAATGTAAGCAGGTTTTCCGCCTTGTTGTCAAAATCCCGAAAAACAAGAAACATTTTGTTCACAAGGATACGCAGGGATTCATCAACCGCCTCTTTTTTCAATCCGTTCCAGAAATAGGTCTGAGCCAGTTCCTGACGCAAACTGATATTGTCGGGATTTTCTGCCAGGGCTTTCCGGTAGCTGTCCAGAATTTTCTGCTTCATCTGAACCTTTTCCTCATAAACACTCATATACCGGGAAAATTCAGGACTCTCTTCGAAAGAGTCGTAGATAAGGTCGATTACCAGGGAAGCCTTATCCGGCTCTCCCGTGTTCCGGTAGGACTGTTCCAAAGCGAGGTAGGTATCCAGGTATTCGGGAGACCGGCTGATCTCATCAGCATAAATTTCCACTGCATTGCGGGGATAGCCATTCACCTCATGAATACTGCCCAGCTCCATGACCCTTTCATGGTTGTCCCTTACACTGGAAGCTGCTTCCTCAAAGATTTTCCGGGCATCATCACTCTTGGCCATCCACAGATATGTCAACCCGAGATTGACTTTCAGATTGAGATCTTCCGGAAAGACTTCCAGACCTCTGGTAAAGAAATCGATAGACTCCCTGTACTTCCCTGTCCAGGCAGCCACTTTTCCCGCTTCCGCCCAATACGCGGGATTATCCGGAGCCAGAGTGACAAGCTGCCTGTAAAGATTGAGGCCTGCTGAAATTTCTCCGTTCCAGATCCGGTTTTTTGCCATCAGGAGGAGCGGATAGGGATCCTCCTTATCCAGATTGATAGCGCTGTTCAGGTTTTTGATAGCATTGATATTATCTCCCAGCAGGGAGTAAACCATGGAAAGGACAATATAGGCGTTTTTATTCCCGGGATTCTCCTTGATCACGTTCTCATAGTGGGAGATAGACTGAAAGGGATTGTCAATGGACCGATCTGTTCTGTTCCGGGGAAAAAGTTCGGGAACCAAGGTCAATTCATCTTCTATCCTGTCGGATCTGAGAAAGAAAAAGGCGTCCAGAAAAAAATAGTACTGTCCGTCATATCTCCTCTTTTCAGAAATTTCGAAACGGAGGGTGTGTACTCCTTCGGTGAGGGTTATTTTCCCGACGGCATTCCAGTAGTACGAAGGAGTGTAGGCTTCCACAACCGACTGATCCTCTCTGTAGACTGTCACAGGAATCTGATCATCCAGAACATAGCGGAAAGGACTGGCGTAGGAGGGATAGACATCTTCACGGGGACCGGATGGGGTACCGCCGTACCAAAAATCGTATTCTCCCTCCTCCTCAACAAAAAAAGCATATTCCGCATAGTAGGACTGCCCCCCATAGGGCGCATTCTGCTGAATCAGCTGAAGAGACCGGTAGGAGGACGCACCGTAATTGTACACAGCCGCGGTGGAAAAATTGGTGGAAACAGCGTCCTCACCCTCTATATAAATCAACCCCTCTTCCGAATCGGGAAACACCGGAGTGAGTTTGATTTCAGAAGCTTCGGGGATAACTGCAACCTCCCCTTCGCCGGCACTGCCGGACACGTCTTCATGTTCCGGGGCATTTTGCGGCCATACCGTAATAGGGAACATAATGGTTACTGCAAACACCACAATGGTGCAAGCCAAATGGTTTAATCTATTTTTCAACATATTTTAAAACTCCATAATTTATATACAACAAAGCCGATTTCCCTTATACTTTGTAAACCGTTATGCACCTGAAAAAGCGCAGGAACATTCCTGAAAGTATCATTATAGCCTGTATTATCGGCGCAATCGTTCAGATTCCCCAACTGGAATCTCTCCTTCCCTGCGAACAGACTCTTTTGCTGGTAACAGCTCTGTTCCTGGCATTCTGGCACGGCAGGCTGTCTGGACTTATCAGTTACGCCATCATGTACTGTCTGTTCTGGGCAGGTCAGGTGTTTTTTTTCAATCATACCTTCAATATAGAGGAATTTCTTATTAATTCAACTCTCGGAATCATCCTGACCTACCTGGGGGGATCTCTCAATCAGTTCCGGCTGTATCAGATAGAAAAGATTCTGAGCCGATATCGGAGGATGGCGGATGCCAGAGGCAAACTGAGGGATATCTCTTCGGCACAGCAGGAGATCATCCGCGAGCTGGAGGAACGGGTAACCCGTCAGAGAGCATCCCTGAATCTGCTGCATCAGAAAATCCAGGAAATTGACTGCCTGGACACCAACAGGAGTATTTCCAATCTTCTGGATACAATCATCCATTTTACCGAAGCCACCAGCCTTTCTCTCTGGGTCTATGACAATCTGACAAATCAGCTGAAACTGAAGATGCGCAAGGGGATACAGCAAAAAGAGACAGGTAAAGATCAGCTCGATTTAAAAGAATCTATCGAAGGATGGGTATTCCGCAACAATCAGCTCTTTTCCATAAGGATGGCCATGGATTACGAAGCCCTTGATGTGCTGAATCTGGATGAAAGCATCATCTGCTGTCCCGTGGTTTTGGAAAATAAAATCTGGGGGGTTCTTAATATAGAAAACCTGCCTTTTATAAAGTACAGCAGCTATACAGAGAACCTGGTTCAGATCATCATAAACCTTGCCCAGCCGGCATTGAAGAGGGCTCTGGATTTTGAATCGCTCCTGGTGGAAGAAGAGGAGAATTCCATAACAGGCCTTCCCCAGTTTACCCAATTGTACCGAGTCATGGAAAAATACAAATACAACGAATCAGGCACGGCCAACTCATCCAGCCTGGTTATACTTGAATTCAACGATTTCCGGGATCTCATAGAAAAGTACGGCCTGGAAGAGGTGAAAAAGCTCCAGGCGAGTGTTTTAAAAAGGATTGCCGAAAGAAGCAATGCCCTGCCGGAACTGTTTCATTACCGGGAAGACTCGATGGTTGCTCTTTTTATTCCTTCTCTGGATTATGACGGCTGTTCCCTTTTCTGCCTGGAAAGCCTGGAGTATATCAACAGCAGCTCCTGGTCGATAAAAGGCGATCAGGTTCCCCTTGAAATCAACCTGGGTTATGCGTCTTGCGGAGTCAGTGAAAAAATGGATCCTGATGATATCATGAAGCGGGCCGAATACCTTCTGGAGATTCAGAAGATATGATTCCTTCCGACTCCCCATACAGATATATTCAGGATCAGAAGCTCCTTTTTGCACCCCGCACACCATCTGCAGCCCTTCAGGCCTGTGTCGAAGGGATTCTGCCTATTGAAGCTCTGATTTACAAATCCACCGGGTTGAATCCCATTCTCAAAAAGCCCTACAACCTGGATGAAATTGAATGGCTCCTCTCCCGGCCTGACAGAGACTTTGAAACCAATCTGCTGCTGCACAAGGTACTGGGAGAGATATCCCAGTACAAGGATAAGGAAGTGGCTCTTTTCGCTGCCGAAAGCCTGAATGCCATGGAAAATGAGTACAATACCAGGCTTTCAAGCCTTAAAAGGGAGATCGGAAAAAGCGGCAGACAGGAAGATATCTCTGGGGCCGCTGAAATCTATTACCATCTGGCATTGCTGAATGCAGAAGAAAAAACACTCCGGAATTTCTATCTCAAAGAGGCCTACCTCCTTCTGGGAGACCTGGAAAACCGGAATGAGGCAAGCGAAAAAGACCGGTTTCTTCTGATACGCATACTGATCACACTCACGCTTTACGACCAGGCCCGGGCCATCCTGCCGGAAAGCCGGCAAAGCCGCATGATCCGGTTGGAACTGGCCTACGAGAAGCGGAACATTGCCGAAATCAGGGCCATACTGGAAGAGATGAAGAAGGACCCGGATCTGACAGAACAGGAAGTGGACGTACTGAAATTCTGGAAAGGTGAAGATGAATCATAAAAGGCTGCGGGTGTGCATTGTTCTGGAAGGCTCCTACCCCTATATAACCGGGGGTGTTTCAGCCTGGGTTCATGATCTGATCCAGAATATACCGGAAGTGGACTTCTGCCTTTTTACCATATCCCCCAAACCTGATCAGCCCCTCCGGTATAAACTGCCCCCCAATGTGGTGGATTCTGTAGATGTGGTTTTGGGAGACCTTCCCCGTCAGGCCATGAAAAAACTGAAAAAGTCCGGGAAACTGATGAGAGAGGTTCTCCGTTTTCACCAGGACATGAGGGATAACAAACAACCCGATATGGCCGGTCTTTTCCAGTATATTCCCGAAGGAACCTACCTTTTTAAAGACGCAGTAAAATCCCGCACAGGCTGGAAACTGATCAAACAGGGGAATGAAAAAAACAACCCCCTCTACCCTTTTGCCGACTACTACTGGGCCTGGAAGTCATCGCATGATCTGCTTTTCAGCGTACTGGGAGCGTCTCCTCCCGAAGCGGATATCTACCATGCGGTATCCACAGGATTTGCCGGAATCGCCGCACTGGCCGCCCGATACAGAAGAAAGAAACCTTTTCTCCTGACCGAACACGGCCTTTACCACAAGGAAAGAGAGATGGAGATCCGCAAGACCAATCTGGTCAGAGGATACCAGAGGGATATGTGGACCAAAATCTATAACCGGCTGAGCGGGATCTGCTACTCCAAGGCAGACTATATTACGGCCCTTTTTGAAGAGAACCGGCAAAAGCAGCTGGAACTGGGTGCGCCTCAGGATGCTACAGAAGTGATCCCCAACGGGATTGATGTGGAGAGGTTCACTCTGGAAAGACCCCCCCGGGAGGGGTTCCATGTGGGCCTGGTGGGAAGAGTGGTTCCCATAAAGGATATTAAAACATTCATCGCCGCCTGCAAAATTGTGGCCGATCACGTTCCGGAAGCCCGGTTTTACTGTATCGGCCCCACCGATGAGGATCCCGACTACTACGAAGACTGCAGACTTCTGGTGGAAAACCTCAAGCTTCAGGATGTTTTCGAGTTTACAGGACGCCAGGATGTACGGGACTATTACCGGTTTATCGATGTTCTGGTGCTGACCAGTGTCCGGGAAGCCCAGCCCCTGGTGATTCTGGAAGCTTACTGTTCGGGCATCCCTTCGGTTTCCACCGCCGTAGGCAATGTGCCGGAACTCCTCAACTATGACGAGCGGTTCCTCTCTCCTTCCAAAAACAGCAGTAAAATTGCCGAAGGGATTCTGACGGTTTACAATAATCCGGAAGAGATGGCCAAACTGGGAGAAAAAAACAAACAGAAAGTGCTGAATTTTTATGATAAAAAGGATCTCCACGGGAAATTCCGGGGAATTTATCAGAAATTGAAAGAGATCAGGGTGGAATAAAGATGGCTGGTATCGGATTCGAACTGAGAAAACTGGCTACCCGGGGGAGTGCGAAAGGACTTTTCCAGGCCTCTTTGTCGGGTATTATGATCGTCGCCGGCCCCTGGATCATTTCCATAATGACCATACTCCTGTTTCAGCAGCCTTTTATGGGTATCCCTGTCAGTTTCAGGCGGCTTTTCATTTCGTCCACTATCTATATATATTCCTCATCCCTCGTCCTGACTGGAGGATTTCACTATATTTTCACCAGAATCCTTTCGGATTTCATCTACCGGAACGAACTGGATAAGGCAATGGGGCTCACATCCCGGTATGTTGGTATATCCACACTTTTTCTGGTTCCCCTGGCAGTTCTGCTTCAGGGGATTTTCCTGAAAAACGTTCCCGTCCTTCACCGCTGGTCTTTCGTTTTTCTGTTTGTGCTTATCAATCATATATGGATTCTGATGCTGACCGCTTCGGCTATGAAAAGGTTCAACCAGCTTTTGTTTGTCTACCTGCTGGGAATGGCATCATCCCTTGTTTTCCTTAAAGCAGCCGTACTGTACCTGGATACATCCTATCTTCTTATGGCCTATACGGCAGGTCAGCTTATTGTATTCCTTCTCCTGTTCTTTTATCTCTACAGGGAAATGGGAACCGGAAAAGTCTCATTGGGAAGCCTCTTTTTTCCTTATCTGATCAGGTACAAATCCCTTTTTATCACCGGCTTTGTCTATTATGGCGCATTGTGGATAGACAAAATGGTTTTTTGGTACCTCCGGGGAGATTTTATTGACGGGACAATTATGAAACTCTACCAGAGTTACGATGTTATCGTTTATTACTCCAACCTCATGATGATACCGGGACTCGTGTTTTTTGTGATTTTCTCGGAGACGGAATTCTATATAGTACTGAAAAAATTTCTGGACAGTCTGGGCAAAAAGCCCTACAAAACCATCAAGTGGAATACTTACAGACTTATCAGAACCAGCCGGTTTATCCTGATAGAACAGTTTGCCCTGCAGGGTGCCGTGGTACTCCTCTTTCTCCGCCTCACCTGGGAACATCCTGTTATGAGACAATCCTTCTCCATGGTTTTTGTCACTGCCGCGGGTATTGTCATTCTCGATCTGTTTCTGACTGTAATGAACTTTCTTTTTTATATTGAAAGGTATGGTGCGGCGCTCCTGGGAGTCTCTGTATTTTTTCTGATCAATATGACGGGGGCCATGCTCAGCCCGTACATCCGCTTTTTCTCCCTTCCGGGTGTTTCCTCACTAACAGGCTGTTTTACAGGAACGGTAATTCTCATGATCTTTTTGTACAGGGATCTGCATTCCCTGGACCGCATTATATTCTCATCCATGATAGAAAAGCAGCTGAAAGAAATTCCTTCAAAAAACATGCATGCCGGCTTGGGAAAAAAAGCCCTGTAATTTGTTTTTTTAAAGTCTTTGTTGTATTATAAAGATTACTCACATATAAAATGTATGTAAACATATTTAAAGAAGTTAAAAATAGACACGGAGGTGAGATATGAATGTAAAAGGAATAAAATATACACTGATAATAATTATCATAACTACTGTTTTGATGGCTACAGGATGCAACGTTCTGGATAACGGCAGCGAAGAGGCAGATGCAGATTATGTGCTCTCGGGATATTACTGGATGGCCGGTGATGAAGAGGGTGTGGATGAAACATCGTCTGGAAGGGCCGCAATTAATCCTCTGAGTTTCACGACAGCCACAAACTTTTCCCAATTGATCACAGAAGAGGAATATGCTGTTTTTATTCCCAATTATCCGGAAAAAGGCTTGAAGTCCTATTATACAGTCAGACTAGAAGAGTCTGGGGTATCTGTTTCAGGCTATACAGGAAATGACATCTATAAAATATCCGTCAAATCTGAATTTCCAAAGAAAGAGGATATCTTTGACTACTACCTTGAGGAATACTATGTTCTGGATGCAGGAGATGATGACGAATGGACTGTAGATGATCCTATTGTTGCAAATAATAGCGGCACATGGGAGTCAGATTCAAAAGCCAGAGAGAAGATGGAATTGCACTATCAGGACGGCAGCATACGTTATGAATGGATAGTCTCTGACGGTAATGATGAAAAATATGCCCATTTTGATATTGATGGTGATATGGATATGCCGGATGATACCTGGTCGCCCGCCCTCGACAACACAATGGAATGGAGCAGCAAAGTCTATTATTACCAGAAAATAGAAGAGTGGGTGGACTACTGGTACAAGGAAAGCAAAGAAGTATTCGGTGTACGCTACTATACAGAATCCAAAGATGCCAGTGATAAATACTTTAAAACCTCCTACAGTCTGGAGCGGATTGTGACAACAGAAACAACCTTTGATCAATCAGGAGAGAATTTCCTGTCTCTTCTGTTCGATCAGATTTTCGGAACCAGCTATACTCAGGGATCAGAAACCGAAACTCTGTCCGAAACAGTAATCAGGGATCAGATAACAGCCAATAACAAAAAAACCACCAAGGTAAACTCCTACATTGTACCCACTTTCGGTGATGCCTTTAATATTGAGCTCTATTCCGAATACGACCTGTGATTATCGGGTAGTATGATACGCAGATTCTGCAAAGAGCTTTTCGCCAAGGGGAGAAAAGCTCTTTTTCTTTTACTCCTTCCCTTCTCTGTTCAGGCTCTTACCAATGGATCGGAACTGACCACAGTAACCGTACAGTTTGAAATATCCCAGGATATGATCAAGACAGAAACCGCCTATTCGGAAAGCATGGAAAAAGCCATGGATGAAGCCATGAAGGAAGGGCCTGCTGATCTGGTAATCTTCCCCGAATACCTGGGTGTTTTTGCCGCTCTGATACCCTACAGGGAATACCTGTCGGAACCCGCCCCTTTTACCGAAGTATGGAGAGACATCTCACAGGATCATCCTGAATGGTCCTCTCTGAGGGATCTTTTTATTGCAGGAGCTTCTTCCACAGAATTGTTTCTGAACAGTTTATGGTCTGATTTAGCCCGGAAATACAAAACCTATATATTAAGCGGCAGCCGTTTTGCCTATACCCCCCTTCAGGACGGCCTGATGAACCAGGCTGTGGTTTATGCGCCAGACGGGAGTATTGCCTATACCCAGAGCAAATATTTTCTTACCGAATTCGAGGAGGATATTCTGGGGCTTTCTCCCGGGGACCTCAGGGATATTCAGGGCTTTACCATCAAGGACCATCTGATCCGCCTGACCATCTGCCGGGATACTTTTTTAAAAAAATGGGAGTATCTTTATACAGAAGGGGATCTGTGGATCGATATTAAAGCCAACGGGACAGCCTACACTCCCGATCAGAGGGACCTTTTTACCCGTGCTCTTCCGGCCAGGCTGGCCGAAACCCCGATTCCCTATGGTATAACAGCCTGTCTGACTGGCCGCTTTCTGGATTTGCTTTGGGAAGGAGAATCCAGTATTATATATAATGAATCCGGAGGTTCGGTCACTTACCTGAAAACAACTCAGCTGTACGACCGTTTTGATATTATAAGAAAGACACTGCCTTAGCTGGAGACTGAGACTGAGGTTGACAGGTAGACTGATATGGAAAAGATTAAAAAAGCCCTACTTTTACCTTCCTGCCTTCTCTTTTCTTATTCTCTCTCAGGACAACAAGACCCTGCCACACTTCTGACCGGCTGGAAAGACGGGAACCCCCTGCCCCTTCTGCTGGCGGGTGCTCTGATAATCATCATGGTTGTTACATATATAGCGGCTCTTATCAGGGAACGCAAAAGATACCGTTTTCTTCTGAATAACATGGAAGAACACATCCTGATTATCAACAAGGAAGGAGAGGTTCTGGAAAATGTGACAGGTGATATTGATCTGGGAAATCTGCAGAGCCTTTTCGGCCTTGAGGAGTGGAAAGAGCTTTGCCGCTACATCAAGAAGAGCTGTCAAGCGCCTCCAGGAGAAACCTACCGGTTTATTCTCAAATCTCTTCCTGTTCATAAATCCCGCTATTACAGAATTGTCCTGCAGAACATGAACCATAAAAGAGAGATCGGAGGTTATATCATTACCCTGCTGGATATTACAGATACAAAGAAGCTGGAGCAGGAACTGATAACATCCCGGGAGGAAGCCTATCACCAGGCCCGTCACGACATGCTGACAGGAATTCCCAACCGGCTCTACTTCCATGAAATGGTTTCCAGAAATTTCTACAGGCTGAAAAGGAATACAGATCTGACCATGTGCCTTCTGATGCTGGACCTGGACCACTTTAAAAACGTAAACGACACATGGGGGCATGATATAGGAGATCTTGTTCTAAAAGAATTAACCGCTATCTGCTCAAAAGAGATAAGAGGTTCGGATATTTTTGCCCGATACGGCGGCGAAGAGTTTATTGTGTACCTGGATGACCTGAATAGTGACGAAGGTTTGCATGTCGCCGAAAGGATGCGGAGAAAGGTTGAGGTCCATCAGGATTGGCCGGAAAATATCCATATTACTGTCAGTATCGGGGTGGCTGAGTACAACAACGAAGAGGAACTGGAAAACCTTATCAAAAAAGCGGATATAGCTCTTTACAAAGCCAAGGCTCTGGGCAGGAACAAGGTCTGTCTTCATAACAGCGGAGAAGGGTAATAAAGACTCCTCTCCCTTGCGAACTCCCCTAATTTCTGTTATAAAAGGTTTTTACCAGCCCATGGGGCCTTTGATTTGGAGAAGAAAATGCTGAAAAAACTGGAAGGTCTGAAAGGCCGATACAATGAGCTTTCCAAGATGATTGCTGATCCGGATGTTGTGAAAGATCAGAAACGATATAAAGCTATCATGCAGGAATACACCCATCTTTCGGAAATTATGGAAGCGGGAGGAGAGTATGAGCAGATGATAAACAGTCTGGCTGATGCGAAAGAACTGCTGAACAGTGAAAAAGATCCGGAAATGAAAGATCTTGCCGCCGAAGAGGTGGATGAACTGGAAAAATCCGTAGAATCCATGGAACAGAAGATCCGGCTTTTGATGGTTCCCAAGGATCCCCTGGACGGAAAAAATATCATCATGGAAATCCGGGCGGGTACCGGAGGTGATGAAGCAGCCCTTTTTGCAGCTGACCTGTTCAGGATGTACTCCCGGTACGCCGAAACAAAAGGCTGGAAAGTGGAAATCATGTCTTCCAACGAAATTGAACTGGGAGGTTTCAAAGAGGTTATCTGCTCTATCAGCGGCAAAAGCGTCTATGCGGATCTCCGTTATGAATCCGGAGTACACCGTGTTCAGCGAGTGCCTGCCACAGAATCGGGAGGGCGAATCCACACATCCGCCATTACCGTCGCTGTACTCCCCGAAGCGGAAGATACAGATATCGACATCAAAAACGAAGATCTGAAAATCGATGTGTACCGCTCTTCCGGACCAGGCGGACAGAGCGTCAATACAACCGACTCAGCTGTAAGAATAACCCACCTTCCTACAGGACTGGTTGTGACATGTCAGGATGAAAAATCCCAGATAAAAAACAAAGCCAAAGCTCTGAGAGTTCTCCGCTCACGGCTTCTCGAAGCGGAAGAAGAGAAAAAACGCTCCCAGAGAGCAGAAGCCCGGAAGAGCCAGGTTGGATCGGGAGACAGATCCGAAAGGATCAGAACCTATAACTTTCCCCAGAACCGCTTGACAGACCACAGGATCAACCTGACCCTCTACAAACTGGACTCGATTATGCAGGGTTCTCTGGATGAAGTTTTTGACGCTCTGAAGCTCAGCGCCCAGGAAGACGCTCTGAAAAACGAAGCGTGAGGATCAGGTGACAATACGGGATGCCCTTTCATCCGGATCTTCCCTGCTGGAAAACTCGGAAACCCCCTGGCTGGATGCGACGATTCTTCTCGCTCATGTCCTGGGTTTATCACGGGAAAAGCTTCTTGCCTCCTTTCCCGATCCCCTGGACGCCTGTCGATACGGGGAATTTCACGATCTGATTCTCAAACGCCGGGAAGGTCATCCTGTTGCCTATTTGACAGGCAGGAAGGAGTTTTTCGGCAGAGAGTTTCATATTGAAGAAGGGGTTCTCTGCCCTCGTCCCGATACGGAGATTCTGGTGGAAGAGGCTCTGAAATTTCTGCAGCCTGGAATTCATAAAAAAGTTCACGATCTCTGTACCGGTACTGGATGCATCGCTCTGACTCTTAAACTGGAAAATCCGGACCTGGTCGTTTCCGCATCGGATATATCTCCTCTTTCACAAAAGGTATTTTTCCAGAACAGACTCTCCCTTCTGGGGAGAGAAAAAGATAATGATGGTATTGCCTTTACCAGAACCTCCCTGTTTGATCAGATTTCCGGTCCCTTTGATCTGATTGTTACCAATCCCCCCTATCTGACCAGCAGGGAGACGACAGAAAGGATGCAGGACGGCTGGAAAGAACCGGAACTGGCTCTGGACGGAGGAAGTGACGGGCTGGATCTGATCCGCATTATCATTCCCGAAGCATTCAAGAGGCTCACACCCGGAGGTGCTCTCATGATTGAAGCGGCCACGCCGCAGATGAAACCTATGAGCAGACTTATGGAAGACGCCGGATTCACGCAAATAAAGATCTTGCAGGACCTTGCCAATAGGGATAGAGTTATATCCGGGATTAAACCGTAATGAAAACCAGACTGGTAACAGAAGAAGAAGTGGAAAATCTGATTCAGGATTTCTCGAAGCTCCTGAATGACTATACCCCCCAGGAACAGGAAATCATCCTGGAAGCCGCTCATTGGGCTCAGGAACTGCATCATGGTCAAAAGCGTGCCAGCGGTGAACCATATATCATTCATCCTCTGAATGTTGCCAGAATACTGATAGGCCTCCAGCTGGATGCCACAGCCATTACGGCAGCCCTTCTTCACGATGTGCTGGAAGATACCATCGTAACCCGCCAGGATATTTTCGAGCGTTTCGGACGGGATGTAGAGCATCTGGTCAACGGCGTTACCAAAATCAACATTGTCAATGTAAAAAACAAGTCTGTCCAGGAGAGGGAAACCATCAGAAAAATGATCCTTGCCATGGACAAGGATATCCGGGTCATTCTTATCAAGCTGGCGGACAAACGACACAATATGAACACCCTTCAGTATATGAGGGCAGACAAACAGAAAAGGATTGCCAGAGAGTGTTTGGAAATTTATGCACCCCTGGCAGGAAAACTGGGTATCTATACCATCAAAACCGAACTGGAGGATCTTTCCCTCAAATTCCTGAAACCTGATGTTTACAACGAAATAAAAAATTTTCTCAGCGAAAAAAAAGGGCAGAGAGCTGACTTTCTTAAAGCTGTGGAACGGCAGATTTATGAATCCGCCTATAAAGAAGGCATAGAACTCCAGATAAAAACCAGGGCAAAACACTTCTATTCCATTTACCAGAAGATGAAAAACAAGGGAAAGGAGCTGGATGAAATCTATGATTTCCTGGGAATCCGCATACTCTGTAAAAACACCACCGAATGTTACACTCTGCTGGGTCTGGTTCACCATCTTTTCAAGCCTCTGGCCGGCCGGTTTAAAGATTACATCGCTATGCCCAAAGAGAACGGTTACAAGAGTCTCCATACCACAGTGATGACCCGGATAGGAAAACCTCTGGAAATCCAGATCCGGACCTTCGATATGAATGAAACCGCCGAATTCGGGATTGCCGCCCATTGGGCCTATAAAGAGGGAAGAAAGGGATCCGATCTGGATCAGTTTAATCAGAATCTGCTCCAGAAACTGAAAGATATCAACAGCGAACCCTATACGACCGGGGATTTCATGAACAGCCTGAAAGAGGATGTTCTGTCGGATACCATCTTTGTCTTTACCCCCGAGGGGGACACTTTTGAGCTTCCCAGAGGTTCCACAGCCATAGATTTTGCCTATCATATTCACTCGGAAGTGGGAGATCACTGCCTGAGCGCCAAAGCGGATGATGTGATCATTCCCTTGAACAAACCCCTGAAAAACACTCAAACCGTGTCGATTCAGACATCTCCCAACGCGCACCCTCATCTTAACTGGCTGAGATTTGTAAAAACTACCAGAGCCCGGTCTAAAATACGGAACTGGCTAAATAAGCACGACAGCGACGTCATCATAGACCGTCATGTTGTTGCCAAAAAAACGCCCGCTGTCACAGAGCAGAAAAAGCAATCCCGCACGGAACCCAAAGCGCCGTCCAACCAGATGATGGACACAACCAAAGTGGGGGTGAGCATCGATAACGAACGGAATATCATGATCCGCCTGGCCCAATGCTGCAATCCCACACCCGGAGATGAAATCATCGGATTTGTTTCCCGGGGCAGAGGTATCATCGTTCATAAAGCAGATTGCAGAAACCTGAAGGGTATCAATGAATTTGAAACCCGCAAAATTGAAGTGACCTGGGAGAACTACTCCAGCAAGGCTACCCAGAGATTCAGGGTCATGGCCAGGAATGTTCCGGACCTGTTTTCCGAAATTGAAGGAGCCATCCGGAAGTATCAGGGACATCTGATTTCGGGAAGCATCAGTGAAACAGACCGGGGAGACCTGGAAGGATTCTTTACTGTGGAAATGAACCGTTCCGAGGATTTCAAAAAAATAGCCAAAAGCATAAGATCCATTCCGGATATTTTAAACGTACAAAAGCTGAACAAGATCTGAAACAGATCAGGAAATAGGGAGAAAACCATTGAGTTTGAACATTGTTCTCCATGAACCGGAGATACCGCAGAACACAGGAAATATTGCCAGAACTTGCGCAGCCACAGGAGCGGCGCTGCATTTAATTGAACCCCTGGGATTCTCAATCGATGAAAAAGCGGTAAGAAGAGCCGGTCTGGATTACTGGGATCACCTGTCTCTTTTTATCTATTCCAGCCTGGAGGATTTCTTTGTGCAGAATACCAAAGGCCCCTACTACTTCTGCACCACCAAGGCAAAGCAGACCTACGCCGATGTCCACTACCCCTCGGGATCCTATCTGATTTTCGGCAAGGAATCTGCAGGCCTCCCGGAAGAGCTGTTAAAAGAGCATCCCGAAACCTGCATCAGGATACCCATGAAAAACAGGATCAGGTCCCTGAATCTCTCCAATGCGGCGGCCATCGTCTGTTACGAAGCCCTGAAGCAGCAGAGCTTTCACGGACTGGAAACAGAAGGGGATCTCCACCGGCTGAAATGGTGATAACCTTTTCATCACCCGCTGTTTTAGGCCTTCCTGAAGAAAATACCCGGTAAGCCATGTAAAAGGCCATCAGCAAAGACAGGAGAAATCGCTTCCTTCCTTACAGGATTCTAACAGAACAGATCTATAATGGGACTCTGCCGGCGCGATATACCGGGAACACTCTCAACATTCCAGAACCCCTGTACCGCGTCATCCCAATGGAGTTCCGAAAACATGTCATGATGATATTAAATCAAATTGTTATATTCCTTACTGCAGCAGCAGCTGTGGTTTTCCTTTTTTTCCTATTCCTCCTCTCTCCGTTCCGGATAAGGTCCCCCTTTACGCTCTCCCGCAGGATACGCGGAAAAAAGGTTCCCCACCGGCTGAACCGCACTGGACAGATACCCTGGCTTGAAGTCAACCGGCTTCCCTATCCCGGGACTTTTGATCACACAGACAGGGAGCGTATGGATCTGAACGGTTCCTGGGGATTCCGGACAGACCCGGACAGGATCGGACTCCGGAAAAAGTGGTATAAAAAGGACAGGAGCAGTGAAAAAATGACTGTACCTTCCTGCTTCAATCCTGTAAACAGCCAACTCACCGACTACAAAGGGACTGTCTGGTACTGGAAAAATTTCGATTTGAATATTAAGAAAGACAGCATTTCAGAGATCTACAGGCTCTGCTTTGAAGGGATCCTTCTGAGGGGAGAGGTCTGGCTTAACGGCCGCCACCTGGGATATTTTGAAGGAGGTTATACGGGGATCTATTTTGATCTGACCCCGCATCTTCAAAAGAGGAATCTCCTTGCTGTCCGCTGCAGCAACTCCCTCAAGAAGGATTCCCTTCCCCCTGAAATAATGAAAGGACATAATCCGGGATGGCATACCTACGGGGGAATATACAGGGATGTCTATATTGAGAGGCTCCCCCCCGGATATGTGGTAAAAGTCCATGCGGAACCTGAAGAACTTCCTCTAAACAGGATTCAGTACAGGATTTCAATACTTACAAGAGAAGGCTCTACAGAAGAACCGGAATTGATTCTGACCGATCCCGCAGGATCCGGGATCAGAGGGCGCCTCCTTGAATACCGGAGGGATCCCAGATGGAAGAAGAACCGGATTTCCGGGTGGACTTATACGTTTCTTATAAAAAAACCAATTCACTGGGAACTCGGTAGCGATAGTTACTACAGGTTGTCAGTCGGTTTCCAGCATGACCGGGTTGAATTGAATCTGGGATTGAGAACGATTCAGGTGGAGCCCGGGGGGATACTGGTTAACAGTAGAAAAATTTTTCTCAAGGGAATAAGCCGGCACGAAGATCATCCCGATCTGGGTTCAACCGAGTCTCCGGAGCTTATCAGGCAAGATCTGGCCCTTGCGGGGGGGATGCAGGCCAACTACCTCCGGCTGGCCCATTATCCCCATGACGGGAAATTTATCAGAGCCGCCCAGGCTGAAGGTTTCTTCTGCAGCCAGGAGCTGCCCCTCTACCAGTGTGGAATGGGTTTTCTCACCTGGTTTCAGGAAAGAAGAAACCTGAAGGAGTTTCCTGCAGGCCTTGCGGGTATCCGGCACCTGAGCAGACGGAAACTTCTGATAAATGCCCGCAGACAGCTTATTGAAATGATAGAACGGGACAGGCACCATCCGTCTATCCTTTTCTGGAGCCTGGGGAATGAAAATTTCACGATCGGACAAAGGAGCGGTAAAATATTCCGCTGGCTTAAAAGCATTGCAAAGGAGTACGATCCCGCCAGGCCAGTTACAGTTGTTGAAATCACCTATAATCTGGATCTTCTGGACAAGAGGAAGAGAGGATGGGACGGGGCCGATATCCTTTCTGTAAACAGTTATTTCGGCTGGTATTACGGAAAACCCTCAGACCTGGAAACCTATCTTGGAAAATTGCGGAAATATTATCCCGACCGTCCGCTTATATTGTCCGAATTCGGGGCCGGCGCCGCACCGGGCCGTCAAAACGATGAGGGGTACTGGAAAGCCGAAAGGGTATATTTCAAAAGGACCTATTCGGAGGAGTATCAGGAAAAGATCCTCCGGGAGTACTGGCGGGAAGCCCGTAAACATGAATGGATATGCGGGATCTCCCCCTGGATCCTCTGTGATTTCTACAATGTCTGGTTTCCCGGGAATCCGGTCCCCAATTACAACCTGAAGGGAGTCTGTTCATTCGACAGGAAACCCAAAAAAGGATGGTATGCCCTGAAGAAAATGTATTCGGAAGATCAAATGGAATAACCCGTATCATTGCAGAGACCCACACCTCTCCAATGATACACACATCCATCTGCCGGGTGAGAAAATTAGAATAAACCCGTAATCGCACCGGTTTCGGTATCGATATCCATGCTCATAAAAGCGGGCTTGCTTCCCAGTCCCGGCATGGTGCGGATATCGCCTGCCAGAGGATACAGGAATCCCGCACCGGCACTCACGCGGATATCCTGAACGGGAAAAACATACCCTTTGGGGGGAATATTTTTTATATCAGGGTCGTGAGAGATGGAGTATTGGGTTTTTGCCATGCAGATCGGAAGGCCTCCGTAACCCATCCCCTGAAAACTGTCGATCTTCCTTTGTGCTTCCCGGGAGTATTCAACCTCACCTGCTCCATAGACCTCCCTGGCCAGGATCGCGATTTTATCTCTTACCGGAATATCCAGATCATAAAGGTAATGAAACCGGGAACCCTCTTCAGCAGCCTGTTCGACCACTTTTGCCAGATCGGAAGATCCCTCTCCTCCCTTTTCCCAGTGCCTTGATACAATGGCATCCATAGCTCCCGCTTTCAGAGCTTCTTCCCTGATGATCTCCCACTCCTGGGGATCGTCCGTGGGAAAAACATTGATCGCCACCACAACGGGGACCCCGAACTTACCAGCTATTCCGATATGAGCGGCCAGGTTACCGCAGCCCCTTCTCAATAGCTCCGTATTCTTCTCTTTGTACACGGGATCCAGGGGCTTGCCGGGTTTCACTGCCGGACCGCCGCCGTGCATTTTCAATGCCCTGACAGTAGCAACCATAACAACAGCATCGGGCACCAGCCCGGAAGTCCGGCATTTGATATGAAAAAACTTCTCCATACCCACATCGGCACCGAACCCCGATTCAGTCACCAGATAATCTCCCATACGGAGACCCATGTAATCCGCAATCACCGAAGAGTTTCCATGGGCGATATTGGCAAAGGGGCCTGTATGAACAAGAGCGCCCTGTTCTTCCATGGTCTGCATAAGATTGGGCATGAGCGCATCTTTCAGCAGAACAGCCATGGCGCCGGCCACACCGAAATCCTCAGCAGTGAGAGGATTGCCTTTTTTATCCATGGCCATAACCATCCGCCCGATCCTCTGCCTCATATCTTTCAAATCCAGTGAGAGGGCCAGGATCGCCATCAGCTCGCTGGCCACAGTGATATCAAATCCGGTTTGCCGGATTGGACCATCCCCCAGTTCCCCCAGGCCGGTTATAATATTCCGGAGGCTACGGTCATTCATATCCACAACACGCCTCCACAAAACACTGTAGGGATCCACATCAAGCCGCTTGATTCCCTGTTTCTCTAGAAAAGCATCACTCCAGCGTCCTTCATGATAGATCCGGGCGTCTATGCCGGCAGATCCCAGGTTGTGAGCGGCACCAACAGCATGCAGATCCCCTGTCAGATGAAGGTTAAACTCCTCCATGGGAACAACCTGGCTGTAACCGCCCCCCGCAGCTCCGCCTTTTATGCCGAATGTAGGGCCCATGGACGGCTGCCTGATGGCACAGAGCGCTTTATGCCCATTGTAGGCCAAACCTTCTGTAAGCCCAACAGTGGTTGTTGTTTTCCCCTCTCCCAGAGGTGTGGGGGTTATGGCGGTAACATCTATATATTTGGCCTTGGGATTATTTTTCAGATGATCCAGAGCATTCAGTTTAATTTTTGCTTTGGTATTGCCATAGGGAATCATATCATCCTGCTGCAACTGAAACTTTTTTCCGATATCCTGTATGGGTCTTATTGCGGCGGACTGGGCGATCTCCAGATCCGTGGGAACAGGATTTTTCTTTTCTACAGACATTAGCGGCTCCTTTATCTCATCAGGCAGTATTGCAGACAACTCTTCTTTTTAGTTAATCATAGAAAAGGTCCGTATCATTCGCAACGAGATTTTTTCCTGAATCTTGCCTGATTAATCAATCAGTTTCCTGGCTACAAGTATAAACCGTGATGCGGGATTTTGGAATGAATATATAATTACCGGAATATTGGTTCAGCGTCTTTTTTTCCAGGTTTTGTAATAAAAGCGCCTGGCCCATTCCAACAGAGAATAAAGACCGTACATAAGCCGGCTGTAGGGATAATCCCAGGCTCCGGGACGATGGCGGATCTCTCCTCCGAATCCTGTTTTCATACGATAAAGCCCATGCATGGGATGGGAAGGATCGTCAGTGGGAGGAATACCGAATAGATCATACTCTCTGCAGCCTTTATCCAGAGCCATACGGATTGCTTTCCACTGAAGAGCATAGTTGGGCATCAAATGCCGGTTTTCATTGGATGACGCGCCATAAAGATAAATAGACTCCCCTTTTCTGAAAAGAACAATAATCCCCGCCAGAAGCTGATTATCAGGGCCATAGGCCAAAAGCAGTTTCAACTCAGCTGCATCAGTCCTGGCAGGATCCTCCACAAGTTCAAAAAGTCTATCGTAATATTTGAAGGGATGAATGGCTATCTTATCTCTGGCAGCGGTGATTTTATAAAGGCCGTACCAATCCCGCAGTTTTTCTCTGCCCGAGACTTCCACCCGGACTCCTTTTTTCTCTGCAAGCCGGATATTGTATCGGGTTTTCTTGTGCATCCCCGCCAGAATGAACCCTTCCGGATCATCTGCATCAAAAGCCTTTGCCAGATTCAGCACAACCGTATCCGGGGGCTGAATATCCAGAGGAGCTTTGGTAAATGGTTTATCCAGCTTACGGGGAAACTGCTCCCCCACCGTGTAATCGGGCAGATCGTAGCGGATAAAAAAGCAGCTCAGAGGCAGCACACCTCTCAGCTCCCGGGAAAGTTCCAGGAGGAATCCTTCCCTGTCCCCCTCTTTTCCGGAAAAGTCGGCAGGCCCGTGGGGTATATACGCCAGGGATATACCCGGGATCAGATTCCGGGTCAGAATCAGAAGAGATCCTGAATCCCCGTACCACCGCCATTTGACAGGAAGTGGCTTCCAGCCGAAGGATCCTTTATGCCGGCCCCAGAGAGCAGACTGAAGAAATATTGAGGAGTCATCCTTGAGATTCCGTTCTTCCAGCTCTTCCAGAGAAATACGTTCTGCAATAACAGGCACAGGAAATCAACCTACCTCGCCGTTAGCCACGCGGCTGGTTTTTACGATTTCACCCGCGATAGACAAAGAGGTGGCTCCCACTTTCACTTCATGGTTTTCCACTTTGATGGGAATCTCGAAAAACCGGTCAATCTTGATTTTTTTTCCGGGTGCCGGAGCATTCGGGTTATCTCCTGATAAAAGGACCCTGTCTCCGGGGTTTCCTGACGAGGGAAAAATAACTTCCATATCCTCTTTATTATCCGCAGCCAGAAGCATTCCGTTGGATTTGATTCCTCTCAGTTTGGCGGGCTTCAGATTATAAGCCAGGATGATGTTTTTTCCATTCAGTTCGTCAATGGTATAGTGTCCCACCAGACCGCTGCAGATTGTTCTGGGTTCTTCCTCTCCCGCGTCCAGGGTGATGACATAAAGCTTTTCCGCATCAGGATGCTGCTCCGCCTTGAGGATTCTGGCAACTCTGAGATCAATGGTTTCTTTGAATTCCTTTTCCAGGGAAGGTGCTTCCTCGGCCTGGGCCCTCTCCTTCTGACTGCCGGAGAAGCGGACTTTCAGCTCTTCCACAAAATCATCTTCCAGTTTTTTAAAGAGGATCTCGGGTTTACCGATCTGACCGATCCCTTCCATCTGGGCCAGGTGCTCCCACTGAAGATCACTCAGACCAAGCTGCGCTTTGATCCGGTCACCGGTCTCGGGAATGTAGGGATGAACCAGAATAGCCAGGTCTCTTACCAGATAGACCAGATTCATAAGGAGAGAGGCCGCCGCCTCGGGATCCTCATTTCTGGTTCTCCAGGGTTCGCCTTCCTGAAAGGCTTTATTCCCCAGAGAGCTGAGCTGGAGGATCTCTTTGAAGGCATCCCTGAGTTCCGCTCTGTCCAGTTTTTCGGTAATATCTTTTTCCCGGGCTTTCACATCGGCCCAAAACTCTTCGTCCACTTTTCCGGCAGGTAGCTTTCCATCAAAAAAGCGGTGGGTAAAGGTGAGAGTTCTGTTTACCAGGTTCCCCAGATTACCAATCAGCTCGGAGTTAACCTTGTCCTGGAAATCGCTCCATGTAAACTGGGTATCCGACTTTTCCGGCCTGTTGTAGAAAATATAAAACCGCCAGACATCAGCGGGAATTCCCGTATCCTGACAGTCGTTTCCGAATACCCCTACCCCTTTGCTTTTGGAAAATTTGGTATTTTCATAGTTCAGGTACTCACTGGAGGACATATGATGAAGCATGGTCCAGTTCTCTCCGCTTCCCAGGAGAGTGGATGGGAATATTACGGTGTGAAAGGGAATATTGTCTTTTCCGATAAACTGAAAAAGATCTGTTCCTTCAGGATCCTGCCACCATTTTTTCCAGTCATCCGTATAGCAGGCGGATATGGAGATATACCCGATGGGGGCATCAAACCAGACATAGAAAACCTTATCTTCAAAACCTTCCTTGGGAACAGGGATTCCCCATTTCAGATCCCGGGTAATAGCTCTCTCTTTCAAGCCATCCCGGATCCAGCTTTTGGTCATCTGAATGGCATTCCGTGCCCAGAACCCGTCTACAGAAGCCTTTTCCATCCAGGCTTCCAGCTTGGGCAGTACCGCAGGCAGATCTATATAGAGATGTTTTGTACTTTTAATTTCCGGAGTCGCACTGCAGGTTCCGCAGCGGGGGCTTTCCAGCTCAGTAGGTTCCAGAAGTTTACCGCAGTCCTCACACTGGTCTCCCCGGGCATGTTCGCTGCCGCAGTGAGGACAGATGCCGTGAACATAACGGTCTGCCAGAAACCGGTCGCAGCTGTGACAGAATAGCTGTTCAATGGTTCTTTCGTTGATAAGTCCCGCATCATCAATTTTTTTGAATAGGTGCTGAACAATCTCGGTCTGCTGGGGCGTGGAAGTCCTGCCGAAATAATCGAAGTCAATATTGAACCATTCATAGATTTCCGTATGGACCTTATGAAAACGGTCGCAGAGTTCTCTTGGTGTGACACCCTCTTCCAGAGCTTTTGTTTCTGTTGCCGTACCGTATTCATCGGTTCCGCAGACATAAAGGGTTTCATACCCGGCCTGTCGGCAAAAACGGGCAAAAACATCGGCGGAGAGAACCTGTATAAGATTTCCCAGATGGGGGATATTATTGACATAGGGAAGCGCAGAAGTTACGAGTCTTTTTTTCACGGTCAAACCTCTTATATGGAAATGATTTATATTATCAGCGATGGATCGAATCGGTCGCAGTCGTTGCCTTGGCATATCATAGTTTCAGGGGTGTATATTGTCAAGCGAGGAGCATCCGCACCCGTCTGATACATTTTTGTTGTCTTTTTTATTTCTCCCGGATAGTATAGCAGAATGCAGAATCCGGGCAATTCCCATTTTCCAGCGGCGGCTGTTGTAATCAGAAACCTGTCGAAAAAGTATCCCCGGGCCGACCAACCGGCTGTCAATCAGGTATCCTTTTCTGCCCTCCCCGGAGAGGTGATAGGACTGATCGGTGAAAACGGTGCGGGAAAATCCACCACCTTCAGAATGATGGCAACCATGCTGACCCCCAGTTCCGGCAGTATATTCATAGCGGGCCATGACACTCAAAAAGCCCCCGGACAGGTACGCCGTTCCATCGGAATACTCTTTGGTCAGCAAAGCGGATTGTACGAAAGGCTGAGCGCCAGAGAGAATATTCTCTATTTTGCTGATTTGAACGGAATGCCGCGGTCTGAAAGCCTGAGGAGGATCTCTGAAATCAGTTCCCTTCTGGGAATGGAGGACTTTCTGGAAAAACAGGCCGGATCATTCTCGACGGGGATGCGCCAGAAAACCCTCATAGCCAGAACCATCATACATGATCCTCAGGTTCTTCTGCTTGATGAGCCGGCATCAGGTCTGGATGTTACCAGCACCCGGAACATCCATGATTTTATTATCTGGTGCAGGAATCAGAAAAAAACCGTTGTATTTTCCAGTCATGAACTGGGAGCCGTAGAGAAAATCTCCGACAGGGTCCTGATCCTGAAAAAAGGACAGCTCATTGCTTCGGAGACTGCAGAAAATCTTAAGGAAAAAGGTTCTCTTGAAGAACTCTTTTTCAAAATGCAGAGGACATCAGATTGAGCAGCAGAAGAAAAATCATGACGATTGTCGCCAGGAAGGAGTTAAAAGACTTCTTCCGGGATCCCCGGGCTCTCCTGCTCTCTCTGGGACTGCCTCTGATCCTGTTCCCCCTTTTATTCTGGGTTTTAAACGAGAATCCCCAGGGTTCCGCCGGCTCACATCAAAACTTCCGGATTGCAGTGAAGCCGCCCGCGGAACTTCCCTTGCAGATAAGAGAATCCTCTCAGCTGACATTAACGAATCTGCATGAAAATGCCCTCGAATGGCGGTACAGCCATGACGCTCTGATTACTGCAGACAAAGAGACGGGCAGACTGCGGATTTATTACGACAATACCGATGCCCTGTCCATGGGAGCCTACAGCTTTCTGAAAAAAACCCTTTCGGAAAAACAGGACCAGCCCCCCCGGGAAACCGGGATTTCCGAAAACACCGGAGTGACAGGAATGCCTCTTTATCCTCCCGCTGAAGCTGCAGGTACTGCCCTGCTGGGTTTAATCCTTCCTTTTATGTTTTTCATCTTCGCCATAACCTGCCCTCTTGCTGGAGCCGCGGATTTAAGTTCGGGAGAGAAAGAGAGGGGAAGCCTGGAGCCTCTACTTTCAACAGCGGCATCCAGAAGCGGTATCATCCTGGGAAAACTGGCAGCCGGAACTTTCACGGGGCTATGCAGTGTGGGAGCCTATTTTCTGGGCTGTTACCTGTCTTTTCTTATAACACCGGAAATAGTCGGTCAGGGAGAGATCCGGTTTTCTCCTGATGCTCAGCAGGTGGTGATACTTATTCTTCTGATTATAATACTGACGCTCCTTTTTACGGCCGTGGAAATAACAGCAGGTTTCATTACCAGATCCGTCAGGGAGGCTCAACTTCTGGCCATGCCTCTCCTGACAATAGGGATGGGGGCCGTTTATACAGCACAGAATACAGATCTTACGGGGAAAGCCTGGTTTTACTCTCATATTCCCCTGGTCAATCTGGCCCTGGCCGTCAGGGAAACTGCCCTGAACCGCTTGATCCCGGCAGATATTATCTGGGCGGTTGTCTGGAACCTGGTGTATCTCTTTCTCATGATTATCCTGGCAGTCTCCATGTTTCAAAAGGAGTTTTCATTTGTAAAAACAAGCAAAACAGGAAGATTGCTTGCTAGATCACACAAGAGAAGGTATAGTATTTAAAAAACAAACAGGAGTTATTCAAATGAGCCTGATTTCCCTTTTAGTCGTAGTTATTCTGGTAATTGTAATAGTAAGACTCATCTAGTTTCGCACAACAGGATTCACTTATCCCCCCTATCCGTACCATTCATCCCTTTGCCATCATACCCTTGCCGGGAACCGGGGCAGAGGCTGAAATGATAACCCGTATGCCAAGCCTGTTCAGGTAATTGAATCAGCTTTCTGATGGCAGATCATTGATATAGCTGATTTTTTACACTCCTCAGCCTTCAGGGACATATTATTCCTTGACCCGGTCTTTGGGGTTTTGTAAGTTTATAGGAAGTAGTGTTTATAAAGAGTTCTTTCTCCCTCTGTGAAGTTCCTTTATACTGACTATCATAAAAAAACTGGAGGTATTTATGCCGGAAAGAGACGTCTCTCCTCAGAAAGGAAAGATTAATCTGAATATGAAGCCGTCGTTTATGTGGACCGCTCTGATCGTCATCGTGATTGCGCTCAGTGTTCTCAGCGGCGTATATGTAGTGGACCAGACCGAAGAAGCTGTTGTCCTGACCCTTGGAAAGTACAGCAGAACCACAGGACCCGGTCTGCAGTATAAGCTCCCCCTGGGAATAGAAAGAGTCTATAAGGTTCCAACCAAGGTCATCCAGACAATGCAGTTCGGTTTCAGAACCGATAGCGCGGGGATTCAGACAATCTATTCCAACAAGGATTTTTCCAATGAGTCCATCATGCTCACGGGAGATCTGAATATTGTGGATGTTTCCTGGATCATACAGTACAGGATTGTCGATCCCCAGGCCTGGCTTTTCAATGTGAATAACAAGGAAAAGACAATCAGGGACGTATCCCAGTCCGTTGTCAATCAGCTGGTGGGAGACAGGGCGATCCTCAATGTTATCGGTTCTGAAAGAACCAACATAGAAGATATGAGCATCCAGATGATCCAGAAAATTATGGACAGCTATGGACTCGGCATTCAGCTGACAACTGTCAAACTTCAGAACATTGTTCCTCCCGAAGGGGAAGTACAGGATGCCTTTGAGGATGTCAACAAGGCGATTCAGGATATGAACCGCCTTATTAATGAAGGAAAGGAAGCCTACAATACCGAGATACCCAAAGCAACCGGACAGAAACAGCAGATTATCCAGGTAGCCGAAGGTTACGCCACTGAAAGGGTAAACCGCGCCAATGGTGATACAGCCAGATTTGCATCTGTACTGGAAGAGTACAGAAAGAGTCCCGCAGTAACCCGGGACCGACTCTATTACGAAATGATCGAGGAAGTATTCGGAAGGCAGACCACCATAGATGTGATCGACAGAAACCTGGATAACTTTCTTCCCCTTAAATCAGTCGGCGGGACCCAGTCAGCAGGAGGTGCACAGTGAATAAAAGCGCTAGATTACTGATAATGATCCTTGTCCTGATTGCACTTGTGGCATTTTTAGGACCTTTCTATATCATTCCCGAGGGCGAACAGGCCGTAGTTACCCGGTTCGGAAAAATTGTTAAAACCGAAACGGAAGCGGGATTGAAATTCCGTGTGCCCTTTGTGGATAATGTGAGCCGCTATTCAAGCAGAATCCTTTCCTGGGATGGAGATCCCCAGAGGCTTCCCACATCGGAAAACCAGTTTATCTGGGTTGATACGACAGCCCGCTGGAAAATCAACGATCCTGCCAAATTCTACGAGTCAGTCACCAGCATGACCCAGGCCTATGCCCGTCTTGATGACGTGATCGATTCGGCGGTAAGAACCGTAATAGCCCAAAACCCTCTGGCCGAATCGGTCAGAAGCACTGACCAGATTATTACATCTTCCGAAGCAGAACAGCTGGCCCAGCTTGAAACTGAGACTGAAGAAGGAGGTCCCAACTTCTCCTTTACCACAGGTTCCACCTTTCCCCGGATAAAAATGGGAAGGGAAAAGATTTCCGACCAGATTCTGGATAGAGCGGAAATCACCGTACCCCAGTACGGAATTGAGCTTATTGATGTTGTGATCCGTCAGATCCGCTACTCAGACGACCTGACCCAGTCGGTCTATGCCAGGATGATCACCGAAAGGAATCAGATTGCCCAGGCCTATCGCTCCTACGGGGAAGGCCAAAAAGCCGAATGGATGGGTAAACTGGAAAGGGAGAAAAAATCCATCCTTTCCGGAGCTTATGCAGAGTCGGAAGAGATCAAAGGTCGAGCCGATGCGGAAGCCACCAGGATCTATGCAGAAGTATTCGGTCAGGATCCGGATTTCTACAACTTCTGGAAGTCCATGGAATCCTATAAAAGTACACTGCCAGCATTGAACAAAACCCTGACTACGGATATGGAGTATTTTGACTATCTTTACGATCCGGGAAGGTAAGACTTCCTATCATTAAAAAACCACAGGATCCTTTCGGGGATCCTTTTTTTTAACATTCCTCATATGTTCTTTTAATAGACTTCCAACAGACAGGGGTATTATTTGTCCACCTGCATGTTTGAACCACTAAAGAAAGGAGAAAGAAAGGGAACGGAAGAGGAAGACCATGCCGGGACCAGAGAGATCCGGGATATTATCAAAATGGAAGTAACACAATTCATAAAAAACTATAAGAAGAAACATGGATTGGATTAGTTTTGAAGACTCTTTTATAAACCGGGCAACCACAATGCAACGGCAGCAGAAGCCCGGTTTCTTTTCATTTTAGATCCTTCTGATGGAGCCAGAGATCTGCCGGCCTGTTGAACCTGTTCTTTCCTGAAAGCCAGAGATAGGCTATAAAACAGAGAATCACATATACCGAATAGAGTCCCAGTACAAAGTATGTCTCTTTTAAAGAACCTTTCAAAGCTCCGTAGGCGGGCATATTGGCAGTGATCAGAATGGGAATGACTGCCAGAAAAACGAGGCCCGAGGCATACATATAGTCTTTGGAGGCAGGGCTTTCAAACTCGGGATCAATGATCCTCAGGAGAGCCAGGCCCGTTGGTAGTGTTCCTGTGACGCAGCCGTAAACGAGTATGGCTCTGTAGAAAGAGTGATCGTCGAAGATTCTCGATGACAGCCAGATATGGGTTACAATTGTGGCAAGCCCCACAAGACCTGCGACCACAACGATGGGAATCCAGTAGCTCTGCAGTACCGCAATGGATATAGCTCCTACTGCGGAAGCTACCATAAAATCTACAGAAAACCCGGCGATTCTGGTTAATCTCTGATCGTCTACAATATACTCAAGGTTAAAGGCAAACATGATTTTCTTTACCAGCATGGCGGTTAAGGCGCTGAAAATAAACATGATACCCCAGAGATTTACGGCCAGCTCCTCTCCCATAGGCCCGGCAAAAGCCAGAAGATAATTGATCAGCCTTAAAACCAGGTAGGAAAGAAGGTACGTTGCAAGAACAATGGCGGAATTAAAAGAGAAAGGATCAATCGCTTCCGCTGATGTTTTATCCGATATCTTTCCTTCCTCCGGGGTGTCTCCCCTTTTCAGTACCCCTTTCTGGATAGTGGTATTATGCAAACCTGAAACCTGTTCGGGGTAGATCCACTTTTTTCTCAAAGCAAAGTTGATAAGGAAAATCCCTCCAAAACAGGCCAGAAGAAACCCTACTGCACCGAAGGTCAGTCCTACAGAACTGAGCCCGGCAAAGCCCATATGTTCCCAGCCTGTCCCAATGGCGAATGCCTGACCAGGCCCCAGGGAAAACCCCAGGGTGGCAAACAGACCAAAACCGGGAAAAAGATTCGGAAAAATGGTATTGATCATCAGCAGGGTCAGAAGAGTTCCCAGAAAACACTGAAGGCCGTATTGGGTAATCAGCGTGGTTGCCATAGAAACGACAGCCTTTCTGTTGGAACGGACTTTACTCCCCACTCTGAGAATCATGGCAATAAAGGAAAGATTCAGAAAATGGTAGACAATATTTTCTAGAGAGTCTGTGGTGATTCCCATTAATGGAGCAAACCAATTGTAGAAAACCAGAAGAATAAATCCTGCTGTAAGAGAATTGGGAATCAGATATTTCTGAAAAAACCGTACCTTGGATCTGATTACTGTTCCCAGGAGAAGACCGATCGAGATGATCCCCAAATCGATTAAAAATGTCCAGTAAAAATTCATTGAAGCCTCCGGTCACCTAATAGTAACGTGATCTGCCTTGTGGAAACAACAAGAAATTGCATAAAAAAAGTCCGACTCCCTGAAGAATCGGACCTATTATTTACTGGCTGGTCAGTTTAATCATCTTTTTCCTCATCTCCTTCCATGGAGAGGGGAACTTCCCTTGTAAAGGGAGACTCCTTGGTATGCTGCTTGTCCACTCTGGGCGGTTCATTCTTTTCGGCCAGCTCTCTTGCCTTGTTTCGGGCAATAATGGCATCGTTTCTCTTCCGGCCCATCTCCTCCGCCCTTTTGGAGACTTTCATATCCCGTGATTTTCTGGAAGCCAGTTCGGCAGCCCCTTTCTCGTCTTTTTCAATGAGTTCCATAAACTCTTCAGCAGAGACAACTTCCACATCCATAAGATGATCGGTAATGGATTCCAGCAGATCCCTATGTTTTTCGAGCAGCGCCTTCACAACCTTGTACCGCTCGGACATGAGGCGTGAAATCTCATCATCAATATACTGCTGAGTCGATTCTGAGTACTCTTTCTGTGCGCCGGCACCTTCCAGGTAGGAACTGTTCCGTTTTGTGAGGGTTACATTTCTGAATCTCTCACTCATACCGTACTCGGTAATCATGTTCCGGGCAATGTCCGTAGACTTCATAATATCGTTGGAGGCACCGGTTGAGAGCTTGTTAAACACAATCTCTTCTGCGGCTCTTCCTCCCAACAGGATATCTATCCTTCCGATCAGTTCCTCTCTTGTCATGAGAAAACGGTCTTCCGTTGGAGTTTGCAGCGTATATCCCAGAGCACCCATACCGCGGGGAACAATGGAAATCTTCTGAACCGGATCTGCATCGGGAGTAAAAGCCGCCACCAGAGCATGTCCTGTTTCATGATAGGCAACAATTTCCCTCTCTCTGGGATTTATCAGGCGGTTTTTCTTTTCCAGTCCCGCTATGATTTTTTCGATAGCCTCTTCCAGATCAATCATCATGACAGCTTTTCTGCCCGAACGTACAGCCAGCAAAGCCGCTTCATTGATAATGTTTGCAAGGTCGGCCCCTACAAATCCCGGAGTGGCTTTGGCAATTTCCTTAAGGTCGACAGAATCATCAAGCTTCACATTGGCCGAATGGATTTTCAGAATCGCTTCACGTCCCAGAAGATCCGGCTTATCCACCAGAACCTGCCGGTCAAAGCGTCCCGGCCTCAAGAGGGCAGGATCCAGAACTTCAGGTCTGTTGGTTGCAGCCAGAATAATAACTCCGGAAGTGGAATCAAATCCGTCCATCTCAACCAGAAGCTGGTTCAGAGTCTGTTCTCTTTCATCATTGGTGGAGATAGCTCCGGCACGGCTTTTTCCTATAGCATCCAGCTCATCAATAAAGATAATACAGGGCGCTTTTTCCCGGGCCTGCTTGAACAGGTCTCTCACTCTGGCAGCACCCACACCGACAAACATTTCTACAAAATCAGCACCACTCATCCTGAAGAAAGTAACACCTGCTTCTCCGGCGACAGCCCTTGCCATAAGGGTTTTACCCGTACCGGGAGGGCCTACCAGCAGAACCCCCTTGGGAATCTTTCCACCGATGGCTGTGTATTTGTCGGGAGTTTTAAGAAAATCCACCACCTCCACAAGCTCATCTTTCGACTCTTCACATCCGGCAACATCCTTGAACCTCGTCAGAAGGTCGCTTTCCGCCACAATTTTGGAGTTATTCTGTCCGAAACTCATGACATTGGAGCCGCCCATATTCCCCATGCGTTTAAAAATCATACGCCATATGAATACCAGGAAGAGCAAAGGCACAATCCAGCTGACAAGGATTTCAAGAAAATAGTTTCTTTTTTCCTGCTCGGCAAAGTACTCTACCCCTTTTTCCTCAAGGAGCGGTACAAAGGTCGGATCATTGATAGGAACAGTTTTATAGATCTGCCCTCCCTCCAGAACATCCCGTCCTGCCAGCCGGTCCGTAAAGGTGTTCACCACCTGATTGGCAAACTCCTGGGAGGTATATGTCATTCCATAGTAAAACGAGTTTGTCAGTTTGACTCTTTTTATTTCTCCCGATTCAACTTTTTCCTTGAACGTACTGAATTCAATGACCTCATCGGGAGTCTGCATAAAAAGGTAATTCAGGATTACAAGAACAAGAATAACCAGAAGGAAATACCAGAAAGAGAACCGGTACTTTCCGTTGCGGAATTTTTTCATTCTCTGGTCCATCTTTTCCGGGTTGAGTTCATCCTTAAGGCGTTTTCTCCAGTCATCATTATTTTGACCTTTCGCATTTGTTTTGTTATCGTCTGGATTTTTTTCCATTTAATCACCTCATATCCGCTTCCGTCTTCATCAAGACAGATTCGGAATTCATCCCGCCCCGTTATCCGTGACAGCAGGATGATTATTTAAAAAATAAGAATTGAGAGAGATTTAGTAAAGAGAAATCGCTCCGGGAGAGAAAGAAAGAGAGACTATTCCTTCTCTTTTTTCGGGTCATCACCGGGAAGCGGCTTGGCATTCCGGCATTTCGGAAATCCCGTACAGGCCAGAAAAGGCCCTCTCCGTCCCATTTTCACTTCCATGGGGCTGCCGCATTTTTCACAGACCTGACCTTCTACCTTGGGCAGAATGACAGGTTTGCCTTCCTTATCAAGGGGCATGGTATTCTTGCAGTCGGGATATCCCGTACAGGCCAGAAAAGGCCCCCGTCTTCCCATCTTCACTTCCATGGGTTTACCGCAGATTTCACAATCCATCTCAACTTTCGGCAGTTCAACAGGTTTTCCCTCTTTGTCAACAGAAAGGGTGGTTTTGCATTCCGGATATTTGGAACACGCCAGAAACTGTTTTCCGTACCGGGATGTTTTCATAACCATAGGGCTGCCACACTGGGGGCAGTTTACATCCACTTCCGGCTGGGAATCACCCTCTTCATTCTCTCCGGGCATAGGGATAAGACCTTTACACTCGGGGTACTTTTCACATCCCAGAAAAGCGCCGTTCACTGAATACCGGACAAGAAGACCGCTGCCGCAGAGGGGGCACTTTTCTTCTCCGTCCCAGGGTCTTCCCTTAAGGGCTTCCGCTTCCTTGTTCGCTTTTTCAAGCTTTTCCAGAAAGGGTTTGTAAAAACCGTCAACCAGTTTAATCCAATCGGTTTCACCATTCTCTACCCGGTCCAGTTCCCCTTCCATTCCGGCGGTAAATTTCAGATCCATGATATTTTCGAAATTCTGTACCAGTATATCATTCACAGCCATCCCCAGCTCGGTGGCATGGAAGTATCTGTTTTCCAGACGGACATACCCTCTGTCGCTGATGGTTTTGATAATGGGGGCATAGGTGGATGGCCGTCCGATTCCCTCTTTTTCCAGAGCCTTTACCAATGAGGCTTCTGAATAGCGTGCAGGAGGTTTGGTAAAATTCTGGGAAACATCCAGATCCAGAAGATCCAGAAGATCCTCCCGTTTAATGTCAGGAAGGTTCTGATATTTGTTATCTTCCTTCTTACCGGATTTTCCTTCCGGAACAAGGATGGTATATCCCTTGAATCTGGTAATTCTTCCTTTGGCTTCGAGCTCTCCTTCACCGGACTCAATCGTAACGGTAGTAACATCGTATCTTGCAGGAGGCATCTGAGAGGCAACAAAACGGCGCCAGATCAGCTCATAAAGCCTGTACTGATCCCTGGTAAGAAAAGGCTGAACTTTCTCGGGAGTCAGAGAAACCGATGAAGGTCTGATCGCCTCATGGGCGTCCTGGGCATTTTTACTGGTACTGTAAACCTGAGGCTTCTCGGGCAGGTATTCCGGGTCAAAATTGTCTTTGATGTACTGCCGGACTTCTTCCATGGCTTCCGGGGCGATTCTTGTCGAATCGGTTCTCATATAGGTAATAAGACCCTGGGTCACCCCGTCGATTTCCATACCTTCATAAAGTTTCTGAGCGACACTCATGGTTTTACTTGTACCGAAACTCAATGCTGTACTGGCAGCCTGTTGAAGCGTAGATGTGATAAAGGGAGGACTGGTTTTCCCTTTGGCTTCACGGGTTTCTATTTTAAGAACCTTCAGGGGATGGCTGCTGATATGATCAGCCACCTCTTTTGCTGAGGCTTCTGTTTGGGCAACAGGATTTCCCAGTTCGAATTTCTTTCCCTGCCATCGAACAAGCTGAGCTTCAAACTGATCTTTTTCTTTCTTTTCAGGACTGACCAGAGCTTTGATTTTCCAGAATTCTTCGGGAACGAAAGCTTTGATTTCCCGCTCCCTGTCGACAACAATCCGCACAGCCACAGACTGAACCCTTCCGGCGCTGAGGTTTTTGGCAACCTTTTTCCATAGAAAAGGGGAAAGACTGAATCCCACCAGCCTGTCCAGAACTCTTCGTCCCTGCTGGGCATTAACCAGATTCATATCAATTTTTCTGGGATGTTCCAGAGCCTGCTGAACGGCACTTTTGGTAATGGCCGAATAAGTCACTCTCTGGGCGTCCTCATCACTGAGCCCCATGACTTCCTTCAGATGCCAGGCAATGGCTTCCCCTTCTCTGTCCGGGTCGGGAGCAAGATAGATTTCATCGGATTTCGCGGCAGCATCCTGAAGTTCCTTAACAGTCTTTTCCTTACCTTTAATTACTGTATAATCGGGTTTGTAACCATTCTCCGTATCAATACCCAGGGCTTTTTTTCCCCAGCCTTTGGAGTTCAAGTCACGAATATGACCAACCGAGGCTTTAACGGTAAAATCCTTACCAAGAATTTTTTTTATGGTTTTGGCTTTTGCCGGGCTTTCCACTATTAATAATTTCTTTTTTGATGCCACAAACGCCTCCAGTCGTGTTTGTTCCGCCCTTTTCAGGCAGAAATTCTGGTCAATTCTAAAATACATAATCAACGAAACAGGTTCTGTCAAGTTCATTTCCCCGGTCTCTTCCATTCAGAAGGTTCATAAATCCCCTTTTTGAGGGTTGAATTACCTGTATGATTTCTTGACACTCCTCCTTTTTTTTCCACAATAAATGGCAGGTTTAAACATAAGGAGTAATATATGGTCGGCGGTTTCGGCGGATGCGCACTGGATAGAATCTCACTCATTGACCGATGGCCCCGCCAGGAAGAGGTTTGCTATATAAAAGAGAGAGTGAAAGTCCCCGGTGGCATGACTCTGAATGCACTGATTGCTTCTTCCCGTCTGGGAATAGCTTCTTCCTACCGCGGCGCTCTGGGTAAAGACGAAGACGGCGGGTTTATCCTGGATTATCTCAATCATACCGGAGTGGACACAAATCTGTGCAGACGCCTTGATGAGCCAACATCCATGAGTCTGATCATGACAGATCCGGAGGGGAAAAGAACCATTTTCCATCAGAGAGGACTGAGAGACAGAGATTACTACCCTGCTCTCTCTCCGGGAAGTTCTGACAGAATGGAAGAGCTCAAGGTACTCCTACTGGACGGCAGCTGGATGAAAAATTCTCTGGAATGGGCTGAAGAAGCAGCATCCCGCAGAATCCCCATTGTCCTGGATATGAGCCCCAACAACATCCATCCATTAAGAGACAAACTCCTTCAGCTCTCCGACTACCCTGTACTGTCCAAAAGCCTGGCCGAGAAACTGACCTCCCAAAGCGAAGAGGACAAGCAAGTGAAAGCTCTTTACGACTCCTACGGAGGAGTCTGCATCGTCACAAACGGAGAGAAAGGCCTCTGGTTCTGCCGGGACGGAGAAGTAAAACATATCCGGGCTTTTCATATTAATCCTGTTGATACCAATGGGGCGGGAGATACCTTTCATGGTGCGTTGGCCGCGGCCTTGACGGTGAAAGAGAATCTGGAGGAGGCTTTGGAAGTGGCCATGGCAACGGCGGCTTTAAAATGTTCGGATAAGGGACACAATGGTCTGAGAGATCTTGGGACAGTGGAAAAGTTTATCAGAACCAGTCACAGGGAAATCGGGAACAGCTGAAAAAACAGAAGGAGGACTGGATGGGCCGGAAAGAAATAGAACTGATACTTCCCTGCGGATACGGGAAAGACGATTTGGAAAAAGGCCTCAAGTCCTCACTCAGAATTGGGGAATACTCATACAGGATTATCAGAAAAAGCCTGGATTCCCGAAAAAAAGACCGGATCAGATGGAACCTGAGAGTGGAAGTCACCTCTCCGGATATAAAAGGCGGAGAGAAGACTCCTGATCCTGAGAAGCTGATACCTGTCCCCTCAGAAAACAGAAAACCATACAGAGTGGTTGTGGTCGGCTCCGGTCCGGCTGGTATCTTCTCCGCCCTCTTTCTGCAGCAGTCAGGGTGCCGGGTTACTCTGATCGAAAGGGGAACTCCTGTTGAACAGCGTATGCAGGATGTGCGCCTTCTGGATGAACAGGGAATCTTCACGGAAAACAGTAATTACAGCTTCGGTGAAGGCGGAGCAGGAACTTTTTCAGACGGCAAACTCACATCCCGCAGCAAACATATTAAAAAGGAAAAACAGTATATTCTGGAAGAATTTGTCAGGCAGGGTGCTCCCGAAGAGATCCTGTACCTGACACACCCTCATATTGGAAGCGACAATCTGATAAAAATAGCTGCCAATATGCGCCGGACCTTTCAGGAGTCCGGAGGAGAAATCCTGTTTGGAACCTGTATGGATGATCTTGAAATCCGGGGGGGGCGGGTAAAATCCGTCATAGCCGGATCTCTTCAGCTTCCCTGTGATTACGCTCTCCTGGCAACCGGTCACTCTGCCTATGACAGTTACCGAATGCTTATAAACAAAGGGATTCCATTCACAACCAAGAATTTTGCCCTGGGCTGCAGAATGGAACACTCCCAGGAGCTGATTAACCGCATTCAGTGGGGTCGTCCGGCTCTTCCGGATGTCAAAGCCGCCGAATACCGCCTGACCTCCGGTAAAGGAGATCTTCCTGTCTACACGTTCTGCATGTGTCCGGGAGGAAAGGTGGTTCCAGCCGCTTCCTATAAGAACCAGAATATTGTTAATGGAATGAGTTTTTTCCAGAGAGACGGAAAATATGCCAACGCAGCTCTTGTAGCCGGAGTCAATCTTGCGGATCTTTTGGGGCAGCAGATCGCTCCTCTGGATAGTCTTAAATGGCTGGAAGAACTGGAAAACCTGTTTTACAACCTGTCTGAAAACTATAAAGCCCCTGCCATGACAATCCGGGACTTTCTGAAAGGGAAAAGCGAATCCCCGCTGGGACACTCATCCTATCAGCCCGGCCTGCAGCAGGCCGACCTGACAGCACTTCTGCCTCTGGTGGTAGCATCCTCTCTCCGGAAAGGACTGGAAGATCTGACTCTCAGGATGCCCGGATTTGAAAACGGACAGGTTCTGGGACTGGAAAGTAAAACCAGTTCCCCCATCCAGGTTCTCAGAAACAGAGAGACAGGTTTGGCGGAAGGAACAGTAAACCTCTTTATCTGCGGAGAGGCTTCCGGCTATGCCGGAGGGATTATAAGCTCGGCCTCTGACGGTCTCCGTTCGGCTCTGGCTATTCTCAAGGGGTGAATCCATACCGGTCTGAGAAGGTTTTACTTGAAATAGAAGGGAATATGCTGGTAACATGGGTTTCATGAAAACAATTGAACAGATAATTAAAGATATCAAGCCTCTGGAAATCAAAGGCGATGAAAAAATAGAAATTACGTCTCTTGATTACGATTCCCGGCAAGTGAAAGAAGGATCACTTTTTTTTGCTCTGGAAGGGATTCATACCGACGGGCATGCCTATATTGCCGAAGCCATTCATAACGGTGCTGCGGGAATAGTCTACTCCCGGGAACAGGATTTCCTTACCGAGGATATAACCTATATAAAAGTGGACAATACCAGAAAAGCCATGTCTCCCATATCAGCGGCATTCTACGGATATCCCGCCAGAGAACTGAAGATAATCGGCGTCACGGGAACAGATGGTAAAAGCACAACCGTATCCTTTATCCATCAGCTCCTGGAACTGGAAGGACAGAAAGCGGGATACCTTTCCACAGTCAGTTATCAGGCAGGCGATACTGTGATTTCCAACCCTTACAGGCAGTCCACTCCTGAAGCCCCCCAGATTCACCGTATACTCAGGGAAATGGTGGATAACGGCAAAGAGTATGCCGTTCTGGAAGCCACATCCCACGGACTTTCCGAAAAAAACTCCAGGCTCTCTGATGTTCTGTTCGATACGGCAGTTTTAACCAACATCACTCACGAACATCTGGAATTTCATGGAACCATTGAACAGTACAGGCTTGATAAAGCGAATCTGTTCAAAATGGTCGCATCTTCTCCCGAAGATGACGCGTTTGGCGTTATAAACGATGATACCCAGTGGAGTGAAATCTATATGGATGCGATCGGTGAAAAACCGGTTTTTCTCTATAGTCTGAAAAATGAAAATACCGATCTGTGGGGCAGTGACTATACCACTGATCATCAGAGCATATCCTTTACTCTTCACGTTCCCAACGGTTCCAAAGAGGTAAAACTCAATATGCCCGGTCTTTTTAATGTAGAGAATGCCATGGCAGCGCTGCTGGTCGTTTCAGAGCTCCTGGAAGAGGACGTTCTGGATCTGGCAGGCAATATTGAAAAACTGGTTGGCGTTAACGGCAGAATGAGCCCTGTAGAAGGAAATATGCCTTTTAACGTTATGGTCGACTACGCACACACCCCCGGAGCTTTTGAGCGTCTTCTGCCCATGGTAAAAAATGATACCAAAGGACGGCTGATAGTCCTTTTCGGTTCTGCCGGAGAAAGGGATGTAGAAAAAAGAAGCGAACAGGGAGATATTGCAGATGAGTTTGCGGATGTTATATTTCTCTGCAACGAAGACCCCCGTGGGGAAGACCCCATGGATATTATCCGGGATATCGCAGAGGGAATTGCACATAAAAAAGAGGGAGAGAATCTTTTCCTGATTCCCGATCGGAAAGAGGCCATGAAACAGGCTTTGGCCATGGCTCAGCCGGGAGATATGGTTTTAACCCTGGGTAAAGGTCACGAAAGCTCTATTATCCACGACGACGGTCCCCGCCCCTGGGATGAAAAATCTGTACTGAAAGAGCTACTCAGCGAAATGGGATTTCAGGTTTAACCGGGAAGGTTATCCGTTTTTTCAGCAGAGACGCGCAGGTAGCGCGTCTTTTTTTGTTCCCTGAAGAGTGCAGAGTCACAGTCGGACCACAGGGTTTTGTCTGGACCAGGTAAGTGCGTTACGAGAAGTCTGGGGAGCCTTGTGGCTGACACTTCTAGCCCTTGTGTGACCAGCCGTATGGGCAAGTTGTAGCCGTATGGGCAATTCATGAATTGCCCTTACTGGCCCTTACTGGCCCTTACTGGCCCTTACTAGTCCTTACTAGTCCTTACTGACCCTTACCGTCCTGTTCTTGCTTACCGGGACAGTCCTGGTTCTACTTTTTTCGCTTGCGTCCTTGAGGTTTTACCTTTTTTGAAGAGATCGAGAGGTTACGGTCAGGTGAGCCAGTTGGTGCAGAGGAAGCCGATCAGGATTCCCAGGAGGGTTCCTGCAAAAACCTGGGGATAAGTATGACCTAGAAGGGTTTTCAGAGCTTTCGGTTTATCACCTTCTTCAAAAAGATGGGAAAGTTCTGTGATAAGGCTGTTAAGGATTTCCGCATGATGCCCCGCAGCCCGTCTGATTCCAGTGGCATCGTAGATAACGATGGAACTGAAAACAAGAGAAATTCCGAAATATCCGCTATCTACGCCGTAGATCAGACCGCAGGATGTGGTCAGGGCAGCTACGGCTGCGGAGTGAGAGGATGGCATCCCGCCGGTTTCTGTCATTCTGTCCCAGGCAAAACGTTTTTCAAGTGCCAGAATCAAGACAACTTTACCCAACTGAGCTGCCACCATACCAATCAGAGCGGAGATTACCAGGGGGTTAAAATTCACAATACTCATCAAATCCTCCGGAAAACCCGACCATCCAGAACAGATTTTCCCAATTACATAGCGTGGGGTGATTTCCCTTCCAACGAGAATAGCATGATACGGTTCTCTTGAGAAGTACGGAAAAAAATGATATTCTCCGGTTTATGAATAAATTGTCCATCGCGCTGCTCTACGGCGGCCGCTCCGGGGAACATGAAGTTTCTCTCAGATCGGCTGCTTCGGTACTAAATCATTTAAATAGAGAAAAATATCATATATATCTCATAGGAATTACCAAACGGGGACTCTGGTACCTGCAGAAACAGCAACCTGCAGATGCTGAAATTCTGGGTATTTCCGAGGAGACATCCCTTATGGTAACTGTTATGCCAGGAGGCGGTCTTATCGCTGAGGGGAAAAAACTTCCCATAGATGTGGTACTTCCCATACTGCATGGAACATTCGGTGAAGACGGAACCCTTCAGGGACTCCTTGAGATGGCGGATCTCCCTTACGCGGGGGCTACTGTCGGCGGCAGCTATCTGGGGATGGATAAGGATATTGCAAAAATCATCTGGCATCACCATGACCTTCCGGTAGTTCCTTTCAGAACTTTGCGTGAGCCGGAAACCAGGAATCCCGGATTCAGCTGGGAGAATTTTGCCAGGGAAATGGAAGAAAGCTTTTCCCTGCCTCTGTTTATCAAACCGTCACAGGCAGGATCATCTGTCGGTGTATCTATGGTCAGGAAAAGAGAGGAAGTTAAAAAAGCCGCACTTGATGCTTTGCGTTTTGATAATAAAATTCTGATAGAACCTGCTGTAAACGCCCGGGAGGTGGAG
Source organism: Oceanispirochaeta sp. (assembly GCA_963677615.2). GTDB lineage: Bacteria > Spirochaetota > Spirochaetia > DSM-2461 > DSM-2461 > Oceanispirochaeta. The sequence goes on along the minus strand of CAXXQW010000003.1, from coordinate 279,287 downwards.
TGTTCTGTCATTGGTAACAGCCATCCTGTCTCTTTCCCTCCGGGAGAGCTGAAACCATCCCACGAGTTCTATGATTACGAAGCCAAATACATTGATCCCGACGGAGCGGCCCTGGTGATCCCCGCTGATATCGACAGGGAAACTTCCGACAAGATACAGCTTCTGGCAGAAAAGGCCTACAGTGTTCTGGAATGCCGGGGGATGTCCCGTGTCGATTTCTTCCTGGATAAGGAAACCAATGAAATCTTTCTGAATGAAATCAATACGATTCCCGGGTTTACGAACATCAGTATGTTTCCCCTTATGTGCCAGGCCGGAGGACTCCCCTATCCGGAACTTCTGGATAAACTGATCGAATACGCTCTGGAAGAACATACCAATCATGAAAATCTCTGTTTTTCCCTGAATTGAAGTTCCGGAAAAGTCCATGACAGGACTTCTATTCGTACCTATAATAATAGATACCGGATATTCTAACCGTTTTTTAATATGACTCGGATAAGGTGGGATAAGTATGCCTGAAAAACAGCTGAAAATCGGAATATTAACCGCCGGCGGCGATTGCCCCGGATTGAATGCAGCGATTCGCGGAGTGGGAAAAACCGCTCTGCTGAAGTACGGAATGAAGGTCTACGGTTTTTCCTCAGGTTATCTGGGACTGATAAACAAGGAGTACGTGGAACTTACCGAAAAGTCTCTCTCCGGGATACTCACAGAGGGAGGCACCATTCTCGGTACTTCCAGAGAGAAACCGTTCAAAAATCAGGAGTACGATGATTATGTACTGACCAAACCGGAAAGGATCGTGGAAAACTACAATGAGATGGGGCTGAACGGTCTGATCTGCATCGGTGGAAACGGCACCATGAAAACAGCCGGAAAACTCCAGGATCTGGGACTGAATGTGATTGGAATCCCCAAAACCATCGACAATGATGTATGGGGAACCGATGTAACATTCGGTTTTGACTCTGCTGTCAATATTGCCACCGAAGCCATCGACCGGATTCACAGTACTGCCAACTCCCATAAAAGGATTATGGTTGTGGAAATCATGGGACACCATACCGGATGGCTGACCCTCTATTCCGGAGTGGCCGGAGGTGGAGATGTCATCCTTCTGCCCGAGATTGACTGGGATCCCAAAATCGTATCCGAATATCTGATGCATCGGGCAGAAGCGGGAAAACCCTACTCCATAATCGTGGTAGCCGAAGGTATTAGGATTCCTCCCAAGAAAAGTGGAAAAGCAAGAACCATTTCCGCCGGCACCTATGTGGCCAGAAAAATTGAGGAACTGACAGGGCTGGAAACCAGAGAAACCATTCTTGGATACATTCAGAGAGGAGGATCCCCTTCTCCGGCAGACCGGGTGATCGCCACCCAGCTGGGAGCTCATGCCACAGAGATGGCAGCCGAAGGCAGATTCGGCAGAATGGCAGCTTTCAGAGAAAATCAGCTGACTTCGGTACCTTTGGAGGATGTTGCGGGAAAAACCAAATATGTTCCCCCTGAGCATCCCCTGATTGATCAGGCCAGAGCTGTGGATACCTGCTTTGGAGACAGAATGCCGGATCTTCATCAATAAACAAGAACGAAGGATAGTATAGTGCCTTTTCATTCCAAAAAAATCGCCTCAACCCGGGAATATCCCTATATCAACAAAGAGGTAAGCTGGCTCTCTTTTAACGAAAGGGTCCTTCAGGAAGCAGAAGATCAACGCAACCCTCTGGGAGAACGGATCAAGTTTATGGGAATATACTCATCCAATCTGGATGAATTTTTCAGGGTAAGGGTTGCCATGATGCGAAGGCTCTGCCAGATGGGCCGTCAGGGAGAGCTGGCACTGAAAGAATCCCCTTTGAAGGCTCTGAACAATATTCAGGACGAGGTAATGTCCCAGAGAGTCCGGTTCAATAAAATCATGAGGGAAATCATGGCGGAACTGGAAACAAGGGACATTCATATTCTGGACGACCATCATCTTTCTGATGAGCAGAAAACCTTTGTTATGGAGTATTTCGAAAAAGAGGTCCGTCACAAGATTTTTCCGATCATGGTGGATATGCGGTATAAACTCCCGGAGTTAAAGGATAAAACCCTCTATCTGGCTGTGGAAATGTATAAGAAGCATAAAAAAGAGCTTAAGAAAAAATACAGTATCATAGAAATTCCCACCAAAGTGATTCCCCGTTTTATCAAACTGCCTGGAGAAAAACACAAACAGAACATCATGCTGATTGATGAGATAGTACGGATCGGTCTTCATACCATTTTCAAAGATCATAAATACCAGGATATCCGGGCCTGGAACTTCAAAATTGTCCGGGATGCCGAACTGGATATCGATGATGATGATCTGAACCTGAGTTATCTGAATAAAGTCAATGAGAGTGTAAAAAAGCGAAAAGAAGGCTCTCCCATCTGGTTTCTCTATGACAATACCATGCCCGAAGATCTTCTGGAGATGTTTACCAGAAAGCTCCGGTTCAGAGAGTATGAAACGGTAACTCCCGGCGGCAGATATCACTATTTCAGCGATTTTATCCGGTTTCCCAAACTGGTTGATCTTGAGTGCTGCAAAAGCCATGAACCGATCCGGCACAGACATTTTCCGGATCAGAAAAGCCTTTTCTCTGCCATCAGGGCCAGAGATACTCTGCTCTATTTTCCCTATCACAGTTTTGATGCTGTCATAGACCTTTTAAGGGACGCGTCCATAGACAATCATGTGGAGAGTATTAAAGTCACCCTCTACCGGGTGGCAAAATTTTCCAGTGTGGTCAATGCCCTGATCAACGCCAAAAAAAACCGGAAGGAAGTTCTTGTTATTCTGGAACTGAAGGCCCGTTTTGACGAAGAGAACAATATCTATTGGGCCAATATTCTGAAAGAAAACGGCATAAAAGTTGTTTTTGGTGTGGAAGGGCTGAAAGTACACTCCAAACTTCTTTTGATAACCCGCCGGGAAAAGGGAAAACTGGTCCATTACTCGGGTATCGGAACAGGAAACCTGAATGAAGATACCGCCCGGCTCTATACTGACTGTTTTCTTATGACAGCAAACCAGGATCTGGGATCCGAGGTAGAATCGCTTTTCACATTTTTTGAAAACAACTACCGTCACAGAAGAAGCCAGCATCTGGTGGTATCTCCCTACGATCTGAGAAGAAAAATCTACGAACTGATTGATAATGAGATTGCTATAGCCAAAGAGGGAGAGAAAGCCTCAATCCGGCTGAAACTGAACAATCTGAGCGATGAAGGGGTTATTAAAAAACTTTATGAAGCTTCCAATGCCGGAGTCAAGATCAGAATCATCTGCCGGGGACGGTTTTCCCTGGTGCCGGGTGTGGAAGGCTATAGTGAGAATATCGAAGCTATCAGTATTGTGGATCAGTACCTGGAACATGCGCGGTTTTTTATTTTCAGGAACAGAGGGGATTACAGCTGCTTTATCTCCTCAGCAGACTGGCTGGGAAGAAATATAGACCGCAGGGTGGAAGTGACCTGTCCGGTCTACAGGAACAGCCTGAAGAGGGAGCTGAAGGATATCTTTGATATTCAATGGAAGGATAACAGAAAAGCCAGAATACTCGATCGGGATCTTCAGAACGGGTACAGGAAGCGGCTTGAGGGAGAAGAAAAAATCCAGTCCCAGCATGAAGTTTACAAATACCTTGTAAAACATACCGCCAAAGGCTAATATTGCTGTTATGCCTGTATTTATCAACCGCGTTTTGAACATGAAAAATATCAAGCTTATCGGCTTTGATATGGACTATACCCTGGTAAGATACAATGCCGGGGAGTTTGAATCTCTCACCCATAATCTGGCAGCCCGGAGGCTGACAGAGGAGTTCGGATACCCCCCGGAAGTCGCAGATCTGGAATTCGACTTTCAGAGAGCCATTGTAGGACTGGTGATTGACCGGAGAAACGGAAACCTTCTGCAGGTCAGCCGTCATGGCAAGGTCAAACAGGCCTATCATGGTCTGCAGCCTCTGGATTACCATAAACAGAAACAGATTTATCAGGAAATGGCCATAGATTTAAGAGACCCCGACTTTCAGAGCCTGGATACCTCTTTTGCCATCTCCAACGGGGTACTCTTTTCCCAGCTTGTCCAGCTGAAGAGCGAGGGGCATGACCTCCCGCACTTTCATGTACTGGCTGATGACGTGAATCATGTCATAGATTTACTCCATCAGGATGACAGCATCAAATCCCGTCTCAGGGCGGATTTCGACAGGTTTGTAATAAAGGATCCCCAGGTTGCCGGAATGCTGGAAAGGTACAAGGATTACGGCAAGAAGCTGATGATCATTACCAACTCGGACTATGAGTACACCCGGGTTCTGCTGGATTATTCCATCAATCCCTATCTGAAAAAGCACAATTCCTGGCAGGAAGTTTTTGATCTGGTTATAACCTTTGCGGACAAACCCCGGTTTTTTGAAAGAAGGGGACGTTTTCTTAAGATAGATCCCGAAACAGGACTGATGAGCAACTACGAAGGCAAAGTGGATTCTGGAATATATCAGGGAGGCTGGTTTGGAAAGCTTCAGCAGGATATGGCCTATTCAGGAAGCGAAATTCTCTACCTGGGAGACCATATCTACGGAGATGTGGTGTCTATCAAAAAAACATGCAACTGGCGGACAGCTCTGGTTCTGAACGATCTGGAAAGCGAAATGCAGGGCCTGATCAAAGCCCGGCCAGTGCAGCAGCAGATCAATTCCCTGATGAAGGAAAAGCAGAAACTGGAAAAAGAGATCAACCGGCTGGATTCCCTGCGCTTCGAAGGGGAGAATATCCCCCGAAACAGTATCAATACCCTTTTTGACCAGATGGATGTTCTGAATACCCAGATATCCGAACTGCTCAAACAGTATAAAACCTATTTCAATCCCTACTGGGGAGAGATCCTCCGTTCCGGATATGACGAGAGCCGCTACGCTGAGCAGGTGGAAAGGTACGCCTGTATCTATATGACCAAGGTCTCGGACCTTTACAACTACTCTCCCAAGACCTACTTCCGCCCCTACCACAGAACCATGCCCCATGAAGCGGCAGCTCTCCAGATAGACTCTGAAGAAGAGTGACAGGCTGTAAAAAAAATCTCCTCTCCCGGTAAAATGTATTACAATTGGAGTTGTACATCTTACCAGGAGAATCTCTATGAATAAAAAGCAATCCCTGAACAGCAAAGTTCTCACTTTTGATACGGATATTTCGGTTCTGCCGGAACTGAAAAAGATTTTTGAAGAGAATAACCTCACGGGAATGCGCTCTATTGGAGATCCCGAAATAATTGATATTATTCTGAACAAGAATATCCATCTGGGAGCACTGTTCCTGAACAACAGAGACAACTACCTTCAGCTTGCCGAACGGCTTAAGGTTATCCGTCCGGAGCTTCCTGTTTTTCTGAGAATGGAGGATTCCCATGAAAAAGCGGAGATTCCGGAAGAGAAAATTCATCTTTTTGACGGTTTTTTCCATATCAGCGAAAAAGAGAATATCTCCCGTCTCCTGAAAACCCATATTTTTATTCAGGACTACCCGGCGGAGATGATTAAACAAATTCAGGAATTCTCTGTTAACAGCATCAATTCTCTCATACGGGGCATGGAGGTTCATGCTCCCGCTCCCACAATCATACGCGATAAGGTTATTTACGGAGAGATTCTCTCGCTCATTCCGGTGAATACCAGCTGGTGCCGCGGGTACATGATGGTACAGACGGACATGGATGATTTGTACAGAATACTGAATCAGAGCGAGAAAAATCCGGGGTATTCCCAGGAGCCCGAAGTGGTCATACCCCCTCTGGTGGGAGAACTGACCAATCTGATGTGGGGCGGTTTTAAAAATGTTTTTATCAAAGAGGGGTTTTATGACTCTCTTGGCCCGGATATCCAGGTTCCGATTATCATAAATAACCGGAATAAAAACATCTCATTCGGAGGAGACATCCCCCAGCTCTGCTTCGAATACATTCTCCAGGATAAATTATCCCTCACCAGAGAGAGCCGGATCGTTCAGAAGTTTATTTTCAATTTGAACTGGAACCCCGCAGCTGTGGAGGAATTTGATTTTTCCGGAATGGTTCAGGATGGTACGATCGAGCTATTCTGAAAGACCGGGAGTGAGAACCCTCCAGTGCTTTTTTTCCGCTATGGCCAGGAGGTCCTTCCCCGGATTCACGACCACCGGAAAAGCGCACTGATCCAACAGGGGAAGATCGTTCAGACTGTCCGAAAAAAAAGCACACTCCCGGAAGGTGCCGTTGACTCTTTTGAGATACTCCCGGGCCCAGTACACCTTTCCTTCCTGATACACCAAAGGCTCTTCCATACCCGTATATTTTCCCTGGCGGATAATATAACGGCTGGCAATGCAGTCCCTGATTCCCAGGTAACGGGCGAATGCTCCCCCCAGCACTTCATCCTGAGCTGTAATTAAAACATTTGCGACACCCGAACGGGCCCCCAGTTCCAGGATTCCGAGCATTTGCGGGTAGAGAAGGAATTTCCCCTTTGTGTTTACAAATTCCTCCGCCAGACGGGGATACCGGTCCGGACTCATGGAAGACGCTCTGGAAAGGTGATACCGCCCGTACTCACGGGAAGTCAATCTGCCTGAATAGTACAACCGGTTGATCCGCCGCATCCCCCACAGGTCTTTCCAGCCTGCAGGGCTTCTCCTGGCACGCCAGCGGGCCCAGTTTATATCCGAATCCTCTGCAATGAGCGTCTCATCCAGATCAAAAAAAGCACACTTTATTGCAGGGGGGTAAAAGTCATTCTGTTCCACCATGAAAAGGAGTATACCTTTTTGCACTCCCCTTTCCAATGGATTATGATTAATTCAAGGAGTTCCGGATGAAGATACTACATTCTCTTGTCCGGACAGCTTTTTCTGGAATTTTTCTTTTTATCATCACGGCACTGCTGCCCGGTTTAACCTACATAATCCCTATCCATGGCGACATAGAACCTTTCCGTCTGGTTTTTCTCAGAAGAAGTATTGAGGAAGCAGAGGAACCTGACAGGATAATTTTTGATATCAATACCTTTGGAGGCCGGGTGGATACGGCTTTACAGATAGCCACTCTGATCGGTTCCCTATCGGAAACCGAAACTCTGGCCTTTATTTCTGCGGGAGCTGAATCACTGGGAGTCAGCTGGTCGGCAGGAGCGCTGATCTCGTTTTCAGCCAACTCTATTTACATGGCTTCAGGAACCTCCATGGGCGCAGCAGCTCCGGTCTACCAGTCTACCGAAGGGATGACCATGGCACCGGAAAAAACAGTCTCTGCCGTAAGAGGGCAGATGGCTGCCCTGGCAGAAAAAAACGGCTACCCCACTGCTGCTGCTCTGGGTATGGTGGATATGGATGTGATTGTGCGGGAAGTGACTGTGAATAATCAGGTTCTGCTGATACAGGAGAGCGAACTGGAATCCCTGAAAGAAAAGGTCCAGGCCGAAGGGGGAACGTTTACGCCGGGCCCTGTAATATCCGACAAAGGCAAACTGCTGACCCTGACAGCCGGAGAGATGGAAAGATACGGAATTTCATCCGGTACAGTCTTTACGCGGGCACAGCTGCTGGAAAAACTGGGATTACAGGAAGAAGACATTGTTCTGATGGAGGAAACCAGGGCTGACAGGCTGGTTGCTCTTTATCACCGGAGGTGTTGTTACGAGCCTTCTCATTACCCTGGGGCTGGTGGCCGTCTATCTGGAAATTACCAGTCCCGGTTTCGGGATTCCCGGAACCGTTGCTATTGCCGCTTTTTCTGTGGTTTTTCTGGGAGGAGCCCTGATGGGAACCATGGGTTCGGTGGAGCTGCTGTTGTTTATTCTGGGGGTGGTACTCCTTGCGGTGGAGATTTTTCTGATTCCCGGCTTCGGTGTTACCGGTATTTCCGGACTTATTCTCATGTCTGCGGGACTCCTCCTGTCCCGTCAGGACTTTATTGTTCCCGAGTTTGAATGGCAGGTTGATCTGTTTCTGCGCAATCTTCTGATAGTGATGACCTCACTTTTTTCATCAGCCCTTCTGGTGGCATTAATCATGGCTTTTTTTCCCAGGCTCCCCCTTTTCAACCGTTTGATCCTGACAACACCGGCGGAATCCTTCCCAGAGGAGCCTCAAGGCTCTGCCGAAATGGAAGTCATAAGGGAAGGCATTGCCCTGACAGATCTGCGGCCTGCCGGAAAAGGGAGATTCGGAGATGAGATTTTTCCTGTGGAATCCGATGGGGAGTACATACGGGCAGGAACAGGTATACGCATAACAGAACAATCGGGCAACAGGACAAAGGTGGAGAGGATATGAACCTTATCTATGCGCTGGTACTGGCCCTGATAGGATTGGCGGCTATTGTGATTGAACTCTTTGTTCCCGCTGCGGGTTTGATAGGAGTGGTGGGGCTGGGGTGCATGATCGGATCGGTCAGTCTGGCTTTTATCCATTACGGCACTGTGACCGGTTCGCTTTTTATCATCGGTATGGTGATTCTCACTCCTCTGGTTATAGTCCTGTGGTTTAAAAGGTTTCCTCACAGCAGAATGGGCCGGTCTCTGATTCTGTCTGATCCCGCGCAGACCGATGAACCCGCAGAAATTGAAAAAGGGTCCACCGGAAAGGCTTTTACCGATCTGAGACCCTCGGGAATTGTACTGATAGACAGAAAAAAATACAGTGCTCTCACCGGAGGAGAGTACATACACAAAGGCAGCGGAATCGAAGTGGTAAAGATCCAGGGAAACAGGATCGAAGTACGGTTTTTGGAAACAAATAAACCGGGAGGTTGATTATGATACAGATTATTGCTTATGTGGTCATTGGAATACTGATTCTCATACTGGTTGCATTTTTTCTCAAATTCTTCAGTCTCTGGTTCAGGGCGCTCCTTTCGGGAGCTCATATTACCATGGGGAGGCTTGTGGGAATGTGGATCAGGCGTGTGAAATCTCACATAATTGTTGACAGCAGGATCATGCTGACCAAAGCGGGACTTCAAACCGATTCCGACCTTCTGGAAACCCACTATCTGGCAGGGGGTGATGTGATCAAGGTAAGCAAAGCCCTGATTGCTGCCAACAAAGCGAACATTCCCCTGAACTTTCAGAAAGCAGCCGCCATCGATCTGGCAGGACGGGATGTACTGGATGCGGTAAGAACCAGCGTCAATCCCAAGGTCATTGACTGTCCCAATCCCAAAAAAGGAAGAATTACCATCGATGCGGTGGCAAAAGACGGAATTCAGCTTAAAGCCAGAGCCAGGGTAACTGTCAGGGCCAACATTGAAAGGCTCGTGGGAGGAGCTACCGAAGAGACAATCATCGCCAGGGTGGGAGAAGGGATTGTCACCACTATAGGTTCGGCTGATACCTACAAGGAAGTGCTGGAAAATCCGGATCTGATCTCTAAAAGAGTTCTGGAGAAAGGACTGGATGCGGGAACGGCTTTTGAGATTCTCTCCATTGATATCGCCGATGTGGACGTGGGAGAAAACGTGGGAGCCAAACTGCAGGCCGATCAGGCGGAAGCCGATAAAAGACGGTTTCAGGCTATTGCAGAGCAGAGACGGGCAGCGGCTAAAGCTCTGGAACAGGAGAATATCGCTCTGGAAAGGGAAAACCGGGCCAAAGTGGTTCTGGCGGAAGTAGAGGTTCCCAAAGCCATGGCAGAAGCATTCCGGACAGGAAACCTCGGAATAATGGACTACTACAGAATGCGCAACCTTCAGGCGGATACCACCATGAGAAACAATATCGCAGGTGAGACAAAACCGGATGAGGGAGGCATGCCCCGATAATGGAAGAGATGTGGAAAGATATCATGGAAATGCTTCCTCCTCTCATTCTGCTTTTTTTTCTGGCATTCAGCCCCGGAATTATGAGGTTTTTTCAGAAAAGGATGGCCAAAAAGGAAGGCCCCCGGAAACCGGTAGAGGATATTCCCGAAACAGTGAGTCAGGAGGAACCGGAACTATTTGTTCACGATAACAGTGTACCGGACAGGGTTGTCTCAGACTACAGGGAAGAGAGACCTCCGGTTACCCCTGCAAAAGCCATAGAAATGGTAAATCGGCTTCCGCCCTTGAAGAGGGCTGTAGTCTGGTCTGAAATACTCTCCCCCCCGGGGGGCAAAACTTCAGAGTAAAAAGTATTGTAAAACCCCTATATTGGGCCTTAGTATTATAAACAAGACCTGAATAAGGGGAAAATATGAAAAATATTGGATTCATTTCTTTCAGAATCGCCGGTACTGACGGAGTCAGCCTTGAAATTGCCAAATGGGCGGAAGTGTTACAACGGATGGGACATCAATGCTACTATCTGGCAGGAGAGCTGGACAGACCGGATAATGTGAGCATGCTGGTGGAATCCATGCATTTTCAGTATCCCGAGGCCAAAGAGCTTTACAACAGATGTTTTGACCAGAATGTCAGGCCCAGAGATCTGACAGAAAGCATTCACAAATGGCGGGAAATCTATAAACAGCATATTTACGATTTTGTGGAAAAATTTCAGATCGATGTTCTGATTCCCCAGAATGCTGTGACGATCCCCCTGAATATTCCCCTTGCCATGGCCATTACCGAGTATATAGCCGAAACAAATATCCCGACCATAGCCCACCACCATGATTTCTTCTGGGAAAGAAAAAGGTTTCTCACCAATTGCGTCTGGGACTATATCAATTCATGCTACCCCCCTCACCTTTCCAGTGTGGCCCATGTGGTTATCAATACATCGGGGCAGAACCAGCTGGCACTGCGAACAGGGATATCCTCCACACTGATCCCCAATGTGATGGACTTCGAAAGCGATCCTCCCGGAATCGACGATTACAATAAGGATATCCGTCAGGCTCTGGGTATTGATGAAGATGAACTTTTGATACTACAGCCTACCCGGGTTGTGCAGCGGAAAGGAATTGAACATGCCATCGAGATGGTATCCCGGCTGCAGAACAGAAACTGCGTTTTTGTCATTTCCCATGCCTCGGGTGACGAAGGTTTTGAATATGAGAACCGGGTGAGAGAGTTTGCAGAGCTCCTGAAGGTCAGAGCCATATTTGTGGAGGAACTGATTCAGGACAGGAGGAAGATCCTGCCGGATGGACGGAAAGTCTATACCCTTCAGGATCTCTATCCCCATGCGGATTTCGTAACCTATCCCTCTCTTATAGAAGGCTTCGGAAATGCCTTTCTCGAGACCATCTGGTTCAGAAAACCCATCCTGGTAAATAACTACTCCATCTATTCCCACGATATAAAACCCAAGGGATTTGAAGTTGTGGAAATTGATGATTTTATCACCAACGATACCATTCGAGAGGTCGAATATCTTCTGGACAATCCCGATGTGGTAAAAAAAATGACCGAAAAGAACTACCAGCTGGGATTGAAATACTACTCCTACACAGAGGTTGATCAGAACCTTAAAACCATACTGGGTAACTTTTTCGGTCAAAGGTATTATAATGATATCAGAAAATCCTAGCATTCTTGTAAACTTTTTTCAGAAAAAGCTTGCATTATTAGGAAATGCTAATTATATTATAAATATCTAATACATGATCTGTTAGTTCATGTTGCCGATGTAAATGACATAGATTCCTTTATAACAGTTTCCTGGCCCCTCCGTTGGTGTAGCGGAGGGGTTTATTTTATAATTTTTTTTTAATATTTACTTTATATATATATTTCATTATATTCAAACTATGGCTTTTATACGGACCCTGGAATCCTTCCAGGATGTGCTGAATGTGATCGGCACAGAAGACGAAGTAAACCTTATGTATTTTACCCGGCAGGACTGCGGTGTCTGCCATGCGGTAAAACCTGCTGTGTCGGGACTCCTTGGAAAATATCCCCAGATAAAGGGCTATGACTGCTACCTTGAATCAGACCCCATGATTGCCGGGCAGTACAGTCTCTATAATGTTCCTGTCATCCTTGTCTACGTAAACGGCAGGGAGGTCCTCCGGGAAGGAAGATTTATTGTGATGGATGTTCTGGAACCGAAAATTCTAAGGATATTGGAAAACTTCGGAAAACTGTAACAATTGTTACCAGAATAGAAATATTTATATCGATATTTAATTATTTAATCTTGACAAAAGCTCTCACCATGGGAAATACTGGTCTCAATCTGAGAAAGGCGGCGGTGTCCGGTTTTCAAGGAGACAGATACAAATCAGGCTGTTTGCCTGTCTGACCAAAAGATTATTTCTGATGGAGAGGAACAATGACCTACCCCCAATTTCTGAATTTGGAAGAACTCCGCGCCCTGGCGACCCGACCGGCCCCCACACAGGAGGAGCTGGATGCCGTTCTGATCAAGGCATCAAAACTGAAAGGCCTTTCAACCGAAGAGGCGGCAGCCCTGCTGGCTGTAAAAAATCCGCAGCAGATCCGGCAGATCATGGATGAAGCGGCCAAAGCCAAGGAAACCATTTACGGCCAGAGAATGGTAATGTTTGCCCCTCTGTACACAGGCAATCACTGCACCAACAACTGCCTGTACTGCGGTTTCAGAAAAGACAATAAAACCCTGAAAAGAAGAAAACTGGAACAGAGTGAAATTGCCGAACAGACCAGGCATCTGATCCGGGAAGGTCATAAAAGGCTCCTGGTTCTCTCGGGAGAATCGGGCCACTACCCCCTCTCCTATTTGAAAGAGACCCTGGATACTGTGTACTCTGTAAAGGAAAACGGTGCGGGAATCAGAAGAGTCAACGTGGAAGTGGCTCCCCTCACAGTGGAACAGTTCAAGGAACTGAAGCAGTGCAATATAGGCACCTATATCTGTTTTCAGGAGACCTACGATCCCGACCTCTATAAGGATTATCACCCCACCGGGCCGAAAGCCAACTACGAAAACAGGCTCTTTGTGATGCACCGGGCCATGGAAGCGGGCATTGACGATGTGGGACTGGGAGTCCTCTTCGGTCTGGCAGATCACCGTTTTGAAGTTCTCTCTCTGCTGAAACACGCGGAGTCCCTGGAAAAAGAGTACAACTGCGGACCTCATACGGTCAGCGTTCCCCGCATCGAACCGGCTCCTGGAGCTCCTCTGACCGAAAATATTCCCTTCCCCGTGGATGACGATGCGTTCAGAACCATTATTGCGGTTATCCGCCTCAGCCTTCCCTACACGGGAATTATCCTTTCCACAAGAGAGAGAACCGAACTGAGGCAGGAACTCTTCAAATACGGAGTCAGCCAGGTTTCAGCAGGCTCCAAGACCTCCATCGGAGGGTACGGAGACGAAGAGGAAGAGAGCGGACAGTTTGCCCTGGGCGATCACCGCCCCATGGAAGAGGTCATTTACGACATGGTCGGTATGGGATATATCCCCTCCTTCTGCACAGGCTGCTACAGGCAGGGCCGGGTGGGACAGGACTTTATGGACCTGGCAAAGCCGGGCCTGATCAAGCACTACTGTCTGCCCAACGGACTGGTCTCATTTGCGGAATACCTGGATGACTATGCCGAAGAGAAAACCCGGACCAAAGGGTATGAACTGATAAGAAAACTGACAGCTCAGGAAGAGAACCCGCAAATTCGGGAAACCATTGCATCTTCACTGGAAAAGATTGCCGCGGGCGAGCGGGACATCTACCTCTAGAGGCAGCCATGACAGATAGGAATCTCACAAAACAAATGCCAAAACCTCTCGCTCCGGAGGAATTGAAAGAACTTTTTTATTCGGCATCCACAGAAGAACTGGCAGCCATGGGCAACCGGGTGTGCCATCAGGTCCATGGGCAGGATATTCTTCTCAGGGGACTTCTGGAATATACCAACTACTGCGTGAGCAACTGCCTTTACTGTGGGATCAGAAAGAGCAACCGGAATGTTAACCGTTACAGGATAGAAGAGGATATGCTTCTGGAAGCTGCCCGGGCTGGTTTCGACAGGGGCATAAGAACCTTTGTCCTCCAGGGAGGAGAAGATCCAGTCTACAATACCGAAAAGATCTGCCGGGTGATAAGGTCTCTCAAAAAGATGTCAGATGGCAAAGCGGCAGTAACTCTGAGCTGCGGCATGCGCAGCAGACAGGAGTACCGGCAGATGGCCGAAGCCGGTGCAGACCGGTACCTCCTCAGGTTTGAAACTTCCGATCCCGAACTCCATGCCTATCTGCGGGACGGAAAAACCCTGAAAGAACGCCTTCAGTCCCTTGAGGATATCCGGGATGCAGGATTCCAGACCGGCAGCGGCTTTATGCTGGGGCTGCCGGGAGAAACCGCAGAAACCCGGCTGGAAAATATCCTTCTGGCCCAGAAGCTGAAGCTGGATATGGTGGGAATCGGGCCTTTTATTCCCCACCCGGAAACACCTCTCAAGGGGGCTGAGCAAAAAGGGATAGAAGAAGCCATCAGGGGTGTTGCCCTCCTTCGGCTGGCCCTGCCGGAAACCCATATCCCTGCGACAACAGCAGCAGGGACACTGGAACCCGACGGCCGGGAACAGATGATCAAAGCGGGAGCCAATGTGCTGATGCCCAACCTGACTCAGGTGGATTTTAAAAAAGACTACCTTCTCTATCCCGGAAAAATCTGCCTGGATGAGAGCGGGGTCCAGTGTATCGGATGCCTCTCCATGAGGGTAAAACCTCTGAACCGGCAGCTCAGTTTTCATAGAGGGGATGCCCCCAGGGTTCTCAGGGCGGGAGCATGAAATACTACGGACCGGAAACAGAGAAAGCCTTGACAATTCTGGGAGAGTCCAGGACTCCCGAGGAGATCATCAGGGCTTATGGAGAAGTAAAACTGGCCGCCCTCAGAGCCCAGCAGGAGACTGCAGAACTCTACCCTGGGGACTACTTCCCTCTGCTGGAAGAGAGTGCTTTGGAAGTTATCAGAGGAGATCTGAACGATCAGTTCCCTCTCCCTCTGGCCCAGGGCGGTGCGGGGACCAGCCTTCACATGAATATCTGTGAAGTTCTGGCCAACAGAACCAATGGGAAATACACAGGAAACTTTCACTCCCACCCTCTGGATCATATTGCCCGGTTTCAGTCTACCAACGATACCTTCCCTACAGCTGTGATTCTGATGTCTTTCCGCTTTCTGGAAGAAACCGAAAAGTCGATAGTCCGTCTTCAGGAGGAACTGGTTAAAAGGGAAACCCTTTATGAAGAGTGGCTGCTCTGCGGAAGGACCGAGCTGCAGGATGCTCTTCCCATCACTCTGGGGCAGATTTTCAGTGCCTGGGCGGGACCGGTGGAAAGAGACCGCTGGCGTGTGAACAAACTGAAGGAACGGCTGCGGACGATACCCCTGGGAGGAACAGCTGTCGGAACTGGATATTCCGCTCCCCGGGATTATGTTTTTGCCGCAGAGAAAAACCTTCGGCGGATAACAGGGCTTCCCCTCTGCCGGAGTCAGAACCTCTGTGACGGGGTAGCCCATACAGACGCTCTGGCAGAAACCGCATCGGGCCTGGCCCTCTGCGGGGAAAACCTTTATAAAATGGCATCAGACATGCTTCTGTATACCTCTTCCCTGAGCGGAGAGATCCGGCATAGAGAATTACAGTACGGATCCACCATCATGCCGGACAAATCCAATCCGGTGCTTTTGGAGCTTATCAGGGGTCTCTGTATGGAAGTATCCTCCACAGCCGGCCTGATCAGAGAGTACAGCAGGAGCGGCCAGCTTCAGCTCAATGCAAACCTTCCCTTCCTGGCAGAGCAGATGATCCGGCTTTTCACCAGACTCAAAAAAGCCCTGGACTGCGCTTCCGGGCCATTGATGGATGCCCTGGAGCCGGACAGAACAAAAATGGAATTCCGTCTGGTGTCCAGTTCAGCCTTGGTGAACACACTGAAAGAGGAGTTGGGATACACAACACTGAAATCCCTGATTCCCCGGATAAAAAAAGCCGGATTGCAGAACAGGGAAGAGATGATCCGCTGGCTTACAGAAAATACGGATCTTGATGAAGAAACATTGCGTGACAAATTCAATCCCTTCAAACTGACAGGCTTTGCCTGAGGAGAGAGTCAATGAGTACAACCCCGTTAGCAGAACTGACCAGAATCGTTCTGGCAGGTGTAAGAAATGCCGGAAAATCCTCCCTGATGAACAATCTGTTTCAGAAAGAGGTAGCCATCGCTTCGGATATTCCGGGAACCACCACCGACCCTGTAACACGCAAAATTGAACTGGGAAAGCTGGGAATGTGCGCTGTGACCGACACAGCAGGCCTGGACGATCTGGGAGATCTGGGAGAACAGAGAATCCGTAAATCCAGGGAACGGATGGAAGCGGCTGATGTGATCCTCTTCGTCTCCCCCGGGAACAGAGCTCTCACCCCCCGGGAAGAGGAACTCCGGATCTGGCTGGAAGAGAAAAAGCTTCCCTGGATAGGTGTTATCACATTTGGAGACCAACCCATCCTGAATGAAAAAATCTCATTCTTTCCACAGGAAAAACGAATCATCCTGGATAACAGATTGCAAAAATCCTCGGAGGAACTTGTCTGCCGGATGGAAAAGCTGGATAAGGATATCCACCGGGAGATGACTCCTGTGGAAGGACTAGTGAAAGAACAGGACCTGGTTCTTCTGGTGACCCCCATTGATCTTGCCGCACCGGCAGGCCGGCTGATCCTCCCCCAGGTGGAAACCATCCGGGACCTTCTTGACCGGGACTGTGCCGCATTGATAGTTAAAGAGAGAGAGCTCTACCCTCTGTATCACAGCCTGGGGATCAAACCCTCACTGGTCATAACCGACAGCCAGGCCTTTCATAAGGTAGCGGCGGATATTCCCGAAGATCAGCCCCTCACCTCTTTCTCTCTGCTGTTTGCCCGCAAGAAAGGCGACCCGGAACTCTTTATCCGCAGTCTGAAAGCCCTGCAGAATTTTCCGGAAAACGGAAAAGTCCTGGTTATGGAATCCTGCTCCCACCACAGGCAGGCTGAAGATCTGGGAACTGTAAAGATTCCCCGGCTTTTCCGCCAGCTGGTGGGATCCCGGGTGGAATTCGGCCATAGCAGGACCCTGCCGGAGAAGCCGGAAGACTGGGATCTGATCATCCACTGCGGAGGCTGCATGACCACTCAGAAAGCCATGAACGCCAGGCTGGATATATTCAGAGAGAAGGAAATTCCCGTATTGAATTACGGCCTCTTCCTGGCATGGGCCAACGGACTGCTACCCCGGGCGCTGGAACCTTTTCCGGAACTGGCAGAAATCTTCGCAGAGGCTGTGGTTTAGATTTTTTTACCAGTCGATGGGAAAATAGTCTTTCAGGAATTTCCCGCACCAGTGGTTTCCTGTATTAATCCCGTCAAAAATGGGGTCACAGACCCTGGCAGCTCCATCCACTATATCCAGGGGCGGCTGGAAATCGTGAATGTCCTCTTTCAGCCTGGACAGCTGGGCCGGATCTTCATCGGTAACCCATCCCGTATCCACAGCATTCATATAGATACCGGATTTTGCCAGTTCGCTTGCTGAGGTATGAGTCAGCATATTGAGCGCCGCTTTTGCCATGTTGGTATGAGGGTGGCGTTCCCCTTTTTTAAAACGCAGGAATTTGCCTTCCATGGCAGAAACATTAACAATATGCTTCTGACCTGTATTTTCCTTTTTCATCAACGGTATCAGTTTGTTGCACAGAACAAAGGGAGCAACTGCATTGACCAGCTGAATTTCCAGCATTTCCGATGTCTGAACCTCTCCCAGTTTCAACCGCCAGCTGTTGGTCGTCCGCAGGTCCACCTGCTGAAGGTCCACATCCAGTTTCCCTTCGGGAAAGACCGCTTCTACAGACTTTTCCTCATCAAAATCGTAGGGGATCTGGGATAGTTTCGCTGATTCCCGCAGGCCCACACCCGGGATTTTTCCCTGCCAGGTCACAGCCGGCGCAGTTTCCTGACCTTTGGAAGGACGGGAAAAGTTATACAGACGGTCTGTGAAAAGATGAAAGTTCCTGAGGAGGCTTGTCACATCAGGACTCATATCCTGAAGATCCATCAATTCATTTTCCATTAGATGACTGTAAAATCCCGGCGGACGGCGGACCGTCTGGGCCGCATTGTTGATCAGGATATCCAGCCGTGAGTAGGACTCTTCTACATGGTTGCAGAACAGCTCCACACTGGGAGTATGCCTCAGATCCAGACCGTAAATGTGAAGGCGGTGCCCCCATTGGGAAAAATCCTTCTCTTTGGCGTAACGGATAGCCGAGTCTACAGGAAACCGGGTCGTGGCAATAACCGTAGCTCCGGCCCTGAGCATCATCAGGGCTGCCTGATAGCCGATCTTCAGCCGGGAACCGGTAATCAGAGCCACCTGCCCCGTAAGATCTGCTGTCTGAAAGCGTTTTTTATAGTTCAGCTCTGCACAGGATGGGCACATGGTATCGTAAAAAAAGTGGAGCCGGGTGAACTTTTCTTTACACACATAGCAGTTGCGGGGAGACTGTAGAACTAAAAGCTCTTCAATCTCCATACTCTCACCGCTTAACTGGAGGGGGGCGGTAAAAACTTTCTGCGTTCTGGCCTTCCTGATCCCCGTGGCAGCTCTGGCTTCTCTCTCTTTGCGGGAGGTTTCCTGTTTTAACAGTTTTCTTTTGGCTTTATTTCTCTTTCTGATCGTTTCGGCATCAGGCCGCGAGAGCCTGCCTGCCAGCTTGATCAGTTCAATCTGCTGATCTCTTGGTACGGCAGAAAAGGTTTCAGGTTTTTCTACCCACTGGGTAAGCAGGTTAATACATTTTTCAATATCTTCGTTTATCATCATAACCTCTTACCATTTATAGGGCAATTTATCAATTCTTATCTCATGGACGGCTGAATACCAGACTCTTAATGCTGCTCTTCCACAAGGGCATACCAGCCTGTCTTATAGGTTTCAAATCCCTTGGAAGAGGCGAATCCCATAAGAGAGTCACCCATTTTTTTCGGGAGGATGGTACCTCTGGGAAGGCCTCTGACAGCATTCATTGTGCTGCCGGGGACAGTCGGCGAGCTGTCGCCGTCGGCGGCAAGAACATTCCCCTGGGGGCAGACAATTTTGGCAATAAGAGGGCGATCTGTTTCTTTCCTCAGCATTTCTCCCGTATTGCGGGCAACAACATCTCCCAGGCCCTGCCAGTTAAAAAGAATTCCCAGAACACCCAGAATCTTCCCCTGAGGGTCTCCGTTTTCCCGGATGCCGCATGAATAGGCCAGGACCTCCTGATTATCAACCAAGGGGCTTTTATGAACCCCTTCGAATCCGTATTCCGTGCCGTCAGCGGTATTTGCCCCTGTCTGGAACCACTGGCTGTTGCGGACATTCATTCCTCTGCTGGAGTATTGATTGGGTCTGCCGTTGGCCAGGATAAAGCCATCAAGATCACAGACGACAAGATCGTAATACACCGTATAGGAATCAAGGATCAATCCCAGGCGCTTTGAACAGGTCTGCAAAGCCTGATCCGTTTTTTCCATAACAGCATCGGAAACAGCGCTTTCGGTTGCCCACCATCTGACATCGCAGGTACGTTCATAAAGGTTTCTGTCGATAATATCTATCATGTTTTCCGCAGACTGGGAAAGCCGTTCCCCCCTGACCTGTGTACCCAGATGTTTGTTCAGTTCCATCAGTTCGGAAACTGTGGATTCCACATTGCTTTGCAGGGATTCCGTGATCGTCTGAGTTCTGCTGACCATACCCCTGATCTGATCGGCAACCACAGAAAAGGCATTGCCTTTCATACCGGCCTTTGCCGCCTGGATTTTGGCATTGATAGAAAGGACATGAATATCGTCATTGACCTTCTTTATACCATTGATAGATTCCCTTAAACGCTCTGAAATGCCCTCCGCAAGGGAGGATATTTTACCTTGTGTTTTGTTGCTCTGTTCCATTTTTTTACCTATGTATTATTGAATTAGGCATATTATATAAAAATTAAAAATTGTCTTCCCGTCAGACAGGGTATTTTGAAAAAAATAAGACTTTTTCGGCATAAACAGGGAATAATATTACATTTTTGTATATTTTTTGCGGTTATCCTTAAGCCTTTCCCTCCCATAATGAGAAACTAAGGGCAAACTGGACATAATACGTATGACGTGTTATGTTGCAAAAACAGGACATGATATCTGTTATGATTCTCTTACCCCGGGGGCTATTTGAATGAAATCCACCATAGGACATAAAAAAACACTGGCAGAACAGACCGCTGACCGTCTGATCGACAGGATCATCAGCAGGGAATTTGAAAAAGGCCAGCAGCTTCCCAATGAGTTCCTGCTGGCCGAGCGCCTTGATGTGGGCAGAGGCACCATAAGGGAAGCAATAAAAATCCTGGCCTCCAGGCATATTGTGGAAATCCGCCGGGGTTACGGTACATTTATTGCGCAAAATCCCGGCCAGATAGATGATCCTCTGGGACTGACCTTCATGAAAAACAAGAAAAAACTGGCAGCCGACCTTTATGAGATGCGCCTGATGATAGAACCCCAGGTCGCCGCCCTTGCCGCCCGGAGAGCCACCGAACAGGGGTTGCAGAGCATAATGGATGCAGCCAAGGCTATCGAGAGCAGCATTTCAGCAGGATTAACCTGGACAGAAGAAGATATTGCCTTTCACGAAAGGATCGCCGAAGCATCGGATAACCAGCTGGCTTCCAGCCTTATCCCGATAATCCATTCGGCGGTTAAGGTTTTTGCCCAGCTCTATGGAAAACCCCTGACAGAGACAACCATCGAAACCCATAGAGAGATCCTGCAGGCCATCAGGGAACACAATCCGGAAAAGGCAGAACAGGCCATGATCCGGCACTTACAGAGAAATAAGGAATTTGCTGAAGACCTTATGAAGAGTGACGCCGGAGAAGAGAAAAAGGAATATCAGCCTGATTGATATTCCCTGCTGATCAGTAAAAAAACAGGAGATACGGGAATGAAAGAACAGAAATTCGATGCCCTTATTTTGGGGGCAGGCGTCATAGGATCAGCCGTAGCCAGGGAACTCTCCCGGTACAGACTCCGGATAGGCGTTCTGGAAAAAGAACTGGATGCAGCCTGCGGCAACTCCAGCCGGAACACCGGGGTTCTTCATGGAGGATTTACCTATAAGCCGGGCTCTTTGAAAGCTGAGTGCGCTGTAGAGGGAAACCGGGAATTTGACCAGGTGGCAAAAGAGCTGAATATTCCCTTCAAACGGTCCGGAAAAGTTGTGGTGGGCTTTACTGAAGAAGACAGGGAAAACATCCTCAAGTTTAAAAAAATCGGTGAGATCAATGGTGTTCAGGGACTGGAAATGATAGATAAAGAACAGCTGAACCGGATTGATACCAGTGCGGGAGGCGAGTTCGCCATGTACAGCCCAGCTTCCGGTATTCTCAATCCGATGGCATACACCATCGCCCTGGCGGAAAATGCCTGTCAGAACGGTGTGGACTTTTTTTTTGACTCAGAGGTGACGTCCATAGAGAGGAAGGAGGATCTGTTTCATATCAGAGCCGGAAATTCCCTGTATTCCAGCCGCTGGGTAATCAATTGTGCCGGGATGAACTGCGTGGCCATATCAGAAATGCTCGGGATCTTCGGACATCATGTGAAAGGCTTCAAAGGGGAGTATTTTGTACTGGATAAAAAAGCCGGTCAGTTTCTGAATATTCCGGTCTACCCTGCTCCCAATAGCAAAGGAGGTTTCTCTACCCATGCGACCCCTACAGTAGACGGGAACGTTCTGATTGGCCCGGATTCGTATATTACAGAAGATCCCGATGACTTTGCCACAACCCGGGAACATATGCGGGGACTGATCAAAGACGGCTCCAGAATGTTCGATCATATAAAAAAAGAGTATTTTATCAGGAATTTCGCCGGAACCCGTTGGAAGAGGTTTGATCCTGAAACCGGAGAGATCCTGGATTTTCTGATCGAAACACGGGAAGATCACCCGGGAGTTGTGAACCTCATAGGTATTGAGTCCCCCGGACTGACCTGTGCTTTGCCCATTGCCAGGCGGGTTGTCAAAAAAATCAGAGAGAAGGAAAAACTGCAGAAAAATACCGATTTCAACCCCTGCCGGAAGGGTATTGTTCCTTTTGCCGGCCAGAGCAGAGAGAAGCAGAAAGAGCTGATCGGATCAGATCCGGATTACGGAGAAATCATCTGCCGCTGTGAATCGGTAACCAGAGCAGAAATAACCCGTGCAATCAAAAATCCCCTGGGAGTTGTCACAGTTAGGGGAATCAAAAACCGCACACGAGCTTCTATGGGGCGATGCCAGGGTGGTTACTGCGAAACCCGTATAACCGCAATGATTCAGGAACTATGCGGAAAAAAAGAGGAAGATGTGATTTACCAGCATAAGGGTTCCCGTATGTTTACCGGTAAAGTCAGGGAGAACCCGTATGGAAAATAAAGACGTAATCATCATTGGCGGAGGACCGGCAGGGCTTGCTGCCGCTGTGGAACTCTATAAAAACGGCATTACCAATATTCTGATTCTCGAAAGGGAGAAGCATTTGGGGGGCATTCTCCGCCAGTGCATCCATGACGGCTTTGGTCTGGAGCGGTTCGGAGAGTCTCTGAGCGGCCCCGAGTATGCCCAGACGTTTATTGATGAAGCGGAAAGCCTGGGGATTCCCTATCTGACAGATGTGACTGTGACGGAGATCTCTCCGGACAGACAAGTTACCGCCGTATCAAGAAAGGGACTTCTGGAATTCCAGGCCGGAGCCATCGCCTTAACCATGGGCTGCCGTGAGAGAACCCGGGGCGCCATAAGTATCCCCGGAACCAGACCTGCCGGAATTTATACAGCGGGTGTAGCCCAGTCCTATATGAATCTGTCCAACATCATGCCGGGAAAAGAGGTTATTATCCTCGGTTCGGGAGATATCGGCCTGATTATGGCCCGCCGGATGACTCTGGAAGGAGCAAAAGTCAAAGCGGTCTTTGAACTTCAGCCCTATCCCAGCGGTCTGCCCCGGAATATAGAACAGTGTTTGAATGACTATGATATCCCTCTCCATTTAAGCCACACCGTGGTAGATGTAAAAGGACGCTCCCGCCTTGAAGCCGTGACTGTCGCCAGGGTGGATGATCATTATCAGCCCCTTCCGGGAACCGAAAAGGAGTACAGCTGCGATACCCTTATTCTGTCTGTAGGCCTGATTCCCGAGAATGAACTATCCCTGGGAGCGGGAGTTCTGCTGGATAAAAGGACCTACGGAGCGATTGTCGATGAAAACTACCAGACCGGCAGAGAAGGGATTTTCGCTGCCGGCAACGTCCTGCAGGTTCATGATCTGGTGGATTTTGTGTCTCTTGAAGCTGAGAGAATGGCAAGGTCCATAAAATCCTATCTGACGGAATGCAGTTTTTATCCGGCCGAAATACCTATAGCCGGAGATGGATCGGTTACCCATACTGTTCCCCAGAAAACAACTGGCAAAAGAGATTTTGTCCTCTCCCTGAGGCCGTCGGCCCCCGGAAGGAACTGTCAAGTGATGGTTAGTCAGGGGGAACATGTTGTAGCCTGTAAAAATTTTGCCAAGGTACTCCCTGCCGAAATGATTCAGCTAACCATTCAAAAAGACAGGATTCTCTGTGACGGATCTCTGGAGGTTAAAATAATATGACGAAAAACTATACCTGTATTATCTGCCCCCAGGGCTGTGATATGAGAGCCACCATTGAAGACAAAAACCTGATAACCCTGGAGGGGAACAAGTGCTCCAAAGGAGAAGAGTATATCCGGCAGGAACTGACAGATCCCATGCGGAATATAGCGACTTCTGTACTGGTAATCGGCGGCGAACTGCCTTTAGCCAGTGTGCGTTTAAACAAACCGGTGCCCAAAGGAAAAATCTTCGATATCATGGCAGAAGCAAAAACCGTGTGCCTTACCGCCCCTGTCAGGATTGGCCAGATTGCAGTGAAAAATACAGCCGGTACCGGGGCGGATCTAGTGGTGACAAAAAATGTCGGCAAACCCGGTGAAACGCCGGGAAATCAAAAACCCTAAAAGGAGAAAATACAACCGGAACAGCTATGGAATGTTCCGGAAGAGATCTGAAACCAGCCCCTTTTTCTCCTGCTCGGTCAGATCTTTGGTGGCTGCGGAAACAGCATCCGCAACGATTCCGCCCTTTTCCACGACCAGCCCTTCAATCTGTCTGGTATATTTATTCAAAAACCAGCGGTTTGCGGTCAAAAGAAGATAGAAATCCTGGTCTTTTGGAACAGGAGATGACGTGAGCCAGTCCCGGATGGGAGACATCTGGTTAAATGCCATGACTTTTCCATAAATCAGAACCCTGGCGTATCCTGACAAGTCCGGGACCTGTTCCGATTCTACAGCGATCTCATCAAAGGCCAGATTTTTTTCATCAAACTGCTTGCGGATCTCCTGTATATACAACCGGCCCTCTTTGTCATCCATATCATACAGAAAGAGACTTTTCCGGGTTTCACCGAACAGACTAAGTGAAAATGTGACCACTATTGCGAGCATGAGAATATTTTTTTTCATTTCCCTCCCCCTTTTCATTATTTATGGAACACTCTGGAGTTCCGAT
Source organism: Oceanispirochaeta sp. (assembly GCA_963677615.2). Taxonomy (GTDB): domain Bacteria; phylum Spirochaetota; class Spirochaetia; order DSM-2461; family DSM-2461; genus Oceanispirochaeta. The sequence goes on along the minus strand of CAXXQW010000003.1, from coordinate 254,717 downwards.
TCTGACACTGATAAATCAAATTTCAGTACCGAAGCGATGGCAAGGCTCCGATATTCCGGTTTTCATACCCAGTTTCGACCATGACTTCAGGAATATCTTTTGGAAATGATTGAGTAAGAAGTTCGAAAAAAAAATGGTTTTACAGAAGAAAAATTTCCGCCATAACGCTTTTTACCTGCCTGACCGATTCTTCATCCAGGTGCCCCAGCCTGCGAATCAAACGGTTTTTCCGGATGGTCCGGATCTGATCCAGAACAATCAGCCCCTTCTTACCTTCCAGGGAAACCTGCAGTCTGGTGGGACCGCCCTGGACCCTGGTTGACATGGGGGCAATAAGTATCGTCGAGAGGGAATCAATCATCTCCACCGGAGAGAGGATAAGGCAGAAACGGGTTTTGGATATTTCCATGGAAACAACTGTATCCAGATTGATCAGGCAGATATCGAACTGATTGATTACCATTCCCAGTCATCCATTTTGACAAGGGAAGGCTCCTCTATCAGCAGATTATCCACACCGGTCTCTTTCATGCTTTTCAGATGTTTTTTCCAGTCTTGCCGGCAGCTGGAATTCACCGGTTTTACCAGCAAAGCGCCCTTAAGAACGTCAATATCCACTTCATCATCATGACGGCAGTTTTCCAGCAGGTCCAGCGGCACCCGGATAACAAGAGAATCCCCTTCTATCTTCAATGGAACACGCATAGGCCCTCCCTTTTTAACAATACACCCGGGATCACGATTTTCCAAGAATCCCGGAAAAAAAATTACCAGGGCAGCTTGGATTCCCTCCGGATCTGAATATGATCGACCATACAATTTCCCCTGTAGACAAGAAGAAAACGGATCCACTGGGCCAGCTCATCCGGACCGATCAGCTCATCTGTTTTGATATCGGGACGAACTCCTGTGACCATATCGGTGGCCACTCCTCCGGGAGAAAGGACATGTATCCTGTATCCCCTCTCCTGAAGTTCTCTTGCCAGAGATTTGCTAAAACCGATCAGAGCATGTTTGGAAGCTGTATATACCGATTGCATCGGGTATCCTGTGGAGGCTACCACAGAGGCAATGTTCACTATGGTTTTTATTCCGGAATCTTCCATCAGAGGAAGAAGAGCCCGGCTTAAAAAGTAGGGAGACCGGGCATTGAGAGTCATAATTCTGTCCCAGTCTCCGGGAGTGCTCTCTTCTACAGAAGCAGAGAGAGCGGCACCGGCATTATTAATCAGAACATCCAGAGAGTCAGTATGCTCTTTCAGCGCCCGGACCAGATGATCAGGCCCCTCAGGGGTACCAAGGTCTGCCGGGACGATGACGGCTGATCCCCCCCTTTTTTCCACCTCGTTCTTTACCTGAACAAGAGATTCCCGAAAACGGGCACTCAGAAAAACTTTGGCCCCCTCTTCGGCCAGAGCCAGTGCTGCAGCCTTTCCGATACCCCGGGATGCTCCTGTTATCAATATATGACTGTTTTGCAAACTTCTTTTATCCATACCCTATTATCTCCGCAGACGGCAACAAGGACAAGGTGGTCCCGGATAAGCTATTTAAGCATGAGTATCGGTCAGCTCAGCCGACAAGACCTCATGTAAAAGGAATCCTAAAGTATTTCTGTCAAAAGGTTTTTGAATAAATCCTTTCAGCCCATGCTGCTGGAGCTCCCGGAGGTCTTCGGATCTGGAAAATCCCGAAGACAGGATAACCTTCACATTCCTGTCGACCTTCTGCAATTGATAAAACACTTCGTGTCCGTTCATCTCGGGCATAATCATGTCGGTTATCACAAGATCTATGATTTTTTTCTTCTCTGTATAGATCTCAATGCCCTGCGCGCCATTTTCAGCAGTCAAGACCTTATACCCCATAGACTCAAGAAGTGGCTGCGATGTCTGTCTGATAAACGCTTCATCATCAATCAGCAGAATCGTTCCGCTGCCGGTATGCTCCCGGTTCCTGTCCTCGAAAGAGGTAACTGTCTTTTTGCTGCAGGGCAGATGAATATGAAAAGAGGTACCTCTTCCCACTTCGCTGTATACCCGGATATCCCCGTTATGATTTTTAACAGTGGTGTAAACAGAAGTCAAACCGAGACCGGTCCCCTTGCCCGCTTTTTTTGTTGTAAAAAAAGGATCAAAAATCTTTTCCATCATGAAATCGGGAATGCCTGTTCCGGTATCGCTGACTTCCAGTTCAATAAAGTCCCCCGGATTAATGGGAAACGGGCTCAGTTCGCAATAGCGGCTGTCGAAGGCAACATTCCTGGTTAAAAACGAGAGAGTCCCCCCTTCAGGCATGGCATGGGACGCATTGACTGCCAGATTTATAATGGCATTCTGAAGAGACGAGGCATCACCTTCAATCACAGTATTTACAGCCTGTTCCATAACAGATATTTTAATTTTTTTATCAATCGTCCTTTCCAGCAGAGCCCTGGTGCTGCTTAAAACCTGTGAAAAATCCAGAACGGATTTCTGTATATCTGTTTTCCTTCCAAAATCAAGAAGCTTTCGTGTCAGTTCTCCAGCCCTTTCAGATGCTTCCAGGATAATCCCGATATACCGTAAATTCTGTTCATCCATATCAGGGGCTCTCTGCAGCAATTGGGCTGCACTGAAAATTCCCGCCAGCATATTATTAAAATCATGAGCCACTCCTCCGGCGAGCTGACCGATGGACTCCATTTTACGGGCATGATACAGCATAAACTCCAGTCTGTTTTTTTCCGTGACATCATCAATCCTTATAACAGCCCCGTTCACTTCATCAGATCCTGACTCCTCATTTTTATATATAAGGGGATATACCGAGACATCTTCGTATCTGTTTTTGCCCTCTTCCGCTTTTATCAACCGCCCGTTCTCGGTAAAATCGGACCCCTCCTGCAGGGTTATCTCAATACGTTCCTTCAATTCCTGTAATTCGGGATAGACATCGATCAAATACCGTCCCCGGACATTTTCAAAATCCAGAGACATAAATTCCGCGGCCTTTTTATTCCATTGGGTGACTTTCATTTCCCGGTCTACCCCGATGATAATGGACGGCAGAGTATCTACCAGGCTGGCAATATCCTGCCTTGCCTGACTGAGATTCTTTTCCGCCTGTTTCCGTTCTGCAATTTCGCCCTTCAGATCTTCCAGCTTCTGTTTTACAGACCTTTGCATCTCATCAAAACTCTGAGCGAGAATGCCAATCTCATCTTTGCTTTTTATGTTGATCCTGTGTTCCAGGTCTCCATTGGCGATTTTCCGGGCAATTCCTGTCAATTTAACAATAGGAGAGGTAAAATTCATGATCAGCACAAAGAGAAAAAACAAAACTGTTATTGAGAGGGTTGTGACAATAAAAAGAAGGACATTTCTGAAGAGCTGCAGATCCTGATATTTTTCTACAGCGGGAATAGAGTATATCAGGCACCATTCCCAGGGTGGAAACGTTCTGAATATATACCAGACCTCTTCATTTTTCTCATTTTTCAGAAAGAAACTCCCCTTCCGGGGTTCACTGAAGTTCTCAACACCGTTCTTCCAAAGAGTATTTTTCAGCCCGGCTACCCAATCCCGGTTTTCCGCAGAAGAATCCCAGTGGAGCTTCAGGGAATACTCATTGTCCAGGATGAAAGGCTTTACGGCAAGATTCCCCACACCGTAATAGGTATCTTTGATAGAGTGAAGGGCGGTTTGTTTAAAATCCTCGCTATAAGCTTCTGCAAGCCCGGTTTTTTCCAGCTTTTCATAGGATCGGTCAAGATCATTTATCAGGATCTGCAGTTTCTCTTCATAAAGGGCTTTCTGGCTTTTATCGATAATTTTTCTGAACTGCGTTTGGGCTACAGTAAAAAAAGTGATGACCGTAATAAGAAAGAACGCTGTTATAATGAGAATTAATTTTGCTGTGAATGAATGGGATATCTTCAAGGAGTCTCTCCATAATGATCCCATAAAGTGGCTTCTTCCAATTGTCCGGTAGAAAACTGGAATCCCAGATGATTGGCTAAAGGCATATTAATCAACAGACGGAAGTGGGAATTCTTTTGCCAGGGAATTTCGGAGATCTCACGGCCCTGCAGATATTCCAGAGCCTTTTTTCCCATCCACCACCCCTGCTCCTCGGGCACTTTCACTTTGCCCAAAAGGGCAATATTGATCTGGTCAGCCATGGCTGTCCCCGTGGGAAGTCTGGTATTTTCCATCACAAATTTTTCCGCTTCAGCATTGTCCCAGCCCTCCAGACCTACTGTATTAAACAGGTAAACCATATCCATGGAGTCCTGAAGCTTCAGATATTCGGCCTTCCAGGTTTCAAAATCCCTGACCAGAACTTTCCTGTCGTAGCGGATCCCCAGGATTCTTTCGGAATTCTCCAGGGATTTCCGGTTGGAGATATCATCCCTTCCCAGCATACCCAGCTTATTTCCCCGGGCAAATATTTCCATCATTTCAATGGTTTCCCGGAAAGGGTCTATCTCCAGCATCCCGGTAACCCTGTCATGAGGAAGATTGTAAGCCGAGGCATCCCAGTTGACACCCGAGAAAATGAGAGGAACGGTATCATACAGCCTGTAGGGAACAACGGCAAACCTGATAAAATTGTCGTCGCTTCCCAGAAGGATATCCGGCTTCCATTGGATCACCTTGTTTTTTACAGCCTCACCCGCTTGCAGGTAGTAATCGTTATCTTCGTTTCTTTTTGTATCCATCCTTAAGATTTCCAGCTCAAAAGGAACATTTCCATCGGTCAGCGCCATATGCAAACCCTTCTCTATGCCGTCGCTCCATCCATAACCTTCGTCATAGGAGTTTACATAAAGGATTCTGCTTTTCGCTTCCGGTCTCTCTTCAGGAGGTGATATGAGGGAGGTTGTTGTTTCCTTTTTTTCTGTTTCTCCATCATCCGGTTTTTGAGCACAACCTGCTATCAGAATCAAAAGGAGAAAAAAAGAAATAAATCCCCGGATACGCCTGTGCATATTGGTACTAATGATCATAAGAGCCAACCCGGTTTACCAGATGAGACCGATCAATTATATCCTGAGGAAAGATCACATTCAGTTTTTTTGCCAATGCCATATTCAGATAGACAGAAGCCTGTTTGTTTCTGACAACGGGTATTTCCGAAGGAGACGTGCCGTTCAGGATTTTCAGAGCAGCTGAAGCAGCCCATTCACCCATTTCCGAGGCTTTCTCCGCCAGTGTGATCAGTACAATCCCATTAAGCCAGTCCAGCCAGGATCCTGTAGGTATTCTGGTTTCATTCTCAACAAAATTTCCCAGAAGAGAAAGATCATGATCCCAGCCGGAAAGACCGTCCAGTGCCCCGATGAGAAGAATATCCAGGTCCTGCTGCATGGTAATAAAAAGTCTTTCCCATTCCTTGTAACTGCGGGCGAACTCTTTGGTCAGGGGATATCCCAAAAGCTTCTCGAATTCTTCGACCTCTCTGTGAGCCGAAAGGTTATCTGCCATAAGAATACCTGCTTTGTCTCCCCGGGCAAAGCGGGTCAGCTCTTCAATAAGCTGGTCCACAAGCTTAAACTCTTCCATTCCCGTTATGTTTTCAGCCGGGAAACCATAAACAGAAGAGTCTCCATTGATACCGCAGAATACCACAGGCAGGGAACTCCCCCGGTAATAGGGCGCTATCAGGTATTTGGAGGCATTGTCATCGCTGGCAATCACAACATCGGGCTGCCACTCTTCTATAATCGTCCTGGCTCTCTGTGCAGCCGCAATAATATAATCCCGGTCTTTATTGTTTTTTGTATCCATATGGAACACTTTCAGGGCAACCAGGCCTTCCGACCCGTCAAACCCTCCGTTCTCGTCCATTTCTATGCTGAACTCCCCCAGCATACTTTCCATAAGGTCCCTTATCCAGGGATAATCTATATTATAGGAGTCCACATATAAGACTTTTTTTCTGGGAATCTCCGCAGCGGTAAGCTCCTTTGCTGCCGGAAGTTCCATTCCCTCATTTTTTTCACAGGAAATAATGGCCATAAGAATAAACAGAAAGAGGGAAAAATGGTGGTTTTTTATTTTGTTCACTACTTTAAGATTATAGAATTGAATCTTTGAAATTACCAATAAAAATCCCCCTGAAACCAGGGGGATTCCATGCTCAATTTCACAAAGAGCCTTCGCAGCTCTCCCTTATTCGCTGCCGGGAAAAACTTGAAAAATGGATGATCAGGGAGAAAGAAGAACCACCGGCTCTCCCTTGTGGATGCGATTCATATTCCGGATGGCGCACATATTTCCGCACATGGTACAGGTATCTTCCTCCCCGGGTTGGGAAGATTTACGATAGCAGCGGGCTTTTTCCGGGTCCAGGGAGAGTTCAAACATCCGGTTCCAGTCCAGGGCCGCCCGGGCAGAGCTCATCTCATGGTCCTTTTCAATGGCTCCCGGTATCCCTTTGGCTATATCTCCTGCATGTGCGGCTACCAGAGCGGCCATGATCCCCTCTTTCATATCCTGCTCATCGGGAAGCCGCAAATGCTCCGCCGGGGTAACATAACACAGAAAATCCGCACCCGCCGCCACAGCGGCAGCTCCTCCGATGGCACTGGTGATATGGTCATATCCCGGAGCAATGTCCGTGACAATCGGACCTAACACATACAAGGGTGCGTTATGGGTCAGTTTTTTGGCAGTAATGATCTGGGATGACACTTCATGGAGGGGCACATGCCCCGGACCTTCGATCATAACCTGCACATCCTTCTCCCAGGCTTTCAGGGTGAGTTCTCCCAGGGTGATCAATTCGGCTATCTGGGAAGCATCTCCTGCATCGGCAAGTCCTCCCGGCCGGCAGCCATCCCCCAGAGAGAGGGTCACATCGTATTCCCTGCAGATCTCAAGAAGGTCGTCGTAATATTCAAAAAAGGGGTTTTCATTCCCGGTCATATCCATCCAGCTATAAAGAAGCGATCCGCCCCGGGAAACAATATTAACCAGCCGGGGATTATCCCTGATCACCCGGGCTGTGTGCCTGTTCAATCCGGCATGAACTGTCATAAAATCCACACCGTCCCGGGCATGTTCCTCCGCTACACAGAGAAAGTCCCCGGCAGTCAGCTCTGCCAGATCGGTATCCTTGTTCCCCACGGCATCATACACAGGAACCGTTCCTATAACCGCCGGTGACTCGGCCAGGATTCTCTGCCTGAAAGCTTTTGTATCCCCCCAGCAGCTCAGATCCATTATGGCATGAGCTCCCCATTTGGCGGCTTTCCTGACTTTTACCATTTCCCGGTCAAAATCCTGTACATCCCTGCTGATTCCCAGGTTCACGTTAATTTTGGCGCTGAGTCCTTCTCCGATGGCCCTGGCTTTCAGGGATGAATGATTCCTGTTGGCCGGTATAACGACCCTCCCTTCGGCGCATTTTCGGCGCAGAACCTCTGCAGAGACTCCTTCATAAAGAGAACAGATTTGCATTTCCGGTGTGATAATTCCCAGGCGGGCCGCTTCTTTTTGCGTTTTAAACTGACGTGATGATTCCATTTTCGTCTTTTCTCCTTGTCTGCATCTTCCCGTCCAGTTCAAAAACCGGCGGAACAGACTTACAGACCGGAAAAGACCGGCCCAGCTTCCCTACGGCAGTATGAACTGCATCAGGTTCAAAGGGTCGGACATTCTTGTCCTCTCAGCCCGCATAGACGCGGACTCCCCCAGCTGTCGGGATAACTCCCGTTAGATGATGAAACCATATTACACATAGGCTTTTTTGTCCAGATAAGGAAAAATCAGCCTGTATTCCCGCTCTGCGGATCTTTTATTCAGAGGCTGTTATCCATCCCTGCAAGATGGGACCTTTCCACAAGTTCCATAGGGAATTTTATGTTCAGCTTCCTTGCCAGTTTCATATTAAGATAAATAGCGGCATTTTTATTTCGGCTGATGGGGATCCGGGAAGGAGAAGTCCCCTGCAGTATTTTCAATGCGGCCTCAGCGGCCCATTCCCCCTGCTCACGGCCGATCTGCGCGTAGGTAATTAAAACCATTTCACTGAACCAGGGATCCCAGGATCCCGTAGGGATCTCTGTATTCTGAAGCATAAAGGAAGAAAGGCTTTCAAAATCCTGATCCCAGTCCGGCAGAGCTTCCAGATGCCCCACCAGGAGAATATCCACCTGTTTCTGTAAGGCTATATATTTTTCTTTCCAGTCCGCATAATCACGGGCATAGGATTTAACAATAGGATATCCCAGAAGAGATTCAAAATTCTCACCCTCTTTAACCGCAGTCAAAGAGTCGCCTTTAATAAACCCCACTCTGTTTCCTTTTGCGTAGGAAGAAAGTTCGTTCACCAGTTGATCTATCATCTGAACTTCCAGAATTCCTGTGATATTCTCCTGGGGAAAACCGTAAACCGAAGCATCCCAGTTGACTCCGCAGAAAACAAAAGGAAGCTCACTCCCTTTAAAATAGGGTTCTATCAGATACTTGGCTGCATTATCGTCACTGGTAATCACCACATCAGGCTGCCATACTTCAATGATTGAAAGGGCATCCTGGACTGCCTTCTGCATAAAGTCCGGCCCCTGATGCCTTTTTGTATCCATATGATGGATTTTCAGTTCAACAAGACCCTGTGATTGATTCAGAGTGCCGTCCTCATTTTCTTCAATCCCGAATACCTGAAGCATTCCGGCGGTTATATCCTGAATCCAGGGAAAATCCGCATGGTAGGAGTCTACATAGAGAACTTTTCCCAGGACAGATTTCTGATCATTCTCACCGTGCAGAGGTTCTGTTATTTCCTCCTTTTGTACACAGGAGAAAAAGGATAACAGAAACATCAGGGCAACCAGCAGATTCCGGGTTTCCATCGTGCCACCTCTTTTTTAAATTATAGAGCGCCTCTCCCTGGATTACCATATACCAAGCTCCTGATATTTCCGGCATGGAGAGAGGAAAATCTTGCTCTGAAGGTTAAAATAATCTACAGTTCAGATATGAAATACCTGAAAATGTCCCGTCTTGATTATGGAGCTTCAGCCTTTCTCATGATCTATGCTGCCAGCGCAGTGGCAACACCTATCTGCCTGATAATTCTTCTGAAAGAGATGGACCTCAGCCTGAGTGAAGGGGGATCCATCGAAGCGGTCAGAGCCCTGCTTCTTCTGGGAATTCTCCTTTACAGCGGAATAGCAGCCTCCCGGTGGGGTAAGCCGGCGGTATTAATAGCCGGTGGTTTCATACTGACAGGGGGACTTTTCTTTTATGGACTGGCACCCTCCTACTTTTTCATTCTGGCCGCCATGACCCTGGTCGGACTGGGAGGCGGAGTACTGGAGGCGCTGATCAATCCTTTGATTCAGGATCTCCATCCGGAGAATTCGGGAGCCTATCTGAATGTGGTCAATGCGTTTTTTTCCATCGGAGTATTGGGAACTGTTCTGGTCACAGGAGAACTTCTGACAAGAGGAGCAACCTGGAGGATGATTTTTCTGGGGCTGGGAGTCCTGAGCCTGGGGGTGACCCTCTTTTTCCTTTCCGGAACTCTGGGAAAAGCGTCAAAAAAGAGTGTGGTTTCCCGGAACGAAGGGAATCCTCTGGTTCATGCCAGAACCCTTTTGAAAAAACGCCGGTTCTGGGTATTCGCCCTGGCAATGGTCTGCGGAGGCGGAGTGGAGTCGGCCTATACCTTCTGGACAGCCAGCTTTATCCAGATGTCTTACGGCACGGCACCCAGAGCCGGAGCTCTGGGAACGGCAATCTTCGCATCGGGTATGATTGCAGGACGCATAGCAGGAGGACTTATCAGACAAAGCCGCATCTTTTATCAGATACTTGTATCCTCTCTGGCCGGACTCCTTATCAGTCTGGGATTTTTTCCAGATTCAGAGTCTGACGGGGCTGTTTTTTCTTCTCTTTCCTGCCGGTCTGGCCTGCGCCTGTTTCTGGCCAAGCATACAGTCCTATGCGGTAGACCGGATACAGGGGGATTCTACCATGCTTTTTATTCTGCTCTCTGCTGCGGGGATACCCGGCTTTGCCGTGACCAGCTGGCTGATGGGATGGATAGGAGACCATTACAGTCTGAGATTGTCCTTTATTCTGATCCCTGTTCTTTTCGGCTTGCTGGCGATAACCATGATTTTTGAAAGGAGACAGGAAGAGAAAAGCGAAGGGTACAGAACACGGTCCCCCAGGATTCAGGATCCCCTTTGATCTACTGAAGTTCCCTGAGGAGTTCCTCCAGCTCCTGACGGGAGATATTATAATGATTCAACCGTGAGAGAAACTGCTTGGTATTTCCGTATCCGATTCTCAGCCTGTCTCCCACCTTCCGGCGGAGCTCCCTGGATCCCGAATCACCGGACAAGCCATAATAGTCCATATCCTGCAGGCTGAACTCTTCTCTTTTTTCCACCAGTTTGTACCGGGCTTTTTCCAGAGCAGCCCTGATGGCTTCGGGGGAGGCATTTTCCACTCCGATATTATCCCCCCGGGTTCCTTCCCTGCGGGAAATGTAGGCATGTTTGACATTGGGAACAGCGTTTTCGATGGTTTCCCGTATCTGACGCCCCGCATGGTCCGGATCAGTCAGAACAATAACCCCTACTCTCTGACTGGCAAAGAGAATTTTATCAAGGGTTTCTTTTGATCTTACAGCAAAACCGTGAACAGGAAGAACCTCGGCATCTACCGCTTTTTTCACAGCAGCCACATCGTCGGCTCCTTCCACAACAATCAATTCTTTAATAACCATAATAACTTCTTCAGGACTTCAGTTTCCCTTTCGGGAGGATACACCGCTTTTTTAGTACCACCAGATAAAAGCCCGCTTCTTTTGAATAGATTTCCCGGGTCTTTTTATACCCCATGGACTCATAGAATCTCTGATTATGATGAGCCCAGTCAGGAGTGTCCAGTCCCCACTCCCTGATGGAAGAATATTTCTGTTCCAGAAGAAAAAAGACCCGCCGGCCTATCCCCTTTCCCCGAAGATCGCTGCGCACAAAAATTCTGTTGATCCATCCTGTTTTATCAGGCTTCAGGGTAACAAACAATCCGCCTGCCAGCTCATTGTTATAGGTAATGACCAAAAGCCGTCCCCGGCCGGAAGCTTCCCTGTGCCATTCCACACTGTCAAACCCTTCCGGCCCTCCCGCCCCGCAGGGAGAGTGGGTCAGCGAATCCGAAAGGAATGATTCGGTGGAAACAGCAACCAGCCGGTCATACTCCTTTTCCCGTATTTTTCTGAGCCGGACAGTTTGAGCAGCCGTAAAACCCGTGTCATTAAAAAGAAAAAGTCCCTCCCGGCTCAGCGCCTCAGCTGCGACTCCCAGACCCGGAACAAGTTTTCCCGTAAAAGTACCGTCGTAAACAGAACCAAAACCGCAGGATGGGCTGTTGTTTTTTAACACAGCGCAGACAGCTCCTTCTTCCCTGGCCAGCCGGACTGTATGTTCAGCTCCCTTCATAAAGGCTTCTGTCCGGTCATCTCCGTCAATGCTGATGACCCGTCCATTCCGGATTTCACAGGGGGATCTGGGAATCCCCAGCCCTCCCAGCAGTTCCGGACAGACAGGAAGGGCTTCCCCCCTGTTTTTCATGTCCACATAAAGGGGATCGGCGCAATGGGTTCCATCGTACCGGCAGGATTCTCCCGCCAGGCAGGCGCTGACAAGATATTTCATTTTTCAAAAGGAGACCAATCGTACCAGTCCCGGATATGAAGGAATTCCGCCCATGTGTCGATCAGAGCTCTGTCTCCCGCAGGTGAATCATTCAGAACAGCAAGAGAAGCATGAAAAAGTCTTTCAATCTTTTTCCGCATGGGAAGAACTTCAATCAGGGAGATAAAGCTGCTCCCCATCTCCCTGTCCAGAAGATGCAGATAGACGGCATTCATAATCAGAGACGCATCATAGACCGTTTTGGGGCTGTAAAGCTTTACCTCTTCGGTCATGGCTGCCAGAAAATCCCGGAATTGTCCCTCCAGAACAAGATCCTGTGCTTCCCGCAAGTCCGGATGATTTTCCCGTACGGCTTTCTGGATAAATATATCGGGAGGCTGACTCAGAAGCTGATTGACAACACCGAAAATCCAGCTCTTTACAATCTCCTGCTGATTAAGAGCCTGTGCCAGATCCGGCCTTTCGGAAGTATCCAGGGCCAAACGCATTCTGGCATTATTCAGATGTTCCTTTCCGGCAGAGGCAATGCGGCGGTCCTCCTCTTTCTCGGAAAAGATTCTCAGGAGCTGATACCCTTTACAGGCAATCAGATGCTGCCCTTCCGGTTCTCGGTAATCCTTCGAAATATACACAATATGAGCCTGATCGTCCCTGCGGGCCGGCCGGACCTCCACCATGGACGGCATACCTTCCCCCTGCACCCACTGCACAGGTTTCCCGGTTTCTTCAACAACTCGTTCGTAGAGACTCACATTGGAGTCGCAGATTTCCAGCTTCATGTAATTCCTTAATGCTTTACGGCAAAGCGTTTGATTTTTTTTGTAGTGGTCATTTCCATCGGCTCATCCAAAATTCTCAACCTGTTGATTTTCTGGTACGGCTTGAGTTCATGGTTCACTTCATCAATGATTTTCTGAAAATGTTCTTCATCTTTGCCTTTACTGTCTTCAGCAGGATAGATCAAAGCTTCAATGCCTTCCACCTTCATCTTTTCATCCAGCAGGAACCCCCTGACCAGGATCTGCTCAATTTCATCGTAGAGCTGAAATTTGTCCTCAATTTCTTCGGGAAAAACATTCTTTCCCCCTTCGGTGACAATCATGGACTTTGCCCGTCCCGTCAGATACAGGTAGTTGTCGTTATCCAGGTATCCCACATCACCGGTTTTCAGAAAACCGTCCTCCATAAGGACATCCCTGGTAGCCTCGGGGTTTTTATAATACCCCTGCATCACCATGGATCCCCTGATGGCAATCTCGCCGCATCCGTGCTCATCGGGATCAAGGATCTTCGTTTCCGTCCCGGGGATCATTTTTCCCACCGAGCTTTCCTTATAGGCTTCCTTCGGGTTCAGGGCAACAATGGGAGAGGTCTCGGTCAGACCATATCCCTGTACAAAATCAATCCCCAGCTGATTGAACATTTTAAACGTGGAAGCCGGCAGGGGGCCTCCTCCGCAGATACAGATCCGGTTGGTATCCAGAGAGACTTTACTGAGGATTCCTTTAAACATCTTCTTTCCGGGGTTCACATGAAAATACTTCTTGATGAGTCCGCTGATGGTCATGAGAAAACGGATGATTCCATAGACCACAATCCCTTTTTCCCTGATGCCTTTCATTAAGCCCTTGATAAGCTTGTTGAAGAGCATGGGGATTCCCAGAAACATGGTGACCTTTCCCTGTTTCAGATCTTTCAGGATTTGCTGAATCGCCAGGGCTTTGGCAAATACGACCTCCGCTCCCACACAGACCGATTCGATAAAAACAGCCAGCATGGAGTAGGAGTGATGCAGGGGCAAAAGAGCATAAAAAACATCCGTATGGAAGATATTCATATGAGCCTGCGCCTGATAGGCATCGCTGACAAAGTTACTGTGGGTCAGCATAACCCCTTTGGCGACTCCTGTGGTTCCGGAGGTAAAGAGAATAGCAGCCAGATCACCTTCTTCCGGAAGGGGAATATCCTCTTTGGCGCTGCATTCGATATCCAGAATATAGTGCTCTTTCCGGGGAGAGAGACTGATAAGCTCTTGCAGATTCTGATCCTTGAAAAAATCAAACTTCTCTTCGTCGCAAAAGAGGATCTTCACGTCTGCCACTTCCATGAGTCCCTGGATTTCCTTGTTCTTCAGTCCGTAGTCCAGAGGAACAACCGTGGCACCGGCAAAGTGGATTCCCAGATACGCAAGAGCCCATTCGGGGGAATTCTTCCCGGTTACGCCCACTCTGTCGCCTTTTCTGATACCCTGAGAGTAGAGGTACTGCCCCAGAAGTTCGGATTTTTCCAAAACTTCACTGTAATTGAATTCCAGAAGCGCAGGAGAAAACGCGGTAAAGGCCCTTCTTTTCGGGTACCTGTCCACGGTGATTTTCAGAACTTCCGGCAGAGTCGGCCAGGTCCCTTTAAAAAATACGCCTCTGTACTCTTCCAGAAAGTCCCAGGGTTTACTGTTCATATGCTTCTCCTTCCCTCATGTTGTAAATGCCATTATATCAGGGAGGAAAGGAAAAGCAAAACCATTTTTGTATCTGTTCCCTGTCAGAAAAGCTCTGGAAAAACTCAGCTTTTATAGGAATCAGTACCCATCACTTTCAGAATCTCCCCAAAATAGATGGTATGGTAATCTCCCTGGGCATAATTGGAATCAAGATCGGGATCCAGAAAAGAGTCCTTCTTTATCACATCCCGGTAGATCTTCCGGCACTCCATAATCAGTTCTGCTTCTTCAAAAGCCGGGGCCCCTACGGTTTGAGAAACCATGGGGGTTAAACCTGCCAGGGCGATTTTATCTTCGTCTCTGCCGGATTTGGATCCCATAAGCTGCATGGTTTTAATCTGGTCTGCCGGAAGAACCGATAGGGTGAAATCCGGGTATTTTTCCATAAATTCAAAGGTATATCTCTGGGGACGAACCACAACCTGCGCAAAGGGCTTGTGCCACATGGTACCGAGACTTCCCCAGGCAACGGTCATGGAGTTGTACTCTCCCTTTTCAAAATCTCCCGCTGTCAGCAAAAGCCATCTGCCGGACCAGAGGGCAGTTGGTTTCAGGGTAAACTCTTTCAGATTGATTTCCTGTCTATTCATGATCTTATCTCTCCTGATGTAATTTATAGGGGACAGTCTCTGTCCAGAGGTTTGTGTTTAAATGTCTTTTCCCTGTTGCTGTACATCCCTACGGTCTGACCATTTCCCAGCACCTTGTACTTGTAGATTAAAAGCCCTTCCAGTCCCACTGGGCCCCGGGCGTGAATTTTACTGGTACTGATGCCGATTTCTGCGCCGAATCCGTAGCGGAATCCATCGCTAAACCGGGTGGAACAGTTCCAGAAAACACTGGACGCATCGACCTGGTCCATAAAAAGGGCGGCCGCATCCCTGTTTTCCGTAAGGATTGAATCGGTATGCTTTGAACCGTAGGTATTGATATGATCCACAGCCTCATCCATGGAGTCCACAATTTTAATGGAAAGCTTATAGTCCACATATTCGGTTGCCCAGTCCTGTTCACTGGCCGGGGGAACATCTATGATCCGGCAGGTTCTTTCACAGCCACAGAGTTCCACATTTTTTTCTTCCAGAGCTTTTTTAATTCCCGGAAGGAGGTTCCGGACACTGTTGTGAACCAGCAGGGTTTCCACGGTATTGCAGGCAGCCACATACTGGGTTTTGGAGTCCACAATGATGGGAACCGCTTTTGCAGGATCCGCATCTTCGTGAAGATAGATGTGGCAGATACCGTCGGAGTGTCCCAGCACAGGAATGCTCGAATTCTCCATGATATACTTCACAAACGCATTGGATCCTCTGGGGATGAGAAGATCGATCAATTCGCTGAGTTTGAACATTTCGTTCACGTCGCTGCGGGTTTCCACCAGCTGAATCCAGCCGGAAGGCATCCCGGCTTCTACCGTAGACTGACTAATAATATCCGCAAGGATTCTGTTGGTTTGAGCGGCCTCTGATCCCCCTTTGAGAAGCAGGGCGTTACCGCTTTTTAAACAGAGAGAGGATATTTGAACCAGCGCATCAGGCCGGGATTCGAATATGATGCCCACAACTCCGATAGGGCAGCTGATTCTGTAGAGTTCCAGTCCTTCATCGAGCTCGGTTGCCAGCTGTGTCTGTCCCACCGGTTCCGTGAGGCTTTTCAGACTTAAAATGCCTTCGATAACCTGGGTAATCTTATCATCCTCAAATTTCAGCCTTTTCAACAGAGGGGAGGGAACATTCTCCTCTTCACTTCGCCGGCAATCTTCCCGGTTGGCTTTGATGATTTCATCTTTGCGTTCTTCCAGGCCTCTGGCCATGGCATCAAGCGCCCGGTTTTTCAGCTCTCCATCCAGAGACGCCAGTTTGAGCGATGCTTTTCGGGCTTCTTCGGCCCTTTCTCTGATTGTCACTCCCCTCTCCTTCCCCATCCCGCAGAACAGGTCATTCATTGAGAGGGATTATAACGGATGGGGATGTTTTTGTGAATAGAAGGGAATCTATACCCGGGCCAGGACTTTTTCCGGGCTGTACCTTTCAGAAAAGACCAGGGTTTCTTCAATCCCGAGCTTCTCTGCCGCATGGCGGGCAATCACCTGATTCAGCCAGTTGGGTTTATGGGCATCAGATCCGATAACAAACTGGAACCGGTTGAGAAAAGGAGTATAGTAACTCATATAGTCGGCTTTCCAGATGTACCGGTTGTTCAGTTCAATAAGACAGTCGGTGGGAACCTTCTTCAAATCTGCACCGATCGCCATGGGATGGGAGATAATAACAGGCTTTCCCGTGTTCAGCAGGATTTCCGCCCCGTTGTATTCAGACTTGGTATCCCGGCAGTGGTAGATATAGTAATCGAAGGGATAATCCACCGCCTGAATGGCATCGCTGCTGTCGTTGACCTCGCATCCGCAGTAGAATCCCAGAGAATGGGCTTCTTCTCTGTACCTTTCAAAAACCGGGCCGGTCAGGTATTCAAAATGATCGCTGATCCCCCGGATTTCCGCATGGTCGATCTCTTGAACCAGGGCCATTGTCTGTTGAGGTTCCACAGCTCCGTCACCGGTTGAGTAAACTGTATGAATATGTAAATCCTGTTTTAGCATCTGTTTCATAATGATTTCATAATATAGGAAAATAAAAAAACCGTTAATCCCCTGATTATTAATCCTGGTTTTACGGCATCCTGATACATTTTTCCCATTGAAACATGAAAATACTTGTTCTGAACCCTCTCCTCTGGTTGCATAGGCGAGCAGGAAGCCTGCTTCCGACCAGCCCAGAGGGAGTTAGAAATATAAAATGATTCAATCTAGAGCAGGCGTTTGAAAACGAATTCACCTGCTGTAAAAACCTGTATTTATGACACCCTGATACATTTCATCCCCTAATAAAACAGGTGGGAGGGAAATTTTGACACACTATTTTACCTGAATGACCCATATGACCCGTTTTGAAACAGAACTGTGCACTGGAGGCCGCAATTGATGAGAATAAATTCATGACCTTTAGAAGAACCTTGGGGTCAAACATATTTAATTATTTACAATGCAATAAATTAAAACATATAAGACAAAAATTGGCACGCTCTATGCATTAGTATTATCAGAAAATGCAAATAAAATCTGGAGGTCAGATATGACAAATATAGTAGTAAGAAGAAAGCCCAACATTGTTGTGAATCCCTGGGATGAAATGGATAAAATGTTCCATTCCTTTTTTGAAGCCCCCGCAAGAGAGGTTATGAAAGAGACCAGAAAACCCAAAGTTAATGTTCATCAGGAAGAAAACGGCCTGAAAATGACTGTGGAACTGCCCGGATTCGGACCGGAGGATCTGGACATTCAGGTTAAAGAGAACCTTTTAACCATCAAAGCTCTGAATCAGCCGGATATCAGCGAAGAAGGAAAAGAGGAAGAGAGAACCGCAGCGTTTGAAAGGAGTTTTGTCCTTCCTGAAGATTTCAACAGAGATGCCATCGAAGCGGAAATGAAAAACGGTCTTCTGACCCTGGTGCTTCCCAAAAAAGAGAAGCCTGCTCCCCTTTCAATCAAAATCAAGGGATAGTCTTTCCTACCCGGCAGTCCCGGGAGTGACGGCTCCCGGTTCATATAGATTTTTGAATAAAGGGACCTTAATCCTATGGATAGGTCCCTTTTCAGATTCTCCCCAGCCATCTGCCCATCACCAGAAAAAAGAACTCTTTCCTTTCATAAAACGGATAGTGCCCCGCTCCGGCCAGAAGGATAAAATCACCTTCCGGATAGTCATGCTGCAACACAAGAGGATCCTGATAACCGGTTATATGGTCCTGCCTTCCCATGAGAAAAACTGAGGGCCCCCGGAAAGGTGCCGGCAGACAGTTCACATCCACCGAACAGGCGTACCCCTTTTTCTGATAAAACCGGACATTTTCCCTGTTCAGCCGCTTTAAAACCGGATAGACCGTTCTCCGGTACAGATCCCATCCATAAAAGGTTTCGACCACGGCAGACTCAGTGTAGGATTGATAGATGCGGGGATCCGCTTTTCCCAGTTCGGGTAGTGCTTTCCATTTTTCAAAAGCAGGAAGGGTTCTGTCCTCCTTCATGGGGTAGACCACGGGTGAGATAAAAAAAGCCCCCTGAATGTTTCCGGGATGATCATAAATCATTTTCCGGGCGAGATAGGCTCCATAGGAATGACTGAGAATCCCGTATTTCCGGCCGGGAAAGGTTTCTTTCATAAAACAGAGTAAAAGAGTACTGGCCTGATCCGCATAATCATCCGGTTCAAGAGGATCGCTTTTGCCCATACCGGGCAAATCCACATACACCCGCATCCAGGATTCTTCCTTCCCGGCAAATTCCGGTTCAAGAAGGCCATGCATCATGGTATGATCCACCGCAAACCCGTGGAGTATCAGAAGAATCTTTCCCGTACCTTCTGTTTTGTAAAAAATTTTTCCAGCCGGATGTTCATACCACATGGACAGTTCCGCCGACTCAGGCTTTCTCCATAACATAAAAGACATAACTGAAATACCGGGAAAATTTGTTATGCATCTGAATTTCCAGAAATTCCAGCTCAAGACAGGTCATCTGATCTTCCGTAAGGGGACGGCCCTGTTCTTTTTTCAGATTTTCCAGGAGAGGGAGATAATAGTCATTATCCCAGTCCTCGGGGGGTATAACATAAAGGCCTCTGAGATTGTAGCCGGCCCGTTCGATCATTCCGATATTTTCGTAAATATCCTGCATATCCGGATAGGTATCATCCCAGTATGCCTGAATCAGAGGAGGACGCGCAGCGGTGAGCCAGGAGAGCTCGGACACAACAAGGTACCCGTCTTTTCTGAGAAACCGCCGCCACTCTTTCAAACCTTCTTCAAAACCGATAATGTAAATGGCCCCTTCCGACCAGATCATATCAAATGATTCGGGTCTGAAAGGGAGAGACATCATATCCCCCTGGGTTGTAATGACATTTTCAATTCCCAGGTCCAGGCAGGAATCTTCAAGCTGATTCAGAAAAATATTGTATTTATCCAGGGCCGTGATCCGGCTCTCGGGAAATCTCCGGGAAAGATCCATAGTCTGCATCCCCGGACCGCAGCCGATATCGAGAATATCGCAATAATTTTTCTGAGGCAGCAAATCTATGACTGTATGGGTGGATTGGGAAGATCCGGGACCCTGTCTCGGCAGGTCTCTATGCAGAAATAAAAAGTACTCATCGACCATATGCTATCCTCAGTCTGTTTTTTGTGGTGAACCGGATTTCTCAATTTGTGTGAATTATCCTGTTAACATCAGTATAAACGTTAAAAAAATGGATGGCAATTCAATTATGAAAAGAAGATTTCTGGATTTTACACAAAAAAGAAAATCTAGGATGAGACTTCTGCCAGGTTCCAGCCCTGAAAGATCTGTTTATATTTGGATTTTCCGCTGTTTTTCGAAAAATCTGTCAGACTGTAGGCAAAGTTTACAAAGATTTTCTGATCCAGTCTGCGTCTGTCCACCTCTTCCTTGAGCATACTCAAAGCTTCCAGAGGCTCCATAGCGGAACGGTACAGCCTTTCATCGTTGGTAATCGCTTCATAAGAGTCGATAATCGCCAGGATCTGTCCGATTTCCGAAATGGCGTTTTTACCGTTCGGGTACCCGCTTCCGTCCAGTTTTTCATGATGTTCCATAGCTCCCGGTATAGCCGAATGAACAGAAGGACCGTTGGTCTGGAGAATCTCTGCTCCCAGAACTGTATGGTTTTTCATGGTCAGAAATTCCATATCCGTAAGTTTCCGGGGGGATGTAAGGATTTCAATAGGGATTTCGGTTTTTCCTATGTCATGAAAAAGCGCCGCCAGACCATAGCTGACAGTCCTGGTAAAGCTCTTTTCCGTATAGAAGCAGTATCCTATGGTCAAAGCCATAACATTAATGGAATGGATGGTTGTAGAGTAGTCGCTATGGGAAATTTTGGCCAGATTTTTAATAATATCCGGCTGTCTGGAATACCCGTCCACAATGGCTTCCATGGTATCGGGGATCACTTCCAATCCTCCCGATCGGGGTTCGTTCAGGGTTTCGTCCACCAGATGGATCAACCCCTCTTTCACCTTGCCGACACCCTCTTTCATAATCGTATGGGTAAGGTCCATTCCAAATCCCCGCTGAGCGGCTCTGAGACATTTGTTTTTATCTTCCGGACGAATATACAAGTCCCCCGAATAAGGTTTGTCCTTAAGCCTCTCATCAGAGATTTTCATACCTGAAGACTTGTAAAGGAGGACGCTTCCGGATGTTTTATTCTTGTAAAACAGATCCAGATCATCGTAATATTTCAAATTGGATTTCCTGACGGGAATCCACTTTTCTTTCTTTTTGACAATCATTTTTTTTAAACCTATATAAACAGTATAAATCCGGTTATATTACTTATCCAATCCCTTCTGTATATTATTCGATAAAAAATTTTCTTCTTCCCCGATTTCGATAAACCGGAACAGATTGGCATAGAGTCCCGTACCGAGAAAAAGGACAGCGCTCAGAACAAGACTCACCAGCATGTATTTAAAACTATCAACCAGCACAAAAACAGCAGCATAATTCAGCAGCATGGGCAGAACAAATGTAACGCCCATAACCTGAAAAATAACCTTTTTATTATTTTTAAACAGGGATGCGCTGCAGAGAACCGCTCTGAAATTGCTGATATCCAGCATAAGATAAAACATACCCGCAGAATAATACCGGAGTGTGAGATAAACCAGAACCACTGTAAAATAGCCGATAAAGAGGAACATCAGGGTCTGATCGGAAATCCCCCCGGAAGACAAGGGAATGGAAAGGAGCGATATGGGCAGCATAAGCAGTACCGCCGGAAGGAACATCCTGATGAGCATGGAAAGGGATGTGGTGAGATACAGCGGGATTTTTCTGACCGAAAGCCAGAGGATCTCGTTATAATCCATCGGATTTTCCGATTCTTCGGTTTCTTTTCTGATCATAACGGCAATGGCAATCATAGGAATATAACCGAGAATATTCAGCAGAAGCATCATAAAGAAAACACCGTCCCCCCCCGCATTGGGATCTATTTTTTCCAGATAGGGTTCGATCCTGTAGTAGAGAAATAGATTGGTAGGTATATTGAAGATTCCCCAGACCAGAGCCAGAAAACCGCCGTGGCGGCTGATCCTGTCCCATCCGTCTTTGAGAATCCCTGAAAAAGTTTCTGTTATATTGAATACCGGAACAGACGGATACTTCATGAACACTCCTGTAAAGACACCATTTTATTTTTCCATTCAGTTATTAAATCTTTTTTCCGCCAGCTGCTCAATACTGTCTACCCGTTTTTTTATTAGAGAGTAGAGTTCTCTGTGGGCAGATTCAATTTTTCTGATCGACTCCAGATAGTGATAAAACCTGCTGCGGTTTTTTTTATGGGCCAGCTTTTTGAGTCTGTCGGGAATCAGCCTTATATAATACAGATTCCTTTCGGTATCCCCGTCGATCTTGAGGAGGATCTCATCCAGCTCTTCCTCTTTGGTCTGGCACATGGACCTTTGGAGTTTACTGTATAAAAGATCCAGTTCATCCAGGCTCAGTTCATCCAGAGATCCGGGAGGATTCAGCTCAAAAAGATCCCGGGTTTCAATGGGAACCAGAGTCTCCACAACCTTGAAGACGACTCTGTCTCCCTCTACAGAGTAAGCCTGTTCCTTCAACTTACTGCTGGAAAAATTGTTTTTAAAGAGCAGACGCAATCTGTTCTGGCTGATCACAGTATCGACTTTGCGGATGCTGGCGGCATTGGTGGATTTTTCTGTATCGATACTGAGGATAAACTCGATATTCGTATTGAGCCGGGAATTGCTCTGTTTGCCTCCCCTGTATTTGGTGTACTCATTGGTTACGATGCCCAATCGGCCTTTTCTGCGGCAGATCTCTTTCATCTGTTCAAAAGGAATGATTCCGTCGGTACTGTAGCTGATCAGGATATGCCGGGCTTTCAGATTTTCCAGAAGATCCGCAAATGCGGATGCCGCAGAATCCCGGTAGCAGTAGTCGCTGCGGGTCTCTTTCCAGTCTTTCCGGATAGCCGCTTTCTCCTTAAGCTCTCCTTTTTCATTCAAATCCAGGGGAGCAGCAATTTTATCCCACCGGGCTATGGTGTTCAGCATATGATAGTTACTTCCGTACTGATGCTGATTGTATGGCGGGTCCAGATAGGCGATATCCACGGGATCCATCTCCTTTACCAGTAAATTGGCATCTTTACGGAAGACATGGACCGGAAAGTCCGAATCGATCAGCTGTGGAACCTGCATCCGGATGGGCGCCAGGATTCTGGTCAGGGCATCTCTGCTGTGACCTCCGAAACCTTTGTGGAAGGCTTTGAAAACTCCGGAAGTATTGGTATGGGTTGCCGCTTCGTAAATGAGCATGCTGATCAGGAGATTCCGCTTCTGCTCTATGACAGAATTGTCTGTACCATAGGGATAGCGCTTATCGATGGCCCCCCGTATCTTATCAATAATCAAGGCATTGTCCCGGGTGTAGAAAAGCCTCTGGGTTTTGTAATCCACGTCCTGAAGATCAAAGGAAGAGGGGGCGTAGTACCGGGCGATATACTGTTCCTCTTCGGGGGGAGAAGGCAGATTGTTAAAAAACTCCAGTTCCTCCAGAAATGCATCACTCCCGCCGAAGAGTTTTTCCAGATCGGAACGGTTATTTTTTATAAATCCGCGGCTCAAAACATAGGAGTAATACTCCCAGTCATTGGTAAATACTTCGAAATTCAGGTATTTGGCCAGTCTGGAAACCACTCCGCTTCCGGCAAAAACATCAAAAAATTTCAGCCCCTCTTTTCTGGTGATTCCCAGAGAATCGATGGATTTATTAATCAGGCTCAGGAGCTTCCTTTTATTCCCGATATAGGCAATGATCTGACGGCTCAGGTAGGGATGGTCCAGATTCATGCAATCTCCCTTATTCCCACAACGGGAATGGATACATTAAAACGCGACTGATAGAGGTCGGAAGTTTTATTTTCACAAAAGATATATTTGCATTTTTTCAGGCTGTCCTCTGAGGTATCATGGGATTTGAAAGAGGATTGGTTGTATTCCGCCTCAACCTGGAAGAAAAGATGCCTGAAACGGCTGCTCTGCTGAAGGATATAGGAGGAGTAGTCAAAATAACTCCGGTTTCCCCTCTTTTCAACCCGTTCCGCATCTTCCAAAAAGATACAGAGAAAGTCGGGATAGCGGGTTCCGTTAAAAACAATAAGACAGGTTTTTTCCTCGCCGTATTCGATATACCCCTGGGACGTGCGGGTATAATCCCGGATCTTCAAAAGCCCCTTGTTGCTTTTTTCAATGAATTTCATAACCGTATGGCTCTCTTCACCGCTGCGTGAGATCCGGCGGAGTTTAAAATCCACATCCTGCTTTGCCTCACGGGTAAACTCCGTTTTTATCCGGGCCTCCCGTTTATTATCAAAGGTGATATTGGGATTGAAGTTGGCCATATGCATTAGTTCTTCTGAGTTTTTCACAATCATGGAAGAGATATCCACCATCGTCCCGTCCTGAAAAACCAGAAAATCATCCAGAAGGGTAAACATATACTGATAGCTGCGGGGAAGTTCCACATTGTCCATAATGACATCCCGGATCTTCTCTTTGGGAATCAGAATCAGATCCTCCAGCTCCAGGATGTCCGAAAGACCGCGTGAATTGAGAACCGGTGTGCCCTCTTCCATGGTGATACAGGTCTGGAAAATCTTCTGATAATCAAAATCAAACTCCCGGTTCCGGATTATGCAGTAAAAAAGATTATCCTGTTCGATCAGCAAACTTCTCAGATAGAGTTTATAACGGAGATTCCGGAAATTGTAATAATGGGGCTTTAACAGATCGAACCAGAGATTGCCTCTGTTGTAGATGGTGTAACGGTTCAGAATAGCTGCCGTTCCCGGCTGTCCCCGGCCTGTTTCCAAAGCAGGATGAGGGGGGAGATCTTCCAGAATCAGGTTGTATCGGCGGCACAGCAGTGCCAGCCAGCCGTTTTCGGGCTTTTTGAGATTCACTTTTCTGTTGATAGCCGCATTAATCGGTTTCAGGTTGAAAAAGACGCAAAGGAGTCTGAAATCATTTTCCGAAGGGATCCGGCTGATATAACAGAAATCTCCGTCAAAACGGATCCTTACGGTTTTCAGATTTTCCACGGTTTTTTTCAGAAGAGGATCAAGGACTTTGGAAAACCTGTTCAGATTTCCCGCCAGGGCCTCATCAGAGTCAAAAATCAGAGCCAGGTTCCCCGCATAACCGGAGCGGAAGGATTTCATATCCTTGTACCGTTTTGTAAAAACCTCATGAAACGTTTCCAGGATATAGTCACATATCGTGGTATTGCTCAGCTCTTTTTTCAGATTTCTCAGATCGATCAGATAGAGGAAAGCCCGGAGGGATACATTGTCTAGGGGAATCTTCAGGTCAAACATAATTTTTCGGGGCTATCATATCATAAAACAGAAGCTTTTCCATAGGATTCATCTGAATAGTCACAGCCTGAAGAAAAAGCTATAATCGGGTATGACTTATATATGGGAATCCCCGCTGGGACGCATTGACCTTGCAATGGAAACACAGGACAGGTCTCTCCGCCCCTGGGACAGCGCAGACGAATACCTTCTGGCATCGGTCAGGGAGAAGGGACCATTCAAAAAAATCCTTACCGTCAATGAAAGTTTCGGGGCCATGGCTTCTGTTCTGAAAAATGATATCATCTCCTGCTGGACTGATTTTCAATCCGCCCGGAACAGCATGGAACGGAATCTGCAGGAGAAAGATTTCACTCTTTTTACCAATTCACTGGAAGAGACTCACCTAGATGCGGATCTGGTTCTGTTGAAAATTCCGAAATCCCTGGAATATTTCAAATACCTGCTGGAGAGGATCAATACCAGGGTTCCGGAAAATACCCCGGTTTTTGCCGCAGCCAAATCCCATCTTCTGCCCCCCTCTTTTTACAGCGCCTTTGAAGAACGGACCACAGGCTCGGACTACAGCAGGATCATAAAGAAGTCCCGGCTTTACAGGGGATCTGCAAAAACCTCGGCATATCCCCGGGACGGTGGCGCCACTTCATTTATCTGGAAGGATCTGCAGCTGATCACCCTCCCCGGTGTTTTTTCACAGGGGAAGCTTGACGGGGGGACCAGATTTCTGCTGGAGCACTTTCCGGAGATCCCTGAACCGAAGCGGATCGCCGATCCGGGATGCGGTTCGGGAATCCTCTCGCTTGCAGCATTATCCCGATGGCCCGAAGCCAGAGTGATTGCTACCGACGACTCTCTTCTTGCCGTGGAAAGCACCCGCTTATCTGCCCGCAAAAACGGTTTGGAAAACCGGATTACCCCCATTCAGACAAACATACTCACGGGTGTGGAGTCCTCATCGGCCGACCTGGTGCTCTGTAATCCTCCCTTCCATCAGAATCATAAAGTCTCTGTGGAAACGGGACTTCAGTTTATCAGGGAATCCGCCCGGATACTGCAGAGCCCGGGCCGTCTGATTCTGGTAGCCAACAGACATCTGGGCTATACAAAAACCTTGCAATCCCTTTTCACAGACGTCGGAATTTTTTCTCAAAACAAACAGTTTTCTTTGTATATGTGTTGTCTATGAAGTTTCCGTGAACTCATGGAATCCCGCCCTGGCCCCCTATATCATTTAAAGTAGATAGATATATGAGAGGAAGGGTCATGTTATGAAATTGAAGTATCAGTTTGTAATAATTGCAGGGATTCCCCTGCTGGGTATAGCCGTGATCTTCCTGTTTGGTATTTTCGGATTGAATTCCCTGGGTACGGGCATCAAAAGTGTCATGGAAATACAAGAGAGAAGAGCCACTATTCTCAATGCCGACAGAGATGCCTATCAGGTGCTTGTTTCTGAAATCAATGGAATGAGAAGCACCGATAAAACCGAACTGGCGCAGCTGGATGCGGAGAATCTTGAAAATCTGGAGCAGACCCGAGACAGAATCATCAGTGCAAGCGGCGGCTTTACTGAAGATATGATGACGCATTTTCAGATATTCCAGTCGGAATATGCGGATTGGGAGGAAGATACCAGGCTGGTGCTGCAATCTTCCATGGATCTTAATGAGAAATTGGCTTCCATCAGGGAAACATCAAATCAGGCTGTTCAGGCTTTTGACAGTATGCGAACCATTATAGACCGGATCGGAGTGAGGATTGATAATCAACTGTCGGGATCATTAACAGCATCCCGCAGGAGAGACCTGGAGAGGGCCCTCTCTCTGGTCCTCAACGGGGATCGGGATGCCTACCAGGCCTATGTAGCCCAGCTGTCTGCCCTGGAAGCAGCGACTATGGAAAAACTGGTAGTTCTGAATGATTCCAGTATCGAGAACATTTCCCAGACAGAGGAAAGGGTTAACCAGGCAGCTTCTATCAGCGCAGGAGAGGCCCTGGTACTGGCTGAAGAATTTCAGAAGAATTTTGCAGCCTGGAAGAGCCTGAGCCGGAGGGTAATCGAAACATCCATAGACGTTTTCGAGCAGGTGAAAGAGAGGGAGATCAACTTTGAAAACAGCGAAGGTCATTTTGCCAATGTAAGGAATTCCATCAGTATACTAGGTGATATGCAGGATGAACTGGCTGTCAGGGAAAGCGGTAAAATGTATGGGATGATCAGCAGGATTACCATGTTATACATAATTACCGTACTGGTTTCTCTGGCAGTCTCGGTTCTCCTGGCCGTGATGATTTCCCGATCCCTTCTCAATTCCATTAAAGAAAATATTCACCTGGCCGAACAGATCAGCAACGGAAACCTGACCCTCTCTGTCAGTACGGGAAGAAAGGATGAGATCGGAGACCTGACCAATGTACTCAAAGGTATGACAGAAAAACTGAGCGATGTGATTTTGAAAGTCAAGGAAAATACCTACCATGTTTCTTCAGGCAGCCAGCAGCTGTCCAACAGCGCCCAATCCCTTTCGGCTGGCGCCTCCGAACAGGCCAGCAGCGCTGAAGAGGTTTCTGCCTCCATGCAGCAGATGGCATCGAGCATCCAGCAGAACAGCGATAACGCCATGACCACCAAAGAGATAGCCTCCCATGTTTCTGAAAAAGCCGGCGAGAGCGGAGAGGCGGTAAAAAAAACTGTAGAAGCCATGAAAGAGATTGCAGAAAAAATAGGCGTTGTCAGCGAGATTGCCAGACAGACCAATATGCTCGCCCTGAATGCCGCCATCGAAGCGGCGAGAGCCGGAGAGGCGGGGAAAGGCTTTGCTGTTGTTGCCGCGGAAGTCAGGAAACTGGCAGAAATCAGCCAGAGTTCCGCAAAATCTATTACAGAGCTCTCTACAGACTCCCTGGATATTGCCGAAAAAGCCGGGGAAATGATTGCGGGCCTGGTGAATGAAGTTCAAAAGACTTCGGAGCTTGTTCAGGAAATCAGCGCATCCAGCCAGGAGCAGAGCCATGGTATGAATCAGGTGAATGCAGCCCTTGTGCAGCTGGATAAGGTGACTCAGCAGAATGCTTCGGCTTCGGAGCAGATCGCATCCACTTCAGAAGAACTGGCCTCCCAGGCAGTCTCATTAAACAATGAAATGGCTTTTTTTCAGGTAGACACCGGTCTCCTGCTGACAGAGGAAAAAGACACGACAGAATCCGGATTTCCCGAACCGGCAGAATTGCAGCCCCTGCCTGCCCGGGAGGAAGAGATAAAAAAATCCCAATCAGAACCTGATAGGGATTTTGAAGAGTTCTGATGGAGTGAAAATCAGGTTCTTCCTACGGGATGGTATTTGAACAGGTCCCGGACTCTGTCGTCCTTGGCATAGATATTTCTCAAATCGAAAAGAAACTCACCGCTCATCAGCTTGCCGGCCTTTTCCAGATCCATCCCCCGGAACTGGTTCCATTCTGTCATGATAACCATGGCATCTGCGTGTTTTACAGCATCATATCCATCGTGGCAGTAGGTTATGGACTCATCAATATCTTCCAGTCTCCATTTTGCCTCTTCAATTCCCTCGGGGCAGTAGGCCTGGAGACGGGCTCCCTTGGCAGCCAGCCCCCTCAGAATTGTGAGCGCCGGAGCATCCCGCATATCATCCGTATCGGGTTTGAAGGAGAGTCCCAGGATTCCTATGGTTTTCCCTGTCAGATCTCCCATGGCGTTTTCTATTTTTTCCACCATCTTGGCTTTCTGCCGCTCGTTGGCTTCAATTGCGGCTTCCACAACCAGAGTCCTCTCACCGTGCTTTCTCGCTATATCCGCGATGGCTTTAGTGTCCTTGGGGAAGCAGCTTCCCCCGTATCCCGGGCCAGCATGAAGAAACTTCGGGCTGATCCTTCCGTCCATTCCCATGGCTCTGGCTATTTCCTGAACATTGGCTCCCACTTTTTCGGCCAGCAGGGCCATCTCGTTGATAAATGAGATCTTTACGGCCAGAAAAGCGTTGGAAGCGTATTTGATCAGCTCGGCTGTTTCAATTTCCGTAAACACAAAGGGGGTCTGATTGATAAAAAGTACGTTGTACACTTTTTTCAGAAGATCCCTGGCCCTCTCAGAATCGGTACCCAGAACAACCCGGTCGGGCCACTGGCAGTCTTTTACCGCCTTTCCCTCTCTGAGAAACTCGGGGTTGGAAGCCACGTCAAACTCGATTTCCACTCCCCTTTTATCCAGCTGTTCCTGAATGGTCTTTTTTACCAGCCGGGCCGTCCCCACGGGAACGGTGGATTTATCCACCACAACCTTGTATCCGTTCAGGTACTCCCCTATGGAGGTTGCCACCGCAAGCACATACTTCAAGTCTGCAGAACCGTCATCCGCAGGGGGGGTGCCTACTGCAATAAAGACAGCATCTGCGGTTTCCACAGCCATCTTCATATCAGAAGTGAAACTCAAGCGGCCATCGGCCACATTCTTATGCATTAATTCGGCCAGTCCCGGTTCGTAAATGGGCACTTCGCCGTTGTTCAGTCTGTCTATTTTTTTCTGGTCTACATCCATGCAGATCACGTTCAATCCGAAATCTGCCAAAATGACTCCCTGTACGAGTCCTACGTATCCTGTTCCGATTACTGAAATGTTCATAAACAGAACATTATACCTGCTGTAGCCTTGTGGCAATGGGAAATTATAAAAATTTGATGAAAAAAGGATGAATAGAGATGAAAACTTCCGTATCTGCTCCTTTTCATAAAAAAACGCCAATTTATAATTGTGCTTTCATGACACGGCCGATCCCCGTCTTCGGTCTGAAAAATTCAAAAAAACCTCTGAAAACACCGATAAATGCAGTGAAATCCATTAAACTTAAGGAAAGTCCGGAAGCCTAATGGTCCGGACATAGCTGAATTCCATTCCCATCAGCGAGGTTACAATCATGAAAAAAAGCATCGCCATCCTGCTCACAGGAATCCTTGTACTTACGGTTTTTATAAGCTGCGGCAATCAGGCAGAAGAACTGACACTGGAAGAAGCCCAGGCTCTGAAGGAAGAAAACAGGGGTGACCTGCTCTCCAGAACTGTAGTGAAACCGGGTAATATCCCCTATGAAATTGGGCTTGTTGGAGGAGTTTGGTATGATACCATAACATCTGATCCCAAGACTTTTAATACTCTGACGGCTCGGGACGGTGCATCTCGGGAAATAATTGATACCTTATATCAATCTCTTCAGGGTTATGATCCTTACAAAAGAGAATTTTATGCTGAAATAGCAGAAGCGGATGTTAGAGAAAATACAGATGGAACAATGGATGTGTATTATACATTAAGGGATGATCTTTATTGGACCACTCCAGATGGAAAGGATAGAGTTAAAGTAACTTCCGATGATGCTGTATTCTGGTACGATGAAATTGATGGTGATGCTACTTTACAGTTACCTGGATATCCCGGACAATTTATCACAATGCCAGATGGTACTGAAAAACGTATCACCATTCATAAAATCAATAGCAGAACCTTTTATTTTCACATTCCCAGAATAATTGCAAATCCAGTTCTTTCAACGAATACAACGTTTGGGCCAATGTATATATTTAAAGAAACTAAAGAGAAATCTGGAATAGAAGGTCTTTTAGAATTATTTAACATTGAAACAGACGTAAACACACTACCTTCTATTGGACCTTATCACATAACTGAATATACCCCTGGAGTCAGAGTTGTAAAAACTAGAAACCCTTGGTATTGGAAAAAAGATGAGAATGGTGAAACACTCCCATATGTAGAAAAAATAATTATGAAAATAGTACCGGATGACAATACTCAGTATCTCATTTTCAAAAAAGGAGAAACTGAAGCTCATAGTGTAAAACCAGAAAATCTTGAAGAACTAATAAACTCTGAAAATAAAGATTATACTGTTTATAATGGCGGAGCGAACCTGAGTGCTGGTTTCATAACATTTAATCAAAACCCAGATAATCTGGATTCTAAATATCTTGGCTGGTTTTCAAAAAAAGAGTTCCGTCAAGCTATAAGCTGCTTATTAAACCGGGATAGAGTGATTAAACAAGTATACCGTGGACTTGCAGAACCTGCTTTGCATTTTTTTGCCACGGCAAACCCATTTTTCGATGAAACCATCAAGATGCAATATACATATGATCCTCAAAAAGCTATCAAATTATTGTCCTCAATTGGTATAACACCAGATGATCAAGGTTATATGACTGATGATGACGGGAACAGAGTCAGTTTTGACCTAAATATGGGAATAGAAGGAACTATTGGAATAGATATAGCAAATATTTTATCTGATGAGGCATCAAAAATTGGTCTGACTATAAATGTAAAACCTATTGATTTCCAAAAACTGGTGGATATGCTCATGAATACTTATGACTGGCAAACAGCCATGGTTTCACTTGGAACAAATTACTGGCCAACTTCAGGTAGCAATGTATGGCCTTCAAAAGGGAATTTCCATCTATGGCACCCATTACAAGAGGAACCTGCAACTGATTGGGAGGCTCGAATTGATGAACTTTATGAAACCGGAACCTATACAACGAACACAATTGAAGCAAAAAAAATCTGGGATGAATATCAAAATATATTACTTGAAGAACTACCAGTTATATACCTTTTTCACAGTATTTCATTTTTAGCCATAAAAGACAAATGGGGAAATGTGTCCTATGATAATCTCAGTGGTCTTGGAGGTCTGGAAGCTGAAAGGATTTATGATCAAGAGCTAAAACCATGAAAAGAAATTTTACAAAAACTCTTTTTTATTTGAAAGAAAAGTTTCCTTTTTTCTCATTTATTCTCATACGTATCACATCAATGATTTTACTCCTTTTTATATTGGGTTTAGCAGTATTTGGGTTAATGGCTCTTTCCCCAGGAGATATTGTTGATAATTATGTTAAAAATCAAATTATGAATATGGCTGAGTTTAGAGGCGAAAACAATACAATAGATCCTGAAGTTATTGCTGCAGAAAAAGCCAGGCTCGGTCTTGACCAACCTTTCTACAAACAATATTTCCATTGGTTGCATCAAGTTTTTATTGAGCATGATTTGGGACAATCCATGATTAGTAGAGCACCAATACTTTTTCTAATCAAAAGCAGACTTATAAATTCCTTAATTCTAAACTTGATCTCATTAATATTCCTAACAATTATATCATTCGCTTTAGGAATATATTTTTCATCAAAAGTGGGAACTAAAACTGATTTGGCAGCTACATTTATTGCTTTATTTTTACATTCTTTTCCTGGAATTCTACTTCTGATCCTGTTACAACTAATGGCAGCAGTAACAGGATGGTTTCCTGTTACTGCATATCCTGGTTTTCCTTATCAGGAAGCACCGGTTGCATTTATTTTTTCCTATTTGCATCATATTTTTTTACCTCTTTTTGCCGCTTTTCTTGGTGGAATCGGAGGAACAATGCGTATGATCAGAGCTACGATGTTGGACCAGTTAGGGCAACCTTACATAACAGCACTGAGAGCACGTGGAATACGAGAAGTTCGAATATATTTTGCTCATGCTTTTCGAAATACACTTAATCCCTATATCACCAGCAGCGCCAACCTTCTGGCCAGCCTCTTTTCGGGCTCGCTTATTCTGGAAATCATATTCTCCTATCCCGGATTAGGCCGCTTAATGTATGAAGCAGTCCTCCAGGAGGATATAAATCTGGTTCTGGCAAATATCATGTTTATCTCTTTTCTAGTACTTTTAGGAATGGCTTTAGCCGATATTCTTTTAGCTGTAGTGGATCCAAGGATAAGGTATAGTAAATCATGAGAAATTTCCTCAGAGCATTTAAACAAAGACCTATTGCCTTTGTTTCTCTCATTATTTTGTTGATACTATATCTAATGATGATTTTTGCCGAGTTCATAGCACCTTACTCACCATCTAAAAGTTTTGAAAACTCCAGCTACCATCCTCCTAATCTTCAATGGTATTCAAATGACCTGGGTTTTGGCCCTCAGGTTCAGGAAAGGGTGGTTGTGAATGAAATCAACTGGAAGTATGTCCGTGTGAAAGGGCAGAACTGGCGTGTCCGTTTTTTTGTCAAAGGGGAACCTTACAAAATGTGGGGGCTCATTCCCATGGAACGGCATCTGTTCGGTGTGACCGATTCGGACTACCCTGTTTTTCTCATGGGGTCGGACAATCTGGGGCGCGACCAGTTTTCCCGCATTCTCTACGGCAGCCGTATCAGCCTTACCATTGGTTTTATCGGCATTGCCATCTCCATGACCCTGGCCATCACCTTCGGAGGCCTGGCGGGGTTCTACGGGGGAAAGATCGACTGGCTGATCATGCGGTTTTCCGAATTTTTCATACTGATCCCCGGGCTCTATCTGATCCTTTTTCTCAGGTCCATCCTTTCCCGGAGCATGACCAGCGGACAATCCTATATGGTAATTGTAGTGATCCTTTCTTTTGTGGGATGGCCCGGTTCGGCCAGGCTTATCCGCGGACTGGTTCACAGTATCAAACGGGAGGATTTTATTTCCAACGCCGTTCTGGAAGGGATTCCCACCCTGTCGATTATATTCCGGCAGATTATCCCTCAGATGTCGTCCATCATTATTGTGAGCATCGCTCTGGGAATTCCCGGATTTATCCTGGGAGAGACAGTTCTCTCCTACCTGGGACTGGGGATTGTCGACCCGGCGGTCAGCTGGGGCAGCCTGATAAACAGGGAAATATCCACCCTGAGCAATCTGAGGTCCTTTCCCTGGTTTCTCATACCCGGCTTGTTCCTTCTGATCACCACCCTGGCGTTCAACTTTATCGGAGACCTCCTGCGGGACTATCTGGACCCCTGGCATAAAGACAAGGGAGGCCTCAGATGATGCTGGAAGTAAAAAATCTGATCGTCACCTTCCCTCTCCGAAGGGGGGCCCTGCAGGCAGTCAGAGGTGTCAGTTTCTCCATGGTAAAAGGGGAAGTTTTAGGCATAGTAGGAGAAAGCGGATCGGGAAAATCCGTTACGGCCCAGGCACTGATGCGCCTTTTACCGGTTTATACCAGAATATCCGGAAAGATCCTTTTTGAAGGACAGGATGTAGGGAAAATGGAGAAAAAAGACCTCCCCGGCTTCCGGGGCAGCAAGATCGCCATGATATTTCAGGAACCGGGCCGCTCTTTCGACCCTCTCTACAATATGGAAAAAACCTTCCGGGAAACCCTGAAACTCCATCACCCGGAAGAAACGGATGAACAGCTGAGGGAACGAACCCTGAATCTTATGCGGGAAGTCCAGATCCCCCAGCCGGAGGACCGCCTGGGAAACTACCCCCATCAGTTCTCGGGAGGCCAGTTACAGAGGATGATGATTGCCCTGGCCCTGGCATCGGACCCGGAGCTGCTGATTGCCGATGAACCTACCACAGCTCTGGATGTGACCATTCAGGCCCAGATTATTGAACTCCTTCTGAAAATCAAGGCGGAAAGGGGCATGGGAATCATTTTCATCAGTCATGATCTTGATCTGGTCAGCCGCGTGGCCGACCGTATCCTGGTTATGTACGGAGGGCTCGTGATGGAAGAAGGTGATGCTGGTAAAATCTATCAATCCCCTGCCCATCCCTACAGCAGAGGGCTCCTTCACTCCATGCCGTCCTTCGGGACTCACTACTCCCGGGACAGACTTATTACCATTCCCGGCAACGTACCCAATCCGATCCGGCCGGAACCGGGATGCCCCTTTGCCCCCCGATGCTCCTACCGTCAGGAGAAATGCATCCAGGCTCTACCGGAAGTCCGTTTGATAGATGAGCGGAACAGCCGCTGCATTCTGGAAAATCTGGAGAGTATGAACCATGAGTAAACTTCTACTGGAAATGAACCGGCTGGAAAAACGCTTCCCCCTGGAAGCGGGCCTGTTTGCCAAATACGGCAGATTCGTATACGCGGTCAACGATGTGACAGTAAAACTCCACAGAGGAGAAACCTACGGCCTGGTAGGCGAATCGGGATGCGGAAAAACAACTCTGGCCCGCCTGGCCGTACAGATGTATCAACAGGATGAGGGTGATATCCTTTTTCATCCCGAAGGCCTCAGCGAAGTGCCTTTGAATATCAGCAAACTGGACAAAAAAGAGCTGTTCGACTACAGAACCAGAGTGAAATATGTCTTTCAGGACCCTGCCCGATCCCTGAATCCCCGGATGACCATTTACAAAATTCTGACAGCCGGATACAGACAGTCTCCTTCCTGGCCTGGAGAAACAGCCGCCCGGGAGGAAGCGGCCCATATGATGGAAACGGTGGGACTGAACCCAGAGGATCTGGACCGCAGGCCCTCGGATTTTTCAGGCGGACAGCGCCAGAGGATATCCATTGCCCGGGCCCTGATGATGAAACCGGAGCTGCTGATCTGCGACGAGGTTGTCTCGGCTCTGGACGTTTCCATTCAGAGTCAGATCCTCAACCTTCTTCTGGAACTGAAAGAGAAATTTCAGCTGACCATGCTTTTTATTGCCCACGACCTGACCGTCACCACCTATTTCTGCGACCGGATCGGAGTCATGTACCGGGGACGGCTTACCGAAGAGGCCCCCGCACAGAACCTGGTGGAAAACCGCTATCATCCCTATACACGGCTTCTTTACGACAGCATCCCCTCACGGATGGACAGGGAGCTTAACCTGAAGGGATTCGAACCCTTTGATTCGACAAAACCGCTGCAGGGATGCCCTTTTTATCACCGCTGCCCCAAACGGAGCGATGCCTGCCGGGAAATGCCCCCAATGAAAGAGATGGCAGAGAATCACTGGGCTGCCTGTTTTCATCCGGAGAAGGACTGAAATTTATATGATGGGAATCCTGACAAAATTAAAGAAAAAACTGATGTTTACCGGATGGCTTCAATACCTGCCGCCTGGCATTATCTCCCTTTTTTTCTATCTCTGTGCGATGGCTGCCATCCCGGTACACAGCCTTTTTCTGATAATCCTGCTACTGACTATGGGAACTGTTTCCGCTGCCCTGTTTCTGAAAGATCTGTATATTGTAAAATGGGGGCATCACAAAATAGAACCTCTCCCGGAGAAGCCGGAAAACCTTACTTCTTTTGAAATTCTTATGAAAAGGAGATCCTGCCGTTCTTTCCAGCTGAGGAATCTGGAAGAAGAGGACCTGCGGAACCTGCTGGATATTATAAAAATGGAAGAGAAGCCTCCCATACGCGTTGAGTATATCCATGCCCCTTTGCGGGTATGGCCTGTTGTCAATGCCAGGGAATTCCTGATTCTTCTGGGGCCCGGACCCTACAACCGGGAAGAGATAATCCAGGGCGGACAGGTAATGCAGAGAGTGGTAAACAAAGCAACCCTATCGGGTCTGGATACCTGCTGGATCGGCCGGGGAGCCGATGTTCAAAGCATTCAGAGCCATATGGGAAACCGGTTTAATCCGGAGAAGGACCATATCCTGGCTATCTGTGCCATTGGATACCGCTCCCGGTATAAACCCTTAATGATCCGTGTGATGCATCACTATCTTCACAGAAGGCACCATCTCTCCTATCTTTTTTACACCGATTCCTATCTGGACGGGCCGCTGCCTGTAGATAAAGACCCCTACTCCCGATTCAGACAGGCCTTCGATTTCTGCCGCTGGGCACCTTCCTCCCTGAACAGCCAGACCACCCGGAGCGCTGCCAGGCTGGAAGGAAACAAACCGGAAAAGCTGATCGGCTTTGATTTTTTTACCCTGACAGATTCCCATTTCTACACCCCTCTGGCACTGGGCATATGGTGCGCCAACTGGGAGATGTCCTGCGAGCTTCTGGGAATCGAGGGAGAATTCACAGTTATGGAGGCACCTGAAATGAGACAACTGCCTGAGTACTCTGTTCACTACGACATAACCTGGAAACTGAAAGAACCCATCCTGATCGAAAGGCCTGAGAAAGGTTTTTACTTCTGAAAAAATGAGGACAATTTCAGATTAGGAAATCCTTATCCGTACCTGCTGAAATTCATTAGGGAGCACAGGAATGGACTAAAGGATCTTTCACCATTTTCCCATGCTGTTCACGCAGGAGTCAGAAAAATGACAAAGCCGCAGTGGGAAGGTTATGCCTCTGCAGTACCCGGAAAGTGAGAGTCTCACTCTTATTTCAGCAGATAAACCTCATCGGCTCTGAGAAAGGTGACATGCTTGCCGGGCCTGCCCCGGAGGATCTCCTTGAGCTTCAGCATACGGGAGCGGTTTTCTATGGAACCTTCTACAATGAGTTTGGTTTTCCCATTGATGTACTCCCTTTTTGATACAGTAAAATCATAGTTCTCTTTGACCAGAATATTCAGAAGTTCGGTACGGTCAATCTCATCTTCCAGAGAAATACGGGCATAGTACTGCCGCTGACCTATCAGACGTTTATCCAGCTTCCCTTTTATATAACCGCTGAGAAGTCCTCCCAGAACAGAGCCCATACCATAAATGACAATGTAGGAGAGATTGCTCTGCATCAAGTCCAGAATAATCTTTATAACTGTGATTCCGTACATAGCTTCCACAAAGTTGATAGCCCCGGAATAGTATTTATTGCTTCTGTTGAAGGCGTCAATTTTAGCCAGAAAAAGCGTATCCTGCCCTATCCGTAAAAACAGGATCAACAAAGCGATCAGAATGAATTCCCACATGGATGTACTCCTCATTTCCAGTAATGTAATGGTTCCGGAAGCGCATGCATTCCGGATGTTCCCTGTATGCTAACTATATCGTTTTTTC
Source organism: Oceanispirochaeta sp. (assembly GCA_963677615.2). Lineage (GTDB taxonomy): Bacteria > Spirochaetota > Spirochaetia > DSM-2461 > DSM-2461 > Oceanispirochaeta. The sequence continues at coordinate 217,305 of CAXXQW010000003.1, read as the reverse complement.
CCCTGTTTATTTAACCGCCATCAAAAAAATATGAAAAAAATTGCGGCCATACCTTATAACAGACAGCATATTTTTTATTTATGGAGGGCCCCAATAACCGGAAAATGAACAAATCAGATCAAAAATAACAAATAAACCATTGCCATGAAACTATTAATAAAGGACTGTCCGGAAAATGGGAATACCCGGAAAAACACTACACACATGTATGCTATGGGGATTTATTTTATATTGTCAAGTTTTTTTATTGATTCTTTTTCTGAAATCGATTACATTCCAGATTATAAGAGCTTTCAGGAAAATATCCAATTTTTCTGAAAGCCTGGAACGGTTAAAAATACGGGAACTCCGGGGAAACCTCAGGGTTCATGGAATATTTCAAAATCATACCAGAATGTCGTATGAAATCTCCCGGAAGGAGGAGAAATGATGATTGAAGCTAAACAGAAAGTGGAAAACCTGGAACAGAAAATTGAGTCTCTCAAAACCCTGATGAACTCTGAAAACCTCGGTTTTACCAAACAGGAAGAGTGGGAAACTCTGGTGGATCATGTAGAAGTACACAAATACCTGATCAATGAAGAGATGGATGGAACCATCACATGGGAACAGGCAGCCTTTTCATGGAAGGAAAATGTTTATACTCCCCTGAAAAATGTGATTGATTGGTGGGAAGTAAAAAAAGCCTTTTCCGGTTACTCCAAAGGCCAGCTCCTTTTTGCGGTATCCACCCACTGGTACTATATGAAAGAGAAAGATCCGGGCATTCTTCCCGAAGATGCAGCTAACGATTTTGCGGCATTTTACGGCAAAGGTATAGGAAGCTGGATTTCAAGAAGAAAAATAGAATCGGCTATGGCATTCGTTTAACAGGGAATCGTAATTATACAGCACCGCTTCGAAAGAAGCGGTTTTTGTTTTTAATCCCCTTTACCGCAGATCGTATACAAGAGCGGCTTCCCCCATCAGGCCCATGGGTACGACCCTGTATTCCGGAGTGTAGGCAGCCCCTTCGGTACGGAAATCCTCCCAGCTGATCCGGCTGCAGGAGGTAAAGCTTCTATGAAAAGGGCCTAACAGATTTCTGAGAGATCCCGCGACTTCCAGGTCCACCAGGTTTTCCCGATCGTATCTGAAAAGCCCGGTTACCTCAATGAACGCGTCATCACCAAGAACAGGCAGGGGTCCGCTCCCATTAATCCGGACCAAAAGGAGTGTTCCCCCGAAAGCGCCGGTTTTCAGGAAAAGCCTCCTGCCTTCAGCTTTTTTATCCAGAAAAGGCAGTGAGTAATGGTATCTGACACTTCCGGGATAGTGAAGAAGCCCCTGAAGGGTCCAGTCTCCCCATCGGAGATGCCGAACGGGAGGTACGATACGCCTGGCGGGACTCACTCCAAAGTCACCGGTAAGATAAATATCCTCCAGTTCAATACTGCCGGTATAGTCCAGATCAATCTGAAGCAGATTCTCTCCCACTTTCAGATCTGTGAGCTGATGTTTCAGAAGGGAGCGGTCAAGGTAGTATTCCCCTGTCCTGATACAGGGCTCTCCATTGCAGGAGACCCGGTAATTCCCGGATTTCTCAACAGCAGCAAAAAGGGGAGAAACCGGTGGAGATTCAAGGACAAAAGAAAACAGCATCGAAACCTTATGAGAGTTCCATTTTCCCGTTTGAATCCAGGTATATCTCTGAGGGGCTCCGTTATAATAAACCGGAGGCATTCCAAATCTTTCCCGCAGGGCTTTCTGGCCCTGCCATATCTGCATTTCCTCTCCCCAGGATTCATTATCCACCCGGAAGCGGCCGGTATCCAGTATGAGAGCATTCTCCATAGACAGAGAAACCGGAGCTGAAGGAGGAAAACTCATAGCCAGCTGTTCAGTTCTATGGGGGTGCCGGTAGGCAGGCTGAAATGCTTTCAAGGAGGGAGACAGGGATGTATCAAGGAGATACACACAGGACTCTTCCGGGCTGAAAGTGGTTTGCACAGCCATTCCCGCAGTTCCCGGAACCCTGACCGGACGGACCCGGCTGACTTTTCCTGTAAACAGATCATACCTGCTCAGTTTTCCGACAGTATCAAAATGCAGGACCGTATCCAAGGATTCCTTCCTTGTATTTACCAGAGTAATGATTTCAATAGTATCGGATTTTCTTACCATACTGAGAAAACCGGAGAGAGAATTTCCCGATTCACCACAGACTCTCACCGGCCTGACAGAAGAATTGCCAAGTGTCTCCAGCAGATGGGGGGTATCCCTTATTTCCGACAGATGGGGGTGGTCTTTCAGTGCAGAGATCCTGCCGGAGGGCTGGGCATCCACCAGACCGGGGAGAGAGCCCATCCAGAAAACAGATCCTCCCGTGTCAAGAAATGACTCCAGAAGGTCCACTGTGGAAGACATCAGATTGCTGACAGGAGGTACTATAATCCTGTTATAGGTTCTGATTCCCACAGTGATTACCCCGTCCCTTACAAAGGCATCATCCCGCATGATAAGCTCATCCCCGAAATCAAAGTCCAGCTGGGTCTGCAGAAGGTCCTTGACCAGTCTGTTCAAAGAATCTCCCTGACGGTTTAGAGCTATGATGTGTTCATCGGTCCATCCCATATTCATTTCCACCCTGCCCAGATTTTCCTTCATATCCGAACCGGACTGCATCCAGAAAGAGCTCATGGGATGAATCATCAGGATATCCCGTATCACATCTCCCAGAGAGACACATAGGGACAAACGGGCAAAATAATCCTCCAGGATTCTGTTATGTTCCCACCACCCGTTATGATAATTGAAAGACGGCGGGTAGTCTCTCTTCCGGCATCCCGAAAAGGAGTAAAGAGCCAGATGCTGGCACCTTCTGTTTATTCCCATGACAAACTGCCAGTCCCCCACCCGTTTCTGTCCCTCAAAGGAGAAATCCCACCCTGTACAGCCGTATGTCTCGGAAACTGCGGTTTTCCGGCCGTACTGGTTGGCCACGCTGGTACACTGTTTGACAGTCAGATACTCCTGCCTCTGATCTCCCAGAATATCAATACCGGGAGCGTGCATATAGCGGTAATGGGGCATGGAGGCACCGGAAACACGGACGGAATATCCCAGATCGTTTTCATACAAAACATGACCGGTCAATTCAAGATTCCTTTCATCGCACCACTGATACAGCTGTTTCATATAGGACTGCGAGAAAAGCTCTGTCAGAGTAAGCCAGAAATCATACCGGGCCTTCTCTTCTCCCCTGCCGTGAAAAAACAGGAGAGGAAGGATTCCGGCCGGATCATATCCCCTGTTTTTCTGAAAAAATTCAGGAAAAACCTGTGACCAGGGCAGCCAGGGACGCCCGGGTGTAAACGTTGAGAAGAAATCACAGAAATTGGGTTCATCTGTAAAAAAACCTTTGATGGTTTTGCCAAACTCCTGTCCCAGCTTCTGTTCGTATTTACGGTGTGTGATTTCCAGAAAATTCTGAACAGCCCGGGGGTTCAGGGTATCTGAAGGTGCCCTATGATTATACCATTCACTGGTTCCGGAGGTTTCCATCCTGCAGAGAAGAAATGCCCGGGAACCTTCCTCGACCAGAGGAGTTCCTCCCTTCCACTGTATTTTTTCATAGCCTTGAAGGTATCCCTCAGAGTCCAGGACAAGGGAGTATACGCCCAGAAGTTCCGGCTCGCAAAAACACGCGTCCAGATACTTTTTCACCAAATCCGGAGTCTCCCCCTCAAAGAGTTCCGCCGTAACCGCTTTGGCTGTAAAATCCCGGGGATGGGAACGGCTTACCTTTCCCCCGGCGCTGCCGGAAGGCCATTTATCCTCATCATAGATCCAGATTTCCACTCCCTGTTCCCGGGCTTCACTGACAGAAACTTCCACACAGCGCATCCACTCTTCCGAGAGGTATTCGGTTTCCAGTCCTTCCCGGGAATGAATAAACAGCCCCCCTGCCCCCTGGCGGGCCATATCTGCTATCTGGCGGGACAATTCCCGTGTATCCAGTTTGTCATTCCATGCCCAGAAAGGGGCGGAACGGTATTCGGGAGGAGGATTTTTCAACAGTTTAAGAAGACTCTCTTTCCTATCCGGCATATGGCCCTTCCATTACATCAGATTGTCCGGAATCCACATGACAATCTGGGGAACATAGGTTATCAGAATCAAAAGACATATCATCACAAGAATCATGGGAATAATCTCTTTGATCACACCGCTGATGCGGGTCTTCCCCAGTCCGGAAACGATAAAAAGGAGCATCCCGAAAGGAGGCGTTGAAAGACCGATCATCATATTCAGACAGATGACAACACCGAAATGGACCAGATCGATACCAAAGGCCTTAACCAGCGGAAGCACCATGGGAACAAATACCAGCTGAATGGTACTCACGTCCAGAATGCAGCCCAATAGCAGAAAGACCACATTGACAACCATAAGAAATACGAATTTATTGTCAGTGATCCCCAATACCAGAGCAGAAACAGCCCTGGGAACCTGTTCGAGCGAGATAATGTAGGAAAACAGCATGGATGTACCCGCAAGGAGAGCCAGGGTTGCCGTATTGGCAGCACTTTTATGAATGATCCTCCAGAATTTCTTCCAGCCGAAATTCCTGTATATCAGTATGGAAATAAGAATGGCATAGGCTGATGCCAGAGCCCCGGCTTCGGTGGGAGTCACAACACCGAGATAAATACCTCCCAGAAGCAGGAGAATAGTAAAAAGGGCCGGAGTGGCTTTAATGGTGGCACGGAGAAGTTCCCGGAAAACCATCTGTTCTCCCCGGGGATATTTCCGCTTTACCGAAACCACAGCAACATAGATTGCCAGAAGCACCGAGAGAATGATTCCAGGAACCATACCTCCCATAAACAGTTTGCCGATGGAGGCCCCGGAAAGCATGGCATAAATGACCATGGGAATACTGGGCGGGAATATGGGCCCCACCGTAGCTGATGCGGCTGTGAGGGCGCAGCTGAATTCCCCGTCGTACCCCTCTTTCTTCATCTGGTTGATTTCCATCAGGCCGATACCCGAAGCATCAGCGATAGCGGAACCGGTCATTCCCGAAAAGATCAGGGATGCCGCCACATTCACCTGGGCAGTCCCCCCGCGCAGCCGGCCGAACAGACCATTACAGAATTTAAAGAGTTTTTCTGTAATCTCCCCTTCATTCATAACATTGGCCATAAAGATGAAAAGCGGAGCAGCAAGCATTGTATAGTTTGAAAACATACTGCCTGTCATAACTGAAAAAACCTGTCCCAGATCCTTCCCGGCCAAAAGAAAATACGAGATGGAAGCAACCAGCATCGACAGGGATACAGGTATCCGGATAATAAAGGAAACAGCAAGGATGGCAAACAGCAGTATGACGATCATTCCTGAACCTCCATGGATGCATCGTGTTCATCCTCCACCCCATGCCTTGTTACCTCGATAAGATCCAGGACACTGCGGTATATGATATCGGCAAACATGAAAAGCAAAGGTGAAAAAATAACAGAGAAAGGGAGTTTCAATACACCGGTGACCATCCTCTTGGAAAGCATTTTTTCAAAAGAGGGATAGAGAACCAGTGTCATCAGAAGAATCAGTACGACATCTCCCGCAATCCGGAATAGAATTTTCTTCCGGGGGCTTATATGATCATAAACCAGTCCGAATACCACATGTTCGTGTTCACTCATAGCCTTTCCTACACCGAAAAACATGGTCCAGATATAGGCCAGGATACTGATTTCATAGGCCCAGGTCACCGGCGTCTTGAGAACATAACGGGATATAATTGTAAGGCTGAAAGTAATAAAGATAACAAGAAATGTGATATTGGGAACAATGGTACCCAGAACGTACCCGATTCCCTTCCAGATTTTTTTCAATGTGTGCTCCTCCCGGCATTGCCTGTTCCTTTTCCTTTATGGAACAAAATCCGGACAGCCAGCGGATTATCTGGTAGCCCGGACAGTTTTTTTATTTACAGATAAGCTTTTAATCAGGGGATGATTATTTTGCCATGGCCTGTACTCTGTTATACAGGTCCATATCCCAGGTTGATGTCATAGCGGTATTTGCCTTATAGGCAGCCTGGACATGACTCCGGAAATCATTAATGTCCGGATGCGTAACGGTCATTCCCTGCTCTTCAAAGAAGGCAACCAGTTCATTTTCGCTTTTGATCCGGGCTTCGTCATTAAAATTAATGGCAAACTGCATGGCTTCTTTTACGGCAGTCTGCTGAGCAGGTGTCATGGAATTCCATTTATCTGCATTTACACAGGGCATGATGGAATCGATCACATGATTTGTAATGGCGATATACTTGGTAACTTCATAAAACTTGGCTTTTTCCACTGTGGGGAGAGGGTTGTCCTGACCATCCACGGCACCTGTCTGAAGAGCCGTATAGAGTTCACTGAACGAAAGAGGCGTGGGGTTCGCTCCCAGGGCTTCTCCGAGGAACAGCCATGCTTCAGAGCCGGGCATACGGAGCAGAAGACCATCCATATCAGCATAGCTGTTGATTTCCCTGTTTCTGGTATTGATCTGCCGGCTGCCGAGATACATGCTGCCAAGAGGAACAAGATTGAGTTCTGATGTTATTCTGGGCCAAATATCCTGAGCGGCGATCTGACCGTTGAGAACAGATGTCATATGGGCGTAGGAGCTGAAAAAATATCCTGAACCGAACATACCGAATTCGGGAATCTGCGTTGCGATGGTCGGAAATGAGATATAGGCCATATCAGCTTCTCCGCTTACCAGCGCGTCAAACTCGTTTTCCTGGGTAAAAAGAGTACCGTTGTCATACACCTTCACTTCAATGCTGCCGTTTGTCAGTTCTTTCACCTTGTCGGCAAAAACATACATGGCTTCCGTATGAGAGTCTCCGGAAACAGATACAGAAGTAAAAATCAGTTCCAGAGGTTTCCCGGAACCTTCTGCATCTGACTGACCGCCAGCCCAGAGAGTACCAGCCAGGACCGTCATCAGAATCAGAAAAAGAATCATCGTTTTTTTCATTATCATTCCTCCAATTGAATAATAAAAATCTAACCTTTTAAGGTTTAAATCACTTCATCAGAACCTTTTCCCTGAAAAGGTTGGCAGATCGGCGAAGCTGCTCAATCTCCATCTGCCTGTTGGATGTGAACAGAGTAAAATCCTGGACCCTGCTGAAAAGATTCACATCAAGCCCATCCAGCTGCATATGGTATTTGGCGTTTACCGGGTACATCTGACACTCCGCCATACTGGTAAGCCCCAGAAAGTCCTGTACCTGTGATGCCAGTTCCGGATCTTTGTCAAAATGGGTGCAGAGCCAGACGTAAAGGTCGGCATGGAAGTTTGCCATCACACCGCTATAGCCTGCAGCTCCCATTTTCAGACTCTCCAGGAGAGTCGCCGCATTAGCGTTGTAAATTTTAAGAGAACTCCCTTCCACAGCTTTCAGTTTGGCTTTCAGCTCATGGATATTGCAGCAGGTGTCTTTCAAAAAGGAAAACCGGCCTGTATCGGCACACCACTTCAGAAGTTCCGGAGACATAAGCCTTTTGTAGGGATAGGGGCATTCATAAATCCCAAAACTTTCTCCAGGTATGCGGCTGATAAGAACTTCAATATTCTTTTTGGCAATATCATCGCTCTCGCCATCTCTGGCAAACTGATTGGAAATGAACACATAGGAATCCACACCCGCATCGATGAAAGCTTTGGCATCTTCAATCTGCTCATCCAGGGATTCCGCCACATGACCGGACGCAATTACCCCCTGATTCTTTCCCGCATTCCGGATAACAAACCTGGCAAGTTCGATTCTCTCTTCCCTGCTGAGGCAGAACATCTCGCTGGACTGGCAGACTGCAAAAATCCCTGACGCCCCCTGAGAGTCATACCACCGGAGGATCTCAAGGACTCCCTCATAGTCAATTTTGTTATCTTCTGTATAGGGGGTCAGCATAACAGGCCAGACACCGTTCTCTATTATTTTGCTCATCCATTATTTTCCTTATAAAAATACTTTCGAATCCCTTATCAAAAGGTTTCTGTTTTCAGGATACCTGTACTATAATAGGGAACTGACCATATGACATTCGAAAAAAGATTTAGTACGATTGCGAACATCACAAGGAGTTCTTTCTCACATGGAAATATTTGATGATTTCTGCTGGGAAGATCACAAGAAGGTAATTACCAGAGAAAAGCATGCCATTCCCGGCCTGGGCAATCTGGCCTACTGGAACCTGTCCAAAGCCATCCCCCCCACTCCGGTACACCACCATTCAGATATCGTGGAGATTCATTGCCTTATAAAAGGCAAACGGGTAATGCAGGTGAATAATGAAGAGTATACCATTACTGGAAATGAACTCTTTATAACCTTTCCCTATGAGGAGCACAGCAGCTCCAACTTCCACCTCAGTCCCTGCTCGTTTTACGGATTGCAGATCGATCTGAAAAACAGAGAATGTCTATTGGGATTAAACCGCAGATACAGCAAAGCTCTGAGCGATATCCTGCTGCATCTGGAATACCGCCATCTGAGATTTACTCCTATGGATCAGCATCTTCTGAAGCAGGCTTTTGAAAATATCAGTGATGGAGACCCGGATTCCCTGAGACTGGGTGTTCAGTATTTAAGCTGTTTTCTCTTTCAGATTCCCGACTTTCATCCGGTCGGACAGAAGGAGAAAAAAATACTGGATGTGAATATCAAAAGAGTCATGGATCATATCGAAAAAGAGTATCTGGAATCGATTCATCTTCAGGAACTGGCTGTTATATCAGGATACTCCCTCTCCCGGTTCAAAATAAAATTCAAGGAGGAAGTGGGAATTACCCCGGCCAGCTACATAACTCTGAAAAAACTGGAATACGCCAAAAAGCTATTGAGAACCACGGACAGACCGGTCACGCAGATTGCCCTGGATGCGGGTTTCTCTTCGAGCAACTATTTCTGCACTGTACTGAAAAAACTGACCAGCTATTCTCCCAATGATTTCCGCCGGAACTGCCGGGAAAAACGGGAACGATTAACCTAACAGCTTACAGCAGAGTACCGCCTATTCAGGCAGGGAACCGTAATTCCTGTCGAGACCTGTCACATGGTTGTAAAACCAGTCTTTCATATCATCCGTTACCGGTTTGGAAATATACAGAAGATCCCCTTCAAGCCTTCCTTTAAAAGCCAGCAGTTCCTTTTTGATTCTCTCATGCTCTTTCTTTTGCAAGGTCAGATCGGGAAAACGGTGTTTTGCCAGCATGGCCTCCTCTTCCCGGAAATGGAATTCCGTATAGGCAATAGCCTCATCCAGAAGAGCCGCCAGTTTCTCCGGGAGATTCTCCATGTTTACGGTATCGTAAAATTTATTCAGGATCCTCAGCCACTCTTTATGCTGTTCATCCATTTTTCTGATTCCGGTTAAAAAATCATCAGACCACTCCAGAAAAGGCATGGGCATTTCTCCTCTCTTGCTAATAAAATATTTACCCTGATCCGGGGGAACAATTCTTTTTGCTATACCCGGTCCACTTTCAGCATATTGGTATAAAGGCTCTCCACCAAAGGAATCCCGGCTGTGAAAACCACGGTATCTCCTTTTTTGATATACCCCAGTTTCATTGCCAGATCGGCGGCTTTGTGAAGAGTATAATCCGTATCTTTTACGCTGTCGATCAATTCTGCCTGGACGCCCCAGAAAATATTGAGGTACCGGATCGTCTCCATCTGTTCGGTAAATGCCAGAACGGGAACCCGGGACCGGAACCGGGAAAGCTTGGCAGCTGTCCTTCCCGACCGGGTAAGACAGATAATGGCTGAGGCATCATTCTCTTCGGCCATGATACAGGCGGAATGACAGATCGAATCTTCAATACTCATCTTTCCTTTTCTGCGCCTGAGGAACATGATCTGTTCGGGAGACCGGTGCTCCTCCGCAGCCCGCACAATCCCGGCCATCATAGACACCGTTTCCACCGGGTATTTCCCTACGGAGGTTTCACCGCTGAGCATAACTGCATCCGTCCCGTCAAAAACCGCATTGGCCACATCAGAGGCCTCTGCCCGTGTGGGACGGGGATTATGAATCATGGAATCCAGCATCTGGGTTGCTGTGATCACAGGTTTGTTCAACCTGTTGCATACAGTGATGATCTTTTTCTGAAGAAGCGGTACTTCCTGAGTATCCATCTCCACCCCCAGATCCCCCCGGGCCACCATGACCATATCGGCTTCCTCAACAATCCCTTCCAGGTCGCTCACAGCCTCAGGTTTTTCTATTTTGGCAATAATCGGGATTTTCCGTCCTTTCGATTCCAGAAGTTCCCGGAGCTCCCGGATATCCTGCCTTCTCCGGACAAATGACAGAGCAATATAGTCGATCGGCTGGGTTACAAGAAAATCGATATCCTTTCGATCTTTCTCCGTCAGGGAAGAGAGACTGACATCCACCCCGGGAAGGTTTATTCCTTTCCGGGATTTGAGAACCCCGTCGTTCATAACGAGACAGCGGATCTCGGGATCTTCTACCTGGATCACCTGAAGCTGTACCAGACCGTCATCAATCAGGATTCTGTCTCCCGGGTTCAGATCCTTTGCCAGTTCGGGATATCCTGCGGGGATTTTCACAAGAGGCTCAGACGATGGGGCTGCCGTAAGGACGATTTCTTTCCCTGTGAAAACCGGCAGATCCTCAGGCAGGGTTCCCAAGCGGATTTTCGGCCCTCCCAGATCTGCCAGAATGGACAGGGGTTCATCCTTCAGAGCGCTGGCTGTCTGAACATCCTCAATCAGGCCTTCCAGCTCTTCCGGCCCCGCATGGGAACAGTTCAGCCGGACGATATTCAAACCGGCGTCAATCATTCTGCCCAGGACTTCAGGATCTCTGCTGGCCGGGCCTATGGTTCCGATTACTTTTGTCATGGAAAAATGGATGTGTCTCTTCATATTCTGGAATTTTCGCATATCCTGGAAAGAAATACAAATACAGGAACCTTTTACAAAGGACTCACAACAGCAATGTTGTCATAATGTCCCATAAAAGATAAAATAGCTGTTTATGACTGATGCCGCCAACCGTTCCTTAATTGTACAGGGAGACCACTCTCTTTTACTGGATGTTCATAACCCCGGGTTTGATGAAGCCCGTTCAGATATCTCCCCTTTTGCAGAGCTGGAAAAATCTCCCGAGCATATCCATACCTACCGGATGAGCCCTCTCTCTCTCTGGAACGCCGCTTCGGCGGGAATGCGTGAACAGGAGATCCTGGCGGCGTTAGACCGCCACTCCCGCTTTCCGGTTCCCGAGAATGTGAATTATTTTATCCGGAGCACCCTCTCCCGTTACGGCATGCTGAAACTGGAAGCCACGGACGATGAGAATGTGCTCTTTCTGAAAATAGAAAACCCCACACTGGCCCTGGAAATCAGCCATCTCAAGAGCCTGAAAAAGTATCTGACCCCCGCAGAAGGAGGCTTTTTTCTTCAGCTGGTGGACAGAGGTACCATAAAACTGATCCTTATCAAAGCAGGTTTCCCTGTAGAAGACCTGGCACCTCTCAAAGAGGGAGATCCCTGCCCCATCCACCTGAAGGAGACCCTTCCCGGCGGCAAACCCTTTCAGGTCAGAGATTATCAGCTGGACGCGGTCCGCTCTTTCATCGGCAAAAACCAGCCGGGAACCGGGTTTGGTACGGTTGTCGTTCCCTGCGGAGGAGGAAAAACCGTCATAGGGATGACAGCCATGAGCCGTCTTCAGACCAGCACCCTTATCCTGACAACCAATGTGGCAGCTGTCCATCAGTGGAAAAGGGAACTCCTGGAAAAAACGGATCTCAAAGAAGAGGATATCGGTGAGTATACAGGCGATAAAAAAGATATCCGACCCGTCACGATAGGGACCTATCAGATTCTGGTCTGGCGTAAGGACAAAGAGCATGAGTTCCCCCACTTTTCCCTGTTCCGGAAAGGAAACTGGGGTCTGATCATATACGATGAAGTCCATCTTCTTCCCGCTCCGGTGTTCAGAGTAACAGCAGAGATTCAGGCCGTACGCCGTCTGGGCCTTACGGCGACCCTGGTAAGGGAGGATGGAGCCGAAGAAGATGTATTTTCCCTGGTCGGCCCCAAACGCTACGATGTTCCCTGGAAGGAGCTGGAAGCGGGAGGATGGATCGCCACAGCCTGGTGCCATGAAATCCGCCTGGATATGCCGGAGGATCTGAAGGTCTCCTATGCCATAGCCGACAAACGTCAGAAATTCCGTATGGCTGCGGAAAATCCCGACAAACCGGAACTGGTAAAGAAGATTCTGGAGCGGCATCCTGATGACTCGATTCTCATAATCGGTCAGTACGTAAAACAGCTCCAGACCCTGGCAAAAATCCTGAAGGCCCCTCTGATTACGGGACAGACACCCAACAGGGAAAGGGAGGTCATATATGATGATTTCAGACAGGGTCGGTCCCGGATTATCGTGGTTTCCAAAGTCGCCAATTTTGCCATCGATCTGCCGGATGCTTCTGTTGCCGTCCAGGTTTCGGGAACCTTCGGATCCCGGCAGGAAGAGGCTCAGAGGCTGGGCCGCATACTCCGTCCCAAAGAGAAAGACTCCTGGTTTTACTCTCTGGTCAGCCGGTATACCCTGGAGGAACAGTATGCGGCCAACAGACAGAAGTTTCTGACCGAACAGGGATATCAGTACACCATATCCCTGGGTCTGGAGGATCTATGACCAGCCGGGAACAGTGGAATGCCCTGATGAGGAATCTGCCTGATCCTGCATTTATGGAGATCATGAACAATTATCTGGGCGGAGTGAAAACACCCTATGATAAAAACGAGCTTCTTAACCGCCTGTACGCCCGGCTTACCCATGAGGATTACAGAAATACCGTCCTCTCCACTCTGGATAGCACGGATCTGAAAATCCTTTCGGCCGCCCGGTGGTTTGACCGTGCGGTTATTCAGGATTTTCTGAACCTGTTCAGCACCTCCATGACTCCCTCGGAACTGAATACCCGGCTGATTAATCTGGAAGAGAAACTTCTTCTGTTTTTCAGCAGATCCGGCAGCAAACCGGGGTTTGTGGTAACGCCGCTGCTCCCCGAGGAGTTTCAAAAAAAACTCTCACCCTTTACTCTGATCCGTTTTGAACAGAAAACACCCCCTTCTCCCAAAGAGATGCCGATTATCAACGGATCCTTTCTGATCTGTTTTTTTTCACTTTTGAAGGATGATCTTAAGATCTGCAATAACGATGGATCCTTTAAAAAGCGTTTTACCGCTTCCCTGACGGAAATATTTCCCATGGCGGGTTTTTCGGACGAACCGAATGAAAGACTGCACCTTCTTCTTAACGCACTGAAAACCCTGGGACTCCTTTCCGAATCCTCATGCCACTGGAAATTCCGCATAGACAACCTGGAAGCTTTTGCTCTCAGGTCAGTACAGGAACAGCTTTTGTGGGTTTGGGCGGCCCTCTGTACATCCAGAGCATCCCGTCTGGAATCGGCTGTTTCGTTGATAGACACTCTGGCAGAGCAGTTTCCCGCCACAGGAGGAGTAAAGTCTGAGGAACTGGAAAAAATGGTCAATCTGATTCAGGTCAAAATGGCAGGAACGGAAGAAACGGCTCTCAGCGCGGCTCATGTAGCCCGGGTTCTGAAACTCTTCGGCTTTTTTCATACAGACGGTAAACTCTGGTACCTTCATCCCATGGCCAGGGATTTACTGAAAAATCCCCGCCCCCAGAGTCCCGCTCTTTTTCTCCACGCCACCTTCGATGCCAATCTGACTCCGGATGCACCTTTCAGCCTTCCCCTGGCTCTCTCTCTGAACTGCGAAAGGTATGACTCCTTTGCCCAGCTTAAACTGACAGACAGCTCTTTTAGGAGCTTGCTCAAGGCTGGCCTCTCTCTGGATCAGCTGAAAAGAGAACTGGAAGAGAGATTCTCCATACAGGTTCCCCAGAATCTGCTTTTTTCCCTCCGGGCCTGGGAGGAAGAATACCATAGCCTCAGACTCTGGGAAGGGATTGTTCTGGAAGCGTCCAAAGACAAGATCCCTCTTATAGAGAGAAACACCCGCCTGAAAAGCCTTATCAAAAGGGATCTGGGAGAAGGGTTCTACCTGCTGGCCAAAGAAGACAGACAGGAATGGGAACCGGCCCTGACAGAGATGGGCATTGAGACCATACCGGCAACGGTAAATCCTGGTAACAGAAAAAAACAGGTCCAGGACTATAAACTCTCGCTCTCTCCGCAATTGCCCATGTTTCCCGAAAGCTCCCCCGCATGGGAGGAGTCTTCCGAAACAGAGACCGGGTATAAAGAGACTTTACGCCGGATCGTCACAGCTGATCCCGCATTGAGCGATGATGAGAAAGAAGAGTTTATCAGCAGAATAGAACGGGGCATACTCTACAGAAAAGATCAGATCAGGCCGGGGGTTATCCGTAAAGAGCTTTCGGTTGTGAAAGGACTGGACTATCAGGGGAAGCTGCGGATGATAAAAGCCGTTTTGGGAAACAGATCCTACCAGCTGGAGATTACCCTTCCAACCGATGATTTTGATCTGATCACCCACAGAATCATTCCCCGTTCTCTGGAACAGGGTAAAGAGTCTCAGGAAGATCTGTTAACAGGAACAGAACTTCCTGATAAACCCTTCTCCTGTCCGGTGAGAAAAATCAGCAAAATCCGTAAAATCCGTACATCCCTTTTCTAAAGTCTTTCCACAGCGTCTTTCAGAACAGGATTTCTTACAGCCTGCACTTCATCCAGACGATTGACAAGACGCTGATGGGGAGCATCGTGCAGCAGTTCAGGCTGATCCACCGCTTCGGCAGCAATAGCATGCAGAGCATCCGAAAAGGCATCCAGAGTTTCCAAACTTTCCGTTTCGGTGGGTTCCACCATAAAAGCCTCAGGCACGATCAGGGGAAAGTAAACCGTAGGGGGATGAAATCCGTAATCGATCAGCCTCTTGGCAATATCCATGGTATGGATTCCCTGGGGAGCGCTCTCTCCGGAAGCGACAAACTCATGCATACAGGTCCGGTCATACCAGGCGGGGAATACATCTTCCACCTTCTTTTTCAGGTAATTGGCATTCAGAACGGCCATCTCGGTGGCATCTTTCATGCCATTCCCTCCCAGAGAGAGAATATAGGTATAGGCTCTCACCAGTACTCCGAAATTCCCGTAAAAACTTTTCAGCCTTCCGATAGATTCGTCAGGCATGTAAAACTGATACTCCCCGCTCTGCTCTTCCGATTCGACCACAATAGGCCCGGGAAGAAAGGGCTTCAGCTTTTCCCCGACGCCTACCGGTCCGGCTCCGGGCCCGCCTCCGCCGTGGGGAGTACTGAAAGTTTTATGCAGATTAAAATGGAGTACATCAAATCCCAGTTCTCCCGGTTTGGCTATACCCATGATGGCATTGAAATTGGCACCGTCACCGTAAGCCAGACCCCCGCAGCTGTGAACCGTCTCCAGAACTTCCAGGATCTGTTCTTCAAAAAGTCCCAGAGTATTGGGATTGGTAATCATGATGCCCGCTACGGTAGAATCACAAAGTTCCTGAAGCCTGGCCAGATCAATATTTCCCCGGGAGTCGGAAGGAACTTCCACCGCTTCGAATCCTGCCATGGCAACCGATGCGGGGTTTGTCCCATGAGCGGAATCGGGAATCAGAAACCGGGTACGTCCCGTATCACCTCTGGACTGATGGTACTTTTTGATCATCAGTACACCAGCCAGCTCTCCATGAGCTCCCGCTGCCGGTTGAAGACTCACAGCCTGAAACCCGGAAATTTCCATCAGGGCCTCCTGCAGTTTGAACATCAGCTCCAGATTCCCCTGCATTTCCGATTCGGGAAGATAGGGATGGCTGCCGGTAAAGCCCTCCAGTCTTGCGGTCTGCTCGTTAATCCTGGGATTATACTTCATGGTACAGGATCCCAGGGGGTAAAAATGGGAATCGATGCTGAAATTCAACTGGGAAAGCCTGGTGTAGTGACGGATCAGATCCAGAGTCCCCACTTCAGGAAGAGCGGGTTCTCCGGCTCTTTTCAGAAAACCGGGAATGTCTGTTCCGGGTACGTCTGACTGGGGGATTTCCACAGCCCTTCTGCCGGGCTTGCTGATTTTCCACAGGGAGGAAACACTATCGCTCTGCATCTTAAAAAGCCTCCTTGAGAGCCTGCACGAGCAGGTCGATCTCACTTTTTTCATTCATTTCAGTCACACAGACCAGCAGCTTGTTCTCCTGACCGAAGATTCCCAGAGGAAGCCCCGCAATGATCTCTTTCTCTCTCAGCCTGGAAGCAATAAGATCCGCATCTTCCGGACAGGTCACCACAAACTCTCTAAAAAAGGGTTTTGTCATATCCACCGAATATCCCTCTATTCGAGAGATTTCCCGGGCCGCGTAAAAGGCCTTATCATAACAGAGCTTAGCAGTGTCCCGCAGTCCCTGCCTTCCCATGGAAGCCATGTAAACGGCTGCTGCCAGGGCCATCAGCCCTTGATTGGAACAGATGTTGCTGGTGGCTTTTTCCCTCCGTATATGCTGTTCCCGGGCAGAAAAGGTCAGAACGCACCCTGCTCTGCCTGCGGTATCGCTGGTTTTCCCGATGACACGGCCAGGCATCTTGCGGATAAGTTTTTTTGTGGTGGCAAAAAGCCCCAGAAGAGGACCTCCCGCGTTCATGGGGATTCCCAGAGGCTGGCCTTCCCCGGTTACAATATCCGCTCCGGCTTCTCCGGGAGACAGAAAGAGGCTGCAGGCCAGCGGGTCTGCATGAACCACATACAGGGCTCCCGCATCGTGGACCTTTTCCCCCATGGCTTTCATATCCTTAAGCTCCCCGGAAAAGGAGGGAAATGCCAGGATATAGCAGGCGGTTTCTTCATCCGCCTCCCCCTCTCCAATGTAACCTTCCGATCCTGCCAGGTAGGTTTCCAGAACTTCCCGGTATTCGGGATGAACCCCCTCATCCAGAAGGATTTTCTTTCTACCCCTGCTGGCTCTTATGGCCATAAGCGCCGCTTCGGCCATGGCAGTAGCGCCATCATAATGGGAAGCATTTACCACTTCCATGCCATACAGTTCAGAGATCATAGTCTGAAATTCGAAGATAGCCTGAAGGGTCCCCTGACTGACTTCCGGCTGGTAGGGAGTATACGCAGTAAAAAACTCACCCCGGGATATAATGCTGTCCACGACAGAGGGAATATAATGCCGGTAGACTCCGCCTCCCAGAAACCAGTGGGTGGAGCCGGCAGTGGTATTCTTTTCTGAAAGCCTTTTCAGTTCCTTCAGTACAGCTTGTTCGGGCATACCATCCTGAATAGCTACCCCGGGATACCGATGGGAAGCCGGTACTGCCTCAAAGAGCTCCTCCAGAGTTTGAATCCCCAGAAATTCCATCATTTTTTCCCGGTCAGACCGGGTATGGGGTGTGTAATTCACCGTAAATACTCCTCTCCCTTCAACTACGCTCAGGGACTGGAGAGGGTTTTAAATATCCAGGATACCCTCTCGTATCTCTCATCCATCTGCAATTTCCTTCTCAACCGTGCAATGCTCAATGTTGTAAATGGAGAGAGTCTATCGCCCGATTGCTTCGCAATCCCCTTTTTTAATCGTCTGCTCCGCTTGCGGGACTTTGTTCCAAAGTCCCTGACGCTTCAATTAAAAAAGGAACCGATTGCTTCGCAATCCCCTTTTTTAATCGTCCTGTTCTTCCAGGAAGGCTTTGTATTCGGCCTCGGTCATGAGGTTATCAAAACTTCCGTCATCGGATTTGATTTTACAGATCCATCCGCCGCCCAGGGGAGACGCATTTACCAGTTCGGGCTCATCTTCCAGGGCTTCGTTAACTTCAGCCACTTCCCCGTTCAGGGGTGAATACAGATCATTTGCCGCTTTTACCGATTCTATCACGCCAAAAGGTTCTTCCTGGGTCACCCCTTTTCCTACTTCGGGGAGTTCAACAAACACCACGTCACCGATTTTCTCCTGGGCATAATCACTGAGACCACAAAGATAAAGGTCTCCCTCTTTGGCTGCCCATTCATGGGTTTTTGAATACCTGACTTCCATTTTTTTACAATCTCCTATTTCCTTTGATATAAATTGGATCACCGATAACTGGGTTTATAAAGGGGGCGTTTCACAACCTCCGCCGCTTTGACCCGGCCTCTCACACTGATACCGATTTTTGTTCCGACCCGGGTAAATTCGGGAGGAACAAAACCGTTTCCGCAATAGAGATCTACAGTGGGTGCATACAATCCGCTGACCACTTCCCCTATTACATTACCCTCTTCCGAAAGGATTTCATATCCCTCACGGGGAACTCCTTTATCCACCAGCTTGAATGTCACCAGTTTCCGGCTGAGACCTTTTGCCAAAAGCGACTCAACAGCTTCCTTTCCTATAAAGGGGCTCTTGAAATCACACGCCCATTTAAGGAGCGCCTCAGGAGGAAGCACTGTTTCGTTCAGCTCATGCCCGTACAGGGGAAATCCCGGTTCAAATCTCAGGCTGTCCCGGGCAGCAAGTCCGCAGGGAGCGATTTCGCAGTACCGGCTTCCCTCATCCAGGAGTTTTTTCCAGAGTCCCGGGGCATCCGCATTATCGGCAAAGATCTCCACACCGTCTTCCCCGGTATATCCGGTTCTTCCGCAGCGAAAGGAGACTCCCTCCAGAGAGAAGTCCCTGACAGAAAACCTTTCCCAGTCTTTCAAATCCGTACCGGTCAGTTTTTCCAGACACCCTATAGCCTGAGGTCCCTGAAGAGCCAGGAGGGACATCCCGGCTGAAATATTCTCCAGACGGCATTCATATTCAGATATATGATCCTGCAGCCATGCCAGATCCTTTTCAAGATTCGAGGCATTCACCACAAGAGTCCACTCATCCTTTTCAATTCTGTAGAGAAACACATCATCCAGAGTCCGTCCGACTTCATTGAGAAGAAGACCGTATCCGGCGGTACCGGGTTTCAGCTTCGTTACAGAACTGGTGATCATCCTGTCCAGAAAAGCTTCCGAACCTTTTCCGCTGATCCGGAATGTTCCCATATGAGAGACATCAAAAAGCCCTGCACTCCTCCTGACCAGTCTGTGTTCTTCTGTGGCACCCTTTCCGTAATACAGAGGCATTTCCCATCCCGCGAAGGGAACCATTTTTGCACCACTATCTATATGGAGCTGATACAGAGCTGTTTTTTTCATGTCTGACCCCTTACAGTTTCATCGTTTTACAACATGTAAAATTATATTTACATAAATATTTTAATCTTTATTTCATGATATGATCAATCTATTTAACCAGACTTTTTTTCATATTTTTCTTTTGAGCATTCTGGTAAGACGTTTCAACTCCTTTTTGGTGCCGTCATAATCATAGGTGGTTCCTTCTCCTTCAATGGGAAGAGATTTTACCCTCCCCCTGAGAAAGCTGGAGAGGATATTTTCACACTCCTGAAGTGTCAGGTTTTTCATTCTGAAATATTTTCTGTAAATACTGGGATAACCGAGATCCCTGCAGATCCGGAATATCCGTATCTGGATTTTGGGACTCAATGCTTTTCTCATGCTGTAGATATCATTAATTCTGGGTACATCAAGGTTGGCCGGGTTTGCCAAGAGAAGAGAGGAAAGACGAAAACCGCAACGGCCGTGGTGGTCGGTTCTGCAGGGCAGGGAGATACCTGTATCATTGATCAGCAAAAGAGGGCGTCTTCCCATTTTATCTTTCAGAAGTCCTACCGGCACCGCCGGCATTACAACATCCGCCCGTTCTCTCATGGCAAACGCTGCAGTGAGGAAATTTTCCATAAAATTTCTGTCCGTAAGGGGAGAATCGGAAGCCACAAACAGAGCAGGCTCTCCTTTCTCAAAGCTCTGTGCGGCACAGTATGCCTTTATGATATTCCCGGCGATAGACTCCACCGGGAGCGGATTCTGATCAGACACAAACCTTTCTTTCACAGTCCCGGAGAACGGTGTTTTCTGATCCAGGATCTTCCAGGGTTTCTCCTGATTTTCCAAAACAGGAAGGAGTTTATTCTCCAGAAGAGTCTTGTTTCCAATCAGAACAATATCAGAGATCTGATCCATTTTCAGAAGCTCATCCAAAGTGAACTGTATGAGCGGTTTGGTCACATGCTTACCATGATGATGAAGTGAAAACTCCCTGAGGGGTTTATATCCTGTTTCAATATAGGTTTCATGATAGTTTTCAGCAACAATCCTGCTATACTTCTCTACGGCCCGTCTGTTGTTATACCCTGCTAAAATCACAGCACTGCACCTCATATTCACAACCTCCGGATATTTGGGTTCCACTTTCTAAAAGAGGGTTCTCTTTGTATTATAAGCTATAGGATCCTTTACGGGAAAAGAGAAAAGGGATATTATTTGTTGTTAAAAAATGACAGGATATCATCCATCAGGGAATAACCATATGACCGAAGAAATCATAGTAGAAGAAGAAACCGCCAAGGCAGAAACCAAAACTGCAAAGAAAAGGGAGGGGATCTTAAACAGATTGAAACGATCTCCTCAGCTGCTGAAATTCAAAAAGGAAAAAAAGAAGCCTCAGGGAGAGATGAACAAACTGGATCTCACATTGATCTGGGTGACAGGATTCACGGCTTTCTGCGGCCTGATGTTTACAGCCGTAATGATTATACTGCTCCGTTCCATCAACTATTGAGGCAGATCCTCACCGGTAAAAAGCCGGAACTGCTCCTTTGCCTGCTCCACCAGCATAGCCCATCCTCCCAGAACCCGGCACCCCGCTTTAGCGGCTTTATCCATAACGGGAGTTACAGGAGGGGTATAAATTATATCATATAACAGCTCATTTCCCTGGAATTCATAGTCAGGAATAGGATTATCTGGCCCCTGAGCACCTTCCATACCCGAACTTGTGGTCTGGACAATAATATCAAATGATCCCGGTTCCAAAGAGGTAAAATCCTTTAGAGAACCAGAGTGACAGCCCATAATCTCTGCCAGGGCTTCGGCTCTGGAAACCGTCCTGTTATAGATTCTTGCAGAACATCCTTCTCTCACCAGAGCATAGACCGCAGCCCGGGCAGCCCCGCCCGCCCCGATGACAGCGGCATTCAATCCTGCAAGGGAACCTTTAGCCTCTTTCAGAGGTGTAATAAAACCATAGACATCCGTGTTATACCCGGCCCAGCTGTCTCCTTCCCTGACCACTGTATTGCAGGCGCCCACTTTTTCCACACCATCACTGATGATATCAAGAAAAGGAATCACCGCCTGTTTGTGCGGCACTGTAACAGAAAAACCTTTCAACTGCAGCAGATTGGCCAACTCAAAAAATGCCTCAGGATCATCCACAGTAAAGGGAACATAAACACCGTCTCGTTCTATTTTCTTCAAACCCTGATTGTGAATCAGCGGAGATCTGGTATGAAGCACCGGATTGCCGATAATTCCGTACAGCTCAGTTTTTCCGGTAATTCCGCTCACCCTGTACAGGTCTCTGAGAGTTTCCAGGTCCATATGCCCGGGAGCCCCGGAAACCGACCCTCCGGCGGAACAGAAAGTGAGGAAGCAGCCGGCCCAACCCGCCAGTATCCGGGAGGGAATTCCGTAATCTCCCATACCAAGCAGAATCAGGTTATCCCCCTGCCAATCCAGACAGATCCGGAAAAGGGTGATAAGATCCCGGATTCCCTGGGGCATAACCGCCGCCTTGACCAGATCTCCCGAGGGAATCATATTTTTTAAACGGTCTTCCAGGTCTTCCGGGACTTTCTCAAAATCATGGAACGAACGGATAATCCGGCAGTTCCTCTTTTTTGCTTTTTCTACCAGTTTTTCCGAGGTTTCATCTTCTTCCAGGTCTATGAAACTGAATGATCCCTCCAGACATTCCAGAAGGAATGCTTCCCTTTGCTCATCACTCCCCATCCAGAATCCCCCATCAGCTTTCTTCCGGCAGGTAAGGATCAGAGGAACATCAGTCCGGGTGGTAAAGGCTGCAATATCCTTTCCGGAAGAGGGATTCAGAAAATCCACCCGCAGCTCTGCCATATCAGGGTTCAGGGACTCCAGAGTGCCGAGATTCTCTTCCAGGGAGCGTCCGGTCAGGGTAAGACAAAGTGCAGCCATCAGTAATCCCTCCTGAAAATGTACAGATCCGCCAGTGTTCCCTGATCATCGAAGTAGAAAGCACAGCCTACAGGAAACTCCGTTCCTTTCAGAGCGTATACCAGAAGATCATCTTCCCTGTAATAGGGAGAGCCCCAATTATGCAGAATCTGTTCGGACGATGTACCGGCGAGTTGGAAAGATTCATCCTGAAGGATTGTATCACCCAGCCTGACCTGCCATACCCGGTTATCAATCCAGAAAAGGGATAAGGACTCTCCGTACCGGAACACCACGCTTCCGTAGGCATCCTCCTCTCCCTGATAGACAGACATCCCCTCGGGAGCTCCCATATTCTCAAAAATCTGATCGATCGTGTTTCCCAGAAGGGACTCATATCCACCCAGGGTTTCTCCCGGGATGGCATCAGAGCCCGAAAGCAGCGAAAAAGAAGCCAGCATGAGTACCAGCACCGTCACTTTTACCTTTGTCATGCCGCCATTGTATAGAAAAGCGGGAATAACGAAAAGCATTTACACAGGCGAAAGGAACCGGATAAAATACCACTATGAAAAACAAACCGGTTATCCGTCCTGCAGCAGCCGAAGATGCTTCGACGATCTGCCGAATCTACAACCATTATATAGAGAATACTGTCATTACCTTTGAAGAGGAACCTATCACTCCGGAAGAAATAGCCCTCAGAATGGCATCTATCAGGGAGAAAGGTTTTCCCTGGATTGTAGCGGAAGTATCAGGTGAGATCACAGGGTATGCCTACGCTTCCCCCTGGAGAGTAAGAAAAGCCTACCGGTTCAGCAGCGAATCCACAATCTATGTCTCTCCTGATGCCAGGAGACAGGGTCTGGGGGAAGCTCTTTACAGAAAGCTGATTGAAATTCTGAAATCCAACGGGTATCACAGACTCTACGGGGTGGTTGCCCTTCCCAATGAGAGCAGCCAGAGACTCCATGAAAAACTGGGATTCCGGAAAGTGGCCCACCTGAGCGAAACCGGGTACAAGTTCTCCCGCTGGATCGATGTGGGCTACTGGGAGCTCTCTCTGTAGGGAACGCCCTGTCTTCCTTTTTCAGCTTTGAACTAGAGGATAGCAGATTTCAGTCTGAAGTTCCTCTTCTTTTACTTCCAGAGGAGAGTTCAGGTAAAATTCATACATCCATTCATGGGTTTTCAATCCCTGTTTCTGTACAAATTCCATCAGTTTATGATAGGTCTCATCCAGTTTGGAATAAGGGCCGGTATGGATTGCAGCGGCAATCTTTCCTTCCGGGATCTCTCCGCATTGGATATCCCTTACCCCACCGGGCTCTCCCGCAACAGGAAATCCCATTTCAATATCCAGGGCCTCCATATCCATGTTGTAATACCTGGCATAAGGTGGTCCCGCCAGAGCAACACCGTTTGTTCCGGCAAAAACAGCGATATCCTGATAAACTTTCTCCATCAGAACGGGAAGATCCCCTGCGGCTGCAGTTGTCCGCACCATTAAAGTTCTCTGCTTTTCGACATTTTTGATTTCCATAATAGACTCCTCATATGTTTGATACAGCCAATATGAAAGGAGATATACGACAGCCCTATGTCGTAATCGGAAAAAAGAATCAGTATTTTTCAGCGATTTTTTCTGCAGTATTCTTCAAAACCTCCCGCACCCGGGGAGGATCAAGAACCGTAAGGAACTCTCCGTAGGAAAGAAGGAAGCCATACATCCATCCGTCCTCAGGCATCCGCATTTTGACAACCAGGGACCCATCAGGCTCGACAGTGCATTCTTCAGGAGGATGATACTCTTCAACATGAGACTTCATGGCCGGGGCAAACCGGACGGTCAGTTCCGTCATTCCCCCGGGATCCGAGCTCTCCTGCTCCTGCAGATAATCTTCAAACTTCACAGATTTCCGCTTAAACCGGGAAGGAAGGATTTCCGGTTCCCTTATACGGGATATCCGGAATATTCTGAAATTTTCCCTTTCATGGCACCAGGCAAAGAGATACCAGGAACGCCATTTGAAAGCGATAGTCAAAGGTTCTACAGTTCGTTTTCTGCTGATCAGATTATTATTGGTATAAGAGAATCTCAAAAGCCTTTGCGAATCCACAGCCTCTTTGACAGTCCGGAAAGACTTCTGCTGCCGGGGGTCTCCTCCCAGCATGGAAAAATCCATATAAAGCTTTTCATTCCTCTCTGCCAGAAAATCAGAAGAGCGGGAGGGAAGAAGTGTCCGCATTTTTTCCAAAGTCTCATCCATTGCGGACTCTCCCAGTGAATCGGAAACACTTTTCAGAGAGGTTATGATGTAATAAAGATCTTCAACAGATACAAGCTGATTATCCATCTTGAAATTGTCCATAATACCGTAACCGCCGTTAGGCCCCTGGATACTCATGATAGGGATACCGGCCAGTTCAATGGCCTCCATATCCCTCTGGATCGTCCTGACAGTTACCCCGAACCGCCTGGCCAATACACGCGCACTGACCAGATCACGGTTCAGGAGATAGACAATAATGGAAAGCAGCCGGTATGTCTTCATTCTGTAATCAGACAGTCCGGGCAGAATTCAGTTTCCGCATCAGAACCAGAGACGAAAACCCAAGGCGCCCTGAACATACCAGGAGGGGAAATAGATTTCCGGCTCAAATCCCAGTCCCATGGCAGGAGCCACTTCAAAAAAGAGCTCAATGAAGTCGATAGGCATCATGGTCAGCCCCACTGGTGCTCTGGCTCCCAGACTGAAATCGGTATTGCTTTCCCCTTCATCATCCTCGGCTTCTGTACGGGCAATTCCCGCATAAAAACCGAGTCCAATATAAAGATCCATGGTATTACCGATATTCTCCCGGATAACCCACCAGTCGTCAGAAAGACTGAAACTGAAAAAGTTCGGATTGAAAGAGAGAGAGATGTTCTGGACCGTACCGGGTATCACCGGAGTGTTCAAACTCAACGCGCCTCCGGCGTGGTAGTCCTCATTTGCCAGACTGTAGGTGAAAGCAGCCCCCAGACCGGTGGCGGAAAACACCGCAGCAGGAATCATCAGAATTATGACAAGAGCTGCAAGAGCTTTTTTGTTAGACATTAATAAACTCCTAAAAAACATTCTATTTTATGAACTTTGGTTAAAATTTATACAGAATACAGCCCCGAGTAAAGCCCCCGTATCAATTCTCCCGGAATTCCAGCCTTTTCCACTCAACAGTAAACCAGATCATTGTCAAAGCGGTGGCAAGCAGATCCGCCGCAGGCAAAGCAAACCAGACACCCCTCAGACCGAAGAACCGGGGCAGGGTCAGTACCAGAGGAATAAGAAAAATGAACTGCCTGGATAATCCCAGAACAAAAGCGGGCATGGCTTTTCCTATGCTCATAAAGAAGGTGGATCCGATAACCTGAAGCCCCAGCAGTCCTATACAGAGGCTGGCGATTCTCAGGGAGGGTACCGCCAGAGCGATAAGCTCCGTATCTTTTGTAAACACGGAAATCAGAAAAGGGGCCAGAGTTTCCAGAACCAGAAAACCTCCGAACGAAAGGATTGTTGTAGTCTGGAAAGCTTTTTTGTTCACGTCAGCCAGCCTCTCCCGGAGTCTGGCACCATAACTGTAACCCGCAATGGGCTGATAGCCATGAACAATCCCGAATATGGGCATCAGAGTAAACATGAAAAGCCTGTTGATCATACCGTAGGAGGCAATTCCCAGATCGCCCCCGTAGGATTTCAGAACATTATTCAGGATCAGAGCCAGAGCGCTCATCCCCGCCTGCCGTATAAAAGTGGGCATCCCCAGAGAGAGGATCTGTGCAGCTGTGGATTTCTGAAACCGGACATACTTCCATTTGACAGGAAGATGGCTTTTGCCTGTGATCAGAAAACGGAATATAAAAGCCGCAGCAAGGAACTGACTGATTACCGTCGCAATGGCAGCCCCCCTAATCCCCATCCTGAAAACAAAGATGAAAATGGGATCCAGAACAATATTCATTCCCGCACCTGTAATCATGGTTAACATGGCGGTTTTCGGCTGGCCTTCCGACCTGGCGACATTGTTCCCTACCATGGCTGCGGAAAGGAAAAAGGAGCCCGCCAGGATAATTCTCATATATATCCGGGCATAGGGAAGGATCGTATCGGTGGCACCGAATATTCTGAGCAGGGGGTCAATAAAAATCTCCCCCGCCAGAAACATCACAGAACTGGCCAGAAAAGCCAGAGAAAAAGCGGTCACTGCTGTCATGGCAGCTTTATCAGGCTCTTTTTCTCCCAGCCTGCGGGAAATTATCGATGCGGCTCCGGTACCGAAAGTCATCCCCAGGGCTCCGATCAGAGCCTGTACGGGAAAGGCGATGGTTAAGCCGGCTATTCCCAGCGAACCGACTCCCCGTCCCACAAATATGGTATCCACAAGGTTATAAAGAGCGTTAACTATCATTCCGATTGTAGCCGGAACAGACATTTTAAAAAGAAGACGGCCTATGGAATCCGTTTCAAAAGTCTTTTTATGATCATGCATGAGAGTCAATATATGTCAGAACCGCTTTATGAACAAGCGCTCCCTTATCCAAAACAGCTTTGCTGTAATGAGAACAATTTTTCAGACGCTCCAGATATTCGGGATACTCATCTTTTGTAATCCTTTTTTTCAGAAGAAGATAATTCAGCATCATCAGAGTATTGAAATACTCCAGGCCTTTTTTCCCGGCATCCCTAAGGACTTCATAATCCTCGGACAATACTGGAATACCTCTCTTCTGAGCCAGAATAACCACAGTTTCATCGTTGGCGGGTTTCTCATCTTCCCGGTAATCAAGCGGTATCTGCTCTACCGGAAGATGGGGCCACTGTGTCTCTGCAGCCACAGAGGGGGTGCAAACCAGTTTGACCTCTGCAGCCAGAGAACCCAGCAAACCGGTTTTAAGCAGGTAAATAATGCTGGAAGCATCGACGCTCAACTCATTCAGGCCGGATAGAAAAGACGGGGGAATCATAAGCGGAGGACTCCTTGGGGCTTGGTAGTATTCTGTTTATCAGTTTAATCCTTTACAGCTTCCCGGAAAAGAGGCTATTCTGCCTTCATGACCATACAGGACTGGATTTTACAACAGAGAGAAGAGATACAAATGGCATTCTGGCAGCAAGTGTCCCATCTCCTTTCCGATATGGAACTGAACTATGTCATGAGCGGTGTCCGTACGGGAAAAGATCTGATGACTCTCCACCTGGAACTGGATGTGTTCAATAAATACCAGGTGGATATGCTGAAGGTCCTGGAAATCATTCGGAAGAAATACCCCGATGAAGTTATGTTCTAAACCCGGAGGATCACTCCGGTCAGAGAAAATTTTCTTCCAGAAAAAGGGCTATTCCGTCCTCATCATTCCCGGCAGTGGTATACAGGGTCTGCTGCTTCACTTCCTGCGGCGCATTCCCCATGGCAACGGAAATACCCGCATAAGAGAGCATTTCCAGATCATTGAAGCCGTCTCCGAATGCAGCAATAGCCTCCCTGGATACTCCGAAATCTTCACCCAGCTGCTTTAAAGCATGCCCTTTGGAACTCTCGCCATGGATCATCTCCAGATAGAAGGGTTTGGAATACGCTGTATAGACTCTGTTTCCAAAGTGTTCACTGGCAAAAGACTGCATCTGTGCAAGTTCGGGCCACTGCCTGGATTCTCTATGGGGGGGCGCGATCAGCAGCACCTTGGTAAACTCCAGAACATCCCAGTCATCAAAGTTGACAACTTTCCCGGTTAAACCGGTCTGGGCTTCGTAAAACTCGGTCTCGGGACGTTTTTTTTCGTAATAGAGCTGCCCCTTTAAAAATCCCTGGTAATGAAGATCCCTTTTGCGGGTTTCCTCCAGAACTCCCCTGGCAATATCAGAAGGCAGGCGCATCTCATGCATGACCGAACCATCCCGGCCGTCACAGATCATAGCGCCGTTGTAACAGATAATCGGCGTATCCAGATCCAGCCTCTTCTGTATATCCACCACAGCCTCGTAGCTGCGGCCCGTACTGATCACGGGAAGGCTCCCCTTCTCACGGATCCTGTGAAAAGCCTCCACGGTTCTGTCGCTAATGGTCAGATCGCTCTTCAGAAGGGTCCCGTCCAGATCCACAGCAATGATCCCGGGAAAAGGTATGCTTTTTTTTATATCACTCATAAAGACTATTGTAATGTCCTGCCGGACTTAGTCAATTCACCGGCTTCTCCAGAGAGATTTTACGGCTCTTTATCCTTGCCGATTTTACCCAGATGGGTATGTCTGAATCCGGTGGTATGCTTTAGTCCGTAACCGAAAACCCGGTCCAGAGAGGAGTGGGCAAAAAGGATAAGCCCGATCAGAGCCATAACCCGCTGACCTGTGAGGACACCGGCTATATAAAGGAGTATGGAAATCCCTCTATGATGGAGAAAATTGTATATGTAGGCTCCGGTGACTTCACTTTTCATATACCCCAGAATACTGATATCGGGAGCAAACAGGAGAAGAGGATAGAGCCACCAGGGATATTCCAGCTTAAAAAACAGATAAATGGTGAGTATAAAAAGCCCCAGCTCCTCCAGTTTGATCAGATTTTCCATTCTCCGACTACTCATGATGGACCTCCTGCAAGTATTATCCTTCACTTACATTATAAGACAAAAACAGAAGCGTTGCTTTTTAAAAATCCTTTCAGAATAGCCCCCTAGGGATTTCACTTGTCTGACAGTTGAATCAGGATTTACAATAAGAAATATGAAAAAGAGGATCTTCCTTCTTTTGTGGACTCTTATCCTTGCGGGGTGCGCTACAAACGGGAAGGAAAACGGACCCCGGACAGCTGTAAAGGAAAATTTGCAGAAAGAGGGCAATATACTGGAATACCGCGGGATTCGTCTGGATCTGCCATCCCGCTGGCGCTACGGCCTGTTTTCTGAATATCAGGAAGAACAGGGATTATTCCATTTCACCGATGCAGCCACGGATATTCGAGTTGCCGTGGTATTTGAGCCAGGATTTTCCTATCTGACTCTGGAAGAATACGCTCATCTTCTGCCCTTCCGATTCAGTTCCGGCCAGGTATATCATCAGTTCAAGGAAAAAAGTCTTCCCGGTTCAGAAAGGGGAATTGCCCAGTTTGAAAGTGAAGGATCGCAGGAAAACCTGGAGGCCTTCCTGATCCAGAACGATCAGGGGATCTATTCATTCTGGATCACAGCTCCTTCACTGACAGAAAAAGAGCGGTTGGATATTCTGGATTTTCTCTCCCAATCCGTCGTGCTCAAGGAATCAGTTAAAACCATCAGACAGATTCCCGGATTTCTCATCGCAAAAGCCGATCCCCGCTCACCATGGCAATGGGCGGGAGATATAGCCGACGGAACCTCCTTTTTACTGAAAGACCGGGAGCTGCTGATCCTGGCGTTTCTTTACCCTCGGGAAAACCCGGACAGGATTCCGGAAAATACGGATTTTCAAAATATTACTTTCAGGATCAATAACAGGTTGATAAACAGGGAGTGCCATTTCTATCAGAAAGAGGGGATACAGGAAGTTATGCTGGAAACAAACGAACTGACCGCATTATTCAGAGTGATCTCCTACCCGGTTGATATGAAAAATCCCCAAGAGATTCTTCTGACCAGGTATCTGGATTCACTTCTCAATGAAACATTAAGAATCACAGGGGTTACAGAATGAAGATCCGGCAAGGCCTGCTCCTTTTTGCTGTGGTCCTGACTTTTCAGCTCCCTGCAGACGGAAAAAAAAAGATCTGCATACTAGCTCCGGTTCATTCTTCAACAGACCAGACCCTCAATGTCCTGGCTTCCACCATATCGGATACCCTCAACCTCACCCTCAGTCTGATGGGAGATTTCCAGATTTCCACACCGGAGACACCCCAGTCTCTGGAAGAGTTTCTTAAAGCCCCGGTGCAGGAGGATTGGGAAAAGGTGATCTACGGGAACATCCGCCATCATGAAAGCGGGGGGATAAAAGTGGAATTGGCGGTTTTTGAGAAAAATACGAATACAACGAGTATCCGCAGGGATGAACTTTCCGAAACGGTCCTGGAAATATTTGATGTGACAGACCAGATTGTACAGGATCTTATTGACTTTCTGGCGGGTTCGCCCGTTGTTTACGGAAAAATCCGGCTGAACCCCGGAGGGTATCCGGGAGATTATAAATTGTTTATCAATGACTATTTTGCGGGTTCGAATATCCGGTCCATGGACAAGATTCCCCAGGGAACCCATCAGATCCGGATTACCGCAGATCTGGAGGGCGAGAGGGAAGTATTCCATCATGAGCTGGAGATATTTCCGGGAACTGTAAGCTCCATTGATTTCACGATCCCCGAACTGAACGGTCAGTTCTACTCGGTTCTGGATGATTTTGACACTCGTTACATGTTGACTTCATCAGCCGAGGAAGAATCCCTTATTCCGGAACTGCAGCAGATTCTCTACAGGATGCAGCAGATGAAGCCTGTGCCGCTTTTAAGTGAGAAGTACGAAAAATACCTGAACTCCCTCGATGCATTCATTCCCGAAGCCCTCCCCGAACGGCTGCCGGAAGAAGTGAGAAATCCCTATGTAAAAGGCGTTCCATTATCTGATTGGACCGGCTATATAGCATGGCAGGATGAAAATACAAGAGTTGACGGTGTAATTGGGCAATGGTTGGAGATTCCGCCGTTTCTGACAAATCCTGATGTCAATAAGACCGCAGAACCGGGAGAAGCTTTCAGGTATGTAAAACTCCGCTGGCGGGATGAGTATCTTTATGTAATGGCAGGGCTCAACGAACTGCCTGAAAAAACAAGAAGACTCTTTTACGTTCTGAATTTGTCTGACCACAGGGGAAGAACTTCCCCCTCCATAGAATTACGTGTTCAGAATGACAGAAACAATGAGGATCAGGATTTTTCCGCCTATGGTTTTATCGAGAAAGATCATATAGAGATAAGGCATTTCCGCTGGCTGCCGGGCTACGGTTACGAAGCAGTGTACGGGCTGGAGGAGATAAAGGAAATCATACGGAACTGGGAACATCTTTATTTGAATTTTGAAATTGTCAGTTTTGAACCTTATACACGCTTTGACGGATCCCCCTGGGTGGAAGTTCCCGGGGAAATATGGAAAAAGGGACTGTAAACTCCGGAAAGAAATCATATACCACCCAAACTCTTTAAAAATATCCCAAAATAGTATGTTTTCACTAGGCAGATTTGCAAATTAGGACTTTCGCTCAGAGAATTCGTCTGTTATCTTTTTATAAAGAGACTAACTGAGCCGCTATGAAAAGATGAAGAACATGATCGGCTGAAAAAAACCCGAAGGAGAAAAAGCATGAACCAGGAATTACAGAAACTGGAAACCCTTTCCGCCGAATCGGTTGTGAAAAGCCTGAGTGAATCCATTACCCACTACCCGCCGCTGATTGCCCATGAACTACCTGAAGGAACACCTGGTTTTTTTAAGCAGATCGTTAGGAAATTAAGCCAGATAGAAGGTATATCCTTCCTTTTGACCATGAAACAGGATAACAAACTTCGTTGGGCCCTCTTCCTGCCCAGAGACAGGGAATTCCATTTTGAACAGTTTAAGGAAAAATGCCTTCCCCTGATCGACGGTAACGGCGGAGGTGAAGGTCCGCTATGGGAAGGCGCCGGTTCGGATATCAACCATACTCAGGAGTTCAACGAAGCTTTCCTATCTATGGAAGGATTCTAGAGATTCCTGAAGGACTGATCTATTTGTTAGAAACCCTTCTCCGTTCCTCCTCCACAAGAGACAGGGATGTTTTGTAATACTCTGCATAAGGTGCATCAAACAAGCCTGTAAAAAGCCTGTCCAGATGAGGTAGAAGATCAGGATGGATTTCACGGGAGAGATTTTGGTAGAACCTGTCTACAGAGGAAGTCTCTTTCAAAAGCTTACGGGAATAACCGTAATGTTCCGAAGAGAGAAAAAAATGAATAAGAGCCTCTGCCCCCTGAGGATTTTCTGCAGCCGAGGGAACAAAAACCCCCTCTGAAGGTGCTATTTCTCCCCTCTGAACGGAAGGGATGATACGGGGAAACCGAAAGGTGATAACATCCTGCCTGAGTGCCGGATGAAGAGCATCCCGGGCAAAATCTCCCAGCAGGCAGCAGGCATATTCGTCCTGTTCCAGCTTTTCCAGTGCATCCAGCCATGTCATATTCTCCGGATTTTCCGGGAAGGCCCCTCTTCTGATAAGATCAGACCAGAACGCAAAGACCTTTTCGACCGATGGATCGGTCCATGCCACATCCCCCCTAATGAGAGAACTGTGAAAATCCGGACCATTCAAGCGGAGATTCAAATAGGAAAACCATTCATGCAGAGTCCAGGGACTATCAATTCCAAGAGAAAAAAAAGCCCTGAAACCGGGGTCTTCCATTTCAAAGCTCTGCAGAAACAGATCCCACCCATCAGGACTGTCACCCTGAAGGGATCGGGAATACCCGGGACTTCCGATAAACTCCCAATCATACCAATAAAGGGGTATATAAAAGAGGCCGTCCCTGTTGATGTCAAATTTTTTATATAACTGAACAGACTCCTGTCTCAGGAAAAGACTCGTTTGCAGATCCCTGAAATGCCCTGTTTCAGCCAGTTCCCGCAGGGAAAAACCAGGTTCGCCGGTTATCAGATCGGGAATATCTGAAGAAGCCAGATAGGTTTTGAGAGTTTTATCAAAATTTCTGTATAAAACGGGAGAGTAGTCGACCTTCAGTAAAGGGTATTGTTTCTGAAAATCAGCAATCAGGTCCTGTTCGGCATAGCGGGACTCAGCTTTTCCATACATGGAGATGTAACTGACAGAGCCAAAAATCTGTCCTGTATCCGATAAATCTCCATTTCCACGAGCGAGTAAGGGGAAACTGGAAAAAAGAACGAAAACTATAGATAAACAGAAACACAATTTCACAAGATTCCTCCTTTTTTTCCGATTATGGAAAAATCCCCTGTTTCTTCATCATAAAAAAGAGTTTTCTCCCCATCAGAAACCTGATTGTACACATGATGGGATCAAAGCGCCACAGTCCGAAAGATTCTCTGCGACATTTTTAGAGGATCAGGGCTCCTTGTCATGCCCTTTTCCCTATGGTAGTATCAAACCAAAATGCAAAAAAAGAAGATTTTTCCATATCTGATTATTCTTCTGGTAACGGCACTCTCGGGCTGTCTGACCAATGAGATTTCCCATCCATGGATGACAGAAGAGAAGAGCACAGACGAAAAGATACTCAGGCTCTACGAAATGCTGCCGTCTCAGCCCGGAGAAATCCAGAGATACGGCCTGATGGAGCAGATTATCTCGATCTACCGAAATGGCGAGTATACAGAGGAGCTGAAGCTTTTTTTAAACCAGTACCTGTATACCTATCCCGATGACAGCTATAACTGTTACTACTTGCTTGTACTGGGTACGCTTTATGAAGAATCGGGAGCCTGGGAAACAGCTTCCATATTCTTTAACAGACTCCTTACAAACTATGATGATCTTCTGATAAAAGGCAATTCTGTTCACTTATTTACATTAAAGAAACTGATTGCCAATCATCCGGGAACACTGCAGGAAATTGGCTATTATCAGGATCTGATAACCCGGTTCCCATCAGAAATTGATAAAGGACTGATCCTCTACAAACTGGCAAAGACCTATGAAAAAGAGGGGCTTTGGGATCAATCCATAGAAAGCTACAGAAAATTTCTGGATGCCCCTGCCACGACCATTCCGGGAGAACCCAATGTTTATAACGAAGTCAATCATTACCTGAAATTTCACTACTCCCGGAAGGACTGGACCCGGGAATCACTGGAAAGTCTGGTGAATTCCATAAAATATGCTATCTACACAAGAAGCAGCAGCCGATTAAAAAGGTATATGGCAGAAGATTTTTTCATGATGAGCTGGGGACAGGACAGATATGATCCTTTTACCCAGATTCCCATGGAACTGGGTTACTTCCTGAAATCTTCAGTCTGGTATAATAGAAATCTGGAACCCGGCGCCAATGAAGAAGAAGCTTATCTCAGAACAGGCGGCTGGTCCTACAGGATCAACATCTGGTATCTCTATTTCAAACGGATACGATACCCTATTGATCCGGAAATAAACGGAAGATGGGAATGGGCAGGAATATATTTCGGAAATCGTCTCTGACATTGTTATGTCTGATCAGCATTACCAGCTGGGTCAGCAGCTACTCCCATACAACCCCTCCCATGGGGAATCCGGTCACCCCTCTTGAAATCAGGGATAACCACAGGCACAGGATCACATGGTCTCAACCTGTAATGAATCATCCTTCCATTCAGGAATATATCAAGTATTTCAGCAAAGATGAGGGCAGAGAGTATCTGATCCGATGTCTGGAAAGAGCGGAACCATACTGGGATTTTATTTCCCGGGAGCTGGAAAAAAAAGGGATGCCCCGGGAAATCATCTATCTTCCTCTTATTGAATCCGCTTTCAGAACAGCTGCTGTATCAAGATCAGGAGCAACGGGGTTATGGCAGTTTATGATGAACAGTATAGGCCCTTATGATATAACCGTGGACGCCTGGAGAGATGACCGGAGAGATTTCTGGAGATCCACGGATGCGGCACTGGAAAAACTGGCATACAATTACGAGCGCACAGGCGACTGGCTCCTGGCCTTGGGGGCCTACAATTGCGGGCTTAACAGAATGACCAGGACCATGGATTCCAGCGGCATTTCCGACTACTGGCAGTTAAAAGACAGAGGACTTCTCCCCAGGGAAACAGGAAACTATATACCCAAGCTGGCTGCAGTGGCATTCCTGTGTGAAGCCCGAAGCATTGCCGGTTTACCCCTGGATTGGAAAAGACACTCCGGATGGACCAGGATTCCCCTGGAACGCAGTGTCGATCTGAGAAAACTTGCTGCAGAAGCCGATATATCTGCGGCATTACTGATGGATGCTCACAGAGAGCTGAATTATGGAGTGACTCCTCCCCCTTCTTCCGGCTACTACCTGAAGATACCTTCTGAATATCAGGAAAAAATTTCCAATATCCTGAACACGGAAACACAGCTGATCTCCTTTAAACGCTACAGGATACAGTCCGGCGATACCCTCTCGGAAATAGCCCAATGGTACAGAATCCCCATTGCGTACATAAAGGAATACAACCCGGGAGTAGAAAGCCGTTATCTGAGAATCGGACAGATCCTTCTGGTACCCGTCATCGATGAATCGATTCCGGACAAACCCGGTTACCTGGCGGACCATGTCATGACAGACTGGACCGGGCTTTACATTGTCCAGCCGGGAGACTCCCTGTGGAAGATAGCCAGACAGCATCAGACCAGTCCTGAAGAAATAGCAGCAGGAAACGGGCTGCCTCTTGAATCGACGATTATACCGGGTATGCAGCTTTCTGTACCCCTTACGGGAGAATGATAATGAAGAAGTGGACTCTCACAATTCTGATAACTTCCCTGTTTTTTTTCCTGAACGCCCAGGAGATTCAGGTTGAAACATCTGTGGACTGGCAGAAAAAAATCCTCCGACTGGATATGACAGCCCCTATCAGCGATGAATCCAATCAGCCTACTGGCCGATATAAAACAGAACAGTTCATTTTAAGGGAAACCCCTGTAACCACAGGAGAAGTCCTGCTTCCGATTGTGGTTAACTCATGGAATACCATGGAAGACCTGGTTAAAGAGTCTCCAGTTCTTCTACGGAGACTGGAAAATCTCTCACAGATTATGAATAAGGTTTTTACAACAGCCACGCCTGATCGAAAATACCTCACTGTGCGGTATGAGCTCTCCCTGTTCCCCCATGTGGCGGATTTGCTGATTACTCACGACAAACCCTATAGCTACCCCATAAACCCTGCCTATACTGCAAATGAAGATTTTACAGGGATTGTCATTTATGCAGCAGAATCTCTTCCCTGGCACAACTCGGGAGAAGAGAGGCAATCTCTGAATCCCTGTCTGTTTCCCAGGCTTTTCAGTCCGGATCTGAAAGAGATTCACAGCATGGAATTGACCTATCCCGATGCTCTGAGCCGATGGGGAAATGCTGGCTACACCTACTCTGCCAATATCAGTGAGATGACCGACCGCATAGGCGTATACCCCTACAGAACCATGGCCAGGGCTATCTATGGAAAGAAAAAAACAGATTTAATCCTTTCAGAAAAGGCTGCTGCTGTTATTACAGGATCAGAACATAACAGAGAACTTCTCAGACAGGGTAAAGTGATGATCATTCTTCCTGAGAAATAATTTTCCCTTTCCCAATCGTACTTCCTGTATTAGAATTCAACAATATTCCCTCTCATTTCATGGGATTTCCGGAAAAATTCTATTAAAAAAAGAGATTTCTGAATGAATCAATCTATCCTGATTTTTTTTAAGCAAACGGTGCCAGTCGGATTTTTTTTCATCTTCCAGATGTTCCTGCTGTCAGCCCAGAGTGCCCCTTCCCTATCCCAGGAAGAACAGCAGTGGCTCAACAAACATGGAGAGATTATCTTTGTCAGCCAGACAAACTATCCCCCCTTTGAGTTTATCAACACAGAAAAGAGAAGCGACGGTATGAGCATTGAGCTGGCCCGATGGATTGCCACAGAGCTCGGTTTTAAAGCCAATTTCAAAGATATGCCCTTTCAGGAAGCCCAGAATGCCATTCTTGACGGGTCTGCCGATGTTTTAACCAGCTTTTTTTATAGTGAAAAAAGAGATGAGAACTTTAACTTTACCCCAATGATATGGGAAGTCCCTGCCCTGATATTTGTGCTGCAAGACAGACCGGATATCAAGGAACTGAAGGATTTACAGGGCAAAACAATTGCCATGCAAAAGGGGGATTATGCAGAGGAATACCTGAATTCAAAAAATATTGAGTATGAAATTCTGGCAACTGACTCTTTTGAAGAGGCCGCTGAAAAAGTCATTACGGGAAAAGCAGACGCGCTCATTGGTGATAAGCAGATAGTCCTTTATAACTTGTACAAGAATAATAAAATAGATGAACTGAAAAGTGTCAGCGCCCCCCTTTATACCGGTCAGAACTGTATGGCTACCAGAGAGGATAGTCAGATTCTGCAATCCATCCTGAACAAGGGAATGAAAAGAGCCGTAGAAACAGGAATTGTAGTAAAGATTACAGAGAAATGGCTTGGTACCACCTATTCAGAGGAGGGATCTTTTTTTGGAAAGTATTTGAATGTTATATTAAGCATATTAATTGTCACAATCATTCTTTTATTAATCATAGGTCTCTGGAATCTGCAGCTGCAGACCCTTGTGAACAAAAAAACAAGTGCCCTGAAAAGAAACGAACACGAACTGAAAACAATTATCAATACCATCCCCGATCTGGTCTGGCTGAAAGATCCAGATGGTGTTTATCAGGCTTGTAATCGTGAGTTTGAAAAATCATTCAACGCGAAAGAAGATGAGATCGTTGGTAAAACTGATTATGATTTTGTTTCCAGAGAACAGGCCGACTATTTCCTTCAACATGATGCCATAGCCATAAAAACCGGAATACCCCATATCAGTGAAGACAGAATTCATTACTTAAGTGATGGACATCAGGAGATTATGGAAACAACCAAAACGCCCATTTATGATGAGAAAGGCGACCTTCTTGGTGTTCTTGGTTTAGCCCACTCCATCACAGAGAGAGTTCAGTCAGAATCAGCAATCAAGGAGAGCGAAAACTTCCTGTCCACTATTATAGAAAATATACCTGATATGGTTTTTGTTAAAGACCCTGTCAGTATGCAGTACCTGAGACTTAATAAATCAGCAGAAGATTTTTTCAGAAATTATACAGATAATTTTTTGGGAAAACCCGGGTCCGAATTTCTTCCGGATAAACTGGCAGAAAAAGTTGAGTATTTGAATCATAAGGTACTGAAAACCGGAAAGATGGTTCAGGAGCCTAACCTTATTATCCATCAGGCCTCGGGAGAAGAAAGAATTCATCACCTTAAAATAGTCCCGGTCTACAATAGTGAAAAGAACAATATTATATACCTTCTTTCCATTTCCAAGGATATCACAGAGCAGAAACAGACAGAAAAACTTCTGTATATACAAAAAGATCTGGGATTTGCTCTCAGTAAAACAGAAAGCATGGAAGAAGCACTGAAGGAATATTTTATAGCAGCTTTGAAAATAACAGAGATTACAGCAGGAGGACTCTATCTGATAGATCCTCAAACCGGCCAGCTGGATTTGAAAGAAAAAAGCCAGACCGGTTTACCCGAAGACTTTCTTAAAAACGCCCGGTCATACTCCCCTGAAAGCCCCCAATACAAACTTGTGAAAAAGGGAGAGTCTCTCTTTCTCAGTTATGCAGAATTTCTGCAATCCATGGGAATGAACACAGGAAAAGAAAGGAGTCCTGAAATTGAGAATCGTTTTAAAGCTTTGGCAATTATCCCCATTAATCTGGAAGGAAAAGTCA
The DNA here is from genome assembly GCA_963677615.2 of Oceanispirochaeta sp. Taxonomy (GTDB): domain Bacteria; phylum Spirochaetota; class Spirochaetia; order DSM-2461; family DSM-2461; genus Oceanispirochaeta. Next base: position 178,664 of record CAXXQW010000003.1, on the reverse strand, counting down.
TTGGCTGCCTGAATCTTGTTTCGATGATCAAAGAAGATTTCTCACCATTTACAAAACACAGTCTGGAAGCGATCACTTCTCAAACAGTAATCACTCTGGAACGTATAATTTCAAATCAGGAGCTAAATGTAAGCCGCCAGAATTTTCAGTCTCTTTTTGATAGCATTAATGATTTTCTTTTTATCCTCGGGGAAGATGGCACCATAAAGCATTGTAACCCAACGGCGCAGGTACGGCTCGGCTACACATATGAAGAACTGACGAAAATGCACGTACTGGATCTTCATCCGCCGGAAAGGCAGAATGAAGCTGTGAATATATTACAGGATATGGCTGCGGGAAAAAGAGCCGATTGTCCGATACCTCTCTATACGTCAGATGGTGCATTTATTCCTGTAGAAACCCGGATAGCCTCAGGGCACTGGAACGGAGAACCTGCGATATTTGGTGTTTCAAGAGACATTTCAGAGAGAATCAGAGCCATGAAGGAGAGAGAACTGAGCGAAGAAAGGCTGCAAACTGCGATAGAAGCCATTGATGAGGGTTTTGCCATATTCGATAATCAGGATAAGCTTGTCTTTCATAATGCCAAATATACGGATCTGTTTACGTCTCTGTCCTCTCATATTATTAAAAATATGAGTTTTGAAGAGCTTATCCGCTTACGGGTTCGAAACGGAGATTTTCCCGAAGCCAACAGGGATCCTGAAAAATGGATCCAGCATCGTCTTGCAATGCATAAATCCGCAGAAAGTACTCTGGAACAGAGGTTACGTGACAACAGATGGATCCGCGTAAAAGAAAGAAAAATGAAAGACGGCGGTACTGTAGGTTTCAGAATAGATGTTACAGAAATGAAACGTAATGAAGAGAGAATAAACAAGGCTCTTCAGGAAAAAGAGATTTTATTAAAGGAAATTCATCACAGGGTAAAAAACAATCTCCAGGTTGTGACAAGTCTTTTAAGTCTCCAATCGGATAAAACAGCAAACAAGGAAGCCAAAGAGGCATTTCTGGAAGCCGAAAACAGAGTCCGCTCCATGTCACTTGTTCATGAAGTACTCTATCAATCTACCAATCTTAATGAAATTGATCTGCAATCCTATCTTGAAAAATTAAGCGAACATATGCATTATATGTTTTCTCAGAAGCATATTTCGATTCTTATTTCAGCAGGAGACCTAAAGCTTGACATCTATCAAGCAGTCCCTTGCGGTCTGATTATTACAGAATTGATTACCAATTCACTGAAGCATGCTTTTACAGATCAATCGGATGGATTTCTTTCCATGGAAATATCAGAGACTTCGGATCATACCGTAAAAGCTGTATTTAAAGACAACGGTGTGGGAATTCCCCATAGTATTAATCCTAAGGAAGTCGACAGTCTCGGGTTACGTCTGATCACAGATCTTATTGAAGATCAGCTTGAAGGTACCTGGCAGCTCATCAGAGAAAAAGGAACAACCTGGATACTGGAATGGCCGGAATGACAGAGGGAACAATGCAACCGCGAAGAATATTAATTGTAGAAGATGAAGTTGTCGTTAGTACTGATTTGGCAATGAAACTTAAAAGGATTGGATATGAAGTAGCTGGCTGTATCCGGTATGGCGAACAGGCTCTTGATGCCGCCTTCCGTAACCACGCAGAAATGGTTATTATGGATATCCATCTCAAAGGAGAAATGGACGGCACTAAAGCAGCAAAAGCTATCAGTGAAAATCTGGGAATTCCTATCATTTTTCTCACTGCATACTCTGATGAAAATACCATAAACAAAGCCAAAGAAGGCGCACCCTATGCCTACCTGAAAAAACCGGTCAGACTGGAAGATCTCGCCATCAGCATAGATATAGCTTTTTATAAATCAGAGATGGAAAGTAAACTGAAAAAAAATGAAATCCGTTATCGAACCGTGGCAGATTACACACACAACTGGGAAACATGGATTTCACCTTCCGGAGAAATAGAATATATGTCACCGTCATGTGAAAGAGTCACAGGCTATTCCAGAGAAGAATTTCTCGAGGATCCTTCATTGATTTTACATATTATGCAGGTAGACAATCCTACTTTACAGGAATTCAAACAACATTTTTCCCATAAGGAAAAAACAGAGCAAATTCAGTTTAAAATAAAAACCAAAACCGGAGAGACCCGTTGGATAGAACATGTCTGCCGACCCGTGTTCTCTGATATGGGAGATTATATTGGAAGACGCGGCAGTAATATTGATATTACAGATAAAAAATTAGCCGATCAGGCCAGAGAAAAACTCATTCAAGAGCTGGAAGAAGCCTTAACCAAAGTAAAGACACTGAATGGTCTTCTTCCCATCTGCTGCAGCTGCAAAAAGATTCGAGATGATGATGGTTACTGGAATCAGATCGAAACCTATATGACAGAGCACTCGGAAATTGAATTCAGCCACAGCATATGTCCCGACTGCGCCCAGAAGCTCTATCCCGAATATTATGATAAATCAGAAAAAGAAAAGAGTTGAATTACCAACTCCCGGACCAACACCCATGCCCGGCTGCACGCAAAAAAGTCCAGCCTGAAAGTCTCAACACTCACCAGCAAATCATCAGGTATAAAAAAACCTCAGTCCAAAAACTGAGGGTTAGATAAACTGGCAACTCCTCCGCTCCTGCGTCGCTCCCGATTTTGTGTTCCTCGTCCCTGCGGCTGGTCACAAACTACGTTTGTTGCTCGCCCATGCTTCTCGGGCTATGCTCCGTTTACATCTCGGTCGTCGATTTCAATCAGAAGAAAAATCCTTTACTTTTTGGACTGGTTCAACGCATCCCGAACACTTTCAAGTACGGTCATGCAGTGTTTTATAACAAAAAAACCCTCAGTCCGAAAACTGAGGGTTAAATAAACTGGCAACTCCTCCGCTCCTGCGTCGCTCCCGACGTTCCGGTCCTCGTTCCTGCGGGTCGGAACTGGCTACGGTCGTTGCAGCGGGTTATAACAAAAAAAAACCCTCAGTCCGAAAACTGAGGGTTAAAATAAACTGGCAACGACCTACTCTCCCACCGTAGCAGTACCATCGGCGCAAGTGAGCTTGACTTCCGTGTTCGGGATGGGAACGGGTATAACCTCACCGCAATGATTACCAGATTGTGTGCGCTAGCACACTATATATATAATTAGAGATCGTTCCTCGGGGCTTCGCCCCTGTGGTACGACTCAGAGAAGGGATAAATAATAATATGGTCAAGCCGCACGGAAGATTAGTACTGGTCGGCTGAATATGTTTCCACACTTAGACCGCCAGCCTATCAAACTTGTATTCTTCAAGATTCCTTCAGGGCACTTAAAGTGCCAGGGATGTCTCATCTTGAGGAGGGCTTCCCACTTAGATGCTTTCAGCGGTTATCCCTTCCGAACTTAGCTACTCAGCACTTACCGTTGGCACGATAACTGATACACCAGAGGTTCGTCCGTTTCGGTCCTCTCGTACTAAAAACAGATCCTCTCAAACATCCAACGCCTGTGGCAGATAGGGACCGAACTGTCTCGCGACGTTCTGAACCCAGCTCGCGTACCGCTTTAAATGGCGAACAGCCATACCCTTGGGACCTGCTCCAGCCCCAGGATGCGATGAGCCGACATCGAGGTGCCAAACTTTGCCGTCGATATGAACTCTTGGGCAAAATCAGCCTGTTATCCCCGGAGTACCTTTTGTCCGTTAAGTGACGACCCTTCCACTCGGAATCGCCAGATCACTATGACCTACTTTCGTACCTGCTCGACTTGTAAGTCTCGCAGTCAAGCTACCTTATGCCATTGCGCTTACAGCACGATTTCCAACCGTACCAAGGTAACCTTCGCGCGCCTCCGTTACTCTTTAGGAGGCGACCGCCCCAGTCAAACTGCCCACCTGACATTGTCCATTACCCGGATAACGGGCAACGTTAGAAATATAACTGATAAAGGGTGGTATTTCACCAACGACTCAGTACAGCCTGACGACCATACTTCACAGTCTCCCACCTATCCTACACATCATCAGCCATAGTTCAATATCAGGATACAGTAAAGGTTCACGGGGTCTTTCCGTCTAACCACAGGTAATCGGCATCTTCACCGATACTTCAATTTCACCGAGTCTCACGTTGAGACAGTAGGAAAGTCGTTACACCATTCGTGCGGGTCGGAACTTACCCGACAAGGAATTTCGCTACCTTAGGACCGTTATAGTTACGGCCGCCGTTTACCGGGGCTTCAATTCACTGCTTCGCAAAAGCTGACAGCTCCTCTTAACCTTCCGGCACCGGGCAGGTGTCAGACACTATACTTCCCTTTGCAGGTTCGCAGTGTCCTGTGTTTTTGGTAAACAGTCGCTCTCCTCTGGACTCTGCAACTTCGCCATCACGCGTTAAGCCATACTTCTCCCTAAGTTACGTATGCATTTTGCCGAGTTCCTTAACGTGAGTTCTCTCGTACGCCTTAGAATTCTCATCCCATCTACCTGTGTCGGTTTGCGGTACGGTACCCAATAACCTAGCCTTAGAGATTATTTCTCGACTCGATGAATCACTGCTCTTCGCTCACCCGTAGGATCGCTACCCTTAACATCTCTCCTCTCCGTGCGGATTTGCCTACACAGATCAACGGATAAATGCTTGGACCAGGACAACCAACGCCTGGCAGCAGATCTCCTTAAGTGTCATCCCATCGAAATTATTGGATGTACGGGAATATTAACCCGTTTCCCATCGGATACGCATTTCTGCCTCTCCTTAGGGGCCGACTAACCCTGGGAAGATTACCTTTACCCAGGAAACCTTAGATTTTCGGCGGGGAGGGATCTCACCTCCCTTTTCGTTACTCATGCCTGCATTCTCTCTTCTGATATCTCCAGCATCCCTTACAGAACACCTTCGTCGACATACAGAATGCTCCTCTACCGCTAACGAAGTAATCTTCGTCAACCCGTAGCTTCGGTACTATGCTTAGCCCCGTTACATTATCGGCGCACAACTACTCGACCAGTGAGCTATTACGCACTCTTTAAAGGAGTGGCTGCTTCTAAGCCAACCTCCTGGCTGTCTGTGCAATCGTACTTCCTTTTCCACTTAGCATAGTTTAGGGACCTTAGCTGACGGTCTGGGCTCTTTCCCTTTCGACCACGAATCTTATCACCCGTAGTCTCACTGCCATATTTGGAATACCGGCATTCGGAGTTTGACTAAGTTTGGTACCCTGTGACAGGCCCTAGCCTAATCAGTGCTCTACCTCCGGTATTAAACATATGACGCTGACCCTAAAGCCATTTCGAGGAGAACCAGCTATCTCCGGGTTTGATTAGCCTTTCACTCCTACTCACGGTTCATCACTGCCTTTTTTAACAGACTAGTGTTCGGTCCTCCACTCAGTGTTACCCAAGCTTCAACCTGACCATAAGTAGATCACCCGGCTTCGGGTCTAATGCAGCAAACTCAAAACGCCCTGTTCAGACTCGGTTTCCCTCCGGCTCCGGTACTTCTATACCTTAACCTCGCTTACTACATTAACTCGCAGGCTCATTCTACAAAAGGCACGCCATCACCCCATAAAGAGGCTTTGACCGCTTGTAGGTCCACGGTTTCAGGTTCTATTTCACTCCCCTCCCGGGGTGCTTTTCACCTTTCCCTCACGGTACTATTCGCTATCGGTAGCTATCTCGTATTTAGCCTTGGAGGGTGGGCCCCCCAGATTCAGACAGGGTTACTCGTGTCCCGCCTTACTCAGGAACATGCTAGCTTGCATCGGATTTCGCATACAGGACTTTCACCTTCTTCGGTCGGCCTTCCCAGTACCGTTCCGCTATCTTCCGCAAATGCATTATGCATGCCCTACAACCCCATATCCACCGAAATGAATATGGTTTGGGCTAATCCCCGTTCGCTCGCCGCTACTAAGGGAATCTCAATTGATTTCTTTTCCTTCAGGTACTTAGATGGTTCAGTTCCCTGAGTCTCGCTTTATACACCTATGGATTCAGTGCATAATGACCGTCAGTAAAACGGCCGGGTTACCCCATTCGGGAACCCCGGGATCGCAGGATGTTTGCTCCTAGCCCAGGATTTTCGCAGCTTACCACGCCCTTCATCGCCGGATAGCTCCAAGGCATCCACCATGGACCCTTAGTCGCTTGACCATATTATTATTTATCCCTTCGCTATTACCTATGTAAAAGAGCTGCAAGAATCAAGTCTCCTGCAATTCCCGCCGCTTTTCAAGGAAACCGGCGTAAAAAAAGTTTGATCAGTCAAGAACAAACTCAATTTTTTGGGCCTGACAAGATTTGAACTTGTGACCTCACGCTTATCAGGCGTGCGCTCTAACCAACTGAGCTACAGGCCCTAACTGTTCGGCCTTAAACTCATATCGATTAAAGCCTTTAAGGAATTACATTCATAGGGAAATTAGAAGTATTTAACGAAAGCCAAATCTTTTACGTACCGCAGACACTTGTGCCGAGGAACGTAAAACTGATAGAGCACCGATAAAATCAGTGACTGACTGCTTAAGGCGTACAAACCTCAAGACTTTAGTACCTTTCACGCTGAAAGGAGGTGATCCAGCCGCACCTTCCGGTACGGCTACCTTGTTACGACTTCACCCCCCTTACCGAGCATACCTTCGGCACCGGCCTCCTAAAAGGTTAGCCTGGCGACTTCGGGTACCCCCAACTCGGGTGGTGTGACGGGCGGTGTGTACAAGGCCCGGGAACGTATTCACCGCGCCATGCTGATGCGCGATTACTAGCGATTCCACCTTCATGGAGTCGAGTTTCAGACTCCAATCCGAACTGAGACCGGCTTTATGCGTTTCGCTCCACCTCGCGGCTTCGCATCACTCTGTACCGGCCATTGTAGCACGTGTGTGGCCCAGGACATAAGGGCCATGCTGATTTGACGTCATCCCCACCTTCCTCCGGTTTATCACCGGCAGTCTTGCATGAGTCCCCAACTTAATGATGGTAACATACAACAGGGGTTGCGCTCGTTGCGGGACTTAACCCAACACCTCACGGCACGAGCTGACGACAACCATGCAGCACCTGTATACAAGTCTCCGAAGAGAAACAACTATCTCTAGCTGCGTCCTGTATATGTCAAGCCCTGGTAAGGTTTCTCGCGTATCATCGAATTAAACCACATGCTCCACCGCTTGTGCGGGCCCCCGTCAATTCCTTTGAGTTTCACCGTTGCCGGCATACTCCCCAGGCGGTACACTTAACGCGTTAGCTACGGCACCTAGTTTCAAAAAACCAGACACCAAGTGTACATCGTTTACGGCGTAGACTACCAGGGTATCTAATCCTGTTCGCTACCTACGCTTTCGCACCTCAGCGTCAATCCAGAGCCAGTGTGTCGCCTTCGCCTCTGGTGTTCTTCCTAATATCAACAGATTTCACCCCTACACTAGGAATTCCACACACCCCTCTCGGATTCAAGTTAAACAGTTTCCAACGCAACAATGCAGTTAAGCTGCACGCTTTCACATCAGACTTATTCAACCGCCTACATGCCCTTTACGCCCAATAATTCCGAACAACGCTCGCTCCTTACGTGTTACCGCGGCTGCTGGCACGTAATTGGCCGGAGCTTATTCATACGCTAACGTCATCACAGAGTCATTTCCTACTCCGCTTATTCCTCACGTATAAAAGTGCTTTACAATCTCTCGACATTCTTCGCACACGCGGCGTCGCTCCGTCAGACTTGCGTCCATTGCGGAAGATTCTTAGCTGCTGCCTCCCGTAGGAGTCTGGGCCGTGTCTCAGTCCCAATGTGGCCGGTCACCCTCTCAGGCCGGCTAATGATCGTAGCCTTGGTAGGCCATTACCCTACCAACTAGCTAATCATACGCAGGCTCATCCCCAAGCGAAGCAAACGCTCCTTTCCTACTGAAACACGATCCAGCAGGGTATTCGGTATTACCCCATGTTTCCATGGGCTATCCCCAACTCGAGGGTAGATCACCTACGCGTTACTCACCCGTTCGCCACTCTCACCAAGGTGCAAGCACCTCGGATCCCGTTCGACTTGCATGCTTAAAACGCGCCGCCAGCGTTCGTTCTGAGCCAGGATCAAACTCTCCATGATATAATTTATCGCCCGAAGGCGATAAGGTCTTATCAAAGCTTCAAAACAGATACTCATCGGATGTGATCATCCTGATCCGTTTCAAAGTGAGTCAGAGTCCCTTAGAATGTGTGTTTGCCTATCGGCAAGCCCCACAATGCTCTAAAAGAAAACTAACGTCGGACAAATACTCCCTGCTTGAAAAGCAGAAAGCTTTGAACATTTCTACCAGTATATTGCGTCCCTCGATCCCAAGAATCTGCGGTTCGCAATCGACTTGACTTTCGTCAAATACTTCAATTTCCCTTCTCTAATTCCTTTGTAAAAGAACATTTAGTTCTGCGCGTCCGTTGCTGTATCGCCCCGAGCGCTCCGTGAATATAACGTTTATCGCCTTTTTTTGTCAACAGGAATTTCAAAAAAAGAGCAGATTCTCATGATGTTTTCCAGTAACCTCTTTTAACATAGAGATTAAGAGAAATATTGACCACGCAATTTTATTTATATAAGATGGCAGGATGTCAGAGACGGAATCCAGAAGTTACAGAAAATGCGTAAACTGCGGCAGGTACTGCCCTGAAATTCTGATGATCCATAATATGTACTGTTCTGAAGAGTGCGCATCTTTTTACGGGAAATGCCGCAATTGCGGCAATTACTTCCTTTTAGAATCCGGATATGAACAGGATTTCTGTTCAGCCCCGTGCCATGACAATTTCAATACAATCAAAGAAGAGGTATAATATGAACCTTATTTTCCTGGGCCCTCCCGGTGCCGGCAAAGGCACTATGGCCTTTAAAGCCAAGGAACACTACGACATTCCCCATATTTCTACGGGGGATCTTTTTCGGGCAGCCATCAAGAATCAGACAGAACTTGGCAAACAGGTCAAGAACATCCTGGACAGAGGAGACCTTGTTCCGGATGAACTGACTACAGCCATGGTCAAGGAAAGACTTGAGCAGGATGACACCAAGAAAGGCTTCATCCTGGACGGCTTCCCGCGTACGATTCCACAGGCCGAAGCATTGAAGGGAATCACTACTATCGAAAAAGTTGTAAACTTCACAATACCCGAGGAAGAAGTCATCAGAAGACTATCGGGACGAAGAGTATGCAAAAGCTGCGGAGAAAGCTTTCATGTGGAGTTTATTCCACCTAAGAAAGAAGGCGTTTGCGATAAATGCTCAGGAGAATTGTTCACCAGGGATGACGACAAAATAGAAGCGATAAAAAACAGGCTCTCTGTTTACGACAAATCCACCGCCCCGTTGATTGAGTTCTATAAAAACGAAGGGAATCTGATAGATGTAGACAGCAGCCAGAAACCTGAAGATGTTTTTTCAGATCTGAAAAAAATCCTGAACTAAAAAAAAGAGCCGGCATCTTTTATTCAACGATGATCCGGCTCTTTTTTTAATCTCCTGTTTTAACAGCTTTCGATTTATCCGGGTCTTCCGGATCTTTTATAATCAGATTTTCATCAATAATCTTCTGTATCTGCTCTTTTATGGGAGATTCCGTTTCTTCCATCAAGCTTTCCAGATCCGACTGATCTTCGGATCCGAAACCGGCTTTCAATGCTTCAATCAAATGCTCCTGAGCACTCACCATATCTTCTATGTAGAGAAACTCGATCCGGGACCATTCAAAAAGAAGAATACTCTTCTCCTTGCTATCTTTCGATGTTGACACAAGCTCATTGTAAACAGTTAGGACTTCAGTATACTGCTCCACCTGAAGATAGAGATCTTTCAAGGCAGAATAGACATCGCGGTTCTTCTTGTCATCCAGAAGGATAGATTCATAAAGCCTGATAGATTCATAAAGATCACCGTCTTCTGCTGCCATTTCCGCCAGCAGAAGACGGTACTCAGCTTTATCTTCCAGCTGTTGAAGTTTTTCAAGATACATCCTGGCTGCTGACGTGTGCCCCTGTTCAACTTCCAGTACACTTATATTATAAAGGGCTTTTTTATTATAAGGATTAATATCCAGAATCTGGAGATATACCGCGACAGCATCAGCAAAGGCCTCCATCCGGTAGTATGTATACCCCACCATTTCCAGAACCATAATATTTTCGGGATCTGATTCTCTGAGAGAATTCAGAAGTTTGAGAGCCCGTCGATAATCCTTTGTTTCTATTTTTGTCCGTGCCAGATTAAATACAGCCTGATTGATGGAAGGATCAAGCTCCAGGGCTCTGTCATAATACTCAACAGCTTTATCATACTTCTCCAACTCAAAATAGGCATTCCCCACATTGTAGTAATCCTTAGCCAGCTCAATCCTCTCGGGTGAAGACTGACAGGAAAAGAGCAGCAATAAAACTGATATGCCGATAAAAGACCTAATTGCCAAGGATCGTCTGTTCAATAGTTCTAACCTGAGACCTGTAAAGGTTTGCCAGATTTGATCCATAATCAGCAATCAACTGGATCATATTTCTGGGGTAATCATCATTATCAGGTCCATTCAAACGATCTCCGGCATCACCAAGACCAGGTAATATATAAGCTGCCTTATTTAAAACAGGATCCATCCAAAGGGTATAACAGGTAATATCTTCAATTGATCTGATAATCTGCAAAGTGCCTTTAAGGGCAGAGATGACATTGAGAAATTTAATGGATTTCGGCTTAACACCCAAACTGAGTATATACTTCACAATAGTAACCATACTACCGCCTGTTGCGTTCATGGGATCAGCGAATATCAGATTCTTGCCATCCAGCTGATCCGGATCAAAAAAAGACTTTTCCAGATCCAGAACATACTCCATATTGTCCTTCATCTTGGTATCGTCTCTTTTTATTCTGAACAGCGCAAAAGGTGTAACATAACCTGTAGAAGAATATTCCTGAATTTCCTTGCTTAAAATCATGGAAGGGAGAAGCGCTCCTCTGAGCATGACACACATAACAGAATCGGAGATGGCATCGTCCACATCGGGTATTTTATGAACCGCATAGTTCTGAACGGGCATGGTAACAGGAGTTTTTACAATCAGATGGTTTTTCCGGTTGGATTCACCGCCGTCATAGGCCAGATTAAAAAGCAGCTCGTAGGCTCTTTGAACATAATAGACAAATTCATCATGCGGTGTCCGCACATCTCTCAATTTGGCAATAAGCCTTGAAACTTCTCCGTGCTTCAGCTGAGGTGTCTCAAAGGAATAAACCCTGATGGAATCCTCTTTCGAAGTGATTTCCTTCATAAAATCACCCATAACTTCATAAAGCTTGATGATCTTGTCAGTTTCTTTCTTGATAACAGCCGAGTTCCCTTCCGCAGCAGAAAGGGACTTAAACGAGACCGAAGCCTCCGCATAATATTCATTCATCTTAGCAATATTTTTTTGATCTTCATCGGTGAGATACCCGTTAAGATCTTCGGCTTTTAGAATAACGTTCTTTCTCATCTCTATTCCTTCAATTTTTCCTTGCATTATACACAATTTCAGCAGAGAGATAAATATCTAAGCTCTATTCCACATCAAAGACCTGTTCCCGCCTTTAGTTGTAGAAGATGGAGAGGTTATAAATAAAAAACGGCTACTCTTTTGAGTAGCCGTTCAAATGCATCTCCAGGGGGAATCGAACCCCCGTTGCCGGGATGAAAACCCGGTGTCCTAACCCCTAGACGATGGAGACAAACTAACCGAACAAATACGGATGAGCCGCACTGGGTTCGAACCAGTGACCCACGCCTTAAAAGGGCGTTGCTCTGCCAGCTGAGCTAGCGGCCCGTACCGTTTTCAGCAGAAACTACAGATAAGCAGCATTTACCAAAAACTACATCTCCAGGGGGAATCGAACCCCCGTTGCCGGGATGAAAACCCGGTGTCCTAACCCCTAGACGATGGAGACAAATTGTTCGTTCGGTTAGCCAATGAGCCGCACTGGGTTCGAACCAGTGACCCACGCCTTAAAAGGGCGTTGCTCTGCCAGCTGAGCTAGCGGCCCGTAGAACGATTGAGAAGATACCAAATGGCCCTGAAAGTGTCAACACTTATTCGTAAAAAACTGATAGATAATTATGACATGCCTCATATCAAATCCTGTATGTCTTTACTAAATAATATCTTACTAACAAACAACCTTACTGGACGGGCAAAAAAAAAGCCCAGAGGGAGAAACCTCCGGACCAGAAAATTTTTTGAGTAAAATCAGAACCTGAATGCCACTTCAAGGGCTCCGCCCATTTTGGGCTGAACTCCCGCATTGGACCCCATTTCTTCTGCATAGAGAGCCCCGTTCAGCTCAAGAAAAAAGAGATCCAGACCAAAACCTGCCGTGAAGTATCCACCCTGAAAACCGGCTCTCAAGGCAACGGATGAAAGAAGAACAACTTCTCCTCCTATATCCAGTTTAGTCCAGAATGATTGAGAATCGTAACCATAAATTTTATCTTCGAATATAAGCGGCTGAGACCAGGCACCATGAACAGTGAAATCCAGGAATTTATTCAATTTTCCAAAAACAGGATGATACGCTACTCCCAGGTTGAGAGACCAGGGTGTTATATAGGTGTCATCCACCTCTTCTGCATCCGAAAATCCCATAGGCCCCAGAGTATTGAGAGGATTGAAGAAAAACCGGGTATTTCCGATATCCCTCATGACAAGGCTGAATATCAGATCATTCCAGTAAACATCCGCGGCGGCATCGACTCCCACGCCCACTCCGGCCAAAGCATCGATGCCGGAAAGATCCAGATCTGAATCACTTTCGGAATCGGAAGAACTATCACCAAGAAAGGACGATACGCTTACTCCCGGGATCAGGATCCGGTACATGGGACGCACATCCACTCCGGCAACAAGCTTTACCGGCCCCACATCAAAAGGATGGGCATAACCGGCTACCAGACCGGAAGTCCATGTCAGGTCCGCGGTAAGACCGAGGGTGGTTTCAACAGCCGGCAGATCCGCATCGACTACTGACATGAGCCCAATGCCGAATCCCTTACCCACATAACCCGTACCGAACTGCATTCCCGAACCCAAACCGGAATCAGTAACCTGATCAAGGATAATACCAACGATGTCATCCGGATTAGCCCTGTACTCTTCCATAAACTGAAAGATATTTCCCGCATAGGAACCGCTCAAGGAAAGTATGGTAACTTCCCCTTTCTGCTTTACCTCTCCATCCCGTTTCTGTTTTTCCACAGTTTTATAGAACGCTGCAGGATTGTAAAGAAGAGCATTAAAGCCCTTGGCATTGGCCATATAAGAACCGCCCTGCCCCTGGACCTCCGGGCTGTACCACCTGAAAGGTGAGGTGTAGTAGCGATCACCGGCTGCGAGAATACCGGCAAATATAAAAAGCATGAGAATTCGTAATAGTATTTTTTTCATTCTTCAGTATCCCCTTAATCCATGAGTGAGCTGATATCAAGTCCGGCATTGACGGCATAGTAGATCCCGGGATCATCATCAACAGGATCTGTCAGGAAAAATTCGATTTCATCAACACCATCGGGAACTGATAACTCTCTATTGTACTGGCCATCCAGAGTGGCACCAGGTTCGGGATCTGCCAGAAAATCCGCCAGAAGATCTACATCACCTGCTTCTATTCCTGAGACATAACCGGCATCACTTGCGGAGCTATTATCCCCATCTGCATCCAGCATATAGGTTAGATACCGTGTCAAGCCGGCCATAAGAGCCTTGGTAGCCGTATCCCCGGCATTGGAATCGGGAGGTACGGGAATTCCTGAATTGACGTTATTTCCATACACTTCCAGAGCGGGTATAGCTTTTAAAAAAGCATCCAGCTGAACCTCTACCAACGCTCTGTATGCAACGTATGCGGGATCTGTTGCGGGCGTACCCGCAGCATAGGGAGGATCTCCAAAAAGACTTTTAAAAAGGATATCAGGACCATCTCCGCCCTCGGAATCAAAAACATCTTCCCCGTTGGCAGCATCGCTGATAAGATCATTAAAATTGTCCAGTGTTTCATCGGTATCAGCGGTTTTTAAATACACATCAGCAGCCATAAGAGCCGCTTCCTGACGGGTCTCCTCGTCTTCATCCGGATCATTATAGGTTTCTTCAAGTGTATCCAGGACTTCCTGTTTCGCTTCCGGATCATCGGCCAGATTTTCATAGAAGTCCGGGTCATCAGCCGCATCCAGTACTTCATCTACATCACCCAGATCGGGCATTTTATAGGTATCAAAACTCGCATAGATATTGGTTGTAAAAGGATTACAACCTGTTAGGAGCATTAAAAGCAGAACTGCTGATATTCCTCCTATAAAGGTCTTTTTCATCATTGCCTCCTGATTTTCTATTTTTAACTGCAGAAAGAAACAGCCGCCATAGATGACTAATCGACTAAGATTAACACCCGGCACCCGAACTCCCTGTTATAATGTTACTTCAATTTCCGGTAAAATCAACAGTTTTCAGTCTGAGATGAAACAATGTTACCGTAACAGATGAAATCCTGATGAGATGTTATTGTACATGAAAAGACACCCCCCCGTACCGCATCCTCTTCTCCGGGTATCAGAGAAGCAGGGATGCGGACTTTCAGGTAATTCTCCGAAGTGCCTTCCCAATATTCCTTTTCCTGAAGACTCTTTTTTTCTTCAAGCAGGACCTGCACGGTACGATTCAGCCACCTGTTAAAATACTCTTCCTGAAAACGGCTTGAAGCCTGACGCAGCTCTCTGGTTCTTTCTCCGGAGACTCTCTCGGGAACCTTGGGAGTCATATCCCAGGCAGCTGTGCCGGGACGGGGTGAAAAAGGAAAGACATGGATTCGGGTAAAACCGAGTTCTTCGACCAGATTCAGGGTTTCCCTATGCTCCTTCTCGGTTTCTCCCGGAAAGCCAGCAATAAGATCGGCAGCAATAAAGGGATCATCCTTTAACTGCCTGAGCTTCTGCACCGCATCCCGGATGGATGACGAGATGTAGGGACGGTTCATCCGCTGTAAAACAGTATCAGAGCCCGACTGGGCGGAAATATGAAAATGAGGACAGATTCTGGGATGGGAGAGAATACTCAGATCCCGGCTCAAAAGGGTTTCCGGCTCTAAAGAGGAAAGTCTTATACGAAAAGAGTCCGTTTCTTCAATAATTAACTCCAGAAGCCCCGACAGATCAAGATGACCATCCCGGTAGGAATCTATATTGACACCTGTCAGAACAATCTCCCGTGACCCCGAAGCCTCCAGTTCCTTTAAACGGGCTATCACAGTGGCACTGTCCAGACTAACCGAAGCTCCTCTTGCCAGACAGACACGGCAATAGGCACAGCGGTGATCACAGCCATCCTGGATTTTTAAAAAAGCTCTGGCATGGAAATTGAAATCCGCAGCGGAAAACCTGAAACGGCTTTGGGAGCTGTCAATTCCGGGAGCCTGGGTTTCCAGCCAGAATCCGGCCTGTTTGTACAGGTTTTCACCAGGAGCCAGCTCATGCCCCAGATAAGCCGAAAGATCCATAATAAGATCTTTCTGATCCAGAGGTACAGAAAGAACATTATCTCCCAGCTCTCCAATAAGCTCAGGTTCGAGCTGCGCATAGCAGCCGGTAACCAGAACCAGCGAATCCGGATATTCCCGGCTGGCTTTCCGGATAACCCTTCTGGCTTTCTGCTCGCTTTTTGATGTAACTGTACATGTATTGACAATAAAGACCTGAGCGGGAGTATCAAAATCCACAATCTCAAATCCCTGCTTTTCAAAAGAATCGGCCAAAGCCTCAGTTTCACACTGATTCAGCTTGCAGCCGAAGGTAAAAAAAGATGCTTTCATTACTTAATATATCAGGATTCGGTCCCCTGTATCCTTTCAAGCCCCTTTCTGGCTTCCTGCAGATTCGGCTGCAGAGAAAGGGCTTTCTTATAGGCCTGCTCAGCCGTTTCTATTGATCCGGCACCCTCACGGGCATATCCCAGCCTGGACCACCATCTTGCAACTGAAGGAATATGATACAGAGCTGTTGTAAGAGCTATATCCGCATGATTGTATTTCCCCATGCGTATATAGGTCTCCCCCATATACGAGTAGACCTGAGCGATTCTGTCTCCTGTCGGATTCAATGCCACATACTGCTGAAAATAGTTCAGTCCTTCCGGATAGTCCCCTTTAAAATAGTAGGCTTCACCGAGAGTTTCAATAACCCTTGTATCGTATCGGGAAAATTTCAGAGCTTCTTTTGAATAGGTGATGGCATCATCATAACGGCCCAGTCCGACCAGGGCCCAACCCAGAACGGTATAGGAATCCATTCTTTTAATAATCTGATTATCCCCGTAGGACTCAAGCTCTTCCAGACAGACCGCAACAGATTCCTCATATTCTCCCTGTCTGTACAGCTTTAGAGCGTCTTTTTTCTCCTGTCCGCTCAAAGGAAGCGCCATTGACACAGCTAAAGCCAGTAAAATCCATAAAGATCTAGTTTTCATGACTCTTCTCCTTAGGCAGCATCCGGCTGACACCTTCAAAACGGCATCCCGTTTCCATGACAATCCTGGGGGCTGTAATGTCGCCAATCACTTCCGCACACCCCATAAGTTCCACCTGGGTTTCGGCTGTCACATTTCCTACGATCCGCCCTCTGACATGGACAGATCTGGCGTCTATTTCCGCTTTGATATCGGCATTCTCTGCAATAAACAGATCGCCCTCAGCCTTGATCCGGCCAACAAACTTACCCTTAATCATCAATTCCCGTGAGAAGGATACTTCTCCGTCAAATATGATATCTTCGGCAAGAACAGTATCCAGCCGCTGTTCTTTGATTTTTTTGGAATGAATCTCAGCCATCAGGATCTCCTAAACTTTCAATACTGTCAAAAGTCTGTAACATTTTTTCCAATCCGCGGTGAAGGTCCTTTCTCATCTGGGAGGTATAAGGATTATACTTTTGAAGATCCAGAAACAGCTGCCACGGGTCGTTACAGGTCTGCCTGATGATATCCAGCAATCGCGCATATCCGGCGGTTCCCATGGAACTTTCGTGCAGGTTCAGCTCATTGAGGGTTCTCCCTATAAAATGGGTAATTCCCTGTGTATATGCTGCTTCACGATCATGTTCTTCCGGCGTCATTTCCTGAAGAACAAGCCCCATTTCCCGGAATCGGTCCTTCCAGAAAACATACTGCTCATCGCTGATCCGTTCCTGACAGAGAACAATAGGCAGTCCCGACACTCCGTCTTTTCCGGAATCAGGGCCGAACATGGGATGTGTTCCCAGGATACCCACACTGTCAGGCAGCAGGGATTTCATCAGGCTTACAGGATAAACCTTAACTGAACAAGTGTCCACCACTAATGTTCCGGGCTTAAGGGAATTTTTCATCCCGTTGAGAACACTTTCCATGGATGAAATGGCATTGCAAAGAAAGATAACCTGACAGCTGAACAGCTCATCATAAGAGACCCGCTTCACTCCCTGCGGAGTCAGCCGGTCGGGATTTCTGGAATAACCGCAGACTTCAAAAGACCCGGCTAGCAGAGAAGCCCAGAAAGCTCCGAACCTACCCAGGCCGAAAACACCTATACGCATGCCCCTATCATATAGAAAATATCATCTGGTGCATAGATGCTGATGGAATTCCCTCATTCCGGTGTTTTCCTACTGAATGAAAATAGGATATAGTATTTGAAAATAGAAAGATATACCAGGAGAACAGCTATGTCATTTGTTGAAGATATGAAAGCCCAGGCCAAAAAAATGCAGAAAAAACTTGTCCTTCCCGAAGCAACGGAACCCAGGACCCTGCAGGCGGCCAGGCAGGTAATGGATGAAAAAATCGTTTCTGAAGTATTCCTTATCGGTGCAAAAAGTGAAGTCGAATCAGCTGCAGCATCTGCCGGTGTTTCCCTTGACGGTTTAACAGTGATTGATCCTGCAACTTCCGATCTGGCGGAATCATACGGAAAAGAGTATTACGAACTGAGAAAGCATAAAGGTGTATCCGAAGAGGATGCGGCAGCCCAGATCAAAGACTGCCTGAAATGGGGCGCTATGATGGTACGTAAAGGGGATGCAGATGCCATGGTTGCCGGAGCAGACAATCCCACCGGTAAAGTTCTTGTTGCCGGTTTTACCATTATAAAAACCGCCCCCGGTGTTTCTTCCGCATCGTCCTGCTTTGTTATGGACTTCCCTGACAAGAAATGGGGAAAAGACGGACTTATGATTTTCTCCGACTGTGCTACGATTCCCGATCCCACTGTTGAGCAGCTGGCGGAAATTACCATTCAGGCATCAGCTTCATGTAAAACCTTTCTGCAGACAGAACCGGTGACAGCCATGCTTTCTTTTTCAACCAAAGGCTCTGCGTCTCATCCCAATGTAGACAAAGTAACAGAAGCCCTGAAAATCGTCAAAGAAAAAGCCCCCGATCTGAATGTGGACGGAGAACTCCAGCTGGATGCGGCCATCGTGGAAAGTGTTGGTGCCAAAAAAGCTCCCGGTTCTGCTGTAGCAGGTAAAGCCAACACTCTGATTTTCCCGGATCTTCAGTCTGGAAATATCGGTTATAAACTGGCCCAGAGATTTGGAAATGCCGGAGCTTACGGTCCCTTCCTCCAGGGATTTGCCAAACCCATTTCCGACCTTTCCAGAGGCTGTTCTGTAGAAGACATTGTGAATACCATCTCTGTTACCATGACTCAGGTGGAAGATTAAGGTTATTTGAATATGAATATATTTTTGATGGGATACGGCCGCATGGGCCGGGAAGTAGAACGAATACTCCTGCAGCGGGGACACAACCTGATCGCCAGAGTGGATTCTGCCGGCATGGGGGATATGCATGAACCGGATGAAAAAACCCTGAAAGAAGCTGATGGAGTCATAGAGTTTGCCCTTCCTGACGGAATTGAAAAAAGGGCGGAATTGTACAGCCGGTACGGACTGAAGGCCGTTATAGCCACTACAGGATGGGAGACAAAGAAAAAAGAGGTATTAACCCCTTTCAACGGCGATAGCGCCGCCATCCTGTACGGCTCCAACTTTTCCGTCGGAGCCCATCTGTTTTTCCGGTTATCCTCCTACGCCGCCTCGCTAATAAACAAGGTGGAAGATTATGATGTAGCCCTGATCGAATACCATCACAACAAAAAGATTGATGCCCCTTCGGGAACAGCCCTCACCGCAGCCGGGAAGATTCTGGAAAACCTGGACAGAAAAAAGGAGATCCTTCCCGGGAATCCCCCGGGAGCCATCAAACCGGAACAGCTTCACGTGGCATCGGTCCGGGCGGGAAATATCCCGGGGATTCATACAGTAACCATGGATTCCCAGGCAGATACTCTGGAAATCACTCACAATGCCAGGAACAGGGGCGGTTTTGCCTTGGGTTCCGTCTTGGCCGTGGAGTGGCTGGAGCAGCGGTCCGGAATTTTTTCGGTTGACGACTTTATGCAGGATTTTCTTGGATAAATCCCTGATAATTAAATAAAAGAAGATAAATAAGGAGAAATATGATGTTTACCGGAGTTTTCACAGCCCTTGTGACACCTTTTAACAGTAAGAAAGAGCTCGATAAGGAAGCCCTGAAAAAAATCGTGAACTTTCAGCTGAAAAAAGGGATTTCCGGACTGGTTCCCGTCGGAACCACCGGAGAAAGCCCTACTGTCACCCATGAGGAAAACCTTGAGGTAGTGGAGATCGTTGTCAAAGAAACCGCTGGAAAAGTTCCGGTAATTGCCGGAACAGGATCCAACTCGACTGATGAAGCGATAAAAATGACAAAACTTGCAAAAGCTGTTGGAGCCGATGCCAGCCTCCAGGTTGCTCCTTATTACAACAAACCTACTCAGGAAGGCCTTTATCGTCACTTTATGACCATTGCAGACACAGTGGATCTTCCCATGATGGTTTACAATATTAAAGGCAGAACAGGGGTCAATATTGAAACAGACACCCTTATGAAACTGGCCGCCCATGAGAATATTGTAGCGGTTAAGGAAGCCAGCGGCGATCTGAACCAGATGATGGATGTTATCAACAGAAAACCTGCTGATTTTGATGTTCTTTCCGGAGATGACAATATTGCTCTGCCTCTGACCCTTATGGGAGGCAACGGTGTTGTTTCTGTAGCCAGCAACATCATTCCCGGATGGATGGAAGAGATGATCCAGGCCGCAAGATCGGGAGATCTGGAAAAAGCCCGGACAATTCACTATGAACTTCTTCCTCTGTTCAAATCCATGTTTATTGAGACAAACCCCATCCCCGTTAAGTCGGCAATGGCACTGATGGGTCTGCTCGAAGAAGAGTTCAGACTCCCCCTCTGTCCTCCCTCGGAAGAGCACAAAGCTCTCCTGAAAAAGGTTCTGAAAGATCAGGGACTGATCTGAAACAGCACGGTCGGGGCTAGTAGCCGACCATAGGGGCTGGTATGGGCGATTCATGAATCGCCCATACCAGCCCCTGTCATTCCTTATGGGCTCTCTCCGTCTTGTCAGCTAAGCTTTCCGGAAACAGCCCATAGATTTTCCATCCTGATAGACCAGTTTCCAGCCGCTTTCTTTTCCCAGAGCATACAGAGATGCGGCATTATAAAAACGGATATGGGTAATATCTTCTTTATACCACCAGGATTGAAACCAGCGGGGATCAGAGTTTTGCCTGAAATATGTTTGAAAAACCAGCCGGGATCCGGGTTCTGCAACTGACCGGATCCTCTGAAATTCCAGAACAGGATCATCCAGGTGCTCCAGCACTTCTGACAGGATTACCAGAGAGAACTTTTGATTTTCCGGCCAGACAGGCGCATAATACTTGTCATAGGAAACAACCCGATACCCTTTCACTTTCAGCATATCAGTGAGAGCAGGTTCAGGTCCGCTACCGAAATCCAGAATACGCCCTCCCCTGTACCAGGGCAGGATTCCTGTTGTAATAAATCTGCTCAGCCACTGCTTATACCCCGGGTCATCAGAATCATTCCTGTGAAGATCGTATCTGGCTTTTTCCTCGGCCTCGTCCGGAATATCAACCTGAAACAGGACTGTGCATTTTCTGCACTGACAGAACTCTCTGTTTTTGCCGGGAAGTGTAAAGAAGGTTTCTGCCGAACCGGCACATACCGGACAGATCATCACTTTTTCCGGAGATTTGCTAACCTGTCAGAGATACGGACATAGGTCTCTACAGGAACTTTTTCGGGCCGGAGAGTCAAGGGTATTCCCTCCTGCTCAAAACAGTCAAACAGCGTTTCCTTGGAAAAATCCCGAAACCTCTGACCAGCCATGGCTGTCAGATTGTTTCTGAGGGTTTTTCTTCTTGAAACAAAAATATCTCTTATAAGCCTGTGAAAAAGTTCCGGATCCTTCATCTCATTGTACTTTCCATGAGGTGTCAGCATAACAATCCGGGAGGCTACCCGGGGTACAGGATAAAAAGATCCGGGGTTCAGAACTCCGCAGTCTTTGACATCAAAAGCAGACTGACAGAGGATAGAAAAAGAGGAGTAGTTTTTTGTACCGTATTCAGCTGTCATCCGGTCACCCATTTCACTCTGGACGGTAAGGACAAGCCGGGAGGGAAAAAGATCATTTTCAATAAAATCGGCAATAATCGCAGAAGCCGCATTATAGGGAAGATTTCCCAGTACTTTATCGGGCTTCCCTGCCGATTGGGCTTCATTTTTCCAGGTTTTCAGAACATCTCCGCTGATGATCCTGAATCGGGGATACTCCTTCATTGCCCTTCCGAGGTATTCAACGTATCCGGGGTCAATTTCAAATGCGGTCAGATCCGCAGGAAATTCAGCGGCCATTTTTGTCATAGCCCCCAGGCCCGGGCCGATTTCCCATACCCTTTCATTTTCCTGTATATCCAGAAGTTTTATAATTTTTTCCCGGGCGCCCCGGTTTATGAGAAAGTTCTGCCCCCATCTTTTACGGGGCCCCAGTCCCATCATATCCAAAAGGGCTTTTATTTCTGAAACCGAATCGTAGTTTAAATCCAGTTTTTCCTTTTCCATACTCTCTCCCGGGACAATAGAATTCCAGTAATAATACAGGAATCAGAAACAGAAGAAAAGATACCGGGCCAAAGTTGCTTCCTTTCAGGGTCGGGAATTCAGAAAAGAATTGTGCTGTATGAAAAATAAGGGATTCCAGCAATTCGGCAACACGAAAAAAAAGCGGATTTACAACATCGCAAGATGGGATCAGAATCCAGACGACTCCTGCATACATGTAAAGGGTAACAAGAGGAGTCAGGAGAAAAGACGCGGCCAGCCCTGCAGAAGACATCTCGCCAAAGACTTTAAGCACGAGGACAGATGTCCATAACTGGGCTCCTGCAGAAACAGACAAAGGCAGCCGTATCCAGCCAGGCAAACGGGGAAACAAGAGAGTATTGATTCGTTTTGAACTTCCGATTATACCAGCCAGAGCCAGATAGGATAACTGACTGGAGAGGGTTACTGTAGAAAGAGGAAAAACAAGAGACGTAAGAATATAGGTAAAAAGGAGCACAGCCCAGGGGTTTAGACGGATATGAAGCAATGTTCCCCAGCAGAAAATGCCATACATAAAGACAGCCCTTGTCAGAGATGGTTTAAAGCCTGTCAGCCATAGGTAAACGGCCAAACCTGCCAGGGAAAAAAACAGACCTCCTCTTTTCCCCAGCAGCAGACGGCCGGACAAAAATAGCAGAAGCCCTACCAATCCGGCATGAAACCCCGAAAGAGCCATAATATGAGCTGTTCCTGAAGACCGGAAAAAAGCCGAAACTTCCGGCTTTCCGGGATGATCCAATCCCCAAAGGAGTGCAGGAAGCAGGATTTCCCCTTTTGTGCCCAGCCCTGCAGATTTCTGCCTGAACCATTTGAAAAAGCCTGATCTCCAACGGTAAAGACCTGTGATGCGGCCGAAAGAGACGGCTCCTCCATATCCTGAAACACCATTATTCCAGGCTGTTGAAGAAAAAGAGAGCCCCTTTATAAGAACGGGAGTTCCCCGGAAGACAGAGATATCTGGTGATCCTGTTACCGAGGGGGGAACCCGGTAAACCAGCATAGCTTTCCCCCCTGCAGCCGCGCCGGAGCTGCTATGAAAGATGGCAACCCGTATTTTCAGCTCCATGGTACCGGAACCGAACCAGGAGGGATCCTCTTCAAGTGTTCCTTCTATTGCAGTGATTTCCTTTGTATCAAAAGGTATATAGGTATGTGATGCATAGAAAAAACACAGCGAGAAAAAAAAGAGGATTGTAATAAAACACAAACTTAAAAGGAATCCCGGCTTACCGAAATTCATCAGAAAGGCTGCTACCGTTACTGCCAGCAAAATAGCGGTATAACGGAATTCCCCGCTCCGGATGAGGATCTCCGCAATCAGGCAGATCAGGGAGGTGATCCCCAGCAATGTTTTTTTCACCCAGGAGAAACTGGTTTCTTCCATACAGACTTCTACGATAAAAAAAACCGGGTTGATTCAAAAAAATAAAAAAAACGGATCCTGAAAAGCAGGATCCGGAATACTTATAGCCAAGTCGGTATATCAGTTACCCAAAGCAGCAGCCGCTTCCTTGGCTAGCCGGTTGATTGCCGGGGTATAGTTAGAAAACTGAACTTCTGTCAGAACGCCCATACCAATGGGATTACCGGACATTCCAATAGATTTAATAATCTGTTTTATATATTCCAGTTCATCCCTTGTAGCAAAGATATCATCCTGCTGTCTTTTGTTGTACTGCTCCAGATTTTCTACCAGAATGCTTACTGCATTATCCGAACCGATAACTCCCAGAGCATAAAGGGCATAAAGTGATTCATTGAGATCATATTTTCTACGGAAAATCTCTTTAAGAAAAGGAACAGCGGCATCGTCTTTGGCAGAATTCTCAATCAGAATTTTCATGGCTTCAATTCTGAGTTTGGAAAGCTCATCCTGCTCTATTTTATCAGCAGTCTGATAACGAAGCCCTTCCTCCAGAGCCAGAACAGCTACCAGGTTTTTATTCTGACCGGGAGCAGAAGACTCTTTTTCCACCATCAGAGCAGTTTTCTTGGTTTTATATTCTGCTTCTTTCATAATAGCCATAATCGGCTCTGTAGGATCATCAGTAATGTATTTCAAGGCTTCCTTGGCCAGTTCTTTTGTCCTTTTCGTATACCATCCGATATAGGAGTAGAAGACCGGTTCAAATCCGACCGGCTCTCTCATTTTCATAAGAGACATAACGGCTCCATAAGCCTGAATTTCCGCAGAATCCCGATTGGTCTGCTGAGTATTGAAATTGAGATTCCTGAGAATAGTAGCTATATCCGGAGCATACTTCACCGAGCGGATATTTCCCAAAGCTATCAGACTGTCTGCTATCAGGTAAGGGTTATCCGAATGCGTAGCTACAAAGAAAATCTGATCTTCCGCATCCAGGGTTTTCAGCTCTCCCAGCTCTTTCACAATAAGACGGGTCATGCTGGTCCACTGCGACATAAGCGCTGTATTTCCCCTGAATTTCTGAAGATCACCATTCATTTCTTCAAGAGCTTCTATCAGAACTGGCTCTAAGGCCCTGTCATCCATTTTCACAATGTTATTCATGATCATCTGTTTCTGTTCAAAAGAAACAGCTTTCCTGTAGAGCCTGGACCAGACCTCAGCCTGATCGGTAGCAGACAGGGTTCCGGCGGTGAGCATGAGAACACTTAACAGAATCAGATTAAATAGTTTTTTCATATCCCCTCTCCTTACTGAAGCACCTGTCTGGTAACAGGAATGGTAATATACTCTTTTTCAACGATATCTGTAATGTCTCCGTTTCTGTTCAGGGTTGTCATGGCGACCACATTCCCCTCTCCATCATAGGTATATTCCACAGTCCTTGACAGGTTTTTCCCATAGTAAAAAAGGGTCTTCATCAGAGTCCCGTCTTCATAAATATATTCGGTTTTCTTTTCCAGTTTGGATGAAGCGGAAAAGGTAGCTTCCTCGGTTATTCCCGCATCACCGTAGGTAAGCTGGGTATACCCTTCCATTTCTCCGGTAGGAAGGTAGTAGCTCATTCTGGCAACCCGGTCATTTTTATACTGGTATTCGGTGTACATCATGGGGATACCGCCGCTGTCACCGGATATCCATTTGGTTTTTCTGCCCTTGCTGTCATATTCATAGGAAGAGAGCCCCTGGAGCTCTCCTTTGGGATTCATAAAAGACTCTTCCACAAGATTCCTGTTTTTATCATAGGAGAAACTTGACTGAGAGATCATCTCGTTACCCGAATAAAACTCGCTTCTCACCAAAAGCCCCTCTTCGTAATAGAAAAGTTCTTCCGAGATGACCACTTCATCCGAGCCGATCTGTGTTTTTTTCAGGATTCTTCCATTATCATCATATTCATACAGGCGATACCCATCGATAAACCCGTCCCCGTATTTGATGGTTTCCTGAGATACGAAGGATTCATCTTCTGTCACTGTGACCCATTGGGGCTCTCTTTGGGACTCTGCCTTCTCTTCCGTTGTAAAAGATCCACCCGCGGCAGAGTCTTCAACGGTTGCTTCCGGAGCAGAGGCACAACTGTAAAGGAACAGCGCCGCCGGTATAATCCATAGTGATTTCAGGGATTTTAACATCGATTCTCATCTCCTATTGATTCATATTCAACATAAACGTCTGCATTGGGATTATCCTGCAGACGCATGAAGTCAAACTTAATATGATTGGGAGAAAAAGTAAAGAAAACCCTCTATTTTAATCGTTTTCTGATCCGAAAACAGGAAGGTCCTCTTCCAGGGCTTCCAGAGTTTCAAGATTTTCCAGATCCGAATCTTCTGCAGATCCGTCCTTTTCCGCAGGGCCCTCTGATGTCTCTTCCAGAGGTTCCTCAACCAGAACAGCCGGTTCTTCCTCAAGAGTTGTTTTTTTGTCGTCTCTGAAGATATTGTAGACAAACGAGAGAATGAGATATCTGGATTCTTCATCCGGTTCGACAGCCTGAATATGGAGGATGGAAAGATTTTTTGCGCTGTCATAATCGATCGTCCTGACGACCCCCCGCATAATGACCGGTTTGCCGTAAAGCTCAAACTGGATTTTCAGACTCAGGTTCTTTTCGCCTTTTCCGCCGATCAGAACAGAAGCGCCGTCTTCCGAAATATCCTTGAGGATACAACGGAGTCCCGGTTTTTTTTCGGGTATGATTGTTGCGGTATGTACGCTCCTCACAGGGTAGAGCTGAGCAGGGATTTCGCAGGGAGTCCGCACGGACTTCCTCTTCTGGCTCCTGAGAACCACATCGGAATGGGTCATTCTGAGGGTTTTGAAATTCCTGTCGGGGTACCCTTCCAGTATTTTGGCCTGAAAGAAATAACCCGCATCCTCTTTTTTCCAGAAATAGACATTCAGGGTTCTGTCTCTCCAGCTGAAGCCAACCGGGAGCGGCGGGCCCTTGGGGTAGGTAACCAGAAGATAGTTTTTATTATTTTCTATAACAGAACACTCATAAACACCAACCATCTCCACTTTCAGTTTGAGAACCTGATTGAGAGGGATTTCCCAGGTGTTATCCAGTCCGCGGTTATACCGGGGTTTCTGAAATTCCACTTTTTTTCTGTAGTTATAAATCTTTTTAAGAAGGTACTCGAGATACTCTTTTTCCAGAGCATCCGTCTCGGCATCTTTCTTTTTATGAATACCCGCGATGGCCTTATCCAGTACATCCAGGGACCAGAACAGAGACGAAGGTTTCTGATGCTTGTTGATAACAGCGGCTTTTCTGAGAAGCCCTATCTCTTTGAAACTGAATCCTGCATCCTTGCCCATGGAATAAAATTCCACCCAATTGATGTTCCGAACCCCTTTACGGGCTGCGAAAAACAGCGGAATCCCTGAGACGACAATAAATACGATAAGGAGAATATTCAGTATACTCATTGATATTACAATCTTCGGCAAATATTGCCATAAGGGCAAATAATAATCAATTTACCCCGTTTTTCAATTTTGTTCAGTTTTTTACTGAGCTCTTTGATTTTTACCCCGCCAGGTATATGATAAAAACCTAAAAGGAGGCCCGGCTTAAAACTATGAAACTAACGGGAAGAAAGATCAAGATCCCTTTTCAGGCGGAATTTCCCCTTCTGTTTATAATTCTGTATCTTCCGGCTTATCTGAACCAGTCTGGTCCTTTGAGTAACAGATATTTTGACTCACCCTATATTCAGCTCCAGATGATCCTGATGTCCCTGGTTTACTCTCTGTTCATTCTCTATCTGATGGAGAATGTAGCTTCCGAACTCCCCGGAGAACTGATCAGCTGTCTAAAACCGCCGGGGTTGAAATCTTCGGCTGTTCTGCTGGGAGGATTATTCTGTCTCTATTTTCTGGTATCTCTTCTCAACCTGGTTTATCCCCCCCCTGAAAACCCGGTTCTTCTTACCAGGGGATATATGCTGATCCCCACTCTCTTCACCTGCCTCTTCAGCGCAGCTCAGGAAGAGATTTTTTTCAGGTATTACGGATATGCCAGGCTCAGGCAGAACGGGACAGATGGTTTTAGAGCCATGATTCTGATGAGCCTGATTTTTGCCGCAGGGCATGCCTATGAAGGATTACACGGTCTGATATTCTCTTTTATCTCGGCGGTTTTCCTTTCCCTGGCAATTCAGAGAGGGGTTTCTCTCTTTTCCCTTATTGCAGCCCACGGGGTTTTCAACTTTCTGATTATCCTGATAAACTATCTCAGCGGGGGATATTATCCATGAAAAGATGCCGGATTGCCTTGTCTATTTTTTTTCTGCTGATTCCGACAGCAGTTCTTACAGCAGATGCTGATCTAATCCGGCTGAAACAGTTGGGATTCACAGTTCCTGCGGAGAGAACAGAGGCTCCGCCTTTGAGTGTCAGCGATGAAAGTGGAAAAAACAGGAAGATCATTCCCGGGACTGGCAGAGTCACCCTGATGACATTCTGGACAACCTGGTGCCCTCCCTGCCGGGCCGAACTCCCCTCCCTTCAGAGACTCCATAACCTGCTCAGCCCTCAGGGGCTCAGGATATACGCTGTCAACATGAATGAGGAGATCCTTTACGTACAGGATTTCCTGAAATCCATGGAAATATCTCTTCCGGTCTCTTATTTTCCGGATCAGACCAACCTGGGCGCCTATAACCTGAAAGGTATTCCCGCTTCCTATCTGATTGATAAAAAAGGACAGGTCACGGCAGTCTTAAAAGACAGTACCCAATGGGATAATCCCCTGATTATCCGCACAATCAGAGAACTGCTGGAAGAAACCTATTGAAAATTTTTACACCCGATGCGGTAGGGACCCTGATTGACAGACCCAACCGGTTTATTGTGAATGTACAGCTCCCGGAAGGTCCCGTACGGGCTCACTGCCCCAACCCGGGCAGGCTCATAGAACTGATGAATCCCGGAAGAACCATGATTCTGGAAAAAGGAAAAGATCCCGGGAGAAAAACAGCCTGGACTCTGGCTGCTGCAGAATACAGGGGAGAGACTGTCCCTCTTTTTTCCGCCCGGGCCAATACTGTAACCGGAGAACTTATCATTCCCAGACTTTTTCCTGATGCCCGGGAGATCAAAGCTGAGTACAAATGGGGACATTCCCGTTTTGACTGGCACTTCATGGATAAGGGAAAAGAGATTTTCATGGAAGTCAAAGCCTGTACGCTCATAGAGGAAGGAGTTGCCATGTTCCCCGATGCCCCCTCGGACAGGGCATCCAGACATCTGAGAGAACTGGCGGAAATCGCAGAGTCATCCCCCCGCAGGGAGTGTCATGCTGTTTTTGTTATCATGAACCCCTGCACCAGGCAGTTCATTCCCAATCTTCATACGGATCCCGATTTTTCTCGGACAATCCATGAAGTCTCACCCCTGGTTCACTTTCACGGCGTAAGCACCCGATGTACACCTGAAGGGGATCTGTCGCTGGTTTCAACGGATATTCCGGTTATAACCGATCACTATCTGGCTGCAGAGAGAGACAGCGGCATCTATATGATACTGGCTGTTATGGAAGAAAAAACCATCAGGATAGGGAGTCTGGGGGAAATATCCTTTCCCGAAGGCTATTACATCTATACCGGATCAGCAGCAAAAAACCTGAAATCCCGTGTAGCCCGGCATCTGAGGAAAAGAAAAAAGAAACGCTGGCATATCGACTATCTTTTGTCGGAAGCCGTAAAGGTGAAGGACTTTCCTGTCTATACATTAAACAATCTGGAGTGCGTCCTGGCGGAGGATGTGAAAAACCTGGCCGACTCGGAAATAGCGGATTTCGGATGCAGCGACTGTTCATGCAGATCCCACCTCTTCCATTTTAAGGAGGATCCGCTTCAGAACAGGGATTTTCTGGATCTTCTTTTCCATTACCGCCATACCCTGGCGTTTCACAACAGAGATTAAACGGTTTTGATACCCAGACGTCCGGTATAATCGCTGCGCTGCAGAAGCGGGGCATCCGTTCTTTGTGAGAAATATTCATCCACAGCCTGCCTGGAGCCGCTGAAATGTCCGTAATCATCAATAATCAGAACCCCCTTAACCGACAGTTTCGGGTAGAGGATTTCCAGTTCGGCTTTTGTCGATTCATACCAGTCCGTATCAAGCCTTAAAAGAGCGATTTCTCCGGGAACTCTCTCATTAAGAGTTTTACAGACATCTCCCCTGACCAGTTCGATCATTTCCGGGGGGTATCCCGTAGATTCCATGTTGTTTCTTACATCTGAAGTTCCCACAGCCCACCACCCCTGGTGCCAGCGTTCAGAAACAGCCTGGCCCGAAGAGGCGATCCTGTCTTCGGGGCCCGGTTCGGTCATTCCCTCAAATGTGTCATAAAGCCAGATTTTCCTGTCGGAGATCCCCGCCTGTGCCAAAGTATGCGCCATGAGCATGCAGCCGCCCCCTTTCCAGACTCCGCACTCGACTATATCTCCCGGAATATTCCTTTCGGCAATATACCGGACAGCCTGATAAACGGCATACCCTCTCTCCATGGAGATCATGGTATAGGGTTTTACCTTTTCCCAGAGAGAGAGGAACTCCTTCTCAAGGTCTATTCTCCATACTGAAGGGTGCTCACACCCCCACCCTTTCTGTTCCAGATAGGTGGCCAGATCCTTCTCGCTGAGCCCCTTCTCATACAGAAGAGTCTCTATTTCTCCGGTCTTACTCATTCATCACCCCAGAGCCTCAGCCTTCTGTCTCAATTCCAGGATCTTCAGAGAAAAGAGTTTCTGGGCGATCCTTTTTTCCACGACCCCTATGGCGTTATTGTTTTCATCCGTCACAGGCATAAAATCCAGATTGTGTTTTCTCATCATATGGTAAACCTCTTCCGCCGGCGTGTCGGGACGGCAGGAATCGGGAACCGCAATGGAAATATCATGGGCCAGAAGAAAAGCCGAAAGCTGGGACGCCATAAATGTATCCTTTAGATGATCAATAGTAATAACACCCAAAAGCCTGTTTTCCCTGTCGACCACTGGATAAATCAGGTTCTCATAGTTACTGAAATGGGCCAGAATTTCGGTAACAGGCTGATCTTCCCTGATAGGAGGAACCGGATGCATCATATCCCTGGCAGTACTCTTCTGAATCAGATCTTCCTCGGTGATATTAAGCCCTACCTCTCCGGCCTTCTCAACCGCATATTTGACAAAGGGAGGCCCTGCCAGCTGTACGATAAAAGTCGATGTGGTCACAACCATAACAATGATATTTCCCAGCTCCCCCTGAAAAGTCTGCCCGGCCACTATGGAAAGCCCCACGGCGACACCGGCCTGACTGAGGAGACAGAAAGGAAGATACTTCCGGACAGTTTCCGGGGCATGGGATATTTTGGCTCCCATAAAAGCTCCCAGGAATTTCCCGGAGGTCCTTCCCACCAGGAAGATTCCCGCCAGAATGGCCACAATAGCCGTGATGGACCAGATATTCAGTTTTGCTCCCACAAGAACAAAGAAAAGCACATAAATGGGAGGGGCGAATTTTTCTACCAGAGTAAAAAGCACTTTACTCCTTTTTGGGGCGAAATTGGACATGAAAAACCCCATGGACATGGCACAGAGAATCATATCCAGTTCCAGGATCTGGGTAAGCCCTATGATAAGAAGAAGAGCTCCTATGGAGAAAACAAGGATTTTATCCTCTTCCAGATACCCCCTTATCAGTTTGGACAGCCCCCATCCCATCAGGGATCCCAGGATAATGGCCACTCCCACTTCGTAAACCAGATGGAGAATACTCAGACCGAAACCTGTTGTTACTTCTCCTGTCAGGGCTCCGGCCACACTGGTGGCTACAGCAAACAGCAGAAGTGCCACACCGTCATCCATTGCGACGAGCCCCAGCACGGTTGTTGTCAAAGGACCCCGTGTTTTATTCTCCCACAGAACATCTGTCGTGGCGGCAGGAGCCGTAGCAGAAGAAATCGCTCCCAGAAGGAGTCCCAGGGAGACAGCAAGATTGACGTCCCTGAAAAGAAAAAGGCCTGCCAGAGTTACAAGGAGGGAAACCACAACAAAAGCTGTAAAAGCCTCCAGAAACAGGATCCAGGTAAACTGCTTTCCGTATTTTTTAATAACCTGTATCTTCAGTTCTCCCCCAATCAGAAAGCCGATGATTGCCAGGGCAAAGGAACTGAAGTGTTTCAGATTGGCGACTGTATCTGTATTGATCATCTTCAATCCTGACTGGCCCAGAAAAATGCCAATAATGATGTATCCCACAACCTGGGGAATTTTCAGGAACTGAAAAAGCCGCCCCCCCAGGGTCCCCAGAGAGAGTACGACACCCAGCAGGAGGATGATATTCAAATGGCCCGAGACAATTTCACTCATGCGACTCTCCGCCGGTCAGAAAAGCGTAAATGTCCTTTCCATCGGTCATGGATGAAAGAAGTTCCCTGTCTTTCTGATTTCTCAGTTTCTCCATAATCTGGGAAAGGAGCCGGATATGCTCCTTATGCTGGTCTTCACCCACCAGGATCATAAAAATAATCTTCACATCCTCATTGTCGATGCTCTCGTAATCCTTGACGCCTTCCGGTTTGATACCTACGGCTACAACGGGATTCTCAATTCCCTTGAACCTGACATGGGGAATACCGATCCCCATACCGATTCCGGTGCTCATCAGCTGTTCACGGTAGAAGATCTCTTTTTTCAGGGATTCCAGATCCTTTACATAACCGGCCCCGGCTATGCTTTCCATCATTTCAATCAGGACCTCTGTTTTCGTGCTTTCATTCAGAATCAGGCAGCACTCTTGGGCAATAACATTACTCAGATTCATAGACACCTCATTATCCCTCACGGCGGAGGGGATCTATTTATAATTTAACAAAGAAGGACTGGACCATCAATGTCTAACAATGTCCTTTATTGTCCATCTTTTATGTAATAAAATACTCAATTTTGCATCAAAAAAAACCTGCCTGGTTACGTTCAGACAGGTTATGTTAAGGATAAGTGAAATCTTACGGTCTGTAAAGGAAGAGATCCTGGTAGCCGGCCGCACGGAAACGATAGACCAGAACTCCTGTTTCATCTGCCGTAAGAGGCCCGACCAGAAGCTTGTAGACGTCCCCTTCGGCAGATTTATCCGTCCAGACCACCATGGGATACCTGACTGCGATTCTGTCCATCTCGGCATAGACTAGCTCAGAGCTGGAATAGGCGCCGAGCTGAATGTAGGATGAGCCATTCTCAAGCTGTTTTTCTATCCGGTCCTCCAGCTCTTCCCTGTCAACATATACAGGAACAATCTCCTCTTCCACTTCCGGAGCCTTGGGCGGTCTGAAATCCGAAGGGGTGAGAAAATAGATCACATTATCCTCATCAGCATCTTCAGGAAGAAGATCTTCCATAGAATCATCCGTCACAGGCGCTTCGGCTACCGGATTCTCTGCCGCCGCTGCTTCCAAAGGAGGGAATTCTTCTTCCGTAGAAAGGCTTCCCGTTTCTTCGGGAACTTCAGTTCCCGGGGATTCAGCTCTGTCTTCAGCGGCTTCCGGTACCATGGAATCCTCTTCCATGGGGAAGCTGTCTTCAGGAATCTCATCAACTGCCGGAACCTCCGGCACTTCCGGTTCTTCCATAACCCCGGGAACCACAGCTTCCCCTGCCAGGGCGGCAGGCTCTGTGGGAAGGGGCACAGGAACAGGGCCATCCAGAAAATCCGGTTCCTCTGCAGCTTCATCAACATCTGCTAAAGCTCCGGGAGAGACCGCAGGAGTCCCGGAAGCATCATCCAGAAGTTCTTCCGGCGCAGCGCCATCGGGGGGAACAAGGGCGGTACCGGCTTCGACTGACTCTTCCGGAAGGGTTACCGCGGGGTTTATATCGGGGTCGGGGCTTTCAAAACGGTTTTCATAGGCACTGGAGGCCAGGTCACTTTTTACCCGGACCTGAACAGGAACCACCTGATCGGAAGGCAGGCCCAGGGCCTCTCCTGCGGCGGTACTGAGCACCAGAAAGACACCCGGCCGGGGTGCTCTTTTCACAACGGTCACTTCCACGGTTCTGCCGTTCTGGGTATTGGTCACTTCAATAACAGTATTGCGGGTAAAGGAACTGGATGCTCCCGCCAGAGGCGTATCCTCAATAAAATTGACAAATTCTGTTCCATCCACAGAGGCATTGCCGGACCAGACCGGTTCTGCCGAAACCATGGAAGGAATGAGCATCATCACCAGCAGCAATACGGCTGCTGCAGCTCTTTTTTTGATTGATTTTGTTTGCATTATCAGGCTCCCCCGTCAGTTCCAGTTTCCCGGAACCAGATGTTCACATAATTCTTCTCCCAGCGCGGCATACATCCTGTGCAGATCTTCCACCGGGTTACCCAGGTCATCCATGGAGATAGTCCCGCTGTGCGCAATGTCTCCGGTCCGGCAGTCCAGAAGCATGCCCGACACAGCCCGGTCTTCCATTTTCCAGGAGAGAACAAAGTCGGCGCCTGTGTCACGTCCGGATGCCAGGAGCAGTTCTTCAGAATCATCCGATGACTGGCTGAAAATGATGTACCCTTTTTCAAAAAGGAGGTCCATTATCCCCGAGTCCACATCATTCAGGTAAGCGGCTCCCTCATTTTCGGAGGACAGCAGCGGCCAGGTATTAACCATAACAGTCTGCCCGGCCAGATCCGCCACCAGCAGCAGACCGGCCAGCAGCAGAGGAAGTTTTCTTTTCCATTGCAATATACGATTCATTTTTACTCCCGTTTATCAAGACATGCCGTCCGGAAAAATCCGGACAACTGGGGGTTTTTCATAGTATCGGCGTTTTTTTCAGGTTTACGAAGCCTTTTATGGCAGAAAAGTTTTGACAACCCCTGTATTAACTAATCAATCATGCTGTGGTATTCTGATCTGGTGAGCGTGAAAAAAGGGAATAGAATATTCATTATAGGAGCCGGTTTCGCAGGCTCCAATATTGCAGAAGAAATCAACAGAAAAAAAAATGCCGGAGAGGTTGTTGCCTTTCTGGACGACAACCCTGAAAAAATCGGAACCGAAATCGGGGGCGTGCCTGTTCTGGGCCCGATCAACGCTTTTACCCGGATACTGAGAACAACTCCTGCGGACGAAGCGATCATTGCAATCCCCACGGCAACCCGGCAGGAACTGGCTTCCATATACCGGACCTTGAGCAAGGCGGAATTCAACAGGATACGGATCCTTCCCAATATATCCCAGATTGTGAACGGTCATGCCCATCTGGTTCAGGCCAGAGACATAGACCCGGAAGACCTTCTGGGGCGGAACCCCGTGGTGATAGACCTGGTGGAGAGCCTCTCCTACCTGAGAGGGAAGAGAGTCCTAATTACCGGTGCGGGAGGAAGCATAGGCAGCGAACTGGCCAGACAGCTCCTTTCCGGCGGTGCCGAACGGCTGTATCTGCTGGGGCACGGGGAAAACAGTATCTACCGGATCGACCGGGAGCTCCGTCTGCTCCAGGATGGAGGTGTGGGAGAAAAAGCAACGGTGGTTCCCATCATTGGAGATCTGCAGGACCGCAGCTATATGGACTTTATCCTGAAAAGACTGAAAGCCGATGTCATTTTCCATTGTGCCGCCCATAAACATGTTCCCATGCTGGAATTCAACCCGGTGGAAGCCGTGAAAAACAATGTGTTCGGAACCCTGAATCTGATCCGGGCTGCTGAATCGGCAGGAGTTCCCAGACTGGTGCTGATCTCTACTGACAAGGCGGTGAATCCCTCCTGCACTTACGGTGTAACCAAGCGCCTGGCGGAAATGCTGGTTCTGGAAGAGAGAAAAAAGGGACAGGACTTTATGGTTGTCCGGTTTGGAAACGTACTGGGGTCCAGAGGGAGTATCGTACCCCTTTTCAAGGATCAGATTCTGGCGGGAGGACCTGTGACCGTCACCCATCCCGATACGACACGGTATTTCATGACCATACCGGAAGCCTCTTCCCTGGTACTCAAAGCCGGCGGAGTGGGACATAACGGCGGACTGTATGTTCTGGATATGGGCGAACCCATACGAATTCTTGACCTGGCAAAACAGATGATCCGTTTCTACGGTTACAAAGAAGAGGACATTCCGATTCAGTTTATAGGCATGAGACCCGGAGAAAAGGTGGAAGAGAAACTCTGGAACAAAAGGGAAGAACCCATACAGACAGAATACGCCAGGATCTTCAAAGTGAAAGCGGAACCGGCCGGCTTTTCTGCATCCCGTATCGCAGAGGAGGTAGATTCCATCTGCTTTTTCAACCCGGAAAAACCGGAACTTTTCCGGAACAGGCATAAGCTCCGGGAAATACTCAAAGTGTACTTCCCGTCACTTCAGGTACCTGATAATGAACCCGAATACTGATTTCATTCCCTTTTCGCGTCCTTCCCTTGGGCCGGAAGAAGAGGAAGCTGTCCTCAGGGTCCTCAGGAGCGGCTGGCTGACAACAGGCAGGGAAACCCTCGCCTTTGAAAAGGAGTTTGCCTCCTTTTCCGGCTCGCCCGATGCTCTGGCGGTAAACTCGGCAACTGCAGGACTCCATCTGGTAATGGAAGCTTTGGGCATAGGACCGGGAGATATTGTTCTGGTGCCCACCTATACATTTACAGCCACAGCCGAAGTGATCCGTTACTGCGGTGCCGATCCCTGGTTTATCGACCTGGGAACAGACAGCTGGAATATGGACCCTGAAAAAACAGAATCCGCCCTGAAAAAACTTCTGTCCGCAGGAAAAAAAGTAAAGGGGATCCTCCCGGTGCATATTGGCGGGGATCCTGAATTTCTGGAAGATCTCCACAGCCTTGCGGTGAAGTACGGTTTGTTTCTGGTGGAAGATGCGGCGCACTGTTTTCCCGTCAGAACTGAAAAGGGCTTAGTGGGAACCTATACGGATGCGGGAGTTTACTCCTTTTACGCCAATAAAACCATTACAACCGGAGAGGGCGGAATGATTGCCGCCTCGGATCCGGATCTTGTGAAACGGATAAAAATCATGCGCCTCCACGGAATCGACAGAGCCGCATGGGACAGATACACCTCGACAAAAGCATCCTGGGAGTATGATATTGCAGCTCCGGGTTTTAAATACAATATGACCGACCTGGCGGCAGCTATCGGAAGAGTACAGCTGGGCAAAGCGGAAAGGCTCCTCAAAAAGAGGCGGGAACTGGCTGAAGCCTATCAGGAGAGGCTTCAGAATCTGGACTTTCTGGAACTTCCCGTTTATAAGGATGAACATGCCTGGCATCTGTATATGATCCGCTTGAATCCGGAGCGTCTGAATATCAGCAGGGATGAGTTTATCAGGAAGCTGCAGGAGCAGGGTATCGGCACATCAGTGCACTATAAGCCTTTGCATATGATGAGTTACTATGCCCGTCAATACAGTCTGAAACCTGAAGACCTGCCTGCGGCGCAACAGATGTTCTCCCGGGTTATCAGTCTTCCCCTGTTTCCCGACATGAGTATGGATCAGCTGAACAGGGTATGCCGCAGTGTAAAAGCAATCGGTGAAACCTCCCGGATGCGAGAGGGGGTAAGCCTTGGATGAGGTAAAATTCCGGAACCGTCTTGCCGGCAGAGTCCGTTTTCCCGAAGATATGACCAGCAAGAAAATGGTTCATGCCGTGCTGATCCGCTGCCATGAACCCAGGGGATACCTGCTGGGCATTGATCACCCCCGTCTTCCCGAAGATATGGAATTTTTTACCGCATCGGATATACCGGGGAAAAACGAAATGCCCCTTCCTGAAGGAACAATTCCCCTTTTGGCGGAAGAGACCATAGACTTTCCCGGCCAGCCAGTAGGAATTCTCACAAGTCCCGATCAGGAAAAACTCCTCCGCTACGCCCGGCAGTTCAAATGCCGGATCCGAAAACTCCCGGTCTGCCCTCCCCCCGGAATTGATGATCTGAAAGCCCGGGCTGCAGAAAGAAGGATACTCAAGGGCGACCTGCAGAAAGGTCTGAATAAAGCGGAGAAAATTTTTCAGGGGACCTACTCTCTGGAGATGCCGGAGGTTCCCAGTTATCCCAGAATGGGAATCTTCTGCCAGAAAGAAGGGGGGCGTTACATTTTAAACCTCCATACCCAGTGGCCGTCCCTTGTAAGGAGACTATGCGCCCTTTCGGCCAATATCAGCCGGAAACAGGTAGAGCTTCAGTTCAATACGGCAGGCCGTTCCTGGGATACCCACATTTGGCAGTCTGCCATACCGGCAGCGCTCACAGTTGCTGCAGCCTCCATTATAAGACAGCCTGTGAGACTCCTGGAATACGAAACAAGAGACAGCTTTATTCCCCGGAAACTGGAAGTGCAGTACAGAGCCGGCATAGATAACCAGGGCAAACTGACTGCGCTGGAAGCAGATTTCCAGCTGGATGCGGGAGCCTACGGTTTTTTTGCCTCGGAAGTTCTGGACCGGATCTGCGTAGCTGCCGGAGGATACTACCAATGCCGGAATATTGATATCCGGGGAAGAGCCTATCTGAGCAGCACCCCCCCTTGGCTGCCCATGACAGGATGGGGGCTGCCCCAGGGCTTTTTCGGCCTGGAAATGCTGGCCAGCCATCTGGCTGACCAGTCCGAAACAGATCCGGCTCTCTGGCGGAAAAAGAACCTGGTTTCCAAAGGGAACCTGCTCCCCACATCCGGCCCGGTCCGGCAGGTTATCCCTTTGAAGGAGATGATGGAGAATCTGGCCAGCCGTTCGGATTTTACCAGAAAGCATGCGGCGGGAAAACAGCTGCAGGGCAAATCGGGAGAGATGGAGATTCAGCCCAAGTTTTACAACGGCATCGGCCTGGGTGTCTGTTTTCAGGGCAATGAATTCCTTTCCCGGGAGAAGATACTGACTTCAGCCAGCGTATCCACCACCCTGGACAAAGAGGGGTTCCTGGATATCAGGATCAACGGAGTCCCTGCTACTCCCAGCCTGATGGCCACCTGGAGAAAAAGGATCTCCCAGCAAATGTCCATCCCGGAGGATCAGATAAGCTTTACCATGGATCTGGCAGATGAGCAGACCTTTACTGGTCCCTCCACCTTGTCCCGTTCTTCCACGATCCTGACCCGTCTGATCGATCAAAGCTGCGAATCTGTACAGAAAAAGCGTTTCAGGGAAGCTCTCCCCATTACCGAAACAAGCAACTACAGAAGAAGAACCAAAAAAGAGTGGAACTGGGAAACCATGAAGGGCAATCCCTTTGCCTTCCCTTCCTGGGGGGCCGCCGTGGTAGAAGTGGAGCTGGAAACAGCCACGATGGAGCTGAAAGTTCCCAGAATCTGGATATCCCTGGACTGCGGCTATGTTCTGGACAGGGACTCGGCCAGATCCTATATCGAAGCGGAAGTCCGCCTGGCTCTCTGTCAGTGTCTGAAAAAACAGTCAATCAGGCCGACAATATTCCCGGAACTGAAAATTGAATTTGTGGATAGCGAGAATCCGAACAGAAGAATCGGCGGGCTTGAAGGCCTGGTGCTGGGATCGGTTCCCGCCGCATTTGCCCAGGCTGTATCTCTGGCGTCCGGCCAGGAAATCACCTCACTCCCCCTGTCATCAGGAGATCTGCTGAAAGGAGGTCCTGAAATCCATGCTGATTGAATTCAACCTGAACGGGAAGGATGTCTCTCTTGAAGTACCGGCCTATAAAAGGCTCTCGGATATTCTCAGGGAGAACTACAACCTTACAGGTCTGCGCTCTGCTTGCCGGAAAGGATACTGCGGCCTGTGTACTGTGGTACTGGAAGGAGAACTGATATACTCCTGTATGCTCCCGGTTTTTCAGGTAAAGGGGAAAAAAGTCCTTACGATCGAAGGGTATGCCGAAGAAGAAGGGTTTAACGATATTTTCGAAGGGTTCAAAAAGGCCGGAGTCCATCTCTGCGACTATTGCGCTCCCACAAGAACACTCTCTACAGGAATCCTCCTGGACAAATATATCCGTCCCGACAACCAGCAGATGAAAGAAATTCTGACAACCGTAAAGTGTAACTGCACCCCCTATGAAACTCTGAAACAGGGGATTCTCAAAGCCGCGGAAGTCCGGCAGCGGAGACTGAAAAGATGAGCACCAAAGGATTTCATATAAGCATTCCCCGGAACCTTATGGATCTTTTAACCATCTACCGGAAAAACCCGGAGGCCCTGCTACTCTCCGGCGGAACCCATCTAATGAATCATCTGCTCAACAGGGAGGGAGAACATTTTTCCGTACTGACCCTCTCTCAGCTGGATGAACTGAAGAGAATTTCCCGAACCGACCGGTACGCCGAAGCGGGCTGCTGTGTTTCGATCAACCGGATGATAGAGGCGGCCTATATATTCAGCTTTCCCATCCTGCAGGAAACCATGACTGAAATGGGCCCCTACCCGATCAGAAACATGGCTACACTGGGGGGAAACCTCTGTATTCCCTCAAGACGGCTGGATCTGTTTCCGGTACTCCTGCTTCTTGACAGCCGGGTGGAGCTTCGTCATGTAAAGCCCCGGAGGAAAGGAAAAATGTCTATGAGATCCCGCTGGTCCACCATTGGATCCCTGTTGACTCCCGAAGGGGATTTGAATCTGGGAGAAGCGGAAGTTCTGACCAGGGTGAGGGTCCCCTACTACGAAGGAAACTTTTCGT
The DNA here is from genome assembly GCA_963677615.2 of Oceanispirochaeta sp. GTDB lineage: Bacteria > Spirochaetota > Spirochaetia > DSM-2461 > DSM-2461 > Oceanispirochaeta. The sequence goes on along the minus strand of CAXXQW010000003.1, from coordinate 138,497 downwards.
TTCACCGGAAAGTTAATATCCGGAATGACAACTATCTGACTGTAAACTGCCTGGCGTCCATTGAGAAAGGGGTTCTTTCAGATTTCCGTCTGGCTTTTACCAACGGAGGGAAACTGATTCTCAGAAACCGGGATCTGGAAGCCAATCTTCTGGGAAGGCGGTTCCCCCTGGGAAGAAAGGATACGGATCTGATTTTGTCCAATCTGGACGACTACTTTCCAGAAAGTGAAAATACCTATGAGAAGTATCTGATTCGTAACCTGTTCCGGCAGCTTCTGGAGTCTCTGGCCGATCCGTCAATACCTCATCACGGACTGTAAAACAGAAAAACTGTCCGGACTCTTTTATGCAGAATTGACCGTAATCTGAATCATGACTCATCCGCAGCATTTCAGAAACTCTTTTTATCTCTGAAGAGGATTGTTAGAAAATGCACGGCAAGGGCATGATACTCCAGGATGGCATCAACCAGAGGAGTTCCTTTATTGACCGGAGCCTCCCATCGGGACAGGTTCTCATACCGGTTGATAAATCTGTCAGACCTCCTTCTGATATCATAAAAGTACTCTTTGACCGTATGATAGGGGGAATGACCGGGAAGAGAGGCAGCTTTGCCCAGGGTTTGAATATAATCCCTCGGGTCGGCTCTTACCTGTCTCCTGGCTTCATAAAAGTAATCGGGAAAACCGTAGGGCTCAAGGATCCACCTATCCAGATGAGTCAGAATCGTCAGAACCGCAATACGGGCATTTTCCGTCAAAGGAAAATCATCCAGAAAATCTTCAACCTCCCATAAGGTCATATGGATTCTCTCCAGCAAATCCCGGGGATCAAATCCCGCAGGACCGGACACAGAAGGTTTTTCTGATTTTCCGTAACTCCGGAAATACCTGCTCTGATTCAGAAAGGAATCATACTCCTTCCGTTGTTCCGCATCCGACAGAGTCCGGTAGGAATTGATCAGGACTTTAAAGATCCGGGTGGATGCTTCAGAGTTGTGATTCCTGTCTGGGTGATGGATTTTTGATAACTTTCTGAAGGCTTCTCTTATCTGCCGTTCTGAAGCGTCAGGGGATACTCCCAGGATCTGATAGTGAGTTTTATACCGGGGCATCCCTGTTTATTCTCTCATAACCCTGACAGATTCGAACCCCAGATGGTTCAGAATCTCCCGGATAACCAACAGAGCCATGTACTCCCCTGCATTCATATCCACATGATCATACACGGGAGAACGCCCCATGGACAGCAGAGCATATCGCGTAAAAAGCGCCTCAATATCCTGTTTGGAAAACTCCCTAATACTGCCAGACTTTTTGCCCTGAAGATTCTGATAAACCTTATCGTTACAATACAGAGAGAGATCATCAGAATTGACCAGGGAGGGATTTTTCATAAGCTCATCTTCAATATAGTTGATGGCATACTCGATTTCCGCTTCTGAAGGGATATCATGATGAATAAACTGGGAGACAAGAAAATCCCATCCGATTCTCAGCGAATCAATAAGGTTCCGCTCTTTCCCATTTATTAAATGGAAATTGATATCAGGTTCCAGTCTTTCTAAATAGATATAACTGTTTTCATCAATATTACTCATAACTGCCTCAATAATAATGGAATAAACAATATATCCTGCAGATGCAACAGATTTTCTATAGGATAGAGAGTTCTCAGCCTTCTTTTTTGATAAATTTGAGATTGTCATGTAAGGGTTACCCAGGTGCATTGAAGAAAAATCACTTTTACTGAAAAATGGTCTGACTGCTCACGAAAAGGAGACATATTTCATGAATATTCAGAATATCAACCTCATCTACTTCTCCCCCACCGGTACGACACGGAAAATTCTCAATGCCATAGCAACGGGAATCGGACCTTTGTCCTTTACCTCTGTTAACCTGACATTGCCGGCAGAATCTCCCTTTGAAAAGGATTTCAGCCATGATGAGCTGGTTATCATAGGCGCTCCCGTTTATGCGGGAAGAATCCCCACAGCAGCAGCAGAGCGGATAAAAAAGCTGAAGGGAAAGAACACTCCTGCGGTGCTGATCGTACTTTACGGGAACAGGGAATTTGACGATGCCCTTCTGGAATTGAAAGATCTGTCGCAGGAACTCGGCTTTGTCCCCCTTGCAGCAGGAGCATTTATCGGGGAACACTCCTTCGCCACCAGAGAGCTGCCTATTGCCAATGGACGGCCCGATGACAATGACATCAGGACTGCAGCGGAGTTGGGAAAGAAAATCCGGAAAAGGATGGAAAGTCTGTCTGATATTACACAGATGCTCCCCCTGACAGTACCCGGAAATTATCCTTATAGAGAAAAGGGACCGTCTCTACCCGATATCGCCCGTAACAGCCATAGAGACATGCACCCTCTGCGGCGAATGTGCCCTGGTTTGCCCCACAGCAGCCATAACTCTGGAAACAGGGGTTTATACCCATGAATCCCTATGCATCAGATGTTCAGCATGCGTCAAAACCTGTCCGGCCGGAGCCCGGTTCTGGAAAAGCGCAAAGCTGGCAGAACTGGTGAAAAACTTAAGCCAGAGATGCAAAACCAGAAAAGAGCCCCTGACGATTCTTTGAGGATTACAGATGGATAATTAACCTCTGAAAACCATTTTTCACAGAGATGATTGTTTAACTTCCAGCAGTCATAAGCAGAAATACCATAAAAACGGCAACTTTACCACATTATTAATCCATCGTTTACCTTTACCGGAAAAATCTCTCAAACATTGGCATTTTCTTCCGGCAGGGATTTAAAAAAACAGCCTGTGCTATTATACTTTTTCCATCATAGAAAGTTGGGAGGCTTTTTTTGGAATTCGTTCATCTTCATAACCATTCTGATTATTCACTTCTGGACGGGGCGGCACGGATACCCAAATACATAGAGATGGCCCAGGAGATGGGGATGAAACATCTGGGGCTGACAGACCACGGGAACCTTTTCGGGGCTCTCCGGTTTGAACAGGCCTGCCATTCTGCAGGAATAAACCCTGTCGTAGGCTGCGAAGTCTATGTCTCTCCCACCACCCGTTTTGAAAAACAGACATCAGGATACAAAAACTTCCATATGGTTCTCTACTGCAAAAACGAAACAGGCTACCGCAACCTTATGGTCCTGGTTTCCAAAGGGTTTACAGAAGGGTTCTACTACCGGCCGCGCATTGACGATGAGCTTTTGAAGCAGTACCACGAAGGGCTGATCTGCTCCACCGCCTGTCTGGGGGGAGAAATTCCCCGGTATCTGGTGGAAGGGGATTATGAAAAGGCCAAGGCCAAAGCTCTCTATTACCATGAGCTTTTCGGCGAAGGGAACTTCTATCTTGAGGTTATGGATCACGGAATTCCTGAAGAAAAAATCGTTATAGAAGGGATCAGAAAACTCCACGAGGAAACGGGGATACCCATTATCGCTACCAATGATATCCATTACCTGAAAAAAGAGCACGCCCGGGCTCAGGATATCCTTGTCTGTATCGGTACGGGAAAGAAGCTGGATGATGAAAAGCGCTTCAAAATGGATAAAACGGAGATGTACTTCAAAACTCCCGAACAGATGCATGAAATGTTCGCAGACATCCCCGGCGCTCTGGAAAATACAGTCCGCCTGGCGGAAAAATGCGACCTTGTCATTCCCCAGCCCGGTCCGATCCTTCCGGAATATGTCATTCCTGATGAATTTGAAAGCCAGGCGGCCTATCTGACCCACCTGACCTGGGAGGGAATCCGAAAAAGGTACGATTCTGTTACAGATGAGATAAAAAAACGTGTTGAATATGAGCTAAAGATCCTTCTGGATATGGGATTCGAGGGATATTTCCTGATTGTATGGGACTTTATCCACTGGGCCCGTACCCATGACATCCCTGTGGGACCGGGCCGGGGTTCCGGTGCGGGATCCATCATCGCCTATGCCATGGGAATCACCGATATCGATCCTCTCAAATACGATCTGCTTTTTGAAAGGTTTCTGAATCCCGAGCGTGTATCCATGCCCGACTTTGATATCGACTTCTGCTTCGAAAGGCGGGGCGAAGTGATTGAGTACGTAAACCGGAAATACGGCCACGATCAGGTGGGAGGAATCTGTACATTCGGAACTCTTAAAACCAAAGCAGTACTGAAAGATGTAGCGCGGGTTCTGGATATTCCCTTTGGAGAGTCCAATGCGATTACCAAGCTGGTTCCCGAGGGAAAAACCCCGGACGGACGAAAAATCAATGCAGCGGTCGCTCTGGAGGTAGAGCCCAAGCTGAAAGAGTACTATGACCGGGGCGGAGCCTATAAAGAGCTCTTTGATGTAGCACAGGTTCTGGAAGGGATGAACCGGCATATTTCCACCCATGCCTGCGGAAAGGTAATCGGCAACACCACCCTGACAGACTATGTCCCCCTCTACAAGGATCAGAAAACCGGTGAAGTCACAACCGAGTTCACCATGGATATCATTGAACCCTGCGGTCTTGTAAAGATGGACTTTCTGGGACTTAAGACTCTCACCCTTCTCAAGAATATTGAGCGTCTGGTACAGAAACTGAAACCCGATTTCAATGTGGATGAAGTCCCCGACGATGATAAGAAAACCTTTGAAATGCTCTCGGAAGGAAAAAGTACCGCTGTATTCCAGTTTGAATCCTCGGGAATGCAGGACATCCTCCGCAGAGCCAAACCCAATAACATAGAAGACCTGATCGCCTTGAATGCCCTCTACAGACCGGGTCCCATGCAGTTTATCCCTCAGTTTATCGAAGGAAAGAAAAACCCCAAATCCATCAAATTTCCCGATCCCTCTCTTGAGGAGCTTCTGACTCCCACATACGGAGTTATCGTCTACCAGGAACAGGTAATGAAGGTTGCCCAGATCATCGGAGGCTTCTCCCTTGGTAAAGCGGATATCCTCCGGCGTGCCATGGGTAAGAAAAAAGTCAAAGATATGGAGAAGATGAAGGTCGAGTTCCTGGCCGGAGCAAAAGAACGGGGATACGACGAAAAACACGCTTCGGGAATCTTCGATATGCTCGAACCCTTTGCGGGATACGGATTCAACAAATCTCATGCGGCGGCCTATTCGGTGGTTGCCTATAAAACAGCCTTCTGCAAGGCCAATTATCCGGCGGAATTCTGGGCAGCCAACCTGACCAACGAGATCAACGATACCAACCAGATGACCCTTTATATGGATCAGGCCCGGAAGGAAGGGATCGAGATTCTCCCTCCGGATATCAACTATTCGGAGAAATACTTCACCGTTGTGGACGGCAAGGTATTCTACGGTCTGATCGGAATCAAGGGGATGGGGTCCTCCGCAGTAGATGAAATCATCAGGGAGAGAGAAGAAAACGGCCTTTTCAAATCTCTTCAGGATATGCTGGAGCGGGTGGACCTGCGCTGTGTAAACCGGAAGGTTCTGGAAGTGAGCATCCAGTCGGGACTGTTCGATAAGATAGAAAAGCATAACCGTGCAACCCTGATGCACAACCTGGACAGAATCCTTGATTTTGTTGTTTCCCAGAAGGAGCGGTCCCTTTATGGCCAGGCTTCCCTTTTCGGCGACTATGAAGAGGAAATCACTCCGGAACTGGAAATTGAAGTTCAGGAACCCTGGGAAACCCGGGATATCCTGCAGATTGAAAAAGACAATCTGGGATTCTACTTTTCCGGTCATCCTCTGGACGATTACGAGTACTTCTGGAAAAAATGCGTCAACCTGAAACTGGACAACGTGAAAAGGGCTTCCCCCGACAAAGACTACACCATTCTGGGAATGATCAAGGGCATGAGGCAGACCATGACCAAGCGGGGAACCAAAATGGCCTTCGGTACCGTGGAAGGTTTCAGGGGATCTATCGATATCGTGCTCTTTTCCAAGGTGTACGAACAGTACGGCCACATGCTGGAAGAAGACAGGGTTTTCGGTTTTACCGGCCAGGTGGATCTCTCCCGGAGCGAACCCAGCTTCAAGGTGAAGGAAGTCATTGTTCCCGAAGAGATGAAAGAGCTGCAGCAGAGCGAAGTTCATATCGAAATGGCTGAAAAAGATTTTGAACACGAGGAACTTGTGGATTTCCGCTCTTTCCTGCAGGACAACAATGGAGGCAGCACGGTTTTTCTCCATTTAAAAAGACCGGCAGGCCCGGTGGTTATCAAAGTTTCAGGGCAGCTGGCTGTTGCCTCTCATGCGGAGGCCCTGCAGGAGATCGGACGGTATCCTCTTGTAAAAGCAGTATGGAAGGAGTAGGAAATTCCTCCAGATACGAGACTTCTGATGAAGAATCCTCCAGTTATGCTTGCCCCGACGTCCCGGGGCTGTTATTTTAATAGGAAAAGATCCGTTGAAAATTCATACAATTAATCAGGAGGGTACATGACCCCGCTTCAAAGTGTTTTCCGATTCCTTTCGGCTGTCACATCCATCTATATGCTGTTGATCGTTTTCAGAGTTCTCCTCTCTTGGTTTCAGGGACGGCTGAATGGAAAGGGCGTGGAAATTCTTATCAAAATTACGGAACCCTACATGAGCAAATTCCGGAATATCTCCTGGCTCCGGTTCGGTTTTCTCGATTTTTCCCCTGTCATAGCGATTGCCCTGCTGGGACTTGTTTCCCAGATATTCACATCCCTGGCGGTAACCGGGCACCTGAGCATTGGACTGGTACTAGCCTATATTATCCGCAGCGCCTGGAATTTCGTGTCCTTTTTTATGGATGCTCTGATCATACTTATGATTTTCCGGCTGGTGACTGTGATCTTCTTTTCCGGATGGTCCCATCAGTTCCTGTTTCAGCTGGACAATCTTCTTTACAAAGTCGTATCCCGCATACTGGGTTTTTTCACAACAAAAAATACCAAATTCTCCGTGGCCCTGGGAATATCGGCGCTGTTTCTCCTCCTTTTAAGAACGGGGCTTTCTTTCGGGATCGGATATATCCTGAGCTTCATACAGGGACTCTGACCGGCTGATGTTTCAGGGAGAACTCCGACAGCCGGTGAACAGGCTGAAAGGGATAGGACCGGGACATCATAAATCACTAGCGGCCATGGGGATACTTACCATAGGTCAGCTCCTCTCCCATTTTCCCTCACGCTACGAGGATCATCAGACTCCCCGGACCATTTTGGAAGCCGCGGGAGTTATGCCCGCCAATACGATTGCCACCGTTGTGGCACGGGAAAGTTTCCCCTGGAAGGGAAAAATGACCCTCAAAGTGATCATCGAGGATGAGAGCACCCGGGGAACCCTCCTCTGCTTCGGACGGAATTTTCTGGCCGACAAGCTGATCCCTGATACGGAAATCTATCTATACGGACAGTTTCAGTACCGTTACGGAGAGTGGCAGTGCGGGGCTTTTGAATTCGAGCCGGTTACAGACTACCCCGAAAAATACGGCTCGATCCTGCCGGTCTATCCTCTGGGAGGAACATTAAACCAGAATGTTCTGCGCAAAGCCATCTCCCAGTGTATAAAAGAGTACACCCCCGGCTTATCCGAAGAACTCCCTTTGGAGATCAGGGAATCCTACGGCTTTCCCGGAAGGAAAGAGGCTCTCAGAATGATCCACAATCCCTGTTCGCCGGAAGAGGCGGAGAAAGCACGGAACTACTTTATCTACGAAGAGCTCTTCCATCTTCAGACGGCGGTGGGAAAAAATGCCCTGAAGATTCGGGAGCAATCCGGGAAAACTCTGAAAGACTTTCCCAGAATACTGGAAAAAAAAGCCAGAGAGTCTCTCCCCTTCAAGCTGACGCCTGATCAGGATAAAGTTCTGGATGAAATATGCGCAGATCTGGCATCTCCCAGGCCCATGAACCGTCTGATTCAGGGGGATGTGGGTTCCGGAAAAACCCTGGTGGCCTTCCTGAGTGTCCTTAATGTGGTGGAAGCAGGCAGGCAGGCGGCCCTTATGGCGCCTACAGAACTATTGGCTCGTCAGCATGCGGAAAATGCCATACGCTACCTGGAAAAGCTGGGTGTCCGCATTGCCTTTTTATCGGGTAACGTCCAGTCCGAAGGACGGAAGATACTTCTGAGGGAACTGAGAGAGGGGCATATTGACTTTCTTATAGGAACCCATGCCCTTTTTACAGATGATGTGGTATTCCGCGATCTCGGCCTGGCAGTGATCGATGAGCAGCACCGGTTCGGTGTGGTCCAGCGGCAGGCTATGGCTTCCAAAGGGGATAAACCGGATCTGCTTTTTATGACAGCCACCCCGATTCCCCGGACCCTGGCCATGACGGCTTTCGGCGATCTGGATGTTTCAACCATAAAAACCATGCCGGCCGGAAGAAAGCCGATCCAGACCCATCTGGCTCGGGAGGGGAATGAAAAGAAGGTCTACGACTTTGTCCGCAGGGAACTTGAACAGGGCCGGCAGGCTTATTTTGTCTACCCTCTGATAGAACAATCCGAAAAGCTGGATCTGAAAGACGCCCGGTCCATGTACGAAGATCTGCAAAAAGCTTTTCCCCGCTGGCAGCTGGGACTCATCCACTCCCGGATTCCCGAAGAGGAGAAAGACCGGACCATGGAAGCATTCAACAAGGGGACTCTTCATATTCTGGTAGCCACCAGCGTGGTGGAAGTGGGTGTGGATGTCCCCAATGCGACCATTATGGTAATTGAACATGCCGAAAGGTTCGGTTTAAGCGCTCTTCATCAGCTCAGGGGACGTGTTGGACGGGGAGATCTTCAGTCCTACACCTTTCTGATTTACAGCAATAAACTGACCGATGAAGGAAAACAGCGACTGAAAATCATTATGGAGTCCACCGACGGCTTCAGAATAGCCGAAGAGGACCTGAAGCTCAGAGGCCCCGGCGAAATCACCGGTATCCGCCAGTCCGGATACATGAAGCTCCATATCGCCGATCTTGTGAGAGATACAGACATGCTTATGCAGGCCAGAGAAGATGTCCGCAGGCTCCTTGAAAAAGATCCCCATCTGTTGGATGATTCCCATAGCGTTCTGAGGGAGCTCTGGCAGAGTGCTCCTCCGTTCAGCGAAAATCTGATAGCCACAGGATAGGAATATGAGAGTAACAGGCGGCCGGTACAACGGCAGAACCATAAAATGTCCCAAAGGAGTGATCCGCCCCGCTATGGACAGAATGCGGACCTCCATGTTCTCCATCCTGGGTCCCATGGAAGGCCTCTCGTTCCTGGACCTTTTCTCAGGTTCCGGTTCCGTGGGGATCGAAGCAGCTTCCCGGGGAGCCGAACCGGTTCATCTGGTAGAGAAGGACTTCATCAAGAAGAAAACCATTCTGGAGAATACATCCTGGGTGGAAACTGAAATTCAACTTTTTCTGCAGCCTGTGGAACGGTACCTGAAAAACTGCCGGGAAACTTACGATTTTATCCACCTTGACCCTCCTTTTCCTATGGGAGGAAAACTGAAAATTCTTGAGCTGGCAGAAGAAATGAAAGTTCTGAAACCGGGCGGAACCCTGACCATGCACTACCCGGGCGAGGAAACTTTTCCGGAAACTCTCGGCTCTTTCAGAAAATACGATCTGCGCCGCTACGGCCGGTCTGAGCTGATATTCTACACCAGAGACTAATTTCCCCTTAATCGGCTTTCAAAATCGGGCGATATAAAAATATGAACCCGATAAAGAGTGCCATCTCCCGAATTATGCTCATGTATATACTGTTTATCCTCTTTCTGCTGGGATTTATCCCGTTCATACTGCTGGCAGATCAGAAGACTCATACGGTCAGACAGGGAGAAACTCTCTATGCCCTGGCCCTGGATTACAAGATCTCCATGGAAGATCTGAAGGCTGTGAACAACCTGGACAGAGACATGCTGATGGAGGGGGAAACTCTGATAATCCCCACAGATATGAAAGACAGGTATCTGGTGATGCCGGGAGATACCCTATCGGCAATCGCCTTGAAAACCGGAAACGATATGGATGCCCTGGCAGCGTTGAACCGCATAAACCCGGAGGAACTTCGCAGCGGAATGAGCCTGGAATTGATCCGAAGTCCGGAAAAAGGTGAGACCTGGACCGTCAGGGAGGGGGATACCCTTTCATGGATTTCTCTGAAATTCAATATTTCCGTAGAACGGCTGAAGCAGATCAACGGCCTTGATTCTCCCTTATTGAAACCCGGGCAGATCCTGGATCTGACAGATAAAAGACCCCAGACAGTCACAGTCGGGCCCGGAGATACCCTCTGGAAGTATTCAAGCAAGTATAACATAACCATGAAAAGTCTGCAGGAGTGGAACAACCTGGAGGGAGAAACCCTGAAAACCGGACAGATACTGCAGCTCTACCCTGTTGTTCTAGAAGAGGAAGGTGTAAACAGCGGGAGTGACAACAAAGACAATCCGGTTCATAGAGAACCGGAAGTGCGGCTGGCAGCTCTCCCCTTCTCTCCTCCTCTCTATTATGCCCTGCCCACAAGGAAAAAGACCCAGCCCAGCCCCCTGTATGCGGAAGAGGACCTTGACAGCCCCCTGTCCAATTACAGGGAAGCCTCAAAACTGATGAACGAATTTGACAGAGCCATCGATGCCCTCCCCCGGCTGAGCCGTATTCTGGAAGGATACAGAATTGTTATCGATCCGGGCCACGGCGGCATAGATCCCGGAGCCATTGTAGAAAACCAGGACGGCAGGGGAAACAAAGTCTATGTGGTGGAAGACGAGTACTGCTACGATATTGCCCTGCGGGTCTACAAGGATCTTAAGCGCCACGGGGCGGATGTCTTAATGACAGTCATCAGTCCCAACCATACCATTCGCCAGTCGCCCGATGCCTCTTTGACGTTTGTGAACGAAAAAAATGAAGTATGGAACAGCCTGGCTTACAATAAAAGCAATCAGGATTCCTGCTGGCCCGTGGGATCCCGGACAGGATTGAACCGCCGGGTGGAAATGGCGGAAAACTTTTTTGGCAGTGCAGAGAGGGAAAAAACCCTCTTTATCAGCATCCATGCAGATAATCAGCCCTATGCGGGAGAGGGGACCATCGTGGCGTACCACCCCGGCGACAGCGGGAAAGAATCAGAGAGGATGGCGGAATATATGACAGACTATCTGGGAATGGGTTCCTATACACATGCCCAGGAGCTCCGGGTACTGGACAACAATCCCGCCGGAGCAGCTGTCCTGATAGAAATCCGGAACCTGGCCTATCCCAATAACTCCTGGGCCATAAGGAATGACGATCTCAGGCAGGATGATGCGGACAGGATTGTAAAAGCCCTGACCGGGTATGCCTCGCGCCCGTAAAACCTGCGTTGAATCAGGCGCCGGAATATACTATACTGCCACCATACCAATCGGGCTTGATTAACAGGGAAACATCGAAAGGCCCTCTTTATTCATTAAGCGCCGGGATTTTTGTTACCATGGGTCCCGATGCCCGGACTAGGAGAAATGAAAGGATGAAAAATAATCTGCTGAGGATTCCCCACGGAACTGAAACTCTCTATCTTGAAGAGACTTACCGTCACAAAAAGATCCTCAGGCATATGGAAGATTTAACCGAAAGCTGGGGATACCTTCCCGTACAGACACCTGTATTCGACTATTACGACAACTACCGTCCCCTGCTGGATCACAAGCTGGAAGAACAGACTTACAAACTCATTGACCGGGACGGGGACCTGATGATGCTCCGTTCGGATATCACCCTGTTTCTGGCCAGACAGATGGGTCTGTCTCTCAGCGAAGTGGAGATGCCGGTCCGGGTGTATTATGCCGATTCCATTCTCCGCTACCAGGACCATGAAGACATCAATAACCACGAGTTTTTCCAGACAGGATGCGAACTGATAGGATGCCCCGGTAAAGAGGGAGATCTTGAGATCCTTTTCCTTCTGGCTCAGATTCTCAAGGAGTTCAAACTCCCTCTCAGCCGGATTCATATCGGTTCCATGGGAGTATTCAATGCTGTTTCTGCGCCATTATCCAAAGAGGATAGCAAAGAGCTGAGCAATCTGCTTCAAACCAGAGAGGAAGAAGGAATTCTGAACATACTGAAGACCGTATACAAAGCCGAAGATGCCAGGAAGCTGGCGGGTCTGCTGCTGTTTATCGGTACGGGAAAAGAGTTTCAGGCGGCCATGTCCGGCTGGTCCTCTCTTCTGGACGGACTTCTGGCAGATCCCCTATCTTATCTGGACAGTATCTACCGCGGATGGGAAGAGCTTGGTGTTTTTGAGGATATTCTGAGGATAGACCTCTCGGAAACAGGAGATCAGACCTACTATTCGGGGATTGTGTTCAATGCCTATACAGACGGATGCGGTACGGCAATGGCATCGGGTGGCAGATATGACGGATTATTGGAAAACTTCGGCTATTCCGGAGAAACTCCCGCCTCCTCTGTAGGTTTTTCGCTGTTTCTGAGAAAGATGGAAAAGCTCAGCGGATTTGAACCGGAAGATTCAGGAACTTCCCTGTTGAAAGAAAAGTGTCAATTGACAGCTGTGGAAAGATATCAGAAAGCCACCGCCGGAAAAAAAGCATAAGAGTCGGTATGATTCCGGAACAGCACCGGAACCGAAAGCGTTTATAGGAGTATGATATGGGTGAACCCCTGACAATAGCCCTGCCCAAGGGCAGATTATTCGAGACAGTACAGAAACACCTGGAAACCAAAGGAATTTTTTTTGAGATTGAAAAAAGGAAACTGGTGGCTTACGACCGGGATCGGAACCTTAAAATCTACCTGGTAAAAAACCATGACCTGCCTACATATGTCAATCACGGCATAGCCGGGCTGGGAGTTTGCGGAGAAGATGTTATCTATGAATCGGGACATAAGTTTCACAAGCTCCTTCCCTTCTCGTTTGGAGGCACCAGCCTGAGTCTGGCCGCCCGGAAGGATTTCAGTTTTGAAACGACCGGGAGCCCTCTAACCATAGCAACCAGTTATACCGAAATGACCAGAAGGTATTTCCACGAACAGGGAGTTCCCGTAAAAATTATCAAACTTAACGGGAGTGTTGAACTGGCACCGGTACTCGGACTGGCTCCCTGTATTGTGGATCTTGTGGAAACCGGAAGCACCCTGAAAGCCAACAACCTGGAAGTCATCCAGAAGCTTCAGGATATCAGGGTTTACCTCATAGCCAATCCGGCGTATTACAAAGTTCACTATGAAGCAGTCAACAGATTTATCGAACAGATCAGGGAGGATTGAAAAGATGGTGGGTATCAACAGGGAAACCAAGGAAACAGCTATCAGGCTGGAACTGGATATACATAAGGGACCGGACGTATCGGTCAGCACAGGACTGCCTTTTTTTGATCATATGCTGAACGCCATGGCATTCCACGGCGGTTTTACCCTGAAAGTGGAAGCCCGGGGTGATATTGAAGTGGATCCTCATCATCTGATAGAAGATACCGGGCTGGTTCTGGGTGATGCTCTGATGAAAACCTTCGAAGAGACAGGGGCTGTCAAGCGGTACGGCCACTCAATCATTCCCATGGACGACGCCCTTTCGGAAGTTGTGATTGATGTATGCCGGCGTCCCTATCTGGTTCTCAAGGCAGACTGGCCCCAGGAGAGTGCCGGCAATTTTGATTTTTTTCTTATAAAAGAGTTTCTCATGGCCCTGGCAAACCGGGGAGGACTGAATATTCATGCCTCCTGCCGTTACGGAGAAAACAGCCATCATATGGCTGAAGCACTCTTTAAATCATTGGGACGGGCCCTCTATACGGCATTCAAGCCGGCAGGAGAGAATTCCGGGAATATGTCAACTAAAGGGCTTATTTGAACCGGAAACAATCAAAAACAGCCGTTTTTTTAATTTTATTTGAAAAGTACTATTTTTGATCCTATAATATAAGGGAATTTTATGAGTCGAAGAGACATTCTGGACAGCATTCCGCAGGAAGGTTTTATCAAAATTCCTGAAAGCGGAAATGTTTCTCTTTCGCCTGAAAGAAAAGTCAAGCTCCTCCGCAAGGGGAATCAGCTTTTTAACGAAGGGGATATAGAAACAGCCGGCAAGATCTTCGTAACCATCGGTTATACCGACGGCATGATTCGTGTGGGAGATTATTATTATAATCATAACCGTCACCTTGAAGCACTGAGAATGTACAAGGCGGCACCCGCTCCTCAGAAAGTTGAGTATCTTGTCACCAGAATGGCCCAGGTGGTGAGAAGCTGGCTCTCTGAAAAACCTGCTTCTGAATGACCCTTCATTCGGATGGCCGGTTTAATTAATGAACTTATTATGTAAAGGATCTATAAATGTTTAAGGAAAATTTAAATATCGATGAACTCACAAAAAGTTTGCCAGATGAAAAACCCCAGGATCTCCTGAACGAGATCTCGGAACTATCAAAAAGAGGATATCAGCTACTCAAAGAGAACTTAACAGACAGGGCCAAAGAATCCTTTTCAAAGATCCTGGAGATAGACGATCAAAACAACTATGCCCTGGTCGGTCTGGGAGACTGCTATCGGAAGGAAAGGAAATACCGGGATGCTATTGGTTTTTACCAGAAATGCCTTGGATCCCATCCGGGTAACAACTACGCCCTTTTCGGTTTAGCCGACTGCTACAAGGCTTTAAACCAGTACAACAGAGCCATAGACATCTGGGAAGAGTATCTTCTCCATGATGACAAAAATATTACCGTTCTGACCCGTATCGCTGATGCCTACAGGAAAGTCAGGAATTTTGAAAAATCCTATGAACTTTATCAGAAAGTTCTGGAAATGGAAAAAACCAACTCCTATGCGATCATTGGACTGGGACACCTTTACTATGATTTCAAAGAGTACAGGGAAGCCCTGAAATACTGGGAAAAAATGCTGGAGATCAACAGGGGCCATGTGGATATCAGGGTTCTGACATCCCTGGGGAACTGCCACAGGAAACTGAAGACCTTCGAACAGGGAGTTCCCTATTTTCTGGATGCCCTTAAAATTCAGCCCAATAATTTCTATGCCCTTTTCGGCCTGGCTGACTGTTACAGAGGGTTGAATCAACAGGATAAATCTCTGGTCTACTGGAATAAAATCCTAGATATGGACAGAAAAAACAAGGTGATCCTGACCAGAGCAGGAGACGCCTACCGCAATATGGGCGAAGATGATAAAGCAGAAAACTACTATAAGAAAGCGTTGAATATCGAGTTTGACACCTATGCCATCCTGGGTCTTGCTCTCCTGAATAAAGAAAAGGGTAACTATCAGGATGCTCTCACCTCTTTGAAAGATCTGATCAGCAATGATCCCAAAAACTACAGGCTCTACCTGGAGGCTGCTGACTGCTATGAAAATATGGGGGATATTGAAGAAGCCGTAGAACTTCTTTCCCAGTTTCTGAAACTGGGTATCCGCAACAATAAAATCATCGATAAGGTCATGACTCTGAAAGAGAAGCTGTAATCCTTCGGATTTTTCAGCCCGTTTCACACGAGCCCCTACAGGTAGAATAAGTTCTTTTTACACCCTGTTCTTATGGTATTACTGCAAAAAAAATCCCCCCCAGTGGTACCTGAGCGGAACCGAAGGGAGGGGAGTACTTTAAAAATTCTAATTACTTCAGGACCGCTTTGATTCTTCTGACTCCTCTGGATGAGGACTGCTCTTTCTTAATCACAAACTCTCCCAGTTCAGAAGTATTTTCCACATGGGGACCGCCGCAAACTTCTATTGAAAAATCTCCGATAAAGTAGACTTTTACCTGCTCTCCGTATTTGGAAGAGAACAATGCCCTGGCACCCAGCTCTCTGGCTTCTTCCACAGTCATATTTTTCATGGTGACCGGATGGGACTTCTGAATTTCTCTATTGACGATATCCTGAACTTCCCTGATCTCTTCGGGAGTCATCTTTTCAGGATGGGCAAAGTCGAACCGGAGTCTTTCTTCAGTAATGTTTGAACCTTTCTGCTCTACATGATCACCCAGAACCTGCTTCAATGCCTCATGGAGCAGATGGGTCGCAGTATGATAACGGGTTGTCATCTCCGAGTGGTCTGCCAGACCTCCCTTAAAAATCTTGTCTGCTCCCTTTTTAGACGCTTCCTGGTGTTTTTTGAAGGCTTCGTCAAACCCTTCCCTGTCTACGGTCATACCGTTTTCCAGAGCCAGTTCTTCCGTAAGCTCCACAGGAAATCCGTAGGTATCATACAGTTTGAAAGCCAGTCTTCCGGGAATAATCATTTTGGGATTCTTCTGAAGATTGGGAAGCATTTTTTCAAACTCATGCTCTCCTTTCTTCAGGGTGGTATTGAACTGTTTCTCTTCCATACTGAGTTCGGACGTGATAAGTTCTCTCTTCTCTTCCAGCTCTGTGTAGAAGTGTTTGTACATATCAATCACAACTTCGCTAAGCCCCGCCAGGAAGTTCTCCTGGATACCCAGTTTTTTACCGTGCCTTACAGCCCGGCGGATGAGACGGCGGAGAATATATCCCTGACCCAGGTTAGAGGGTTTGGCTCCTCTGGGATCACCGATGATCATGGTAGAAGCTTTGACATGGTCGCTTATAATCCGAATGGAAATATCCTGCTCTTCCGACTCTCCATAAGTCAGGCCGGTCAGTTTTTCCAGAGCCTGGATAATAGGCTGAAAAAGTTCGGTCTGATAAACCGATTTTTTTCCCTGCAGCATGGTTATGGTTCTTTCGATACCCATCCCTGTATCGACGCAGGGAGCATCCAGAGGCACATACTTCCCATCTGCCGTTTTATTGTACTGCATAAAAACATCGTTCCAGATTTCAAAGTACTTGCCGCAGTGACATCCCGGTTTACAGTCATCTCCGCAGGCTTCCTTTCCAGTATCATAGAACATTTCACTGTCGGGTCCGCAGGGACCGGTCTGTCCGGCAGGCCCCCACCAGTTATCTTCCCGGGGCATAAAATAGATGCGCTCTTCGGGCATACCCAGATTTCGCCAGATCTGCGCAGCTTCCTCATCCCGGGGAACATCTTCGTCTCCGGCAAAAACGGTAACCGATAGGCGTTCCTTATCGAGTCCGAGGTATTCGGGAGATGTGAGGAATTCATAGCTCATGGTGAGAGCTTCTTCCTTGAAATAATCCCTAAGGGACCAGTTTCCCAGCATTTCAAAAAATGTCAGGTGCGAAGGGTCTCCCACGGATTCAATATCTCCGGTTCGGATACATTTCTGTACGTCTGTCAGCCTTTTTCCGGCGGGATGATCCTGCCCCATCAGATAGGGAACAAGCGGATGCATTCCGGCTGTGGTAAAAAGAACGGTCGGGTCATTTTCCGGTATGAGAGACTGCCCGGATATCTCTGCATGATTTCTTGATACAAAAAAATCGATATATTTCTTTCTGAGTTCGTTAGCTGTCATAAACGCATAATAGTATAACTACGGGAAGATTGGCAAGTATCCAGCCTGCAGGGATTTGGAGGAGTTTTAAACTACGGGCGGGTCCTTTAGACCAGAAGGTCCTCATCCTCGTCAAGAAGGATATATACCCCCTGCTCCTGTTTCTCTTTAATCAGTTCCAGAAACTCCCTGGTAACCTTTTTTACTTCACTGCGGTGAACCAGGGGAGCGAGAACCATTTCTTCCTCCAGAATCAGCCTTCTCTGGGATGAGAGATGACTCAGAATATGATCGACTACCTCCTGATCCTTATCCTTTAACAGAAGAACAAGGTTTTCATTGGACATGTTCATAAGAAGGTTCTGCAGATCCCGTGGGCGGAGTTTGAAAATACTATCCATAGTTAGGAGTTCTTCCCTGATCCGCCTGCCCAGCTCAGGATTGCGGTCATCCAGTTCCCTAAGTATGGAATTTTCCGATGAGGGATCCATATGTTTCAATATTTCGGTCAGCCTGGAAGCGCCGTCAATCTCCACTTCATCCACCCGGGCCAGCTTATGCACACGCTCCTGCAGGAGTCCTTCCATACGGGAGATAATCCGGGGATCGATTTTATCAATCCTTCCCATCCTTTTTATTAAAAGGACCTGTTCCTCTTTAGGGCGGGACTTTATCAATCCCAAAGCTTTTCTGGGGTCCATAAAGGAAAGAATAATCGCCAGGGTCTCCAGAGTATCATCCTTGAGCAGCAGAAGCAGCTGAGGTACCGATAGATCATTCAGAAAATCGAAAGGGGCCGGTACAGAATCCGGGACAGATTTTCTCATCAGCTCCAGACCCTTCTCCTCACCGAAAGCTCTGGTGAGAATATCCCTGGCCATTTCCGAACCGCCTCTGGCAGCATGAGGATTCAGAGAACTCCCGAAATCCTCCAGGATCATCCGGGCTTCATCGATTGTGACCGACTGGATTCTGGCAATTTCCCTGGTTATCAGTTCAATTTCCCTTTCATCCATATTCCTGAGAACTTTGCCGGCTTCATCTTTGTCCAGCAGAAGGATAAACCGGGCTGCTTTTGCTATGCCTTTAAGGATTTCTCCCGATTGACGGGAATCCCTGCGTTCAGAAAGCACTTCCCGTCCGGTTTTTAAAAGTCCTTCCGGTGAAGAAGCTTTCTGATCCAGTGCTTTTAGGGCCGATAGCGCGGCATCCCGGGAGTTTTCCTTTTTTTTGCCGGCTTCGGTCTGGGCTTTATAGGCATCCAGTCCTTTCTGTCCGAATTTCATATTCAATATCATACCCTCCGGCATGAACCGGGTCAACGAGGGGATTTCCTTTTTTTTTGTCCGGTTTTGAGCTGATACTGCCGAAAATGATAAGGGAAATATGAAAAAAACAAGACTCTCTTTCGGTATACTCCTTTACCTCACTTTGATACTTGCTCCCTTCACGGCCCAATCCCCTGCAATGGAGGAGGAAAGTGCTGAAGTATTCGCCCCTTTTGTTTCCCGGTTTAAAGCAGAACCCAAAGGAGCCGCTGTGCTTCTCAGCTGGAAAGATGCCAGAAACATGGAAAACCCTCTTTATAAAATCTACGCATCCACAGTACCGTTGAATAAGGAAACCCTTCAGGATGCAGATTTTCTGGCCGCTGTCCCGGAGGGCACTGAGCAGTTTGTCTATGAACCGGGAGATGGCATAAAAAGGTATTATGCGGTGTTGGCTGAAGAGAAGAGCAATCAATACGAGGTATTCATACCCTACAGAAATATGAATATGTCACCTGTCAGCGCCATACTTTCGGAAGTGGAAGCGGAAAGGGCTACCATACTGTCTTCTCTGAAAGTCATTCCGGAATTGCAGCAGATGATTATAAGCGGAATATCCTCCCTGCCGGAACGTCCGGTAATCCTTTTCCGCAGCACAGCTCTTCCCCAGAACAGAGAGGACCTGTTAAAAGCAGCCAGAGTAACCACACTGACCGGTTCCAGGCTCAACTGGAAGGATCAGGTAGTGCCGGGAATTCCCTTTTACTACGCTCTGGTGGATCAGGATCTTTTTGAATCAGGTAGTACAGAGATTCTCTATGAAGGGAGTGTGACAACCGAACCGGTCATTATTCCCCTGGAAGAGTGGCTGCCCGAAGAAGCCCATACCTTTCAGTTCTACTCAAGACATATACCACTCCCGGTTCTCAACATCACCAGGGATATCGAAAAAGGGAAACCTCTTCCCGGCCCGGCTCTTCCGGATACCCCTATTGAGCTTTCGGATGAAACAGCCAGGCAGCTGGCGCATTTGAATTTTGGAAAGTCCGTCCGCGACTTCTCCTGGCTTGAGTATCATATCCTGCCTGTGGACGCGGGAGACAGTCTCAATCCTGTCATCGAAGGAATACCTCTGCTGTTTGATAACAGGGACTTCGAGGCTGTGATAAACCGGACCACAAGAGAATTGAACAGACAATACGATAAAGAACTTGAAGCCCGTCTCCATTATTACAGGGGGCAAGCCTACTACTTTCAGAACAATATGGAAGAAGCTTTTATGGATTTTCTTTCGGCCCGGGAACTCTACTATACCGATGTGAACCGCTGGCTCTACAATATCTTCGAACAGAAAGAGCTTAAGACCCGAACAGAACGGGTGGAATTCTAGCCTCGATAGTCTTTGAAGCGGACTTGGGCACTTCTCAAGGATTTAAGTTATCCGGATTGAAAATTTTCTGTAAACGCGATAAATCGCGTCTCAACGGATGGATTACAACAGTCATATTCCGGGTATTTACAGAAAAGGTATTATACTATGAAGGTTTTTATACTCAAAAAGGCCCCTAAACGAAATATTTATTGCAGAATCAAGGCATAAAAACGGATTTTGGGAATGTAAATGAGTATTTAAATAACGCAGAGATAGTGAAAAAGACAGGTTCAGGCGAAGGCTTTGCCTTTGCTCTTTCCTATCTTCAGACTGATATCCAGAATCCATGACTCCCCGGGATACAGAGAGATATGCCATTGGGGCAGGAATGTGGTACCCTGATACAGAGTGTCAAGAGTCTCTGTACCCGGATACAGATAAGGGGTTTCCAGGGGGAAACTCCAGAAATTGTCTGGGAGAACAGAAAAATCCACCTGAATGGTTGTATTGTTCATCAGATCCTGTATCTGAAGTATCTGCAGGTCCTTTATTTCACTGGCTATACCATCGAAATCCAGAAAATCATCCTGTTTATTAATATAGCAGAATCGGGATTCATGGGTTTCAGGTGCCGGCAGAGCCAGATTGAATTCACTTCCGAAATGATAATCCCACTTTTCATAACCCCTATTGGTAATTTCATACTGAAGTTCCACACTGTTCCGTTTAAAATCAAACTGCTTTTTTACCTGCAATGGCGATTTGCGGCCATTTCTGGAAACAGAACCGGTCCGCGTCAGAGCCAGAACCTGCTTTTCCCTGTTATGATTGGCCAGATCATACAAGCCGTTCAGAAAGTCTCCTGCTTCCAGATAGCTGTTATCCTGAAAGGAATCCAGATCGGCTTCTTCAAAAAAATGATCGTGAAATGCTTTTCTTTTATAGTTGTCTTTCAGCTCCACTCCCGGAGGAGTACTGAAATCCAGATACCGGGAAAAAGTATTCAGATAGTTCCAGCTGGATGGCAGATAGTCCAGTTCAAAAAGAACGCCCCCCTTCAAATGGGCATACGCATTCAGGGTATATCCCTGATACAGAAACTCGTTTCTTCCATCCATATCAAAATCCAGGGGAGTCAGAGAAGGAATAAAAATTCCCTTCTCTCTGGTGACTTTTTCGGCTTCTATGAGAAACCGGTAGGCATTGTGCCTTAACTGAATATTATAGATACCCCTGTCAGGACCATGCCAGTAGGGACTGTGATTCTGCCCCTTCCACAGCTCTTCCCTGGCAGACTTTTTTCTATATTTATCACCACGTACCTGATTTACCAGTACCTGGGTATACATCATTTTGGAATAGAGATAATCGCTCTCTTTATAGGTTGTGAGAAAGTGCCTGAAATGACGGGGATCCGCGGGTGCAGACTTGCCCTCATCACGCCACTCCATCAGTCTGTTGTAGGATGTGGCAGGCAGATAACGCCTTTCCGCAACCGTCAGGTTACGCACCAGCTTACCGGGAAGAGCGGGAGTTATCCAGTCAGAGTGTTTCAGTACAAGAGAGAAAAATTCCTCCAGCCATGATGTCTGACATTTTAATGCGGTACGTGAGGTCTCATCCGAGAGGTTTTCTCCCGGCATGATCAGGGAAATCACAGGATCGCCGCTGGCATTTTCACCCAGTGTCTTCATTTCCTGAAGTATTTCTTCCGGAGTTTTATGAAACATATTTCCGCCGATCCGCCTGCACAGGGGAAGAACATGAATTGTTTTTCCCTGATCCTCCGTCAGTATGGGCTCCAGAAGCCGGCTTTCCCGGACTCCCGCATCGACAAAAACCCTTTCATCCAGAAAAAGGTACTCCATTCCGCAGCTTTTCAGGGTATAGGTTAACTGGTTTTCCCAGATATTTCCGGAAATCCAGAATCCCCGGGATCGTTTTCCGAAAGTTTTCCTCAGATAGGTTGTCATCATTTCGATCTGCCCTACCCGGTCGGAAGACGGGATCAAAGGGAGAATCGGTTCAAAGAAACTGCCCCCCAGAATCTCAACCTGTTTGCGGTCGACCATTTCACGGAGGACAGTAATAAACTCGGGATGCCTCTTTTCCAGCCAGGAAAGAAGAGGCCCCGAATAGTGGAGCGATAAAGCGATGTCGGGAAAATTATACACAGCTGTCAGGAAGGGTTTATAGGCCTTCTGGTATGCATCTTCATAAAGATGATCCTGCAAACCGAGAGGTTGTGTATTAATTGTACCGAAAACCAGCTTTATCTTTTTCATTTATCGTGCAATAACAGTTATCTTATTCAGATACCGGCGCCCCGCTTAATCCTCCACGGAAACGTCAGCTTTTTTATCTGTATACGGAATGATACATTTGGCCGGACATTTCTCGGCGGCTTCTGAGCGTCCGGGTCCTCTATTATCATACTGCAAGATCGACAAATTATCCTCTATTTTATAACCGGCTTCCGGAAATTTCTTTTCACAGATCCGGCAGGCAATACAGCCGACGCTGCAATTGGCTTTTGTATCCTTTCCTTTATCGCGGGAATTACATGCCACAACAAAATCCGCATCTTCAGGAATCATTTTCATAACACCTGTGGGGCAGATATCAACGCATTTGCCGCAGGAGATACATAGCGAAGGATCAACCTCCACAAGTCCGTCATCCCTTTTGCTGATCGCATTAACAGGGCAGACATTGAGACAGCTGCCGAGACCAAGACAGCCGTATTTGCAGTCTTTATTACCGCCGAATAGCACGGTGGCGGCATTGCAGTCGGAAAGGCCGCTGTAATTAAAGCTTCTTGCAGCTTTATCAGAGGTTCCGATACAGTGAACAAACGCCACTTTCTTAACCGCATTGGTATCGACTTCCACGCCAAGGATTTCTCCGATGGCAGCCAGAGAATCGGCTCCGCCGGGCTTACACTTGCTGAGATCTGTATCTTTTCCTTCCGCCAGAGCTTCGGCATAACCGGAACAACCGGCGTATCCGCAGGCTCCGCAGTTCAGACCGGGAAGCGCTCCGTCCAGAGCTTCAACGGTTTCATCTTTTTCAACTTTCAGTTTCCGGGATGCCACGGCAAGTCCCAGACCAAGGAGTCCTCCGAACACAACAGTAGAAAGGAAACCCCAGAAAATTCTCATTACTTCACTCATTGTTTCCTATCCTATCAGATTGTTCAAAAGGGCTTTGTCAAAAGCCATAAAAGCCATAGCCATCAAACCACCGCTGATAAAAGCAATGGGGGCTCCTTTTAAAAACCGGGGAACCTTTTCTGTTTCCATCTGTACGCGGATAGCAGACATCAGGAGAATAGCCAGAAGGAATCCCATTCCTGCAGAAAATCCCGCAACAAAGCTCTCCATTACGTTGTATCCGGTTTTAATGTTGATCAGAGCAATACCCATAACCGCACAGTTGGTGGTAATAAGGGGCAGGTAAATACCCAGAGCCTTGTACAGGATCGGCGAATACTTTTGCACAACCATCTCTACCAGCTGAACAAGCGAAGCGATGGTGAGGATGAACACAATGGTCTGCAGATACCCGAGCCCCAGGGGCATCAGGATCAGGTGATAAAGAGCCCAGGTTACCAAAGAGGCAATGGACATAACAAATGTTACAGCAAATCCCATTCCCACGGCGGATTCCACATTTTTGGAAACACCGATAAAGGGACAAAGTCCCAGGAACTGAGCAAGAATAAGGTTACTGATGAAAACATAGGTAATGATTATGCCGATATACGTCATCAGGCGGCCTCCTTGGCAGATCTGGTACTGAGCCAGTTAAACATTCCCTTAAGGTACCCCACAACCAGCAGTGCTCCTGCAGAGAGAGAAATGATTCTCACTGGTGCAGATGCCAGCCCGGGAATCTCGATAACTCCGTTAAAGTTTCCTACAGGAAACAGGGTAATGGTTCCGGCTCCAAGAACTTCACGGATCAGGGCGATCAGGGTCAGTCCGAAAAAGAATCCGAATCCCATGGCCAGTGCATCAGTGATGGAATCTTTCACACTGTTTTTACTGGCGAATGCTTCGGCTCTACCCAGAATAATACAGTTCACTACAATCAGCTGAACAAATACACCCAGGCTTTTGGAAAGAGCCGGAGCATAAGCCTGCATCAGAAGGTCTACCAGTGTTACAAAGGTGGCAATGATAACGATGTAGGCAGGAATATGAATCTCATCGGGAATAAAATTCTTAAGCAGGGATACCATGATGTTGGATCCCAGAAGTACAAAAATCGTACCGGCGCTCATACCCAGGGCATTAATTACCTGAGTGGAAACGGCCAGTGAGGGACACAGTCCCAGCATGAGGATGAAAATCGGGTTTTCCCGTATAAATCCTTTGGTCAATTCTCTCATTTAATTGTCTCCCAGTGATTTGACATAGTCAGAGCCTTCTGCGAGGGCCCTGCCTATTCCGGCAAAGGTTATGGTAGCACCGCTGACGGCATCAGCTCCGGCACCCAGCATATCTTTGGTCACAGGAACGGGATCAGCCCCTCCTGTTTTCCGGTATTTATCCATGTATTCCGATTTTTCCGCCTTTTTCCCCAGACCGGGAGTTTCGGCATTATCCATCAGAACAATATCCATAATGGTTCCGTCCTTTTTATAGGACGCAAGGATCTGCATATCACCGCCGTATCCGATACCGGTCAGTTCCAGGATCCAACCTCCGGGACCAACGATGGGATAGCGGGAATTGATGCTTCCCTGATTGATGCTTTCCTGCTCTCCCGGGGTTCCCTCTTCAATAAGAGAGATCAGAGCATTCTGGAGTTCAATCTTCTTTCTTTCGGCAATGACAGGTTCGGTCATGCTGTTGATAATTCCCAGCAGAAGAGCCGACACGGCACAGATAAGGGCCAGTTTTCCGGCTTTTTCCATGGTAAAAGTCATTTTTCAGCCTCCTTCTCAGCGGGTACTACACCGAATTTCTCCGGCTGGAATGCCCTGTTGATAAGGGGAACAAAAATATTCATAAAGATAATGGCCAGGGAAACACCTTCGGGTACGGAACCGAAGAAACGGAGGAGATAGGTCATGAAACCGCATCCCAGACCGTAAATGATCATACCCTTTCCGGTGAGAGGAGATGTCACCATATCGGTGGCCATAAAAAGAGCTCCCAGCATCAGACCTCCCGAAAGGAGGTGAAAAAGCACATCCCCGGTGAATAGCCCGTTACCATAACGCAGACCTCCGAAAAGCCAGACCAGAACAGCAAAGCTTCCGATATAGGAAACCACGATTTCCCAGTTGACGATTTTTTTCACAATCAGGAAAAGAGCTCCCAGAATCAGAAGGAGAGCGGAAACCTCACCGATGGATCCGGGGATCTTTCCCAGAAAAAGATCCATATAGGTTACAGGGACCCCTTCTGCTGCCAAGAGATCAAGGGGACCGCGAATCGTATCGTTGATGGCCATCAAACCGGTTTTAATAGATCCCAGAGGTGTGGGACCGGTAACCGCGTCTGCCCCATGGGTCATGGGAAGAGTCCAGGTTGTCATACCTTTGGTCCAGGAGAAGAAAACAAAGACTCTTCCTGCCAGAGCAGGATTCATCCAGTTGCCGCCCAAACCGCCGAATGTCCATTTGACTACCGCAATAGCAAAAACAGAAGCCACCACAACCACATAAACAGGTACCGCGGGGGGCATATTGTATCCTATGAGAAGCCCTGTAAGGAAAGCGCTTCCGTCAAAGGTTGTCTGTTTTTTATTAATCATACCCAGAAGAGCCTCTGTACCGACTGAAGCGATAACTGCCGCTGCGGTAACCAGAAGAGCCCTCAGTCCAAAAATGTAAAAACCCCAGATGCCTGCCGGAAGCAGACAGAGGGAGACAGTCCACATAATACTGGAAGTGGACTGGGGGTGATGAAACTGGGGTGAACTTGTAATTTTCAGGTTATTTTTCATTTTCCCGCCTTCTTCATGGATTGTTTCCTGAGGATTTTCTTTCCTTTCCGGAATCCCTGCACAAGGGGAATATGAGCAGGACACATAAAAGCACATGATCCGCACTCTACACAGTCCATCAGACCGACTTCTGCCGATTCATCGTTCATATCATTATCAATAAACTTGAATATTTTTGTGGGGTTCAATCCCATGGGGCAAGCTGTGATACAGCGTCCGCAGGAAAGACATGCGGTCTGGGAAGCAGCTTTGATCTCCTTGGCTGTCAGAGCCAGGATTCCGCTGGTCCCTTTTGTTACAGGGGTATCTAGATCATAAACGGTAAATCCCATCATGGGGCCGCCCGCGATGATTTTGACAGGTTCCTCGGTGAAGCCTCCGCAATCCTCAATCAGGGTCTTGAAAGAAGTTCCAATCCTGGCTTTCAGGTTGGAGGGCTCCTTGATGGCTCCGCCCGATACGGTGACAACCCTTTCGATCACAGGTTTGTCTTCCACAACCGCTTCGTACACGGAAAGGCAGGTTCCCACATTGGCATTGATAACGCCAACTTCCAGAGGGAGTTTTCCAGAAGGTACTTCCCGGCCTGTAACAGCTTTGATCAGGTTCTTTTCCGCACCCTGGGGATATTTCACAGCCAGAGGCATAACTTCCACAGAGAGTCCTGCTTCTTCCGCAAGAGAACCCAAATGCTCAACCGCATCCATTTTATTGGCTTCGATACCGATAACGGTCCGCTGGGGATTCAGAATTTTCTGGATGATTTTGACACCTTCCAGAACTTCCCGTCCCTTTTCCAGCATGATTCTGTGGTCTGAGGTGAGATAGGGCTCACACTCTACAGCATTGACAATAAAAACTTCGCAGGTTTTTCCTTTCGGAACCGCCAGTTTTACATGGGTCGGGAATGTTGCACCGCCCTGACCGACAATTCCCATTTCGGAAATCTTTGCGGTCAGTTCCTCGACACTTTTTTCTTCCCAGCTGTTAACGGGAGTTTCTTTGCCGAGACGGGAGAATTCCCCCTGCATCTCGATCACCACAGCAGGTGTGGATATCCCGTTGGGAAGATAGATATTCTTGATTTCCTTCACTTCTCCCGGCACGGGAGAGTGGATATTTGCGGAGACAAATCCGCCGGACTGCCCGATAAGCTGGCCCTCTTCGACTGTGTCGCCCTTTTTCACAAGGCATTCGGCCGGTGCACCGATATGCTGAGAAAGGGGAACTACTGCAATACTCGACATACTGGCATTCTGTATGGCTTTCTCACAGGTAGCTTCCTTACAGTCCCGGGGGTGGATTCCCCCTTTGGGGAAAGTATTAAAACGCTTCATGCTGCCTGTTGCTTCCTCCTAAAGATAAGTAAATGATTCCTCATCCTGAATTCTTCCGAACTGCCAGCAGGGCTTGCAGCAATATTCAGAAGATTCAGTAATATTCCCAAAATTAACAGTATTCCTGAAATGATCAGATCCCTCGCCAGTGGAACTCCCATAACCAGGTTATTTAAAGATACTTCCGGCAGGAAGGGTTCACTCTTCAGCAGAACACCGGGGCCTTCCAGAGGCATCTCATCAAAAATTTTCTCCAGCCATTTCTGATCAAAAGTCAGAACCGGCCTGATTGAGGGGTCTATTCTTCCCTCTTTCATGGTGTAAACTTTCAGGTTTACCGTATCGCCTTCCACAGGCATCATCCAGGTACCGCCGTAAGAGAAGGATTCCTGGTATGCCCGGTGCATAACCATCTCTTTCACTCCGGGAATGGCCTGGCCATAGGGAAGGCTTTTTAGCCCGCTCCAGGACCAGGCTCTTTCAGCCCCTGATGACACAGCAGGAAAGGAGACAGGAAAAGACCTGTCAGATGCTGCTGCCATAAAAAGAAGCAGAATCATCCCGAACCCCTGGAGCAATCCTGAGATCACATTCCACCTGAGAGAAAAAACCTTCTCATCAGCGGACATAACATTCCCCCCGGTCAGAGACACAGGCCGGAACAGATCATGATCCCTTCGTTTCAGAGACCCCTTCTTTCTCCGCAGGGTTTTTCCGGTAACCCGGAATGTCAGCCCTGAAAGAAAAATCAGCAGGACAGCCCCGGTGTCCCGCAAAGAGAAAACACCGCTTAAAAGAAATAAAAGACCGGAAAGGGGGATCAGATAAATCAGAAAAAGGCGGTATTTTCCCGCCTTTCTGTACTGACTGAATAAAAACAGAAACAATAATCCCGGTATCAGCATTTTATGGTTGCCGTAATAGAGACTTCCCGCTGTATAAAAAAGCATGAGAATCCCGGGGAAACTGCGCCTACCGGCCTCTGCCAGCATCAAAACCGAGAGGATAACCGAAAGAACAATAACCGGAACATCCCATGTGCAGTCAGGGAATATCCATTCAGGCTGCCATAAATCTTTTAATGCGTTTTTGTATTTTAACGAAGATCGATCGGCTGGTAAATAGAAAAACTCATATAAGTCATCTTTAAAATACCTGTCCGCATTGATAAGAAAGGGATCCAGACGGGGATCTTTATCCAAAAGGATCCTGCGGGAAACAAGATCATCCCGGCTTATCTTTGCCAGTCCGTCAAAACCATCATAAAAATAGGAACGGTCACTGCCGGAAACAAGGGAATCTGAAAGTCCCGCAAGCTTGTGTTCGACTTCTGATGAAACCTGACTTTGAGGAACCAGGAGCGGGTACCATCCGGTCCAGTAGGAACCGGAAAACTCCTGACTCAGGAGGATACCGGATACAAGCAGGGCGGCAAGGAGAGAAGCGAGATACGGGAGTATATTCCTTTTATTCAACATGTAATTCAGATTTCTCCAGGGACACGCGGGGGATTATTCCGGTAATTTTCCGTTTATAGGGTTTATTTGTCAAGAATTGAAGTGCATAAAACTCTGTACCATGCAGAAGGTATTGTTTATATTTTATGGTGTATGAGCGAAAAAGATCCAGCAGGAAAAATCAATAAACTTTATACCTCCCTTAAAGGAACACTTCTGGGCATAAAAGTCTATGCCCTGATCGGTAAAAGCGGCACGGGTAAAAGCTTCAGGGCAAGACTGGTTGCCGAAAAATATAATATTCCCTTCATTATTGATGACGGACTTCTGATTCATGACAACCGGATCATTGCCGGGAGATCCGCCAAAAAAGAGAAGCTCTATATGGGTGCAATAAAAACCGCCCTGTTTGACGACCCCCAGCACAGACTGGAAGTCCGGGAAGCCATAAGAAAATCCAGATTGAAAAAAATCCTGCTTATCGGGACATCTGATAAAATGGTAGAAAAAATGGCTGAGAGACTGGGACTTCCTCCGGTGACCCGTTTTATCAGAATTGAGGATATTGCCAGCAGGGAGGAGATAGACAAGGCAATCCATTCCCGCTATACCGAGGGCAAACATGTGATCCCGGTTCCCTCCATTGAAGTGAAGCAGGATTACTCCCATATTCTTTCCGACTCAATCAAGATCCTATTCAGAAAAAGCTTTGGATTTAAAAAAGAAACCAGGGTTTTTGAAAAAGCCGTGGTCACACCCCATTTTGTAGACCAGAAACAGAGAGGTTCCATAAAAATTTCCGAAGCAGCCCTCTCCCAGATGATCCTTCACTGTATTGATGAATACGACAGTGAAATCAAGGTTATGAAGATATCTGTCAAAAAGGACAGAAGGGGATACCGGATAAGGATCAATATCGATGCAGGATACGGCAATCAGCTGGGAAGCAAGCTTCATGAAATGCAGGCGTATGTTCTGGATAAAATCGAACGTTTCACCGGCATTATAATTGAAGAGGTAGATATTGAGATCGCCAGAATATCCAGGAGAAAAAGAACCTTGTCCGAACTGGATCAAACAGAGTGATCAGGCCTGTACGGTTTCGGTTGTCTTAGGTCTTCCCTTGGTGGAGCTTTTTTTTCTTCCCTTACGGGAGGAGGAGCGATAGGGGGGACGCCGGCGGGGCATCTTCCATTTATTCTTTTTGAAAATGTGCTTTACCGCATCAAAAACTTCCCGGTTAGGGGCTATCATGGGCTTCAGGCAGTTCTTCAGCTCACCCACGACTTCCATAAAAGCATTTTCACCCCCCTCATCCAGAACGCCGGACTGCTCCAGCCAGGATTGGGTGAGGTGCTGCAGCATACGGCTGCGGGTTTTGTTCTCCCCTTCCCTTCTGGTATATTTATCCAGTTTTACCATATCCTGGAAAAAATTCCGGGCAAATTCTTTCCCGGTTCCCGGCTTGTTCATAGCCAGAAAAATCTGGGGAAGCAGATACTCAAACAGATGCAGTTCCAGACAGCGCTGAAAAATGGAAGCGGCATAGGATGACTGGAGAATTTTAAAAATTTCTTCTGTCATTCTGGAAACAGAGACTTCCTTTAAAAGGGAAGCATGTTTTTTTATGGCTTTTCTCAGTTTAAAGGGGATCCTGGCATTGGTGGTTACAGAATACTTCACGGCCCGGAGCATCCTGACCGGATCTTCCACAAAAGTGGTTTCCAGGGGAATTACGCTTTTCAATCGGTTTTTACGGATATCCCTTACCCCGTCATGGTAATCTATGATCTGTTCTTCCCGGGGGGAGTAATACAGGGCATTCAGGGTAAAGTCCCTTCTGCGGGCATCCTCATCAATGGAACCATAGACATTCTCCCCGTCTTTTCCATCCAGGGAACGGAAAGTAGCGACTTCCAGAATTTTATCTCCCGGAAAATAGACATGAACCAGACGGAACCGTTTTCCTATAATCCGGGAATTCCGGAATATTTTCCTGACCCGGGAAGGATAGGCATCTGTGGCAATATCGTAATCCTTGGGATCCTTGTCGATCAAAAGATCCCTCACGGCACCGCCGACCACATAAGCCTGGTATCCGGCGTTTCTCAATCGTTCAGTCACTTTCAAAGCATCAGGATCCAGACGGTCTCTGGAAATGCCATGTTCTTTTATTGTGTATACTTTGGCCAGTTTGATAAGCCGGCCTTTATCATTCTTTCCGTAACGTACTAACATCGGGTTCTATATATTCCTGCAGCAGTGGCTGAGCCCTGGTAATTCATCAGAATTTCACATTCAGCATATACTATCGCGTTTTAAACAGATTCATCAAGTGTATTGACATACGCGCCCCTTCTTTACACCAGTTGACAACTGATGTAAAGAGAGAACACAAAACAGAGAGGCGCAGACCTATTATTTCCCTGATTTTTTAATATTGTAAAGTGCAAAAACTACCAAATGGTAACTCTCCTGCGGGAAAAATACCTTCACTTACAAAAAAATTGTAATTTTTACAAAAAATCCAGTAATAGAGCTTTTCATCTATCAGGAACCTGCTACAATAGAGGGAAATATATAAAAACAATTTTTCAACTGATCAATCAATCAGTGCAGAAAGGGATATAAATGCAATACAGTTACCTATGCAGCGAATGCGGTGCAGAGTATCAAATTACCCCTGAACTTACGACCTGCCCGGCTTGCGCAGAAAACCAGAGACCTGATGAACCGCTCAGAGGGGTTCTTGAAGTCAGGCTGGAGGGGAGGATCTCTTCCTCCGGAAACCTTACAGAAGAATTTCTCCCGGTTCCCCGGGAATTTTTTCCGCCGGTTCCCCCTGTTACGGGAGAGCTCTGGAGCCCGGAAACCCTGAAAAAGGAGATGAATCTTCCAGGTTTGTCCATCATGTATGATGGTTCCAACCCTACCAGTTCATTCAAGGACCGGGCGTCTGTACTTGTTTCCGCCTTTGCCAGACAGCAGGGCATTGATACGATTGTTCTGGCATCCACAGGGAATGCCGGATCATCCATGTCGGGAATCGGAGCAGCGGCAGGACAGAAAGTCGTGCTTTTTCTCCCTGAAGCGGCTCCCCAGGCCAAACTGATCCAGGCTCTCCAGTACGGAGCAACCATCTATCGGGTGAACGGAAATTATGACAAGGCCTACGATCTGTCTCTGGAATATTCTGAAAAATTCGGCGGCATGAACCGGAACACAGCCTGGAACCCTATGACAATGGAAGGAAAAAAAACCGTATCGCTGGATATTTACCGGAACCTGGGCAGGAGAGCTCCCGACAGGGTGCTGGTTCCCACCGGGGACGGCTGCATCCTGGGAGGTGTTTACAAAGGTTTTAAAGATCTGTTGCAGTTCGGCCTGATTGACAGGATGCCCCGGATTACTGCGGTTCAGGCCGAAGGTAGCGATGCCCTTTACAGAGCCTGGACATCCGGGAAATTCGATGTCATACCAAGCTCCACTGTGGCGGATTCCATCTCGGTTGATATTCCCAGAAACGGATATACAGCTCTGCGGTATCTGAAACAGTACGGAGGGGATGTGATAACCGTAACAGACCGGCAGATTATTGACGCCCAGGCTCATCTCTCTTCCCGTTCGGGACTCTTTACCGAACCTGCCGGTGCAGCAGCCTGGGCGGGATTGCGGAAAACCGCCGGTGATATAAAGAAAAATGAAACAGTCGTTGTCCTGGCGACAGGCAGCGGATTGAAAGATACGGCAACTGCGCTGAAAGGCGTATCAATGCCGCAGGAAACCATTCAAACCATTGATGAGATAAGGGGAAAAGCATGATTGATCTTACCGTAAACAAAGAAAAGCAGAAAGAGAATGCAGCGTACTGCAAATCCAAGGGAATCAAACTTCCCACCATCGCCATGATGAAGAATCCCGGACTGATACCGGAAGAAGTCAAGGAAAAACTGAAAAACACAGGATTATGGGATCTGGATCCGGTAAACCTTTTCAGAATAACCTGGAAAAACGAACCCAAAGAATCGGGCGGTCTGTTCGGCAAAGTGAATCACCTTCTCCTCCCGCCTGAGCTCACAGGAGTAAAAGCCAAGATTATTGTTCTGACAGGAAAATGGTTTCCCACGGGTGCTCATAAAGTAGGTGCGACCTACGGATGCCTGGCTCCCCGGCTGATAACCGGCCAGTTTGATCCCCAGAAAACAAAAGCCGTATGGCCCTCTACAGGAAACTACTGCAGAGGGGGAGCCTACATTTCCTCACTCCTTGCATGCAACGCCATTGCCATCCTTCCTGAAGAGATGTCTCAGGAGCGGTTTGAATGGCTGAAAACCGTTGCCGGCGAAGTGATCGCCACACCCGGATGTGAATCCAATGTAAAAGAAATCTTTGATAAGTGCTGGGAATTGAGGAATTCAGGAGAGGATCTGAGAATTTTCAATCAGTTTGACGAAATGGGCAACCCCCTGTGGCATTACAATGTAACCGGTTCCTCTATTGAGGAGGTACTGGGCTACTACATGAAAGAGGGTGAAAACATGGCCGGCTATGTCTCGTCTTCCGGTTCGGGAGGAACCCTGGCAGCCGGGTACTACCTCAAAAAGAAGTATCCCAAAATGAAGATCACCGCAGCGGAAGCCCTGCAGTGCCCCACCCTTCTGATGAACGGATACGGCGGCCACAGAATCGAAGGCATCGGCGACAAGCATGTACCCTGGGTTCATGACTGCAAGGATACGGATTTTATCAGCGCCATCGATGACGAGCACCCCATGAGACTTATCAGACTCTTCAACGAACCCATAGGCCGGGACGTTCTGAAAAACGCCGGAGTTCCCGCAGAGCTGGTAAACCAGCTGGACCTGCTGGGAATTTCAGGGATTGCCAATGTGCTGGGAGCTATCAAATTTGCCAAATACAGCGAACTGACAGAAAAGGACTATGTGGTAACCATCGCAACCGATTCCATGCAGCTCTATGGTTCAAGAGTTCAGGAACTGGCAGCCGACCGGGGTCCTTACACGGCTTCGGATGCGGAAAGGGACATGCAGCTCCTGCTGGGACAAACCTTTGACCACACCAAGGAGCTCTCCTATTATGACAGAAAAGCCGTTCACAACCTGAAGTATTTCACCTGGATCGAGCAGCAGGGAAGAGAACTCTCAGAACTGAACGCCCAGTGGTACGACCATGACAACTACTGGTACGGAACCCTGGAAGAAGCCGCCCAGATTGATTCTATCATTGAAGAGTTCAACGACCTGATCGACAATTCATAATAGAAGGATCTGAGAACAGAAACCGGGGAAAGCTTAAAACGCTTTCCCTTTTTCCGGACCATCGGGCAAATACCAGAGGCTATCAGGAGCCATCGTGATTTTACAGGAGTTTTTTAATGAGTGATTTAATGAGACCTGTTCCTTTTGAACAGCTGATTCACAGGATATTCACCGAATACGCCAAAGACGGAATGATTTTTAATTTTTCCCCCTCCCTGGGAGGACCGAAAAAGGAAGACCACCCTCTGATGGAGCTTTTCGGGGAAAAAGCTGCGACCCCGATCGGCCCCGCAGCAGGTCCCCATACACAGCTGACTCAGAACATAGTAACCTCCTGGCTGGCAGGAGCCCGTTTTTTTGAACTGAAAACCGTTCAGATCATGGATACTCTGGAGATAGAAAAGCCCTGTATTGATGCAGAAGATGAAGGTTTCAATACGGAATGGTCCACTGAATTTACTCTGGAGAAGGCCTATGACGAGTACCTGAAAGGCTGGTTTCTCTGCCACATGCTGGAAACCCTCTTTGAAGACCATCCCGATCGTCAGTTCATATTCAATATGAGCGTCGGTTACGACCTGAAAGGAATTCAGAACCCCAGGATGGATCAGTTTATCAACAGACTCATTGACAGCTCGGAAGAAGCAAAGTTCAAAGAGTACAGGGACACCCTGAAAAAACTGGCCATCGACCCTGATTTTCTGAAAGGAACGGAGCTGGAATCCGGAAAAGGCAGACTCGCGGCCCTGGCGGATGAAATCTCCGGAAAAATCTGCGGTTCCGTAACCCTGAGTACCATGCACGGCTGTCCTCCCGATGAAATAGAAAAAATAGCCCGTTATCTCCTGACAGAAAAGAAGATCCACACTTTCGTCAAGCTGAACCCTACGCTCCTCACATTCCAGGGTGTACGGGATACCCTGGACAAACTGGGATTTGATTACGTAGGGCTGAAACAGGAAAGTTTTGATCATGATCTCCAGTACCCCGATGCTGTGAAGATGCTGAAAAGGCTGAAAGCCCTGGGAGAGGAACAGGGCCTCCGGTTCGGAGTCAAGCTGACGAATACTCTGGGATCTGTAAACAATAAAAACAAGCTGCCCGGCGATGAAATGTATATGTCGGGAAGAGCTCTCTTTCCCATTTCCATCCAGGTGGCTCTGAAACTGAGCCGGGAATTTGAAGGGACACTACCCATCTCTTTTTCCGGAGGAGCCACAAGCGGGAATATAAAAGAGATTCTCAAAACCGGAATCCGTCCGGTGACCATGGCCACCGAGATTCTCAAACCGGGCGGATACGCCCGGATGGCCAGAACTGTGGAAAACAGTTATTCCGTGGAGGATTGGAACAGCCCGAAAATAGATATACCTGCTCTGGAAGCTCTGGTGAAAACAGCCCTTGAGGCCAAAGAGTATAAAAAAAGCTACAGAGGTACGGATGTTATCAGCACGGAAGAACCACTTCCCCTTTACGATTGTGCCGTGGCGCCCTGTAAAACCGCCTGCGCCATCCATCAGGATGTTCCTGAATACCTCAGACTCATCGGCCAGAGACGCTATGTGGAGGCCCTTGATGTAATCTACAACAAAAACCCCCTTCCCTTTGTAACAGGATGGATATGCGATCATAAATGTCAGTACAACTGCACCCGCATCGATTATGAAGGTACCGTGAAAATCCGGGATATGAAAAAAATTGCCGCTCAGCAGGGATGGGAAGACTATATCCGAGCCTTCAGGGAACCTGCCCGGCAGCCCGGCGTCAAAACTGCTGTTATCGGAGCCGGACCTTCCGGCCTGGCGGCAGCCTACTTCCTCAGACGGGGCGGAGCTGATGTGACTGTATTTGAAAAGGAAGATTCTCCCGGCGGAGTCATCAGCCATGTCCTGCCCTCTTTCCGGATGCCCGCAGAAGAGATCGAAAAGGATATGGAGTTTATCCGGGCCCATGGTGTGGATTTCCGGTTCGGCCAGAAGAATCTCACCATTCAGGGACTGAAAGATCAGGGATATGGGAAGATCATCATCAGCATAGGAGCTGAAAAGGACAATACCCTGGATCTTCCCGGCGGCAAAGTCATGACCTCTCTAGACTTTCTGAATGTATTCAGAACCAGACCGGATCAAGCCGATGTGGGAGAAAATGTCGCTGTTGTGGGTGGAGGAAACACGGCTATGGACAGCGCCCGGTCAGCCAAACGCCTTCCCGGTGTGAAAAATGTGAGAGTCATTTACCGCCGGACCCTGAAAGAGATGCCCGCCGACAGGGAAGAGTACTATGATGCAACCGCTGAAGGAATTACATTCCACTTTCTGCGGAACCCTAAAGCCTTTTCCGGCAAGGGCGAGCTTGAATGCACCGTGATGGAGCTGGGTGAACCTGATGAATCCGGCCGCCGCCGCCCTGTACCCACAGAAAAAACGGAAACCTTCCCCGTGGATACCCTTATAACCGCAATTGGAGAGAAGGTCGACACGGATATTCTCAAATCCATGGGCCTGAATATCCCCGGCAAATGGGTGGAAGTGGATGATGTGACCAACGAAACAGAGATTCCCGGAGTCTATCTCTGCGGTGATGCCTTGACAGGCCCCCTCTCTATTGTAGGAGCCATGGGAAGCGCCCGTAAGTCGGTAGATCATATCCTGAGCCAGATGGGACGGGCATTGACTCCTTTAAAACCGGAAGCGTTGTCCGAGGAAGAGTTGAGGGATCTCAGACACAGGAAAAGCATTCTCACCGAATCGGGAGATAATCAGAGGACCGACTTTGCCGCCTGGGCGGAAAGGGAGGCCTCCCGCTGCCTTCAGTGTGATGTGATCTGCAACAAATGCGTGGATGTCTGCCCCAACAGAGCCAATGTCTTTATCAGAACCGGCAGAGAAGAGTTCGGACAGGAAACGCAGATTCTTCATGTGGACGCCTACTGTAACGAATGCGGAAACTGCGCCCAGTTCTGCCCCTGGGAAGGACGCCCCTACAGAGACAAGATTACCGTATTCAGCCTGAAAGAAGATTTTGAAAACAGCGAAAATGACGGCTTTCTGGTAACCGGGGAGGATATTCTTCTCCGGCAGAAAGGTCAGCTCTTTAATCTGGTTTGGCGGCAGGGAGAGCTCTACGGCCCTCTTCCCTATGGAAAAGAGGGAGAACAGACAGGAGAGATCATCAGAAAGGTTATCAAAGAGTACCCCTGGTATATTGGACCGGTGGATCAGTGAGAAGGAGCGGAAAATGCTGATATTGAAAAACGCTACGGTTGTTAATTTTCAACCGCCTGAAGTGCATTCCGGATGGGATATCGTTATAGATGAAGACAGGATTGCTGCGGCAGGCCCCGGAGCTGCCGAGGGGATGCATGCCGACGAAGTATGGGAAATGAACGGAGCGATTGTTCACCCCG
Source organism: Oceanispirochaeta sp. (assembly GCA_963677615.2). Classification (GTDB taxonomy): domain Bacteria; phylum Spirochaetota; class Spirochaetia; order DSM-2461; family DSM-2461; genus Oceanispirochaeta. Next base: position 101,112 of record CAXXQW010000003.1, on the reverse strand, counting down.
GTCTTGTCTGCAGCCATAATCACTTCTACTCCGGGCTGGCAAGGGGGATCCTGGCAAACATCAACCCTTCTCCGGACTTCATCTCTGTACTGAAAAACCTTTGGTGGCGTCTGGACAGGGCCCTGGACCGTGACAGCCTGAAGAGCAGTGCCGAGATCTGCTGTCTTGATGCCATCCGCAGCGGTACAACCTCCGTAATTGACCATCACGCTTCTCCCGGGTTTATCGATGGATCCCTGACGGTTTTAAAAGATGCCTTTGAACGGACAGGACTCAGGGGGATGACCTGTTTTGAAACAACCGACAGGAATGGCATTGACCAGATGGAATCGGGAATCGCCGAAAATATCCGTTTTGCCAGGCAAATCGATGAAGAGAAGGCAAAGGGTTCCTGGTCGGGGCTGATGGAAGCTCATATAGGCGGCCATGCTCCCTTTACCATTCCCGACAGAGGGCTGCGGCAGCTGGCAGAAGCGGTGGAAAAGACAGGCCGGGGATTCCACTGCCATGTGGCGGAAGATAAGTATGATGCCTCCTGGTCGCATCACTTTTACGGGAAAGACCTTTTGGAACGGCTGGACAGTTTCGGCCTGATGAACAGCAAGAGTCTTATAGTCCATGGTTTGTATCTCTCTGAGAAAGATATTGAGATCATGAATCAGAGAAACAGCTTTCTTGCAGTTAATTTCCGATCCAATATGAACAACAGCGTGGGAACCCAAACCCACCTGGAACAGGTAAAGAACCTGGCCCTCGGCACCGATGGCATCGGAAGCGATATGTGGGAAGAGTTCAAGTTTGCCTATTTCAGGCACAAGGATGCGGGAGGACCCCTCTGGCCGGGAGATTTCCTGGGGTATTTAACCAATGGAAACACTCTCCTGGAACGGAATTTTGATGACCGCTTCGGCAGGATTGAAAAAGGATACAAGGCGGATCTTGTGGTTTCGGACTACCAGCCGCCTACCCCGCTGAAAGCGGAAAACATTGCCGGTCATATTGCCTTCGGGCAGAATGCCGGAACAGTCAGATCTGTGGTGATCAACGGGAAAGCCGTACTGAAAGAGAGACAATTCCCCTTTGACACATCCGGAATATATGAAGAAGCCAGAGACCAGGCCGCCCGGTTATGGGAAGTTATGGATAACCTGAAAGATTAACAGAGATACTCTTGATACAAAAAAGAAAACGGGTCGACTCAACCTGTTAAGGAGATACAGATATGTCAATTGAAAAAGAGATTTTAGCAAAAGCAAAAGAGTACAGACAGTACACGGCGGAAGTACTCTCAAAAATGGTAAAGATTCCTTCCTATAGCGGCGATGAAGAAGCGGTCTGCCGGAAAATCGTAGAGCTATGCGAGGAGGCTGGTTTTGATGAAGTTCGGATTGACGGCCTGGGAAGTGTGGTGGCACGGATCGGAACCGGTTCCAGAATCCTGGCTTTCGACGCTCACATCGATACTGTGACCGTGGGAGATCCCGACGCCTGGGAAAAGGACCCTTTTTCAGGAGAAATTGATGATACCTATGTATGGGGCCGGGGAAGTTCTGACCAGAAGGGAGGTGCCGCCTCCATGATTGCTGCGGGCCGGATTCTGAAAGAACTGGGGTACGACGGAGACTATACTCTCTATTTCACATTTACTGTTATGGAAGAAGATTGCGACGGTATGTGCTGGAAGTACCTGATAGAGGAAGAAAAACTGGTTCCTGATTTTGCGGTGTCCACGGAGCCTACGAGCTGCCGTCTTTACAGAGGCCACAGAGGCCGGATGGAGATGGTTGTGAAGATCAAAGGTGTTTCAAGTCACGGTTCTGCTCCCGAACGGGGTGTGAGCGCAGCCTACAAAGCCTCAAAGGCGGCTCTGGCTATGGAAAAACTGAACAGCGAACTCCAGCCCGACGAGGAGAATTTTCTGGGTAAGGGAACCGTGGTTGTATCAGAAATGAAAGTGAACGGCCCCTCCCAGTGTGCGGTTCCCGATCAGGCCATGCTCTATCTGGACCGGCGTCTTACCTGGGGTGAGGATGCGGATCTGGCCATCAGCCAGGTTAAAAAATATATAAAGGACGCACTGGGAGAGGAACCCGAATCGGTGACCATGCCCGATTACGAGCAGCTGGGATGGAAAAAGCTCGACTACCATCAGGAACTTTACTTTCCCACATGGAAAATAGACAGGGATCATCCCCTGGTGGAAAGCGGCGTGGAAGCCTACAGCGCCCTCTACGGCAAAGAGCCTGTTGTGGATAAATGGACCTTTTCCACCAACGGCGTGGCCATCTGCGGCCGTCACAGAATACCCCTGATCGGTTTTGGCCCCGGGGATGAGAAAGAAGCTCATGCTCCCAACGAGAAAAACCGGATTGATGACCTTGAAATCTGCGCGGCCTTTTATGCGATGCTGCCTTATAAGCTGAAATAGATTCAGCCTGTAAAGGCAGCAACCGGTGCGAAAAGATGCACCGGTTTTTTATTTGCCCTAAAATGAAAGAACTTTCTGTATTTCAAGCCTTATATTTAGTTCTAATTTTAAACATAAACTATCAAATAGCATCCTATCTATCATCCAAATAATTATTTATTTGACACCTAATAAAAACAGATATAGAATAATATTTATGAAAGTACTTTCATTTATTTTCAGAAAAACTGGTAAATCATGAAAAAAGCTGTGAATGAAAGGCCAACCATCTATGACGTGGCAGCCGAGTCCGGAGTCAGTATTACAACGGTTTCCAGATTTCTGAACAATCCTGAAAATGTGAAAAAATCTACAGGGGATAAAATTTCCAGAGCCATGGAAATGCTGGATTACGTTCCTCATGGCAATGCAGGCAGCAAGGCCAATCGTTCGGTGGGCAGGATCGGGGTTTTAACACCCTTTTTTCCAGCACCCTCTTTTGTAGACAGGCTAGGCGGGGTCATCCCGCTTTTAAAAGAGAACAATTATGAAGTTGTCATCTATACCATCGAAAGCCCTGACCAGCTGGATGAATATCTGACGTCGGTTCCCTTCACCAGAAGGATCGATGGATTAATTCTCATGTCGGTCAGACTGACCCGGGAACAGCACAGGATCCTCAAAGCATCAGGGCTGGATATCATCATGATCGAATCAGACGATGAGAACTATTCCAGGGTACTGGCGGATGATTACAGAGGAGGAGAGCTGGCAGCGGAACTGTTTCTGAAAAAAAGATACTTTCCCTGTGCCTTTATGGGTGATATCAACAACACCCTGCCCTACAGCTGCAAACCTTCTGAAAACAGGTTTAACGGCTTCAGAGATACACTGAAAAAAAACGGCAAGGACATTACCAGAGGATACATACTTGAGTCGGAAACATCAGTGAAGGATGCCCAGAGAGTATTTGGACAGTACCTGGATAAAGGACATACTCCCAGAGCCGTCTTTGCCATGTGCGACCTCCAGGCGATAGGCATTATGAAAGCAGCCAAACAGCGGGGGATACAGATTCCCGGGGAAATGGCAGTACTGGGGTTTGACGACATCGAAGCGGCAGAATGGATGGAGCTTTCAACCATTTCCCAGCATCTGGCGGATTCCGGCAGGATTGCGGCAGGACTCCTGCTGGAGAGACTGGGAGGCAAAGGTCAGGCTCTGCAGAAAACCAATCTTCAGGTGGGACTGATTGAACGATCGACCACATAAACAGGCAAACTACGGCAGTAAAAGCCGTTAAGGAGGAATAATGATGAAAAAATTACTGTGGACAGGTTTAACCCTGATTCTTGTAACGGCCTTTATCTTTACAGGATGCAGTAAAAAAGCGGAGGAAACGGTAAAGGAGCCGGCAGCAGAAGCTGTCAAGGATGATCCCTATGCTGCGGTCAGAGGTACAGTGGTAACCATGGCCGGTCCTTTTACAGACAACGATGCGATCAAGTTCGAGGAGTCTATCAAACCGTTTGAAGAGATGACCGGTATAGATATTCAGTACGAAGGATCCAAAGAGTTTGAAGCATCCATAGGCATCAGAGTCGAGGGAGGGAATCCTCCTGACATTGTAGATTTTCCACAGCCGGGACTTTTAAGCAACTTTGTCAGAAAAGGTTATGTTGTAGACCTCAACAAAGTTCTTGATATGGACAAAGTCAAATCCAACTACATACAGAGCTGGCTTGATATGGCCACCATGGAATCACCCGAGGGGGAGATCATGGCCGGGATCTGGGGAAGAGTAAACGGAAAATCCCTGGTCTGGTACAACAAAAAAGAATTTGATGCGGCTGGTTACAAAGTACCCGAAACCTGGGAAGAACTGGAAGCTCTTCAGGAGACGATCCTGGCGGACGGCGACAGCCCCTGGGCGGTAGGAATCGAATCAGGTGCAGCAACCGGATGGGCTGCCACAGACTGGATTGAAGAGATGATGCTTAGAACCACCTCTCTGGAAAATTACGACAGATGGGTTGCTGGAGAACTGAAATTCAACTCTCCTGAGGTGAGAGCCGCGATCAAAGCCATGACTGATATCTGGTTTGCCGACGGAATGGTTTACGGAGGAAGAAAAGGAATCGCCACCACCTCTTTCGGCGATGCTCCCAAAGTTATGTTTGAGACACCTCCCAAAGCCTGGCTTCACAAACAGGGGAACTTTATAACCACCTTCTTCCCTGACAATCTGGTAGCCGGTGTGGATTATGACTTTTTCTACCTGCCCAGTGTGGATCCCCAGTACGGAAGACCCGTTCTGGTAGCAGGAGATATTTATGCCATGTTTAACGACCGGCCGGAAGTCCGGATGGTTATGCAGTATTTTGCAACGGCAGCTTCCGTTGAAGGCTGGGTGAAAGCAGGGGGAGCGATTTCCCCGCACAAGGATTCCAAACTGGAATGGTATACCAATGAAGTTGACAGAAAAGTGGCGGAAGTTATCCAGAATGCAACCAGCGTAAGGTTCGATGGATCAGACCTGATGCCGGGTGCAGTTGGTGCCGGTTCCTTCTGGAAAGAGATGACCGCCTATGTATCAGGTGCCAAATCCCTGGACGAAGCGCTCACTGCCATAGATAACTCCTGGCCTGCGGAATAACGGCGGAATTACAGTAAAGATCCAGCAACCGGTCCCCGGTTAAAACAAGGGGGCCGGTTTATTAAAAAAGCGGGGAAAATCTCGGATGAGATGAAACAACCTTCCCTGGTAAAAAGGAGAAAAACATGAGCCGGGATTTTACAACCTGGAAAAAACCGCTTCTGCTGATCCTCCTGTTAATCTTGACAGGATTTTTCCTCATTGGAGGATTTCTGCTCCTTCAGAATATGCAGAACAGTAAAATATTAATGACTGTAACTGCTGTGACCTGGGGCCTGGGTTCAGTAGCTCTCCTCTATTTCACTTTAAACAGCATTGCCCAAACCATGCCGCGGAAGATCCGCTCCACCGCGGTTGCAGTTGTTTTTGCGGGACCGGCGGTGCTCATACTTATCTGGGCACTGGTACTTCCGACATTGCGTTCCCTGCGGCTCAGCTTTATGGGAGCCAATGGAAAAGAGTTTGTCTTTCTGGACAACTACAAATTCGCTTTTACCGATCCCATCATGCTCGAAAGTTTCAGAAACAATCTTCTATGGATGATTTTCGGAACTTTTTTCTGCGTGACCCTGGGAATTATCATTGCTGTACTGTCAGATAAGAGCAAAAGGGAAAAGCTTTTCAAATCCTTGATTTTCATGCCCATGGCCATCTCTTTTGTAGGGGCCGGTGTTATCTGGAAATTTATGTACGCATACAAGGGAGAGGGAGCCAATATCAATGAAATAGGACTCCTCAATGCCATCGTCACCGCTCTGGGCGGAGAAGCCCAGGCATGGCTTCTGGTTCCGTTCTGGAACAACTTTTTTCTGATTATCATCATGGTATGGCTGCAGACCGGATATGCCATGGTCATACTCTCCTCGGCCATCAAGGGAATTCCCGGAGAGATCAACGAAGCGGCAAAGGTAGACGGAGCTGGCAGTTTTACCATCTTTTTCAAGATAACCATCCCCTATATCATGCCCACCATAATAACCGTAACAACCACAATACTGATTTTCAGCCTGAAGCTCTTTGATATCGTCCGTGTTATGACAGGGGGAAATTTCGGAACCAATGTTATTGCCAACGAATTTTATCTGAGGCAGTTCACCTACGGGAATTCCGGACAGGCTTCAGCCATCGCGGTAGTGCTTCTTGTGGTCATCATTCCTGTTTTGGCCTACAACCTCAAAGAATTCAAGGAAAGGAAGACACTGAAATGAATACCATGGCAAAAGAGAAAAAATTCCCTACGGGGAGAATTGCAGTAGGGCTGGTCCTCCTCGTCATTGTCCTGATATGGACGATTCCAACATTCGGTGTGTTTATTACTTCATTCAGAGATTCCAGGGATATTTACGGTTCAGGCTGGTGGACCATACTGCCCCATAAAGACTGGGTGAAAACAGGAGAGTTTGAAATTCCTCAGGACACCGACCCGAATGCCCCCATTGAAATTGAAGGCCGTACGGCATCATTTGAAGAGTGGCGACAGGGTATCGAGATAGGCGAATCCCGGCGGCTTCAATGGTATGGCAACAAGAGATCAAGAAAGATCGAAGTCTTTGAAGAGAAATGGATCGGCTTTGGTGCCAACATGACCCTTCAGAATTACAAGGATGTTCTGTCCGCGGGAACTGTAGAGTACACCGACGCCCAGGGGAACACCATTTCCCGGCAGGGCAACAACTTCTCCGATGCGGTGCTCAATTCCATTGCGGTCAGTATTCCCGCTACGATCATTCCCATCCTGATTGCCGCCTTTGCAGCCTATGCTTTTGCCTGGATGGAATTTCCCGGGCGGAAACCCCTGTTCATCATGGTAGTTGCCCTTCTGGTAGTCCCTCTGCAGATAGCCCTGATTCCCATCTTGCGGGATTTCACCAACTGGGGCATCACAGGAACCTTCCTGTGCATGTGGCTGGCTCATACAGGATTCGGACTCCCCCTGGCGGTTTATCTGCTTTACAACTATATAAGTACACTTCCCCGGGATATTTTTGAATCAGCCTATCTGGATGGCGCCACCCCGTTTACAACCTTTGTCAGACTGGTTCTTCCCCTCTCCATCCCGGCGCTGGCAAGTTTTGCGATCTTCCAGTTTTTATGGGTTTGGAACGATTACCTTGTGGCTCTGGTTTTTCTGGGTGATAAAAACCGTGTTGTTACCAGCGCTCTGGCTGCTATGGTAGGAGAAAAAGGACAGGACTGGCATCTTCTTACATCCGGAGCATTCCTCAGCATGATACTGCCCCTGGCCGTGTTCTTCGGCCTCCAGAGATTCTTCGTAAGAGGCCTGATGGCCGGATCGGTAAAAGGGTGACGCGTCAGCGTCAGGGACCCTTTTATCCGATAGGCGGCAGGAACTTTGGAACAAAGTACCGATAGCCGTGTAAAGGATCGGTAAAAGGGTGACGCGTCAGCGTCAGGGACCCTTTTATCCGATAGGCGGCAGGAACTTTGGAACAAAGTACCGATAGCCGTGTAAAGGATCGGTAAAAGGGTGACGCGTCAGCGTCAGGGACCTTTTTATCCGATAGGCGGCAGGAACTTTGGAACAAAGTACCGATAGCCGTGTAAAGGATCGGTAAAAGGGTGACGCGTCAGCGTCAGGGACCTTTTTATCCGATAGGCGGCAGGAACTTTGGAACAAAGTACCGATAGCCGTATAAACTGGTAAAAGGATAAAATCGGGGGATACGGAAAAAGCAATTTGGAATTACCCCGTCTGCATGAAGCCCAGAGGTACGCAGACGGGTATATTATGAGTTTTTTACTTCCTCTATGTAATTGTAAATTGTATACCTGGATACATTCAGCTCTCCCGCCAGGCTGTCGGTAGATCCTTTGATAGAGAAGATATGGTTATCATTAAGGAACCTGACAACCTGCAGGTTATCTTTCTTATCAAAATAGCAGACCGGCTTTCCTATGGATTCAATGCTTTTGCGAATCATCACATTCAGAAATTCCTGGGTATTCTGAGGCATTTCATCATAATCCTCTACCCTCTCTTTCCCGGAAAACTGATCCACAAAATGCTGAAGCATATTGATGGCACTCATATCCACATTAATACTAAGAGCCCCCTGAAGATCATTGGCTTCGTTGAAAATCAGGACTGTTGATGATTTAAGAGGTTTACCCGATTTTGTTGCCGACTCATAGTTGATCCGCATGTTCTCACCGTCCCGGATCATTTCATCCACCATATCTCTCATCAGCTGAGAAGCGGGAGTTCCGGATTTCCTGCCTGTGATACCCCCTTCCTTGGCAATGATCACAGGGGGGGTCTGTGTCCAGTCATAAAGGAGAACTTCTCCCACTCCCAGAGTTTTCCCCACGGCCTGAATCAGGGGAATATAGGTTTTAAGATGACCGGGTATATCCACAATCTGCTCCTTTATTTGTCCTTTCCTCTTCCCAGTATATCAGAGAATTTATTTTCTGCCAAAAAACTCAGGAGTTTTCTTACAATTTTTTAATAAAGGTTGCAAAATAATTTGAATAAGCACTATAATCTAAGGATTAAGAGGGGTATTCAGGTATGGATAATTTAGCGCTGATTGCCGTGGGAGGAAACTCTCTTATCTCGGACAACGAACACATGCGTGTAGAAGACCAGTACCAGGCAGTTTGCGAAACTGCAAAACATATTGCTGATCTGGTAGAATCGGGGTGGCAGGTTGTTGTAACCCACGGAAACGGCCCTCAGGTTGGCTTTATTCTCAGACGTTCGGAAATAGCGGAAGAAGTGGCTCATATGCACCCTGTTCCTCTGGTCAGCTGTGATGCGGATACCCAGGGAGCCATCGGATATCAGATACAGCAGGCTCTGGACAATGAATTCAGAAAAAGAAAAATCCCCATGACTTCTGCAACAATTGTAACGCAGGTCAGAGTAGACAGGGATGATCCTGCATTTGTAAAACCCGCAAAACCCATAGGACAGTTTTATACGGAACCCGAAGCCAATATGCTCCGGCAGGCTCATCCCGAATGGACCATGATGGAAGATGCCGGCCGGGGATACAGGCGGATGGTAGCCTCCCCTATGCCAAAAGAAATTATTGAACTGGAGGCGATAAAAGCCCTTTTGCAGGCGGATTTTTGTGTTATTGCCGGAGGAGGCGGGGGAATTCCTGTTGTGGAAGAGCCTGACGGCACACTGAACGGGATTGATGCGGTCATTGATAAAGACAGGGCGTCCAGCTTAATGGCCAGCCAGCTCGGAGCGGATGTATTTATTATTTCCACAGGAGTAAAAAGCGTCTGCCTCAACTTCGGCAAACCCGACCAGAAGGAGCTGAACTATATAAGCCTGGCCGAGGCGGAGAGCTATCTGGCTGAAGGACATTTTGCCTCGGGAAGCATGGCACCCAAGATAGAAGCAGCCATCAGCTTTTTAAAAAATGGCGGCCGTGAAGTTATAATCACCAGCCCTGAAAACATAAAAGATGCGGTCATAAATAAAAAAGGCACCCATATCCTGATAAAATCAGGTGGAAGCGAAGCTTCGGGTCCCGATTATTAGTCAGAAATTCTGATAAAAAACGTAAATGATTTCCCTCAAGGGGATTTTGCTTGAATGATAAAACCCTAATTTGACTAAGGAGACTTTCATATGGATAGAATTGGAATCGAAGAGAGAATCAAAGATCTTTCCTGCCTGAGAACGGAAAAGATGTTTCTGAATGATTTTTTTCTCACCTGGGATAAGACGGATGATGAAATTGCAGCCGTTTACGAAGTAGCTGAAATCCTCAGAGGTATGAGGGAAAGCAATATTTCGTCCAAAGTATTTGATAGCGGTTTGGGTATCTCTCTTTTCAGAGACAACTCCACCAGAACCCGCTTTAGTTACGCCAGCGCCTGCAACATGCTGGGGTTGGAAGTTCAGGACCTGGATGAGGGCAAGTCCCAGATAGCTCATGGAGAAACTGTCCGGGAAACCGCCAATATGGTCAGCTTTATGGCAGATGTGATCGGTATCAGAGATGATATGTATATTGGAAAAGGCCATACCTATATGAAGGAAGTGGCAAAATCTGTCGAAGAAGGCTACCGGGACGGCGTACTGGAACAGCGTCCGACCCTGGTAAACCTGCAGTGCGATATTGACCACCCCACCCAGTCCATGGCGGATGCCCTGCATCTGATCAACCATTTCGGGGGAATCGAAAACCTGAGAGGGAAGAAGGTTGCCATGACCTGGGCCTACTCCCCCTCCTACGGAAAGCCCCTGTCTGTTCCTCAGGGTATCATAGGCCTTATGAGCCGCTTCGGCATGGAAGTGAGCCTGGCTCATCCTGAAGGATACGAGGTAATGCCGGAAGTGGAAGAAGTAGCAAGGAAAAATGCCGAAGCCAGCGGCGGCGGTTTTACCAAAACCAATTCCATGGCTGAAGCCTTTCAAGACGCCGATATTGTTTACCCTAAAAGCTGGGCTCCCTTCAAAGCCATGGAAAAACGGACAGACCTGTATGGTAACGGGGATTTTGACGGTATCAAAGCCCTTGAACAGGAACTTCTCAAACAGAATGCCGGGCATAAGGACTGGGAATGCACGGAAGACCTGATGAGAACCACCAAAAATGGCGAAGCTCTCTATATGCATTGCCTGCCGGCGGATATTACCGGCGTCAGCTGCGAACAGGGAGAGGTAGCCGCCAGTGTATTTGACCGCTACCGGGTTCCCCTCTACAAGGAAGCCAGCTACAAACCTTATATTATTGCCGCTATGATTTTCCTCAGCAAATTCAGAAATCCCTCTGAAACCTTGTTTAATCTTCTTAAGCAGAATAAACCCAGAATTTTCTAACCTGAATAGCCGTAACTGAATCTTTCACCAGCCGCTGTACCTGATGCAGCGGCTTTTTTCATTTTTTGGTGTGATTTCCCATAGGGGCTGTCATACGAATGAGGGCAAGGGCTGCCACTCATGGCAGGGTATGCAGACCTGCTTCCCCTGTCTGACCCATTAAGATTTCTATTGCAATTGCTGTTTTTATATATTACTTTTTTAATATAAATAAATTCCATTATACACTGGAGGATCAAATGAACCTGAAGAAAATTGCTCCCATAGCCATACCGCTTATAGCTCTGCTTTTTATTTCCGGAATTATCCCTTTAAATGCTCAGAGCAGGATCAGCTACGAAGAACTGTCGGAAATGGTGGAAAATGGCGATGATTACCTGCTGCTGGACGTGAGGACCCGGGGAGAATACGAAAACGGGCATATACCCACTTCAAGTCTCATCCCGTACGATGTCCTTCCCTCGGGCATGGAAGATGTGAAAAAAGACCAGCTCATTGTGGTGTACTGCCGCAGTGGAAACAGATCGGGCATAGCAGCAAAAACCCTGGCAAAGGCTGGTTTTACCAATGTGAAAGACTTTGGAGGCATATCCGGCTGGAAAGGACAGCTGGAATAATATTCCACCGACAGACTCTCCCAAGTATCAATACCCATCAGGCAGAGACAGAAGATCTACTGTCTCTACTTGATTTATAACACCTGAAGCGTCAGAATACGGGGTATGAGCAAGATTATAGAACCAAAAGTTTTAAAAGGATTCCGGGACTTTCTCCCGGATGTAGAAATAGAGAGAAAAAGGGTTATCCGCCTACTGGAAGATAACTTTGAAAGTTACGGATTTGTTCCCATCGATACTCCTGCACTGGAATATACGGAAGTACTTCTGGGAAAGGGTAGCGGAGAGACAGACAAACAAATGTACCGGTTTGAAGACAACGGCAAACGGGACGTAGCTCTGCGGTTTGACCTGACCATACCGTTTGCCCGTTTTATGGCGAAAAACAGACAGGATCTGTATCTCCCGTTCAAGCGCTATCATATCAATAAAGTCTGGCGGGGCGAGAATACCCAGAGAGGCCGTTACAGGGAGTTTACACAGTGTGACTTTGATATTGTCGGTACCGATTGCGCCTCGGCGGATTTTGAGATTCTCATGATGATGCGAAGTTCCCTGAGTGCGTTGAATGTTCCGAACTGCACAATACATCTGAGCCATAGGGGTATATTCAACCGCTTCCTGGATCACCTGGGTATTCAGGAACAGAATGTGGAAATTCTCAGAACCGTGGATAAACTTGCCAAAATCGGAAGAGATGAAGTGATCCGCCTCCTCACAGAACTTTCGGATGCCGGAAAAGCCGAAAAGATTCTGGATTTTATTCAGAAAGAGGAGGGATTTCTCCCGACTCTGGAAAAGCTGGAGAAACTGGCAGGTGGTCCTGCAGATGATACGGAAAGGCTTAGAACAATCTACGGATACATTCAGGAACTGGGACTGGAAGCCGGTTTTGTTCTTAACCCTTCCATTACCAGAGGGCTGGACTACTACACAGGAATTGTTTATGAAACGTTTCTGGATGACCTGCCGGGCATCGGTTCTGTCTGCTCCGGAGGGAGGTACAACAATCTGGCCGGACTATATACCAAAGAGTCACTTCCGGGAGTAGGATCCTCCATCGGTCTGGACAGACTCATGGCCGGTCTGGATGAGTTGGGCCGATCTGCCGCCCGGGCCAGTAAAACCCAGGTGATGATCATGAATCTGGATGAGAACCTGATCGGCCACTACCACAGCCTGGCTGACAGTTTCCGGAAGGCCGGCTACTGCTGCGAAGTGTATCACGAAACAAAAAAATTCGGCCCCCAATTCAAATTCGCCGAAGCGAAAAGCATACCACTGGCCATAATCTGCGGAAGCAATGAAAAAGAAGATGGAAAAGTCAATCTGAAAGATATGATAAACAGGGAAAACTATGACGGTTTAACCCTGGACGAGGCCTTGAAAAAGGCGGGAGAGCTGCTCTAAGTGAATCCACATGATCTGCCTGTATACAAAGAAAAAAACCGGATACTGAAAGGCCTGGAGGAGAACCAGGTTATCATTGTCGAAAGCCCCACGGGATCGGGAAAAACCACTCAGATCCCCCTGATTCTCCACGAAGCGGGTTATACAGCCCGCGGTATGGTGGGAGTTACCCAGCCCCGGAGGATTGCGACCCTTTCGGTTTGCGACTACATCGCCCGGCAGATAGGATCGGAAATACCGGGAATGGTGGGTTACAAAATGCGGTTCGAGGATAAAACCGTTCCGGAAACCCACTTGAAAATAATGACCGACGGGACACTCCTTCAGGAGATGAAAACAGACCCCATGCTTCTCCAGTATCAGGTTATTATGGTGGATGAAGCCCATGAAAGGAGTCTTAACATTGACTTTATTCTGGGGCTGTTAAAAGGGATTCTTGCAGAGAGGCAGGATTTTAAGGTTATTATTTCGTCTGCAACAATCAACGCAGCCGTGTTTAGTGAATATTTCGACAAGGCACCCATTGTTTCCATAGAAACGCCGGTTTTTCCTGTCACCATGATTTATGATCCTCCTCCTGTTATGGCTGACCCGGACAGACTGGTGGAAAAGATCACCCAGATTGTGGAAAGGGTAATAAACGAAAGGCGCAAAGGGGATATCCTGATTTTTCTTTCAGGTGAAAAAATCATCAAAGATACGATTGCCTCCCTGAATCTCTCTCCGGTCAGAAAACGTCTTCATATTCTCCCCCTGTACGGCAGGCTCAGCAAGGAAGAGCAGGAAAGGATTTTTATAAAAACACCTTTTGGCAAAACCAAAGTGGTGGTTTCCACCAATATAGCGGAAACCTCGGTTACCATAGACGGCATTACCACTGTCATCGATTCGGGGTTGGCCAAACTGAACTTCTACAATCCCAAATCCTTTACTTCGTCTCTTATCGAAACAGAGATATCCCAGGCATCCGCCAACCAGAGACGGGGACGGGCGGGCCGTACCCAGCCGGGAACCTGTTACAGGCTCTACCCGAAAGATTCCTTCTCGGCCAGGCCGCTCTTTACCAAGGAAGAGATCTACCGTACCGATCTGGCAGAAGTTGTTCTGAGAATGGCAGAATTGGAGATCAGGGACTTTCAGAGTTTTGATTTTATCTCGCCCCCGGGGAGAAAAGGAATTGAAGGTGCTGTGGAAACCCTTCTCTTGCTGGATGCTCTGGACAGTGAAAACAGACTCACCTCCACGGGAAAGATGATGACCCCCCTTTCCCCTGATGCCCCGGCACGCCAGGATGATTACCGAATCGATAATGAAAATATCCGGAAGTTCTCAGGGAAACCCTTATCGCCGCCTCTTTTCTCTCTACCAACTCCCCCTATCTTCTCCCTCAGGGAGAGGAGATGGAAGCCCGGAAAGCTCATCACCACTTTCGTGATAAAAGAGGAGATTTTGTAGCGTATCTCAAACTCTTTGAGGCGTTTCTGAAATCCGGAGACCAGGCCGGGTTCTGCAAAAGGTACTATCTGGAAGAAAGAACCATGCTGGAGCTTGTCAACATCCAGCAGCAGCTGGAAGATATCGTCAGGGATATGGGAGTCCCTGTACTAAACGGCGGATCACTGGATGATTACCTTTGCGCCTGCGCCAGAGGTCTTATACAATTCGTCTGTATACGGTCGGGAAGAGGTTCCTATAAAAGCCTCACAGCCGACAGAATTCTCATACATCCCGGCTCCACCATGTTCCGGGAAAGCCCTGCCTATATCGTGGCGGGAGAGGTAGTAAGAACAAGCCAGACCTATGCCCGTTCGGTTTCTCCCCTTACACGGGCACTGGTCAGCCAGACCTCAGAGGCTCTGGCACTGGAACTGGAGCCTCAGATAAAAGGCCAGAGAGAGAAAAAGAAGCGGGATACCTCCATGGAGATTTCCATCGGCAAAACCCGATTTCCTGTTATAACGCCGGTAAAAGGCAAAAAGAAAAAAATGGCTCTTATTGAGTGGAACAGCGCCTGGAAAGAACTGAAACAGATGACCCCCGAACAGTGGCCGGACTACAGCGGAATGAAAGGGATTCTTCACTGGTATGGCCAGGAGATTGTATCGGGACTAGAGGTAGACCTGATCTTCAAAGTGATCACTTCAATAAATCCCAAAAAAGATATTATCCAGGGCGTGCCCAAAAAAACCTACAATTCGGAAAATCCCCAGCACATGAAAGAACTGGCGGAGAATATGGATATGGTTATGAAAATTGCAGGAGCGGGAAAAAGGAAAAAACAGTCCTTCGGTTTTATTGCTCTTCAATGCGATGACGAGGGCCACTACTGGTTCCGGTCTCTGGGAAAATTCACCCGGGCGGTTAACGATTCCCTGGCCTCGCTGGAAGTCCTGGCTGATGATGTGTCTCAGGAGATCCCCCCAGAATCCTGGGAGAAGATAAACAGGGCATACAGGCGGGTAGACTCGTATATCAGCTACTGATGAGCGTATGGGCGTATGTAAGGGCGAGTATGGGCCGATTCATGAATCGCCCTTACATCCGCCCATAAACCCTTACCTCGTCCCTAAAGAACAGACCGTACAAAATCCTCTTCCAGGATTTTGATTCTGACATCACCCGGTGCGATAGGAAGGATATAGCGGAGTTTTCCGGCTTTCTTCTTTTTATCCATGGTCATGGCCTTAAGAATTTCTTCTGGATCTGCAAAAGCTTCCAGAACAAAACCGTAATCAGTCATCAGATCCTTTATCTCTTTTGCCCATGAGGGGCTGGCCAGTTCCAGCTTAACCGAAGCATCCAGAGCTTTTCCCATGCCCCAGGCCACAGCAGCGCCATGGGACCATTCAAAATCAGTAACAGCTTCCAGGGCATGACCGAAGGTATGCCCCAGATTCAGGAGAGCTCTCCTGCCCTTCTCCCGAAGATCCTCTTCCACCAGGGCGCCCTTGATAAGAACGCAACTTCTGAGGAGCTGCCCCATAACCTGAGGGTCCCTTCTTAAAACGGCATCTTTTTTCTCTTTCAGCATTTCAAGCATCTCGGGATCACCGATGATTGCGGTTTTAATGATTTCAGCCAGGCCATTCAGGAATTCCTTATCCGGCAGGGTTTTAAGGAATTCCGGGCAAATACGGACTTCTGATGCGGGATAGAAACTCCCGATCATATTTTTATAAACCCCCGCGTCTATCCCGGTTTTACCGCCGAGAGCGGCATCTACCATAGCAAGCAGGGATGTGGGGATCAGTGTCAGGCGGCACCCTCTCATATATAAACTGGAGGCGAATGCGGTCATATCTGTCACAACACCCCCACCGATGCCTGTAATCAGAGAATCCCGGGCCATTCCCTTTTTCATAGCCATTTGAAGGATCCTGTCTACCGCAGGCCACTGCTTTTCTTTTTCTCCCGGTTCCAGTGCAACAGTATCCAGATTATCAGGTGCAGCAATAAGGGACAGGGTGTTCTTGTCGGCTACCAGAAGATCCGTATCTTCCGGAAGGACTTCCTCTTTACTGTATAATGCAGCGGTACAGGGAAACCCGCCAAAGGTAAACTCTCTAATGATTTCCATGGAGACAGTATAGTCAGGGAATACTGTTCCGTAAAGACTTGCTGAAATTCAAAAACACGTGGTAGGGTGAGCTTATGAAAAGAATAAAACTGGCAGTACTGATTATTACAATAATAGCAGGCGCAATTTCTGCGCTTTCCGCAGAGGAACTGCATATAATTAAAAGATTTGACATAACCATTGAAGGAGCTACCAAAGAAAAAGCCCTTATCAGAGAGATGAAAATTTCCGAAGGCCAGGAGTTTCCCAGCTATGAAGAGCTGGAAACTGCTGTTTTAAACCAGGAACAGGATCTGATAAACACCAGAGTGTTCAATCCCGGTGGAGTCAAGTTTACCATTCTGGAAATGTCCTCCGAGGAAGAGGTTCACTTTTATACCGTATCGATCTACCTGGAAGATACCTGGACGATTCTGCCCATTCCCTACCCCAAATACGAAACCGGCGTAGGATTCCGGGTGGGAATGAAGCTCTTTTATGACAATGCCCTGGGAAGCCTCAACAACTTCTACCTCGGAATGAATCTTGATCTCCAGTGGGATACGGAGAAGCAGGGATTTACTCCCGGAAGCTGGACCTTCAACCCTCAGCTGAACAGCGTGAGAATCGGTGATAAGGAATATGACTTCGGTTTTATGCAGCAATATACAGAAACCCAGAAAGCAGAAGCAGACGGCACCGTCGTAGAAGAGCATAACTATTACAACAGTGATTTCTCTGTCTCAACAAAATATGATCTGGGCAATAACTATTTTTACAGAATAAGTCCTTCCATAGGATTCAATTATGGTGACAGCGGCTTTAACTATGAAAAAGAACCATACTACCTGAGCTTCAGCCACAGCGGAGGTTACAGCGATGTGGACTGGTTAAAGAATTTCCGGGAGGGATACAGCCTGACTGCCGGAAACAGCATATCCTATATTTTCACACCCGATTCAGAAGAGAACAGCGCCATGAAATTCTCTATCACCGGGGAAGGGAAATACTACAAAATCCTGCATAAAAGACTGAACTATACCAGCCGTCTATACGGAGTATTCAGTTTCAATGACGAACTGACCGGACTGGATGAAAATCTCAGAGGCCCCACCAACAGCACCATGTACGGTGTAAGCGGTCTTTTTATGAGCCACGATCTCACAATAGGAGTTATCCAATGGGAAGGCGTGGGAGAAGCCCAATTTCAGCCCTTTTTCGATATGGGCCTGACGAAAAGAGAGAATATCAGCTTTGACCCGAAACAGGACTTCCGCTATGGAACAGGAGCTGATTTCATCCTCTACCTGGACAAACTGAACAGCCTTCACGCCAGAGGAACCCTGGCTGTAGACCTGTCCAACGACCTCCCCTTCAGCGACTTTGACAAGTACGAAATTATAATAACCAGTTCGTTATCTTATTAAGGTTAAAAGCTCCAGACGGCCTCTCGTATCTTATAACTTTTATTATAAACTGGAGGGGCTTTAATTATTCTGAACATACCGAGAACCGGATCCTGATCCTCTCCCCTTGATCCCCTCTCCCACAAGGCGAAGGGAAAAACGGTTCATTTCATCGTCAGGATCAATTGCTAACTGATAGATTGAATAAAGAAGAAGTTTGAAAAAGCCCCCACCTGACCTCCCCGAAGGGGAGGAATAATGAGACTTAACACTGAGTGCAGGATTTTCCATAAGCAAAAGGCATTGGCCGAACCGGCAGCGGAGTGTAACTTGTTATATGTGTAGCCCCGGTAGCATGACCGAGCAACAAGCTTGCTTGCGACCAGGTCGTGCAGGAAGCTAACGCAGTAATTGTGCAAAAGGCGGTACTCAGTACACCTGATTGTTGAACCAGACCTGCAACGCACTCATCCTATGATCAAAAGATTCATCAAGATCAATCTCGATACCGAAGGTATTGCCCAGTTTAAATGAAGCCAAACCATAAAAAATCAGATCTTCTTCCCTGGGGATAATAATCATCTCGATATGAAGCCTTTCCTTTCTGAGAACAGGAAAAAGTTTGTACCTCATGGTGGTAACATTGACCATGGAGAGTCGGATCGCCGAACCTGTATACTCCATTGTCACATCATACCAGGTATCACCGAAGGTGGTATCCCGTTGATAAACTGTAAATGATTCAGGTTTACCAGGGAGACGGGAGAATTGGGGATCTTCAACGGCTTCCTCCCTGCCTTTCTTCTCAACCACAAAAGCCTTTTCCAGGTAGGGATACATCCTTTGCCGGCTACCGGAGAAATACTCTAAACCTTCCATCGTACTGATTCTACTGATTCTGTTCAGAATATAGAGCATCAGGTCTTCTCCACTGTAGGATGGCAGGGGCATCCTGTATAAAAGTTCCACCGAACCTGAGGGATCAAATTCCTTTACATAATCCCGGATTTCCCTGGTTCTCTCAAAATCCGGAATCAGGGACAGATCAGAACTCTCCGTATAACTGAGCGTTCTCTCCAGGTAATTGATTCCATCCCATTCCTCGGGTTTTTCCGCCGCAAGGGGGAGACTTGAAACAAATATCAAAAGTAAACATAAAAAAATACGGTAACTTGCCATCTTCTTGTTCATATAAACAGAATATATAAGATGAAATGCTTATGGACAAGGTTTTCCGTGTCGGGTATGATATTTTTGCAATAAACAATAATTCAGAAAAAACGGGGATTGAATGGAAGCGAAAAGTCTGCTGCTTGCCTTTACAGCCACAACTCTGGCATTTATTTTAAACTTGTACCTGATCCCGTTCCTTATAAAACTATCCCACAGATACCACTGGTTCGATGATGCAACAGATGATAGAAAAATTCACAGCGGCCAGATCTCCCGTCTCGGGGGAATAGGCATTGTGCTGTCTCTTCTTTTTGCCGCTGCTATTACATCCCTGGGGACTGCAAAACTCCTAAACTCTGCCATCAATTTTTCGATAGAGTACTCTTTTCACAACCTGATAGTTTTTTCAGGATTCTTTCTGATCTTTATTATCGGAATTCTCGATGATTTTGCCAATCTGAGAGCCAGAATCAAACTATATGGACAGATCATAGCCTCCCTTCTGGTTATCCTGGGAGGAGTAGGAATTCACTCCATAACAGTTCCTTTTACTGAGTTAACTTTTTCACTGGGTTGGTTCGGACCGGTTTTAACCATTATGTGGCTTATCGGCATTACCAATGCAATCAATCTGATAGACGGAATGGACGGATTATCCGCCGGGATTGCGGGAATGGCAACGTTTATCTATGCCATTGTATTCCTCCTGAATGGACAATACATCCTTTCCATTATCTGCTTTACCCTGCTGGGTTCGGTCTTCGGCTACTTGTTCTACAACTTCCCTCCCGCCAGGATTTTTATGGGTGACTCCGGGAGCTTAACCCTGGGATTTCTCCTGGCTTTGCTTCCCCTGATGGCGGAACCCCAAAGCGGGACATCCCTGGTTCTTCCCGTAACCATGTTGATCATCCCCATAGGAGATGTCTTTGCCGCCATGATCAGGCGAAAAAGGAAAGGGCTTCACTTTTTTACCCCCGACCGGGAACATATGCATCACAAACTCCTTGATATGGGGCTGGATGAAAGGCAGATCCTTTCCCTGATTATCGGGATACAGGTTTTTGCCGGTTTCAGTATTTTTTTGTTTGAATTCATCCCCGGGGTTATCCGCTTTCTTCCTGTAATACTGACGCTTATACTGGCTCTGGTCTTTTTTCTCTACCTCCACTACCGGCATCACGGGGCTAAAGATAAAAGTAATTAAATTTATCCTACTCTTTTGATATAAATAATTATCAAAGATTGCATCAGAAAACCAATATTTCATTTTAGAATAGGGTATAAAATTATAAAAATTTAAGCCGGAAGGGTAAACCATCCGGCTTTTTAAATTTCTCCTATAGGGAAAATGTTACAGATTACAAAATCAAACGGAAAGAACCCCGTCAAAACCCTTTACAATATTCTGTACAAACGGGTCCACGATACGATAGATCCTTTTATTCCCTTCCGTAATGGATTCTACAATCCCTTTATCTTTTAATACAGCAAGGTGCTGGGAGATCACCGGCTGAGGCTGGTCCAGGCACTGCCAGAGTTCTGATACACAACAGTCCTGCCTGTCGATCAGACACAGCATTTTTAATCTCAGAGGATGTCCGCATACTTTGAGTTTTTTGGCATAGCCATCTACAAGTTCTTCCGGACAATTACATTTGTTTTCCATATATAGTAAAATAGCATTCCTTTGAATTTTAATCAATAAAAACCTGACCTATATAATAAGACATCCTCCATCAAATGCAGTGAGTTTCATTTCTGTCATATTAAACAATTGCTTTTTGCAAGAATAGCCCCCCACAGGAACAGAGAAGACACCTTTGATACTGGCCCTCCGGAACTTGTGATTTACCCCTGTTTCAGGTATGGTATCGGGTATGATATATCTGGACTGGGCTGCTACGACCCCTCCCGACAAGGATGTCCTTGCGGAGTATACAAAACTGACTGAAGAATTCTTTGCCAATCCTTCATCAATCCACTCGGAAGGAAAAAAAGCGCATTTGAAGCTTGAAAAGTGCCGCAGTACATGTGCCGGACTTTTGGACTGCCCCCCTGAGACCCTGTATTTCACCTCGGGAGGAACAGAGTCAAACAACCTGATACTCTCTTCACTGATACGAAGGAGAGACCGGGGAAGGATTATTATCAGCGGACTGGAACACCCCTCTCTGTGGGAACCTGCTCAGGCTCTCAAAAAGGATGGTTGGGAGATTAAAATTTTCAATCCCGGCCCGGAGGGGATTCTATCAGCCCAAAAGCTGGAAAAGCTGCTGACTGACGATACAAAGATGGTTATTTTTATGGCTGTCCACAACGAAACAGGCGTTATTCAGCCAATGACCTCTCTGATCGAAACGGTACGGCAAAAAGAGAGACAAACAGGACGACCTGTCCATATTCATTCTGATCTGGTACAGACAGCAGGCAAAATTTCTTTTTCTTTAAAGGATTGGGATCTGGATTCCGCGTCTTTCAGCGCTCATAAGATTCAGGGCCCCCGGGGAATCGGCTTGCTCTATCTGAAAAGAAATCTGGCTCCCCTGTATACTGGAGGCGGCCAGGAAAAGGGGATTCGTCCGGGGACAGAAAATCTGGCGGGGGCAGCAGCACTGGCTTCCGCTCTGAAAAAAGCCGGATCAACTGACCAGACGGCCGCCCGGAAAAGGATGGACTATCTTATATCGGAACTGGACGGGATAGAGGGATGCTGTGTTCTCCCATCTTCCCGGCTGGACAATCCTGACAACTACTCTCCCTGGATTGTCACATGCGCATTTCCTCCGCTCCCCGGTGAAGTACTTGTCAGGGTTATGGACGAAGCCGGATACGCCATATCTACGGGCTCCGCCTGCTCAAGCAACAAAAAAACCCGTACAAGAGCTCTGGAATCAATGGGAATTGATCACGACACCGCTTTTTCATCCATCAGAATATCCCAGGGGCCGGATACGGCCATGGAAGACCTTGAAAGCTTTATAGATGCCCTGAAAGAGCAGGTAGCGCTGGTGGGCAAGGCTGTTTACAGAAGAGTAAAGAAACAATAAAGCTCCGGATCTTCGTCCCGGACTATGCGAATAAGAGCTATATTCTGATTTCCCGGAGAAAAGGGCTGACTTATAGGTTCTCTTTCTGATAGGATACCTGCCATGAGTGACTTGTATCTTATTAAAATAGGCGAAATTGCCCTGAAAAAAGGGAATAAATCTTTTTTCGAACGGCAGTTGAAAAACAATATAAAAAAGATTCTCCGGCCTCACCCCACCAGGGTAACAATCCGTTCAGGACGTTTTTATCTGGAAACAGAAGGCTTATCAGAGGAGTATGTCTGTTCCTGCCTGGAAAAGGTATTCGGCATCACTGGCTATACCCGTTCCTATCATTGCCGAAAAGACCTTGAAGAACTTTCAGAAAAAGCCCTTCTGGTGGCAAAACAGAACCTGGATGCAGGCAATGGTACAACCTTCAAGGTCAATACCCGGAGAGTGGACAAAAGTCTCCCAATGGATAATTACGGCTACTCAGCAGAACTGGGAGCCCGTGTACTGGAAGCTTTTCCTCAGACCTCGGTTGACATAAAAAACCCTGACTGGACCATTCAGGTGGAACTGAGAGAGAAAGGGTATGTGTACGGGTATACTCACAAAGGTCCCGGCGGTCTGCCTGTTCATAGCGCAGGCAAAGGGATGCTCCTGCTTTCGGGAGGAATAGACTCTCCTGTAGCCGGTTACCTTATGGCAAAAAGAGGTCTTAGTCTGGATGCGGTGTACTTTCATACCCCCCCCTACACCAGCCCCGAATCTTTGGAAAAAGTAAAAGATCTGGCCAGGATACTGGCCCCCTGGTGCAGCGGATTGACCCTTTTTACAGTTCCTTTTACGGATGTACAGGTTCACATCAACCGTTCTGTCAGACCTGAGACAACAACCCTCCACTCCCGGGCGGCTATGATGAAGATCGCCCAATCCATCGCCCGGAAAAGGGAGGATCTCTGCCTTATCACAGGAGAAGCTCTAAGTCAGGTTGCCAGTCAGACCATAGAAAGCCTGAGCTATACCAACAGTTCAGTTGATCTTCCTGTGCTCCGACCTCTGATAGGCATGGACAAGGAAGAGACCATCCTGATTTCCCGCAAAATCAATGCCTTTGAAACATCCATACAACCCTTTGATGATTGCTGCAGTCTCTTCTCTCCGGCTCATCCTGAAGTCCGTCCCGATCTGAAACAGACAACTCAGGACTGGCAGGCCATTGAAGGTATGGATGAACTATTGAAACAGGCGGAAGAACAGGCAGAAAAACTGTTTTTTCCTGCAGTGATTGATACAGAGACGCCATAAATCGCGTCTCTGTACGAACCTTTCCCTATGGCAGCTTCAAATCTACTGGATAGAAAGATCCAAAGCTAGGCTGTTTGGGTTTTCTCTTTTTGGGGAGGAGCGGCGTCTTTTTTTTCGGCTTTCTCTTTCAGGGGCTGGGAGGTGCTGGAGCTTTTTTTGGCATCGTTTACGTAAAAACCGCTGCCTTTAAAAATAACACCCATGCCTCCTCCGATTAATCTTCTGAGAGACTCGGTTTTGCAGTCCGGGCATGTTGTAAGGGGATCATCCGCCATGGACTGAAAGTATTCAAAAAAGTGTCCGCAGTTTTTGCACTCGTAATCATAAGTAGGCATCGTATCATTTCTCCTTCATATGGAAGGGGCATTCCATTAACTTTGTGAGTAAAATATACTGATTTTGATTCTCAATGGCAAGTTATAAAAAAGCCTTCCGGAGGAGTTTTCTCTCCCTCAGGAAGGCCTGTATTATCTCTCTCCAGGAAAAGAGTTACATTCGAACCGGAATATTCTGCTTATTGAGAAACTCTTTGATTCCCGGAACTGTATAGTCTCCGAAATGGACCATACTGGCTATAAGAGCAGCATCCGCCTTTCCTTCAGTCAGAACATCTGCCAGATGCCGGGGTGTACCGGCTCCACCTGAGGCGACAACAGGAATTCCCACGTTCTCACTGATCAGGCGGGTGGCAGTCAGCTCGTACCCTTCTCTTGTACCATCCGCATCAATGGAATTGAGGACGATCTCACCGGCTCCCCGGGATTCGGCCTCTTTAGCCCAGGCCAAAGCATCCAGTTCGGTTTTTTTCCGGCCTCCGTCTATAACAACCCGGTATCCTGAAGGCATGGAAGGATCTGCCAGGGCATCCATACCGAGAACTATGCACTGATTGCCGAACTGACGGGCCCCTCCGTCAATGATTCCGGGATTCCGTACAGCCGCAGAGTTCACACTGATTTTTTCCGCTCCTGCCAAAAGGACAGCTCTCATATCCTCAACAGAGGAGATACCGCCGCCTACACAGAAGGGGATAAAAATGGTTTCTGCAACTCTCCGTACCACATCAATCATAATGCCCCGTTTTTCCGCGGATGCAGTAATATCGTAGAAGACCAGTTCGTCCACACCCTGCCGGTAGTACTCGGCAGCCATCTCCACAGGATCGCCTATATCGATGTTTCCCTTGAACTTTATGCCTTTGGTGGTTTTTCCATCCCTCACATCCAGACAGACAACAATTCTCTTCTGCAGCATCCTAAACCTCCAGTTCCATGAAATTTTTGAGGATTTTCAATCCCCACTCACCGCTTTTTTCCGGGTGGAACTGGGTGGCCATAACATTGCCTCTTGCGACAGCAGCTGTAAAATCCCTACCATAATCGCTGATTCCGATCACATCCTCCTGTGAGGCAGGATCCACATAATAGGAATGGACGAAATAAAAGGATTTATCCTGGGGAATATCTTTAAAAAGAGGATGATTGGTGTGCTTGAGGGTATTCCAGCCCATGTGGGGAATTTTCAATCCCATATCAGGAGAGAACTGCCGGACCTTTCCGGGAAGGATTCCCAAACAGGGAGTATCAGACTCTTCGGAGTGGTCAAACAGAATCTGACTCCCCAGGCAAATACCGAACAGAGGCTTGCCCGATGCGGCAAACTCTTTGAGGACACGGTCCAGACCTGATGAACTCAGGACTCTCATAGCGGCAGCAGCTTCCCCTACTCCGGGGAATATCAGCTTGTCCGCAGCTTTCAGTTTTTCCGGGGCCGAAGAGATAAAAAAATCCGCGCCTATATAAGCCAGGGCGGTTTCGACACTCTTCAGATTACCCGCTTCGTAATCTACAACACCAATCATACTTATTACCTTTATACTGTTCTGTAAAGACGTGATGAATCACGTGTCTACAGAATAACGGAATGGTTTACGGGTTTCAATAGCTGCTTAGGCTCGGCTCAGCTGCATGAAAAACATAAATCATATTTTAAGGTAGGGCGATAGAAACTGTCCCCAACCCTCTGGAGTCATAACCCAGCCGGTCAGGCGAATTGTCGACTCTTCGGCGTTAAGCGAGATATCGCCGAGGGCCTGCCTTTCTTCCTCTACCGGGGAGTTTCCCAGTCGGGCAGCCAGGTAGAAACGGAGCCCCAGCGACCAGAGACGTGCGGAGCGGGAATCAGGAAAGCCGATAGAAAGATCCAGAGCATACTTCCCGTCTTCTGCCGGAATCAGAGCCAGATCGGCCTGTGAGTTTCCGGGGATAGCTGGTACCCCCTCGGGAAGCGGGAAATCACTCAGAGAGGGAAGATAGATCAGCAGTGCAGGATTACCGCTTAACCACCACTCCCTCAGTTTCAGGGGAAGTCTGTTTTCCACTTCCGGCTGGAGAACCCCCTGCTGCAGGAGTTCCAGCCGTTCCTGTCCGGAAACTGCAAGGACAAGATCTTTAAATTCTGTCTCAACAATCAGGCCTCCCGGCCCCTGGTAGGTCTTTCCTTCTCCTTTTCTCCAGGCATCATCTTTTCTCAGAGAATTTCTTACAAAGAATGCGGGATAGTCCCCCTGGAAACAGGCGGAAAAGTCCGGCAGGACTATCTTTGAGTTTTTTTGTGAAAGATCAATGACTTCTTTTTTCCCGAAGGAACCGCTCAGCAATGTTGTTTCCGTACGGGTGAGAGCGGATTTTATTGCAGGGGAATCTGAAAGCCAGACGCCCGCCAGCGCCATGATCAGGTCCGGATGTGCCGAAGGTCTGGTGAGAATATACCAGTCTTCACCGGAAGGCAGTATTGTCGTAGGGTCTGAGTCTTCCGGAGGAAGGACGGGTTTTGTTGTGCAGGAGCCAAGGAATAGAAGCAGAAATGAAAAGATGAATAACAGCTTGAAACCAACCCTCTCCCCTTTCCCCTCTCCCAGAGGGCGAGGGGTGAATTTTTCCCTCTCCCTCTGGGAGAGGGTTAGGGAGAGGGCTGAGTTCATACTTTTTCCAGGGCCAGTTTACAGCTCTCTTCATCGCCGCAGCTGATATCCTGGGCGTCTGTTTTCTCTTCCCAGTACCATTTGTCTCCCAGGGTTTCCTGAAGAAGATGGTCTTCGAAAGCCTCAACGGCATCTTTCACCCTGTCTGCACCGGATAGGTAAATTCTGATGCGGTCGGTCACTTCCAAACCGCTCTCTTTTCTGAGATTCTGTATGCTCCTGACCACATCCCTGACGATCCCCTCTTTGTAGAGCTCATCGGTAATTTCCGGATCCAGAGCCACAGTCAGGGCCCCTTCGTTCAGGACTTTCAGGTTCTCTTTTTCAGAGCGGTTGATAACAACGCTTTCTTCGGTTATTTCAATGGAGTTGTGCTGGGATCCTTCAAAGTCTACGGTCAGAGTATTCCCGTCCATTAAAGAGATAATTTCACTGGAAGAAAGCTCTTCAATTTTCGCAGCCGCAGCTTTCATATCCTTTCCCAGCTGTTTTCCCAGAACACGGAAGTTAGCCTTGACGGAATATTCCACAAGGTCTTCCTCATTATCCCTGAAGATAACAGATTTCACGTTCAGTTCCTCTTCGATAATGTCGGCCATCTCTTTAAGGATTTTCTTCTCTTCCAGATCTCTGGTGACCAGGTGAAGGGCTTTCAGGGGCTGGCGGGTTTTCAGGTTGTGCATACTTCTGAGAGCCCGCCCCATGCTGACAGCCTGCTGGGTCAGGTCCATTTTCTTTTCCAGAACCAGATCCCTGACGTCTTTATCTGCCAAAGGATAATCACACAGGTGAACAGACTCGGGCATGTTTTCGGTTTTCAAATTCCGGTAGATCTCTTCAGTCACAAAGGGAATAAAGGGAGAAGCCACTTTTACCAGAGTAATAAGAGCTGTCCAGAGAGTCCCGTAAGCCTGCATTTTATCACCATCGTTCTCACTCTTCCAGAATCTTCTTCTGGACCGGCGTATATACCAGTTATTAAGAAGATCGATAAACTTGATTATGGGTTCAATGGCTTTCTGAATATCATAGGCATCCAGCTGCTCTGTTACAGATTCCACAAGATGACTGGTTTCCGAGAGGATCCAGCTGTCAAGCGGGTTTTCGGGATTCACAGGCGCTTCGCTGGGGAGGCATTGTCGATATTGGCATAGGTCACAAAGAAACTGTAGGAGTTCCACAGGGGAATGATGATGCTTTTCAGAACGTCTTTTACGCCGTCATCCGAGTATTTCAGTCCTTCCGCACGGACAACAGCTGAATTCATCAGAAACAGACGGAGCGCATCGGCGCCGAAATTGTTGATCACTTCCATGGGGTCGGTAAAGTTTCTCAGGGATTTGGACATTTTCTTTCCGTCTGAGGCCAGAACAAGACCGTTTACCACGACATTCTCAAAAGCCGGAGAGTCAAAAAGCGCTGCGGCCAGGATGGTCAGGGTATAAAACCACCCTCTGGTCTGATCCAGACCTTCACAGATAAATTTGGCGGGAAAGTTCTTTTCAAACCATTCCTTGTTTTCAAAGGGATAGTGGATCTGCGCATAGGGCATGGAGCCCGATTCAAACCAGCAGTCCAGAACTTCGGGGATTCTGTGCATGGTTCCCTTTCCGCAGGAACAGGGAATGGTTATGTCATCTACAAAGTGTTTGTGCAGGTCTTCCACATCCTGACCGGATTTTTCTTTCAGTTCCGCCCGGCTTCCGATGCAGATCTGATCACCGCACTCGTCACACTCCCAGACGGGGATGGGGTTACCCCAGTAGCGGTTCCGGCTGATCGCCCAGTCCCTGGCATTTTCCAGCCATTTTCCAAACCGTCCTTTCTGCAGGTGTTCAGGCACCCAGTTGATTTTTCTGTTGGCGCTGAGCATTTTTTCCTTGATTTTTCCTATATCCACAAACCAGCTGCCCACAGCTTTATAGATCAGCGGGCTTGAACAGCGCCAGCAGTGGGGATAGGCATGGAGAATCTGATCCCGTTTGACCAGCTTGCCCTCCTCTTTCAGGCGGTTAATGATGTCTTTATCACACTCTTTGACAAAGCGGCCCTGGTAATCGGGAACTTCTTTTGTAAACTTTCCTTCATCGTCCACAGGGCAGACCACGGTGATGCCCGTATCTTTCAGGACCGCATAGTCCTCTTCACCGAACCCGCTTGCGGTATGAACAATTCCCGTACCGTCTTCTGTTGAGACATGATCACCCGTAAAGGTTTTAAAAGCCCCCTCTTCGGCCCGTTCGGAAAAATAGGGCATAATGGGTTCGTAGGAGAGTCCTGTCAGGTCCTTTCCCTTTTTCGTCCAGACAATTTCATAGTCTTCTTCAGACTTGTAATAGGCGGACAGGCGTTCTTTGGCAAGGATGTAATACTCTTCCCCGTCTTTTACCTTAACGTAATCAATGTCATCTCCCAAAGTCAGGGCCAGGTTGCTGATCAGGGTCCAGGGAGTGGTTGTCCAGGCCAGGAACCAGGTATTATCTTCATCGGATTTCTTGAATTTAATGGTAATGGCAGGATCGTTTACATCCTTGTAGCCGCCCAGGTTCAGTTCATGATTGGAGAGGGGGGTGGAACAGCGGGGACAGGTGGGGAGTATGTAGTGTCCTTTATAGACCAGCCCTTTATCCCAGAGAGATTTTACCACCCACCAGATGGATTCCATATAGTCGGTTTCCATGGTTTTGTAATCATTGTCAAAATCGACCCAGCGGCCCATTCTGGTAATGACCTGACGCCATTCGCTGGTGTATCGGAGAACGATGGAGCGACAGGATTCGTTAAACTTTGCCACGCCGAATTTCTCGATTTCTGTTTTACCGGAAATACCAAGCTCTTTTTCCATTTCATATTCTACGGGAAGACCGTGACAGTCCCATCCGAAACGGCGTTCAACGCGTTTGCCCTTCATTGTCTGGTAGCGGGGAATGATATCTTTCAGAGTTCCCGGAACAAAATGACCGAAGTGAGGCAGACCGGTGGCAAAAGGAGGTCCGTCATAAAAGACAAAATCTTCCGCACCGTCACGCTGGGTGATGGACTTTTCAAAGATATTTTCATCCTCCCAGAATTTCATAATCGCTTCTTCCATTTTCGGAAAGTCAACTCTGGGATCTACCGGCTTGTACAAAACTCGTCTCCTGTTTCATATATATGATTAAAAAATTGAATGGCGTAATTTTAGGGCATTTTGTTAATTTGGACAAGGTGGTTTTCCCCCTCCCCGGTTGTGATATACTTCAGGGGAAACCGGGATGGACTATGGACAGGGATCATTCTTAACAGAAACATGCCATATCACATCTCTACGGGCCGGGTTCGCAAAACAGTTGCTTCAAATGATAATTTTTTACATTTTTCCTGGCATCATGGATTTTCCAGTATATACTTCTACAGTAATAATAAAACAGGGAATAATTTTTGAAACCGCTGAGAATTCTCAAATCGCTGAAAAAACCATTTCGCTACCTCGGTCCTGCTTTCTTTCTCCCTGTCATCCTTATTACCTTTATGGATTTCCAGAAGGACCTACGGGAAATGGATAAAGAGCTTCTCAGAGCAGCCCACTCTGTCCCGCTGCTGCTGGCAGAGGATTTCCATGACAGAACAACAGGACCCAACAGTATAACCTTCGAAGAAGAGCTTAGAAACAGGGCTCTGATCAACAGGTTTAACAAAGTCAACGGCTTTACCTGGACCTATACCATTATCGAGCAGAACAGCAGAATTTACATGACAGCTCCCACAGTGACTGATGAAGAATCCGCAAATCAGGAGCGATGGTATTTTTTCGAATACCCTCAGGCGGATAAAGCGTTTTACAGAGCTTTGAAAACCGGACGATCCCAGTTTATCAATTATTCAGATCAGTGGGGCCATTTCAGGACATTGGTTCTTCCCCTGGAAAGCCCCGGAGGCCGGAGTTATGCCGTATGCATAGATTTGAACCGGTCCAGAATTATGGAAATCCTGATTAAAACAGCAGGAGTGAAAGTGGGCATCCTTTTGCTGGGATTTCTTGCAGCTCTGGTATACATCAGCTATCTGACCAGTACAGATCCGGAAAAATCCCAACCTTCCCGCCACATACTCATGAGCCGGGAAGACCTGAGAAAAGTGATAGATTTACAGACCAGACATCTCCATGAACTCTCTGAAAACGAGAGAGTAAACAACCTTCAGCTGACCAATGCCCTGTATGCTGGGCAGATGAGCCTTTACTCGTTCAATACAGGAACGGGAGAGCTGGATCATGCCTACAATAACCTTTTTTCTGAAACCCTGGGGTATGAACACGGTCAGTACAGGCTGCACCTGGATTGGCTGATGGAACATATGATTGCACCGGAATTCCGCCCCGAGCTGGAAAAGGTTTATAAAGACCTTCTGACAGGTTTGATCAGTCAGGAATCACTGGATGTGAAACTGCTGAATATACGGGGTAACTACCGGTGGTTCAGAATCCATCTATCGGTTTTAAGGGGCAGTGAGAACAGAAAGGACTCCCTCCTTGTGCTGACCCAAAGCATTGAGGATGTCAAACTGCGGGAAAAAGACCTTCTGAAACAGGTACAGACCGATGAATTGACCGGCCTTTACAACAGAAGTTACTGGGAAGAGTATTTTAAAGCTCTGAAAAGCCGGAACCGGCGGTCTGATATGCCCCTTGTTATCTGTTTTATGGATATCAACGGTTTGAAAACTGTCAACGACAATCTGGGCCACAATGCGGGAGACAAACTTCTTACAGACTTTTCCCATCTTATACAGAGAACTGTCAGAGCCTCGGATATTGCCGTCCGTTTGGGAGGAGATGAATTTTTGATGATCTCTCCCCAGACTTATGAGCAAGAGTTTGAAGAACTCTGGCACCGGCTGAAGGAAAATACAGAAAAATTCAACAAAGCCATGGACCGGGACTATACCCTTTCGTACAGCCATGGGATATGTGTTCTCTATGACCTATCGAATGATGATGAAATCGATAAGCTCCTGGAAGAAGCGGACAGGAAGATGTATGAAGAAAAACGGAATATGAAAAAAGGTGATCTTCAGATATTAAGGAGCCCCATGAATAACCATGATCCTGTCGGATGAGCTTACTCTATCCAGTTTTCTATTCTTAAACCGTCTACCCTTTTGAACGCTTTTCTCAGCTCCATAAAGTAGTTCAGCTTTCACTAACGAACAGATTTTGATGTCATCAGGGTGTTTTTCCAGAAGCTTATTCCTGAGAGCAGGATAAATGCCTTTAAGGAAATAGATACAGATGTTGGTGTCCAAATAATACTTCACAGATTTTCCCTTTCTGTATCTGATGAAAAATCGGCTTCTCTCTCTGCGGCAAAACTAATGTCATCAATGGATCCAAACAAGTTTTCATAACTTTCAGGCCATGCTTTGTTCATAGATTCTTTCAGCTTACCTACAACATATTTGGAAATAGACAGATGTTCCATCCTGGCAGCTGTTTCAACTTTTTTTAATGTTTCTTCATCAATATAGAGTGATAATTGAGGCATGAGCTCCTCCTTTTTATCAAATTCCAACAAGACCCAACACTTATATTATATATTATACTTGACTTCAGGTCGTTAATAATCCCAGTAAGTTAAGACATGTTTAATCCTGAAGAGTGGAGACGCAAGATCTTGCGTCTTTACAAGTGAGATCTATTCCCGGGTGATTTTGATTTTCAGGGAGGGGTCTTTATCGAAGAACTCTTCGATGTCTTCATGAAGGGTCCGTACATCGGTAACATTGTCCAGAATCTGGGAGTATTTGATCTTGACCGTACCATTGGTTGTCAGGATTTCCATCATCCTGGCACCGTTTCCTATAATGGAATTGAGCCTGGACATGGTATCGGATTTGAAGACCCTCTTTTTTGCTGTGACTGTAATGACGCAGTTGATGGTAGAAGGGGGAGCCATTCCAAACT
This sequence comes from Oceanispirochaeta sp., assembly GCA_963677615.2. Taxonomy (GTDB): domain Bacteria; phylum Spirochaetota; class Spirochaetia; order DSM-2461; family DSM-2461; genus Oceanispirochaeta. The sequence goes on along the minus strand of CAXXQW010000003.1, from coordinate 68,814 downwards.
TGAAATAACTGAAAACCAGCATAAGAATACCTACAAACAGGGAAATAATCAGGGCATGCAGGTAAAAAGCCAACCCGCATGAGATCCCGATCACAATACTCAGAAATAGATAGGACATATCAATGGGATTACGCACCGCCGTCCTGAACCGGACAATGGACACGGCTCCCAGAAGACCGAAAGCAACCACCATATTGGCTCCTATCATCATCATAGCTCCGGCCATAATCACACCGATATAGACCATAGTATGCATCATGACATGGCAGTCCTCTTTTTCCGCATGCAGGAATTTATAGGTAAGAGAAAGAAAAAAAGTAAGAATAAACGCATACCCCAGCCTCAGAAGACTGGTAATGACCGTAAAGTCATCCGACCCGTCAAGGGATTTTAGCATTTCCAGTATTTCATTCATGGGGTAATACAACTCTCCTGCCCAGGATTCACCTCAGAGGGACGACCAGACGGAATTTCAGAACTCCCCCGGAGTCCTGTGCAATATAGAAGTTGCCCTGGCTGTCCCTGGCGACCCCCTCCTGGTGTTTGCCTTTCAGCCTGGCACTCCACAGAAGCTCGCCTTGTAAAGTATAACAGTAAATCCTGTTTTTTTTGTCACTAATAATATAGAGATTATTTTCCTCTGCATCATAAAGAATATCAGACTGATCTTCAATATCCGAGGAAAAGGTCTGATAAACAGCTCCTCCTTCCTCTCCTGCCGGGCTCCTTCTCCATTGACTGGAATAAAACAGAACGGTTCCGGCACTCTTTTTCCCTAACGTCTGATTAACAAGGACAACAGTTCCCCCCGGAAGAACAGCGATTCCCTCAAAAGTCCCGGCCTCGGGCTGCGGAGCCTCTTCCAGCTGCAAAATGGAAAGGTCCCCGGGGTCAACATAGACAAGGAGATTCCTTTTTTCGGCCAGAGCGATCAGACAGGACCTCTCAGAGTCCCAGCTGATCCCTTCCAGGTCGAGATTCCCCAGCCGGACTGTGCGAATGAGCTCACCATCGGGACTCATTTCAGCCAGATGTCCTTCGTCACCGACCACAAAGAACGTGTCCTCCCCAGGAATATAGGTTATTCCCGACGGTTCGGGGACCCCTTCAAGAGGGAATTCCTCCATCAGCTCCAGAGAAGGATTTTTTTCTGCCCAGGAGAGAGCCGTCACAAAAAGGAAAAGAAAAGTTACAACCGGATCTGAAAGCTTACGCCCCATACAACCTCCGGTGTGGTGAGAAGTTCAGGATCATCCCGATCATACTCTTCATAATAGGTATGAAGGGCGACTCCCCATTCCAGCCTTAGAAAAAAGGTATCATCCCATCCCCAAAGCTGACCGGTTCGGAAAAGAGCATTCCAGGCTTCCGGATGGTTCAGATCAGGAAGAAGAAAGGCACAATCCAGAGAGGGTATCCACAGCAGCTCTCGGATTGCGATTCTGTAGGAGAGGGTCAGGTCGCCACCGGTAAAGAAACTGACTTCGCCCTCACCGGGAAAATGGATGTAACCCACGGGATCAATCAGATTCTGCGCTAAAAGTCCTTCCAGGCGGTAGTGGATCTTTTTTTCTTCCCTTTCATCTCCCAAAGCCAGGGAGATCAGGAAGTTGTGATCCTGTGTATAGCTGTTATCCCCTATCCAGATCCGGTGGGAAGCGTAGTTGTAGTAGCCTAAGGTTCCCCCCAGGTAGGAGTCCTCACCGAGTATGGGATAATAGAACTCTCCGTTGAACTGGGCTTCTCTTCCTGACGGCTGAAAAAACAGATGAGCCCGGCTTATATCTGTGGAGTAACTGATTCCGGCGGTCCGGTCTGAAAGCCATCCCATCTCTTCCAGGCGGTTAAGCAGCAGGCTGTCTGAAACATAGGGATAGAACTTTCCCGACATTTTCTGCTCCAGAAGAAGGTTGTTTTCAAAACTCCCCAGGCGCATGGTGCGGTTTTTCCATTTCTTTCGCACCCAGAGCTCTTCCACTTCAATCTGATCCGGTGCCAACTCCATATCCAGACCGATTTTCCATTTTTTCGGAGCATCATACAAAAAGTCGAGATCCAGGGCGAGCTTGTAATAGTCATTCACCACCCTTTCCTGATCGGTTTCCAGGACAAACTCCCCGTCCATTTCCAGGTTTTCACTGAGTGTTTCTTTTGCCGTCAGGGATGCAGACAGCACCAGAAAAATGAGTAAAATTCCGGCTTTAATATTGTGCATTATCAATCCTCTTCCTCGGTTGAATCGTTCTCAAAAAAATCCTGCCAGTCCTGATCTTCCAGGATCCGATCTGCCCGGGTGTCAAAAAAATCTGAAATATCCATCTGTTCTGCCAGAAAATCCTCATATTCCAGATAAAAAACCGGATCCGACAACGCCGCGGCATCAATCAGAACGGCCAGTTCGTCCCCGTAGGTTCTCAGGGCCGGGAGAAGAGAGTCCGGATCTGTCTCATCCAGAAAGTACGAATTGAATTTCTCCCGGTATTCCTCCCGGAACTCCCCGGACTCCAGCATTCTCCTGGTTATCAGATTATTCCCTCCCACTGGGCTATCCATATCAAAATAATGATCATTGTCCCAGGGAATGATTCTATATCTATCACCCGCATAAATATAAAAATTTGTATTGTAGGTGTCGGCCATGCCGAAATAGTCCCGAATCACCATATAGTCAGCCACAGACTCAAGATCCACATGGCTCTCAACCCACTGGACCCACTCTTCCGAAGGCATTTGAGCCGCGTTAGCCAGGAGCCTGTTTAAAGTCGTGAAATCTTCATCATCAGGATACTTCTTCTCACTGTCACCCTGAAGGGGAATATCGTAACCCATGTCATAGACCTTGATTTTATAAAGATCTCCTGACTCCCTATAATACTCATCAATATTCCCATCATACAGATAGATCCTGCTGTAAAGCCCCAGGTATTCATCGTTGAGAAAAAGGGCTACCGGATCCAGCTGGGCAGCGGGAAGACCGGCCAGGGAGTAGGCATACATCACCAGACCATAACCGATCCAGGGATCCCCCTGAGCATCCAGAGCGTATTTAGCTTCTCCTTCAGCATTGTCCACAGTCAGAGTAAAAGATTTTTTAGGCATCATCAGAGATGTGAATCCCCTGATATTAATGCGTCCTTCTCCATAAGGCATATCACTCAGATCCGACTCATACCGACAGGAAGCTTCTACATTGAGTCCCAGGCTATCATAAAGGGTTCCCAGTTCCTCCTCCGATAAATAGAGCCGGAATTCAGGGAGATCTCCCGTATCCGGATTTTCATCGAATCCCCAGGAGGTAACGTTACCGCAGGATGAAAGGAAAACGGAGACACTGAAAATGAGAAATATTATTTTTGATTTCAGGGATTGGGTTATCAATGTTTTTCCCGGAACCTCTTGTGTTTGGTTTATTATTGGTACTTTAGCATGGATTTCAGGTTGTGTTGAGATCCCTGAGGATAGCTTGGGAGAGCCATCCCTTGGAAGGAGGGAGACGTGCTATAGCACGTCTTTACAACCCTCTCCCCTGGATCCCCTCTCCCCCTTCGGCTTCGCTCAGGGACCGGCGAGGGGAAGTATGATGAAAATCAATATAACCAGGAGAAGAGGTAGTCCTTGAGGCTGGCGAGGTCCTGGTTCTGAAGGGCAAGAACCCGTTTGTAGTTATTGTATCCATCCTCGGAGAGTGTATTCCAGAGGGATTCGCTCTGGAGGAGCTGGAACATGCGGGTTTCCATTTCCATGGAGGAAGAGGTATCGAAGAAGAGGGCTGAGGAACCCAGAACTTCGAAAAGTGAGGTGTTGGCTGCACTGATAACGGGGCGGCGGTACCTCTGTGCTTCCAGAGGGGGATAACCGAAACCTTCGTTCAAGGTGGGATAGAGGAAGGCGTAGCAGTGCCGATAGAGGCTCTGCAGGGTATCCTCATCCACATATTCCATCATTTGGATGGTGGGATCCGCGAGTTTCCTTAAAGGGCTTTTGGGCCCGATCCCGGTTATAACCAGCTTGACCGGGTTGGGATAGTGTTTCTGGAGGCTTTTGAAGGCCTTGATGGCCCGGTAGGAGTTTTTGATCCACCGGTTGCCGCTGACGATCAGGAAATATTGTCCCTCTACCACGGGGGGATGTTCCGGAGGATCCTGCTCATCCAGGAAAAGGGGAGAATAGAAGACCCTGATCTGATCGGGATCTTCATACCCCAGATTGAGAAAGATGCTGGCCTTGCTGTGATGGCTTACTGAAACCACAGAAAAGTTTTCCCCTATAGCATCCAGGGCTTTATAACGGTCGATTTTTCTCTGGATGATCCTGCGAGACAGAAGGATTTTCGCCAGAATTTTCAACTTCCCCTTCAGGGTGGTAGCATATTTGAATTCGGTAATATCCCAGTGTTTTTCGATTCCTCTGAGACCGTGATTGGTAAAGACAAAATGCACATTTTTCAGTCTCAGGGAGCGGAGATTGGAAGGGATCGCTGAAAAGACCCGGCCGATAGCATGTTTTTCTATCAGACCATAAACCTGTTCCACCTGATCTACCGGTTCCAGGAGAATATTGTGGTCAATCGCAGCCTGTTTGACCTTCTCATCCAGAGAGCGGCCGGGATCGTAGAACCCTACCAGGGTATGACCTTCGGGAAGATGCTTTGCCAGGTACTGAAAGATCAGGGACGCATAATAACCTCCCCCGTGAAACTGTTCTCCCGCTTTGGGCTGGGATGCGATCAGATCGTATAGCAGATTCATAACTGTTCCTCTCCGGTTCCGGTAAAAATCATTTGAAGCATATCCTGAAGCATGACATACTGCCTGGCAAGAACTTCTTTGTACCGTATCGGCCCTTTCTCTATAAGATTCTCCTGAATATCGGGATTTTCCAACATAAGGATACGGCTGGCAATCTCATCTTCCGAGTAGGGGTTGGCATACAGAACCGCATCACCGCACACTTCGGTTACAGCCGAAAAGGCGGAAGCCAGAACAGGGGTGCCGTACTTCATCGCCTGCAGAGGGGGATAACCGAACCCTTCATTCAGAGAAGGATACAGAAGCCCCCGTGCACCCCGGAGGAGAACTTCCAGAACCTCGGTTTCCACATAGTCCAGAAAGAGAAAAGACTCTTTGTTTTTCAGATTTTTATAAACGATATTATCTCCCCCGGTAAACACCAGCTTTCTGTTTTTCAGTCGACCGTGGCTTACCAGTCTATCATAGGCTCTGGCCAGGCGGAGGTTGTTTTTCAGCCAGCGGCCGCTGCCCAGCCCCAGATAGAACTCCCCTTCCTTGAGATTCAGTTCCGTGAGGATCTTTTCGCTTTTTCGGGCTGTTTCTTCCACACTCAGGGGGGAATAGAGGGGAGAATAGCAGACAAATAGCTCATCTTCCTGCAATTCAGGGAAAAAGTTGAGAAGAGAGTATTTTGTATGGGACGATACAGTCACAATCTTTTTGTTGGGCAGGGTCAACATTTTCCGGATCCTGGAAGCGGCTCCTTTTCTGTACCGCCCAGGAAAAAGCCGTATATACAGAGCCTTTAAAACCCTTTTGGGGTCTTTTGTTCCCACGTAAAAGGGTATCTCATAGCGGTCTGTAGGCATTTCCAGGCTTCTCACACCATGGATGGTAAATATAAGCCGGGTTTTCCCTTTGGAAGCTCCTGCATCAAATCTCCCGTAGGGCAGGCCGGTGAAAAAAACATCATAATCTTTGTAGGCTTCCGAAAAAGAGCGACCTTCCAGGTCGATCAGGGGGATCCCCTTTTCGTCACAGAGCTGTTTGACATAAGGATCCAAAGGCTTTTTGCTGTCCCAGAGGGCATCGAAGGAGTATCCCCCCTGAACAGCGGCGATAAAAACGGCTTTGGAGTACTCCCCTCCCCCGTGGTAAACGGCTCCGTGAACAGGCTGGGTAGCAACCAGATCAAATAGTACTTTCAATTAAAGCTCCTTGTTAAGATTCAAATTTATAGGAACCAGTTTTCTATATTTAATCCACTAATGGGCGTAAAATCTTTTACATTCCTTGTTACAAGAATGAGATTATTTGCCATGGCAATAGCAGCAATTTGCGAATCCGCAAAGGGAAGGATACACCCTTCAGATGCCAATAACACACGGAATTGACTATGAACTTCTGCAGCCTTCTCGTCATAGGAGAGGATGGGAAACCTTGTGGAGACTATCAGATCCACAAACTTTTGTATCTTCTCCTTTTTTCGAGATTCCGGAAGCCTGTTTAAACCATATTTCAACTCATGAAAGGTAATGGAACTGATAGAACAATCATTCTCATTTTTTTGTATTTTTTCCAATACACTCTTATCGGGAGCGGTCTTAACCAGTTCTGAAATAATATTGGTATCAAGTAGGTATTTCAAAACTCAACATCTCTTCCGGGATCCCTGGAGCGTACCCCATCAAATACATGATCCCCAACTTCCACATCACAGTATGCCTCATTCAATTCTGAAACCATCTCGACAAGGGAAGACCGGCGTTCGGATAATTTTTTATAATCATCATAGGACAAAAGTACTGCAGATGTTTTGCCATGCCTGGTTAACTCAATAACTTCATGAGAATCTTCGACTTTATGGATCAGCTGGGTAAGGGTATTTTTAGCCTCTGTGATGGATACGGATTCCATTGATTCCTCCTGAAAAATGGCTATTGGCTAGCTACTTTTTAATATACAGTAATAATTGTGAATTATCAAATGGGTGAATAAGACCAGGTATATTTCTTGGATTACATGACTCGGCAGGCGAGAGTGTTATGGAGACGCCCTGTAGGTTGTTTTTACCGGGATTGTAGCTCATGCAGGACCTCACACCACGGTTTTTAGTTTCTTCAATTTATGAGAGGATTTTTTTTATGAGTTTGCGGGTTATTTTGTAGAAAAGGTCGTCCCGGAGGATCAGGAGTCCTGTGAAATAGAGGATGGAGGAAACCATCACAATGACCAGAAGTTCCCACAGACTGATTTCCCTTTTGATACTGTATAGATAATAGGGAATCAGGATCAGAGGAGTAGCCAGGAAGTATTTGAGTTGGGTCAGTTTTAAAATCCGGACATTAAATACTCTTTTTATGTACCATAAGCTGAAAATTACATCTGCTGCTTCCATAATAAGGGTGGCCACGGCTGCCCCCATGTGAAAATACCGGGGAACCAGAAAAAGGTTCAAAATAACATTAACCACAATACCCCCGATGGTGATATAGAGGATTATTTTATCCTTGTCACGGGGGAGCAGAATCTGCTGCCGGACCAGGCGTTTTATTGCCTGAAAAGGCACTATAAACGAAAGAATCATTAAAGATGTTCCTGCAGGCGCCATTTCCGGATCAAAAAGCATCCTGATTATATCCTGTCCGTAGAGAACAATCCCAAGAACTATGGGCAGGCTGAGCATAAAAATATAATCCATGTTAAAGGTAATCAGTTTGGCACTTTGCGCTTCATCCTTCCTAGCCAGGTAACTTGTCACCCTTGGGTAGATAATATTATTTAAAGCTGTAAACAACTGCAGTACAATCCGGGACAAACGGAAACCCAAAGCATAAAACCCCACATAGAGAGGGCCTACCAGCAAACCTGTGAGGGTTTTATCAATGCTGGCATTGATCAGACCGGCAACTGACAAGCTGAACAGTACCATTACCGGTTTAAAATGCCTTTTCAGATTAAGAGATCGCCATTTGCCAAGCTGGATCCGAGGGATAAATCCTCCCATATTGACCACACTGTTTCCCAGAGTGGTTAGAGAAGTAATCAGGGTATAGTGAAAATAGTCATCCCCCCGGGTGATAAAAAGGAACATGGCTGCAACGTTCAGAATTTTGATGGACATACCCCGTACAGCCATAAACTTGAACTTCTGGGTCCCCACATAGAACCACTCTACATTCAGATACCCGGAAAAAATCATGATAGAGAGGACCATGTAGGCTTTTTTATATTCCGGAGCGGCAAAAGGGAAGAAAAAGAGAAAAAAAGATACAAGAGCCACTGAAACTGAGAGGAACTGGAAAAGAAAGATTTCTGTGACCGTATGATCCAGAGACTCGGAAAGCCGTTCCCTGGCCACCACACGAGCGGCGTATTCGGGGATTCCCAGTACGGCGATCATGCAGAAATAGGAGACAACCGAATTGGTGTAGGAGAAGATCCCGTAATTTTCCGGGCCGATCCGATTCATCACGTAGGGCAGGACAATGACCGGAAGGCCTATGTTCAGGATCATGCGGATGAGGTTGAAGATGTAGTCGGAGAAAAGGCGCTTTTTATCCAATTTTATTTCTCCGCTTTATCCTGTTCCATATATGACCGGAAAGCTTTAAAAGAATCCAATTGATTTTTTACGATAAAGCGCTCTTTGGTGCAACCATTTTTCATGCTGGAATCTGTGGACTGATCTTCTTTGTGATGAATTTTTATATCGGGATGATAAAGAGAGGTCAGTCCATGTGCTTTTACGCGATAGTAGAGGATATCTTCTTCCTTAAACATAAAAGTACCGGGATAAAACACATCATCATAGAGTTTTAAATACTCTGAAGAAAAGATGAGAGCCGCACCATGGAGACCTATCCCCTCATGGATCTCTTTTGAAAGAACCGAAACCTTAGATGCTGAACCTGCAAGTTTTTTCAGGCCCATGCTGCCTAACAGGATTTTCACTTTCTTTTTAATCTGTTTTACAGCTGTGAAGCGCAGCCAATAGAGAAAACAGCTTTTCTGCAGAATCTGCCATTTCCGATCCATCCCCTTTATTCCAAGATCAAGCTCTTCAGGAGTTGAAGGAAATGTTCCGACAGGGTTCTGGGGGTTCCCATTTCTATCAATAATGTTTGGCCCCAGAATATGGAAGCTGTATTCTCCATATAAATCCTCAATGCGGGAAAGAAAATCCCTCTGATGAATAACAGTATCATTATTAATAACTATTAAGAAATCCGGTTGCCAATGCTTTAACGCATAAGAACAACCCAGGTTATTTCCGCAGGCAAATCCAAGATTTTTTCCCGCTTCCAGAAGAGTTATATTTTTTCTGTTCTTAAGAGTATTATGTAAAAGTTCCAGGCTGCCATCATCTGAACCGTTTTCAACCACAACGATTTGAGTTTCGCTGCTTCGATCCAGGCTTTTTATAGATTCCAAACACTCCAGGGTATCAGGAACTGTTTTTTTATTGTAATGCAGTATAACAAAAGTAAATTTCATATAAGTCCTCGAAGAAACAAGATCATCAAACCCTCTTTCTGAGAATATCCTGCAAAACCAGAAGGTATCCGGGCAGAGCCATCAGGCAGAAAGCCAGTCGCCTTTGAGATTTCTCGATCCTTTGCAGCATCTGCCAGAAAGTTAACCCCATATGATGGGAGTAACGTATATAGGATAGATAGGTCAGGATTTTAAATTTCAGGGAAGGAATCCGGTCGAAATATTTATTGATTCTAGCCTGGGCATAATACTGACGCCCCTTGATAAAGCGGAGTTTTTTTGTTCTGACCGATAAGGTGGTTCTCCCCTCTTCCTGTCTGTAATACACCCGGAGTACTTCGTTGAAACAGTAAAACCTGTACTTTTCAGACATATCGAAATAGGTGGCCGAATGGATCACATGCCTGTCGACCTCATAATAAGGATACTCTTTGAGAACCTGGGTACGGAACATTTCGCATTTATCACCGGTAATGCCGTATTTGAATTTAAAATCATAGTAATCGCATACCAGAGGATCTTCAGGAAAACGGCTTCCCACCATTTCTCCATGCTGATCCTTGCAGAGCGCCACCAGAGCCGCCAGCTGCTCCTGTTCCCCGGCAGGGATGCTTTCCCACTTGCGGGTAAAAGTTTCCAGGGCTTCCGGGAGAAGAGCATCGTCTGCGTCGATCAGGAGAAAAAGCGGATATGATGCCAGCCCGACCCCCCTGTTCATGGCAGCCATTTTTCCCTTGTTTTCTTCCTGCCTGTAGTAGCGGATGGGAAATGGTGTTCCTGCCTCAATCCATGTTTGGACAATCTCTTTTGTATTGTCGGTGGAACAGTCATCTACGATCAGCCATTCGAAATTCTGGAGGGTCTGAGCTTTCAGGCCTTCGTAGACGCGGCTAAGAAGATGTCCATAGTTGTATGAGGCTGTGAAGACTGTGATTTTTGTGTTCATTCCATTCCTTGTGGTTTAATTAACCTGATAGACCTTAAGTTCAGGAAACACCTGATTGATATGATCAAAATCCTTGTCATTATGAAAGAGAAAGATATCATTCTCAATAGCTGTACGGGCAATGATCAAATCAATGGTACTCCGTATGGTAACCCCGGCTTTTCTGCATTTATAGTTCATAAAGGCGGCTTTTTCATATGACTCCAATCCCAGCTTTAACTCATAAAAAGGAATTGTCTCCAGGTACTCTTTTAAAAGGAAAAACTCCTTTTCTGTTTTTGCCCCCTGAAGAACTTCCTGATATATATTTACATTAATTCCAAAGGGAATTTTTTTGTTCAGGATTTCATCCATAGCAGAAACAGAGAGGCTATCTGAACCTTTCAGATAGTCGATGAGAACCGACGTATCCACAAGAATCATTTCCGGTTTCTCATATCTTTGTAATCATATCCTGATCCAAATTCAATTTGCCCTTTCAGGTCTTTGAGATTTTTCATTTTATGATGGGAAACAAATTCTTTTAAAGCCCGTTCTATCAGGTCTTTTTTGGTACTGATATCTTTGGCATACTGAAAGGCCTCTTCTACCAGTTTGTCATCCAAGACGATATTGGTTCTCATATACACCTCTTAATACACATTGTAATACACACGTATATAAATAGTCCATCATACATCTTAACATGATTTATTACTGAAAGATTGACCCTACAGGAATTGCTATCTATGATGTGAAACCAAATGAGATATAAAACCTTTATCAAACAAGCTGTGAAATATGGTCTGGTTGGTTTAAGCAATACTGCTATAACCCTATTGATTATTTTTCTTCTCAGTAACCTTCTGAATTTTCATTATATGGTTGCCAATGCTATAGGTTATACCGCTGGTTTTATTAACAGCTTTATCCTGAACAGAGCCTGGACATTTCAGGCATCTCATAATTCCTGGCATTTTCAGTTTTTTAAATTCCTGGGAGTAACAGCAGTCTGTTATGCCCTGCAGCTGGGTTTTCTCTATCTTCTGGTAGACCGGCTGAAAGTATCTGAAAATTATGCTCAGATTATTGCCATGATTTTCTATACAGCCATAAGTTTTATAATTAACAAGATCTTTGTGTTTACTCATCCCACACCAAAGGAGTCAGACCTGTGAAAATATCTTTGATCATTCCCTGCTACAATGAAGAAGAAGTTCTTCCGATAGCATTTAAAAGACTGAAACAACTTATACATAACAATCGCCAAATCCATGACAAATCTATTAGCTGGGAGCTCCTGTTTGTAAATGACGGCAGCAAAGATGGAACCACAGAAATTTTGAAAAAATATGCTGAAGATGAAGACTTTATCAAAGTACTGAATTTTTCAAGGAATTTCGGTCATCAGCCTGCTGTTACAGCAGGACTGCACCATTGCGATGCGGATGCAGCCGTGATAATGGACTGTGATATGCAGGATCCCCCGGAAGTAATCCCTTCCATGGTGGAAACATGGCTGAATGAAGGCTGTCACGGAGTCTACGCGGTGAGGGAGAGTCGGAAAGGGGAAACCGGGTTTAAAAAATTGAGTGCCAGCCTTTTTTATAAAACCATTAACAGGCTCTCTGAAATTGAGCTTCCCCGGGATACGGGAGATTTCCGTCTGGTGGACAAGACTATCATTCAAGCCTTTTGTGAGCTGAAAGAGGGAGATAAATACATCAGGGGGCTGATTCCGTGGTTGGGATTTGAACAGAAACCTTTTTATTATCAAAGAGAAGCCAGAGAAGCGGGAGAAACCAAATACCCCCTTTCCAAAATGATAAAATTGGCAGCAAACGGCATTCTGTCCCTTTCCAGCAAACCCTTGGAAAAAATTATGACTCTGGGATTTGTCTCCCTTTTTATTGCTTTTCTTGTTGTGATCTATACCCTGCTGTCTTTCTTTCTTCCCGGGATCAGTGTGGAACCGGGATGGGCCTCTTTAATGATTGTGATTCTGTTTTTTTCATCCATGAATCTGATAGCTCTTGGTATTATAGGCTATTATATTTCCAGGATATTCAATGAGTCGAAGAATCGTCCAGAATACATTATTGAATCCATTTTAGGAGAATAATATTCCATGAGCCTCAATAGCACTCTTAAAAAATGGAATGAAAGGGTTCCCACAAAAACAATTATCCTGATTTACCTGGGATTTGTAATTTACACCTATATGGCTCTTCCGATAGGTTTTAAACCTGAACTTTTCGATAATACATGGACCCATTACTGGACATACGACTATGTGAATAACGGTATAACCGAAGACCGGCTCAGAGGAGACGGTCTGGCCAACCTGAATGTCACAGGTATCACTCCTGCATTTGTTTACGGTCATATCATGAATCTGATTGGCTGGGAGCTGCCGAAAACTCTGGTGATTTCTACTTTTTTTGTATTATCAGGACTGGGGTTATGGTCTTTATACCTGAAAGACAGGGGCTGGTCCCGGACGGGAATTTTTGTTTTTGCGGTTATGGGACTTCTGCTGGATATCCTTTTTGAACCGGCCCATACGAGCAAAAGCGATGCCTTTACTTTTTTTATGCTCTCACTGGCATTTTATCTTTTTACAAAAGAGCACTATCTACCTGCGGGTGTAGCTGCCATTATGTGCGTAGAGAGCCATCCGATAGGGATAACCGTGTTTTTTTATATGCTGGGTCATTTTATCGGTAATCGCAAAGCTATCCTGGCAGAGTATAAAATACGCCCCTTTATTCTCTTCGGTATGGGAATCGCTATAGGCATAGGTTATTATTTCGGCCTCCATTATCATGGCCTTTTCCAGAGCGGTTACTCTCTGAATACCACTTTGGATGAGAACAGCGGGATGTTCTATTTTTCCAGCTACATGTACAAGTATTTCTTTTCGGGTAAGTACGGCCGGCATATCCCTGAATTGATCATCTTTGCAGCTGGATGGTTTCTGGGTTTGAAGAATGGATACTTCAAAAAAGAGACTGGATTCTATTGGATGCTTCTGCTCGTAGCTCTTTCATCAGTTCTCAATCCAAGGCAGGTTCATACCTATATTATTCATGCCTATCCGGCTATGGCAATGGCAGCTTTATATGCTGCGGAAAGACTGAAAATCCGGAAGCTTTTTCTCACAGCGGTTTTATTACTCATGCTTCCGCAATATATGATTATTTTCCGGGAAGCCCGGACCTGGCCTCCCCGGAGGGATTATATTGAAACGATCCGTAATAACCTGCCGCCGGATAAGTCTGTTCCGGTTTTAGGCAGTGGCAGTGAATGGTTTGCCTGCCTGGGAGAAAGAGAATACCATCATACGTCCAGGCTCAGGTATGCTCAGCATTACAGACCAGAAAGACTTTACATGATTGTGGAAAACGACGGACATAAAGACAAGGTGACAGACCTTTACCGGGACGAGTATGATTATAGAAAAATATCTGAGTTTGATAATTATGGCGAGCTTTTCGAGATCTTTGAGATGGCTAAAAAAAAGGAAAATCAGTAACGATACTGCAATGACATAGCTAGTGAAAAGCCATGATACTCCAAATTATCAATCATGGCAAAATTCAGATCATAAATATAGGCTCCATCCAAAGACAAGACAAGATGCGGGAATTGCAGGAGAGCTGTTTTCAAGCCCACCGCCATCTGCAGGGGGACATCCCATTCTTCATTGTTATCACTGATATTTTCGGGGGAGTACATGGATGTATCATCCCATTTGATCCGAGTCAGGTATATACCGGCCATACCAAAAGGGGCATAGTAGTCAAGTTCAAAGTGCTGGCTGTTGCCTCCCGGGCCATATCCTGCCCCCAGAACCTGCCCTTCATTGGCAAATCCCAGGTTTATCTGACTATTCCTGTAGAAACCACTACCCCATCCCACGCCATTCAGGTAATAATCTCTGCTGAAAACCAAAGAGGAGAACTCGGTATTAAAAAGAAAAAAGCGATCATTTTGTTTTTTCAAAGGAATATACTGCCTGACTCCCAAGACAAAACCGGAAGCGTGGTCGGGACGTCTTAAGAGGTGAACAGCGGAGGGGATATAATCCTCCATGGCAAACTCTCCGTAAAACTCAAAACCAGTTCCCGGGTTCATCCAGCTCCATGTAACAGACGCCCTTCCGTCACTACCGTCTACTCCCATATCCTCTCCGCCCTTGAAATCCTTGATAAGCCCCGGGTCAATAGCGGCAATAAGACTGTAGGCAGAAAAATCCTCCAGCCGAAGCTGGGTTGTTTTATGAAGCCCAAAAGAAAAATAGGGCAGGAAAACTGGCGAGAATCCCAGGGAGACTCCGCTTAAAAAGTCCTGATAACTATTTTTTTCAACGGTTTCTATATATTCAGAGCTTTTCAGAGCCCCCCACCAGTACCGGAATTCCACATCTCCCCAGGAGGTACTGTGACGATTCAGCCCTATATCCAGATGGGGAAATCCATCGGCATTATTACTCATGACTATGGCTGTCTGGCCGGATGTTCCCAGCCAGAAATTTTCTGTCCCGAATCCGACAGTCCAGTCACTCCATTTGTATCGGATCTGGGTTTGCCCCCAGCTGAAATCCCAGAAGGATTCGTTACCAAAGCGCTGTGGGGCATCAATACCGCTGTAAAAATACCCCCATTCAGAGGAGGTCGCGGAATTCCGAATGATGTAAGTGAGGTTTTGTGAGAAATACACTTCCGGAGAGAAAACCAACTCCAGATGATCCGTACTGAGTTCAAGGCCAAAGGAAAGGGCTGTATTGTAACCCTTTCCCTGCCAGAGACCACCGTCATTGATGCCATGGGGAGAGTTGAGGTTATAGGATTGAAACCATTCTGCAGGGAGTAATAGAAGAGAGAAAGCTTCTGCGTCCAATACAGGTTCGACCTCTGAGATATTCTGCCAGGGATGGTTAATCCCCTTTTTATCCCAGTTGTTGGAACTGTAGGATCTGAAATTTAAAAAGGGCCTGTCTACATTATTAAGCAAACTAAGGCCCATGTAATAAGAGTCCAGTATGGAGCCGATTTTCTCATTGGAAAAAACCGGGATAAAAGATACGATGATTGATAGAATGAGAATCAGAAAGGATCTTTTCATGAGACAATAGTATCAGATTCACGAGGTTTATGCTATTTGTTATGAAAATGAGTCGTTGGTGGATCAAGAAATATTTGACGATGGCCTTTTTTATTCCCAAAGATGCAGGGAGACGCGATAAATCGCGTCTGTACGGCTCTCTTTTTCCATCAAACCAAGAAAGAGGAGTATATTATCTCTCGGTGTAATTCTTCTCCATCCAGTGAAGATACTCTCCGGATTTGATATTCTCTATCCAGGGGCGATTATCAAGATACCAGCGAACAGTTTTCTGCAGACCTTCTTCAAAATCCAGAGACTGTGTCCAGCCCAGTTCGTTTTTCAGTTTGTCGCAGTTGATGGCGTACCTCTGATCGTGGCCGGGCCGGTCTTTAACAAAGGTGATCAGGGATTTCAGCTCTTCAGGATCTTTTCCTGTTTCCTCAGCAACCACCTCACAAAGGGTGTTGACGAGCCGGATATTTTCCCACTCGTTTTCTCCGCCGATATTGTAGGTTTCCCCGAGTTTGCCATTCTGCATGACAGCCCAGACAGCGGTGTTATGATCCTCCACAAAAAGCCAGTCCCGGATGTTTTTGCCATCTCCGTACACTGGTAACGGTTTTCCCTCCAGCATGTTTTCTATCATCACGGGGATGAGTTTTTCAGGGAACTGGTAGGGGCCGTAGTTGTTGGAACAGTTGGTCATGGTAACGGGGAGTCCATAGGTATGGAAATAGGCCATAACCAGATGATCTGAAGAGGCTTTGGAAGCCGAATAGGGGCTACGGGGATCATAGGGAGTGGTTTCATAAAAGTACCCGGTTTCTCCCAGGGATCCGTACACTTCGTCGGTACTGACATGATGAAAAAGTTTTCCTTCAAAGCTGCCTGCCCAGGCTTTTCTGGCAGCGTCCAGAAGAGTGAACGTACCGTTTACATTGGTTTTAATGAAAGCTTCCGGGCCTTCAATAGAGCGGTCTACATGGCTTTCTGCGGCCAGGTGGCAGACCGCGTCGATGTCATATTCCATGAACAGGGACACAACAAAGTCTGCATCACAGATATCGCCCTGTTGAAAAATATACCTATCGGGATAAGCTGCAGCCACATCATCCAGGCTGGCGGCACAGCCGGCGTAGGTGAGCTTGTCCAGGTTTATGACCCTGCCGGAAAAATCCGGGTT
The DNA here is from genome assembly GCA_963677615.2 of Oceanispirochaeta sp. GTDB lineage: Bacteria > Spirochaetota > Spirochaetia > DSM-2461 > DSM-2461 > Oceanispirochaeta. The sequence goes on along the minus strand of CAXXQW010000003.1, from coordinate 52,370 downwards.
GTTTAAAAGGACTCTGATAAAGTTGCTGCCTATGAATCCGGCTCCGCCGGTTACCAGTATGTTTTTGAATGTTCTCATGTGTTTTTCCTCTTTTGGCTTTCCCAGCTCTTTGGAACGAGGGGGAAAAGTTTTTTGGGTGTAATCTTATTTATCGGGGTGAGTTTTTATTGTATCCAACCCTCTCCCCTCGATCCCCTCTCCCTGCTTCGACTCCGCTCAGGAACCAAGGGCGAAGGGAGGAATGTGTCAAATAATATCCTTTTCAGTTATTTCTGATAGGAATAGTTTTAGTGATTCCTGCCAGGTTCTTACTTTATAGTTAAAGGTTTTTTTTACTTTTTCTTTAGACATTAATGAGTATGCCGGACGTTTTGCCGGGGTGGGGAATTCTTCGGATGTGCATTTGTTTATAGTGCAGTCAGAAGCGATTAGCCCCTTTTCTTTTGCCTGGTGGTAAATTTCTGCGGCGAATTCATGCCAGGAACACTCCCCTTCTCCGGAAAGATGGTAGGTTCCATAGGCTTCCGAACCGCTTTTAAGAATTTCCAGTATCAGCCCTGTCAGGTCTTTTGTCCAGGTGGGAGATCCCTTCTGGTCATCCACCACTTTTATGGCATCCAGTTTGTTCATAAGTTTTACCATGGTATAGACAAAATTGGGACCGTACTGGCCATAGAGCCATGCGGTACGAATGATAAAAAATTGTTTGCAGATTTTTCTGATTTCCTCTTCTCCCGCCAGTTTACTTGCACCGTAAACACCAGACGGGCCTGTAGGAGCATCCTCTGTTAAGGGAGTTGAGCTGGTGCCATCGAAGACGTAATCGGTGGATATGTGAATTAAGGGGATATCCCTGTCCGCTGCCAGTGTTGCTATGTTGGCAACGCCATTCCTGTTAATGGCGTATGCAGCGTCCTGATCTTCTTCTGCCTTGTCTACGGCGGTATAGGCAGAGCAGTTGATGATGGCCGCCGGATTATGCTTTTTGGCAAATTCTTTGAGTTCTGCCGGTTCAAGTATGGAAACTTCGCGGTCTGAGCCTATATGGTTTATGTTGGCGCTGGTCAGAGCTTTTGACAGATCCTGCCCCAGCATGCCTTTGTTTCCTATGAGCCAGATCAGCCCCTCTCCCCCGTCCCCTCTCCCAAAGGGAGAGGGATGTATGTTTTTGTTGGTCATGGTTTGGTTCCTTTCCCTCCCCCTAGATCCCATCTCCTCCTTCGACTACGCTCAGGCACCGAGAGGGCGAGGGGAGAAATATTTTACAATTCCAGTTCTTTTAAAAACGGTAATATTGCATCTTTATCTGATACTAATGGTTCCTGCTCCGGTTCAAGGGGCCATTGTACGGCCAGGTCGGGATCGTTCCATTTGACTCCGCCGTCGGAAGCCGGAGCGTATTCGGCGGTGCACTTGTAGAGAAAGTGGGTGTTATCCTCCAGTGTCAAAAAGCCGTGACCGAATCCCGGGGGGATGTAGAGCATGGTATTGTTTTCTTCTGTGAGTTCCAGACCAAAGTGCTGTCCAAAGGTGGGGGATCCAGGGATCAGGTCTACAGCTACGTCCCAAACGGCTCCTTTTACCACGCGGACCAGTTTGCCCTGGGCGTGGGGTGCGGTTTGAAAATGCAGGCCCCGGAGGACACCCTTTGATGAAAAGGAGTGATTGTCCTGTTCAAAGTCTTCTTTGATTCCTGCTGAAATGAAATCGGATTTTTTGTAGGTTTCCATGAAGAAGCCCCGGTGGTCTCCGAACTTTTCGGGTTGGATGATCATGACTCCCGGGATGGGTGTTTGTTTGAATTCAAATGGCATATTATTTTCCTATTTTTCATTCCCACTCCCTCTTCGTCACTTAGGCTACTTTGACTTCGCTCAGCACAAGTCCGCTCAGGCACCGAGAGGGTAAGAAGGTTTCAGTTTTTTTAGTATATTTATTCTGATTCTTTTATTTTCAGAATGCTTATGTTTTACCAACAAATGGATCTCTATAAAATATGCAAGTAATCCCGCTTTCCGTATAAGAAGCGGTGCAACTGGACTGTTTTTTCTTTTACAACATAAAATAACAAATAATTGTCCACAGGCACCATTCTGTATCCCATTGCCCCCAGAAAGGAATCCTTTACCAAAGGATAAAGGTAGGGATTCTCTTCCAATACAGCTATGGAATCATTGACTTTCTGAAATAAGGGGTTAGGCTTGATTTTCAATACTTCTGTAAAATACTCCTTCACTTCGCGGAAATCTCTTTCAGCTGCTGGATAGATGAGAACAGCGTATTTGTTTGAATTCATTCGTTCATGAGGGTTTCAATAAATGTACGGGCATCTTTTCCTGATGAACCTTCCTGGATTTCATCTCTTGCCGTTCCCAGTTTCCGGTAAAGTTCCATCATGGCTAAATGCTTATTATAGTATTCAATAGACATGACAACCATGTCCCCAACTCCTTTTTTTGTCAGGAATATCGGTTCTTCATCAGAATGCACTCTTTTAGAGATATCTGTAAAATTGTTTCGAAGATCTGAAACAGGTCTTATGATGGGCATATTCTCTCCTGATTATCATTCTAATGATATTTATATGATAATTCAATCCTTATAATCTCCTCTCCTTCGACACTTCGGCTTCGCTTGTAGTACCTCTGCTCAGGCATCGAGAGGGAGAGGGCAGCAGCTATAAGGTTTTTAAAATATTTAGTAAGTACTCACCGTAGGTAGATTTTTTTAAGTCTTCGGCCAGTTTTGCTAACTGATCTTTATTGATGAAGCCCTGCCGGTAGGCGATTTCTTCAATGCAGGCGATTTTCAGACCCTGGCGGGCTTCTATAACTTCTACAAACTGGGAGGCTTCCAGAAGGGACTGATGGGTTCCTGTGTCGAGCCAGGCGTATCCGCGTCCCATAAGTTCCACTTTAAGCTCTCCTCTTTTGAGGTACTCTTTGTTAACGTCAGTAATTTCCAGTTCTCCCCGGGGGGAAGGTTTGAGGTTGGCTGCGATGTCAACAACCTGGTTGTCGTAGAAGTAAAGGCCCACAACCGCGTAGTTGGATTTGGGGTTTTGGGGTTTTTCTTCAAGAGAGAGGACTTTTCCGTTTTTGTCGAACTCGGCCACGCCGTAGCGCTCGGGGTCATTAACATAATAGCCAAAAACGGTGGCTCCGGTTTGCTGTTTGGCGGCATTTTGTACGAGCTTGGCAAAGTCGTGGCCGTGAAAGAGGTTATCGCCCAGTACCAGGGCTACAGAGTCATCACCAATGAAGTCTTTTCCTATAATAAAGGCTTCGGCCAGGCCATTGGGGGCTTCCTGTACCGCATATTCCAGGTGAATTCCCAGGTTGGTTCCATCACCCAGGAGTTCCTGAAATCTGGGGGTGTCCTGGGGGGTCGATATGATCATTATGTCTTTGATGTCTGCCAGCATGAGGGTCGACAGGGGATAATAGATCATGGGTTTGTCGAAAATGGGGAGGAGTTGTTTGCAGATGGATTTTGTTGCCGGGTAGAGGCGTGTTCCGGAGCCTCCTGCCAGGATTATTCCTTTCATATTTGTATCCTTAATCTATATTGCTTTTTAACGCATATATATTGCCTCAAAAAGTTCTAAAAATCTACCAGTTTATTTTTCCAGTCAGAGCCTGGAAGAGGGCCAGAACACGACCTTCCACTGCCATGTGGGGAATAGTAAAGCACACCCTGTAGACATAATGGCTTCGCAGGGGATGCCCGGCCAGCATCTTTCCAGGAGATCCTTTAAACCTGAAAATCATGAGACCGGGAGTAAAGAGAATGAGAAGAAAAAAGATCTGTTAAACATATACAGAAAAGCAAGGCCCCCCGGACTCCTCGAATATTCTCCCATCTCATAATATGACTCATCCCCTCTATTAATATTGGGCAAATTTCTGACTTCCTGATAATATGACAGCCAGGGTTATGCTAAAGGGCCTGTTTTTTTCATCGTAGTTACTGTGGTAATAGACTCCGTCCCGCTCTCCTATTGCTATAGGAGTTGAAAGATATACAGAGAGATCCTTGTAGGGTTTAAACCGGAATCCCGGGGCCCATTTCCCTGTATTTTCATGGAAATTGTAAAGTAAACGGCTGAAAATATTCAGATTTTTCACTCCGGTGTTATAATAAAGATTCAGAGCCCCATTGTGTCCTTTGATAAAAGGGCTGGTTTCGTCCTGGGTCCACCCGCTGTCGGATTCCACCAGCTTTGTATAGACTTCCCCATTATAGAAATACTCTGCATTGACAGTGAGTTTGTCTTTGAAAAAATCATCCACAACAGCAATGCTACCCGAGAAAACGGTATTTTGAAAATCATCCTGCTTTGGAACAGCTGCCAAAGCCTGGAGAAACAGTTCTGCCGAGTCAAAAAGGGTAGATTTTGATGTGATAATGGCCCTGAGGGGCATTAATTCATGATAAAAAACTCCCAGGTTAATATCCGCCAGGGGGTGGGCGTAGTTGTATTTGACCCCGTAACCCAGGTCTCCGGCTTCCATCTGTTCTATATCCCCGCCTTCGACCCATCCGCTCCGGGCCATTGTAAGAAGCTGAACACCCCCTACTCCCAGGGGAAGGTTCATACGGAAGGTATAGGCATCTCCTCCGCTGCCGTCTTCGGGCAAACGGGAGAGGAGGTTAGTATAGGCATAATTGCCACTGAGACCCCAGGATTCCGAATAGTGGCCCAGTTTAAAAAAGGCTTTGTTCTCCAGATTGTACTCGGCCCAGAAACTATCCAGAGAAAATGTATAATCGGGAAAATCTATGGAAAAGGTCTGGTAGGCCCTCAGCTGAGGAGTCAATTGAAAATCGAAGATAAAATCCGAGGTGAGATCGGCTCCGATGACCTTTGTAAAATCTTCATCCTGTTCATCCCAAAACCAGGGAGCTTCGCTCCATCCCGGGGCAAAACCGGCCGCAAAGGCATACCTGACTGTCAGGGAGCCTCCGGTTTGGGAGGTTAATTCACCAAGTAAATCAGTCTGGTCGGTTTGAGTTTCCTCTTCAACTACTACTTCAGTATCGTCTGAATTATCGTTATTATCTGACTCATCCGTATCATCTGTTTCTCCGAACAGATCGTCTATAGAATCCAGGGAAATATCATTCAGGGTTGTTTCAGAGGATTCCATCTCCTGAGAGTAAAGGAACATAGTGAGACAGAGACATACTATAAGGAGAGTATTTTTCAGTTTCATTTTTTATTTCAGGCAGTGAACTTTCTCAGTTCAACTTCTGCTCCCTGTGATATTGCCCCTTGCGCCATGGCAAGCACTTTTTGACTAATATCGGACGAAAGGATATACTCTCCACATTGGCTGCATACAAGTGCTGGTACCTGCTTGATGATCACAACACTTTCCTGTTTTGTAAAAACAACTGTGGTAAAACCTTCCTGATAATGTCCATTTTTACATAATAAGCAGGTTTTCATGACTCTCTCCTTGTAGCAAAGTCTGAATACCATTCATCCAAACTGGGTTTATAGGCTGTAATAACATAACATGTCATACCTTCTTCAGAATATACAACATGCAAGGGATCATTACTTTTTTTATTATAAACCAAAACACTCGGGTAGGGTTTATCATCAGGATATTCTTTAATTACCAGTCCATTTACAATTGTTGCCTCTACTTCTTCCACTGATATGGACCGTTCAAACATCCTCTGAAGTACATGGCGGGTATAATAAAACTTTTTATCCTGCCTCACCGGTTCATGGACTCCAGAAAGGACTTGGAAAAGACCGAGTCCGGCAGGTTCCCCAGGGAGGGTTTCGTGATGGTAATCTGGGTTTTTTCATTCTGAAATTTCCCGTTTATGGTAGCACCTCTCAGTGCATCGATAAAGAGGATTCTTTTGGGAACAAAAACCTCATCCAGTTTGTAGTAGTCAGGAATGGCTGTAGTACGCAAGAGCTGTCCGGAAAGGCTGTAGTCCTCGGTTTTTCTTACCAGGCCGTCTTTGCTGATCCAGATTTTCATTTTGGGATAGGTAACTTCATCGTTATTGGCTTCCAGTTCCAGGACCCAGCAGTCAAATCGCCCCAGTTTGCCTTCTGATCCAGACACAACGTCATAATCCTGGGCCAGGGTCGACTGGGTAAAGTCGGAGTTCCGGGCGTTGGTATTCTGAAACCGGTCGCTGCTGCTGGTGGAGTTGAATTTGCGGGATTCGGGGTCGAAAAACCAGAGGGTTCCCCCTTGTTTCAAATATCCCTGCCCTTTGTTGATAGAGGGTTCCTTTACCAGGATCACATAGGTTTCCTTGCTGTCCCGGCGGAATACGGCAGCAATGGTTGTAGTTCGGCTCTGGCCGGGTTTATCCTGAACGATTGTGTACTCGGCAGAAAAGTCTGTGCCGGGATAGTTGACCAGGTTGTCGGCCTGTTCCAGCAGGGATTTGTAATCTGTACCGAAAAGGTTTATTGCTATCAGGCTGATGAGTATGACTATAAATATTTTTTGTTTTTGCATTTTCATTGGCTCCGTTTGTAATTTAGCACATTAATTAAGAAAAGTCTGATTGTTTGGGGTTACGATTTCTCTGGGTTTTCCCGTTCAGTCCCCCAGCCCCTACCCCTCGACTACTTCGGCTTCGCTCAGTACAAGTCCGCTCGGGAACCAGGAGGGGACGTTAGTCTTATTTTATTGTAGGGATCTGTAGTTGATCGGCAAGAGTTATCAGTTTTTTATCGCATGTTAGAAGCTGGGCACCGTTTCTTCGTGCTGTAACAAGATAAAAAATATCATACGCAGAATGACCTGACGCAACGCTTTGGGTAAATACTTCCCGCCATAGATTTTTTGTACTAACAAAATCATCAACCATTTCCAGGCATATATGAATGGCTTCCCTGCATTGGGCATCGGTTATTTCTGTCAATCTTCTATATTTCCAGAAAACATTGGTGACTTCCGATACATACAGATCCGGTGCCAGGACGACTTCGGATTCAGCTATAACCGTTTTGAAGGTTTCTGCTTTTTCTTTATTCAAGGCAATTTCGACTGCTGCACTTGTATCGATAACAGAAATCAACGGTCACGATCCTCCCGAATCAGTTCTTCCGGTTCAGGCAAACGGCTCGTATCGATTTTAATTCCTTTGTAATTCTCCAATAGATGCTTACGCCTTTCCTGATTTGACATCCTCGCCTCAATGCTTTCTCTCAGAAGTACAATGGTTTCCTGTGCCAGGCTCCTATGATCTTTAGAGGCAAGATAGTTCAGCTGTTGATAGATTTCATCAGGAAGTTCTCTGACTTGCAGACTTGGCATTTCTCCACTCCTTACATGCATGCATTATACAACCCCTGAGCATGCAGTTCAAGTTTCCAGGATCTTTTCTGCCAGTTTCCAGGTTAACATTCCGTACAAATCAAAGAAGAGGCGTGATAAATCACTCCATTACAATAGTCTCTACTGGGAACCTGCCAGGATTTCGGGGAGGGGTTTGCGGGAGGGCGTTGAAGACCGGGAGGGCTACGGTAGGGATGATGGGCGGCCAACACGATGGCGCTGTTGATCAGTGTAGTCCGAAGAGTGAAGACCGGGACAAGACGGCCGCCCTGCATGAAGATCTCAAAACTGGGAGATCATGCTGAAAGAAACAAAGCCCAGGAGCCAGATAACCAGGCGGGCAAAAAGGAATCCCGTGATAAGAGAGCAGAGGAAGAGAATGATCGTTTCTGTCATTAATAAAAAAACCACGTCCCGGCTATGAAAACCAACGGACTGGAGGGTACCAATTTCCTTTTCCCGTTCGTGGAGTATCAGGCGATAGGTGACGGCGACCGAGACGATGATAATAAGGATCATCAGAAAGTAGAGAAAGTAGGAGATAATCTGGATGGCCGAGAGGAGTTCGGCTACTTCAGAGAGGTAGACCGGAAGGGTAATAACAAAATAACGCACGCCTTCCCAAGAACGCCAGAATTCCCGCTGTAATTCATCTCTATTTTTTTAATAGTGGAGCCAAATTAAAACCTTTATCTACTAATGCCTTATGTATTTTAACAGCAGCGTCATCAGTAGAACTCCCTTCTTTGAGATAGATGCCGATAGAAGAAGCCTCATTCACTTTAAAATCTATTAGATCATTTAGTACACTACGGTCTATATAGCATTTGTAATATCCAAAAATTGATGCATCATTAATAATAGCTTGAACAATAAAAAATCTGGTATTAATTTGGCCTGTACGGTTATATACTTCTAAAAGAATACGATCACCCAATTGTACATTTAATTCTTCAGCTACAGGATTTGAAATGATAATAGATGTATTAGGATCCCAGTTTGTATAGTTACCCTGGGAGTATGATAGTCCCATGAAATATATTTTTTCATGTTCAATCCAATCAACCCCAAGTACATATTTTTGCCGTACAGATTTTCCATTAAAATAAAGAATACCATCTTCTCCGACTTGCGTTCTAATAACAAAATCCTTTATCTGTATACCCAAAGATTTTATTGTTTCAAGGATTTTATTTACATCATGAATTTGTGATTCTATTTTTTCATTTACTCTACCAATTAATGTAAGATCACCAGAGTAATGAGATTGAGCCGAACGATAAACACTTTCTTCCATACCAGCCTGCAAACCGGTCAGGGAGGTTATAATTCCATACCCGAAACTGAGGGCCAGAAAAAGAAAAAGATAACGCCGGAAATAGCGCCGGAAGTAGCGGAAGGCCATAAGTGTTAAAGAAAAAATTTTCATATCAGCCCTGCCTCACCGCTTCCATGGGATTAATCCTTATTGCTTTGACAGCAGGGAATATGGCGGAAAGAAACCCTATGAGAACAGCCAGCAAAACCGCCCGCAAAGCAAGTTCGGGGAGAAATGTCATTGTTAATACGGGGCTGCCCATAAGGGCAGCAATAAAGGGATGGGGAATGGGCCATTCCAGAGCATTAATATAATTCATAAAAAACCGGCCGCAGAGAATACCCGCAAGGCCACCAGCCAGGGAGAGGCTCAGGTTTTCCAGCCCCAGCATACCCATAATATAGCTGTCGGAAGCCCCGATAGCCCGGAGAGTACCAATTTCCCTGGTTCGGCGGAAAACGGAGATCAAAATAATATTGATAATTGTCACCACTCCGGCAATCCCCACCAGGATAATACCAATATAGAAAAGATTCTGAACCAGCAAAACCAGCAGCGCCGAATTACCGGCAGCTGTCTGCCAGCCCACAGCCTGGACTCCCAAAGGCTTTAACCTGCTGTTAAGCCTGTTCCGGGCCATGAGGGCGGATGCATCCTCGGGCAAACGGATGATGATAAAGTTCCAGTCTCCCCCGATCCAGGGGGCTTCGGAATTTTCCTGTGTGGCTAGTTCATTTCTGAGATCGTCTATCAAATTGTCCTGTTCATTAGCAGATGCTTCCACATCATCAAAAAATCCTGTATCACTCCCGAATAGATCATCAGCATCGCTATCCAGTAGTTCCAGGGCTTCTTCTTCTACGTCTACATCCTCTGCGGCTTCGGCGAGGACGGAAGAGAGGGCCCGGACTGTCTGGGCATCGGAAATCACGACCTCTTCCATAAAAGGCCCCGGGTTTGTATAGCTGACAATACCCCGTATGGGTACTTCCCTGATTTTAAAACTTGTACGGCCTGCATAGGTAAGCTTGACAAGCTGCCCGATCTGCACAGGATGACCGGTTTTTGTCTCAATACTTTTTGCTCTGCCTTGGGTTATAAGTATCCCCTGCTCTTCCGGCTTAAGCCATTCGCCTTTTTCCAGTTTTAAACCGGGGAACAGGGTAAAGTAGCTTTGGGCATCCACCCCCATCAAAGGCACAGCGGTTCTGACTCCAGCGGCATCCAGCACAGCCTTTCCCGAGACCATTCCGGCAAACCGGGCATCCGGAAGGGTCTCTTTCAGTACCTGTTTGACTTCCTCATAGGCAGGGAGTACGGGGATGGTAAAAAAATCATCTATAACAGGCGTATTGGCCCCGAAAAGGTTCATGGAGATCCGGGACTCTTTCTGAATAACCAGATCGCCTGTCAGGTTGTCAACATAGGTGCTTTTCAGGCCTCTCACTGACTGGGAGATAAGGCTGCTGCCCAGAAAGAAGACCAGAGAGATAAAGGCCATAAGGAGTATAAGTAATAGGGAGCTTCGCCGGTTTCGGATAAGGTTCCGAAGGGCCAGGAGGATGATCACTTGCGCTGCTCCGATTCGATCAGGCCGTCCCGCAGGAAGACCACATGATCGGCCATTTCCCAGATTCCGGGATCATGGGTAGAGAAAATAAAGGTGGTGCCGTCGGTTTTGTTGATCTCTTTCATCAGATTGAGGATTTTTTCACCTGTAGAAGAATCCAGATTGGCTGTTGGTTCGTCTGCAATCACAATGCGGGGTTTGGTTGCCAGGGCCCGGGCAATAGCCACTCGCTGCTGCTGGCCTCCTGAGAGCTCCGAGGGTTTGTGGGTCATCCGTTCTTCCAGGCCTACCTCTTTGAGCAGGTGGGTTACCCATTCCCGGCGTTCTTTTTTGGGGAGAGGATTTTTCCCGATGACCAGGGGGAGTTCCACATTTTCGGTTACATTTAAAACAGGAAGAAGATTGAATGACTGGAATACAATACCGATCACTTCATGACGCAGCCGGGTGAGGTCCCTCCGGTTCATTTTGGCCGTGTCTTTTTTATTTATATGGATTTGCCCTGAGGTGGGGGTGTCGATCAGGCTGATCATGTTCATGATGGTGGTTTTACCCGATCCGGATGGGCCGGCTACAGAGACAAAATCCCCCCCGGTTATATCCAGGGAAACCCCTTTGAGGGCGTGCACTTCCAATTGCCCCAGGGGGTACGTTTTGACGAGATTGCGGATAGTAATCAGAGACATTCGAAAATTCCTTTTTATTCCTTATTCAGGGCTTTGCGGATTTTTGCCATCCGTTCTTCATCGGATTTTATATTTTCTATAAATTCCAGGATAAAGGCCAGGAAAATGGACAGAAAGAACACTGCAAAAATGAGGATAACCGCCATTTTCCTATAGGAGGATTGTATAGCTTTCTTCGAGACTTCATTTTTAACATAGTAGGGTTGTTCCAGAAGTTCCAGGGCGGGGATAGATCCGTCAAGGATTTTTTGGGCTACATTTGATAACTGTTGGGCATCCTGAAGAATCGCGCTTGTACCGGTAGTTTTATTACCAGCTGTTTCTCCGGCAGCTGCCAGGGCCTGCAGCTGTGGCTGAATGTTTTCCAGAAGCTTTTGGTTCGCATTCCTGTAGAGGCTATTAAGAAATGCCAGTGCCAAATCGGAATCCTTATGGTAATATTTCAATTCAAAGTATTGTGCGTCTTTTGATGGCAATGTATAGAAAAAAGGTAAATCCTTTTCTTCTATAGTTTCCCCATCCAGTGTTTTATGGTTTACAAAAATTTGCAGAACATAATTGAGGGCTCGTACATTCTGCTCCGGGTTTGTCAGATCAATGGAATCGTCTTCCGGACCCAGTTGCTGAATTCCGGCATTTTTAAGGGACTGGAGAAGCAGTGGTGCTGATGTAAAGAGGGATGGAATATTGTAATTAATTCCAACAGCTTCCAGATTGGATCCTGTTCCCAGGGTCATGATGGCTTCTACATTCTGACGTTCCAGTGTTTTTTCGTACTTCCAGGAAGGGTAGAAGAAATATCCTGCTAAAATAAGGCAAATTACACCGAGGAATGAACAGATTATTAAGCAGCGGTGTTTGAGGAGGACTATGAAGAGATCGAGGAGATCGATTTCGTCTTCCTGGGGTGTATTATTTATATTTTCTGACATGATTTAAGCCCTCTTATCTGATTATTATGTCTATTTTTAATCTATTTTTTGTGTTTTGGAAAGGGATAAGAGAAAAGAGACATGATGAATCAGATCATTACAGCCTAATACCTGCCTCCCCCACTTGGGCACTCACCTCTCGATCCCCTCTCCCAAAGGGTGGTGATCCTGCCTTGAAAAAACGGAGAGCTAGTTAAGCCATATTTTTGTTATAGATAGTAGATCATTGGTTTGTCGTATATTGGAATTAATTGTTTACATATTGATTTTGTTGCTTGGTAAAGTCTTGATCCAGAACCGACAGCTAAAATTATTCCGTTCATATTTTCTCCTTATTTAATACAGTTTTAAATAATTTTTCATATTTAGCGGTTATGGTAGACCATTTATATCTATGTTCTGCAATATCATGCATCTTTTGACCGATCTTGTTTAAATCTTCTAAACAATAAGCTTGTATTAAATTTTTCAATTGACTAGAATTAGACCAATATTTACATGCTCCTTCTGTTGTTTCTTTATTATACGAACAATCATATGCAAATATCCCTAATCCTAAAAACATAGCCTCCACAAGAGAAGGATTAGTCCCACCTGCACTATGCCCATGTACATATATTGACGCTTTTGATCGTAAAAAACTTATGACATCAATATCGTAAATAGGGTTAAGTAAATATATATTTGGATATTTTTTATATTTAGTATAAAGATTATTACTGTATTTACTTGTATTCCAATTTCCAATTATTACCATATTAAAATTACAATTTTTAAATGCTTCTAATATTTTATCAATATTATTTTCGGGTTCAATGCGACAAACCGTAATTGCATATTTTGTACTAATAAATGGATATTTAAGTTCAAGATTTAGTGATTTTTTTACATGGTCTGAACCATATTCAATCAAAAAAGCAGTTTTACCATATTCAGTTTCTACATAATCTACAATAACTTTATTATCACCAATGATAATATCTGAATATTTTACTGCAAATTTTTCCGATATTTTCAAAAATTTCTTTTGAAAATATCCCCACTTATTTCTTTTCCATTCTAAACCATCAATATTAGTAATGACCTTTCCATTATATATTAATTTAATTATTGGTAAAAAAATTGAACCGGATACTCCTAAAACTAATAAAACATTATTATTTAAGGATTTTAACATAGAAATAAAATCATATAATATACTAAATATACCATTAGCTTTTAGATTAATGTAATTTAAATTCGCTTTCAGAAATTTATTAGGTCTTTTTGAGTATTCAGATTTTGTACAGAAAACTGTATAAATGAATTCATCTTTTTGGTATCGCACTAAGTTTTCGGCTAAAGTTTCGAAACCACCATATTTAGCAGGTAATCCTACTGTTCCAATTATTGCAATTTTTATGTTATCTCCACCTTTCATTAAAATAACTCCTAAAGATATCTTCCATATGATTTAGATATTTTTTTTCATTAAAGTTTTCTTCAAATGTTAGAAATGAATTAATTCCATATTCTCTTATTAGATCTTTATTTCTAATAAATTTTAACATTGATTCACTTAATTTTTTTACACTATTTGGCTCAATAAGAAATCCAGTAAAATTATCTATAATTATTTCAGATAATCCACCGTGATTAGTTGCAATTACAGGAATACCAAAAGACATTGCTTCAATTGCAACACGTCCAAAAGGTTCTGGTTTCTTTGAAGGTACAACTAATATATCTGTATTTAAATAAATATTGTCAATATCCTTCGTAAATGGAATATATTCTATTTTTTTTGAATTTATTTCCTGAATTCTTATTTTTAATTCTTCTAATAAATTTAAACTGTTATTAGATGGGGATCCGACGATCTTGAGCTTAATATTATCTATTCCTTTATTTAACAATAAATTAAAAGCCTCCAATAAAATATCATAACCTTTCCAATCATTAATTCTACCAACAAAAGTAAAATTTATAATATTATTTTGTTTTTGTTTTTTAATCTCTTGATTTTTTTTATAACCATTATAGACAACTATATAATTATCTCTTTTTTTTGTATAAAATTGATTTTTCGTGTTTATTGAATTAAAAATTATTATCTTATCCTTTTTAAAGAATAAAATTATTTTAAAAAATATAATTACATACTTAGGAGGGATTTCTCTAACATGTAATATTAATTTCTTGTTTAATAAGATAGAAATCATAATAAATAATATAGGTACAATTGTATTACAATAAACAACTTCATGGTCTTTTATTAGATTTATTGTTTTCTTAACATCATATAAAAATTTGTAATCTTTAGAAATTAAAGTTTTTAATATTCTTTTGTGAAGACGTATAAAAAAATAAATCTCAATTTTAAAATCGTGTATATACTCAATTAATGGACCATCTTGTGGTAAGACAATTGTTATTTCATCTTTCATGTCTTTAAATATTTTTAATGTTTGAATAAAACTTTTATCACTACCGTATAAATCAGCACTTTGATGTATTAGTAATATTTTTTTCATAATTACCTTTTTTTTATTAATTTTGCTGGTACACCAGCAATTATTGAATTTTCAGGGAAAGATCTATTTACTACTGCCCCAGCAGCAATAATAGATCCTGCACCAATGGTTACACCAGCTAATATCGTTACTTTTGCTCCTATCCAACAATTTTTTCCAATAAAAATAGACTTTCGTTTTGTACCTTGTAGTCTTATTTTTTTTTCAATATCTAAAAATATATGATTCTCTGGATGAACAGTAAAAAATTGCCCAATTATAGTATCGGAGCCTATTTCCACACCACCAGAACCTCCTATATAAGAAAAATCTCCAATCCCTACATAATCTCCAATAATTATTTTATCTCCTAAATTAGAATAATTAGAACTAACAATTATTTTGCAATAAGAACCAATATTAACGTAATTTCCAATTTTTAAACCTGTATTACCAATTGCATTTAAAGTTACATTATTAGAAATTTTTGACCCTATACCTATCGATAATTTTCCATATCCTCGAATAAGGACATTATTGCCTAAAAAATGAGTCTTAATATTTTTATTGAAAAGAGAAATTAAAACTCCCCTAATTAACATTATAATGTAATCTTTAAAAAAGACTATTTTATTGCCTATTGTCAAATCATTGTCAAAGGTAAATTTCTTATTTCTTATAAAATTCATTTTATTCAAATATTTCAAATCTGTTATCCTTAAAAAAGATTATTGTTTTAAATTTTATTGAATTTTTGCACTTAGCATAAAAAATGTACAGCCACAAAAATATATTATGTCTATAATTTAATATTTCCCAAGATTTGATAAGATTATAAATTCTAAATATTTTTTTATCTCTATTCTCATTACTATCTAACAAACCCGAGCTATGTTGTAATTCTGTATTTAATAAAAAAAACTCATCATTAAGTTCTGAATATTTTTTCATAAAAAAAACATCAATTCCATAAAACTTTAATCGTTCATCATAACCAGGAAATATTTTTTTAAAATATTCAAAATTAATAATCATCCCGCTATTTATAGCAGTAAATCCTTTAGAAGGATTAATTCCATATTTAAATTTTTTAATTCTTTTTCCTTTTATACCATTAAATTTTCCGGGACTGACAATTAAATTTTTATTTTTTACAATTGGAAGGTACAAATTATATCGAGATTGTAAATTATTTACTTGCATTAAAAAATTCTGTGTTAATTCAGTATCTTGATCTAATAAAATTATAAACTTGTAACCATCATAGATTCTCCGTACATAATTATATATGTATGATAATCCCTTATTCTTTATTGAATTGTAGATATTTATTTTTATATCATAAGTTTCGCTTAAAATTAAATTTTCAACTTTATCTTCTGAAGTTTGATTTTTCCACACGGCAATTGTTGAGTTTTTTATAAGAGTTAGATCTTTTGTTAATGATATAAATGTTTTCGATAATTTATAATCTAGTTTATGAGTGACAATTAAAAATAAATTCATTTTTTATCCTATGGGAAAATTACAAATTTGTATATATAAAAAAAATAACATGTAAAATAAATAATTATTAAAAAAAATAATATTTTTCTATCTTTTATTAATTTTAAGATATTTGGTAACAATATTATTATTACTATATTTAAGAAAGAAGATAATCTATATGATAAAACTATCAGACCTAACATTCCGAAAAATAAATATAATATTTGAGAAATTGTAAATATTTTTAATAATAGAACATTATATTCTGAAATATATTTTCTATATTTGAAATATAAAAGAAGCAATAGTATATCCAGAATAATAAGACTTAAATTTAATAGATTAAAAACATTAAAAAAATATTGATGTCCAATAAATGGTAATATATTAATAATAATTCTATTTTGAAAAATTTTTTCAATGTCCAATGGAAATAAATTAAGTAATATAAATATAATTAATATGAAAAAGTAATATTCAATCTTTTTTATATTAATTATTATAATGTAAATCAATATAAAAATTATTGACGACCAATGGAATAATAAAGAAATTAAGAAAAGTGCAAAATACTTAACTTTATTTTTATATATATATTGAATAGAAAGTAAAAATATACCAACTGAAACAGACGCTCTAATTTGAGTATAATCTTGTATCAAAAAAAACATTGTTAGATATATATAGCATGATATTATTTTATTATTAGAAAATTCTTTAATAACCTTAATTTTTAAAGATAAAGAAAGTAAAAGAAAAATAAAGTAAACAAAATTTATTGAATTTTTAAAAAAGAAATTATTTATTTTTGATATAATTATAAAACCAATTTCATATTGTTTTTCTATAGAATCAATATTTGTAATTATTTCATGGTAATTTTTGTAATCAGGATCATATCCTAGTACCTTAAAAGTACCTATCATTAATAGAATAAGACTAAAAAGGATAAGTAAATATTTTTTTAAAATAATATAAGATTTCATAAATATTTTTTAAGAGTCCTCTTGGGAGTTTAAAAATAAAATTAACTAACTTCTTTGAAGAGTGTGTAGCTAATAATAAATAATCTAATTCTTTCGGATTGTAATCAAGATAACCTTTAGAAATAAAAAGTATTAAATTTCGAAGACCAAGTATTTTAGTATGATATGAATGACTTTTTAGAATTGTATAAAAATCTTTTTGGTTAAAATTATCCTTAAAAGGAATTAGTGCATTAACCCAATCAACTGCAAAAGTTGAAATAAGATTATTGAACCAATAAGATTGCTTTTTATTAGAATCTGTTGCAAGAACATTTAAAGATAAAAAATACAATGAAAATTCATTTTTACTAGAATATTCAAGAAAAGCTCCTATTTGAGGAAAATTTTTGTATCCATTTTTTGAATAATTTTGTAAAACTTCACTTTTAAATATTGTTGAGCCTAAAAGTGTAATATGCCATAACAATTTCTTACAAATATAAATGTAATCACTACTAACTATATCCTTTTTTAAAGATCTTCGACTTTTGTTTTTTGAGTTTAAGCAAATAAAATCATATTTATCAGAATTAAGTAATTTATTTATTAGAAAGAATTGTGAACTATCAAAAGATATTGAATCTCCAATGACCCAAAAATATTTACTGTTAATATAATTTAGTATATTATTAAAATTACCATTAATTGTTTTATCTATATCATTACTAATATATTCAATTTTTATTTGATTTTTTTTATTAATTTTTATTATATGTAAGTTATTTTCATCACAATATTTATTATCTGATATTATTAATGTAATATTATAAGATTTTATAATATTCATCAATTCATTAATCCTATTTTTTACTAATTCAAATGAACCATTTGTTAGAATACCAATTGACAATACTTTATTCATACTTTCTTCTTTTTAGAATTTGAATTATTCCATTTGAATAAAATTCTAAAATATTCATATTAAAATCCTTGTATATTACTTCAAATGGCCATTTCCAATTGTTATAAGATAGCTGGACAATAAATCTTATCAGTAATAAACCCAATAAGTAATCTGTCTTAATTGGAAATACTATATACAATAAATTACAAATCAATATTATCATACCTGAAATTATAGCGGATTTTGCATATGGTATTGAATTACTGCATGAAATAAAGGTAGCCATTTGAGCTTGGTTTAGTTCTAACAATAAAGCTAAAATTATTATAATCTGATATTTAAAATCTAATAAAACTACATTTGAATTAAATATTCTTAAAATATACGGAGCAAAATTACAAATAAAAAAAGAACCTAAAATAAATAAACTTAAACTAATAATATTGAGAGTTGTAAATAAATTCATTGCATGTCTTTTCATTTTTTTTTGTAATTGAGATTGTATCTTCGGTAAAAATGAGTTTAACAGAACTGCTGAAAATGAATATAATACAGTATATAATTGATTAGTAATACCAAAACTTGCTATTGTAATATTATCTGAACGAGTCGCTAAAAATAACATTGTAGATTTTGAAACTAAAAAAAAACCTAAAGAACTTAATCCAAGTCTACCAGAACTTATAAGCAAAACACTTTTAATCTCTTTGCTTTTTTCTTTATTATATTTTAGGAATAATATATCTTCATCCGATTTATAATTTATCCAGGCAATTATTCTTCCTACAAAAACTCCTACAAATTGTCCTATCGCTAAAGATAATAATCCAAAATTAAGCTTTAATAAAACTATTGAGGTAACCAAATATAAAATTCTTGATACAATTATAGAGAAATTAGCTTTTACAATTTCTCCTCTTCCAATCAAAACAGGGTTGAAATATGATAAATTAAAATTTATACATATAGCAACTAAAAATATAAACCAACTAATTATACCATTATTTATAGATCTAATTCCAATATTTTTTGATAAATAGAGTACTCCTAATGTTGATCCTAATAGAATAAAGATAATAGATAAAAATCTATACAATTTAGCCACAACAATTAAAAATGTAGAATAGTAACTTTTATTTACAAAATTACTTGATAAAGGAATTCCTTCTTTTATTAGTTTATTTGCTCCAGCTTTTAAATAAGCAACAAAACGTTGTATGCTAGGTGTGATTCCAAAATCAAGTAAACTTAATAATTGATATATAGACAAGAATAAATACCAGACTCCAATTTCATTAACATTTAGTTTTAATAAAATTATAGGCATTAAAATTATTGATGAACTTAATTGTAAAATATTAGCAAAATAACTACTACTTATTTCTTTGAATCTAATTATCATGATTACCTCTAAAGAATCTTAATAACCCTTCTTCAATTGAGATTGATTGTTTCCATCCTTTAAGTAATTTTTCCTCTATATAAATTTTAAAAACTTCTCTTTTTCGATATTCTTTTTTTCCTAAATTTACAAATCCGCTTATTCCTAGAATTTTTTCAATTATATAGATCAAATCCTTTACTTTAAGAATATTTTTTTTTTCACCAATAGTATAGGTTTGAAATAAACCTTCATCACTATTAAATAAAATATTAGAACCAATCTTATATGCAGAAATAACATCATCTGTATGAACAAGTAAGATCTCTTGGTTTCCAGCAGTAATATCTAATACAGTTTTTTTCTCTATATTATGTTTCAACTGGTTTAGAAATTTCAATCGTTTATCATCATCTCCATAATTATCAAACATTATATAGTTTAAAATTCTAAATCCCTTAGCTTTTGAATAATATTGACAAATATCTTCAAATGCTTGTTTTGTAGCAGCATAGAAATTTACCGGATTATAAAGAGGAGAATCATAGTTTTTCCAAAATGTACTGCTGTTTATGAATAACTTACAGCCAACTTCATCCATAGCATTTAGTAACAAACTTGGATATTCAATGTTCACTCTTACCATATCTTTTATATCTTCAGACTTTTCGTCATTGTTATATTTAGTTGCTAAATGATAAACAATTTCAGGCCGAAACTCTTTTAATATTTCGGAAATATTTTCAAAATTCTCTTTAAGAGTAAATGTTTTATAATTTGATTTCTGATTAGTTCGAGTAATAACTCCTATTTCATGTTTTTCTCGACTAAAATTTTCTGCTAGCTTAGAACCAAGAAAGCCAGTCCCACCAGTTATTAAAATCTTCATAATCTTTTTACGAATTCCATTATATTTTTAAACAAATCACATAATTTTAGATGCGATTATAGTGTTTTATCCATAAATCCTCTGTATTTCATTACTACATAATTCAAATGCAGGTACAGAGGAGAACATTTTACTCCAGCTAACAATAGACTCCAATGTTTCAGATATGGTCCTTGCTGGAGACCACCCTAGCAACTTTCTAGATTTACTAATATCTAATTTTAAATAAGTTGCTTCATGAGGTTGTGGATTTTTATCAATTTCATATTCTGCGGAATTCCCCCATAAAGAGCACATTTCTTTTACTATCCAACCAACTTCTTTTGAATCCTCATCATTAGGACCAAAATTCCAACCTTGAGCAAAATCTATTCCTTTTTGAGAAAAAAGCTTTTCAGCTAATAATAAATAGCCGGAGAGTGGTTCCAAAACATGCTGCCAGGGCCTTATAGCATAAGGACTTCTTATCTTAATTATTTCCTCTTTTAATAGTGAATTTACTATATCAGGGATCAATCTATCTTTAGCCCAATCTCCCCCACCGATAACATTTCCAGCTCGAGCAGATGCCAAAGCGACCTGATGCTCTTTTCCATACTTCTCCGGATTAAAGAATGAGCTCCGATAAGAAGAAGTTATAAGTTCTGAACATCCCTTACTATTGGAATAAGGATCATATCCACCCATTGGTTCATTTTCTCTATATCCCCATACCCATTCTCTGTTTTCATAACATTTATCAGTAGTGACATTTATAACAGCCCGTACATTAGGACAGGAACGTACAGATTCTAATAAATTTACAGTACCCATAACATTAGTTTGATAGGTTCCAACAGGATCTATGTAAGACTCTCTCACCAAAGGCTGTGCTGCCATATGAATCACAATTTCAGGATCAGCCTTAACGATAATTTTTTTTAATAAATCCAGATTTCTGATATCACCAATATTATGATTCATTAACTTAGCAATTTCAGCCTTATCAAAAAGTGAGGGATTCGTTGGAGGTTCCAAAGCATAGCCGGTAACATCAGCTCCCATCATATTAAGCCAGATACTGAGCCAACTTCCCTTAAAACCCGTATGACCTGTTAGAAAGACTTTTTTACCTTTCCAGAAGTTTTTATTAATCATTCCAAACCTTCCAGGGGGCATTTCCCGTGTTCCAAGCAGCTTCCAATTCCTGCTTTTCCCTTAAAGTATCCATTGGTTTCCAAAAACCAGAATGTTCAAAAGCCACTAATTCTCCCTCTGTAGCTATACCTTCAAGAGGTTGTTTCTCGAAAACAATAGAGTCTCCATCTATATAATTAAAAATATCAGGTTTAAAAACAAAAAAACCACCATTTATCCAGGCACCATCTCCTTTAGGTTTCTCCTTAAATGATAAAACTTGACCTGAGTCTGTTTTATCCAAAGCCCCAAATCGGCCTGAAGGCTGTACAGCTGTCATGGTCCCAATTTTGCCATGTTCTTTATGAAATTTCACAAGTTCAGATATATCTACATCAGCCACACCATCTCCATATGTAACCATAAATGGCTCATTCCCAATATACTCCTGAACTCTCTTTATCCTTCCCCCAGTCATGGTATTCTGCCCAGTATCAACTAAAGTAACTTTCCAGGGTTCTGCCTTTTTCTGATGAACTTCCATATGATTATTAGCCATATCAAAAGTCACATCTGCCATGTGAAGGAAATAGTTGGCAAAATATTCTTTTATGACATAACCCTTGTATCCAAGGCATACAATAAATTCATTAAAACCATAATGGGAATAAATTTTCATGATATGCCAGAGTATTGGCTTGCCACCAATTTCCACCATGGGCTTTGGTTTTATTTCAGTTTCTTCACTTAATCTGGTTCCGAATCCACCGGCAAGAAGAACTACTTTCATTTGTGTTCCTCCAGAAATTTTTCGATAACAGACAGAGAATACTCAATTTTTTCTTTCGTCAAACCAGGAAAAGTCCCCAAAAAGAAAGACTGATGCATAATCTGATCAGTCACAGGAAGATCTCCCACAACCCTCTTTTCGATATCCAGATATGCTGGTTGTCTAAGCAGATTCCCACCAAAAATATTTCTAGTTTCAACAAGATTCTGTGCAAGATAATCTGTCAGTTCTGTTCTGGTAAATCCAGCATCTTCCCTAACAGTTACAGGATAAGCAAACCAGGCAGGATCAGAACCTTCAATTCCATAAGGTAGGATGAATTTGTCCTCCCATTTTTTGAATCCCTCAGTCCATAATCGAAAATTTTCTTTACGCCGTTCAATAAAATAATCCAGCTTTTTCAGCTGTTCCACTCCAATGGCAGCCTGCATATCGGTAACTTTCAGATTATACCCGATATGAGAATAGACATATTTGTGATCATACCCTTTCGGAAGAGTTCCATACTGACCTGTAAACCTCTTCCCGCAGGTATTATTTTCTCCACCAGCACAATAACAATCCCGGCCCCAATCTCTAATCGATCGAACAGCTCTTGCCAGATCATCATCATTGGTAACAACGGCCCCACCTTCACCCATTGTTATGTGGTGAGCAGGATAAAAAGAACAGGAGGTAATATGCCCGAATGTACCCAGCATTTGGTCTTTATAAGTAGAACCCAGGGCATCACAACAATCTTCAATAAACCAAAGATTATGTTCCTCTACTAATTCTTGAACTACATCTAAATTATATGGGTTTCCAAGAGTATGAGCTAAAAATATTGCTTTTGTTTTTGGACCGATCGCTTTTTTTAGTTCCTCAGGATTGATGTTATAGGTACCCAACTCAACATCAACAAAAACCGGAACCATACCATGCTGGATAATCGGGTTTACTGTTGTGGGAAAACCGGCAGCGACTGAAATGACTTCATCACCTGGTTTCAGCTTTCTATCTCCCAAAAGAGGAGATGTGAGAGCAGAAAAAGCCAACAAGTTTGCTGATGAACCGGAGTTCGTTAAAAAGGCATATTCCAGATCAAACAGATCTGCAAATTCAGACTCGAATTCTTCAGTATAACGACCAGAAGTCAGCCAGAAGTCCAGAGAGGAATCTACAAGAGACTGTAATTCTTTCTCATTAAAAACACGACCGGCATATCTAACTGGAGTCTCACCAGGTATATAAGAATCACCTTTAAATTTTACATCATAAAACTCTTTTACCAGATTAGAAATTTCCTGGCGTAGATCTTTTTCTGTTTTCACTTTCAACCCCATTCATCTATTATGATTTTTTCTTCCTGAACAGAAGACTCGATTAATTGTTTCTTGAAAAGTTCAATCATCGCCGGAGGTCCGGAAATAAAGAACTTTGTATTGTTTAAATTGATATCATCTTTAAGGATTTCATTGATAGAAAGCATACCGTTTTTCACATCTACTTTCCCATTGATTGGTATTGTATTTGATTTTTGCTCCAAATACAGATTCACTTTGAATTGATCATTACGAAGAGCTTCTTTTAACTCTTTTTCAAAAATCATTAAATCAATATGTCTTAACCCATAATTCAACTTAATATCTATTTGATCAGAAGAAGTTTTTAAAAATGGAATAAAGGGTGAAACACCTGTTCCTCCAGCAATAAGAACTGCAGTTTCACCAGACTCAATATGATTTGGAATAATAAACTCGCCATAGGGCGCCTTCAGCCAAACTTCCATCCCTTCCTGGAGAGTATTTTCCATCCTATGTGTATAAACCCCTTTGACACTGTAAACAATGGAAACTTCTTTTCTATCATCAGAACAGGATGCTATTGAAAAAACCCGGGATTCAGGCCAGAAACCTGCAGTTGGATCAAATGCCTCCAAAGTCAGATGAAGGAATTGTCCAGCTTTGAATCTGGGCATTTTCTTTTCGGTATTCATTACTACTTTATATACCTGATTACCATAATCAATAATTTCAGAAACCACTGCTTTGATCTTTTGCGGATTAGCCATACATCCTCTTTAAAACTTAATTCAATATTTCGAAAGATTATTTTTCAATTTTTCAACTATGTCACGACAACTGAGACTCACGCCCCACAACACCTCTTAAACTTCCTCCCACTCCCGCAAGGACAAGGATCATTCCTCCCGGTCCTCTCATCATGCAAAGGAAGTATCTGCCCCGCAATCGAATCCTCAGTGCCAATACACTGCTCCCTTCGACTACGCTCAGGGACCAGACAATGAAAAAAGGCTCTCCCGGCTGGTATGAAAACCTTCCTGAAGGGAACGGTTCTTCAAATCAATCACAAATACATAAAGGGGAGAATCCGCCAGCTCCCTAGTCGCAAACTTCGTTTGCTGCTCGGGCATGCAACCGGCTTCACCCTCTTCAGGATACGCATAAATTGCCATTCCCAAATCTCTGCCTGGTCCCTGAGCGGAGCCGAAGGGCAGGCACACAGACAAAGAGCTGATCTTTGAAGCTGGAACGGGATAAACGGAAAGCAAAAGGCTCCCCTTTGGTTATATCTGGTTGTTGTGTTATATCAGTAATCATATTTTTTATATTTTTTTTAAAGGTTAGGTTTTAGTAAAAGGAGCTTAAAATCACCCCAGGAATCGGTACAGAGACATCAAAACTGCAATTACTGTGAAACCAATCCCAATAAACAAGTCTGCACACCGAAACGTTTATCCATAGATTAGTGAGAAAATATAGTTAAACAATAATATCTTCTAATTTGACTATTTCTAACTCTTTAACCTTAGACAATTGTCTATCAGCAGTTACCAGCTTTGCATGTTCACTAATAGCAGTAGCTATTATAATACTATCAGGAAGCTTAAGACCATATTTCCTTCGAATTTCAATAGTTAATTCTTTTATTTCCTTATTTAATCCAATGATTTCAAACATATTTAATAGCTTATGAATAGATTCTTCATCTTTATCAGTTAAACCTGAATAAGATAAAAGCTCCAATTCAGTAATAACTGAAGTTAAATATGTATGATTGGATAAAGAAAATCCATTATTCAACGAAATGATTATCGGATTAGTATCAAGTAATAACCTCACGTTATCTATCCCATTCATCTCGCAATGTTTTTTGCCAAAGAACTGGATCAACAATATCTTTATATGATTTTATATTAAACTGAGAACAATCAATACTCATCTCAGGATTTTCCGATTCCAATTCATCTGAAACAACTTCAATATCATCAGCAGGGAGATTTTTTAAAAAATACTGGATTTTTTCATACGCACTATCTTTTATTTTAATTTTTAAAGTATGCATAGAACTCTTCTCCTAAACCAAATAATTAATTTTCACCCCAGGAATCGGTACAAAGACATCAAGACAGTAATTACCGTAAAACCGATACTGATAAGCCATGTTTGAGAATTAAACCTATGATTCATATCTTCAAATCGTTTATCCAAACCTTCGAATCTTTTCTCCATAAACTGCATCATCAAATCAAATTTTTCATTTTGATGTTTAATCTGCTGTTCAACCGTAACCATCCGTTCTAGCAGTTCTGTATCTCTTGATCTATCATTTTGAGGAAAAGGATAAATATTATTTTCATTCATCCACTGGACCATATGATTCTTTACATAGTCTCCAATTTGACTTAATTGATTTTCATCCACTTCGGGAACTCCCATACAATGTCTCCTATAAATATAAAAAGTATTTATAGGTTTTAACAGTAAAAATTGGGCTATTGATTCAATAAAAACTCAAATTAACTATCAACCAACAATCAAACGTTTCAGGTAAAACTCATCCTGAAGCTCACCATCTAGAGAACCGGAAGCAACAGACTCGGATATAAACTTGTACCAACCTGTCTGAGACTTACTATCTGTATTATCAATCGTTTCATAGGGTACATCCATCTTATAACACTGATGCTCCACAATGAAATCGAAGTCGCTGGGACCAACCAACTGGATACCTTTAAACCCGGCAGCCTTAGCCTGGCGGATTACCTCACTGATGGCATCTTTATAGTCCACCACATTCTTTATAGTCCGCTTAAAATAACCCCAGGATCGCCGATTAATCTCCTCCATTCCCTCAGCCGTCAAAGCATAGCGGATATTCCGGTTATTTATCTTTTTGATGGTAATCAGCCCTTTCTCGGCAAACCGCTTCAATATAGCATTGGTCATCCCAAGAGAAGCCTTCGTCACCGTAGCCAGGTCCCGCTGATTAACATGAGGATTATTCTGTATCTGTTCTAAAATTATAAGTTCTTTATCCATGTCAACAAATTAGCAATTAAAATGCCACCCTGGTTCCCGAGCGTAGCCGAGGGGTAGGGGTCGGGGGCCTATGAGGATTATTCTGTATCTGTTCAAGAATAATGATTTCTTTGTCCACAATGATTATTATATGTTACGTAATTCCCCCCTCCTTAGGAGGGGCCAGGCGGCATGCCCGAGCAATACAGCGAAGCGAAATGACCAGGGGCCAGGGGGAGGCCGAACAACCAAAAGATACGCTATAATTCACTACATGGCAGCTGAGCGGACTTGTATTCAGCGAAGCCGAAATAGTCGAAGCCCCCTTACCCACTTATATAATAACTGGTAGCTGAGCCGGCCTGCATTGAGCAAAGCCGAAATGTCAAAGCTCCCTTACCCATTTATTACAATGGGATAAAACCAAAACTGTAGAGAACGTCCTGATCTGCCGGCCGAAACACAAACAGATAAGGAAAATACCGCAGCCCTCTTTGTTCAGTTACTGAACATACCACAGATTTTGAGGTTTCACAACAAGAGATGACATGATATCCGTATTTTGTTCATGATCTGAACAATTTCTTTTATATCAGAGAGTGGATAACTCCTCTATTCTGGCCCGATCTTTCATCAGGCCAGGGCATAAAGCGTCATTCATCAACCTGAATTTAATTCGTGTTGAATATTCAGAATTTTCTTCAAATATTCATGAGATATATTTTACTTATGTCTGCCATATTCAACTTAAACCACCAAGAAGAAAACTCTTATGCAAATCTTTCATACGATACAGGAAACTTACAGAAAACATATTTCTTAATCATAAATAATATGACAGGTATCTTTGCCAGGGATAAAAATGATCTACCTTTTCAGCTTCTTTTCCACCCGGCTCACAACGTCCCTGGCACTCCGGATATTTTCTTCGGGCATCCCCAGTTCCCAGCCTCTGGATTCAATATCAAAGGGAACCTTTTTGTTCATAGCAGCCAGGGCTTCGCCAATCAATGTATTCAGATCATCCAACTCGGGAGAATCTTCAGTCTCCCCCTGATCAAACAGTCCTTCCCAGTATTCATCTGCCAGATCCAGATCCATGTACTCTCTCACAGCAGAATACAAAGGGTATGACAAGTGCAGCAAGGGCTCCCGGAAGACAGGAAAATCTTTGAGTAAACCCGCAAGGAAATCATACCCATTTCGGGACATGGACTGAACAATAAGTGTCTGATTGTCACGATTGTAGATGATTTCACTATAAGGGAAGCCTTCCTGCCCCTTGGGAGTCAGTTTCAGGTAAGGTTCATTTTCCAGAATATCCATCCTGTCTTTCAAGGCTTCGGGTTGAAAATCCGGCAAACAGGCTTCTCTGAAAACTCTTTCAAGCCGCTGATCCTTATGAAATACCGGGGGAATTTCCATTCTCTGATCCATCTGAAAAAACCGGGTATAGTATTTTAATACAAAAGAACTGAAATCATCGCACCAGCCCAGCTCTTCAGACATATAGTAATAGAGCCTTACAATATCATCCAACAGCCAGCCCTTATACCTTCTGATAATCCCGTAAGAAACGACCAGATCTTCATTTACAGGAAACAAAGCGGAAATAACAGGAGTAAGACCCAACTGAATGTCTTCCTCGTTCAGGAGATTTTCCAGAGAGGAGGAGCAAATGATGATATCCCGCTTTTCAAAGGGATCCTTGATACGGAAGATCTGTTTTGCCAGACGTTCTTCCACAGTAAAAAGGCTCCAGAATGGCTTTTGCTTCTTCCATAGTTTCAAGAACTGATTCTGACCGGGAAAAAGGGAGTCTTTGGAAGCTCTGGCATACTTCAGGAGCTTGTCCTGATCCATTAAAATACGGGTAAACATCCAGGTTATAACCATAGAGGTCTGATACCCTTCCGGGAAGGGATCGAAAAGGTCCATGAAATATCCCTGATCTTTTGCAAAAGCTTTATCAGTTTTGTATTTCCGGACACCCCAATTGATAACCGATTGTTCCAGATGTTCCAGATGATCTGTAAAATCGCTGCTCTGATTTCTGAATTCCTGATATTTATCCATATAAACCGTTTTCTCCATCACAGATTCTAAATTATCTCAACCAGTTAGCTCCCGACCTTCCAGTACCTGGAACTGAATATAAGAAGAATTATACAGAATATAACAAAAAAAATACTGATGCTGATTCAAATGGAATAGAGTTTTATAATTTTCAACTATCAGGATAATCACTCTCTCCCACCAGACCGGTCATTTTCCCCTCTTCCCGGGCTATTTCCAGAATAGTTTTTAAGTCACTCCCCAAAGGGTCCTGACTCAGGGTTCCGTTACTGACTTTCTGACCCGTAGCCATGGCTGTGGCTGATGCCTCAGAGTCTGTCACTTCCGAACTGGCGGAATAGGTAGTCATGGTTGTTTGATAGGGGAACTGTTCAAAACTGAGCTGCCCGGCCTGTCCATTTTGATAATAACCCGCTGCCAGAACCTGCTCGGACCCCATGCCGTCACCGATGATGAGGACAGTATTCCGGTATACCGTACTGAGGGTATCTGAGTGTTGCCAGGAGCAGGAAATTAAGGTAACTATGTAGAATACAAAGAGAAAACAGACTCTGGAAAAACGGGACAATCTGTTTTGCTTCATAGAATAAGTATACTACTCTTTGAATATATCCACCAAAGCAACTTCAAATCCCTCAAGCACCCGGCTGACAATGGTTTCATCACCTTTGTAGTAGTCGGGTTTATCATAGTCGGTCCCGTTATGATGAAAGACCTGCACTGTCTTCCGTTCTGGATTGACAATCCAGTACTCCCTGACCCCGTATTTTTCATATATGGTCAATTTCAAGGAAAGGTCTTTGTAACCTGTTGAAGGAGAGAGAATTTCCACTATAAGGTCCGGAGCTCCCAGGCAGCCTTTTTCATCAATTTTGGAGGGATCACAGATAACCGATATATCCGGCTGAACGGTAGTGTAAATATACTGCTGATCGGTCAGATGATCTTTTACCAGCCGGACATCAAAGGGAGCTGGAAATACCTGACAAGGTTTTCCCTGGAGGTACTGCCAGAAGTTCCCAAAGATTTCACCCGAAACCTTCTGATGCTTGCTTGTAGGAGCCGGACTCATATCCCAGGCTTCCCCCTCCAGAATTTCCCAACGCTCTTCATCAGGCCAGGAGAGATAATCCTTGTATGTGTATTTTCTGTCGTTTTTAATCTCAGGCACCATTCTCCTCACACTCCTTCAATAATAAAAGATTTGTATGAGAGATAACAGTGAAAAACTGATAATGCTTCAAAAGCATGGAAATACAAATCGAATACATGTAAATCATGCCCCCACTATAAGCTTCAACCCATCTGATTTATATTGTTCGATCTTTTCATCTTTGGAGATAAGGGTAAAATCACCTTGAATAGCCTGCCAGATCAGCATCCTATCAAAAGGATCTTTATGATCATCTTTTTTGGGAAGTTTAAAATATGTTGAAAAGATTTGATAATCAGTCTCTGCTATATGAAATCCTGATTCTATTGCGGTTTCTCCTAATTGTTGAGGATCTGTTCCATGGAGCTCCAATTTACCCAGAGAATATTTCAATGAAATTTCCCAGAGATTTATAGGAGAAATATACTTTCCAACATCCTCATTAATCAGAATATCTTTTATTGTATTACAGATTTTTCCCGGATCAAGGAGTGCCCACAGCAGATAATGGGTATCAATCAGGTATTTCATAAACCAGCGAGTTCTTCTTCTGTTATGGCAAAATCTGAATTTATGGAATATTTTTTATCTTTGAGTTGCCCCAATTTTATAGAATTCCTTTTTTTGTATTCATAATAGGGAATGACAACTGCCACATTTTCTTTCTTTTTACCATAAGTAATAATGATTTCTTCTCCAGCCCTCACATCATTTATCACTTCTGAAAAATGAGTTTTAAACTCTCCCACAGCTAATGTCTTCATACTATTAAGACTACTATTTCTTGACAAGTTGTCAAGAAATAAGCTCCTCTTTATCATTTTTTATTCTCCCTTAGGATTTAATGCGGGTTTCAGGAAGCCATATATAAAAAAAGCCAACCCCCAATAGCAGTCCGGTCGATGATTTTTAAACTGCTAAAGGGAATCGGCTTAAACATAAGTTAACATCTTATTATTAATCAGTCAATCATTTTTATAAACAATGTTCATTTTTAAAATTTCAATTCCAATTTTTAATAAAAATAAGTACCTGTTGAAGCACCAGCAAAAAAAGCCCCGTAAAGCCCTTTTATGAACCAGATAGACATCAAAAGCAACGAATACCCCTCCTCTCTCCGGCAGATTCCCGACCCTCCGGGAATTCTCTACTACAAGGGTGACTGGAATCCTGAATTGTTTGAAAAAACCATCAGCGTAGTAGGCGCCCGCCGAATGACCCGGTACGGCGAAACAATGACCGACCGGCTGGTCACAGACCTTGCCTCTTCAGGAATTACCATAGTATCGGGATTTATGTACGGCATTGATGCCAGAGCCCATGAATCGGCTGTGAACGCTCCGGGAAAGACCATTGCGGTGATGCCCTGCGGGATAAACCGGATTCATCCTGAGTATCAGGAAGACCTTTACCATAAAATACTCGGAACGGGAGGTTTGATCCTTTCGGAATACGAAGGGGATATGCCTCCCGCCCTGTGGACCTATCCCCGGCGCAACAGGATTGTTGCGGCCCTCTCACCGGTGCTTCTGGTTATGGAGGCAGCTCTGAAAAGCGGTGCACTTATCACAGCCAGACTGGCAGAAAAATTCAACAAGAGGATTTATGCTCTTCCAGGACCCCTTACCAGTGAGGTTTCTTTAGGAACAGCCCGGCTCATCCAGCGGGGAGCTTCAATTCTAACAGGAGTACAGGAGATTCTAACAGAGTACGGTCTTGATTCTGTAAAAGCCGTGAGCAGCAGGCAAAACGGGATGAGCGGGTTATCAACTCTCCAGAAGCAGATTATCCAGCATCTTTCCCGGGAGCCCCTTACAGCGGATGAGCTTATCAGAAAGATGGGCAAACCCTCATCCCGGATAGGAGCTGAACTCACCCTCCTCTCTCTGCGGAAGCTCCTGAGACTGCAGGAGGGGCGGTATTTTCTTATCAGCCAGGGGAGCTGCGGAGGTTATGTATGCTTATAAAGGTAACCAGTGTCTCATTTTCCGGTTTAAGCACTCTGAAAATTGATGTAGAGGTAAACGTTGCCGAAAAGGGACTTCCCACTTTTGATCTGGTGGGCCTTCCCAACAAAGCGGTGGGGGAAAGCCGGGAGAGGGTCCGTACAGCTCTGATAAACGGGGGATTCTCTTTTCCTCTCCAGAGGATTACGGTCAATCTGGCACCGGGAGATGTACCGAAAAACGGGGCGTTTTACGACTTTCCCATTGCCCTGGGAATTCTTTCGGCCACCCAGGGGTTCGAGATTCCCGATGAGAGTCTCTTTTTCGGAGAGCTTTCTCTGGACGGCTCTCTGAGGCATACCAAGGGAGCCCTTTTAGCGGCTCTGTTTGCCAAAGAACAGGGTCTCAAATCGATCTACGTTCCCCGGGAGTCTGCCAATGAGGCATCCGTTGTCAAAGGGATCCATGTTTTTCCCGTGGAAGATCTGAACCAGATTGTGCGATGCCTCTGCGGGGAAGAAAAACTGAGACCGGCAGAGTACAGAAAATCCGGAGCCGGAAAGACAGCATCCAGCGAATTTGATATGGCCGAAGTTATGGGTCAGGAGCAAGCCAAGAGGGCTTTGGAAATTGCAGCCGCAGGAGGCCACAATGTGCTGATGGTGGGATCTCCCGGCTCGGGAAAAACCATGCTGGCCCGGGCCCTTCCGGGGATCATGCCCCTGCTGAACCAGCAGGAGTCCCTGGAAGTAACCAAGATCTACTCCAGCGCCGGCAGCATCCCTCCGGGGGGCTCGCTGATCGTTACCCGGCCTTTCCGCTCCCCCCATCATATTATCTCCCAGGCAGGACTTGTAGGAGGAGGCTCCCACCCGCAGCCGGGAGAGATCAGTCTGGCCCACAGGGGGATCCTTTTTCTGGATGAGTTCAACGAGTTTCCCCGGTCCATTATCGAAGCCCTGAGGCAGCCTCTGGAAGATGGACATCTGACCATTTCCCGCAGTCTGGAGCGGGTAACCTATCCTTCACGGTTTATTCTGATTGCCGCTGCCAATCCCTGCCCCTGCGGGTTTCTGAACGATCAGAGCAAAGAGTGCGTCTGCACCCCCCGGGAGATCCACAGGTACCGGAAAAAACTATCAGGCCCCATCCTTGACCGGATAGACCTTCATGTGGAAGTTCCCGTGGTAGATATCCAGAAACTGGCCAAAGGGATCAACCGGACCATCCCCAAAGAGAGCTCCCGGGAAGTCAGGGAGAGGGTCGCTCAGGCCAGGAAGAGACAACAGGACCGATACCGGAAAGATACCATCCATACCAATGGAGAAATGAAAAACCGCCAGGTAAGAGAGTACATCCCCTTAAAAGAAGCTCCCCTAACCATGCTGACCCAGGCAGCAGAATCTTTCCAGCTGTCGGCCCGTTCCTACCTGAAAATCATGAAAATAGCCCGCACCATCGCCGACCTGGAAGAGGCTCAGCAGGTAGAGGAAGCCCATATAGCCGAAGCACTCCAGTACCGCCCCCGTCTGGTGGAATGACCCACCAGAGGTAAGGGCAACAGTAAGGGCAACAGTAAGGGCAACAGTAAGGGCAACAGTAAAGGCAACTGTAGCTGTAGCTGTAAGGGCAATTCATGAATTGCCCATACTGATACTGTAGCCCCTGGCCCATACTGTAGCCCCTCGCCTGGCGCTGCAAAAGAGAAAGGAACCTGAACCGATGAACTCAACAGACAAAGTGGACCTGGGCCGGAAAGGAGAAGATCTGGCAGAAAACTACCTGGCAGAAAAGGGGTACGAAGTTATAGGCAGAAACGAACATGTGGGCCATTCGGATATCGATATCCTGGCCCGGGATGGAAAAACTCTGGTGTTTGTGGAAGTCAGAACAAAATCGGACAGAAACAGAGGAATGCCCGAGGAAACTCTGAATCAGACCAAACTGCAGAGGATGCGGAAAACCGCCGAAATCTACATGGCCTGGCATAAATATAATGGCCCCGCCCGGCTGGATGCGGTATGCATTATCCTTGAAAAAGAAGGCCGCATCAGCCATATAAAGCATTACCGGGGCATAGGCTGAAATTCTGCTTATCCCGGACAATCCGTACAGACGCGATTTATCGCGTCTCCCCCATATTGCCCACCCATAAAAAAAAATCTAAAATTATCCTATGAACAAAACCCCCTTTCCCAAAAACAGGCAATACCGCAAATTCTGTGCCTACGGTTTTTTAAAAAACCTGAAATTTTTTGAAGCCTTTCTGATACTCTTTTTAAGAGACAAAGGGCTCTCTTTCACGGCTATAGGAAGCCTATATGCAGCACAGGAGATTGCAACCAATATTCTGGAAATTCCATCGGGGATCGCCGCGGATGTTTTCGGGCGGAAAAGAGCCCTGGCCGGATCTTTTATAGCCTATATCATTTCCTTCTGTCTGCTCTTTTTTTCCGAAAGTTACGGTCTCTTTCTGGCGGCATTTCTCTTTTTCGGTGTGGGGGAGGCATTCCGGTCGGGAACTCACAAAGGGATGATCAAAGAGTACCTGACCCAAGAGGGCATGCAAAACCTGATGGGTGATTACTATAGCCGGACAAGAGCCTGGTCTCAGTTTGGCCTGGCAGTCTCATCCCTTATTGCGGGGGCGATTGTGTTTTATTCGGGCAGTTACGATCCGGTGTTCCTCTTCTCAGTGATACCCTATCTGGTGAATTTTTTTCTGATTCTCTCCTATCCGTCCTCTCTGGACAAAAGCGGAGAGGAGGAGTGCGGTGATACAGGGCCGTCCTGCGGCACTCTGGAACGGATAAAAAGGCTGATCCTTCAGTTTGGAACGGTTATGAAATCCCCCGGGAATTGGAGGCTCATCCACAATTCGGCCATGCATACGGCCTATCTGAAAGCCATGAAAGACTATATTCAGCCCATGATGGTTACCATGATCCTTCTGCTTCCCTTCTTTTCCGGAAGAAGCGAAGAAGAGCGTACAGCCCTGCTGGTAGGGGTTTTGTATTTCGGCATATTCCTTCTTACTTCATCAGCATCGATCCACTCGTCCATCCTGACGAAATGGAAAGTCCGGAGGCTTCCCGAAAAAACCCTTATCATAGGATTGAGCGCCGGACTTGTGAGTGGCCTGCTCTACCATTTCGGATTATCTACGGGAGCGGTACTCTTTTTTGTCCTGATTTATGTTATTGAAAATATGAGAAAACCTGTTTTGACCGGCTATGTGGCCGATGCAGTTGACAACAGCGTTCTCACTTCGGTTCTATCGGTCCAGTCCCAGTGGAAAACGGTTCTGACAGCTCTGACAGCTCTGCTCTGCGGTATGCTGGCAGATATTTTCGGCATAGGGGCAGCTCTGGGAATTTTAAGCGGCGGATTAATCCTTTTTACCCTGTTGCTGGATGGTATTGCAGGACGGCTGGATAAATAGTAACTGGAAGGTCATATTCCCAGACTCT
Source organism: Oceanispirochaeta sp. (assembly GCA_963677615.2). Taxonomy (GTDB): domain Bacteria; phylum Spirochaetota; class Spirochaetia; order DSM-2461; family DSM-2461; genus Oceanispirochaeta. The sequence goes on along the minus strand of CAXXQW010000003.1, from coordinate 17,565 downwards.
ATCCGGGGAAATCTGAAGAGATCTCGGGAAGGTATTTCATGAGAAACTCCCCCCGGCTGGTTACACCTGTTTTTTTATAAATGCTTCTGATGTGGGTTTTTAATGTGTTTGGTGAAATTTTCAATGTATAGCAGATCTCTTTGTTGCTATGGTTTTCTTTCAGAATCATAAAGATTTCTCTCTCCCGGGCAGTCAAAGTACTTAAGGGGTGAACAGGGACTTTATCTGCGGGATCAGCTTTATGAATATCCAGCTTGCGTCCATTGATAATAATCCCCATAATGAGCAATCCCAGAAAGAGGGGAATATGCGCCATCATCAGAATAATAAAGAGCTGTTCCCCCCAGAATTTCATAAGCCCTACGTATATAAGAGACCCCATGAAAGTCCCGCTCAGAAAGGCTCCTACACAGAACATCTGAATGCGGCTGTTTCTGTATTTTACAGCCAGATCTGCCCCGATGATCCAGACGGCCGCATCCAGGAAAGCCCATCCGACCTCCAGGGAAATCTCCGTCAGAATATACTGCAGGGGATTTTGGGGAAAAAGATACACAATATAGGATAGCCCCAGACTGCCCATACCCAGAAACAGAAGCAGGTAGCGTCCTTTCAGATCAGCCAGCCTTCCGATAAAGGGAACAGCCAGGACAAAGGGCAGAACATTAATAAACTGATAGTACCGGCCGAAATTCACCAGCTCCGGAAAGATTCCTGAATAAGTGGCTCCGGCAGATATATATATAATAAAAAAGATAGCCAGAATGGATTTGGACCCTATCCGCCTGGATTCATCTTTCCAGGGTTTCAAAACTTCGGTTTCCATCATTAATTTGTATTGAGAAGGAATCGAAAGGAAGAGCAGCACAGACGCTATGGGGGTAAGAAGTGTTGCCGGAAGCTCCAGAAAGGCCATATTTGTTAAATAGAGAAAACCGTAGGATACAAAAAGGGTCACTCCGATGACAGTTCCGCGCTCATCAGATGCGACTGAGCTTAAAAACAGCCGGGACCATATAGACGCGATTCGTCCTTCTGTAAAAGCCAGAAGCCCCACAGCAGCCCATTGCAGCCAATAGGGGTAGTAAGCAAAAGGCAGAAGGGATACTCCAGAGATAACAATCAATCCGGTCAGACAGAGCCTCTGACGGGAACGTCTGCAAAGGAGTCCCGGTTTGGCAATCATGGAGAGAACAAGAACAAACAGAAAAAAGCTGCTCATCAAATTCATTTCTTCGGGACTCATAAGCCTTCTGAGAATAGGTCCGTAAGCGGTAAATATCAGAATCGTCCCGTAGGGAAGGCTGACCATTTTTATAATATTTTTATATTTTTTGTAAACTGTAAAAATCGGCATGACAAGGAATAGTACCATTAAAAAAGGCAGGGTGTCACCCTTTTATAACCCCTGTTATCACCCCTAAATCATACATATAAACCGCCGGGATAAAGTTTATCAAAAGCAATTTTGTATTACTGTAATAAACAAATAGTAAATTTATCTGAACAGGAGATTGTCGGGATGAAAAAATTAATTGCTGCAGCTTTAATGCTGTCACTGACTCTTACAGCTGTATTCGCTGAAGAATCATTTACTTCAAAACTGTCTGTAGGAGCCAGCCTGGGTGCCGGTATTCTGTTGGAAGACACCACCGATGCAGAAGATGCGGGATATGACGTATCAAAAACAAGTTTCCCTATTACAGCCGAAGTACTGTACAGACTCGATCAGGAAGTGGAAATTCCCAACCTGGGTATGGCCACCATCGATGTGGGGATGAAAATGGGTTACATGAAACTTCTCTCCATGAGTGTAGATTTTTTTGGTTCGGAAATTGAAGCTAAAATGTTTACAGTTCCCGTTCTGGCTTATGGAAGGGCAACTGCTGGAAACTTCTTTGTAGGCCTGGGACTCGGTCTTCATGCCTGGACTCTGAATACTTATGTGGATGGAGAAAAACAGGATCTGGGAAGCGATAACGGCCTGGATTTCTGTGCCCTTCTGGAACCCGGGTATGTTTTCCCCATTTCCGAAGACCTCTCTGTTCTGGGAAGCCTTTCCATCTGGAATGTTGGATATGAATCTGAAGACGGAGATAACTCAAGTCTGGAACTGGGCGTCAATGTAGGGGTATCCTACAAACTGTAAGATCTGATTTACAAGACTCATATTTGTTTTTCAAAAGGCTATCTCAGCAGGGATAGCCTTTTATTTTTGTTAAAATCTTACAGGTTTTATCCCATTCCTTGCTATATGAGCGGGATATCCCCTTCCGGGAACCTGCCGGGACAGACTGCAGGAACGTTGACCCCTCCCCTTTTCCTCTATAGAATGTGGCAATACAGGAATCATAACCGTCCCGGTACGGTCATATTCAAAGGAATTGACAGCATGCAGACAGGAAAAGCAGACAGAAAGGTTTTATCCTTCCTTTTTATTATAGCAATACTCTTCGCCCTGACGGGTTGTAACCGCAGAATAGGTCACGGAGTGATTCTCTGGAGCGATCAGGAAGGGCTTCCCACAGGAGCCATAACCGACATCCTCTCGGAGTCCCAGATCCGCCACTCCTACATTGTACAGATCAAAGGCACCAAAGAGCGGTTCGAACTCCCTACCTGGCGGGTTCGTTTTTTTGAAAAAGCGGCGCAGGCGGAAGATTTTGCCGCCGGATTTGACGAGTGGAAATCTGTCTATGCCTTTACGGACAAAGCCAGTCTGCCCATCCGGGAATTTGCCGATGCCAGCAGTGAAAGGGTGTACAAGCTCCGTGAAGGCCAGGAAATAAAGGTTCTGGGACGGGGAGATCTTGTGGAAGTCGGCCGCTTTGAAGGCTACTGGTACAATGTATTAACCGGTGACGGGGTGGAAGGGTACTGCTTTGATGCCTATCTGACAGTCTACAGCCTGAACGACAAACAGGAAATGGTTGTCCAGAATGAAAAGGACAACTCGGATCCTCAGCTGGAGAATTTTTTCTCTACCCAGTGGAGACCCGAAGCCTATCAGGATATGCTGACCCGCCGGCAGATTGATTTGAAGCTGTTCAAAGCCGATTACGGGCTGTTTGTTGACCGGGAGGCCAGAACGATTACCCTGAATACATCTGAAAGATCTGTTCAGAGTACTTTCGACGGGGTAACCAGAATCGGCGCCAACCGGTACGATTTTGCGGGAACCTCTTTCAGAATCACCATCAATAACGAGAATTTTATCTCCGTGCAGTACAAACACGAAGGTCTGGAAGTATCTGAGGCGTTTATCAAACTTTCTGAAGATGTCAACCAGGTTATCGCAGATGAAAAAGAGAGGCGGGAGAATCTTCTCCAGGCCTTTATTGACCGGGGGCCTGAGATGTCCAGTCAGGCCTACGGAACAATACTCTTTGAAAACTCCGGGCGGTTTACATGGATCGATAAGTCCTCCCTGATCAGCCAGCAGGTTCTGACCGTTTCTGCAGGAAACAGTGGTCGGGTCACCTTTGAAATGTTTCCCGAGAGCAGGATCAGCAGCCATTATGACGGAGTGATAACCTTCCATTTTGACAGCGGAGAAGTAGCGGACTTTCTCTATTCCATCAGGGATTCAGGAGCGTCTCTGCTTTATGTCGACAGCCGTTATATCGAAAACCGGATTGTCATGACCGATCAGTTCTTCGATCCCATCCAGATGTACTTTACCTTCCCCGACAAAAATCTCTTTGTCACTCCTGAAGCGGAATCAGAAGAAGCTGCAGAAACATCAGAGACAGAAACTGCGGAAACAGCAGAATAAAAGGCAGATCTTTGGATTCAGGGGAATAATGTACATTCCCCTCTCTTTAAAATACGGGAAGATCGGATAAACCATCGGAGCGATTGAAGTCTCCCTTTAAAACCGATACAATCGGCTGTTATGAGTGCATTTGTCCAACTGAGCGGTGTATCCCTGGCCTTTGGCGACAGGGATATTCTGAAAAACGTCCATATTAACCTTTCCCACAAATCCCGTGTTGCCCTTGCCGGAGCCAACGGAAGCGGCAAAACCACTTTTATGAAGGTTATTGCCGGGCTGATGGACAGCGACCTGGGAGAACGGTCCCAGTCCAGGGATGCCCGGATCGGATATCTGCCCCAGTCGGGTCTTGCCTATAAAGACAGAAGCCTCAGGGAAGAGGTGGAAACCGCGTATTCCCACATAGTGGAAATGGAAGCCGAAAGAGACAGACTGGCTGCCCGGATGGCCGAAAAAACAGATGACACGTCTGCCATGGAAAGTCTTCTGGAACGGCATCATGAACTTCAGGAGATGATTACCGCCAGCGGTTATTACGAAAGAGAAGCCATGATCTACCGGGTACTCACTGGTCTGGGATTTTCCCCGGATGAACTGGAAAAAGATACTGGAACCTTCTCTGGGGGATGGCAGATGCGCATAGCCCTGGCCAGGATTCTCCTGGAAATGCCGGATGTCCTTCTGCTGGATGAACCGACCAACTATCTGGATCTGGAAGCCCGGGACTGGCTGGAAGATTTTCTCGGTTCCTTTCCGGGAGGTGTCCTTGTGGTATCCCATGACCGCTACTTCCTTGATAAAGTAACAAGCGAAACAGCCGAGCTCTTTCAGGGGAATCTGAAGATCTACAAAGGCAACTACTCCAGCTATGAAAAGCGGCGGAAAGAGGAACTGGAACAGCTGGAAAAAGCCTATGTCCAGCAGCAGGACGAGATTGCCAGAATTGAGGATTTCATCAGGAGGTTCCGGTACAAGGACAGCAAGGCCGCTCAGGTTCAGAGCCGGATTAAAATGCTGGAGAAAATGGAGATTATCGAACTCCCTTCCAATATGCGGAAGATCCATTTCCGTTTTCCCCCTCCCCCTCATTCGGGGAAAAAGGTGATGACCCTCGAGAATATCGGTAAATCCTACGGAGACCACCGGGTACTGAATGATGTCAATCTGGAAATCCGGAAGGGAGACAGGCTGAATCTGTCTGGAGTGAACGGCGCAGGGAAGAGTACCCTTATGAGAATCATCAGCGGAGAGGATGGTGATTTTGAAGGGGTCCGCAAGCTGGGAACAGATGTAAAAATCGGGTATTTCAGCCAGGACCAGGATCAGGTACTGAACCCGGATTTGACTGTTCTGGAAACCCTTGAAGAGACCGCTCCTACAGAAATGATTCCCAAACTCAGGGGAATGCTGGGGGCCTTCCTGTTCAGCGACGATGATATTTACAAGAAATGCGCTGTTCTGAGCGGAGGAGAAAAGAACCGTCTGGCCCTGCTGAAGCTTCTGCTCCGGCCGGTGAATCTGCTGATTCTGGACGAGCCGACCAACCACCTGGACATTCACTCCAAAGATGTTCTGCTGGATGCTTTGAAAAACTATGAGGGAACCCTTGTATTCGTTTCTCATGACCGCTATTTCATTGAAGAGCTGGCCGGGGCCGTATTTGAACTGACTCCGGGTAAATCCGAATATTTTGACGGGGATTATGAGTACTACCGCTGGAAAAAAGAGAACAGGGATGAGGAGAGCCCCCGGGAGATTACAGATACCGTAAATACCGGTTCCCGGACAGAGGCATCAGACACTCCGGAGCTTTCCGCCAAAGAGCTCCGGGAGATGGATAAAAAGCGGAAAGCCGAGATCCGGCGCCTGGAACGAGCAGAAGCCGCTCTGCTGGAAGAACTGGAAGCCTGTGAAAGGGATCTGGCGGCAGAGCATGAAAAAATTGCCCTGCCCGAAGTGTATTCTGATGCGGAAAAAGCCAGGGAGGTTACAGCCCGGATTGCCGAACTTGAGAAGAAGCTGGAGGATCTGACACAGCAGTGGGAGATTGCCGCGGAAGAGCTGGCGGAATACCAGCTGTAAAGAGTGCAAACCGGCTGAGATAAAAGAGGGTTAAGGCTTTTTAAAGTCAATAAAACCTTTACCTGCTCAAGAGAATACCAATTTTTTCAGTTACCCGCCTTTTTAAGTTTTTATACAGCCGTTGACCTGCATGATCAGATACTTTTACAATGGCTCTGTATGAATACAATCCTGATTACCGGCGGTGCCGGATTTGTGGGGTACCATCTGGCCCTGCACGAAGAACTGAACAAGGCAGATAACGTTATCCTTTTTGATAATCTGAATGACTATTACGATCCCGCTTTGAAGTATGGACGCCTGGCAGAACTGGGCTTTTCCGTTACCGAAACAACCGCCGAAATGGAGCCGGTTAAATCATCTGAAAGGACAGGATGGGTATTCTGCAAGGGAGATCTGGCAAAAAAAGACCAGATCAACCGGCTTTTTGAGCAGTACAGGTTTGATCTTGTTGTTCACCTGGGGGCCCAGGCGGGAGTCCGCTACAGCATCGACCATCCCCAGGCCTATGCAGACAGCAATCTGCAGGGGTTTCTCAATATTCTGGAAGCCTGCAGGAGCTATCCCGTGGATCATCTGATTTTTGCCTCCTCTTCCAGTGTTTACGGAGCCAACAAAAAAACCCCTTTCTGCGAAACCGATCAGGTGGACAATCCCGTAAGCCTTTATGCAGCTACCAAAAAAAGCAACGAGCTGATGGCCCATACCTATAGCCATTTATACGGAGTTCCCGTAACGGGTCTCCGGTTTTTTACGGTCTACGGCCCCTGGGGAAGGCCCGATATGGCCTATTTCTCGTTTGCCCGCAAAATAGTGCAGGGAGAGACGATTCAGATCTTTAACAACGGCGACATGATGAGAGATTTTACCTATGTGGAAGATATTACCGAGAGCATTGTCCGGCTGTTTGAAAAACCGCCGATCAAAGAGAATGAGTCTCCGGCTTACAGGATACTCAACATCGGTCACGGATCTCCTGTAAACCTTCTCGAATTTGTGAATGAGATCGAAAAACAGCTGGGCATGGTTGCCCGCAAAGAGTATCTGCCCATGCAGCCGGGAGACGTTCCCGTTACCTGGGCAGACACGTCCAGGCTTGAAGATTTGACCGGATACAAACCCCGCTACGATCTGTCATACGGGATCGGCCGGTTCATTGCCTGGTTCAAAAAGTATTACCGCCTCCAGGATATCTGAGCAGGAACTCGGATCCCCGGTTCCGCCAGCTTCCTGCCGCACCTTTAATTATCCAGCAGTTCCTGCAGTGCCGTTTTGGCTGCTGAAAATTCCACGCCCTGTTCCATGCAGTAATCCCTTACGGAGAGACTGGTCTGCCCCATGGGCATTCCTATGGCTTTTTCGATCTGTTCCCGGGTTAAACCGCTGTCAAGAAGTTCTGCAAAGGTGGTCTTGCCTTTGATCTCTGTCAGTATAGTCTCTTCATGTTCCTCTTCCGCAGAAGCGGCTTCTGCCGGGATATGCACAGAATCCAGAGCAACGGCTTTTGCCTCCAGCGACGCGAGAACCTCCTCTGTCAGTCCTGCTTCCTTTTTGAGAATATTAAAAGCCGGCTGGGGTATGGCTGTATCCTCTTCGGGGATATAGGGGCGGTCCAGGTACAGAGCCACAAACAGGCGCATGCTGTCTGTCCCTATCTCCAGATCATCCTCCCTGACGTAGAGCTCTTCAAAAGTCTTGATCTGAATGGCTCCGGGATTTTCCGCTTCGCTTAGACCAAAGGCTTTTGCCAGGGTTTCCACTGAAATGCCGAAAGCTTTTTCGATATCTTCAAAAGAGTAGGAACCTCTGATATCAGCCGGATTATACTCTCCCGCCAGCTCCCCTTCTGTAAATTTGGCGGGAACTTTGGAGCTTTCGGTCTGCCAGTACCCTGTGGCCATGGTAAAACCTATGCCGATGACAAAGAACAGGGGAAGAATCAGAGCCGCCCCTTTTGCTGAAACTCTCATTTCTCTTCCTCCTGAAACTTTCCGGTTGTAAACTCTACAGTTTTGGGTACGGGACAGACTCCGTCCCCGGATGTGCACTGGTAACAGCTGATACACTGATGATCCCGTACCTGTTTTTTGGAAGAGACAGGAATATTCATGGGGCAGGTTTTATCGCATTTGCTGCAGTTGATACAGGTTTTGCTGTTCCTTTTCAGAGGAACGATTCTGAAAAGGTTAAACAGTCCCAATACTGCTCCGTAGGGACAGGCATACTTGCAGAAGGGCCTTTCAACAAAAAGGGATAGAGCCATTACAACCGCCAGCATAATCAGAGCGGATATAGCAACCTCCCCTGTCCAGAACTGAAACAGAGCGTAATAGGGATCGATATCGGCAAAAAGAAGCTGACCCGACCGGGCTGTCATAAAAATAACCATCCCAAGGAGTATGTATCGGAGAAACCTCAGATATTTATCAAATTTGTAGGGGATAAAACGGTTATACCTTTGTGGAAATATCTTTTTTCCGATCCGGCCGAGAAACTCCTGAAACGTTCCGAACGGACAGATCCAGCCGCAGAAAAGAGGGCCCATCAAAAGAGCCGCCGCAAAAACAATGTACATGAGTACCAGACTCGATTCATGTACTTTTTTGACAAAATCACCTGTGGTAACAAGCTGGTAGATACTTACGACTCCGCCGAAGGGGCATACCGCATGCAGCGAAGCTTCTGCAATAAGAGGGATACCTTTTCCGCTTTCAGCCAGTGTATGATTCACCGCAATCAAAGCGATAAGCAAAAAAAATACAATTTGCACGATAACCCTTATCCGGGGTTTCCTTTTCATTTCAGACTCCTTTTCAGTTTCCAATGGAATTAAATATAGTATCAATTTTATATATGAATCAAATATGAATGAAAAATAAAATTTCCCGGTACCCGGGGATTTCTCCGGTTGGCGAGGGAAACCGGGAAAGGATATACTGGGCGTAGCCCGGATTCCCGATCCAGCCCAGGAGCAAACATGTTGAAGAACCTACTTAAAACCCTGATGATTTTCTTTTTCAGTCTGAATTCCCTCTGGGGTTTCACTTCTGAAGCCCCCTTGAAGGAAGCAAGGGAGCTGATTGATCACAGGCAGTATAAATCCGCCTGGGAAACCCTGCACCGTCATGCTGAGGAGATTCCCTATTCAGAAATGATGATACTCAAGGCGGAGCTGTCCATCCGTTATTACAGCAGAACCAATATGTTTCAGACCTTTTCCTTTAGCAATATCAAAGAGGGAGAAACCCTGACAGAGATCAGGAAAAACGGAAACGTCGGAGATATGAAACTTTTCGATCCGGCGGGAGCCCTCTTATCAGCCCTGCAGAAGGATCCTGAAAACGGCAGAATCCACTACTGGCTGGGAGAATTTTACTTTACAGTCCTTCATCTGATCGGAGAAGAGAGCGGCATGAGCCGGGAGGAACTGGAGCATCAGATTATCCTTCACTACCGAAAAGCTCTGGAAAAAGGCAAAGGCGATGAGATCTCTGCTGCTAATCTGGGGTATACGGAATTGACGGTTCAGGACTGGTCCTCCGCAGCTGTGCATTTCAGGGAAGCCCTTTCCTACAATGCAGAAAACCCGGCCTATCACTATAACCTGGCTACGGCCCTTGTAAACAGCGGAAACACTTCAGAAGCCGAAGAGTCCCTGAAAAAGGCGCTGGAAGGCTTTACATCTGAAGGAGACCGGGCGGATGCGCTTTTTCTGGGCTCCACACTGGCTCTCATGGAAGACAACGGAGAGAAGGCCAAAGACTACCTGATCCAGGGAAAAAGCGCTTCTCCCAGAGATTACAGGTTTCCCGAGCGCCTTATTCAGATCAGTCTTGTCCAGGAAAACTGGGATGATGCGGTTCAAAACAGCAGGGATTTCTTTGATCTTTACCCCCGCAGCCCCGAAACATGCCAGATTATACTAAACCATTTCCATGCATTTCAAAGCCTTGAAAAACTGGACCCTTTTTTCTCGGGTCAGGTGGAAAAGTACAAAGACGATCCGGAGTCACTGGGTAATCTCCTCTATCATTGGGGTGTGGCCTCATTGATCAGCGGTCATAGCGCAACTGGAAAAGAACACCTTATTTCAGCCCGGAAGGAGTTTGATAAAGTTTTTCCGGAATCCCATCAGATTTTCGGCATTATCGATAATCTGCTGAGTCAGGAATCGGCATCCTCCGGAGAAACTGATCAGACCGATTGACAGACAACCCGGTTCCTTCCCTTCTCTTTGGCGGTTTGCAGGTTCTGAACAACTCTGTTGACAAGGATCTCTCTGTTGATTTCCGGATCACTCTGGGCAGTCCCCAGGCTGACGGTAACCTTTTTTCTGATTCCGGTAAACCGGTTGGATTCCACGGAGGAACGGATTCTTTCGGCAATGATACAGGCTGTCTCCCGGGGAGTTTCCGTCAGAACTATCAGAAAAGACTCGGCGCTGTAACGGTAGACCTTATCAGAGAGCCTGACCATATTCCGGCATAGCTCCCCCATTTCCTTAAGAAGCCTGTCCCCGGCAGTATGCCCGTAGGTTTCATTCACATCCCGGAAGTAATCGATATTCAGCAGGATAAGACTGAACGGCTGGGAGCTCCGCTCGCTTTTGGCCCACTCTTTGTTTAAGTCCTCATTGAGAGTTTTCTTGTTATATAGCCCGGTCAGGGGATCTGACACAGCCTCGGTAGCGACCTGCCTGTACTGAGCTTCCAGGGAGATCCGGTTGTAAAAATTCTCCATAAGCAGCGATGAAAGACTCAGATAGAGAAACCATCCCCCCAAAAAAGAGAGAACAAGAGAAAGGAGAGTATTTTTTTCCCCCGGAAAATCCGGAGTAACCAGAGAGATCAAAGCAAAAACCACAAAACCTGCAACAGAAAGGGCAGAAAAAACCAGGGGAGTCAGCCAGATAAGAACACTCAGGTAAAGCTGGAGAATCATGAAAAAATAGATATGCCCCGAACGGCTGAGAGCATTTACTCCCAGGGCTGTTAAAAAAACAAAAATCAGAAGAAGCCAGAAAAACTGACGCCTTGCAGCTGTCTGCAAATCAGGATTATGCCCCCGTATTTTCTGAGTTAATGCGTAAAAAAGGGACCAGAGAAAAAGAACCCCGTACAGAACCGGTTCCAGAAGTCCCGGGCCTTTGACAAAACTTCCTATGCCTAAACCAAGAGACAGGGGAATAAGAGCGATGGCTCCCAGTTTTAACTGCTGGGCATTGTAGCTGATCCGTTCATGCAGGTACTGTTCTTCCAGCTCCGGCGGAACAGGATAAAATCCGGTAAAAAAACGTATACTCATGCCCTTAATTATAATCGTCCGGGCAAGGGATACCAGAAAAAAAGATGAGATTCACAGGCCTGATAGGAAAATGGCAGGCACCCGGGAGGGTTATACCTCTTTGAGGTTTTCATAAACCCGCAGGATATCGGGAATGGCCTCCTCCAGCCCTTTAAGAACAGTCGGATCAAAGGATCCTTTCATGTCTTCTTTCATGATTCGCAATGACTCTTCCACAGAAAAAGCCGGTTTATAGACTCTCCGGGATGTGAGGGCATCGAATACGTCAGCCAGTGCGACAATTCTGCCCGAAAGAGGTATTTCCGTTCCTTTCAAACCCTTGGGATACCCTGTGCCGTCATATTTTTCATGATGACCGCGGATAATATCCACTGCAGTGTCAAGCAGGGGAGTATGTAAAAGCGATCCCAGTTTTCCGTTCATATTCTGAATAATTTTCTCGCCCAGAACCACATGCTGCCTCATGGTGGCAATCTCTTCTTCGCTCAGGGGGCCGCTTTTTCCCAGGATTGCATCAGGTACACCCACTTTGCCTATATCATGAAGTGGAGCAAACCAGAAGATCTCCCGGATCATCTGGGGAGTGAGTTCCTCAAAGGTACCGGAAAGCTTTCTGGCAATATGAAAGGCGTACTTTGCCATCCTTTCCAGATGGGTGGATGTTTCGTTATCTTTTTCATTGACCAGGGAAACAAAAGACCGGGCTGTTTCGGAAATAATCTCCTGTGTCAGAAAATCATTATAAAACCGGCTTTTCAGTTTGTTTCCGATCCTGTTGGCCAGCTTCAAATGCCCCACTTTATATACTTTTTTCTCTTTACTGGAAAAGAAGAGGAATCCGATACACCTGTCTCCGGTAAAGAGCGGGATCGTCAGGCTCGAACGGATCCCCTCTTTCAGAATCAGTTCTGTAGATTCCGAAATTCTGTGGGTTTCCGCATATTGCACCAGATCCGGGATAATGCGGGGTTTTCTTTTCTCCACGAGCTTGAGCAGACTGGTCCGGGAGATATCTTCGGATTTGCCGGGATCCAGAAAGATCTCTCTGTACCGGGTGTATGCCGCTTCGGCAGAGACATAACCTTTGGTATCAAAAAACGCCAGGGCGATCCTGTCAAAGGGGATCAGCTCTTCAATGAGGGGTACAATCCCCGATAAAACATGGGAGAGCTTTCCATAGGAATCGATACTGTCCAGAAGCTGATCAAGATCAATGTCCCTGTTGATTTTGTTTATATAGGAGTAAAAGTCCCGGATTTCCTGAGAATCATCAGGAGCCGCTTCAAGATCATAGGTTGTTTCAAAGTTCAAATGGGCATCAATCTGATCGATCCCCCGGTTGATGGACATGGTAAACCTGTAAAAACGCCGGGAATAATGGAGTATAAAGTACCCTATCAGGAGAATCATCATCAGTATGATCCCCAGAAGGATGTAGATTTTCAGAACCTCTCTGTTTATTACCAGGAATTTATTTTCCCGCATTTCCCTGGTATAGGATACCAGAGAATCATAGTACGCTTTATGGTTTTCTTCGGAACGTACTGCCGGGATGGGAGGGAAATCCACCGGGAGAACTTTTCTCAAAAGAGAAAAAGTGCTGTTTTTGGTTTGCATATGGTGATTCTTCAGAATTTCCAGCCGGGAAGCGACTTCCGGCTTCGAAAAATCCCCGGCATCCTGAATCAGGATAAACAGATTATTCAGCTCATTTATGATGGAAGTATATTCATCTTCCATCTGTCCCAGAGAGTACTGGGCGAAGAACAGAGAAACAACCAGAAAGATAAAAACGAGAAGCGTGGTGACTATGGAACCCATCAACAGGTGTCTGTGGTCTTTAAAATTCTGAATAATGCTCATAAAGTATGCTCAATATCTCGTTTTTTAATCATTTTTTCGTAATTATTTTCTCATTATAACAGAAAAGTCGTTTTCCAGATAATCGGATTCTATTGTAATATTGTGTTTTTTCAGTGGGAATTTATTGAGGATCCTCCGTACCACCATGTCTTCGTTGTAATAAAAGTAACCTTCTTCCTGATCTTTCGATCTGTCGCTCAGGAGATTGAAACAGACATACTGATTGGAGAGAGTTAAAAACAGATCAATCGCATCCAACAGAAATTCCGGATTGTTTCCCAGATCTATATTGAAGATTCCCGATGAATAGACAATATCGTATGTGCGGGGACAAAGAGGGTTTTCACTGAAAATATCACAACAGTACCATTGGGCATCGGGATGCCTCTGTCTGGCTTTCAGTATCATGTCGGGGATAATATCCACGCCCGTGTAATCCACTTCCATATTCTTCATATGACAGGCATCAAGGAGATTTCCCAGACCGCATCCGACATCCAGAATAGAAATTCCCGGACTGACCAGTGTATCAAGAAGAACATCAAAACGCCGGAACTGGGCTTCCCGGCTCTCCCATCCGAGCTTTTCATGATCCAGGCTTCCCTGATCCAGACGGGGCCTATAGTATTCGTAGATAAGAGATTTCCGGGTTTGCGGGTATTCACAGGGGCAACGCTTCATAGGAATTCATTATACAGGAGTTCTTTTTTTTTTACACCGGTCACCGAATGTATTAAACTTTTTAGGAAGAATCATTTCATGGAGGGAAAACATGTCGGACAGGATGATAACCATCAGGGAATTCGCAGATGAACTGGAAAAAAGACTCCAGGGAGGTCAAACTGTGGACTGCTGCAAGGATGAGCTTCTTAATCTGGCGGCAATTATCAGAGACAAAATCGGAGATGAAAAGATAAAAGTCCACTGGAAGGATTGATCCCCCCCTTTTATAACAGAATGGAATTATAACAAAATGGCATGCCCGGTTTTTTCCGGGCGTTTTTTTATTTACTAACCATAGGAACCTGTTTTATCATTTCGTCATTGAAACCAAGGAGACAAACATGAATAAAGCTTTTCTTTTTACCCTATTCCTGTCTTTGATAATACTATTCCGGATTGCCGCGGATTCCCATATTGAACATTCCGATCAGTTTGGAGTTCAGGCCGCCTATTATTTTGATAACAACCGGGGAGGAGATACAGATTCTGCCCTTGTCTGGCCCTCCTATACTCCCATTGAAGCCCCGGACACCTATCCGCAGGGTGTCGATGAAGGACGGGATCTGGGAAACGGATGGGGAGGAGCCGAGCTTCAGGCCACCTATGAGCACAGAATGAAAATTCCCATGCTGACCGGTGCGGGTGCCCTTACCAGAGGAAACAACCTCCTGGTGACCCTGAAAACAAATATTGCTCCGGTTATTGCAGAAGCGGAAGTCAAGGCGAAGTTGACCCCCATTGCCTTTCTCAGTTTTGAAACCGGCGGCAATATAGGAACAGGCTGGACCCTGGGATTCAATGGGCTGGGACTGAATTCAGACGGAACGGGAGTCGCAGAGACGGATCCTTTTCCCGGTATTGTTTCGGTAGCCTGGCTGGCGGGAACCTTCCAGTTTGACCTTGCCGCTGTAATGCCCGGAGAGTGGAATCATGTGGTGACTTCCCTGACCGCCAAATTCCGGTATCAGAATTTTTCCGCCGCTCAGGAGGGAGAGGCATGGCTTTATAAAGCTGACGAAGGGGAAAATTTGAATGGATACCAGTACTTTGGAAGTTATGTACTGGGTTATCAAATGCCCCTGAAAATGAATTTTGCCGGTTTTATGGTAGAAACAGAGCAGTATCTGGGAGAGACGGCAGATCTTTCTCCCATGGAAGAGGAAGGAGCCTGGGGATCCGACTTTATCGAAACACGCTTCGGACCTCTGGTCAATTTCGCCTTGAGCGATACCGATAGCCTGACGGTTCTGTTTCAGATGAAAACCCAGAAACGATACACCGAAGAAACCATCCACGATGCCTACTTTATGACCAGGGATTATGATTCGACCTATACAAAGTTTGAACGAATTGCTTTTTCCTATACTCATAAGTTTTAAACTACTTTCTTCGTCTTCGCTATGGGGCCATCAAAGAGTGAAATTCCAAGTCTTTTCCTTTTTTACAGAATCCATGTTTGTATGAAAAAGCAGCAATTTTCCAACCCTCTCCCCCTTTTATTTCCCTCTCCCACAAGGAGAGGGGTGTTGGTTGTTTCCAAAGGAGTTGATCTTTACTTCCAGGAAATTGAAAAACTTCATGTATTTCATTAAACAATCTGTTCTCAATTCAAAAGTATTGCAAAAAAATTGAAAGATTCCTTTGCTCACGATTCCATAACTATAGCCCGGATTGGCAAAGTAAAGCTGATCCGGTATTCTAAGCCCATGAAATCAAACAATAAAGCGGGTACGGTAGAGCTGTTCCTGGTTTTTTTCAGAATGGGCGCTGTTACCTTCGGCGGGGGATATGCGATGCTGCCGATCCTTCAGAGAGAACTGGCGGAAAACAGAGGATGGATTACCGAAGAGGAACTGCTGGATATCTATGCCATAGGCCAGTCCACCCCGGGGATCATCGCTGTCAATACAGCAACCTTTACCGGATACAGAACCGGCGGCATCAAAGGCGCCCTGGCGGCCACCGCCGGGTTTGTTACCCCGTCTCTTTTTATAATCATGATCATTGCGGCATTCCTGACCAGTTTTCATGAAAACATTTACGTCCGGAAAGCCCTGAAGGGCATTAATATTTCCGTTGCCGTTCTGCTCTCCACAGCTGTATTCAAATTCGGAAAAAAAGCGATTCTGGACCGTTCAGGTCTTATTATCGCATTAGCGGCCTTCTCTCTGGTTTCTTTTGCAGGAGTGTCGCCTATCCCTGTCATTGCGGGCTCCATACTCCTGGGTGTGATAACAGGAACAATCCGGAAAAGAGGCCGATCATGAACCTTGTGACCCTCTTTATTCAGTTTTTCAAAATCGGGGTTTTCACGATCGGCGGCGGCCTGGCGACCCTTCCTCTTTTGCAGGATACAGCATTAAAATACGGCTGGTTTACTCTGGAGGAGTTTTTTCATATGGTTGCCATATCCCAGTCCACCCCGGGGGCTATCGGTATCAATATGGCAACCTATGTGGGTTATCAGACTGCAGGGATTCCAGGAGGTATCACCGCCACAGCAGGGCTGGTAGCTCCCTCCTTGATCATCATTGTTCTGATAGCCCGTTTCTTCTACCATTTCAATGAAGAACCTCTGGTACGTTCGGCCTTTACAGGGCTCCGTCCGGCGGTGACCGGACTGATTGCCACAGCAGCCCTGGATGTTTTTACTGTCGCTGTTATCCCCTGGCAGCAGTACCGGGAGTCGGGAGTTTTAAACAGCCTGATAGACCTGCCCCGGCTGGGAATATTTGCCCTTATTCTGATCACCTATCTCAAATTCCAGAGACATCCGGTATTTTACATTGCCGCCGGAGGGATTCTGGGAATCCTGTTTCTGTAATGAGCGCTTTATGAGGGTAAAACGAAATACCAATATCCCTGCCTGTTATCTTGTACTGATCGACCGGGGAAGGGTTTTGATGATGCAGAGAAAGAATACCGGCTATATGGACGGCTGGTACAGCTTTGTGGCGGGTCATGTGGAGAAGGGAGAATCCTTTACCCGGGGAATCCTCCGGGAAGCCCTTGAAGAGGCAGGATTAACCCTGAGGGAAGATGAGGTAAAGGCAGCCATGTGATGCACAGGAACTCTGATGATTCGGTCAGGGTGGATGTATTTTTTACCGCATCCCGCTGGACCGGGACTCCCGTGAACCGGGAGCCTGAGAAATGCAGCGATCTCTCCTGGTTCTCCCTGGAGGATTTGCCGGAAAAGACAATTCCCTATATCCGGCAGGCTCTGGAATGCATTCAGAAAGGCATCCCCTACAGCGAGTACGGCTGGGAATCACCAGCCGCCGGAAGCACCTCCGCCTCCGAATCCTCCGCCGCCACCTGAGAATCCTCCGCCTCCGAATCCTCCTCCATGAGAGGACCAGCCGCTATATCCCCTGTGACGGGACGCACTGCCTAAAAGACTGCCCCAGAAAAGCATCCTGAACAATCCACCTCTCCGTCCGATCCGGCCAAAACCATTGAGAAGGATTACAAAAAGAATTATAAAAAAGTTCAGAGGCAGAGACCTGCTGCTTCGGGAATCGGGAATATCCACAGGGGTAACCGTACTTCCTCCCGATGCCAGGGAACCCATGGCATTCATGCCGGCCAGGATCCCTTGCCCGTAGTCTCCCTGACGGAAATAGGGAGCAATAACCTCACGGATTATCAAACCGCTTTTCACATCTGTTAAAACATCTTCCAGCCCGTACCCCACTTCAATACGGATCTGTCTCTCTTCCAGGCTAATCAGAAGCAGGGCACCGTTGTCCTTGTCTTTATCTCCCAGTTTCCACTGATCCGCAACCCTGATGGAAAAATCCTCCAGACTGTCTCCC
>CAXXQW010000002.1:0-291458 GCA_963677615.2 Oceanispirochaeta sp. | reverse complement strand
GCGGGATATGTGGGATGAATCATTCTTTTTCAATCTGAACTTTCCTCCCCAGTGGGATCCTTCTGCATCCCTGGAATGGACCTGGCCGGCCCGGAGAATCTATCATGATGAAGTCGTAAAAATGGAATCTCCCCGGGGAGAGGGCACCTACTGTTTTCTCAAGGGGAATCTTGTTTCCTCGGGAGATAAAGAGGGGTCCGATGTATTTGAGGTAAAAAGGGGTAATATCTCTATCTCTCCCGTCTGCATTGCACCCTCGGTTGTATCCCATGCGGGAGAAATGCCCGAAAAAGCGGGGTATTGTCGCTGATGTCAAACAGAGAAGACGGATTGGCTCTTTATGAGAACGGATTATATGAAGATGCTCTGGATGCGTTCATGTCCGAGGATATCGATCCGGTAGAAGATCCGGATCTGGCCTATTTCATCGGGCTCTGTTATACGAGAACCAGTGAATTCAATGCGGCTGTGTTCTACCTGGAAAAATCCCTGGAACAGGACAGTTCTTTTCTCAGAGCTTTTCAGATCCGCATGGTTCTTTCCTATATTTACAATCTCACATCCAATTTCCCGGCAGCAGAAATGCAGCTCAGACAGATACTGGATGATGGTTTTGAATCTACCCAGGTGTTTTCTTCTCTCGGATATGCTCTGTGGCACAAGGGGAATATCCCGGAAGCCATCGACAATCTGACCAGGGCACTTGAACTGGATCCTGACAATTCCAACACCCTGAATTCTCTGGGATATATCATGGCGGAAGAGAGTATAAACCCGGGAAAAGCTGTTGAGTACTGCCGGATGGCTGTGAAAAGGAATCCCGGGAATGCCAATTATCTGGATTCTCTGGGATGGGCTTTGTTTAAAAATGGTGAAACCGAAGAAGCCCGTTATCATCTGGAAAAGGCTGTGGAGATCAATCGAGACAGCCCTGACATACGGGAGCATCTGAATGTTCTGGAGAGATATGAAAAATTCTAGACTCAGGAATCTGCCAATGTTCCTGTTACTGCTGATTTCTCTTTTCCCCGCCATCCCTCAGCAAGCCAGTGTGGATTCTGTATCCATAAAAGCTGCCGAGGAATTCCGTTGGGGGGTTGTATCTTTTCATGAAGGTCTTTTCAATAAAGCGATCCTTTCGCTGGAAAAGTCCCTGGCTATGGATCCTGATAACCGCCTGACCCGCTTTTGGCTGGGACGCAGCTACTACCAGTCGGGGTATGAGGAAGCGGCTCTGAATGAATGGCAGAATCTGATTGATACGGGAAATGCCGGTTCCTCCCTGATCAGTTTTTCTGAAATCATCACCGACAGGAGAGGGCTTTCCAGGGAGTTGAAATCCAGTGACCGTCTGGTGGAGCTGTATGATATTCCCAGAGAACAGGAAGGCTTTACCCTGTATGACAGGCCTGTTTCTGTCAATGCGTCACCAGATGGGGACGGGAGCTTTTTTCTTCTCTCCTACCTGAACGGGGATCTTTTGCAGATCAGTACGACCGGACGGATCTCTCATGTTCTGTCCGGAGGAGTCCTCGGTTTTGACAGACCCTTTGATATGGATTTTCTGGAAACAGGAGAGCTGGTGGTTTCTGAATACGGAGCCGACAGACTTTCCATCTGTTCCCGGAGCGGTTTCAGAATTCAGTCAATAGGCACCAGGGGGACGGGAAAGGGTGAGCTTCTGGGTCCTCAGTATCTGAGAGTTTCAGACGATGGATACATTTATGTTTCCGAATGGGGAAACCGCAGGGTTAGCAAATTCAATCTTCAGGGGGAGTTTATCCTCTCTTTCGGAAGACCCCGGGCTGATTTTTCAGGTTTAAGAGGTCCCAGCGGGCTGGAGATCAGAAATGGAAATATTTACGTTGCCGACTCCATGACAGGGAGAATCGAGGTTTTTGACCAGAGCGGCAACTACATCCGCTCCCTGATCAGAGATGGTCTGCAGGCTCCCGAGGATCTCCTTTTTGTGGATGATAACTCTCTGCTTATCGCCGATGCCGGACAGGTTCTTGTTTATGATCTGGATAACGATGTTCTTTCGGTTGCTTCGGATCTGGGGGGAGACGGAAAAAGGATCCTCAGTATTACCCAGGATGGCAATGGTAATATTGTGGCTGCGGATTTTGACAGCAATTCTGTTTCTGTCATGACCGATCTGGCGACTCTCTATGCAGGTCTGTTTCTGAGGATCAATAGAATCGATACCAGTGAATATCCCCTGGTCAATGTGGATTTTACCGTGGAAGACCGATGGGGAAAGCCTGTTGTGGGACTGGGACAGAAAAACTTCTTTCTCAGAGAGAATAACCTGACCATAGAGGATTTTAATATCTCTTTTACCGGCTACAATAACCGGGATCTGGATGTGGCTGTTCTGGTAGATAACAGCAAGGCTATGGAATCCAGAAAGGACCTGATACAAAACGGAGTGAGGAGTCTGTTTCAGAATTTCGGTTCCCGGGATGAGGCTTGTCTGCTTTCTGTAAGAGATACTCCGCAGGTATTGCTGGAACCTGGTGAACCTCTGGTGGATGTTCTGCCGGACCTTACCTCCCAGTGGTCTGATATGACTGATATTGCTTCAGGATTACGTTTGGGGGCATCCCAGTTGATCCCGGGCAGAAAAAGGAAAGCCCTTTTCCTTTTTACGGATGGTGTAATCTCTTCTGATACATTTGTTAATTATGGTCTTCAGGACATGGCCCAGTATCTGAATAACAACGGGATTCAGTTTTTCCCTGTCTATATGGATCCGGACCGCCGGAATTCCGAACTGGATTATATTGCCAGGGAAACCGGTGGTCAGGGTGTTTATCTTCTGCAGCCCCGGGGAATTCTGCCTCTTCTTGAGAAGGTGCGCAGGGACAGTAACGGATTTTATACGCTCAGTTACAATGCGGTGAATCCCACCAATTTCGGACAAGCCTACATTCCTGTGACTCTCGAGGTGAATTACACAAGCAAAAGCGGACGGGACGAACTGGGATACTTCGGTCCCCTGGAATACTGATGTTTTTACGGGACAGATGGAACCGCCGCTGGGAGAGTTTCTGCCATTGCTGCGGCAAATGCTGCTACGAAAAAGAGTATATCCCCGGCGGGACTCTTATCACCGATTACGCGAAACCCTGCCGCTTTCTTGATGAAGAAACCAGGCTCTGCAGAGTTTATATCAACCGTTTCAATGCCTGTAAGGAGTGCAGGAAAGTAACCGTTTGGACGGCTCTCTTTTCACCGGCTCTTCCTCCGGACTGCGGCTATGTGACAAAAGTACGCAACGGCCTCAATCCCCGGAGGATCCTGCAGAGGATCAGTCGGTGGAAAGTTTTATAGAAACTATTCTCCATTGATGGCGATAAGGCGCCATCCTTCCCTGTACTCTCTGAAGTAGAAGATATGTGAAGAACCGGAAAATCCTGTCTCTTTCTGAAATACAGCCATTCCCTGTTCAGTCAGGTTCAGCTTTACAGTCCAGGAGGTGCCTTCTTTCCTGATAAAGTAACGGTTGAAATCATACAAAACGGAAGGATCTGTCGATTCCAGAGGATATTTCTCAAAAGCCCATTTCAGGTAGTCTGATACTTCTGCCTTATCCACACCCTGATCGTAACCGGGCAGGTAGAGCCGGGTGGAAATGAGGGACATGACTCCACTGAGGTTTTCTGCAAACAGGCTTCTCATGAGTTTGGAGAAAAAATACCGGACAGCCGATGCTTCTTTGCCGGCGGGGCGTACTGGAGCAGCTGCACTTTGGGCGGTGGAAGCCGTTTCCGCCGGTGCAGTCTCCGCTGTCTGAACCGTACCGGCTTTTCTGGCCGCCTCTATCTCCGGATATACCTCCAGTGCAATGGCTCTGAAGCCTTCAGCTTTTTCCGTTTCACCCATACGGGCATAATTTTCCGATACCGCCAGATAGGCATCTGCGATGATCAGTCTTTCTGTTTCGGGATAGGACTCGTAAAAATTCTCGGCAGCGGCTGCGGTTAAAAAGTAATTGAAAAGAAAAAAGGTAATTAGCAGTCTCTTGATCATGTTCGTCTCCCGTTAATCTGTGTTCTTTAATGTCCTGCTTTTACTATAATCCCAGTGAGATGAAAAGTAAATCATCATATTGGAAACCTAAGATTGATAGTCCAGGAAAAAATCAGTACATTAATAGTATGGCAGAAAGACAGAATCACTTTGACGGTGAAATACTGGAAAAAGTGGAAGAAGGATTAAAGGAACCCAGCTTGTACAGGGTTCTGTTATTGAATGATGATTATACGACACAGGATTTTGTCGTGGAGATACTGGTAACGGTATTTCATAAAGCTCCCGTTGATGCTACCCGGATAATGCTGGATGTTCATAAAAAGGGAAGAGGCGTTGTAGGGCTTTATCCCTTTGACATAGCCTCTACCAAAGTCAAACAGGTCAAGGAAATGGCAAAACAGAGGGAATTCCCTCTGAAATGCGTGATGGAGAAGGCTTGAGTATGAATATCAGTCAGGAATTGCAGATTATAGTCAATACGGCCTATCAGGAAGCCAGGAGCCGGAATCACGAGTTTTTTACTCCCGAACATCTCTTGTTCACATCCATGGAATTTTCCGATCCCCGGGAGATTGTGGAGGCCTGCGGAGCGGATCCGGATGAGATAAAAACCGATCTGGAAGAGTATTTTTCCCGGTATCTGACAACGGTGACAGGTGTAGAGCCGGTTCAGACAGAGGGGCTTCAGAACGTGATCGAGAGGACCATGCTTCAGATGAGTTCGGCAGGGAGGGATCTGATAGATATCGGGGATATCCTTGTATCCATACTGGAGGAGCCTGACAGCTTCGCCGCTTATTATATGAAAAAATCCGGAGTCACACGGCTGGATCTTCTTACAGCTGTTTCCCACTCCTTTTCGTCTTCCCGGAATTCCGATGACCTGGAGGATGAGGATTACCTTGATCAGGATGATCCGGGAGAGAATTTTGAAGAATATGAGGAAACCGCCCGGACAAGTCGAACCCGGAAGAAAAAGAAACAGACCGCTCTGGAATCCTATACCACAGACCTGACAGCTCTGGCAGAACAGGGGAAACTGGAACCTCTGATCGGCAGGGAAGCCATTCTGGAAAGAACCATACAGGTTCTCTCCCGGAGACTGAAGAACAATCCGGTGCATGTGGGGGACCCGGGTGTGGGAAAAACCGCCATTACCGAGGGCCTGGCATGGAAAATCCATCAGGAAGAGGTTCCTGCTTTTCTGAAAGGCGCCAGGATCTTCTCACTTGATATGGGCAGCCTTCTGGCGGGTACCCGGTTCCGGGGAGATTTTGAAGAGAGAATCAAAAAGGTTCTGAAAGAACTGGAAGCTATGGATAATGTGATCCTTTTCATCGATGAGATCCATACAATCATCGGAGCCGGCTCGGTTTCGGGGGGAAGCATGGATGCGGGAAACCTTCTCAAACCGGCTCTGGTCAGAGGATCCCTGCGGTGCATCGGTTCAACTACCTATGATGAGTTTAAAAAGCACTTTGAGAAAGATCATGCCCTGGCAAGACGTTTTCAGAAGATCGATGTACCGGAGACCTCTCTGGATGAAACCAGGGAAATCCTCAAAGGCCTGCAGCCTGTTTACGAGGAACACCACGGTGTGATTTATACACCCGAAGCCATCGAAGCGGCGGTAACTCTCTCGGACCAGTATATCAACGAAAAACATCTTCCCGATAAAGCCATCGATCTGATTGATGAAGCCGGTGCCTGGAAGAGGCTGAAAGCGGAAAAAGAGGGAACCTCCGGGGAAGATCAGACCATAACAGATGAAGATGTGGAAAAGGTTGTGGCCACGATTGCCAGAATCCCTGAAAAAAGTGTTTCAGTCAATGAAACAGATAAGCTGAAACACCTGGACACAGCTCTTAAAAAGAATCTTTTCGGTCAGGATGAAGCTGTGGATGCCGTGACTATGGCTATCCGCCGGTCCCGGGCGGGATTCCGCCAGGCCAACAAACCGATCGCCTCTTTTCTTTTTGTGGGACCCACAGGTGTGGGCAAGACCGAGCTGGCCAGACTGCTGGCAGAAGAGCTGGGTGTTTCCCTCCACAGGATTGATATGAGTGAGTATCAGGAGAAGCATACGGTATCACGCCTGATCGGTTCTCCTCCCGGATATGTAGGCTATGAGGAAGGGGGCCTTTTAACCGATACGATCAGAAAGAACCCGCATGCGGTGCTCCTGCTGGATGAAATAGAGAAGGCCCACGCCGATGTGTTTAATATTCTTCTGCAGATGATGGATTACGCTACGGTCACTGACAATATGGGAAGAAAGGCCGATTTCCGGCATGCCGTTATTATCATGACCTCCAATGCGGGAGCCCGGGATATCGGCAGATCACTGATCGGTTTCGGAGGGGATACGGTTTCTACCGAAGCCGTCGACAGCGCCGTGAACAGAATTTTTACTCCCGAATTCCGGAACAGACTGGATAAGATCATCACGTTCCACAACCTTCCGGACGAGGTCGTCCAGTCTATTGTACGGAAAGAAATCCGGGGATTTGAAAAGCAGCTGGCGGAAAAAGGGGTCTCCCTTCAGGTAAGTGATGAGTGTATCCGCTGGCTTGCCGAAAAAGGGTACTCCAGAGAGTATGGAGCCAGGAACATCTCCCGTCTTGTGGATGACAAGATTAAAACCTTTTTTGTGGATCAGGTCCTTTTCGGAGATCTTTCCTCAGGAGGAAAAGCCCGTGCGGTGATACGGGATGATCATATTGAGATTGAGGTTGTGCCTGGTGAGTGATCCCGGCTTTCCCTGGCTGGAAGTTCATGACTTTTTCCCATTTCCTCCTCCTGAAACCTGGGAAGACGACATTGTCGGTGTTGGAGGGAATCTCTCTCCCGGTATGTTGATCTCCGCCTACGCCCAGGGAATCTTCCCCTGGTTCAATGAAGGGGAGGAGATTCTCTGGTGGAGTCTGGATCCCCGGTTTATCCTTTATCCGGAAAACCTGAAAGTATCAAAAAGTATGATCAAGGTTTTAAAAAGCGGCCGGTTTACCCTTACTCTTGACCGGGAATTCCCCTCTGTGATGGACGGGTGTGCGGGCATTCAGAGGAAGGGTGAAAAAGGAACCTGGATTTCTGGTGAAATGAAGGAGGCCTACTGCCGTCTTCATGATTTGGGATTTGCCCATTCGGTGGAAGTCCATGAAGAAGGAGAGCTGGTAGGGGGGCTTTATGGAATCTCCCTGGGAAATTGTTTTATCGGCGAATCCATGTTCGCCCGGGTTTCCAATGCCTCCAAGGCCGCTCTGATAGGCCTTACATGGTTTCTTCAGGAAAAGGGATTTGATTTTGTGGACTGTCAGCAGCATACTCCCCATCTTGCCTCTCTGGGGGCTGTGGACGTACCCCGTGATATCTTTCTGAAGGAGCTGAGAGAGTGTTTGAGGACCCCTACGCACAGAGGGCACTGGTCGGAGCTTTTTCCGGGATTTCCTCAATCCCGTAAATGGGCGGCCATTACCGGGGAGTCTCATTGAAAAAAGGGATTTTTCTCCTTTTGCCGTTTTTGTTCTCTCTCTCCCTTCAGGCGCAGACTTCTGACTCTCCGGCGGAAGATCCACTGGAAAAACAGTTTCATATTGAAGTTTTAAAGTCCCAGGCTCTGGATGCTATGAGCCGGGGAGATTTTGAACTGGCAATCAGTATTCTGGATACAGCAATAGTCATGACGCCTGATGATGTTCAGCTCAGGGATATGCGGAGTGCTCTGCAGGAAATGCGGCTGGTCAGCAGCGATGAGGCCCTGAAGGAGGATACGTCCGATACTGCCTCTCCGGAATTCTATGATCCTCAGGCTCTTGAAGATCAGGCCTCTGCAGAGGAAGAGGCCGTGGAAGTTCCGGATTTTGAAGAGGAACTGTTTTCGGGAAAGCAGTTTGAAGTCCCCGAGCTGTACAGGGATTCCCTTTTTGCCGCTGTGGCAGCCGGATACGGAATGTTCAAACCCATCTATCTGGAAAATGATGTGTTTTACCAGCACACGGCCGATGAAGCAAGCCACCCGGCTTATACCCTTTTTGGCGATTTTCAATACTATTTTGAAGGCGTTGACCGGGCTTTGGGAGTGGGGATCCGATATTACGGTAATCCTCTGAATCCTGAAGATGGTGAGATTCTGAAGCATCAGATGGATATGGCCGTACAGATGCGGGGATTTTTTCAGGAGACGACCCTGACCCGGTCTGTACTGGGGTTCCGTTTCGGTGTGTCTCTGCTCCTTCTGGATGAGTATGTCAGATCCAGAAAACAGCCAGCCCTGGCCAATGCCCTGACCTTTGGTGTTTTCTACCGGGATGCGGTATTCCGGCATCTGTTCAGGAAATCCGGTTTTTTCAGAAAACTGGTTTTTGATCTCGGGGTGGATTATTACTATCTGACCCTGACGGAAAACAGTTATATGGTGCGCACCATGGCAGCGGTTTCCTATGAGTTCGCTCCCCATCTGTATCTGGGGCTATCCGGACGCCTTCTCAGTACCGCTCAGGACATTCAGGTTCTCTCGGGATGGATAGGAGGAGTCCAGCTGACCTATTCTTTCTGATCATTCCATGTTCAGAAAGACTTTGATTCTCCCGGGCTGAGCCCAGTTGCATGTTCCCTGCATGCGCTGTTTTTGAAGAAGAAGGTTTATTGCGGGATTCCTGAGTTCCTTTAGAACCCTTGAGGCCTCCTGCTTATCAGAAAAGGGGCAATAGGCCTGAAGCGCCTGATTGGGAATCCATGGCTTTCCCTTATACCGGGAAAATATTCTGGGAAGGAATTCCTTTTTGCCGTATGACTCCCATACAATCTTCCAGGGAGCAAAGGTATAGGGCCCAATGCCCAGCAGGCTCCAGAATTCCCCTTTTTTCATTCTGTTTTTCAGTAAAACCCCTTTCCGGTTTTCCAGTATCTTTTGGTTTTTCCAGAGATAATCATAGGCCTGAGGGTACTGGGTGAGCTTCTTTTTGGTCAAGGCTCTGCCGTCTGTGCTGTAGGGAAGGAAAATGAATTTTTCGGGTTCTGTCTTACCTTTGAACTGTTTTCTGGATAAAAGAGGAAAGACCAGGTCATCCGGTAGTATGACGGTTCTTTCCCTGTTTGACACTCTTACCAGGTTTTTCTCCGACTGTTCACACCGGTCAAAAATAAAGAGATCGTTACAGCCTCCCGTATTAATTCCCTGTCTGGGCTGGGAGGATTTGCTGATGGTGATGGAAGGGAGGTTTCCGGGGAATTCCTCTCTGCTGTCAAAAATAACATAGGCGCTTCCGGGAGATGATATAGGGCCTGCCTTTTTCTTCTGCCAGGAACCGTTCTCTTCCAGGATATAATAGGGGATTTGCTCTTCCATTTTCTGATCCGCTGCCATACAAAGAAATCCGCAGCGGGTTGCGACTTCAGGAAAAATCTCTTTTCCGTTATAGTCTCTGATCTCTGTAATGGAAAAATTCCGGCTGCCTGCTTTTCCCAGACGGAACCGGTTGTGAGCTCCTTCGTTCAGTATCAGTGATAAGGGGCTGAAAAAAAAAGCCTTCCCCCTGTGGGACAGGTTTTCAGACAGGGTTTTCATGATGACCAGTGCTGCCAGGTCTATCCTGGAATTTCCCAGAAGGAGATCCCCTGCAGAACCGGCCAGGCCGTAGTGGATAAAAAAGGGTTTTGACTCTTCTTTTGCCCTGCCGGACATATCGGTAAAGTTTAGCCAGGGAGGATTGCCAAACAGGATATCCGCCTGGAATGCTGATGGGTAAACCAGGATATTCCCCGCTTCTATGGGAGGCGCGGGAAATGTTATATGGTAGGTCTTCTGTATCCTCTTTCGAAAATCCGCAAACAGGGCCGGTTCCAACTCTATCCCTTTCAACCTGCCGAGCATGCCGGAGGTGATGGGGATCTGATCCTCCAGGGCTGTCCTGATAAGGGCCTCAAGGAGTGCTCCGTTTCCTGCTGTAGGGTCAAGAATGACCGCACCGCCGGCCCAGTCCCTATGGATTCCATAGGTCCTCACCATAAAATCCGCCTGATCCGGGGGAGTGAAAAAAGCACCCAGGCTTTTTCGTCTTGACCGGGTGAGGGATGTTTCCTCCCGGCTCAGTTCTGCTCTTTTATTTTTTCCTGAACTCTCTCCCATACCAGCCCTGTCCTCTTTCAACACATTAAAAAGATGATTATAGGACAGGACGGGAAGGTAAAACAAGCGACACTATCACGGGAAAGGGGAAGATTATCCTGTACCGTCAGGGAGGTGTTATCTCTCCGTTCAGATCCCAGAGGTCCTCCCATGTCTGATTTTCTTTCCAGAGAAATACCTGGCCCTTGATCAAACGGCATCCTTTATCAATTTCTGCCAGATCTGCCATTTCCCTGTCTGTCAGGGGATCTTCAGTTACCACTTTCAGATTGCTCAGGATGTTTCTCCGCTTTGTAGAGAAGGGAATTGGTACCTGGCCTCTCTGAACCGCCCATTTCAGGCAGACTGAAACAGGATGAATCCCGTGGGCCTGGGCTATCCTTTTTACCACAGGATCTTCAATATCCACGGTATCTTCGGGAGTTCTGTCCCTTTCTGGACGTCCGGGAGACCCTATGGGAGAAAATCCGATGGGCTGAATCCCCTGGTTTACCACATAATCAAACAGTTCGGGCTGCTGGAAATGGGGGTGGAGCTCCATTTCGTTGGCAGCCGGTTTGATCCTGCAGTCTCTCATAAGGAGTTTCAGTTTGGGAATCGTCATGTTGGATGTGCCGATATGCCTGACAAGACCTCTGTTCACCAGCTCTTCCATCTGTCTCCATGTCTTCATGTAATTTTCGTGGATATAGGGTTTGGCATCAGGGCTTCGGGAATCCACCGAGCATCCGGGAGGGTGGTAGTTGGGAAAAGGCCAGTGGATCAGATAGAGATCCAGGTAGTCCAGCTGGAGATCTTTCAATGTCTGCTCACAGGATTCGATAACCCTGTCGTGCATATCGTTCCAAACCTTGGAAGTCACCCAGATCTCCTCCCGGGGAATTCCGCTTTTCAGAATCGTCTGGAAGGCCTGGCCTATCTCTGCTTCGTTTCCGTAAACCGAGGCACAGTCAAAATGCCTGTATCCGATCTCTGCCGCTTCAATAACCGCATTGGCTATTTCAACCGGGGAAACACTGTCTGAACCGAAGGTTCCCAGGCCTACAGCCGGAATCTCTGCTCCTGTGTACATTTTCTTCACGGGAACCTTTGCGGGATCAACACCGTCTTCAGCAGGGGAAAAAACAGTTCTTATTTCATCTGCCATATAATCTCCTTCTCATTGTCTTTTAAGATTTTTCTCTTTTGAAAAATCTCCGTACGTTATGTATTTTCAGCCGGGATATTGATGCGACGCATCATCCTGTTTTATTCAAGTTGAGAGTTTTAGTGTGTTAGAACACTTGGCTGTCTAATCCCTTTATACTATGGTTTTTGCCCTTTGGCAATCAAAATTCCCTAACATTTTGTGACACTTTTCTGAATTTTTCTGTAAAAACAGGTTTGAATGAGATATGCTCTATTGTAAAGGTTTTCGGCTTTTGTTAAAAATAATTAAACGCAAAAATAGCATAAATGTTAATTTTTAGAGGTTAGAAATGAACTGGAACTACTCCATCACTGATGCGGTACAGCTGATGATTCCCGCAGCATGCTCGCTGCTGCTTTTTTCAATTATAATCGCCTACATCTTTTTATATGCCCGTTTCAGGGAAAAGCTTTATCAGGCCGGTTTAATCATCAGTATCTGCGCTGCCTGGTATGTTCTGTTCGAATTCCTTGTGATTGTCACCGGATGGACCGGCCATATTGAAACGGGGCGTCTTTTTCACAGGCTAGGTCAGCTGGCGGGGGCATATTTTCTTTTTGCGGTAATGAATTTTGCTTCCTGCGTGATGACAGACGGGACCAGGCTTAAGAGTCTCAGCAGGGGTATGGCCCGGATCGGCCTGGGGGCAGCCCTGGTTATCACTTTTTTGGCTTTTGTTCTTCCCGAATCCTTTATATCCGTGTCCCGGGGGATTACCAGAGAGGTGATCTCTCCCGGAGATTTCGGCCGCGGAAGAGTGGGTATCCTCTATTCGGTCAGAGATATTTTTCTGGGAGTCTATCTGACATCCATGATCCTTTTTACCACGGTCTCTCTTGTCAAAAATCACAGAGATCCTAAAAATTTCATCATTATCACAGGTACAATTATCGCTGCCGCGTCGGCGATTGATGATATCCTCTTTTATCAGTTCGGCCGGAACCTTTTTCTTAACGCTTTCCGATACTCTCGCCTGTCTGTGGGACTCTCTCTGATGATCCTTTTTATCATGACGGCTATTATCAATGAGTTCTTCCGTACTCACCGGAAGCTGAATGACACCCACAAAAAACTTTCAGACACCTACGATGAGCTGCAGGACACCTACCGAAAACTGAAAATCTCTGAAAGGAAATACAGACATCTTTCCGAAGGGGCGGATCAGGCTATTTTCTCTCTTTCGCCGGCCATGCGGTTTATGAGTATGAATCAGAAGGCCCGTGCCTATTTTGCCCTTCCCAGAGAGAGTGAAAACAGGAATTTTCTGGATGTTCTCAATCACACTCATGGAGGAGACTCCCGGGTTTCCCGGCAGATTATGAACGAAAACCTGAGACAGCTCAGTAAAGAGAAGGAATCGGTGACTTTTCATACCATAGTGGACGATCCCAGAACGGGAGAACCCGAAGAGTATGAGTTCCACTTTGATTACCTGGAAACGGACGAAAAGGAAGTCGAGTATATCGGCCGCGCTACCAAGATGAAAACTTCCCGTTTAATGCGGAGTATTGAATATGAGAAGCTCAAACTGACCATTGAAAACTATATTATTGCCATAGATGATGTAGCTACAAGGCTGACACAGACATTGAACAAGTACATAGATCAGGGAACTGTCCTGATGGTGAAAATGGGGCTTCAGGAAATTATCATTAATGCGATCGAACATGGAAACCTGAATATTACCTTTGATGAAAAAACCAAAGCCATGTCGGAAGGACGTTATCTGGATTTTATCCGTGAAAGACAGCAGGATCCCCGTTACAGAGACCGGAAAGTTTCCATTGATTACATTCTGACAGCAGAAAGTGTCCGGTATATGGTGACAGACGAAGGCTGCGGTTTTGATTTTCAGTCAACCATGAAGAAGGTGGATAAAACCGTAGAGAAGGAAATGCTGACTCACGGACGGGGTATTAACATGACCAGGGTACTTTTTGACGAGGTAAAATACAATAAAAAAGGAAACCAGGTTCTTCTGGTGAAGAATCTTAAAACTGCCTAGATTACTGCCCTTAGGGGATAAGCCGCAGGACAGGTTTGTCTTTTTCGATACCGGATCAGGCTAAAAGATCCACTCTCACTCCCATATAATAGGGAAGTACCGCTCTCGCTTCTTCCCTGGAAGCCTCTTTTTCCTTTTCTTTTTCCAGCTGTTCTCTCTCTATCCTTTCCTTTTCTTCCAG
This sequence comes from Oceanispirochaeta sp., assembly GCA_963677615.2. Taxonomy (GTDB): domain Bacteria; phylum Spirochaetota; class Spirochaetia; order DSM-2461; family DSM-2461; genus Oceanispirochaeta. The sequence continues at coordinate 277,918 of CAXXQW010000002.1, read as the reverse complement.
CCGGCGGGCTTCGTATAGCTCTTTCCGGTAGCGTTCCGCTTCCAGTTCTTCCAGGGGCCTGTTTACTAAGATATCCGGAACTGGAAGCACAGGGCTAACAGCCGTCATAACAGACCTCTGTTATAAAATATAAGCCCCCTGGGGAACTCTGGCAAGGTCTGATGGAATTTCTAGATTTTGAATCCGAAGTTTTCGGGAATCACACGCCTCTTGAACTCTTCATTAAAGTACCGGTCGGTCATATTGGCGATATAATCGACAGCGATCCTTTCCGGAGCGGTCTGTTTCCGGTATTCAGGGCTCATTTTCCGGGTAACCCATTTGTGGATATAACTTGATTCCGTCTCTTCTGTCAGTTCCTTTAACAGGACCTGATGGAGGTATCGGAACATTTTTTCAATTTTTCCGTCCTCGCTCTTTTTCTCCGGATTCAGATAGATATTTTTGTAGTTGTAGGCTAAAAGGGTTTTCAGAGACCGGAATACCCGGGGAGAGAAACTGACTGAAGTTTTGCCGTAACTATTTTCAATCAGGTCGTAAGCCAGGGTTTGCACAATACGGTCGTTCCTGTCTCCCAGTACGGCCGTGCTCTCTTCCGGAAGATCTTTGCGTTTTATCATACCCAGGGTTATGGCATCTTCCATATCCCTCCCCACATAGGCGATGATATCGGAGATTCTGACCACACAGCCTTCCAGGGTCATAGGTCTGATGTTCCGTGAGAAACCTTCCGTGGTAAAACACTGATGATACTCCTCCAGCAGTTTTTCAGAAGTTTTATTTTTGTCCGGAGCATACTCCTCTTCCAGAAGTTCCCCGTTATGGCTGAGAATTCCGTCCAGAACCTGTACGGTCAGGTTCAGACCTCTTCCCCTGTTTTCCAGTAAAACCAGGGTTCTCATGCTCTGGGCATTATGAACAAACAGACCGCACCCCGCTTCCCGGCATATGGCGTCCAGAAATTTTTCCCCGTCATGTCCGTATGGAACATGGCCCAGATCGTGCCCCAGAGCAATGGCTTCGATCAGATCCTCATTCAGCTGGAGGGCTCTTCCTATCATTCTGGCGATTTTTGAAACCAGCTGCACATGGAGAACCCTATGGGTAATATGGTCATTCTGAAACAGATAAAATACCTGGGTTTTGTCGATGTATCTGGTGTAGGCCTGAGAGTGGATGATCCTGTCTGTATCTCGTGAGAAGGAAGACCGGATATCAGGCTGGGCCTGCTTTTCCGTCTGCAGGCGGATTCCGCGGCTGCTGGGGCAGGCATGACCGGAAAGGCATATCTCCTCTCTCTTTTTGTTATGAGCTACAATATCCGATATCAGTTTGGCATTCATCCCATTCCTCCTGCCCGGTAAATTTCATCCCGGTAGAGTGTAAGGAATTCTTCTTTTCTCTTCAATCGGTACTGCATGATCCACCGGGGGTGGGGGAGGGGGCGGATCTCGTTGAAAAAGCCGTACTCTCTGTTCAGACTACAGAGAATTTTATAGTTTTTCCCCTGTCCCAGAGAAAACGCCACATCTCGACGGGCTCCCAGTTCCAGCTGCCGGCGGAATGTTTTGATGATCCAGGGTTTGAGGGTTTCCCATAATGCGGGAGTATCGTAATAGTTCCGGTTTTTTCCCTGCCAGGTATAGCCCAAAGGGGAAAGGGCCGTAACAAAGATCCGGCTGTAGAACTGTTCGGCTCCTCCGGAGAAACGAATCATTTCGTAGATGAACCGGGATGAGAGTTCATGTTTTTTTTCAAACCTGTTGGGTATTCCGCAGTCCTCTTCCAGGTGTACGGGATCGGTAAAAGCTATGCCTGTGACACCTCCTCCGAAGCGGCCGGGATTAATGCCTATCAGGAATGTTCGGGGATTACTGTCATGGTAGTATTTGTTGAAAAACAGATGAATGCAGTTTTGAACTTCCGGCTCATTATAGGGGTAGATGGTTTCGGTATCATCCGGAAGGGACTCCAGTGGTTTGAGGCTGTCCAGAAAACGGAAGTATTTTTCAGAAAAAGTATCCGGCATATTACCTTTGTAAAGGTTTTTATCGGGTATTGCCAGGGGCGGTGAACCAATTTTTCTTTTCAGGGCTGTTAAAATCTCATTCCCAGAGAAAAGAGAATCTCATAAGTTTTAAACGCTTTCTCCTCTCCGGAATCATAGCTTATCCTGTCTGTGAGCGGAACAATTCCCCGTATCCCTGCCAGAATGGAGGCAGGGATACTCTCGGTGGACAGATACCATTCTGTTTCTCCTCCCAGAGTTATCCCGAAAGAAGATTTCTGAAGATTGGCAAGGTCTGTTTTAACCTCAGAGGTTCCCAGCTTGGTTTTTTCTGTCAGTTTCAGGGCATAAAAGTATTGAATTCCTCCCAGAACGCGGAGATCCACTATTTCTGCGGCTGGTTTTGAGAAGTTGTACAAACCGAGCAGAGATGACTCCATGCCGTAGGGAACGGTACGGATAATATAATTGCCGTCCTGATCAGCCAGTTTGATTCCCCTGTTGAATACCAGGCTGTTTTCGGATCTGATAGAGTACAGGTCATTTATCCGGTACTCTGCAAAACCGCCGGCGCTTCCGGTAAAAAGGAAGGAATCGAAATCCGGAGAGGTTTCCTGAAGAAGATCACCGTAGGCCTTTCCGGCACCGCCGGAGATCCCTCCGGTCAGGATGGGACCAAAGGAAAAGTTTTCCGGAAAAAGGGAGAATGAAAACAAAAAACAAATCAGAATTGTAAAGGCAGATTTCCCTGTCACTGTTCTCACGCTTTCCCCCTTTCCCGGTGAAGTATATCACATTCTCAGCTGTTTAAGTACTCCAATGCGATGCCGAGCATCCGTTTTACCGGTTCGGCTGCTCCCCAGAGGAGCTGGTCTCCCACGGTAAAGGCTGTCAGGTACTCGGGACCCATATTGAGTTTCCTCACTCGTCCCACGGGAATATTCATGGTTCCTGAAACGGCTGCCGGGGTGAGTTCCTTCAGTGTCGCCTCTTTCTCATTGGGTACGAATTTTGCCCAGTCCGAACTGGACGCTATGATCTGCTCCACTTCATTCAGAGGAACGTCTTTGGTCAGTTTGATGGTCAGTGCCTGACTATGACAACGCATGGCGCCGATTCTGACGCAAAGCCCGTCGATGGGAACCGCCGGATCGTTCATCAGGATCTTGTTGGTTTCGGCATAGCCTTTCCATTCCTCTTTTGTCATTCCGTTTTCCAGGGGTTTGTCGATCCAGGGAATCAGGGATCCTCCCAGGGGGGCACCGAACTGGGCCGTGGGGTATCCGTCGGAATGGAGAGTGTCGGTAATTTTCCTGTCCAGATCAAGAATAGCCTGAGAGGGATCCATCAGGCCTTCTCCTGCTTTTCCCAGAACACCCATCTGGGATATAAGCTCCCTCATATTCTGAGCTCCCGCCCCGGAAGCGGCCTGATAGGTCATGGATGTCATCCACTCCACCAGATTCTCTCTGAAAAGACCGGCCAGGCCCATAAGCATAAGGCTGACGGTACAGTTTCCGCCGGCGAAGGTCCTGATCCCTTTGGCAAGTCCCCGGTCGATCACGTTTCTATTTACCGGATCCAGAACAATGAGGCTGTCATCTTTCATTCTCAAAGTGGATGCTGCATCAATCCAGTATCCGTTCCATCCTGCTTTTCTCAATTCAGGGTAAACTTTTTCTGTATAGGAACCGCCCTGGCATGTAACGATAATATCCTGGGTTTTCAGGGTTTCAATATCAAAAGCATCTGCCAGCGGGGGCAGATCTCTGCCTATATCCGGAGCGTTTTGTCCGGCCTGGGATGTGGAAAAGAAAAGAGGCTCCATATCTTTTGACTGTAAATCGCCTTCTGCCTGCATCCTCTCCATCAGGACCGAGCCGACCATTCCTCTCCATCCGATAATCCCGACTTTTTTCACGGTTTTCTCCTATTCTGTATCCATAAGGTCTGATAGGGAAAAGTCTCCGGTACAGACCTTAACTGTTTTGATGAAATATAGCGTTATAAAAGGTCTCTGTAAATGAGGTGCAATATCCACTAGTGTAAAAATGGTATCCCCTTTAGGGGAAAAATACAGCTGACAGGGAGAAAAAACTTTGACGAGCCTGATGAAATAGGGCATTATAAAAACCTCAAATGAGATTTAAAAACAGGAGTTGTACAAGAATGGCGGATAAGCTTCAGACACTGACACTGAACGAAGGATGGAAAAGGAGCCGGGAATTATACGGCGACAGATTATTCCTTGGTTATGCCGGCGGTGATGCAATCAGCTATGCCCAGGCAGGACGGATTATTCACATCCTCCAGGGGTTTCTGAAAGAAAAAGGCATAACAAAAGGGGATAAAGTTGCCCTCATCAGCGAAAGCCGGCCCGAGTGGGGCCTGATTTATCTGGCACTGACTACCATGGGGGTTGTGGCCGTGCCGGTCATGGTGGATTTTTCTTCCGGGCAGATAGCCAATATTCTGGAACATTCCGAGTCCTCTTTCCTTTTTGTATCTGAAAAAGTACTTCCCAAAGTGGCTGAAACGAGTTTCTCACGTGAAAACAGGGTCGTGGTGATAAAGCCGTTTTCCCTGATGCATGATATTGATTCCAGGGATCTGTTCCAGGAAGGGATTGACCTTGGGAGCCTTCCCTCTCTGCCATTTTCCCATGAACCTCCCTGCGAGGATGATCTGGCGGCCCTCCTTTATACTTCGGGCACAACCGGAGCGTCCAAAGGGGTTATGCTCTCTCAAAAGAACATCACCCATAATGCCATGGTCGGTGTGGATGTGGCCTCTGTAAAACCCGGAGACAGGATGCTCTCGGTTCTTCCTTTGGCTCACTCCTACGAATGCACACTGGGGCTGATTCTGCCTATGTTGTCCGGCGCCGAGATCCGGTATCTGCAGGGGGCTCCGACTCCCCGGCTGATGCTTCCTGCTCTCGCTCAGGTCCGTCCCCATCTGATGCTCACTGTCCCCTTGCTGATAGAAAAAATATTCAGGATGAGTATCCTTCCCAAGCTGACCGGATCTTCCGTTTTGAATTTTGCCTATGGATTCAGGCCTTTGCGGTATCTGCTTCACAGGTTTGTTGCCGGAAGAAAACTGAAAGAACTCTTCGGTGGGAATCTGAGGTTTTTCGGCATAGGCGGTGCCCCTCTTGCGCCGGATGTGGAAAAGTTCCTGAGAGATGCGAAATTCCCCTATTCCATAGGTTACGGACTGACAGAGACAGCACCCTGTCTGGCCGGGGCGAGCCCTGAAAAATCCGTATTCAGGGCTATCGGTCCTGCTTTCCGTGATGTGGATTTGAGAATTGCCGATATCAATCCCGATACCGGTCATGGGGAAGTTCAGGCAAAAGGACCTAATGTGATGCTGGGTTATTATAAGGATGAGGAAAAAACCGCTGATGTCTTTACAAAGGACGGATGGTTTAAAACAGGAGATCTGGGGTATATCGACAAGAGTGGTATCCTTTTTATCAAAGGCCGTCTGAAAAATATGATACTGGGACCCAACGGAGAGAATATCTACCCCGAAGAGATAGAAGCTGTGATCAACAGAAATCCATTTGTCCTGGAATCGCTTGTAACAAGGATGGGCAACAGCCTGGTAGCGAGGGTTCAGCTGAACAGTGAAAAAATCGATGAGTTTATAAAGAGCCTCAAAGTTTCTCCGGAGGACCTGGCCCGGATCAAGAAGGATATTCTGGAGTCTATCAGGAAAAAAACCAATGAATCTTTGAGTGTCCTTTCCAGACTGAGTGAGCTGATTGAACAGGTTGAGCCTTTTGAAAAAACCCCTTCTCTAAAAATTAAGCGCTTTCTCTATACATGATGATTGTGCTAGAATACGCATATGATCGACTTAAGCGTATTTGATACAGCCAATGAGACTCTTCCTGATTTGCGGATAGAAACGGAACTGGTGGACACGGTTAAACCTGTGCAAGTGAAAATTGCCCTGATAGGTGTACTGAGCCATACAAATACAGCCGATTTTACCGATTGCATTATGAGCTTTTTTCAAAATGACTGGAAAAATGCGGTAATTATTCTGGATCTTTCCAAACTCCAGTACATCTCATCAAGCGGAATCGGATCTTTCACAACAATACGCATGCAGGTTGATCTGAAAGATAGTACCCTTTATCTTTTGAATATGAACAGCAAGGTCCGGCAGGTTTTTGACCAGCTTGGATTTACGGCTTTTTTTACAGTGATCGAGAGCCAGGAGGAAATCCCCTGAAAATGGATGAATCTGACAGTAGAAAATGGCAACATGATATGAGATCGTCTTTAAACGGTGTTATATGTATGGGAAGTCTGCTGCACGATACCGAACTCGATCAGGAACAGCAGGAAATACTCAATTATATGATCTCATCTGCAGAAAAAGCTATTGATCTTTTGTCAAGGAAAAGTCCGGAAATGGAAGATCGGACGATGCTTCAGAAAGGGCAGGCCGGGAATGCCGGGGATGATTCCTTTAAAGTCCTTGTCGCCGAGGATGATGAGATCAACAGGCTTTACCTTACGACTATTCTGAAAAGGCAGAATTGGTTTATTGACGAGGCAAAAGACGGTTTTCAGGCCGTGGAGTTATGCAAAAAGAACCGTTACGGAATTATTCTGATGGATGTCAGTATGCCGGGGCTGGACGGAATCCAGGCTGCCAGAAAGATCCGCGAAGAAGGAACCTTGTCTCCGATTATTGCCATAACAGCTCACAGTATTCTGGATTTTCAGGGTGATTTTGTGAATGCCGGAGTTGATGAGATTCTCAGAAAACCTTTCGATGAAAACACGCTGATCAGGACTATTTTGAAGCTGACTGACCCGGGAAAATAAAAAAAGGGCGCCGTCACAACGTAACGGTACCCTTTAAATGGAGAAAGTAAAATGAAAAAATCTTCAACTGTCTTGTTTGCATCAGTTTCCTGTTTGAAGGTTTTAACTGATAAACAATGCTTCACCTGTTTCAGTTACAAAAAATAATCGCTCTTTGTGTATGATTCCTGTGCAAATGATGAATATTTCCTAATCTTTCTCAGAATTTATGCATTAACCAGACTGGTTTTTACTCTGAAAATCCACGGGGAAAGTTTAACATACCATGCAGAAAGCTGTATCTGAATGATATATCCCAGAGCTATCACCAGGGCAATGGAAGATCCTTCTTTTCCGAAAGATGTCATGGCTATGGCCAGAGCAATGGAGAGGTTTCTCAGAACCGTGCCGTAAACCAGAGCAATTCCGTCTTCCCTTTTGAAAAAAGTACGTCCTGCAAATGTGCTGATAATAAGGTTTATCAGATAGAGAACCACCAGCGGGGGAATCAGAGAGAAGAACAATCCCGGAGCTGCCATGATGGATTCCGCTTTGAGGGCGATGGCAATGAAAACGATAGCCAGTACTCCCAGTGTGGAGACGGGAGGAAAATTCATTTTAATCTTTTTCTGCCATTGTGCCTTGCCGAATTTTTTAATTAAGGCTGATTGAGTGATAAACCCCAGAATCATGGGCAAAAGTACGATAATCAATATCTGGGAGAATATTTTACCCAGGGGAATTGTGACGGTGGCTCCCATAAGCCCCTTGATATAAAGGGGGGTGAGAAGGGAGCCGAAAAGAAGGCCGAACACAGTCATTTTTACCGCAGCTTCCATATTTCCTTTTGACATTCCTGTCCATGAGATTGTCATCCCCGATGTGGGAAGCAGAGATACCAGAAGAAATCCCAGAGCAAAATAGGGAGAATCCGCAAAGAATACCTTTCCAAGGAAAAAAGCGATAAAGGGAATGATGCCGAAGTTGATCACCTGGGTTATGATCTGTAAGGTTTCTCCGCCCTTTTCAAATATTTTTTTAAACTGCATGGTGACCATCATTGGATATACCATGAGAAAAGTAAAAGGGAGTATGAGGTTTTTCAGAACACTTATATCATCCACCAGAATGCCACAGAAAAATCCTGCAGCCATAAACAGGGGAACGGCCCATAACAAATTTTTTTGAAGATACCGTAAAAAAGACAGCATGATAATCTCCTCTTAATGTAATATTGAAAGTAATATATATAGAAATATATATTTAGTAAAGAGATTTCCTTTTCGTTTTGCGATTATTATGAGAATATTCTTGTTATAGACGGCTTGAGATTTTCTTTGTGAAAGGTTGTTTAATACTTTTGAGGTACAAAATTCTGGAGCTCCATGGGAGTTCTCCGGTATCCTGTTTTCTTTCTGGGAGGCAGGTGAATTTTCTCATGGGGGATGGTTTTATAGGGAATCATGGAAAGCAGGTGACTGATACAGTTCAGCCGGGCTTTTTTCTTATTATCTGCGGGGACCACATACCAGGGGGAATCGTCGGTATCGCAGTATTGAAACATGATATCCTTGGCCTGGGAGTACTCCTCCCACAGCTCCCTGGATTTTAGATCCATAGGGCTGATTTTCCATCTTTTGGTCGGGTTGTCGATGCGGCTTTGAAATCTTTTTTCCTGCTCTTCGTCAGATACGGAAAACCAGTATTTGATCAATATGATTCCTGATCTGATCAGTATCCTCTCAAACTCGGGGCATGAGCGGTAAAACTCCTCCCACTGACGGGGCGTTGTAAAACCCATTACACGGTCGACTCCCACACAGTTATACCAGCTCCTGTCGAAAAGGACCATTTCACCTTCTGCGGGAAGGTAGGGAACATAACGCTGAAAGTACCACTGGCTCTCTTCTCTCTCTGTGGGCTTGCCCAGAGCCGCTACATGACAAAACCGGGGATTCAGCGGTTCTGTTATCCTTTTAATGGCTCCGCCCTTTCCGGCCGCATCCCGTCCTTCAAAAAGAACCACCACTTTCAGTTTTCTGGATTTTATCCATTCCTGGAGCTTTACCAGTTCGATCTGCAGTGATGCCAGTTCTTTTTCATAGGCTTTTTTGTTCATAGATCTGTTCCTTCCTTTTTTTATAGACCTCTGCTGAGGAGAAGTGTTTTCAGTAACCTTGATGAGAGTTGTCGGGTTTCTTTCAGGATTTCCTCTTTTTCCGTTACTTCACCGGGCCTGAAAGCATGGAGTACTTTCTGACTGAAAACAATTCTGTAACCCAGGGAGGAGAAGGCAGAGTGCATGGCATCTGCGGTTAATCCCAGATCTTCCACGCTGGTCTGTTCGCAGATGGAGATCAACCCGGCAAAACGGGCAGGTCCTTCTTCCAGTTCGCTTACCCAGGCAGAACGGTCGGATTTGTCATAGGAAGTGAAGCAGTAGCAGCGGTCGATAAAGCGTTTCATTTCGCTGCTCATATTGTAAAAATAGGTGGGGGAACCTGCCAGGAGAACATCAGCCTCCCGCATAAGCTGATAGGCTTTCTGCATATCGTCATCAATAACGCACCGGTTTGTTCTGGCGCAGCCTTCACAACCGCGGCAACCCTCCAGATCCATCTCTCCCAAAAAGAGCATTTCCGTTTCCATACCCGCTTCCCTGAAAGGTTTGAGAGCTTTTTTCAGCAAAGTAGCAGTGTTTCCCTTCATCCTTTTGCTGCCGCAAACTGCCAGAACTTTCATTTTTCCTCTCTCTTAAGCACAACCTCTTCTTCCAGATAGCGGTTGACCTCCTGCGGAGAAGCGGCAATGGGGCCGCTGACCAGTACGGGAGGGGCTTTGATCGATTCGGCATTCATCATTTCGGCCAGCCTCTTCAGAGAGGACAGGATCATGTATTTTTCCCACTCCTGCAGTGTGTCTATCTGATCGGTAAACTCCTCCTGCAGCAGGGACGGATTGCCGGAAAGGATCGATTCAGTCTTTTCCGTGAGGGTAATGTGAACCTTTCTTTTGTCTACCTCGCTCCGCTGGCGGCGGGCAAAGCCCTGCTGTTCCAAACGGTCCAGTATGCTCGTTACAGTAGCCTGGGAGAGGCTGACCTGACGGGAAATTTCCGAAATGGGTTTTTCAGGATATTTCTGTATCTCTTTCAGGACAATAAGCTGGGGGCCAGTCAGTCCGAATTTCTTTGTCAGTTTTTTGGATTGAAGGTCTATGGCTCTGATTATCTGGCGCAGTGTTGAGATAATTTCTTCAGCCGTTTCATTCTGGTTCATCCGGGCACCTTTTTGTGATTCTTTTTCTGAAAGAATACTTTATTTAGACCCGAAAGTAAAGAATTCTAATAATTATCATTCTAAAGATTATGGTTGAAAATATTTTTGCTTTGCAAATACGTTGTCATGCAGTTTAATGGCAATTTTTCAGGGTAACCTTACCCATAGGAATGATTAGTAATAGATGAGAAAAAAACTGGGGTATTTGACACAATTCCGGAAAAACATTAGAGTACTAATAAATATTACTAATTTAAAGAGGTGCATATGAAAAAAACTATGCTTTTTTTATTGATTCTGCTAATGTCATTGAGCTTTGCTGTTACAGCAGAAGGTCAGCAGGATGAAGATGTTACAACAATTGTCTTTGGTGATGTATCCTGGGACAGCGTTCAGGTTCATAACAGGATCATGGCTTTTATTATTGAAAACGGACTGGAAGGTTATAAAGCCGACTTCGTGGCAGGAGATACCCTGCCTATTATCAACGGCATTGTTCAGGGAGATATCGATGTGGATATGGAATCCTGGCACTCCAACTTCAGAGAGGTATACGACAAGGGAATTGCTTCCGGCGATATGATCGATCTGGGAAAAAACCTTCCCGATGGTCCTCAGGGCTGGTGGATTCCCCGTTATGTGGTTGAAGGTCCCGATGCCATGGCTCCCGGACTGAAATCCGTGGCAGATCTTCCCAAATATGCCAATCTGTTCAAAGATCCCGAAGATCCCGATAAAGGTGTTGTCTACGGCGGTGTAGCAGGTTGGTCCCAGATGAAAATTTCTGAAAAGATTTTTGAAGAAAACGGTCTGGAAGATACTTTCAATCTGGGTATTGCCGGTTCCGGAGCAGCTCTTGCAGGAACCATGGTGGGAGCTTACGAGAAAGGCGAAGCCTGGTGCGGTTACTACTGGGCCCCTACGGCTGTTCTTGGAAAGCTGGACATGATCAGACTGAAAGGAAGCGAATACGAACCTGCAGATGTAAACATTCTGATCAACAAAAGCATGCTTGAAAAGGCTCCCGATGTGGTGGAGATCCTGAAAAAGTATGAAACAACTGTTGATGACAACAATGAATTCCTGGCAAAAATGGATGCGGAAGAGTGGGATACTGCCCAGGCTGCCCAGTGGTTTTTGAAAAACAAGGAAGATGTTTGGACAAAATGGGTATCTCCTGAAGTTGCTGCAAAGGTCAAGGCCGCTCTGCAGGGGTAACGCATGTCTGATATAAACCATGAAAATGGCCCCTCCGGGGGCCTTTCTGATTCTGAAAACAAACCTCAAATAGTTATTGAAGATCTCTGGAAAATCTACGGCAGAGACCCGAAAAGAGTTCTCAAGAAAGATTTGAGAGAGAAGAGTAAAGAGGAAATTCAGAAAAAAACCGGATGCATTGTAGGAATGCGGAATATCAATCTTACAATTGAAAAAGGCCAGTTCTATATTCTCATGGGACTTTCCGGAAGCGGGAAATCCACCCTTGTCAGAAATATTATCAGACTGGTAAATCCAACCTCCGGGACCATTTCCATTAATGGTCAGAATGTGACAAAGATGAACCATGAACAGCTTCTGCAGTTCCGGAGAAAAACCTTCGGAATGGTTTTTCAGCACTATGGTCTTCTGCCTCATCTGACGGTCCTTGATAATGCAGCCTACGGTCTGAAGGTTAAAGGAATACCCAAGGGAGAGCGATACGCCAAAGCTATGCGAACCCTGGAAACCGTGGGTTTGAAAGGATGGGAAGACTACTATCCCGGATCCCTCAGCGGGGGGATGCAGCAGAGAGTCGGTCTGGCCAGGGCTCTGGCAAATGATCCGGAAATTCTGCTCATGGATGAACCCTTCAGCGGTCTGGACCCTCTTATCCGCCGCCAGATGCAGGATGAGCTGGTGGAGCTGCAGGACAAACTGCAGAAAACCATCATTTTTGTTACCCATGACCTTCATGAGGCTTTAAAACTGGGCGACCGTATTGCCATTATGCGGAACGGAGAAGTCGTTCAGGAGGGAACTCCCGAGGAAATCGTTACCCAGCCGGCGGACGATTATGTTTCCGAGTTTGTACGAGACGCTTCTCCCGCAAAGGTGCTGACTGCCGGAAGCATTATGGAACCGGCCAAAGTACTCCTTTACGGATGGGAAGGCCCTAAAACAGCCCTCACCCTGCTGCGTTCCAACAAAAGGAATGCCGCTTTTGTGGTGACCAAGGAACACAAACTCCTGGGAGTCGCTCAGGATAAGAAACTGGAAAAACTCCTGGAACAGGGAGATCAAAAGGGCGCTATTCCGGAAAGTATCCTCCGGAAAGTACCTGCGGTTACAGAAGACACAATCCTGGAGGATATGTTTTCCATAATTTCTGAAAATCCCTATCCTGTACCGGTTGTGGATGATTCAGGAAAACTCAAAGGGATCGTAACAACCGACCAGATCTTTGAATCCATATCACCCCTGGAAGGAGAAGATAATGTTTGAGTTTCCCGAAATACTGAATATACCCCTGGCAAAATGGATCGATACCATTATGTCATGGCTTCTGAAAAATCTGGATGCCCTGTTTGATGCCATTGGTTTTGTCATCCTTCAGGTCGTTAATGCCTTTGAAGCTGTTTTTCTCTTTCTGCCCTGGTTTATCATGATACCTCTGGTAGGGCTGGCCGGATGGAAGCTTATCGGAAAATGGAAGACCGGACTGGTTTTCATGTTCCTTATGATTCTTATCGGATCCTTCGGATACTGGGAGCTGGCTATGAGGACACTCAGCCTGGTTATCGCTTCTGTTTTCTTCTCCCTGCTTATTGGTGTTCCCACAGGAATAAGCATGGCCAGGAATGACAGGACCGAAGCGATTCTGAAACCTGTGCTGGATATGATGCAGACCATGCCGAGTTTTGTGTATCTGATCCCTGCTCTGATGTTTTTCGGAATGGGTAAGGTTCCGGCCATGTTCGCCACCATCATTTATGCTGTTCCTCCTGTCATCCGCCTCACCAATGTGGGAATCAGGACCGTTGATGTAGAAGCCGTAGAGGCCTCCAAAGCCTTCGGCGCCACTCCCAGACAGGTCCTCCTGGATGTCCAGCTTCCTCTGGCAAAACCTTCCATCATGGTGGGGATCAACCAGACGACCATGATGGCTCTGGCTATGGTGGTGATCGGCTCAATGATCGGTGCCAAAGGGCTGGGCATGGAAGTTCTCCTGGCAATCAGCCGGATCGAAGTCGGTCAGGGATTTGAAGCGGGATTATCCATTGTATTCCTGGCTATCATCATAGACCGCATTACCTTTTCTTTTTCTGAAAAGCATAAATAAAAGAGAAACAGGTCAGTTGAGAGAGGCTCGGAGTTCTCTTTATCAACTGACCTTCTTTTATGCTTTGTGCCCCATGACAAACCCCATCAATCCTAATACAATGGCCTGATGCTCCCCATTCTTTCAGCCCGGAAAAACGATACTTTAAAGCCGCTGACAGCTATCGCCGTACCGGTTATGCTGGCCAATATCGTAGAGACTCTTTATTACCTGACAGATACCTGGTTTCTGGGGAAACTGGGAGCTGTGGAGCTGGCCGCCCCCTCGGTTTCCTTCAATTTTATTATGCTTATCATGCTGATGGGCAGCGGACTGTCTTCTGCAGGGACCACACTGATCGCCCAGTCTGTGGGCAGAGAGGATTGGGACGGTGTGAATTTCTATCTGGGGCAGCTGGCAAACCTGCTCCTGTTCTCTTCCGTAATTATGGGGGGGCTGGGGTTTTTTCTGGCTGATTTTTTTCTGGGACTGATCAATACCCCCGAAAATATGATGCCCCAAACCGGAAATTATCTGCGGATCATCAGTCTGGGTGTACCTTTTATGTACGGCTTTTTTATTTTACAGGGCGCAATGCAGGGCACGGGAAATACTTCTGTCTCTCTGAAAATTCAGCTTGTCGCCACAGCTGTCAATATCCCTCTGGATGCTCTTCTGATTTTCGGATACGGACCTGTGCCGTCTCTGGGAGTGGAGGGAGCCGCTCTGGCCACGACAGCTTCCCGGGGAATAGCCTGCACCGCCGGTTTTGTTTTACTTCTGAAAGGGTATAAGGGAGTCTGCCTCAAAACGCGGCTGCTCCGTCCTTCCCTGCAGAGAATACGGAAGATACTCCATATCGGTATCCCTTCATCACTCAGTCATATGGGGTCTTCCCTGGGATTCACAGTCATGCATGGAATGGTGAATCTGTACGGCACCGAGGTTATTGCGGCGTTTGGGGTTGTCAATAAAGTCCATGCGGTGTTTTATATGCCTGTACAGGGGCTGGCAAAGGCTGTTACAACCATGGTGGGGCAGTCTCTGGGAGGAGATAATCCCCAACGGGCGTACCGGTCCATACAGACAGGCATTCTTCTGGCTCTCCTCTTTATCATTCCGGGAATGGTCGTCTGCTCCGTCAGCGGCAGGACTCTGGTCGGACTGTTTCTCAGTGAGGAGAGTGTGATTACCCAGGGGGGATATATTTTTAGAATAATATCGCCCTCGGTGATCATTTTTGCTATCTTTATGATATATGTAGGCGCCTTTCAGGGGGCTGGGGATACCCGTTCCATCATGATTATGCACATGGGGCGTCTCTGGGTTCTCCGTCTGCCTCTCGCCTGGATTCTGGCTGTCCCTCTGGGGCAGGGGGCTGCGGGAATCTGGTATGCCATGTTTATTTCCAATCTGATCATCACCCTGGTCGGATTTCTGAGATATAGAAGCGGGAAATGGGTGAATACCTTTGAAAACTGAAAAGAATCAATAGGACTGTCCAGAGTGAAAATTCTTCCTGAGAATTTATGGGAATACAAACAATTTACCTCTCATCTGCCTGAAGCAAGGGCTTTTACCCGGGAAAACCGGGTTTATAATCTGAAAGAGGACGGAGGAGAAATCAAAGGATTTGTTCTGGGCAGCGAACCGATGCCTATGGAAGTCCGGCTCAGGTATAGTCAGGACAGTCAGGATCACCGGATTTTCTGGAGCTGTGAGTGCGGCAGTGACGATTGCTGCATCCACTTTGCTTCTTTTGTGATGCATATATGCAAGCCGGGGCAGGAATTCGGTATCTGGAAAGACAGACTTAACTCTCCGGAAGCAAAGACCGGATCTGCCGGGAAAGACCCTCTTTACCAGGAAACGGGGCTTTCTCTTTTTGAAGGGGATCTCTTTTCTTCAGATCATACCGGAACAGAACCGGCGGCAAAATCAGAGCCCCGGGATAGCCATGATGACATCCCTCTCTTCCGGAATCTGAAGGATGACGACTTTCTTCTCCAGCAGGAACCGCCCCGATACGATTTGATCTTTACATTATCTGTCTCTTCCTCCCAGGGCATCATTGTCCGTCCCGCTCTGATCCGGCTCCGTGAAGGTGTAAGGAGCGGAAGCCTTGCCAGATATAAACCTGAACGGCCTGTTTCAACACTGACAGCCGATCAGCAGGATCTCTTGAACAGACTGACTGCCCAGGAGAGTGAATCGCTACCTCTGGAAGAGTGTCTGAGTGAGGTACTGAAACAGACAGAACTTTTTACAACCGGAAAAGTCCCTCTGGAGATCTGTCATGCCCATACCATAGATATCTCCTTCCATTTTCAGGAGCTTCTCGGGGATGACCGGCCTCTCTACTATCCTGTTTACAACTTTATCCATGAAAATGGAGAAACCGGTATGAGCCGGTCGGGAAAACTGGTGATCAGGGGAGGGCGGGTCTTTTACCTGGATGAGGAAAATGCCCGGCTGGTTCTTTTCCCGGAAGAGACCAATACATCTTTTTTTCTCAACCTTCTGCTTTCCAAAAGTCAGGGGTTTCTGGCTGCGGATATCAGGGGAATTCTGAGACTTGCCAAAAGCCTTACGGCAAAGAGTCTGAAAATAAGTGAATCCTATCCTCCCGTCACAGTCAGGAAAGCCGATCCTGCCATTGTTTTGAAAATGCGGAGCCGTCAGGATAAAACAGAGCTGTTTTTCTTTTTCCGCTATGGAAGTGCCGATGTGGCGTATCAGGATCCCACCTACTGGCTGCCTCCGGAGGATCCCGAAGGAGCGGGTGTTCTGGTCATTCAGAAAAGGAACCGGGAGAAAGAGTCTGAGTTGGTGAAAGATGTGGTCGACCGGTTTTCCGATCATCTCAGTTTTGAGAAAGGCTACTATGCCAGGCTGGTGAGCGAGAACCGGGAAGGTGATTTGAGGCTGGATCTTACACTGGAGGAGTTCCTGGCCTCCTATGGCAGATCCTTGCGGGAGCTGGGGGTGGAACTGCAGCTGGAGGACAGGAAAATAACATCAGCCGGTGCTGTAAAGTTCAATGTGAAGGGAAAAACCGATTGGCTGGAAGTGGATGCCATGATAGAGGATCCCGATACAGAAGAACTTCGGTCCCTTTTTCTGGATGATCACTATCAGACCCTGGGCCTGATCAGTACAGGAAAGAGTTACGTCAAACTGAACGAAGTTCAGCTCAGACAGCTGGAATACCTGAGAAAGCAGGGGATGGATGACGAAGGAAAGCTTGCAGTTTCTCCCTCCAATTTTTCTCTGGTAGACCAGATCTATGAGCAGGTTGTTGAAAAAGAGAACTCCCCCATTGAGGATGCTGTGTTTCAGGCAAGGGAGTTCAGGCAGGCTTTTGAAGGGGCTCCTGCGGTGCCACCGAAACAGCTGAATGCCACATTAAGACCCTATCAGCTCAGCGGCTATACCTGGCTGAGGACCCTTCATGCTATGGGCTATGCAGGATGCCTGGCTGACGATATGGGATTGGGAAAGACCCTGCAGACTCTCAGTCTCCTTCAATCTCTCAAGGAGGAGCAGAATCTTACCACATCTCTTCTGGTGGCTCCCGTTGTTACCCTTGCCAACTGGGAGAGGGAAATGGATCGTTTTACACCTGGTCTCTCCTATTACCGGCATGCCGGTACGAACCGTCATGATGATCCGGAGTTATTCGGCCGTTACGATGTGATTATTGTAAGCTACCATACTCTCAGAAATGATGTGGATCTGTTCCTTGGACTGGTTTTTGACTATATCATTCTGGATGAAGCGCATTATATAAAAAATGCCTCTTCCATTATTTTCAAGGCTATCCGGTCCTTGAAAAGCCGCCACCGCCTCTCCCTGACGGGAACGCCTATTGAGAACAACACCCTGGAGCTCTGGTCCCAGTTCAACTTTCTTAATCCGGGACTCCTGGGGTCCCAGCGGGAGTTTATCAGTCAGTTTGCCCAGCCTATTGAAAAAAAACAGGACAAAGCCGCACTGGAGATCCTCAAGGAGAGGGTTTCTCCTTTTATTCTCAGAAGGAAAAAAGAAGATGTTCTGGACGATCTTCCTCCCAAGGAGATTATTGTTCACTACTGCG
The DNA here is from genome assembly GCA_963677615.2 of Oceanispirochaeta sp. Classification (GTDB taxonomy): domain Bacteria; phylum Spirochaetota; class Spirochaetia; order DSM-2461; family DSM-2461; genus Oceanispirochaeta. Next base: position 260,409 of record CAXXQW010000002.1, on the reverse strand, counting down.
AGATGGGCGAAGCTCAAGCCGGATTGTACAAAAAATACCGGGACTACTACAGAGCCCGGGTTAAGGGGCTCCTGGACGAAAAAGGGGTGGCCGGATCATCCATGGAGATTTTTCAGTTTCTCCTGAAACTGAGACAGATTGCCATCTACCCCCCCATGGCGGGGAAAGAGGGAAAATCCATCGCTTCCTGCAAAATGGACGCTCTCAACTCTCTTCTGGATGAAGTCCTGGAAGAAGATCACAAGATACTTATTTTCTCCCAGTTTCTGGGATCCCTTCATGCCATGGAAAAACACTGCCGGGGGCAGCACTGGGACTATTCCTTTATCAGCGGACAGACCCCAAACCGGGAGGAACAGATCCGGAGATTTCAGGAAGAGGAGGATGTAAAAGTCTTTCTCCTGAGTTTAAAAGCCGGTGGGGTGGGAATCAATCTGACCGCGGCGGATTATGTGGTACTTTTTGATCCCTGGTGGAATCCCGCTGCGGAAAGGCAGGCCATAGACAGAGCACACAGGATGGGGCAAACCCGGAAAGTCCTTTCCTATAAACTGATTACAAGGGATACGATTGAGGAGAAAATCCTGAAAATGCAGGAAGAAAAGACTGCTTTGCTGGAAGGAGTTGTCTCTGATGATCAGAGCTTTTTCGGCTCTCTCCAGGAAGATGAAATCGTGGATCTTTTTAACTGATTCCTTTTTAAATAATCATTTTATTCCCCTACCGCAGGACCTGCAGGCGGAGATGTCTTTCTGGCAACGGCCCTGCCCGGTGATATGGAGTGTAGAGAACTGAAGGGAACAAAAAAAATCAAAGTACAGAAAGGATCATTTGTGGCCCGTGAATCGGGGGATAAAAGCAGGCCATTGCGGCGTTCCCGGTAAAATGGTGGAACCAAAAAAAATGGTAAAGATGCGCACATAGCGCTCCTCTACCATGGATTAACAAAGAATTGCAGAATCTATCAGTTGTATTTGATAACAACACCTGAAACGTGCGCTGTCGCAGGAGCATAAAGTCCCCAGGTAATGCTGTTCAGGATTATATCAATAACAGAAGCTTCATAGCGGATTTTCACGTTAACAGCAGCATCGCCGGTGTATTTCTGGATCTCTCTCTGAATCGCGTCATAAATAACTGTATCCATAGCGTCAGAAGAAACATTCAGAATATTGGCCCCGCCGGAGCCTCCCAGGAATTCGTTAACTTTAACAGTAATATCGAATTCGCCGACAGAAGAGTAAGAGGGGATTTCCTTGGTTACCTGAGCACCGGACAGCTGGAAGGTTGTACAGGATGTCAGTGCCATTGCGGCAATAGCCAGAACCATAATAATTTTTGCAGCTTTTTTCATTTAATTCTCTCCAAATGATAAAAAATTGATTTACCAGAATATAGCGTTATTCTTTCAAAAATACAAATTTTAATCAATGAGATAAGAATTAATAAATGAACGTATTTTTATTGTATCAAAGGAATCGGCTGATAAACTTCACAATAATGGGCATAAGGACAACCACACAAATGATCCTGAGTGTATGCATAAGCGCAACGATATGAGCTTCCGCTCCATAGGCATCCGAAATAATGACAATATTTGAAAGACCGCCGGGGGATGAGCTGAAAAGAGCTGTCAGCAGGTCCATACCCGAGGTTTTTGAAATAATCCAGCCCAAAAGAAGGCTGAAAACCATTAAACCCGCTACCATAATGACCGCTGATACCAAAACAGACCCGAGACCTTTTACATTCGCCATATTAAAGTTAAGGCCGATGGTTGTACCTATGACAATCTGCAGTATCGTATTAATCTGAGGGGGCACATAACCGGCATTGGAAATCAGATTGTATACCGCAGTAAAAAGCATGGCACCGAAAAGTGCGCCCGCCGGGATTTTCAGTTTGTGTCCCAGTATTCCCCCAAGGGTTCCGATTAGCATGGTTGTTATAAATCTTCCCAGCATATTCACTCCTGTTCTTCTGCATAATCTACTATATACATTTGAACGGGGGTTCACAAGTTTCCTGCCAGGAGAAAAAGATAAATCAGTCCCGGAGAATCTCCTGGACCTTTTCGAGAAATGCCGCATTACGGAAAGGTTTTTTTATAAATCCGGTTGTCCGGGAATCCTCAAAATCTTTCAGATACTGTTCCTGAAAATATCCAGACATAAAAAGTACTTTCATTTGCGGGCTGATGCTCCTGATGGCGTCGAAACTGTTGATCCCGGACATCTCAGGCATAACCATATCCATAACAATCAAATCATAAAAATCGGGATTCTTTTTTATTTTAAATAGGGCTTCCTTCCCGTTTTCTACAGAAGTCACAGTGTAGCCTTCTTTTTTAAGAATCACGGTAAGTAAATCCCTCAGGACTGTTTCGTCATCCACAAGCAGAATATTTTTATTTTTTTGATCATCCATGAAGCTTCTCCCGGAAATCTGTCTTATATTATCCTATTTAAAAATACCCGGGAAGTACCTGGTATTCACATTCCTTTTATTACTTTAATTGTAATACAAATATATCGGGATATGCTGCTTTTTTGCCGAATTATCTTTCCACACATACCAGACTCATCCTTGGTACATCCAAACTGGAAGCTACAGGTTCACATTTTGCCATAAAAAGCAAATAGACTCCCTGCCTGTCGATATTGTTCAATGTTTCATAATTTCCCTGGCCTTTAGAGATAATCAGGTCTGATTGGTAAAAAAGTTCTCTAAAATAATCCGAGGTATATTTCAGTATTGTGCCCGGTGTGGAATCTCCGTTTTCCACCACTTCCACCAGTTTGTCCAGTCCCGTCTGTTTGGCATCACAGGAAGTGACATCATTAATAATGGGCGCTCCCCTGACAGCAAATCGAATTTTCAGATCGGGATAATTCTTTTGAAGATAGGAGATAAATACTCTGTCAAAAACAATTTCACCGCAATTATCTCCCAGGTAGAGCAGACTTTTTGCGTTTTTCAGGGAAGATCTCAGTTTTTCGCTATGATCCAGTTCAATCGGCTTTTTCTCTATCGCCCGGATCTGATCAAGAATGATCTCCCGGCTGATCTCATGATTGGTACCAAAATCGATAATATTTCCGGAAATAGCCAGTTTTAAAGCTGTTATAAATTGATCCGGGCTGTCCTGAACAATCCTTTCCAGATCATCGATCAATTCCAGTATAAGAGTATTATACTGATCTTTTACCATTTTATAGGGATCATCATTGCCGATTTCCTTGTGTAACAGGGCATAAAGGTTTTTGGCAAGACCGGGGGGCGGCTCAGACCAATCGGCTCGAGATAGATACTGGAGTACTTTTCTGGTGATCCTTTCGGTTTGATCAGAAGGAAGGTTAACAAGTCTGCAGGTCTTCTGAACCTGGGTAAGCATGCAGGGAATGCAGTCATTGGTAATTATCATGATCCTCATAATAAAATATTAGGTCAAATCTTAGAATAGAAAGGGATGGAAAATCGCATGTTATGATTGATTCCTCAGGAAAAATCCGCATAATTATAGTTATGCAACATACTGACCTATTGGAAATCATTGTAGAACAGGGATTTAATGAAATGGAAATGGCGATTCATCCGAATGACGGAGAAGATCTGGATCTGTATACCTTGGAGCACAGTCTGATTTTCTATTCCGGTAACTCTCTGGAAAAATTCAAAAGCGGGGAAGGCCAGCTGGGCGAAGGCAGATTACGTCTTTTAAATGAGTGCCCCCTGGGGACTCTGTCTGTTTCCAATTACCTGATCGGACGGCTTCAATACTGTGAAAAAGCCATTTTGATAAGAGATAAAAATAAGCTGTTTGTAACCTATAGAGAATAGCTTCACTCTCTATGTGAGATAAGTGAATCTCCTCCCGCAGGAGGAGATTGTTTTTGCATTACCCTTTTACAGCACCCAGAGTTAAACCCTTTACAAGAGATTTCTGAGTGACCCATCCTAAAATAACAGCCGGCAGAACCGCTACCATGGAGGAAGCGGATAGCTGGGCAACAAACATTCCCTGCTGCTCCCTGAATCTGGCCATATAAACTGCCAGAGTCGCTGTAGCATTTCCTGTCAGGTTGAATGCCAGAAAGAACTCATTCCAGACAAATATGGCTACCAGCAGCCCCGAGGATATAATCCCTGTTCTGACAAGGGGCAGAGCAATGGATACAAGCTGTCTGAACCGTGAACATCCGTCAATTTCGGATGCTTCGATAATCGACTTGGGAACATCTGTAAAAAAGGAGTGGAGCATCCAAACCACGATAGGAACATGAAAGCCAATGTAGGCAATGAGGAGCCCTAAGGGAGATTTTATCAGGTTGAACTTTTGATACCAGGTGTACAGCGGTATGATCACAGCTACCGGCGGCAGAAGGATTGTTGTGATAAACCATACATAAACATTTTCTCCGGTGGTTTTCTTTTTAAATTTTCCAAATACCAGTGCAAAAGACGCGGGAATGGCAAGGAGAAGGCAGAATAGGGTGGTAAAGAAAACCTGGAAAAGAGAGTTCTTCAGATATCCGAACATATTTCTGTCGCTGAGAACCATTTTAATCGTTTCCATGGTGGGCTTAAAAAAGAGTTTGGGCATAACCGCCTGATGTTCTGTTTTAAACGCCGACAGGAACATGTATAAAATGGGAGAAAAGTACAGGATTGCTATGACAAAAATCATGATTGTCAAAAGCGTTGTCTGTATTCTCCGTTTCATTCTGTGTTTTTGCTCTATGGTTAAATTACTCATTTGTCCTATCCTTTTTATTCGAATGCGGCTTTGCGTTTCCGTACGATCCGGTAAAGTACATTAACCGAAATCAGAGTGATAATAACGGTCATGGTGGCCAGGGCTCCGGCACGGCCCACCTGGGATCCATTGAATATTTCCATATAAACTGCATAGGGCAGGTTATAGGACCTGGTTCCCGGACCTCCTGCTGTGGTAACCAGTATCAGACCGATCTCCTTCACGATAAAAATCAAACCGAGCATAATGGCAACCATCATGTGCTGGGATATCATGGGGAGCTTGATTTCGAATGTGGCACGCCACCAGTTGGCTCCGTCCACCTTCATGCTGTCTTCCACATCCTGGGGTATCCCCTGAAGACCCGCCAGAATTATTAGAACAAAAAAGGGAATCCACTGCCAGGAAAAGAGAAAAATAATTACTGCCAGGGGACGATAACTGAGCAGATCAACCGGATCCAGACCCAGATTTTTGAATATGACTCCGTACCAACCAAAAGAGGTATTCAGAATCGTGGTTTTCCAGATAACACCGCTTGCTGTGGACATAACAAAAAACGGACCCATGATCAGTGTCCGGGCGATATTGATACCCGGTACCACATGGTCGAGCAGGATGGAGAAGAGAAATCCTGCCACCGCACAGATGATAAGGGTGGATACTGTCAGAACTATGGTCTGCCATAAAATACTGTAAAATTCGGGAAGGTCGGAAAAATCGCTTATTTTCAGATAATAGGCATAGTTTTTCAAACCGTTGAAAGTAATGCCAAGGTCCGGCCGGGTCAGATTCCACTTGAGGGTGGAATAGACAATGGTCAGAATAAAAGGCACTTGAGTCATTACCGCAACCACCAGTATGGCAGGTAAGAGAAATAGCCAGTCTTTTTCCTTTTTCATTGGGGGGTTCCTTAAATAAACTGTAGTACTTATTAAATTATATAGCCTAATGGATTTGTGTCAAAATAAAAAATAAATGCTTCGTGTTGAAAAACCCGAACCGCTCAGGCAGTTCGGGTTTGTACTACATAATCAGAGAATCGGGATCAGCGGTATCCGCCGTCAATCGCAACCTGGTTGAAAACATCCTCTGTTTTCTTGATGGCTTCGTCCAGGGTAATTTTGTCCACCACGTAGTCTGCCAGATACTGGGTCATTTTTGTTCCCGCATCGGCAAACTCGGGAATGGCGATATACTGAAGACCCACATAGGGAACCGGCTCCAGGGTCGGTTTTGTGAAGTCAGTGGATTCCAGTGTCTTCAGGGTCATTTCCGCATAGGGAGCAGACTTGTAAGCTTCCAGCTTATAGGTTGACGAACGGGAAGCGGGAGGAGTCAGAGCTCCCGAAGGATCCAGTTCTGTCGTCATCTTGATATAGTCCTTGGATGTTGCCCAGAGCATAAAATCAAAAGCGGCCTGTTTTTTAGCTGCTGTTGTGTTGGGGTTGATTCCCATTGCCCAGTTCCACAGCCATGCGGTGTTGGTTTTCATTTTCTGGTGGGGAGGCATGACGTAACCCATTTTACCCTGTACGGCAGATCCGTCGGATTCCAGAGGAGGAGCAATGGAGGTGGCATCGTAGTAGATTCCGCATTTTCCTGACTGCATAAGTGCGATACATTCGTTATAGGTGTAGGAAAGGATATCTTCCTGACCTGCTTCTCTCAGGATCTTTTTATACATCTGCCAGGCGCCTCTCTGTTCGGGAGTATCAATTGTGGCATTCCAGTTCATATCATAAAAACGTCCGCCAAAAGCGTTAACCATGGTAACGAATGGCGCACCGCTCATACCCCATCCGGGAGCTCCCCGCATGGTCATGCCCACGATACCTTTGGCAGGATCATGGATTTTTTTAGCCAGTTCGTAAATCTGATCCCAGGTGGGTTCTGCAGGCATGGTCAGCCCTTTCTGTTCGAACAGCTCTTTATTGTACATAATGAATGAGCTCTCTCCATAGAAGGGAAGAGCATAGGAATCTCCGTCCAGAGAGAGTGAACCTACCATTCCCTGAATAAGGTCATCCCGGTCATACCATGCTGCTTTTTCGGCGCTGAGCTTGTCAAAATAGGGTTCCAGGTTTTCCAGCCAGCCGAATTTGGCCCAGTTTGTGGCTTCATAGGGCCCAATGACAAAGATATCATAGGTGTCTCCGCCGGTTGATGCCTCAGTTGTCAGCTTTTGTCTCAGGTCATTTTCTGGTAAAACGGCAATTTGAACCTGAACTCCTTCGGCAGAGTAGTTGTCCCTTGCTATTCTTTCAAGAGCCTGATTGATCGGGTTGTTGGGCAGAGCAATGTTGACAATCGTTGTGGTGCTTCCACCGCCGCTGGGTGCTGCTGATTCCTGTCCTCCTGCAGCAAAAATCAGAGATCCTGTCATGAACAGACACAACAGAACTGCCAATACCTTGCGATTCTTTCTCATAAGAATCCTCCTTCTTTAATATAAAAAATATTTGGTTACCCAAAATATTCGGACAAAGATTTCAGGGAGTGATTAGATCCCCGAAAAAGCAGGTTAATCCATTACGTAAACGATTAACAGGCTTTTTTCGAATTTATCATGGAATAATGCTGCCGTCAATGAATAATAATCTATCGATACACCATTACCCAGAAACACTTATCATTTGTTTTATAATGGTTTTTACAATTCAATCTGGACCTTTACAGCCACTGATCGGGGATCAGCAGCAAAATCATAGGCTTCGATGCTTTTTTCAAAAGGGTAGACCCCGCTGATCAGAGGGGTTACATTAATATCTCCCGATGAAATCAGCCTGATGGCTCTTTCATATTTATGGGCATAGCGGAAAACGGACTGGGTGCTTAACTCTTTGGCCTGAAGTCCGGTGATACTGATCTGTCCCATGCCGTCTGCGGGAATACCAACAAGTATAATACATCCTCCCGGAGAGGCAAATTCATGAATAGTGGGAAAGATCCTTCCGCTGCCGGTGGCTTCAAACACCTTTTCAACACCCCATCCGTCAGTCTCTTTCATAATCCTTTCCAGAGGATTTTCCTTTGAAGCATCTATGGGGATGATATTTTTATAGTTTTGAGTAATAGCCAGCTTTTCAGAGTTGATATCACTGATAAATACTCTGCTGCATCCTCCGGCCAGAGCCGACAGAGCTGTCAATATTCCTATTGTCCCGCAGCCGGTTACCAGTGCGGTATCACCCGGGGATATCGCCGCTTTATCCGCCGCCTGCAGCCCGATTGCCAGGGGTTCCACCATGGCTCCTTCCCGGTAGCTGACATTATCGGGCAGTTTGTAGGTAAATGCGGCAGGATGAACCACGCTTTCACAGAGACAACCGTGAATGGGCGGTGTCGCCCAGAATTTCACATCCGGATCCAGGTTGTACATACCCATGCGGGTAATTCTGCTGTCTGAAGGTATTCCCGGTTCCATGCAGACCCGGTCACCGGGTTTCAGGTTTTTTACATTTTTGCCGGCTTCAATCACTTCTCCGGAAGCTTCATGACCCAGAACCATGGGCTCTTTCACTATATAGGGCCCTATTCCGCCATGGAGATAGTAATGGATATCACTACCGCAGATTCCCACATTACGGATGGCGATTCTTACCTCATCATCTCCGCATGTCCTGTATATATCCATATCACGGATCTGCAGTTCTTTTCTGCGCTCCAATACCAGAGCTTTCATAGTTCCTCCTGGAAATTTTCCTTGAATATTTTATAATAGATGAGATGCAACGAAAGAATTTTAATCGATTGCGTAAACGATTAAATAATATTAAATCCTTCCCCGGTTTCTGTCAAACAAAAAATGAGAATTTTCCGGAATGCTCCGGTTTTTGTGTTTTTTCTTGACGGCTTTGGAGACGGTGGTGTATTCTGATTTTGTTAATCGATTACGTGTCGCCTGAGGAGAGTAAAATGGGCGCCTCAATGAAGGATGTAGCACGACTTGCCAATGTATCCACTGCCACAGTTTCACATGTTATTAACAATACACGGAATGTTAAGGCCGAAACCCGTCAGAAGGTTCTCAAGGCGATTGAAGATCTCCGGTATAATGTTAATCCTGTTGCCAGAAATCTCAGAAGCGGCAGTTCTGGTATTATCGGCTATGTTGTTTCCAACCTGGCAAACTACTTTTTTATGGATATCGCCATGGTGATCGATGAAATCCTCAGCGAGCAGGGCTACCATCTTATCTATATCAATTCCAATGAGAATCAGGAAAAGGAAAAGGGCAATATCGAGAGTCTGATCATGCAGAATGTGGATGGTCTTATCATTGCTCCTGTCGGGGAGAACTGTTCCTATATGAATGATGTTATTGGAGAACGCTGCCCCTGCGTTATGTTCGACCGCCTTCCCCGCGGCTTTACCCGGGATGTGGTTATGACCTCCAACAGGGAAGGGAGTTATGAGGGAACCGCCTGTCTGGCAAAAAGCGGTTACAGAAGGATAGGTTTTGTGGGGTCCCGCATAGACAGTACCATGAACGAAAGAGTGGAGGGCTACAGGAAAGCTCTTGCGGATAATGGACTTATCTGTGATGAACAGCTGATTAAATGGGGAGAGGGGATTCCCCGATCCATGACTGATCAGAGATACGGTGATTCCTATGTAAATACGAAATATCTGGTAGAACAGAAACAGGTTGATGCCATTTTTGCCGGGAATGCCCTGGCTATGGTGGGGGTCTTCAGCTATCTTCACGAAAATGAGTACAGGATTCCCGAGGATTTCGGGCTTGTATCCTTTGATGATACGTTCTGGCTGACCATGTCGTCACCCGGGATCACCGCTGTCAATCAGGATAAATCACGGATCGGCAGGACAGTGGCTGAAATCCTCCTGGAAAGGATTGAAGGGGGGGGGCGGGAGTATGAAGTGACAAGAATTCCGACAGATCTGGTTGTGAGACACTCTTCCCGATGCGGAAGTTCTTGATCTGAACCGGTATTCCGGCCTATTATTAACAAAGGTCATACAACCTGAGAATGTACATGGATCGATTGCGTAAACGAAATCTGTATGTTTAAAGGATTGTGTATGAGTACCTTACGTCTAGAAAAGAAAACAGCCTATGTTACAGGCGGAGCCAGAGGAATCGGAAAAGCTGTTGCTCTGGGCCTGGCAAAAAATGGTGCTGATGTTGCCATCGTCGATATCGACATGGAAGCGGCATCAGAGGTTGTGAAAAAAATTGAAGCTATGGGACGGCGTTCCATGGCTATCTCCTGCGATGTCACAGATCCTGATGATGTGAATGACATGGTGGATTCGGTCATATCCTCATGGGGAAGACTGGATATCGCTTTTAACAATGCCGGAATCTGTATAAATGTTGATGCTCAGGATATGACTTTCGATCAATGGAAAAAGGTGATCGATATCAATCTTACCGGTGTTTTTCTTACCAGTCAGGCTGCCGGACGGGCTATGATCAAGCAGAAAAGCGGTGTGATCATCAATACAGCTTCCATGTCCGGCCATATCGTCAACGTGCCCCAGCCCCAGTGTGCCTACAATGCTTCCAAAGCCGGTGTTATCCAGCTGACAAAGTCACTTGCTGTGGAATGGGCTCCCTACAATGTACGGGTCAACAGCCTCAGTCCCGGTTATATTGCCACCGAAATGACTCTGAAAGCCCCTGAAGCCTGGAAAGACCGCTGGGTCGATTTGACTCCCGCAGGGAGAATGGGCAGGCCGGAAGAGCTGGTAAGTGCCATCCTTTATATGGCTGATGACTCCTCATCCTATACTACCGGTATGGACCTTGTCGTAGACGGGGCTTTTACCTGCATGTAGTTGCGGATACTAAAATGACAGATTGTATACTTACCTATGATATAGGCACCACAGGAAACAAATGCACCATATTCAGTACTGCCGGAGAGAGCCTTGCCTCGGTCACTGTTCCCTATGAAACCGATTATCCCAGGCCGGGGTGGTCTCAGCAGAATCCCCTTCAGTACTGGGAGAGTGTTGTTAAGGGTATGAAAGAGCTGGGGGACAGGGTTCCCGGCCTGATGGATCGGATTGCCTGTATCGGCCTGAGCGGTCATATGAACGGGATGCTGCCGGTTGACCATGAGGGTCATCCGGTTTTCCCGGAAATCATTCACTCCGACAACCGGAGCGCCTCTTTTTGCGATGTTATCCGGCAGAGGATCGATGACTGGGCCTTTTACGAGATTACCGGCAATCGTATTGATTCCCATCTTTCCCTGCCGAAAATCCTCTGGTTTAAGGAAAACAGACCGGATGAGTATAAAAAAACCTCCTGGATACTTCAGAGCAAGGATTTTGTAGCCGGTAAGCTGACAGGGAAGTGGGGGTATACAGATTACTCTGATGCTTCCCTGACCTGTGTCCTGGATCTGAAGAAAAAAGCCTGGTCTTCCAGGATTCTGGAGGAGACGGGCCTGGATTCCGGAAAATTCCCCCGGCTTCTTCACTCTCACGACAAAGTGGGGGAGCTGCAGTCATCGGCCGCTGCCCTTTTGGGTTTGAAAACCGGGATTCCGGTTTTCGCCGGCGGGGGGGATGCGTCCTGTTCGGCCAGGGGAGCGGGAATAGCTGATTATGCTACAGCCCAGAATTATATAGGGAGCAGCTCCTGGATTTCTGTATTGGCTCCGGAGCCTCTGGCAGACAGGGAACGGAGAATTCAGAATTTTTTTGATCTGGATGGAACGAGTATAAATGTCTGCGGTACCGTCCAGTGTGCCGGTATTGCCATCGACTGGATGATGAAAGAGCTGGCAGGTTATTCAGAGGAAAGGGGATTTGACTACAAAAAGGTGGAAGACCTTGCGGCTCTGTCTCCTCCCGGTTCCTCGGGGCTCTTCTTTCTTCCCTACCTGATGGGAGAGAGAACACCCCATTGGAGTTCCGATCTGAAAGGCAGTTTTCTGGGGCTTTCGCTGAATCATAGGCGGCAGGATCTATACCGGGCTGTATTTGAGGGAATCGCCCTGGCTCTGAAAGATGTGATTCAGGTTTTTCATGAAAATGGAATACGTCTGAAGGACCTCTCTCTGACAGGAGGAGGGGCCCTTTCCCCCTTCTGGAACAGTATGATGAGCAGCATCTACGGCTATCCTGTGAAGATTCCCGGTGCTCCCAAGCAGGCAACCAGTCTTGGAGCAGCTATGGCAGCAGGGGTAGGTGCTGGCCTTTTTGATTCCTACGGGTCGGCTGCCGGGATTGTGGATTTTAAACGACAGATTGAACCTGATCGAAATGACATGAGGATCTATGACCGGGTCTTTCATGTTTTTCATGACCTTTATGGTCAATATGAACCTCTGTCTAAAAAAATGGCCGCCTATCAATCGGAAGTCTTTGGCGGGTAATCTGCCGGGACTTTCTTCAAATCATAGGTTTTTGAAAAATTATTAAGAAAAATGGAGAATGGAATTATGAAAATGAAAGCTGCTCAGATAGAGAAAAAAAATACACTCACTATTGTGGAGGCGGATATTCCCGAACCCCGGGAAGATGAAGTTCTGATTGAAGTCTATGCCAGCGGTATTTGCGGAACCGACCTTCATATCTATCAGGGGGATTACCGGGGAACCTACCCCATTATTCCGGGGCATGAGTTTTCCGGAGTGGTCAGGAAGGCCGGTAAGCTGGTAAGAAACTTTAAGGAAGGAGACCGGGTTGCGGTAGAACCCAATATCTCCTGCGGTGTCTGCTATGAGTGTCTGAACAACCGGCAGCACTACTGTGAAAATGTGCAGAACATAGGGGTTACCAAACCGGGAGGATTTGCCCAGTATGTGTGTGCTCCCGAGGGGGCTGTTTTCCCCATCGGAGATCTGAGTTTTGAAGAAGCCGCTTTTATGGAGCCCCTCTCCTGTGTTCTGCATGGTGTAGAAGAAGTCCAGCCCGATCTGGCAGACAAGGTTCTGCTTATCGGGGCCGGCCCCATCGGCCTTCTTCTGCTGCAGAGTTTTCTGGTAAAAGGGTGTTCAGAGGTGACCGTGGTGGACAGGGACGCCTCCCGTCTGGATATGGCAAAAGAACTGGGAGCGCAGTCAGTAACCACAGATCTCAGCTCTCTGGAAAAAGAGGCCTATCATATTGTGTGTGATGCCACCGGTGTGACTTCTGTGATTGAGTTAACCATGGATTATGTAAGACCTTCGGGAAAAATCCTCTGGTTTGCGGTTCCCCATAAAGATGCTGTGGCCAAAGTGCCGCTGTTCAGGATGTTTGAAAAGGAGATCTCTATCTACTCTTCCTATACATCCCTGAGAAACTCCTGGCAAGCTCTTCACCTGATGCAGAACGGCCGGATAAAGGTGGACAGGCTTATTTCCCATAAGCTTTCTCTGGAGGATTTTGAAAAAGGATTGAAAATAATCGAAACTCATAGCGAACCTGCCATGAAAATATTGTGTATTCCCAGGGAATCCTGAGGGCTGAAAAAGGAGGATGATTATGCGGCGGCCGGTTGGAATCTACTATGCTTATTGGACAGATCAGTGGGATGCGGACTTTCTTCCTTTTGTAAAAAAAGTGAAAGACCTGGGCTTTGATCAGCTGGAAATCAACGGCGGTGCCCTTGTGCATATGCCGGATATGGAGAAACAGAAGCTGAAAGATGAGGCGGAAAAGCATCAGATCAAGCTCAGCTACGGGATAGGTCTGACACCTGATCATGATGTCTCCTCTCAGGATGAGGAGGTTAGGAAGAAGGGTGTGGCCTTTATGAAAGAGATGATCAAATCCGTTTCTTTTATGGGAGGAGGAATGATCGGGGGAACTGTCCACAGCTATTGGCCGGCTGTTCCTCCCCGGGATATGGATGAGAAACGGAGAATACGGGATAAAAGCCTGGAGAGTATGCGGGAGCTTGTCAAACCGGCGGAGGATTCAGGAGTTGTTCTGAACGTGGAAGTGATCAACCGGTTTGAACAGTTCCTTCTCAACACCTGTCAGGAGGCACTGGAATATGTAAAGGAGATAGAAAGTCCTTCCTGCCGGATTCTCCTGGATACGTTCCATATGAATATAGAAGAGGACTCTTTCGGCGGAGCTATCAGACTGGCGGGAAAATACCTCTCGGCATTCCACCTGGGAGAAACCAACCGCAAGCCCCCCGGAATGGGAAGGATCCCCTGGCTGGAAATCCGCAAAGCTCTGGATGATATTGAGTTTCAGGGCCCTCTGGTTATGGAGCCCTTTGTCCGGACCGGCGGAAAGGTCGGCCGTGATATCGCAGTGTGGAGGGATCTGCTTCCTGCTGAAGTTATGGACCGGGAAGCGGCCAATGCGGCGGCTTTTGTGAAAAAGACCCTGGCAGGAGTTGATTGATCCCTTTTCTGATTCCCCTTTAAAGGGAATCGGTATACTCTGTTGGTATGAGCTTGAATGAACTGGATGTGCTGCAGAAAAAAAACAGAATGACCCGGGAATTCGATGATGCTGTGGAAGAGTGCCATTTGAAAAAGATGCCTCTCAGGCAGGCTTTGGATTCACTCATCCCCGTACTCTGCCGCTCTCTGGAAACCAGATATGTCCTTGTCAGATCTATTGATGAGAATCTGGAAACCCTCTCACTGAAAACAAAAGGGTTTCAAAGGGAGTGGTCCAGGCATATTCCCGGGGATTTCCCTGAAAAATCTTTTCCTCCCAGAGTTATTCCCCTGGATAACGCAAAAATGATTATGGCCAGCCTTGATGTGGTGGACAGGGTTATCGGTCTTTGCGGATTTGTCTTTACTTCTTCCCTGGAAGGCAAAGAACTGGAGGTGAAAACCGATCTTGTGGACTTTGCTGCGGAACTCCTGGATAACTATCTGGAAGGGGTTGCATCCAATGCCAGGAAGCAGAGCATTACAGTTTTTTCCACCGAGGCATTGAGAGACAGGATTTTTGAAGCTGGCGCCGATAAAGCGGTGGCCCATCTTTGTGAGGAACTGGAACTGGAGGAGTTTGTTCTTCTCTATGGTGACAGTGACTCAGCCCTGGGAGAGGACCTGCGCTACCGGTACTATAAACAGGGCAGGATGATTCATAACTCCATAGACTCGCCGCGGCCGGAATTCAAAGCGGTACTGGATCATAAACAGAGGGCTCTGGACGAACAGGACCGTTCCTTTTCCCGGCTTCTGGGAGCAGGGGCTATGGAGAAACCTCTTCAGAACGGTCTGAATCAGAATCTTATCGGCAAGCTGATAATAAAACCTTCCGGCGGGGGGCTGAACCCTGAAAGCCGGGATATAATAAGAATCTTCGGAGAGTGTCTCTGTCAGAGGCTTTTTGACTACAACAGGGAACGCCGGTATCTGGCAAAATGCTTTTGTGCTGCTGATGTTCAGAAGCTTCTGGGAGAGCCGGACTTCTACAATAAATATCTCAGCCCCCGGGAAGAGGATATTGTGATCCTCTACTCTGATATCGCTTCTTTCACAGCCATCTGTGAAAAAGTTCTGAACGGGGCAACCGAGATCGGAGACCTGATCAACAGATGGTCCCGGATGGTTCTGGATGTGCTTTACAAATACGATGGTGTTTTTGACAAAATGGTGGGGGACTGTGTTATCGGACTGTTCGGTCCTCCTTTTTTTCAATCTTCCATGGAAAAACGGACCAGGGATGCCATAGCCGCCGCTGGCGAGATCGTGGAAAAAACCATAGCCCTGGGAAAGGAGCTGGGATTGGAGGAATTGATAAAATCCCGGGGGATCGGAGAGGTCCTGACCACATCCAACGGTATTCACAGCGGTCCTACCTCTGTAGGATTTTTCGGCCCAAATGAAGATTACACAGGGTTTTCCTCTGCCATGAACCAGGCGGCCCGCCTTCAGAGCCATGCGGAACCGGGATCAGTGCTGATTACCGAAATAGCCCTGTCCCATCTGCCGGGAGGCCCTCTGGGAATCAAATTTGATAAGGGATCAGTGGTGGATTTTGAGGGGCCCCGGATGATTGTGGTAAAAAATGTTTCCCGGCCCCTGGACTATTACCGCTGTATTTTCAGCCGCATTGTCTAGAGTCCTGCAGGGATTCTCAGCAGCTCGCCAGTTTCCGGATAGACCTTTTATTGAACATACTGCTCAAAGGCCCCATAATGGCATAGGAAACCGGGAGTGCCAGAAAAATCCCGGTGATTCCCCAGAGCCGGGATCCTGCCAGAGCCAGAGGGATATAGATGCCGAACATCTGCAGAAGGTTGAGAAGGGCTGATTCGACCGGTTTTTTCAGAACATTCATGGTTGTGACGGCTGCCAGCATCATGCCCTGGACTCCATAGGCCAGAGGAACCAGGCGTATGTATTTCATGGCAGCATCCACTACCAGGGGATCAGCGTTGATCAGCCTTATGATGGGCTTTCCTGCAAAATACAGAAGGATATACATGCCGATTCCGTAAAGAAGAGAGAAGCTGTTAGCCTTTTTCAGACCTGTCTGCACCCGGCAGGTAAATCCGGCTCCCAGATTCTGTCCCACGAAAACCGGCAGAACCGCAACCATCGCCTGAATCAGAATCAGGGCAAACATTTCTATTCTGGTGGCAATCCCGAATCCTGCTACAGCTTCCCGGCCGTAAACGGCGATCATCCCTGTGATGATTCCCGCACCCAGGGGAAGGATCAGTTTGGAAAGGATGTTGGGAATCCCCACATATAGGATCTCCTTCCAGGCAGAGAAAATCGCGGATTTCCCATGATCCTTGAAGGATATGACTTTTTCCCTGCGAATCAGTATAAAGAGGGTTACGCTGAGGGTGACCATTCTGGAGAGAACCGTAGCCAGAGCAGCGCCGGCTACTCCCATACGGGGGAACGGGCCAATCCCGAAAATCAGAAGGGGGTCCATAATGGAGTTCAGGACGGCCGCGGTCAGCATAACCCTGGAGGGAAGTTTGGTATCTCCCATCCCCCGGATGGCCGCATTGCCGGTCATGGGAATGATCACGGCAATAACCGCCCAATACCATATGCTCATATACTCTCTGATAAGAGGAAGGGTGGTTTCATCGGCCCCCATGAGAGTGAATACCGGAGTGATTGTGAGTTGACCGGCAATGGATACCAGTATCACCAGGCCCAGAGCCAGTGTGAGACCCCAGGTAATCAGGCGGGAGAGGATGGCCCTGTCCTCACGGCCTGCGGCCTTTGAAACAGCTGCCGTCATACCTACGCCCAACCCCAGGGATATACTGGAAACCACCATGACAACCGGAAAAGTAAAAGAGAGGGCTGCCAGTTCTTTTGTTCCCAGCCTGGCAACATAATAGGTGTCCACCAGATTGAATATAATCATTCCCAGTATTCCCAGAACCATAGGCCCAGTCAGACGGGCAATCACGCTTCCTTCCGGGGCGGTTGTTATCATTTTCATATTTTTATTCATGCTTTCTTCCTGTTTTCTTCAATATGGGAGGTAAGATTTTTGTACATGATTTCCAGGGAGTTCAGTGTTCTCTCCATCTCTTTTTCACTCATTTTTTTTCCCATAACCGCTGTGGTTCCTTTCATGATGGCCCGTATTTCGGGTAATATCTTTTCTCCCTGGAGGGTCAGGTAAAGATGAAAAATCCTTTTGTCCCTTCTGCTTTGTTCGCTTCTGATATACCCCAGTTCCTGAAGCTTTTTTACCGCTTTGGCTGTTGTGGCTTTGTCGATTGCCAGTTTTCTGCTTAACTCCTTTTGAGTTATACCTTTGTGTTTTGCGATATGTATGAAGTAGAGGTACTGGCCGCTGCCGAATCCAAACCGTGAAAACTCCTGATTCAGATGAATCTGCAAATGCCTGTAGATCATGGAAACATAGTGTCCCAGGGATTTTTTTTTCACGAAATCCGACTCCTTTTGAAATCATTATTCCAAATAGTATCCTATCTGTTTCAATTAAGTTGCAATTGCAACTATATTAGTCTGTTATGGCAACTAATTCAAGGAAACAGAAGAGAAAAATCACAAAATCCTCTCTTGACAAACCGGAAACTTGCAGATATTTTGATTTTAAACATGAATCTTCGGGGCAGGGTGAGTCTGATACAGGCAATTCCCTACCGGCGGTTAAAGCCCGCGAGCCAGCTTGAGCTGGTTGAACTGGTGAAACTCCAGTGCCGACGGTACAGTCCGGACGAGAGAAGATAAAAGTAAAGTGGATAACCATGCCCCGGACAGGTCCCATCTGTTCGGGGTATTTTTTTGTTCTATCCGGATCTCTCTGAATGGAACGAATTTCCCTTCTTTTTTCCGTCAATTGCCCCGTTCAGGGGGGAATGTCATGCAATCGGATACACAGTACATGCAAAAAGCTCTGGAACTGGCCCGGAGAGGGGATGGCTCTGTTCTTCCCAATCCCATGGTGGGAGCTCTGATCGTTCGAAACGGCCATATTCTGGGAGAAGGGTATCATAAGGCCTACGGGGGCATTCATGCGGAAGCAGCCGCTCTGAAGGATTGCGGGAGTTCCTCCGCCGGGGCGACTTTGTACGTGACCCTGGAGCCATGCTGCCACAGGGGAGGGGGAAAGCATAATCCTCCCTGTACGGAAGCTATCATAAAAGCGGGGATCTCACGGGTGGTCATTGCCCGGCCCGATCCCAACCCTCTGGTTTCTGGTGAAGGAATCCGGATTCTCCGCAACCATGGCATTGAAGTGAAATCGGGAGTTCTGGAAAAAGAATCCGCTTCTCTCAACCGGACTTATGAAACCCTGATCCGGGAAAAAAGGCCCTTTGTCCATCTGAAGGCTGCGGTATCACTGGATGGATTCCTGGCAGCTTCCGATGGCTCCTCCCGATGGATCAGCGGCAGTGAGTCCCGTGAAAAGGTTATGGATTTCAGAAAAAAATCCGACGGTATCCTTACCGGAAAGGGGACGCTTTTTACGGATCTTCCCTCCCTGACTGTGCGAGACAAAGATAACCGGCCTTTGGAAATCTCCCAGCCGGCCCGCATCTTTCTCAGTACCCATGGAGCTCTCCCCCAAGGATGGGAGAGTAAAGGCGGGAAGGTTTTTCTCTACCACAGTCATCACCGTACACCTGCGGCCGCTTCTGTTGAAAACATAAGGTTTAAACCGGTTCCGGAGGATCTTTCCGGTTTATCTGTAAGACATATTCTGGAAGATCTTCACGAGAATAAAATCTACCGCCTTCTGGTGGAAGGAGGGTCCAGGGTTTATGGATCTTTTATCCGAAGCGGACTCTGGGACCGTCTGACTCTTTTTGTGGCCCCTGTACTTTTGGGAAAAGGGGTTCCTTTTTCGGACGGCCTGGACATTTCCTCCATCGCTTCCAAGCTTCATCTGCAGGATGTCTCCTCCTCGGCCAGCGGTAAGGATCTGATGGTGGACGGATACAGGGAGAGGTTTGCATGTTTACCGGCCTGATTCAGAATATGGGCCGTCTGGAAGGGCGGAGATCCATCCCGGGAGGAGAGGTTCTGAAAATCCGTCATGGTTTTACAGAACAGCTGCCCCCGGGAGCCTCGGTTGCGGTCAACGGTGTCTGTCTGACTGTGACAGAAGATACAGGGGGAATCTTTTCAGCAGAGTGTTTTTTTGAAACTGTCAGAAAAACAGCTCTTCCCTATATCAGGATGGGAGATCCTGTGAATCTGGAACAGGCTTTGAGGATGGACGGGGTTCTGGACGGGCATCTGGTGCAGGGCCATGTTTCAGCAGTTGTCCGGGTGAGGCAGACTGTGAGAAAGGGCAGGGGAGTGGAATTGTCAGTCTCTCTGCCCCCGTCGCGGAAAGGTCTGGTTTCCGAAGGTTCCGTGGCTCTGGACGGGGTGAGTTTAACCATAGCTTCCCTCAGCCCTGAAGGCTTAACAGTACAGCTTATTGGAGAGACTCTGGAAAGGACAACCCTGCAATACAGGAAGCCCGGAGACCGGATAAACATGGAAAGCGATTTTCTCCTGCGGGGTCAGCAGGAACAGATAGAACAAAAACAGGAAACATTAACAATGAGCCGTCTGGTTCAATGGGGGTATCTATGAAAACAGTAAAATTGGCAGTGGAAGAAGCTCTAAAGATTATTGCCCGGGGGGGGATGATCATTATGACCGACGATGAGGAGAGGGAAAATGAAGGGGATCTGGTAGGAGCCCTGCGTTTTGCCGAACCGGAAATGATCAATTTTATGGCTTCCCGGGCAAAAGGCCTGGTCTGCTGTGCTCTGGAGAAACGCATCTGTCACAGAGCGGGACTGGTGCCTCTGGATGGAAATGACGGGCCCGATGCCATACACGGAACCAAATTCTGCACTCCCATAGATGCCATAGAGGGATGTACCACCGGGATCTCCGCCTATGACCGTTCGATTACACTGAAAAGACTGGTCTCGGAAGACTGCCGGCCTGAAGATTTTGCCCGGCCGGGGCATATGTTTCCCTGTATGGAAGCTGATGGGGGGCTTAAGGCCCGACAGGGCCATACTGAGGCCACTGTGGAACTCTGCCGGCAGGCAGGGCTGGAAGGTGCGGCTGTAATATGCGAAATCATGGATGACGACGGCACCATGGCCAGGTGGGACAGGCTGAATGAAATGGCCCGTGATTGGGGACTGGGGATTCTTACTATCGCTGATCTGATGAGCTGGCTGGAAAAGAAAGAGCAGCAGCAAATACCTGAACCTCTTGCAGTGCGACTGCCTACCGGGGCGGGAGCTTTTAAAATGGAGTTTCCCGAGCCATCAGAAGAGGATGCCAGCACCGGCGGTGATCATATCTGCCTGGTACGGGATACGGGGGCGGAGGAGCATCCACAGGGACCATTGGTCAGGATCCACTCGGAGTGTCTGACAGGAGATCTCTTCGGTTCACTTCGCTGTGACTGCGGAAATCAGCTGGCGGTTGCTCAGGAAATGATCGCCCGGGAGGAGAAGGGTTTTCTTATCTACCTCAGGCAGGAAGGAAGGGGAATCGGACTCCGGGCCAAGGCGGCAGCGTATCATCTTCAGGATCAGGGAATGGATACCCTGGAAGCCAATCTCCATCTGGGGTATGAAGGGGATTGCAGAAATTATAGAACCGCAGCCAGATACCTGAAAGAAAAGGGTGTCTGGAAAATCCGTCTGTTAACCAACAATCCCGATAAAATACACCAGATGGAGAGTGAAGGATTCACTGTTACCAGGGTTCCTCTGATAACGGGCCATCATAGGGAAAATGCTTTTTATATCAAAACCAAACAGGAAAAGATGGGGCATCTTTCTGCCTGAATCTGCTGAAAAAAGAGAATACGGACACAGAAATTCTGAATTTGAGAGGAGTGGAAAATGAATGAAATTGTCAATGTTGCCGAAGGACATCTGAATGGTCAGGGACTGGATTTTACCCTGGTTGTCAGCCGTTTTAATGATATTATTACCTCCCGGCTGGAAGCCGGCGCTGTGGATTGTCTGATCCGCCATGGCGTGGAACGGGACAATATCAAAATTATCCGGGTTCCCGGGGCTTTTGAGGTTCCCCTTGCGGCATCCTGGGCGGCTGATGAGAAACCCGGCGGGGTAATCTGTCTGGGAGCTGTTATTCGGGGGGGGACACCCCATTTTGACTACGTCTGTGCGGAGGTTTCCAAAGGAGTTGCCTCTGTCTCTCTGGAAAAAGGCCTTCCCATAGGGTTCGGCATACTAACCTGTGATACCCTGGAACAGGCCCTGGAACGGGCGGGAAGCAAAGGCGGCAACAAAGGCTGGGAAGCGGCTGTTTCTGTTCTGGAAATGGCTGTGCTAAAGAAGAATCTCACCTTATAGATCCATATTTCAGACACAAAAACCACAGATTTGTTCTTTTGACACTTTCTGATCAGGAAGGATACAATTGCGGGAGTGATCAGTCATTCCCGTGTGCCACTTGCTCCTATCTCCTTTTTTGATTCAAAGGTATGAATTGATGGAACGGAAAACAATCCTGCTGGTTGA
Organism: Oceanispirochaeta sp.; assembly: GCA_963677615.2. Classification (GTDB taxonomy): domain Bacteria; phylum Spirochaetota; class Spirochaetia; order DSM-2461; family DSM-2461; genus Oceanispirochaeta. The sequence goes on along the minus strand of CAXXQW010000002.1, from coordinate 238,753 downwards.
GGATGAAAGTATCATAGCACTCAGCGAAAAGCGTATGCTGGAAAAGAGCGGTTATGAAGTTATCCATGTGAAAGATGGTGAATCTGCTGTAGAAACAGGAACAGGGAATCCTTCGATTGATCTGGTTCTTATGGATATAGATCTCGGCAGGAACAGGATGAACGGGACGGAAGCCGCTCAGAAGATCCTGGACAGCCGTGATCTCCCTATCCTGTTTCTTTCTTCCCACGGGGAAAAAGAGGTGGTGGAAAGGGCTCAGGATATCTCCTCCTACGGATATGTGACCAAAGGATCCGGTAATGCGGTTCTTCTGGCATCTATCCAGGCAGCTTTGGGTTTATTTGATACCAATCAGAAATTGAAAAACCATATGGCCTATGTGGAATCCATTCTGGAAACAACTCCCGATGGATTCTGGATCGTCTCCTCCGACGGCCGTATTGAGGATGTGAATAATACCTACTGTGTGATGTCAGGGTATTCAAGAGAAGAAATTCTGGGAAAGTCTATTCTGGATTTTGATGCTTGCGAGAAGCCGGATCTGGTGAAATCCAGAATGGAATCCCTGCAGTCTATTGACAGACTGCAGTTCAAAACCCATCACAAAAGAAAAGATGGTTCAGTTTTCCCTGTGGAAATTACTGCAAAACTGACAAAAGGGAGGGGCCTGGATCAGTATATTGTTTTCTGCAGAGATCTTTCGCTGCAGGAGAATCTTAATTTTGGACTGATAACGAGTTCCATGGATGATGCTGTTTTTACAATGGCCCGGGATGTGACCGATTTACAACAGGCTGAAAGTACACTGGAAAAACAGGACAAACTCCTGCGGACACTGTTTGAGCAGGTTCCGGGAGGAATCTATCAATTCAGAGTCTATCCGGACGGTCACAGCACGGTCCCTTTTATTACCAGAAACTTCGAAGAGGTCTATGGAGTTAAAGCGGATGATGTGAGGGATGATGCCACACCGGTCTTTTCCTGTATTTATGAGGATGATCAGGAGCGGGTCATGTCTTCGATCAACCGGTCCAAGGAAGAGCTGTCTTCCTGGTACTGCGATTATCGGATCCGGCATCCTCGAAAGGGAATCAGATGGCTCAGGGGCCAATCCTCTCCGGAAAAACTGGAAGACAACAGTATTCTCTGGTACGGATTTCTTATGGATATTACAGATTTGAAGAATACCGAACAGAAACTGGAGGATCTGACGTCCCGCCAGAAAGGGATCCTCGAGGGAACAAATGTGGGTACCTGGGAGTGGAATGTCCAGACCGGAGAAACCGTGTTTAACGAACGCTGGGCACAGATCATAGGTTACACATTACAGGAACTCGAGCCTGTCAGCATTGATACATGGATGCAGTATGCCAATCCTGAGGATCTGGTTCTCAGCAATGACGCTCTGGCAAAACACTTCAGCGGAGAAGAGCCTTTTTATAATCTGGAGTGCCGGATGCGCCATAAAGAGGGCCATTGGGTTTGGGTTCATGACAGGGGTAAAGTGATTTCCCTGACTCCCGATGGAAAACCCGAATGGATGTTTGGAACCCACGAAGATATTACAGACCGTAAAAAGATGGAAATGGCGGTTCAGAAGGGGCTTCAGGAAAAGAAGATCCTTCTGAAGGAGATGCAGCACCGGGTTATCAATACTTTTACCATTATCAACAGTATGATCTCTCTCTTAAAAGATTCAGAGTCTTCCCCTTTAGCGGAAGCCGCTTTGGAGAAGATTGAAACAAAAATTTCTTCCATCGGGACTCTCTATAATCTTCTTTACAGTAATGAGAGTGTGGAAACTGTTTATCTTGATGAGTATCTGGAAAGGGTTATTCAGACATTTCAGACAGATTTTGGAAATATCAGTCTCATATCCCTGCTTGACCCTGTGGTAATTTCAGTAAAACAGGCTATTTCCGTGGGGATCATTGTTAACGAAATGCTGACCAATGCTTATAAATACGCCTTTCCGGACAATCGGGCCGGGATTATCAGGATTCTGATGAAAAAGCGGGATACTTCCGTAGAAATCCGTGTGGAAGATGATGGTGTGGGGATAGATTTTCTTAAGGAGCAGCGGGAAAGCTCTTTTGGCCGTACCATGATCTTTGCCATGCTGGAACAGCTTGATGCTGAAATGACGGCTACTCGTGATACCGGAACCAGTATCCGGTTTCTCTTTCCTCTGGATGATGCGACATAAGGAACGGGAAATTCCTGTTGTTTTATTCCTTTTTCCTGTATAATTATTGATGAATTGACTTCTTGAGTCTTTCAGTGGGAGTTTGGAACATATGGTAAAACATCCTGCCGTTTATATTTCCCTGATCACACTCCTCCTCTTTATATTCAGTTCCTGTCCAAATCACCGGGAAACCCATAAGACTGAAGAACAGAATCCTCCTGAAAAGCTGGTTGTCTGGACCCATGAATATCCCAGTTTCAACAAAGCCCTGGAAGAGGTCTGGATTCCCGCTTTCGAGGAAGCCCGGGGCAATGTGGAGGTCGAGTATGAATACATTCCGTTTTCCGGCTCCATCGTGTCCTACAATACCCGTGTTCTGGCTGCAGTGGCTGCCGGAGAAGGACCGGACACATGGGACATAGGCAGCTGGAATTTCATGGAAGACAGGTATGTGGAGTCCGGCCTGGTTGCCCCGCTGTCTCCAGAGATTTTCGGCTATGATTCGGCGGATGATCTGATAGCCGATTATCCTGTAAACAGCATGAATGCTTTTGTGGAGAATGGTAAGGTTTATGCCCTTTTTAATGAGCTGTCAACACTCTGCCTTTTTTATAATAAGACCATGTTCGACAGAGCCGGGATTCCCTATTTGAGAGAAGACAGGCCTGTCAGCTGGGATGAGGTGAGAGATCTCAGCCGAAAACTGACCAGGTATGATCCCGTCAGCGGTGAAATTCTGGAAATGGGGTATCAGTTTGGATTTTTCGCCCGTTATCATGCCCCCCAGTGGTATTCCCAGATGTTCTATCCTTTCATGCGGCAATTGGGACAGTTCGATTTCTACCGGAACCAGACGCCTGATGCCGATAGCGAGGGGGTCGTCGGCGCCCTTCAGATGTTTTACGATTTTACCCACAGCGACCGGGTTTACGATCCGTTTTATCCGGAGGACTGGTTTTCCGGGTTTGCCGAAAACCGGGTAGCCATGGTTGCAGCGGGGTCCTGGTTCCCTTCGGTTATTGAAGATTTGAATCCGGAGATCAAGTTCGGAGTGGTCACCATGCCGGTTATGGATCCTGAAGATTCAGAAACTTATAAAAGCATCATCTATTCTTTCGGATGGGCTGTCAATCCTCACAAATCTTTGGAACGGCAGGTTCTGGCACAGGAGTTTCTGGCCTTTATTCTGGGAAAGAAAGGGGAGTCGCAACAGCCTGCCTGGTGGTTTGAACATGTGGGATTCCTACAGCCCAGGATTGCCTTTTACGAATCTGAATCCTACCGGAATATTGTGGAAAAACTGCCCTGGATGAGAATGTTTGACAGGATGTATACCGATTACGCTGTGGATTACTACCAGCACTCTTCCGATAAAGCGGGTGATGCCATGGTCCGGGCCATAGACCGGGTTGTGTATAATAAAATGCTGCCCCGCCAATCGGCGGAACTGATGCAGAATGAACTGATCCTTATGGGAGAGCTTCCCTAGGTCCTTGTAAAAATGGCGAAGAGGATCAGAAAAACTCTGTTTGCCGGTTTCTGTCTTCATGAAACAGCAAATTTGATTTTTCCCCGAAAATGGCAGAGAATTCAGAACAGGTCAGATGGTCAGCAGAGGCAGCCGGGGTTTTTTACTCCTTTTCCCTTTAGAAACGGCTGCCTCTTTTCTCTCCCTGAAAATACAGCAGATTTTTTCTCTTTTAACCAGGCCTCTTCAGTCTGCTCTCCTGTAGGAACAGTCCTACAGGAAGTAACTGTATGATCCTACTTACAGTACCGCAGGGCCGGGTGAAAATGCCCCTATGTCTGGAGAACTCTACGAAGTAAGATCATTGGATCTGGATCGCACTGCCGATCGTGAAAAACTGGAAGCCTTTCTTCACAGGAAAGAGCTGCTGATGGAATCCGACCTGGATTACGCCTTGTGCCTGATGGACGGGGAAAAAATTATTGCTTCCGGCTGTGCCTCGGGCAATGTCCTGAAATGCATTGCAGTAGATGATGCCTATCAGGGGCAGGCTCTGACCAATAAGGTTGTGACCTATCTGCGTCTGAGAGCGTATCATGAGGGATTTGCCTCACTTTTTCTTTTTACGAAACCCGAAAACCGGGGTGTCTTTGAAGACCTCGGTTTTTATACCCTGGCAACTTCACCGGATGCTCTTCTTATGGAGAACCGCGAGGATGGTCTGGATCAGTATATCCGGTCCCTGGAGAAACCGGAAGGGAATCCTCCTGCAGCTGCCCTTGTGATGAACTGCAACCCCTTCACGCTGGGACATCGGTATCTGATCGAAAAAGCCTGCGCTGAAAACAGGGCTGTTCATCTATTTGTGGTCAGTGAAGATCTGTCGGTTTTTCCCTTTCAGGACAGGATGGATATGATCCGTAAGGGAACGGAAGATCTGGATAACCTCTATATCCATGAGGGACGGGACTACATCATCTCCCGTGCCACTTTTCCCACCTATTTTATCAAGGAACAGAAGATTCTGGACGAAACCCACGCCCGTCTTGATCTTGACCTCTTCAGTCGGAAAATCGCTCCGGCTCTGAATATCATAAAGCGCTATGTGGGGGAGGAACCATTCTGCCCTGTTACATCCCTTTATAACTCACTGATGAGGGAAATTCTGCCGCCCGGGGGAGTGGAGGTGGAGATTATTCCCCGCAAGGCCGTGGAAGAGGAGGCTGTGAGCGCCACGAAAGTCCGGAAGGCTATGGCGGAAGAGCGCTGGGAGGATCTGAAAAAGTGGGTTCCCCCCGCAACGTATGAATTTCTCGTTTCCGGGAAAGGAAAAAAAATAGCTGAACGCATCAGGCAGTATGCGGATGCATCCTGAGAAAAGAATAGGAGTTGGAGATCATGAAAATCGTAAAAACTGGGCTTGCAGGATCCCTGGAATCCAGTGATGTTCTGATTACTGTGGACAGCAATCCCGGTAAAGGACGGGAGATCAGCCTGAGCAGTATTGTAAAAAGACAGTATGGAAAACAGATACAGAGGGTTGTGGAAGAGACCCTGGAAAAGCTGGATGTTCAGGATGTGAAAGTGAGGCTGGAAGACAAAGGCGCACTTGACTGTACCATCCGTGCCCGGCTGGAGGCGGCAGTCTACCGGGCTGCGGGCAGCGAAACATATCCCTGGGAGAAGCTTCTATGAAACTGAGACGCACCATGCTTTATGTTCCCGGCAATAATGCGGGGATGATGAAAGACGCCCATATCTACCGCTCCGATTCGGTGATGTTCGACCTGGAGGACTCTGTCTCTCTGGCCGAAAAGGATACAGCCCGCTTTCTGGTTTTCAATGCCCTGAGCACTCTCAATTACGAGGGAATCGAGACGGTTGTGAGAATCAACGGACTGGATACTCCCTTTGGCAGGGAGGATATCAAAGCCATGGTCCGGGCCAAACCGGATGTAATCCGCCTTCCCAAAACCGAAACGGCCCAGGATGTGATAGATGTGGAGGAGCTGATTGCCCGGGAGGAGGCTGCCGCAGGTCTGGAAGAGGGGAGTATCAAAATGATGGCCGCCATTGAGGGGCCTCTGGGGGTGCTCAATGCCTACGAAATCGCCACATCATCGAAAAGGCTGATCGGTATTGCCATTGGCGCGGAAGATTATGTGACCAGTATGAAAACCACCCGGTCTCCCGGGGGAATCGAAATTCTCTTTGCCCGTTCCCAGATCCTGGCAGCAGCCAGAGCCGCAGGCATCTATGCGATCGATACGGTCTATTCGGATGTGAACAATGACGAGGGGTTTCTGGATGAGGTGAAACTGATCAAGCAGCTGGGGTTTGACGGGAAATCCGTGATATCTCCCCGGCAGATTCAGCCGGTACACAATGTCTTCTGCCCCTCGGATAAAGAGATCGATCATGCCATCCGGGTTATTCAGGCCATCAAGGAAGCGGAAAGCAGAAATTCCGGTGTGATCTCCCTGAACGGAAAAATGGTGGACAAACCGATCGTGGACAGGGCGAAAAGGGTTCTGGAGATGGCCAAGGCTTCGGGAATCCGGATAAACGAACTGGAGGAGTACTGCGATGAGTGCAATGATTGAAAACGCAATTGGCAGGGAAGTCCCTGCCGCTCTTAATAATAAAAAGCTGAACCCCTACGAGGGGGCGGTAAAAAGGACTCCCCTGGTGCGTCAGGACAAGGGGAACAGGAGTCTGCCCCGGCTGAACAAGCTGGTAGACACCATAGAACAGGCTGTCCTGAAATCAGGACTGAAAGACGGAATGACCATCAGCTTTCACCACCATTTCCGCGGGGGCGACTATATTGTGAATATGGTGATGGATGTGATTTCAAATCTGGGAATCCGGAACCTGACCATCGCCTCCAGCTCCCTGACCAATGTTCATGATGAACTGATACGGCATATCCAGAAAGGAACGGTGACCCAGCTGATTACCAGCGGACTCAGGGGAAGGCTGGCAGAGTTCATCTCATCGGGCGGTATGGAGAATCCCGTTATGTTCCACAGCCATGGAGGGCGGGCCCGGGCCATCGAAATCGGCGATATCAAAATCGATGTGGCATTCCTCGGGGTTCCTTCCTGTGATGTTTACGGCAATGCCAACGGGTATTCAGGCCCCTCGGCCTGCGGTTCTCTGGGATACGCCATGGTGGATGCCAAACATGCGGCCAAAGTTGTTCTGATCACCGATTATCTGACCGAATATCCCAATACCCCGTTCAGCATCGACCAGGATCTGGTAGACTTTATTGTGAAAGTGGATGCTGTGGGAGATCCCCAGAAGATCAGTACCGGAGCCACCAGAATCACCAAGGATCCCCGTGACCTGCTGATTGCCCAGAACGCTGCGGATCTGATTGCCAGCAGTCCCTATTTTGAAGATGGTTTTTCCATCCAGACCGGTTCGGGAGGCGCTTCTCTGGCAACCACCCGCTTTCTGACCGAATATATGGAAAAACGGGGTATTACCAGCAGCTGGGCCCTGGGGGGAATAACCAGCCAGATGGTGAAAATGCACGAAGCAGGACTAATCAAAAAGCTGCTGGATGTGCAGAGTTTTGATCAGGATGCGATCCGCTCGATCGGTGAGAACCGGCTTCATACCGAGATCGATGCCTCCTACTATGCCAATCCTCTGAATAAAGGCTGCGCTGTAAACAAGCTGAACGTGGTGATTCTCAGCGCTCTGGAGATTGACCTGGATTTTAATGTTAATGTCCTGACCGGTTCGGACGGTGTCATCATGGGCGCCTCGGGAGGGCACTCTGATACGGCTATCGGTTCGGGGCTCTCTGTGGTCGTGGCGCCTCTGATCCGGGGAAGAACCTCCACCGTGACCGAAAAGGTTCTCACCGTAATCACCCCCGGAGAGAGTGTGGATGTCTTTGTTTCCGACCGGGGGATTGCGGTCAATCCCAGACGAAAGGATCTGATGGACTATTTCAGCTCAGTGAGACTCCCTTTTTATACCATGCAGGAGCTACTGAACAAGGCGGAGCGTCTTGTCGGGCATCCCGATCCCATTGAGTTTACAAACCGGATTGTGGGTCTGGTGGAATACCGGGACGGAACAATCATCGACACGGTACGGCAGGTGAAGGCTCTGGACTGATGGTAAGCTCTGCGGCTCCCGCTTCCTCTCTTCTGATACCTCCTCTCCTGGCTTTCCGGGCCATGAAGGAGGAAGTCCTTTTAACGCCCAAGCCGGGTCTGGTGGACCGGGATAACAGTGGAGCCCACAAAGATATGGATCTTTCCCTGTTTCTCAGAAGTGCCGAAGCGATTGCACCCTTTCTGATGGAAATCTGTGAAAAGACTCCCCGGAAAGGGGAGTCTTCCATGGTTCTTCCTGTGATCCGGCCGGTGGGAGTAGACGCGGAAAAAGCCATGTTTGAAGCTACCGGAGGCATAAATACCCATAAAGGACAGATTTTCAGCCTGGGAGTCTGCACCGCTGCGGCGGTTCGGACCGAAGAGGGGCAGGACAGAGCCTCGGGTATTCTGGAAGAAGCCGGAAGAATCTGCCGGGGGATCACACGCGAACTGGAGATCAATACTCCGTCCTCCTCTCATGGCGTGAGGGTTTTTTTCCGTTCGGGCAGCAAAGGCGCCCGGGGAGAGGCCGAAGCGGGGTTTCCTTCTGTGAGAGACTGTTCCCTGCCTGCTTACCGGAAGGCCCGGCAGAAAGGGTTGAACCATGAAGAATCGGCTCTGCAGGCTCTGATGCACCTGATGCTCCGGGTGGATGACAGCAATGTGCTTCACCGCAGAGGGGAGAAGGGCCTTTCGTTAATGAAACAGGCAGCTCTGAAATTTCTCACTGACGGGGGCATGGTTCAGGATGATGCATATGAAAAGCTTCAGAGACTGAATCGGTTTTTCGTTAAGGAGAACATCTCCCCCGGAGGGTGTGCGGACCTTCTGGCATTGACCCTGTTTTTAGCAAAGCTGGAGGAGGTTTCCTGTGGATGAACCGGTCACTTTGAGGCAGATGCTGGACGCCCGGGAAAGGCGGTCTTTCTTCCGGCAGCGGTTTTTTGAGGATCAGAAAGGACAATTACTGATTCAGTTTACCCTGAATATCCCGGGTGAACAGAAAAACAGCCCTCTCTACCGGGAGGTTTTTCAGGAGGGGATCCGGGCCGTCAAACACTCTGTGCCGAAGGCTCTTCTGCTGGCAGAAACGGATGATAGAAAACATACCGGTCCGGAAGGGTATTTTGCCATCCTGGCTGAACCTGATGAAACAAAAAACCTGCTTTCACAGATTGAAGAGACGCATCCCCTGGGAAGGCTTTGGGATATGGACCTTTTTTCCGCTCCGGACATGGCAGTTTCCCGCAGGGACAAGGGAGGTTCCGGCCGACGGTGCCTGGTCTGTGCCAGGCCGGCCCATGAGTGTGCCCGGTCAAAAGCCCATTCTCTCTACCTGATCCTGGAAGAAATCCGGATCCTTGCAGCAAACTATTTTGCACAATCATCCTCTCATGCAGTATGATGAGGGAACATGAAACTCATCCGGTTACGTATTCTTTTTTTACTGGTTGCAGCCCCTCTTTTTTCTGCTGAGAATATCTCCTTTTCCCCTTTGACCATAGAAGACGGTCTTTCCAATAATTCCGTCTACTGTATGCTGCAGGATTCCTACGGGTATATGTGGTTTGGCACCTTCAGCGGTCTGAACCGTTATGACGGGAGAGGTTCTACAGTATTCCGGCCCCGTATCGGAGATCCCGGCAGCATCAGCGGCTCGGTGATTTTTTCACTCCTGGAAGATTCTCAGGGCAACCTTTGGGTGGGAACCGACGGAGGAGGTCTGAATCTTTTTAACAGGGAGAGTCTGAGTTTTTCCCATTTCAGAAACGATCCGGAGAATCCTGTGAGTCTTCCCAGCAATCAGGTATTTACCCTGGCTGAAGACACCCATGGAAAACTGTGGATAGGTACTGCCGGAGGCGGGCTCTGCTTCTACCGGGGAGAAGGGCGTTTTTTTATCCTTAAAGAGGAAAACTCCTCTCTTATACACAACAGAATCCGGAGCCTTTACTGCGATCCCGGGGGAGTTCTCTGGATCGGCACCGAAAAGGGGCTATCCCTGTACGATACAACCACCGGTCTCTTTCTGGAAGGCCCGGAATTTCCCTGTGTTTCCCGCCTGGAAGGGCTTTTTATCCGGAGTATTGTGGCAGATCCGGAGGACCATATCTGGATTGGTACGGAGCAGGGGCTTTTCCGGTGTTCTCCCCATACGGGTGATTTCACTCCCTTTCCGCTCCCCGAAGAAGCTTCGGTTCGTTCCATCTGTTTTGACGAATCCGGGATTTGGGTGGGAACCGAGCGCTCGGGAATCTTTGTGTATGACCTGGGCCGGGATGAGTGGTCTGTAATCAGAGCCGAAGGAGGTCCGGGAGACCTTTCCTACGGGAAAATCCGGAGTATCTACCGGGATCATCAGGGCCTTATCTGGGTGGGAACCCGCGGCGGCGGTGTGAATCTTTATAATCCCGCGACCGGTCTTATTACCACTTATAACCAGGCCAAAGACATCCGTCAGATGATCGAACGGCAGGATGGTTCGGTCTGGATCGCCACCGACGGAGGGGGGGTGCGGATTCTGGACCGGGAAACCGGGAACATGAGGCATGTGGATGTTGATCCTCTGGATCCCAAAGCCGACGATGATCAGGTATATGCTCTGCTGGAAGATCATGAGGGAAATCTCTGGATCGGAACCGACGGAAGCGGTCTGTATTCCCTGAAGGCCGGGGACAGGGAGGACGCTATCGTTCCGGTTGATCTGAAAATACCCGGGGACGATTTTTCCTTTAAAGGGACTGTATGGGCCATCCTGGAAGACCATAATCAGACAATCTGGATCGGAACGGAAGGGGCGGGCCTTTTTGCCATGAACCGTGATGAGACGGTTCGTTATACCCACAACCCTGACGATCCGGACAGTCTGAACGGCAATGCGGTCAGATGCATGCTGGAGGACTCCTCCGGGCAGCTGTGGATAGGTACCTGGGATGGTGGATTAAACCTTTTCCAACAGGAGACCGGATCCTTCAGAAGTTTTGTCAGGTCCGCTTCCAGACCGGGAAGCCTCAGCGATAACAGTGTCAACGTGATTTTTGAAGACTCCTATAAAAGGATCTGGGTGGGAACTGCCGGAGGGGGTGTAAATATCTTCCAGCCCCGTGAGAAGCGGTTCAGAAACATCTCCTCCCGAAATGGTCTGGCAGGAGATAATATTTATGGAATTCTGGAGGATGAAAACCGCAATCTCTGGCTCTCTTCGGATAAGGGCATTTCCATGGTGACCCCTATTGTGGAAGATATTCTGAATTTCAGCAGAGCCGACGGCCTGATAGGCAACGAATTTTCCCAGAACGCCTATATGAAAGCCCGGGACGGGACCCTTTTTTTCGGAGGTCCCGGGGGAATCAGTTCCTTTAGTCCCGGAAAAATCCTTCAGTACAACAGGATGGATCAGAATGAGTCCAGGATTGTCCTTACGGGTATGAGCATTCATAATGTCCCTGTAAATATCGGACAGCTTATAGACGGCCGGACGATTCTGGACAGGGATATCTCCCTGATGGATGAAATCGTCCTTCCCCATACGGCGAACAACTTCAGCTTTCAGTTTGCCATCCTCTCGTTTATCGATCCGGGAAAGCATCACTATTCGGTTCAGCTTGAAGGGCTGGAAGAGCAGCCGCGCTTTCTGGGCAATCACAATGAAGTCAGCTATACGGCTGTTCCTCCCGGAGATTATGTTCTGAACATTTACGGTACCGACCATAACGGGCTGAATGTGAGCCGCCATGACTCTCTGGTGATCAGAATCCTGGCCCCTTTCTGGATGAACCTCTGGTTTTACATTCTATCCGCTTCGGTTCTTGTTGTTCTTGTCGGATGGGGCCTCTGGTTCCGTGTCCGCATTCTGGAAAGGAATAACCAGCAGCTCCGGAACTTTACCATGCATATGGAAAAGGCCAGGGAGGAGGAGAGAAAAGCCGCAGCCAGAGAGTATCATGATGAGCTGGGGCAGCAGCTGACAGCTATGAAATTCGACCTGTACTGGCTGAACAGTCATCCTGATTCGGAAGAATCTGTCAGGAAGGATAAAATTGCTTCCCTTCTGGAACTGGTGAACGATTCCATCGATTCGGTGAGGAGCCTTTCTACCAATCTCCGGCCCAAAGTACTGGACAATCTTTCGCTTCAGGAAGCCCTGGAGTGGCAGAGCCGCCGGTTTACCAAAAGGACCGGGATACCTTTGGAACTGGACATTCAGCTGGATAATTTCCGCCTTCATGATCCCGATGGGGAAGTGAAAACTGCGGTATTCAGGATGTATCAGGAGATCCTGACCAATATCATCCGCCATTCCGGTGCCGACAGGGTTGATGTGCTGATTAATCAGGATAAGGAGGATTTCCGCCTGATTGTACGGGACAACGGTAAAGGGATTGATAAATCCACAGTTAAGAACAATAATTCCTTTGGACTGATCGGAATGCGGGAACGCTGCCGTCATCTGAATGGGAAATTTTTCATCGACAATCATCCCGAGGGAGGATCGGTGGTAAGGATTATTCTTCCTTTAAAGGAGAGCGAGGGTGAATAGAATACTGATTGTGGACGATCATCCCCTGGTGAGACGGGGGCTCTGTCAGATATTGCAGGAATCGATAAACCTGAGCCGGCTGGATGAACTGGATGACGGAAGTCAGGTTCTGGACCGGATGGCTCAGGAGAAATATGATATGGTTATTCTGGATATATCCCTTCCCGGAAAGGACGGTCTGGAGGTTTTAAAAGATCTTCACCACTATTATCCGGATACGCCTGTACTAATCCTGAGTATCCAGAGTGAAAGTCAGTACGCTCTGAGAGCTTTGAAACTGGGTGCGTCAGGCTGTCTGAACAAGGCATCCGCTCCGGAGGAGCTGGTCGATGCGGTCAGACAGGTTCTCCAGGGGGGGCGGTATCTTTCTCCCAGGGTCAGTCAGCTCCTTCTGGAGGATTATCAGAACATCCATTCCGACGAGCCCCATAAGCATCTGTCAGAGAGGGAATTCCAGGTAATGATGATGCTCGCTTCCGGGCTGACCTCGGGGGAGATTTCCCAACAGCTGAACCTCAGTATCAAAACTGTCAGCACCTACAGAACCAGACTCCTCCAGAAAATGAATCTGAAAAATAATGCTCAGATAACTTATTATGCTGTAAAACATAATCTCATTTCCGAAGCCTGATGCCCTTCCTCCTCATCCTGTAGGAGGATTCCTACACATATTTCCTTTTCTCTCCTACAGCCTGTTGGATCAAACCCCTTTTACAATGATCACAGTTTGAACCGGAAACCGGTTTTTGATAAAAATTCAAAGGAGATATTTCATGAAAAGCAAAAGAATCCTTTCTCTTGTTCTCGGCCTTTTTCTCATCCTTTCAGCCAGCCTGGCTGCGGAAGGACAGAAAGATGCTTCTGCGGGGGGGCATGTGGTTTACCCCAAGGGAGTCCTTGATTTTGTTGCACCTGGCGGAGCGGGAGGCGGATGGGACCTGACCATCAGAACCACTGCAAAAGTTCTCAAAGATTCAGGGCTTGTTAAAGTTCCCATGCCTGTACGGAACAATCCCGGTGCGGGCGGTTCGGTTCATCTGGCCAGCCTGCAGGAAAAGAAAGGCGATGATAAAATCATTACCGTCTATTCTCCCCCTCTTATCCTCACCAATCTGGCAGGAACAACGGAGCTGGGATATCAGGATGTTACTCCTCTGGCGCGTCTGATTGCAGACTATGCCGTATTCGTTGTAAGAGCAGACTCTCCCTATAAAAGCATGTCTGATCTGATGGACGCTCTGAAAGCAGATGTAAAAAGTGTAAAAATCGGCGGTGTTTCCTCTGCGGGATCCATGGATCACATTCAGTTTCTGATGATGGCAAAAGCGGCCGGCGTGAAAAATCTGAAAGATATCGATTATGTCAGCTTTGACGATTCCGGTGCCGCTCAGGTGCTGGGCGGACACATTGATCTGTTTTCCACGGGTCTTTCGGAAGTTCAGGCTCTGATCGAAAGCGGCGATCTGAGAGCCCTTGGACAGACAGCCGATCATCGTGTAGGGCAGGGTATTGTTGCGGAAATTCCCACCTGTGTGGAACAGGGAATCGACGCCACATTTGTTAACTGGAGAGGTCTCTTCGGCCCCCCCGAAATGCCTGAATATGCCGTTGAATACTGGAGAAACACACTGGCGGAAATGGTGAAAACCCCCGAATGGGAACAAGCCAAAACCACCAACGGATGGGATGATGCCTATATGGATGCTCCCGATTTTGAAACATTTCTGGGTCAGGCCAACGAAGACCTGAAAGGGATTCTGACTGAAATCGGAATGTATAAATAATTTGTTCTGAACTGCCTTTGCCGGAGATTTTTTCTCCGGGGCAGTTCTCACATGGAGGAACCTGTGAGTTTATCTATCCTTCCTTCCCTTTTGTTTTTAGCACTGGGAATTATTTACACCACTGCCACAGCTTTGCTGCCTGATGCATCTGTGGGGCGTCCTTTTGAGCCGAAAATCTTTCCCCTGATGCTGGGAGTCCTGCTGATCATCCTGTCTCTGAGCCTGCTTATCAAGGAGTTGATCTCTCTCAGAGAAAAGAAAAGTTCAGGAGATGCAGAACCTTTTTACAGAGAACCGGGATTCAAAAAAATCCTGCTGACCTGCGGCTTCTCTGTTATGTATGCTCTTCTGTTCGACAGGCTGGGGTATGTTCTGAGCACCATTCTCTTTCTGGAACTGGAGCTGATGCTGTTTAACAGTTTGAAAAATTGGAAAATTAACACGATTGTCTCTGTCGTATTCAGTCTGTTTATCTATATTGTCTTTTCAAAAGTCCTGGGGGTTTATTTACCATTGACCCCGGGTATCTGGATCTGAGGGTTTATATGGAAACATTATCATTTCTGGCACAAGGGTTCGGCGTAGCCCTTGCACCCATAAATATATTATGGGTTACCATCGGGGGCTTTCTGGGAACCATTATCGGTATGCTCCCCGGTCTGGGCCCTGCCACGGGCGTTGCTGTTCTGCTTCCTCTGACTTTTACCATGGGGCCTACGGCTGCTCTGATCACCATGGGAGGCGTCTATTACGGAGCCATGTTCGGAGGTTCAAGAGCCTCTATTCTGCTGAATACACCCGGTGATGGAGCGGCTGTGGCCGCTACCTTTGACGGGTATCCCATGACTCAGTCGGGAAGGGCCGAATCGGCTCTGGCCATTTCGGCTATCGCTTCCTTTATCGGAGGAATCTTTGCTACGATCTGTATGGTAGCCGTAGCTGTTCCAGTGGCACGGTTCGCACTGAAATTCGGTCCTGCCGAGTATTTTATGCTCTTCCTGTTTGCTCTTTCTGCCACGGCGTCCATGACAGAAGGGAACAGACTGAGGGGATTTATCGCTACGGTTATCGGATTGATGATCGCCACCATCGGTATTGACGGACAATCCGGGGTTATCCGGTTTTCCATGGGAATTCTGGAGCTTCAGAGCGGTATAGATTTCCTTATCGTAATAATCGCCGTTTTTGCTTTGGGTGAAGTATTTAAAAGCTTTAAAAACATCGATACGGGAAATGTGAAAGTACAGGAGAAATTCGGTAAGATCTGGATTTCCATGAAAGAGTGGAAACGCTCTGTCTGGCCGATCATCAGAAGCGCTCCCCTGGGATTCTTTGTGGGTGCTCTCCCCGGTGCCGGTGGTACCATGGCATCCCTGATGTCCTATAATAACGAAAAACAGCTCTCCAAACATCCGGAAGAGTTCGGAGAGGGAGCTATTGAAGGTCTTGCTGCTCCTGAGTCTGCCAACAATGCTGCGTCTGTGGGAGCTATGATTCCCATGCTCACTCTGGGGATTCCCGGTTCAGGTACAACCGCGGTTATGATGGGAGCCCTTCTTCTTTTGGGACTGCAGCCCGGACCGATGCTGTTTCAGCAGCAGCCTCTGATAGTCTGGGGGCTGATAGCCAGTATGTTCATTGGTAACATCATCCTGGCTGTTATGAATATTCCCCTGGCGGGACTCCTTGTCAGGATCCTGGCAGTACCTCCGAAAATCCTGTATCCGATTATTCTGGGGCTCTCATTTGTAGGGGCTTATGCGATCAGTTACAGCGTAATGGACTTTTATATCCTTGTCGTTTTCGGCCTGATGGGGTACTTTTTCAATAAAGTGAAGATCCCCACATCTCCTCTGATTCTGGCAGTTATTGTAGGAAACAGCATGGAGCAGTCTTTCCGCCGGGCCTACAAGATTTCCGATGGCGATCTGGGTATCTTTTTCGGATCTCCCATCAGCATAGTCCTTTTTATTCTGACAATTGTATCCATTGTCTACCCTCTGATCCGTGGCTGGGCAGGCAGAAGAAAAATCCAGGCGGAAGCCTGATCCTTTTCAATTCCTTTTTGGGGTATCCGGAGTGCTTGTCATAAACCGGATACCCTTTTTTATAAAAAAAATCAAAAAACCCGAAAACTTCTTGCTAGTTAAAAATGATTTAAATAATATGAAATTATGAAAAAATGGAAATTCTTAAATCAGTCTGATTTTCAACTGGAAATAGATATCAAGACACCCATTCTGATAGCTGTTATGAAAGTCATACTTGTTTTAACCATACTGATTCTGGTTCAGGATGTTCTTGCCAGGGCTGTTGCTGCCTCTTACATCCTTCATGCTGTTTTTCCTCTCATCTGCGCTGTTTCCATTTTCTATCTGAAAAAAGGGTACTTTACCCTGGTAAGCAACCTTTTCTTTTCAGTCTGTGTGGTTTCTCTTACCCTGCTCAGGTACCGAACAGGATACGAAGGACCTCAAACCATACCCCAGTTTGCCCTGATTCTCGGGTCATTTATTGTTTTTTCTGCTGTTTTTGTCACCCCCCGCATGGTAAAGGTTCTGCTGGGGCTTTTCGGAATTTCCTATATAGGCATTATTGCTCTCTCCTATGTAACGGTCAAAAAAGCCGGGCTGGAAGATAAGGTTCTGCTTCAGATTATGTATCCCACCATTGCGGTGCTGGCTATCGGTTACGGGCTGATTTTTATCCGGCAGGTATTTGACAGGATTCTGGTTCATGTCAAGGAATCACTGGATGACCTGAAAAAGGCAGGAGAGAAAAACAGGACTCTTATGCTGGAATCTGCTGTTCAGCTCAATAAGGCGGATGATCTTTTAAAAAACTCACAGGAAACCGCCAGTGCCAGTACCCAGATAGACAGAAACCTGCATCAGATTTCCGACAGTCTCAATACCCAGAACCAGAGGTTTTCCCATTCGGGAGTTCAGCTGGAAAAAGTTCACGATGCCATTAATCGATTAACAGAACTTTCCCGGGAACAGGCGTATCAGATCAGTGAATCCGGCTCGGCTATCGAAGAGATGACAGCATCTATAAGCAGTATGACCAGTGTTATCAGAGACAAGATGGCAAATATCAGCAGGCTGATGGAAAAATCCAGAGAAGGGGACCGGGTTGTTAACAGAGCCGGAGAAGCTTTTGGAAAAGTCAGTATCAGCCTGGGTACCATTACAGACATGACTACCATGATTTCGAAAATTGCAGCCCAGACGAACCTCCTGGCCATGAATGCCGCCATTGAAGCGGCCCATGCGGGAAATGCAGGACGGGGATTCTCAGTGGTGGCCTCCGAGATCAGAAATCTGGCAGAGTCCAGCTCTTCCAGCGCCAAAGAGATTGGCGATACCACAAAAGAACTGGTGAAATCCATTCAGGACGCGGAAAAAGAGATTGATTCGACCAGGCAGTCCTTTCTGGATATTCATAACGAGATTGAGGATCTGAACAAAGCGGTCGCAGAGATCGAGCAGAGCGCTGTGGAACTCAATAGCGGGAGCTCCGATATCCTCAATTCGACCGGACAATTGACTGGCATAACTTCTGATATGAATAACCAGCTGGAGAGTGTCCGGGAGCACCACACGGCCATTGTGGGCGATATGGGAGATGTATTAAGGCTCTCGGAAGAGTTAAGCCGCGGCATGGAAGAGGTTTCTGATGGAATGACCATGGTGCGGGATGCCATCCACCGGATTCATAGTCTCTCTGAGGAGCTGAAGGATCAGGGGCAGGCTCTGAAACAGGCCTTTCAGGACGATTAATCAGGAGGCTTTTTTTGTTTTACCTGCAAACCCCTGTCGGGGTATTGGGAATTCAGGAGGAAGGGGGATCTATCGTTCAGGTCCAACTCAACTGTAGTCCTGGAAAATGCCGGAATGAAACTCCTGTCCCGCCAGTTCTGGAAGAGGCTGTCTGTCAGCTTAAGGAGTATTTTGCCGGAACCCGTCAGACATTTGAACTTCCATTGAATCCCGGGGGAACCGGTTTTATGAAGATGGTCTGGAAAGAGCTTCAGAAAATTCCCTATGGAGAAACTGTCAGCTATAAAGATATTGCCGCCGCTTTAAATTCTCCGGGCGCCGCCCGGGCTGTGGGCATGGCCAATAACAGAAATCCTCTTCCCATACTCATTCCCTGTCACCGTGTTGTCGGAAAAAACGGGGCTCTTACGGGCTACCGGGGAGGCCTGGATATGAAAAGGGCCCTGCTCGACCTGGAACGGTCAGTAAAAAAAGGATAAGCTTCTTTATTATCCGGCCTGAATTTTATCTAACCGGTTTTAAGCAGGAAGGGGGCAAATCAGACTTTTTATTGAAACCCCGCAGAAAATTCTTATAATACGTAAACAAAGGAGTTCTTCATGGATACAAGTGCTGTTTTATTTGCTTTGGGGCTGACAGTTTTTGCCGGTCTTTCTACCGGTATCGGCAGTATCATGTCTTTTTTCTCCAAGGACTTTAACCCGAAATTCCTGGCCGGCACCCTGGGTTTCTCCGCCGGTGTGATGATCTATGTGTCTCTGATTGAGATCTTTGTAAAAGCCAGGGATGCCCTGGAATCATTCTATGGCCCCAAACAGGGGTATATTGCTACCACCTTGGCCTTTTTTGCGGGAATGGCTCTGATAGCCATTATTGACAAGATTATTCCCAATTATGAAAACCCCCACGAAATAGGCAATATCAGTTCCGAAGCACCGGAACAGGACGATGTGGATCCCCGGCTGATGAGGATGGGAATCTTTTCCGCTCTGGCAATCGGTATCCATAATTTTCCCGAAGGTCTGGCCACTTTTATGGGGGCTTTGACCGATCCCACCCTGGGAATCAGCATTGCTGTGGCTATTGCCATTCATAATATTCCTGAAGGGATTGCCGTTTCCGCACCGGTTTTTTATGCTACCAGGAGCAAAAAGAAAGCTTTCTGGCTCTCTTTTCTCTCGGGATTGTCAGAACCCGTGGGAGCATTGATCGGTTTTTTTGTGTTCCGGGCCATTTTCAATGATGCCACTTTCGGTCTCATCTTTGCCGGCGTGGCCGGCATTATGGTTTATATTTCTCTGGATGAGCTTCTTCCCACGGCGGAAGAGTACGGGGAGCACCATATCGCCATTGGAGGAATGATCGCCGGAATGGCTGTCATGGCCTGCAGTCTCCTCCTTTTTGCCTGAAATTCCTTGAAATGCCTCCTTCTCTCCCAGTAGAATTCCTGAAGGAGGGCAGGTATGATAATCAACCTTTCTGATGCATCTGATCTTATTCTTGAGCAGGCGGCTGTAATCCTCTTCGAAGGGGCCAAGTCTGTGACTATAAAAAACTGGACAACTCTGGAATCCTGCAGAGAGGAAGTCAGAGACTGTCTCAAAGAAGGGTTTCTCTGCCTGGGATTTATCAGAAAAGAGGAACTGGCAGGATGGATTGGAGCACGGCCTTTATATGGGAACTATACCTGGGAAATCCATCCGCTGATGGTTCATCCCCATCATCAGGGAACGGGTATCGGCACGGACCTTCTCTACTATGCAGAAAAAGAGATCTATGACCGGGGGGGGAGAAACCTCTTTGCCGGAACGGATGATGAGTTGGAACAGACCAGTCTGAGCGGTAAGGATCTCTACAACGGTCGTATTTTCGAAGAACTGCAAAATCTGAAAAACCTGAAATGCCATCCCTTTGAATTCTATCGAAAAAACGGTTTTTCTCTGGTGGGAGCTGTGCCCGATGCGGCAGGCAAAGGAAAACCGGATATTCTTCTGGCTAAACCCCTGACCATATAAACCGTCAATGCAGCAGAATTGCGGGGAGAGAGGTTCCTGCTGTGCCAGTGATCAGGACAGGATTTTTTCCGATCATCAGCTGAATATCACCCTGGTAGTGTTCGTATGCGGGTGAATCACCGGTAATAACCGTACCTGTTGCTTCTCTGAAACCGTCAATCTGCAGGGGCTGGAAAGAGCCTCTTCTGGTACTCCACAGAATCAGGGTCAGTTCATTCTCTTTCAGAAAAGCATAGGCTCTGATTCCTCCGGTCCGTATCCCTTTGTACTCCAGAGCCTCCGGTACGTACCGGCTCCCATGGAGACGATTGCCCAATACCTGAAAAGCATATCCGCCAGGTTTGGGTGAATAATCGGGATACAGCAGTCCAAAGGATGCTTCCGAAGGAGTATAGACAGGCTTTTCATCCGGGGTGTATTTATCGAAGGTATGATACCAGGTGATAAGATCTGCACCGGATGCGGCCATCATAACCAGAGATTTTGCTGTAATTTCCCCGTGGTCTTCCAGATTGACTCTATGGAAGTACAGTCCTGTGGTGGGGTAGCCCATTTCGGTTATCCAAATCTCTTTTTTCAATCCATAGGAGAGAAGCAGCTCTTCCGCCTTCCTCACCCGGCGGGCTGAGGCATCGATAGACGCTCCGTAGGGATGGAGAGATATCGCATCCGCCAGATCCACCGCACCGTATTCGATCATACCTTTCAGAAAGGCTCTTCCTCTCGTAACGGGATGGTACGAAAGGGCTCCTACAGCAACAGGAATTTCCGGAGCGGTTTCTTTCAGGATTTTTACAGTCTCTCTGGTGAGATAGAAAAACTCCTGGTCCGTCCCTTTCCAGAACCGCCGGAAATTCGGTTCGTTCCAGATTTCAAATCCATCAATGGAATCCCGGTAGCGGAGGGCCAGGTTTTTCACATATTCCAGATAGAAAGAGACCTCTTCCGGGCGGATATGCCGTGTTCTCTCTTCCTCTTTGTAGAGCCAGGGGGTATCGTAGGTTAGAAGGGCCAGAACCTTTTTGTTCTGCTCCTCCGCCGCAGCCAGGAACTCTTCTACTCCCTGGTAGTCCCACTCTCCCGGAGCAGGTTCCACATCTTTCCAGGAGAGGCTGGACCGGAACCAGTGAACTCCCAGACTGTCAAGGACTTCGGGCTTGTAATACCCCCGGATACGGCCGGCCCATTCCCGGCGTTCATAACTGCCGGGAGGTTCGGAAAAAAGGTAGCTGCTCTTTTCCCATACTTCACCGGGATGACAGATTCCTATCCTTATGGGTGGATCCTCACTCTGAACCGGTTCGGGAACACTTACGCAGCCTGAAATGAGAAACAGGCTGAAAATCCCCGGAAAAAGGGCAGTTATGACTCCTTTTCGGAACATGGAATATCCTGAAGGGCAGGCTCTTTTTTCGATGTTTTGACAATATTTTTCCATTCATCCTCGGCGGAAGGCCGGAATTTCAACAGGAATCCCCCCTGATGACAGAATTGGGTTTTTACCGGGGAGGAGAGGGTAAAGTCCAGAATATCATGTCCTCTGTTTGTCCTGAAAAGGACCCGGTTCTCTGTATTCTCCTCATCAAAAGAGAGTATCCCGTGAATATCGTTCTCATCCACGATCCTGCCGTCCACCGCCCGTATAGGTGACGCCAGCTCCCGGGGCGGGGGGGTGTTGTAAACCAGTATGTTGACTCCCTCAACCTGGACAATATCCGTGTGATGTTCTGTCTGCAGCCAGAGTTCCGCCTGCTGCTTGGCTTTTTCAAAAAGGATTTTATCTTCCAGGCCTGAGCGGTATATTTCCAGAATGGACAGGGGAGATTCCTCAAACTGCCTCAAAAGAAGCTTCTGTGAAAAGGACCAATACTGCTGTGTTTCATGGACCGACTCATAGTCATCCAGAACCCTGAGTCCCCCCGTATCAACCCGTGAAACCAGATTGATATACTCCCCCAGTTCGCTCTGTTCCAAATGGGGAAAAAAGTGTTCGAAGACCAGCCGGGCTGCACTTCCCAGATCGCTGTTATGATGATGGTCGAACAGATGTTTTTCCGGGTCATAAGCCATACCACAATCGAGAAACCAGTCGTTTTCCGAGTATTTTCCCTCCTGAACCATCACAGCCGCATCCCGGGGGGGTATCCTCAGGATTTCTCCGGGGGCTTCTCCCTTGTGTATCCATAAGAGGGCCGAAGCGAGCACTTCGTCCATATGGGCTTTTCTGTCGTGGGTAATAATTCTATAGGCCAATGTTCTCTTTCTCCTGAATAATTCTTATCAATGTTTCGTGCAGTTTTACCATTCCCAGGGTATCCTGTTTGCAATATTCCAGTAAATCCCTTCTGAGCAAAGGAATCTGATCTTCCGGTATATCTCCCCTTGCCATGGCGGCAAATGCCGTAAGAGCCGTGGAACCGTCACCTATGGCAAGATCATCATAATTCATGGCAGGTACCAGAGCGGGAAGGGTTTTTTTTATAGAGCTTTTTCCGTCAAAGCCGGGATGATAGATGCCGTATTTGATGATTTTTTCCAGATCCGCTATCCGGGGAATTATTTTTTCGAGAGAGGGGGCCAGATCGGGAAAAAGCACTGCCAGTTTCCGGATCATCCTCTGCTCGAAACCTGAATAAACCACAATACTTCCTGTTTCTTCCAGGTCTTTCAGCAGATGTTCGGCAAGATTTCTGCGATCGTCTTCTGCGGGGTCTGCCAGGTACTCCCTGTGTTCGTCCACCATACCGGGAGCCGAGCATTTATGGATAGAATACTGTGTCAGAATCTGTTCAAAAGGAACCGTACCCTGATAAAGAGGCAGCGCTGTCATGGTTGTTTCAAAGTCCAGGTAGTAGGCCGGCCAGGAGATCTTTGACAGTTCTTCTTTCAACAAGGGAGAGATAACGGTTTTTCCGGTTTTCAGACTCTCTTTCATCAGTGACTGCTGTGGATTCAGCGGCAGGGAGTCGGGCAATTCCTGTATCCTGTGAATGCCCTTTCCTATCAGTGATTCGTAGAGTTTTCTGGAGAGAAAGGGGAGGCTGATTATATGGCTTTTCAGATCAAAGGAAAAACAACCGGTAAATCCGGGGCAATTCTTACACAGAGGTGAAAAGGGCACTTCCGGTTTCCGAGAGCCCGAGAGTATTCCGGATACCTCTTCCCTGAGAGTCAGAAAATGTTCTGCCAGGTCCTTTGTCTCTTTTGTAAGGTCTTCGGAGACAAACAGCTCTTCCTTCGGCCGGGACAGGGAATACTCTCTGTTCATAAAAAGAAGGTTCATGGATAGGGGAGGATATCCGGCCGACTGCATGACCATGGCGGTATAGGCCAGATCGGATTTGTACTGAGCTTTTATCCTGACCGCACTTTTTACTTCAAAAAGCTGCCAGTTTCCGTTCTCTTTCATGAGGATATCGGCCCGGGCCGCATAGGGACCCTTCAGGAACGCCGCTTCAAAAAGGACTGTCCCGTCAGGACTGTTCATGAGCCTCTCAGTTTCCCCGGCCGCTTTTTCCATGTTCAGTTCCGGGATAAGGATCCCCCCGGGATAGGCCTCTCTGGCCATTCGGCCGATCTCCTGTCCCTGGAGCCTTTTAAACAGATCAGCTTTTTTTTCCTCTGTCCGCAGGGGGGTATGGGAATCCTGCCAGGCAAAGGCCGGGCAGAATAGGTAGTTCAAAAAGTCCTGCTTTGTGATCCTCATAAAAAGAGATTGTATCAGTTCCTTTGAAATCCTTCACCCCTGCTGGAACTCTTCAAAATTACCGGTTGTTTTCTCCTGTTTCCGGGGAGATTCGGCAATAAGTTCCGGCAAGGGTTTTTTATACTCCAGTTTCTGCTGCTCCGCTGTATATTCCGCGTCTATGGTAAAGAAGGAAATCTGCTGTTTCAGGTTTTCCGCCTGGGATGAGAGCTCTTCGGCCATGGAGGCTGCCTCTTCCGAAGAGGAGGCGTTCTGCTGTATCACCGTATCCAGCTGGGAGATGGCCTGTGTTACCTGGGAGGCTCCGGATTTCTGCTCCCGGCTGGCTGCGCTGATCTCCTGTACCAGATCGGCGGTTTGCTGAATCTTGGGAACGATCTCCTGCATCAGATCTCCTGTTTCGATGGCCTGTTTGACGCTTCTCTGGGCCAGTTCGGAAATCTCTCCGGCGGCTTTTTTGCTGCTGGATGCCAGTTTACCCACTTCGGCGGCTACAACGGCAAAACCTTTACCGTGTTCTCCCGCCCGGGCGGCTTCAATCGCCGCATTCAGGCTGAGCATATTGGTCGAACGGGCAATCTCTTCGATTATACTGATTTTTTCAGAAATCTCTTTCATGGCCGTAACGGTTTCCATCACCGATTTACCGCCCTGTTCCACCGCCTGGGCTGCCTCTCTGGCGATCTTCTCTGTGGCCGTTGAATTATCCGCATTCTGTTCAATATTGGCCGACATCTCTTCCATGGACGAAGAGATCTCTTCGGCAGAAGCGGCCTGTTCGGAAGCCCCCTGGGAAAGGATCTGGGAGGTTTCGCTCAATTGATAACTCCCCATGGAGACATTGTCTGTGTTGGAGATACACTGTCTGACCACCTCAGTCAGGCTCTCTTTCATATTATTCAGGGATTGGGCCAGCTGGCCCACCTCATCCTTCTGATTAATATCAATTGAAGCAGTGAGATCTCCCCTGGAGAGGGTTTCGGCAAAGAGCACACCCTTCAGCATAGGCCCTGTAATGCCCTTGGCAATGATATATGCTGCCAGGATTCCCAGGAAAAAGGCAGCAATGCTGGTATAAATCACAACAGTTCTGGTTTTTATGGCTGCCCTGATCATCTGCTCATCGGTCATCAGGTTGGCTCTGACTTCATCCCTTATCCGGTTTAACAGAGTCTGTACTTCCACCAGGGAAGGCTGCGTTGTGGTACTGTATACGGCCGCAGCCCTGTTCATCCGGGAAAGATCGTTTTCTGCTATGGTTTTCATGGCTTTCAGATGGCTGATGGTCTCATCCAGAAGAGGGAGGGTGGTATTGTTAAAGTAGCGTAATCCTGCTGCAGAACTGGAGGAAAGGTTTTCCTGCAGCCTGTTTGCCGATTGATGAAGGTCATTATGAACCAGTATCATGGCATCCCATTCGCTCTGGAACTCTTTGCTGCCCGAGGCATAGATCTTCTGAGCTTCCCCGGATTCAAGCCACTTTCCCAGATTGCAGAGCGTCGGATCGGTCTGAACCGTAAGACGCCGTCCTCCCCTCAGCAGGGTGTCCCTGATATCCGAAGCCCAGTTGAGATGCTCGATTTCCCTGTTGGCCAGTGTCGCAGGCAGCATAGGGTCGGCCTGGCGGAAAACCTCTTTGATTTCTGCCGCCGATGAATGCAGCATTTTATGGGGATCTTCAATAGATTTTAAGAGCGGTTCCAGAGAGGGAATCAGAGCGATCGCCTCCTCCCGTCCTTCCCCGTAGAGCCACTTTCCGAAAGCGCAGTTGTGATCATCCAGTTCGGCGTGGAGTTCTGTAATGGTGTTGTCTGTTAAAAGGGCGTTGACTTCGCCCGCCCAGTTCAGATGGTCCACCTCTTTCTGGGCCAGAAGGCCGTCCAGCTTGTTCCCGTCTATAACTTCTTCCGCATCGCTCACGATGGTAGAGATTCCCAGGATAGACCAGAGGGCTATTCCTGCCAGAAGAAGAATCACAATTCCAAAACCGGCATACATTTTTATACCGATACCCAGATCTTTCCATCTGATCATAACAGCTTCCCCTATAACTTTTTGTTCTTTTTCAAGACTTTTGGTGTATAGATGGAATTCTAGGACGGAAAAGATGAGATTTCAAAAATTTTTGTTTATTTTAAGGAGCATTAAGATAAGCTGGAATATCAAAATCATTCAATATCAGCAGACTATTGAGATTTATATAGTTTCCCTGATTGGTTTCAAAATGAAGAAACAGATCATCTGGTAGGGATGGATCAAGGGTAGCTGTAAAGTCAGGATTCATTTCAAATGTATCCAGGTGATAAAGACCCATTTTGTTATCTTTCATAAAAAGACCGAACCGATTGTCAGCTGCTACTGTCATGTTATAAGGATATGTCTCATATGTTGTTTCCGTTCCATCTACAAAAGATCTGAATATGATCTGAGTGTCATAGAAATCAACTTGCACTCTGTTATCCATGTCTTTATAACCTTCTTTAAAATGAAGAGTCATAATGGGTTGTCCCATATCATAGGTTGCAGGGTAATTTAATATAAAATCAAGAATTCTATTATTTCCTACTGGTAATGTATCAACCGAGAGGCTTACAGGATCGGAACCGTAAGAGTACATTTGTACAAAAGAGGATCCGTCAAAATAGACATCTCCGTTTTCGTAATGAGGATAGAAAATATCATCTCCATAGTAATAATCGTATCCGTAACCCCCAAAGGAATACATATCCAGATAATTCCATCCCTTCAAGGTCAGATATTCACTGTAATCGGAATAACTATAGTAGGTTCGGGGAATAAAGGGAGTCACAATGGTTCTGCTATGGTCCCAGTCTGTCCATTCCGGATGGCTGTAATTCCTTGCTGCCACTTTTAATACATATTCCCCTTCTTTGACACTGTTGAATTCCCCGGTAAATTCAGCATAGGTGGAGTAGTCGGTCTGAAGGTCTGTCAGTTCAAAAAAATAGGTATTCCTGCCGTCTGTGGAATAGAGCCAGGCTCCTGCTTTGTCCAAGGGATAGTTAAAATAAGCGGATGTTACATCTGCACTGATATAAACGGTACTGACATTATCGCTGATGGGATCATTAAACCAGATTTCTTCTGTGTGCTCTGATATATACTGAGTCATTGTATCAGAGGATATATCAAAAGATGTTCCGGTAGCAGCATCATAGCTTTTACTGACCGTAACATACCCATTCCAGTAGCCTTCGCTCAGGTCCACATCGCCCGAGGCAAACCCAGTCTCGTTGTTAAAGTTCAACCCCCCGGATTTTTCCTCTCCTGTTTCCAGGTTCAGCAGGGTATAGGATATTTCGTCAAATTCCACATCGGTTGAGTAGTTCATGGCCAGGCGTACATTGAATGTATCTTTTCCTTCTTCCAGAAAAGACAGTTCGCATGAGATAAGGGGTAATATCAGGGCAACCAGTAACCAGCGGAATTTCATTTTTTTTTCTCTCTCTATTTATTATATACAATTATAATCGGCTGATATCCATAAAAGGGGCGGGTATGTATCTGTATTTCCTGTGAAGCGTTACGGTACGGGGGTAAAAAAAAAGCACAACAGAAACTTCTTTCTGCTGCGCTTCTCCTCTTGTGAGATTTTCACTCACAGCCGTCCCGAAAGAGACGGACTCTTATATAAAAACTAAAACTAAAATTCTCTGTAGGGCGGTTCGCTTTCCTTATTCATAATATACTTCAAAACTCCTTCAATCATCAGAATTTTGTTCTTTATGAACATATTTTCAATATAATCCCGGCAATGCGGAAAAGCAAGAAAATATGCAAAAAAAATATGACATAAAGGCGTGGATTAATCATAAAATATTGCCGGTCAATGAATTAATATAAAAACTTTTTTTAAAGAAATCCCAGGAAATTTCTGATACACATGAGAATGATCAGAACCATAAAAATCATAAAAAGCCTATCCACCCCTCTGTTTGACATTTTCGCGGATAAATGGGTTCCCAGAAGACCTCCGCTGACACCTCCCCCTATCATCAGGATGAGTATCTCAGGATGGAATTCCGGAAGATTTCCGGAAAAAAGTGTGAATAACAGATTGGTCAGCTGGGAAAAGAAGATGATATAGATGGAACTCAGGGCCGCTGTTTTCGAATCCATGGCAAAAAAGTAGTAGAGTACAGCCAGATTGATAGGGCCTCCGCCGATTCCCAGAAAAGAGGCGGCTCCACCCAGAACCAGTCCGCACCCGATACTGAAGGTATTCCCCGAAAAGTGATGGGGCTGTATTTTTTCCTTATTGAGGGTGAACACCAGAACCCCCAGTGTTATTATACCCAGAATCAGAACCTGTGTTGCCCCGATAACCCGGTCATTTTCAAAAGATGTCCGGATAAAATCAAAGAGCATCTTTCCCAGAAGGCCGCCGGCAACTCCGCCTGAGGCCATGAAAGAGCCGATCCTTTTGTTCAGTTTGACAGGTGATTTCCGGCTCCTCAGGAGTGTCATGGTTGTCATGGACAGAACGGTGGTACCCGAAAGAAAGCTGATGGTGCTGACTCTGAAAGGACTGATGCTGTCCAGTACCGGTTTTATAATGACTCCGCCGCCGATACCGCTGATGGCTCCTACCACGGATGCTCCCAGGCTGATAAAAAAATATAGAACACTCATGAGGGCTCTCCTGTGCCGGATTTTCTTCTGTCATTTTAGCGGATGAGCTGTAAATAATCCAGCTGGAAGGAAATCCTTGCCAAATCGGAGTATCAGGTTATACTGGTCTCACCTTGAAGGACGGATTGGATGGCTCCCGAGCAGATTGATATTGTCATAGTCGACGACAGCAGCGATATTCTTCAGGTTCTGAAGATGATTCTCAACAGTAATGGATACAGAATCCGGGCCTACAAAGATGCTGAGGATGTTCTCAGGGATATCCCGGACGTCTATATTCCGGATCTTTTTCTTCTGGATGTCAATCTTCCCGGGATCGATGGTTTTCAGCTTTGCAGAAAACTGAAAAACTTTCCTCAGCTCCTGCAGGTTCCGGTGATTTTTATCAGCGGCCTGATGGATGAGATGGATAAGCTGGAGGGGTTTAAAGCAGGGGGAGAGGATTACATCACCAAACCTTTTACCCAGTCTGATCTTCTTGCCAGGGTGAAGACCCATATCAAACTGCGAAAATCTCTTCTGGAACTGACCCAATTGAACAGAACCCTGGAGCAGAGAATACAGGACAGAACAAGGGAGCTTCAGAGCGCGAAAGAGGAAGCAGAAAAGGCAAACAGGGCAAAGACGGATTTTCTATCCAATATCAATCATGAAATGCGGACGCCCCTTAACGGGATTCTGGGAATGCTCAATCTGATGAAAGGAACCTCTCTGGATGAAGAGGGGAAGCTCTACCTCTCCCTGGCGGAGTACTCTGCCAATCACCTGTCTGCGGTGATACGGGATATTCTGGACTTTTCCCAGATGGAATCCAGAAAAATCGTGATGGAATACCGGGAATTTGATGTTTCTGAGATGATGCAGAAACTCATCCTGATCAATGCTCCCCGGGCAGAAGAAAAAGGCCTTTTTCTCAAGCTGGAAAGCTCAGGAAATGCTGTTTCCTTCAAGGGCGATGAGATCAGGATCTATCAGATTCTGACAAACCTGGTTTCCAATGCCATCAAATTTTCCAACACCGGCACTATCCTGGTCAAGTATGCCATTGATAATTCCCTGGAGCTGGAGGTGAGGGATCAGGGCATCGGCATCCCCCCCGACCGGATGGATGATGTGTTTCTTCCCTTCCTTCAGCTCGATGCGGGGCTGACCAAGGAAAACCGGGGTGTCGGCCTGGGGCTTTCCATTGTCAAACAGCTGGTGACGGCCATGAAGGGAAATATCCGTCTGGAATCGGATACCCGGGGAACCTGTTTCTTTGTGTCTCTTCCCCGGGGATAAACCTTTTAATCCCAATCAAAGGTCAGGGACGCTATGGTCAGAAAAAGAACCGTCATGCCCGCAAGCACCAGTAGATTCGGGAAAATTGCCGCCAGACCTTCCCCTTCCAGCATGATTTTTCTGGCTCCGCTTATAAAATGGGTGAGAGGAAAGGCTTTTGAGACTTTCTGAAGGAGTTCGGGTGTTCCCTCTAAAGAGAAAAAGACTCCTGAAAAAATCATCATGGGGAAGGTCACTATATTGATCAGTCCTCCTGCCAACTCTTCGCTTTTTATTCTGGCTGCGAAAATCAGTCCCAGCGAGAGCATGCAGAGAATGGCCAGCATGGTTATCAGAAGGAGATTCAGATAGGATCCCAGCATCAGAAAGTGAAAAAAGAGATTGGTTCCGCCGAATACAAATACCGAGGTAAGAGTAACGATCAGAAACCGGGATACCATTTGGGCCGAAATGAACGTGAAGGATGAGACCGGTGTGGCTTTCATCCTTTTAAGCACCCCGTTTTTCCGGTACCGTACAATGACGAATCCCACTCCGAAGAGGCAGCTGAACAGCATGTTCATGCCGATTACTCCCGGCACCAGCCAGTCCACATAGCGGATGGCCTGTCCCTCAGCCTGATGTTCCGTCAGTTCAAGGGAATCCTTTTTTTTCAGATCTATGGAGAGAAGGTATTTTAAAAGGTCCGCATTGCTGGATTCGGGATTCACATAGTACTCTTTTCTTTCCAGATCAATCAGCATATCCAGCTGATGAAGCCGCACTTTCTGGAGAATCCTCTCTCTGTCAAAATCCCGGGAGTCCTCCTGGTATGTGATGAAATCCACCTGGTCAAGATGAAAAAACGTTTCCTGTCTGTTTTCAGGGCTTCCCCCCAGGACTCCCACCTTGAAAAGGCTGTCGTCCCTTCCGGAAAATGCGAAGCTGAAGCCTACCACCAGAAGGACGGGAAAGAGGAGGTTCCAGAAAAACGTGCCTTTGTCCCGGATAAATTCCATGGTTCTGGCTTTTACAATGGCATAAAAAGAGTTCATAAGTCATATTCCTCTAGGTTCTGAGAGAAGAACCTGTCAGTTTGATAAAAAGGTCTTCCAGGTTGGGTTCATGGATCGACATACCCGTCAGATTGTACTGGCAGTTCAGCAGGTCTTCCAGGGTTTCATGGAGGTTCGAGGTCTGTATTTCCAGATGGTCGTCCCGCTCTACCGCATTATCCAGACAGATCCCCCTGCTGCTCTCTTTGGGCACCCTGACCAGAACGCCGTCGAAGTGTTTTTTCAGCAGTGTGTCCGGAGTATCCCATTCTATGATCTTTCCGTGGTCCATAATGGCGATCTGGTCGCACAGTATGCGGGCCTCATCCATATAGTGGGTGGTCAATACAACCGTTGTTTTCTCTGCCTTGATTTTTTCTATCAGATTCCAGAAATTCCTCCGGGCCTGGGGATCAAGTCCGGTGGTAGGTTCATCCAAAAAGACTATTTCAGGACAGGGGATAATCGCCAGGGCCAGGAGCATCCTCTGCCTCTGGCCTCCCGAAAGCTTTCGGTTGTCTCTATTGAGGATATCCTGCAGGGCGCAGATTTCAATAAGTTCGTCCATCTTCCGGGGATGGGGGTAGAAGGCCCGGAACATCTCGAGGGTCTCCTTTACGGTGATGAATTCCGGGAGCGCTGTGCTCTGGAACTGTATTCCCACTTTTTCCCGGAAGTGTCTGTTTATGGGATTTCCCCTGAAAAGGATCTCTCCCGAAGTAGGTTTTACTATGCCTTCCATCATTTCTATGGATGTTGTTTTTCCTGCTCCGTTGGGTCCCAAAAGACCGAAACAGATCCCTTCGGGAATCTCCATATCCACATGATCCACTGCGGTGAGGGTGCCGTATTTTTTGGTCAGATTCCTGACTTGCATTATTGCACTCATATTCCAAAAATACTCTACAAAAAAGGGATAAACAAGAGTAAAAATGTCAGAATTGTGTCAGATTGACTTACCTTTCGGACAAATAGGGTCAATCCTGCGGTACATAGCCGGGATCTCCGGTATTACAGGGCACTTTGCTGCCGAAAGGGCTCATCCCCGCCGGATGGGATTTCCCCTCCTTTCCCTTTCCCCGGATTTCCTGTAAAATCCCTGCATAAATATAGAAAAACAATACCAGATGAAAGGATCATATATGAAACCAACAATTATTTATACAAAAACGGACGAAGCTCCCGCCCTGGCTACCGTCTCGCTGCTGCCTGTTATCGAAAGCTATACCAACGCAGCCGGAATCTCTGTAGAAACAAGGGATATCTCTCTGGCCGGCAGAATCCTTGCGGTGTTTCCGGACTACCTGAAAGAGGAACAGCGCATTCCCGATGCTTTAAGCGAGCTGGGAGAGATGGTGAAGCAGAGTGATGCCAATATTATCAAACTGCCCAATATAAGCGCCTCGATTCCCCAGTTGAAAGGAGCTATCAAGGAACTTCAGGAAAAAGGGTATGCTCTTCCCGATTATCCCGAAGAACCCCGGGATGAGAAAGAAAAAGATATCAAGGCCCGGTATGACAAGGTGAAAGGCAGTGCCGTTAACCCTGTGCTCCGTGAGGGAAACTCTGACAGAAGGGCTCCCAAGGCCGTGAAGAACTATGCCATGAAACACCCCCATTCCATGGGGGTGTGGTCCAAAGATTCCCTGTCCCATGTGGCAAGTATGACAGAAGGGGATTTTTACGGCAGTGAAAAATCCGTGACAGTGGAAGCCCCCTGTGATGTGAGGATTGAACTGGTAGAGAACTCCGGCGCTGTAACTGTTTTAAAGGAGAAAACCTCACTTCTGGCCGGTGAAATCATTGACGCTTCGGTTATGAACCGAAAAGCCCTCCGCGCTTTTCTGGATGAACAGGTACGGGATGCGAAAGAAAAGGATGTCCTGTTTTCCATCCATCTGAAAGCCACCATGATGAAGGTTTCCGACCCCATTATTTTCGGTCACGCTGTATCGGTTTACTTTAAAGATGTTTTTGAAGAGTATGCTGATCTTTTTGCAGAACTGGGTGTAGATCCCAACAACGGTGTGGGAGATCTTCTCCATAAGCTGCAAACCCTCCCGGATGCAAAAAGAAGCGAAGTGATGGGTGCCCTTGACGCGGCCTATGCAGAAGGTCCTGAGCTGGCGATGGTCAACTCGGATCTGGGCATTACCAATCTGCATGTTCCCAGTGATATTATTATTGATGCTTCCATGCCGGCGGCCATCAGATCCTCCGGTAAAATGTGGGGGCCTGATGGAAAACTGAAAGACATGAAAGCCGTGATTCCCGATCGTTCCTATGCGGGGGTATACCAGGCTGCTATTGAATACTGTAAAGAGCATGGCGCTTTCGATCCCGCAAAAATGGGAAGTGTTTCCAACGTGGGGCTTATGGCTCAGAAAGCCGAAGAGTATGGATCCCATGATAAAACTTTCCAGATAGGTGCTGCCGGTACCGTTCGGGTTGTCAGTGCGGAAGGAACTGTTTTTCTGGAACAGCCTGTAGAAGAGGGGGATATTTTCCGGATGTGCCAGGTAAAGGATGCTCCTGTGCAGGACTGGGTCAAGCTGGCTGTCTCCAGAGCCCGGGCAACCGGAACTCCCGCTGTGTTCTGGCTGGATTCTCACAGAGCCCATGATGTGAGCCTGATGCAGAAGGTTGAAAAGTATCTGGCTGACCATGATACAGAAGGCCTGGATATCCTGGTTATGGATCCTGTAGAAGCCACCAGATACTCCCTTGAGAGGATCAGCAGAGGGCTGGATACGATTTCTGTTACCGGAAATGTTCTGAGGGATTATCTGACCGACCTGTTTCCCATTCTGGAGGTGGGGACCAGTGCCAAGATGCTCTCCATTGTTCCCCTTATGAACGGGGGAGGCCTCTTCGAGACCGGTGCAGGCGGATCTGCCCCTAAGCATGTTCAGCAGTTTGTCAAAGAGAACCATCTGAGATGGGACTCTCTGGGCGAATTCCTGGCCCTGGCCGTGTCTCTGGAACATCTTTCCCTTGTTTTTGACAACCCCAAAGCAAAGGTCCTGTCTGAAACTCTGGACAAGGCAACCGGACTGGTTCTTGAAAACAACAAGGCTCCTTCCCGGAAAGCCGGTGAGATTGATAACAGAGGCAGCCACTTCTATCTGGCGCTCTACTGGGCACAGGCTCTTGCGGAACAAAACGATGATGCAGATCTGAAAGAGCGGTTTGCTCCTGTGGCCAAAGCACTCTCGGAAGGGGAAAAGGATATTATGCAGACTCTGATAGATGTTCAGGGCCAACCTGTGGATATGGGGGGATACTACTGGGCCGATGAAGAGAAAGTCTCAAAGGCCATGCGTCCTTCCGAGGTATTCAATAAAGCTTTGGAACTTTTGAATTAAAGATTCTTTCCCTTTTCCAGGCCTTTGTCTTCGGCTTCTCCGGATTCGTTCTGCAGCAGCCTTTTCAAGGGCCGGGGAAAGAAACTTTCAATAATGAGTTAGAGCAGATTCAAAGCACTGATCAGTCTTGCAAGGAGAGTAAAGCCTATTCCCAATACGGGAGTTTTAAACATTATGGGTTATGCACAAAGTTCGCGCTGTTTCCCAGCATGATCGACTCTATTTTGTAGGATTTTCCCAGACCGTCAAAATCCACTTTCCAGATTTCTCCGTTATTGGGAAACTTCGAGGGATACGCCGGCAGGGTGTTTTTCAGAAGGCCCCTGATGAGCCGGAAGGTTACCGCATGAGTCACAATCAGAAGATTCTCCTCCCGGCTGTCACTCTCCATATCTGAAAAAAAGCTTCTGACCCGGTCGGCGATCATGGCGTAGGATTCCCCCCCTTCAGGAACCCAGTCCCATCTTTTTTGTGTTTCCGTCACATAATCCTCATGGAGCTTCACTTCGTCATAGGTCATGCCGGAAAATTTTCCCAGTTCCTGCTCGGAAATCCTTTCGTCTTCTTCCAGGGGAAGGCCGTAGGCTTCTGCAAAGGATTCGGCGGTTTGCCTGGCCCGAACCAGAGGAGAGGTTATGATTCTGTCTATCCGGATAATCTCTTTCAGTTCCGATGCTATCAGATCGGCGTCGGCTTTTCCTTCTGCAGTCAGGGGAAAAGCCCGGCGGCTTGCCATAATGCGGCTTTTATTGGCTTCGCTCTCGGCGTGCCTTATCATATACAGGGTTTTCATATTCTGATTGTAGAAAATTATTTCCTTTTTGTGGAGTCTCCATTTTCATAAAAAGGATGGGATTGTAATCTTGACTTTTTTAGAAAGGTTTAGTACTTATGTAGGGTAGGGGGGTATCCTATATGGCGAAAGAGCAGAGAAAAGCGCATCATCCTTATCAAACCAAGGCCAATATGGTTTCAAGGTTAAACCGGATCGAGGGGCAGATCAGGGGAATTGCCAAAATGATAGAGGAGGATGTCTACTGTGATGATATCCTCAATCAGTTTAAAAGTGTGGAATCCGCCATAAACGGGGTCAGAAAAACCCTCCTGGAAGCCCATATGAAGGGCTGTGTGGTTCATCAGATCCAGTCGGGCAGACTGGAAGTGGTGGATGAACTCCTGCAGATTATAGGAAAAATGACCAAATAGGGTTCGGATGAGCTTTGTTCATCTGTTTGTGTATTGAGAAGAACAGGAGATTTTATGGAGATTGTTCAGCTGGACATAAAAGGAATGACATGCGCATCCTGCGTGGCTCATGTAGAAAAAGGGATAAAAAAACTGGATGGTATCGATATGGCCTCTGTCAATCTGGCTACAGAGAAAGCAACGGTCAGTTTTGATCCGGCCAGTCTGGATACCGATGCTATTATTCAGGCCGTTATTGATGCAGGTTATGGAGCGGGACTGGTAACAGAGGAAACCGCATCAGAAGAGGATAAGGCAAAGAGGAAAGAGGAGAGAATCCTCCGGAATAAAATCATTCTTTCTTCCCTGTTAAGTGCGCCGCTTCTGATGGCCATGTTTGCGGGAATTTTTAAAATCGGTCCGCTTATGTTTCTTCACAATCCCTGGCTGCAGCTCGCATTGGCAACTCCGGTCCAGTTTTACGTGGGGAGAAACTTTTACAAAACGGCCTGGAAAACCCTTTTCGCCGGGAGCCCGGGAATGGATGTCCTGGTGGTTTTAGGTACTTCCTCGGCATACTTTTTCAGTATTTTTAACGGTTTTTTTGCGTCCAAGGCCGGTATTGACAGTACAGGATTGTACTTTGAAGCATCAGCCATCATCATTACTCTGGTTCTTCTGGGAAAATATCTGGAAGCCCGCGCAAAGGGCAAAACATCCGAAGCCATACGCAAGCTAATGGATCTGCAGCCTAAAAGTGCCCGGGTGGAAAGGGATGGCGAGATTCTGACTCTTCCGGTCAGCGATGTGGTACCGGGAGATATCCTTCTGATCAGGCCGGGTGACAGAATCCCGTAGACGGGGAAATCCTCAGCGGAACGACGGCTGTGGATGAAAATATGATCACTGGGGAAAGCCTGCCGGTAGAAAAACAGGCAGGGGATCCTGTGGTCAGCGGTACAGTCAATTCCTATGGTTCTATCAGGTACAAAGCGGTTCATACCGGAAAAGATTCTTTTCTGGCAAGGATTATCTCTGTTGTGGAGGAAGCCCAGGGGTCCAAAGCGCCCATACAGAAGCTGGCCGATCGGGTCGCTGCGGTTTTTGTTCCGGCAGTCCTTCTGATAGCAGTCGTTACCTTCCTTGTATGGTGGCTGATTGCCGGCTCCATCTCCTCAGCAGTTGTCGCTTCTGTGGCTGTCCTTGTTATTGCCTGCCCCTGCGCATTGGGTCTGGCAACACCCACAGCCATTATGGTGGGAACCGGAAAAGGGGCAGAACGGGGAATCCTGATTAAAAATGGAGAAGTCCTGCAGCTGGCGGGAAAATTGAATGCAGTTGTTCTGGATAAAACAGGGACACTGACTCTGGGGCGTCCGGAAGTTCAGGGAGTATATCCGCTGAACGGGATGTCGGAAGATCTCATCCTGAGACTGGCTGCTTCTCTGGAACAGCACTCTGAGCACCCTCTGGCCCGTGCCGTGACCGATTATGCGGAAGACCGGAATATCAAACTTTCCGGTTCAGATTCTTTTACAGCTGTACCTGGAAAAGGTATAAGAGGAACCATCGACGGAGAGGAATACCTGATAGGCACCGCATCGTTTCTGGAGGAAAACGGGTTGGATTCTGCATCTGCAGAGGCTCGGAAAGTGTCTCTGGAAGAAAAAGGGCATACCGTAGTCCTTCTGGCGCAGCTGAAAGAACCCAACAGGATCCTGGGGATGATTTCCATTGCGGATACCCTGAAAGAGACATCTCCTTTCGGTGTGGCAGCCCTGAAGGATATGGGGCTGGAAGTTTTTATGATTACCGGTGATAACCAGAGAACCGCCAGCGCTATTGCCGAACAGGCAGGTATTGATAATGTTCTGGCTGAAGTTTTACCGGAAAGGAAAGCTGAGGAAGTCAGAAAGCTTCAGGAGAAGGGATATACCGTTGCCATGGCGGGAGACGGGATTAATGATGCCCCTGCTCTGGCTATGGCAGATGTGGGAATCGCCATGGGGCAGGGTACGGATATTGCCATGGAATCGGCGGATATTACCCTTATGAGAGGAGATCTGCAGGATATCCCGGGGGCTGTTCTGCTCTCCAGAAAAACAATGGCAAAAATCAGGCAGAATCTTTTCTGGGCTTTTTTCTACAACACCATAGGCATTCCTTTTGCCGCTCTGGGATTTCTGAATCCGATCATTGCAGGAGCTGCAATGGCCTTCAGTTCAGTTTCTGTGGTGACCAACTCCCTCAGTCTCAGGAAATTCACCATAGAGTCCCAGAAAACTGAAAAAAGGAATAACAGGGAAATTGCCGTTCCCGAGGGAACGGAAGATAACCGGGAGGTTTATATGGAAAAAATCATTACCGTGGAAGGCATGAGCTGCAACCACTGTAAAATGGCTGTTGAAAAGGCGGCTTCATCGGTTGAAGGTGTTGAAAGTGTCGAGGTGAATCTGGAGCAGAAATCGCTTTCCATCCGGATGGCAGATAACTCTGATGTGACCGAAGCTGTTGTGAAAGCAGTTAAGGATGCGGGATACGATCCTGTGTGAACCGTTTTGCGGGGAGTCCTCCGGGCTCCCCCCTAGGGAAGGGGAAAATAGATAAGAAACATGTATTCTCCGTCCTTTTCTCCTTCCAGAGAGATTTCCCAGTCATGTTTTAAAATAATGGAACGGCTGATTGAAAGATACATATCAGAGATATTCCTGTTAAGATCGCTGAAAGGCGAGAAAAAGTCGAATGATTCCATATCTTCGGGAAAACCGGCAATAAATGATATTTTCAGAAGGCCCGTTTCATTGTCCCTGTTCTCCAGGTTGACCCGGATCAGGGAATGAGGCTTCTTTTTGGCTTCTATGAAATCCAGAATATACTTGAAGGCACTGGCTATCTGCAATTGATCAAATTCCAGTTCCGCATCTTTGATCATATCTGAGCATTCCATTTTATACTCACTGTCCCTGCAGTTTTTGTTCAGTGTGTTCCTGATGAAAGCCGCCAGAGGCGCCTTGGATTTTGCGGGAAATCCTCCGGGTGAAAAGGTGAGAAACTGATTGGAGGTTTCCAGAGTATGATCCAGAGCCTCAATCGATTTTTCCAGGAAGGATGCCACTTTCTCATTCGCCCTGTTATGACTCTGTGCCAGCTGGATATACCCGTATACCGATGTCAGCTGATTGTTGAATTTGTGAGCGATCAGACCTGCCAGCCGGCCCACTTCCTCCAGCCGTTCCTTCTCTTCCTGCAGTTTCATAAATTTCCTGTTTTTTTCCCAGATTCCCAGAAACAGATGGTGAATGTAGGAGATCTCATTCATTTTCTGCCAGTTTCTGATTTCAATGGGAAAGTCCTCTTCCTCCTGAATTGTTTTCAGCCTGTTTTTCAGCTTTTTCAGAGGTTTATCCACCGTCCAGGTATATGTGTAATAAAGCCCTGCTCCGAAACTGATAAAAACCAGAACAAGAAGTGCCAGAAAGTTGCGGATCTCTTTATGAATCCTTTCCAGTGTATGCTGGTCCGAAAGGGTCAGGGATATGGTTCCGATAAAAATCCTGTCTCTATCCGGGTTGAAATAGACCGTTTCAATTCCTGAAAAAACTTTATCCCCCCTGATTTTATTTTTCATCAGATTTATAGGAAAACCGGCTCCCGGACCGGAATCATTGTGGATATCCGGATCTCCGGCGCTGACAAAAACCACACCCCATTCATCCTTGACTTCCAGATAGATGATATCGGGATCCTCAAGGGCAAACAGGAGAATGGATTCGGTCTGTTCGCGGTTCACATTCCACAGGGGGTAACTGATTATCCTGCTGTATACAGAAAGATTCAGTTTCAGTTTTTTTTCCAGGCTGGAATAGGCCGATCTGACTCTTCCGTATTGATCCAGAGAGAATATGATCAGGGAAAAGGAAATAATCAAAGGGAATATAATGAGAAAAAATGCCTTTTTTAAACTCCGGAACTGGGGAAATACCATGGGTTGTAACCTCAGCCTCCACAGGAAATGTTGTATTTTTCCAATATCTTCAACCATGAGGGATCTGTTTTCATTTCCGAAAGGGCGGTCTCCATAAATTCTTCCAGATCCTGATTGCCCCCTGAAATCAGGCATCTTCTTGTGTAGGTACTGTGAGGATAGCGGGATATGTAGAGAGCCTCCTCCATCTGATGGGTCCGGATAAGATATTCAGCCCCGCAGTAAGGGGTGATTGTAAAATCTATCCTCCCTTTCTCCAGTTTTCGGAAGTTGTCTATGTGATTTTCCGCATCCATCCTTGTAACGGATCCCTCTTCTACCATTTGATCAATATCCTGATAGCGGTGTCCCCTGACCCCGCCGAATACCAGACCCTTTACAGCCTGGGGGCCAGTGTATTCCAGCATTCTTGTCCGGCTGGAAATGACTGCATTCTGATCAGAAAACAGAGTCTCTCTGGTCCAGAGAAAGCGTAACTCCTCCGTATCATTAAACCAGACAGGGTTTACCCAGGGGACAACCCCCGTCTCATTTTCCTCCAGCATCTTATCGACTCTGCTGCGTGACATAGGCATCAGGGTAAACCTGTATTTTCCATGAGATGCTGCTGTAAGGTATCTTGCCAGGTCATAGCTGAGCCCTTCTCCGGCTTCTATATAGAAAGGTACATGAGTATGATAGGAGAGCAGGGGAATATATTCACTTTCGCCGAACAGCGATAGCAGTGTGAAAAAAAGTACTGATACTGCCAGTGTCTGTTTTTTCATGTCCAGCCCCTTTTTAATCCTAAGTGACACCCCGGAAAAATGCTACGAACTTTTTTGGCCGTTCAACAGAAGATTGTACAGTTTTTTCCTTCCTGCTTTGCCCGGTAAAGGGCCTTGTCAGCCTGGGAAATAAGCTGATCAAATCCGCAGGTCTTTCCGGGAATACAGCTTTTTATGCCGATGGACACGGTAATATTCCGGTCCAGATCTGCCAGAGGAAGACTGCTAAGAGAGTTGTGAATCCTTTTTGCGATCCATTCTGCTGTAGCCTGTTCCGATTCGGGAAGAAAGATACAGAATTCCTCTCCCCCGTAACGGCACAGAAGATCGGAATTGCGTATCTGTTTTGCAAAGAGTTCTGCTACCAAACGGAGAACCACATCGCCCATATCATGGCCGAATCTGTCGTTTATATCTTTAAAATTGTCCAGATCAAGCATCAGGATACTGACATGCCACCCTTTTCTTTGGGCCAGATGAAAGAGTTTTTCGCCGTTTTCAAAAAACCATCTCCTGTTTCCCACGCCTGTGAGGGGATCGGTTGTGGCCATCTGAACCATCCTTTCATGGTTTCGGGAGTTGTTGACAGCGATTGCCATGAAATCGGCAAAACCCGAAGCCGCTCTGACATGGTTCGAGGTGAAGGCTTCTGGCTCTTTGCTGCTGAAGGAGATGAGTCCCAAAACGGAATTGCTGATCTTCAGGGGAATCCCCATCCAGGAACCGGGGGAGGCAGATCCTGCTCCGGGACAGGTCTCTCTGGATGTTTTTTCAATTATCAGCGGTTCTCCTTCGGTAATAACCCGAAGGGGAGCAGATTCTTCTGTCTGCGCCGCAGTCCCGTATAATCCGTGATTGCCGGTCCGGGTTTTTGTGCCTTCAATGATCAGCTTGCCATCCTTCACAAGCTGAACTTCTGCCGATTCATAGGGAATGATACTGCCGGCCTGTTCCAGAATGATTTCTACAGCTGATTTCAGATCGAGTACCGATGTAACCGATTTCCCCGCTGTGAGAAGAGCTTCCAGCTCTCTGGTTCTCTCTTCTGCGGTTGCCAGGGCTTTCTGAAACTCTTTCAGAGGTTTTTCTCCTGATGATCCCAATGCCATTCCGGTCAATACCTCCTGACAGCAACAGTATTATGACTTATTAAAAAACGCATGTTCTTTTTCAGTGTAGCAGGAATAGATAAAGCCGTAAATGGGAAAAAGTCCTATAATGCATATTCGGGTTGAGAGAATAGGGTGTGTCCTGTAATATAAAGGTATGGCTGTTTTCACAAAAAAAAGGAATTATAATCTGACCGGAAGGATGAGCAAGGATGTGATCGATGATCATATCCGGGAGGCTGTGACTGAGAGCGGCATCCGGGAAGGGTATGTTATGGTCTTTGTGGCCGGATGCGTAGCCGCACTGGCTGTAACCGAGGCAGAACCGAATATTCTCCAGCACGATCTGGATCATCTTTTTTCCCATGCCATGGGCATCCCCTACGGCAACAATTTTGCGGACGGTTCCCCCTACCGGCATCATGAAACCTGGCACGATGATAACGGTTCCAGTCATCTGAGGGCCCTTCTTCTGCAGCACTCTCTTTCCATACCTGTGGTAGAGGGGGAAGTGATGCTCGGTCCCTGGCAGAATGTGGTACTGATCGAGTGTGATACAGGCCCCCGGACGAGGACTCTGTTTTATCAGGTTCAGGGGGAAAAATAGCCTCTACTCTTCAAATTTGGCAGCGATATCCCGGTCAATTACATAGATGCAGACCTCTTTGGCTCCGTTTTCGGTGTAACCGTAGCGGTTCATCAGTTTGTGAATCAGATAGGTGACATCCTTACGGATCTTTTTGTCGTGACTCTGGAAGTCTCTGGTATTGTACTCCTTGATAGCGCTCCGGAAGTTGTCGCTCTCTTTGAAAGGTTCCAGGGCGTTGCTTTTCAGGTACCGGGTATAGGTTTCCAGAAGATCACGGTACTGCCGGGTCTGGGAGAGTTTTTTCTCTTCCTCCTTCATTTCGGTGATTGTTGAGGATATGTAGCGCTGTTGTACTTCCCGGCGGAACTTCTCTCTGACAGAGGTATCGGGATTCCCGGGAATCAGATAGTCTTCGATGCTTCCCAGAAACTCTTCGCTTATCTGTATCACATGACCGGTATAGGGATTCTTTTCGGTTCCTCCGGTTTCAAAATTCAGAGCAAAAATATAATTCTGCACATCAGCCGAGATACGGGTCCGGTTGTAGAAGTAGAGGCACTCCTTCACTTCCTGGAGTATTCCGTAATCGTAGGAGTCTACCAGAGAATTCAGAAAGTCTCTGGGGATTCTATTGTTCAGCTCTTCGTTGCGTGTAAAGAAATTTTTCAGCATCTGCATGTTGATCATTTTTCCCTCTTTGGAGTAGGCAGCCAGAAAATCGTGAAAGAGTTTGATCGACTCTCTGCCTGTAATACCCTGAAACCCTTCGTTTTCGGCTTCCGAAAGGATTTTTCTCCGAATTCCCGCTTTAAAGGAACGCCTGTCTTCATCACTGATCCATTCGGGAATGATTCCGGCGTATATCAGCATTTTCAGAAGCAGTAGCTGGGGATCACAGAACTTGCTGTATTTTGTTCTGTTCCCGATCCACTCTTTCAGGGCTTCCGATTCACTCTGCAGACGGGAGGATACGATCACTCGGGCAAAGTTTTCCAGAATCCCGGGGAGAAAACTCTCTTTGATCCGGTTTCCCATAATGTTGGTATAGATCTGCACTTCTGTTTTGTAGTCCAGTACATAAGGCATCTTTATAAAGTTGATTCTGTCCATCAGGGCCTGATTCTTTTCCAGAAATTCCCTGTCCTGGGGGTTCATCAGGCCCAGATAGAGGGTTTTTATGGTTTCCTCAATGGATTCCACCTTGTGGATTCCATCGCTGATGACACCATGGAGGGCCAGCAGTCGGTTTTTATTGTGCTGTTTGACATCCATGACAACATAAATCCCGTTGTTGGTTCTGGCGTATTCGGAATGGATCAGTCTAACCAGGCTGGAATCGCCAAAATATTCATCCATCCAGGTCTGGGCCGCCGGGTTGAGTATGGGAGCCTGATTCAATACGTCACCGGGATTGAATACAGAGATGCCTTCGCCCAGTTTCCTGCTGTACCGCATCCGCCTGGGGACGATCATATTCAGAACTGCCAGGGGAGATCCGGTCTGTTCCAGCAGGGCTTCAAAGAGGGTTGAGCAGACCGAACAGGGGTCGTCCTTGAAGATCCACTCATACTGTTTTTCTGTAAAGAGTTTCTTTTTAAAATTCTCATCGTCTATCAGTTCGTAGAGAAACTCTTTCCGCTGATCCTGGGGAATCTGCAGAATCGGCGGATCGTGGTTCGGGCAGTTTACAAGAATATAGTCCTGATTTTTTCCAATCTCCCGGGTTTCCGTCTCCGAGGAGACCCTTGGAAACAGGAGTTTACTGATTTTCCATGTGGTTTCGTAAAGCTCGCCCTGTCCGGTTTTCATATACCTTTCGAAGCGTTCCAGAAAATTGTTGAGAAACGTACTCTTTCCGCTTCCGGGAGGGCCCTCAAACATATAAATCTTGTTCCTGTCCACCACCTGGTCGAAGGAGTGGATCAGCTCCATAAATCTGTTGCCGAAAAGCCTGTCGGCAAAGTAGGGGGCTTCGCTTTCCTGAATAAACAGCCGGCTGAAATCGTAGGACATGTAATGGACTGATTCGGGATCATCCGGGAATTCATCGGTTCCGGGAGGAACATAGTAGAGAACCATATCATGAACCAGTTGAAAAATATCCCGCAGCTGTGTGCCCGGATTCTCTTTCAGTTTTTCAAGATACTCCTGGAAGGTCAGGCGAACCGGCCCTTTCTGTTCTTTCAGGCTACGGTTTAACTGTTCCAATAGATCCTCTACCTTTTCCATAGGTTATCCTCACAATTGCCTGCGGCTGATTTTCCTGTCTTTCATGGTGTAGCAGACCCTGTTTTTTACCAGTCCGGTCTGATCCCCTTTCTTTTCATAGTACATTTCGGTGGTCTCCAGTTTGACCTGCCCTCCCCAAAGGAATTCCAGACCCATCATCGTAGCGGGGATATACTCTTTCAACAGGGGCTTTCCTTCGTCTCTGTGAACCAGAAAGAGAGTGGACTCATCTGTCTT
The DNA here is from genome assembly GCA_963677615.2 of Oceanispirochaeta sp. Classification (GTDB taxonomy): domain Bacteria; phylum Spirochaetota; class Spirochaetia; order DSM-2461; family DSM-2461; genus Oceanispirochaeta. The sequence continues at coordinate 194,718 of CAXXQW010000002.1, read as the reverse complement.
CTCCGGATCAATCCGAATATCCGGAGGGTGCCAAAGCTCATCCATAAGCATTTGCCGGTAATCTTCGGCCCTGCGGCTTTTTATGACGAATTCCCAGGTTTGCCTGGGGCTGTTGAGTCTTTTTTCCACGGTAAAAAGACGGTACCGGTTAACAAAATCCTGGTCCACAAACTGATTTATCAGAGTGAAATCGCAATACTCCTCCCGGAGTTTTAACAGAAAGCCGGTGCTTTCTCCGGTTTTTTGATTATATTTTTCTCTTGTGTCTATTTTTTTCAGCTTCTGGTACTCCCAGCTCAGATGGCCCTTTTCGGCCATATCCCCGATATATTCCACCAGCCGCAGTCCTATGGCATAGGGGTTCAGCCCGACTTTGGGAAGGGATGTTACCATGGCATGGACCTTGGCAAAATCCACTTCGTGGCCTCTGATACGGGGATCGTTCATAAACAGACGTTCGTGCCAGTAACTGGCCCAGCCTTCATTGAAAATATGATCTCGCCGCTGGGGATCAAAATATATCCCGGTGTCTCTTACAACATGAATCACAGATTTCATCCACCGGTTCTCCTCTTTGTCCAGAAAGGGAGAGTGGTTCAGGATATACTCAAGGACATCACGGTCCCTGTCTTTTTTCTGCTGGCTGTACTTTTCAAACAGGGAATCGAATTCAGGATAGGCTGCCTTGACCTCTGTGAAAAAGAGGGATTCTCCCAAGGGATCTGAGTTTTTTTTCAGCTCATTGTAGCGGCTTAAACTTTTCAGATACTCCCCGTGAGACACCTTTTTGATATTCTGGAGAAAATAATCAAAGTAGAAATTCATCTGGGCTGAAAACTGGCCCTCAGGATTCCGGTACAGCTGGGAAAGAACTCTGTAGAAACCCAGTATATTGTCAGCTCCTCTGGCAAATTCTATCACGTAATCCACCCATCGGCCGTACTCGGACCTGAGTCTGGCAATCAGGCGTTTGTCTGCCCGGGCCTGACCCATAAAATCATCCGACCAGGTATGCTTGAAAAAGATATTGTTCTGGAAAAAATCTATATGACCCAGCACATGGTAGAAGATCATCACATTCAGCCAGTCAGGATTGTTGTCGTTGTAGAAGGACACCGCCGGTCTGGTGTTGATAACCGTCTCGTAGGGATTGGCAGGGTAGAGCTTGTACTTGCTTTTTTCCTGAAGAACCATCACATCCTGAACCCAGTAGTCGTAGAGGGTAGGGATCATCATTTTGGGAGAGAGTTCCAGCATATCCTGGTTGGTCACGATGTACTCCAGCGTCTCATCGCTGAAAGAGAGACCTCCGTCCCTGGCTCTCTTTTTGCACTCTTCCATAATGGCTTTTACATGCTGGCTGATCAGGGTCATTCCTCTATCAACTCCTTTATGCTCTCTATGATCCGGCTCTCATCGGCATTCTCTTTCAGGGAAGAGAGCCGGAGCTTCTCTTTTTTACTATCCAGCAGTCCCGACCGGCCTATGTACTTCTCTGCAGTGGATTGTCCGGCTGATCTGTGAGGAGGGCTTACTACAGTGATTCCTATTCTGTTGGCATAGCCTGTCATCCTTTCCAGAGCTGCTACGGCGTCTTCTCCGTTCATATCCAGATCATCCCCGTCGGTTCCATGAAAAACGTAGATATTATAGTCTCTGGCCAGGGACTCTTTTTCCACAATCTCATTGACCAGCTGGTAGGCCGAAGCTATGAAAGTTCCCCCTGCGATGCTCAGGTTGTAGTAGGTGTAGAAGTCGGGAACCTCACGGGCTTTGTCATCATGGAGGATAAACCGGGTTTCCACCTGTTTCTCATACTGGTAGGAGAGCCAGCTGTAGATCATAAGGTGCTGGGACGTGACAATTTCCGTGGGTTTTCCGTACATGGATGCCGAATAGTCTCTCAGGAAAAACACCAGAGCCTGGGCCTCGTAATCTTTTTCCTTTGAGAGGATCCTGTAAACTTTGTCTCTGGGATCCACCAGAAAGCGGGTGGAGTCGATATTCGATACATCAGGAACCCGACCCAGAGCCTGATTGGTTCTGACAATCCTCTTGAGGGTGGCTTTTTTGTCCAGAAACTGACCGAATCCCCGGTTTTTGTCGGTCATTTCGTAACGGTACCGTGTGAAGGTTCTCTTCTTTCCCCTGTCTTCCAGGTGGGGGAGTTTGAATTTTTCTGTCAGTATTTTTCCCAGGTCATAAGCGGATGAAGCCGATTCATGCTCTTCGCCGATTCCCTGACCGGCTCCTCCGCTTCCCTCTCCCTCCTGATGGATAGGAACCTCTCCCAGGATATCCCCCTCTTTTCCCTTACCTGTACCTCCGGTTGTATCGTTGGGCGAGCTTCCATCCTGAAAGCGGATTTTGTCATGGTAGAATTTCTCTTCCGCCACAGTGGGAACAACAACAATATTGTCCTTACCCTTTTTTCCGGGGCGGAAAATCCGTCCGAACCGGATCTTTCGGGGAAAGCCGTCTTTTTCCCGCTGCTCATCCCGGGCAAGAAGATCATCTATGGATTTCAGGGCTTTGTGATAATAGTTTTTCGGTTCCCGGTTTTCCATAAAGGCCTTCTTTTTTCAGGTTTCATCCTCCAGGGTGGTATAGTATTCCAGGGTTTTTTCGGCGCAGGTCCGGCAGTAGCCCAGCTTGCCGATCATGGTTTCCATCAGGCGGTTGTAAAGTTTCTGGTTTTCTTCATCGGTGCGGTTGGCCAGGGCGCCTACCAGGCTCCCGGCGCTGCCGATATCCGAATTCAGCCGTACCTCTGTCACCGCCTTGACCAGTTCCAGATTGTCCATAAAGTTGTAGTTTTTTTCGGTGGCGATTTTCTGGCCGTAGAGTTTGCGGATGGTGGTCCGGAAAGACTCTCTCTGTTCCCTGGTTTTCAGGCCCATCCTCTCTTCCACGCTCTCGATATACCGCTCATCGATTTTAATGGCTGTGAGCTCTCCCGTCTGAGGGTCCGGATACTTCCACATTTTGTCGGTACCCAGGGATTCCGCATCGATACCCACAATCATATTCACATAGTTCATTACGCTCTTTTCGATCGCTTTGGGTTCGTCCATATAGGCGTCAAATATTTCTACCTTGATCTTTTCCTTATAGAGGGTCTGGGCTATTTTCAGATCTTCCAGATATTTGGCTCTGTCTGAAGGATCCTGGATATAGTCGAGCACAATGGTTTTCAGCGCCTTGAAAATATCCCTGGCAAACATGCATTCGCCCTCGTTGGTTTCGGAGCTTTCCAGTACCAGCTGCATGGCCCTTCCCAGGTTCCTCTGGCCCAGGCCTTTCTGGCCGAACCGTCTGGTAATGTCCGCTTCAGAAAGGAGATCATCGATGATCTCCCGGAGAGTTTTAATGCTTTTCTCTCCTGCCACCTCTCCCGAGGCCAGCTTCATCATCTCTATGGGGGTCATTTTATCCGACCGGGGAAGCCGGGTCAGAGTTACCGCAACCGAGGCGGCATAGTTGAAGTTCGGATCTATGTGGAGGGCCGTTTTGCTGAACGTGGATTTTTTCCATCCTCCCAGGGCATAACGGGTCAGTTCCGACTGGAGGCGGTAGTCCGTGTTGTGGGAGACATAGCACAGGCGGCATCTGTCCACAATCGGGGCTTCCTCTCTTTCTGAAAGGAATTTGTCAAATTCCGCATTGTTGCTGGTGGCTATAATCAGTGTATCTATGGGCCATTTGAATCCGTCCAGTTCAATGGTTCTGTTCTGTATGACTCCCAGATAGATCTGCACCAGGTCTCTTTTGTTCTTGAAAATCTCGTCACTGAAGTGAATTCCCCCTCCGGCCACCCTGGCCAGGGCTCCCCGGCGCAGATCAAATCGGTAGGGGTTGTTGGTATCGGATATATGAAGGAGTCTCTGTATGGACTCTTCTCCCAGAAGGTCTACAGAAGAGGAGGTGATCTTGTCCTTGGCCGGGTACTTCCCTGTTATGGTACCCAGGGTTTCGCTTAAAGGAACGGGATTGATGGAAATAAACTGTTTCATCTGCTCCACATCTCCTCCCGTATAGCGCCGGATATCTTCCAGAATATAGCTGGAACAGGCTCCCAGAGGCGTGTAGTACTGCCAGATATCCTCCAGTGCCTTGTCATTAAATCCCATTTTTGACAGATACTCCCTGTTCTCTTCCTCTGTTTCAAACAGATTCATCCCCAGGCGCATGGGGTCTTCATAGGTTTGGGATTCTATGCGGCTTATCATGCCGTAGGTTCCCAGCTTTTCCATATTTTGAAAAGTGAAGGTATAACGGCGGTTAGCTTTCTGAGCCAGATACTGTCTGTACAGGGAGCAGAGATACTCCACAAAAAAGGTTTTTCCGTTTCCCGGTTCTCCTACCAGCACAAAGGCCATTTCGTTGGACGAACCGTTTTCGGCCGCATCTTTTACATAGGACACAAAACTGTTGATCTCATCGTACATTCCGATGATATGCTTGGACCCCTGCCGGAACACTTTAAAATCATAGGTGGTTCTTCCGTTGACTTTGACTTTCTCGATCATATCCGGATCATCCAGAATCAGATGGCAGAGCGACTGGTATATGTTTTCGAATTTTCTTTTTCCTGAACTGACCTGCTTTATATGGAAATCCAGGCCTGAGTCGGCAGGTTTTTCTTTCTCGCTCAATGCTTTCCTCCCCTGGGGCAGGTGCATTTATTGTTACTTGTCCCTACCTATAATTTTAGGACAACCCGGGATAGAAGTAAAATGAATCAGACCGCTTCCGAGGTGGATCCGCGGAAATCAGCGGGTATTGGTTTTACCCGATACCCGCCGGGGAGAGGAAATTTTTATTTGGACAGGCTCTCTTTTTTTTTATCTCTCTGGTGGGGATCATGGTAGCTATTCCTATGCTGATGCGCAGGAGGTCAAGCTACTTTTTTCTGGCAATAATCAGAAACTGTTTCTGCAGGGTGTTGTCAGTTTCCATAAGGGAAAATGATGCCTTGAGCAGCTGTTCTTCCACTTCTTGTGTGCTGATACGGTGCTCCACAGGAGGCCCATAGGGCATTTCCTCTTTTTTCCAGTCTGCCAGAAAGATGGCTCCTCCTCTTTTGAGAACCCTGTAAGCTTCTTTCAGATTTTTTTCCGGATGTTCCAGTTCGTGATGAAGATTGATCATGTACACCAGATCAGCACTTTCATCTTCCAGGGGAATTGTTTCATCTTTCATATGAACTGTATGGATCCCGGAATACTCGGGGCAGATCTCCCTGTTCATCCAGGCAATCATTTCAGAAGAGATATCGCAGGCATACAGCTGTCCCTGTCCCATCAGTTTAAAAAAGGGAACGCTGAAAAATCCTGTCCCTGCACCAATGTCCACAAGGGTATCGGGATTTTCCAGATTCAGTTTTTCCCAGATGTACAGAGGGGGAAGGTCCCCCAGTCTGGAAGGATCATTCAGTTTCTCCAGCTTCCGCGGATCAAATCGTTTTACCATAGTATTAATATAAGTGTTTGGTTTTTCATGGTCAATTTTTAATATTATAAAATAAATAATATTTCTATGGATTTTTGCAGAACTGTTTATTATTCTTTATATAAAGAAAATTATATATTATAAGGGATCAGGCTTGGAACGTTTATGATCCCCAAGGAGATGCAATATGAAAAATATGGGTTCTGCTGATAGAATTATTCGAGCCGTCCTGGGTCTGATTCTTATCGTCACGGGGATAATGCTGCAGATACAGACCGGGCAGCTGTGGTGGTTAGCCCTTCCGGGAGTCATATTTGTCCTTACATCGGTTCTCTCTTTCTGCCCTCTGTATATCCCTTTGAAAATTGATACCGGGAAAGGCCGCCGATCCTGATGGGAAGACGCGGATTGCAAAGCCTGCTCACTCCGGGATACCAGAAATGGGAAAACTGTGATACCCTCTGATACAGCTTGTATGGAGGGTATTGTTTTTGAAGAGAATCCTCAGATTTTTTTCTTCATTGAAACTGACAGTTGTCGTATTAATCTCTCTGATCATTACCATTGTTCCGGCAACCGTGATTACCCAGTATCAGAATCCCGGTTATTATCTGACGTCCTATCCCGGCGGCCGGGGAGCTTTGATTCTCATCACCGGGTATGATCATTTTTTCAGTTCGCCCCTTTTTCTCCTGCTGGCTGCTCTCTTCTGGATCAATCTGGCTACCTGTACGGGAAAACGCTTTTTCAGACAGGTGAAGAAAAAAGGGAGCAGAAGGTTTGGCCCGGATATTCTTCATCTGGGTCTGCTTATTCTTATTCTGGGGGGGATCCTGGGTTTTTTTACCAGGCAGGAAGGGATTGTTTTTCTGGCTCCCGGAGAAAGAGCCGCCCTGCCGGGCGGTTCGTTTCTGACTGTCAAAGATTTTATATACGAAACCTATCCCGACGGACGGCCGAGCCGGTGGCTTTCGGATATCATCATCAGCTCAGGACCGGATTCCCCGGGGATAGAAAAAGCTGTATCGGTTAATAACCCCCTGAGAATACATGGTCTGGTTATCTACCAGGCGTCCTATCGGTATTCTGAATCGGCCGGTCTGTATGAAACTGGTCTGATGGTATCGATAGATCCGTCAAAAAAAGTTATTATAACAGCCCTGATTCTCATCTCTTTGGGGATCATACTGACCTATTATCAGAAAAGGAGGGATTTTCTGTGATCCTGACCATAGGCATTTACCTTTTAACACTGATTTCCTGTCTGTACCAGGGGGCCTGGCTGTTCAGAAAAAAGCCGCAGCCTCTTATTGCGGTGCCGCTTTTCAATCTTCTGACAGCTCTTCTTCTGCTTGTTCTTCTGGTAATCCGCTCTGTGCAGATACGCTATATTGCACTGACAAGTACCTATGAATCTCTTCTGTTTTATGCCTGGGGCGTCCTTGTTATTTCGGGGATCTACGGGTTGCAGAAAAAAATCACCATCTACGGGACCATCCAGTTTTTTGCAACCTTGGGTGTTCTGGCGCTCCTTCTGGTAGCTTCATCTCCCCTGGTTTCTCCGGAACTGCGTCCTCCGATTCCCGCTCTGCAGTCGGGATGGCTGATTATCCATGTGGCCCTCTCTTTTATCGGGGAGTCTTTTTTTGTTTTTTCCTTTGTGACAGCTCTTCTGTATCTTCTCAGCCCGGAGGGTGTGAAACGGGACAATTATGACAGACTGACCTATGCGGCGATTTCGGTGGGATTTCCTGTGTTTACCCTGGGCGCTCTGGTTTTCGGTGCCATCTGGGCCGAAGCCGCCTGGGGCGCTTTCTGGTCCTGGGACCCCAAAGAGACGTGGGCTTTGATTACCTGGCTGGTTTATGCCCTGTACCTTCACTTCAGGCTTTACAGAAAAAACCGCAAAACGGCGGCAGCCTGGTTTGCGGTGGCCGGATTCCTCTCCACGCTTTTTACTTTTTTCGGGGTCAATTACCTTTTGAGCGGGCTGCACAGCTATGGTTGAACCCTGCTTTTCCGGTTTATCTTTTCAGACTTCGCTTTTCTGGGGAACATTCTGGGCATCTGCCAGATCACTGATTTCTCCGGCGGTCATAACCCTGTCAATATCGAGTATGATAATAAAATTCTCTTCTTTCCGTCCCATTCCCTTGATAAAGGAAGAATCAATCTGGGTTCCGATCTGAGGGGCCGGTTCAATCCCGTCGCTGTCGATATCAATCACTTCGTTAACCGAGTCTGTCAGTAGTCCCATAACGATAATTTCATCGTCCATGGCCAGTTCCGTCACAATGATGCTGGTATCTACGGTTTTTTCCGTGGCTCCCAGGCCGAACTTCATTTTCAGATCAATTACCGGAACAACACTGCCTCTGAGATTAATGATTCCCCTCATAAATCCCGGCATCCTGGGAATTTTTGAAACATTCTGGAATTCCAGAACCTCCCGTATCTGATGGACGCTCAGAGCGTACTCCTCTTCACTGACTTTAAATGTCAAATATTGATTGATTCCGTTCTCTTTCATGGAAGGGCTCCCTTTTTTCAGTTCCCCGTATCACACAGGGAGCGGTTGGAAAATATTCTCACTTTGAATTCTGTCTTTGTCCAGTCAAATGTCCTTTTTCAAAGCCTATATTAGGAATTGTAACCGTTACAAAACTTTTTTCTTTGTTTTTCCGGTGTTTTTTTTTCTATAATTAAAAGTTCAGGAAACAGGAGGTCTCTATGATGCAGCAAATAAAGGTAAGAACAAAATTGCTGGCAAGCTTTTCTTTACTAGTGATATTTACAATTGTTGTGGGTCTGATGGGGGTCCGCGGCATCAATCAGATAAATTATCAGAATGAAATCAGTGAATTGGCCAACAGAATCCTGGTGGATTCCCAGGATGTTCAGGCGGCTTCTCTCAGGTTCAATATTTATAAAACTCAGGACTATATGAACCTGGCGGAAGAAGAAACAAAAAATGTACTGGAAAACGCCCGTAAAGCGGAAGATATGATGCTTTCGGAAGAGAACAAAAAGCATACCAAAGAGCTGGTTCTGGATATGAACGGTTACCACGATCTCATCGAGGAGTATGCCAATGTTCAGGCAGAGATCGACAAGGCGGGAGACATCAGATCCGCCGCGGCGGGTGAAGTTGTTGATAATGTGGTCGAACTGATCGGATACGCCGAGTCCCTGATCGAGAGTTCCGCCAGAGGCGGTGTGATCAGCGAAAGGTATTTCAGAAATTTCGCCCACCTGCAGGAAATCAGAAACGCGACCAACCGGTTTCGGATTACAGCGCAGAAGTATCAGCTGGCCCTGACGGAACAGGAAAAAAAAGCCCTGGCAAATACCTGGGAGCAGGAGATCAGGGAAGTGGAAACCCTGATTCAGGACGCCAAGACGCAATTTGCGGATGATAGGATGCATACTCTCCTTGACCGGAGCCTGGAAAGCATCAAGGAGTACCGCTCCAATGTGGCATCCTTCAAAATTTTCGAAAACAGGCAGATTGTTATTCAGCAGGGTCAGAGAGAAAAATCAGAAGCTGTCATGGACAGCGCCAGGGAAATCCGGGACGGGGTCGTTGAAGTTATTGCCCGGGTAACCCGCAGCAATTCGGTTCTGGCCCTTATCCTCTCGCTTGCTGCGGCGGTTATAGGGCTTCTTATCGCCGTCATCCTGACCAGATCCATCACATCCCAGCTGGGAGGAGAACCTTATGAGATTGTGGAAGTTACAGGCAAGATCTCCCGGGGAGATCTGAATATTCAGTTCCCCGATAAAAAGCTTACCGGTGTCTATGCCTCCATGAAAGACATGACCCTTCAGCTAACGACAATTGTCAACGATATTGTCAATGCCGCCGATCAGGTAACCAGCGGCAGCGAGCAGATCTCATCCTCGGCCCAGGAAATATCATCGGGAACCAGTGAGCAGGCCTCCAACATGGAAGAGGTTTCCGCTTCCATTGAGGAGCTGAATGCCAATATCCAGCAGAACACAGACAATGCCCAGCAGTCCAATGTGATGGCCAAAAAGGTGGCAGAAGACTCACAGGAGGGCAGCCTGGCTGTGGCGGAAACTGTCAGTGCCATGAAAGAGATCGCCGAAAAGATTTCTGTTATTGAGGATATCGCCAGAAGTACCAATATGCTGGCCCTGAATGCGGCGATCGAAGCGGCCAGGGCAGGAGAAGCGGGCAGGGGATTCGCTGTGGTTGCCACGGAAGTACGAAAACTTGCCGAGTCCAGCGGCAGCGCCGCCAAAGAGATTACCGAAATAACCCAGAACAGTGTTCACAGGGCCATCGCCGCGCAAGAGATGATTGAACAGGTTGTTCCTGCCATGAGAAAGACTGCCGATCTGGTGGAAGAGATCACCATGGCCAGTCAGGAACAGAATAAGGGGTCTGTTCAGATCAATACGGCGGTTGTACAGCTGGATACGGTGATACAGCAAAATGCCTCTTCCTCGGAAGAGCTGGCTTCCATGTCGGAAGAACTGCTCTCCCAGGCTACAGCCATGAAAGACACCATCAGTTTTTTCAAAGTGGGGAAGGGCCCCTCGGCGAAATCTGTGAAATCCCTTGAATATAACCCGGAATCTGAAGAAATAAGTACCAGGGTGTTTCATAAAACCGTCAAAAGTGAAACTCCTCTGGCCCAGTTTGAAAGTGTCGGTGAAAAACATCCGGACAGTAGCGATGAGGAATTTGAAGAGTTCTGACACCTGTTTTTCATAAAAGGGAAACCTCCGGTCAGCCGGAGGTTTTTTATGGCTTAAAAAGCTGATTCACTTTCTGTAAGAGAACCTGGCTGTTTAAAGGTTTGGTTATCACCTCTGAAAACCCGGATTCCCTGAAAAGTCTGATATCCTCTTCCTGGCAATAGGCTGTGATCGCAACGACAGGAATTTCCGGGTTTTTCTCTTTTATGCGGGACATAACATCAATACCGCTCAATTTGGGAAGACTGATGTCCAGAAGCGCCAGATCATAGGAGCAGGAGGCTATCAGGGATGCGGCTTCTGATCCGTCAATGGCTGTAGTCACATCGAAACCGGCCTCCGAGAGGGTCAGTTCGGTATAAAAAAGGGAGACTGCATCGTCTTCGGCAAGCAGTATCCGTCCTTTCCCGCTGTCGGAGGATTTCTGGGTCACCGCTGGGGGCGCCTGAGTTGTTCCCCGGGAGGGAATTTTCACAGTAAAACGGGTCCCGTTTTTGTCTGACTCAAGATCGATTGAGCCGTTCATCTGGGTGATGATATCTTTGATAATCGCCAGTCCCAGCCCCAGGCCTTGCTTTTCCCTGATGTAGGAATTGTCAATTTGAACATAGGGCTTGAAAATTTCATCCTGTGACTCCGGGGGGATTCCCACCCCTTCATCGCTGACCTGGATAGTCAGCTCCTCACCGGGTAAAAGACGTACAGAGACCTTTCCCTTCAGGGAGTATTTGATACTGTTGGAAATGAGATTTTCCACAATCTGAAGAATCCTGGATTCATCCCCGGTAAACAGAACATCTTCTGTGGGGGTTTCTATCTGGAACTCCAGCCCTTTTTCCCGGCATCCGGGTAAGTATTTCTGTTTTAGAAACCGGACCATTCCGTTTACAGAAAATGGTTCGTATTGAAAATGCATGGAGCGGTTATTCAGCTGTGTAAAATCCAGGATATCGTTGATCAGCCGGGAGAGCTGTCTGGCAGAGTAACCAGTCAGTTCAATATAGGAGGCAATTTCTTCATCGGGAATCTCTTTATTCTGGAGGATCTCCAGCATACCCATAATACCGTTTAAAGGCGTTCTCAGCTCATGATTGATATTGGAAAGGAACCGGGTTTTTTCCCTGTTCGCTTTTTCCGCCTCTTCTTTGGCCTGTTGAAGCTCTCTGGTCCGGATTCTTATTCCTTCTTCCAGAGCCGTATTGAACGAGCGGGTCTGGTCAATATACTTCTTCAGCTTCACATGGGTTCTGACCCTGGACAGTACATCGATGGGAATAAAGGGTTTTGTGATATAATCGGCACCCCCCGCGGCAAATCCTTTTACTTTGTCTTCAATATCGATCATGCCGGAAATAAATATCACAGGAACCATATCAAGCTCTTCCCGGGTTTTAAACATCCTGCACAGATTGATACCGTCTATTCCGGGCATGGCAATATCAAGCAGGAACAGATCCGGAGTTTCCTTGTAGGTCTGATCCAGCAGTTCCTGTGAGTCTGAAAAGGCCATGACCTTGAAATTATCTCCCTCCAGAATATCCTTAAGCAGTTCAAGGATGGATTCATTGTCGTCAACCAGGTAGATTAAACCATCGGTTACACGCATCCTTTTCTCCTTTCGGGAGTCTCGTTCCCGGTTAATTCGTTGAGTGTTTTATTCAGTTTTTTCTGAAATTCTCTGATTTGCCGGCTATCAGAAGATATGAGGGGAATCACTTTTTTTATCATGCCCTTTCTGATAACCACGGTAAAAACTCCTTTCGGATCCCTGTGGAATGTAACGGCAATCCTGACTTTCGGAGTGGGCTCCCCCTCTTTTCTGCTCAGATAGAGGAACAGGTTGTTCTTTATGGTGCCCAGAGTAAAAGATTCGATGGTAAAGGGGGTCCTCTCTTTTAACCTGGGCAGGGACACTGTGATGTTTGTATGGCCCACTTTGAAGGTTTCCGTCTCACCGGATGCGTCCTCAGTCTGCCTGTTGTGGAATTCCGGAATGTAGCTCCCTTTGGGGATAATAATGCGGAAGGGTTCCTCCTTGCCCTGTTTTTCATAGTACTCTTCAAGCCTCTGCCTGAGTCTCATAGCTTCCACTCTCACTCTGGGGTCTTGCTGAGGATCAAATGCAGGATCAAGACCGAAGGCATCAATACCAATTGAGTACTCCTTGATCTGATCCTGATTCCCCTCCAGGGTTTTCCGGCAGATATAATTGAGAAAACTGATGGATCGTTTAGAACTGCGGAAGAGGGAATCCTGCAGAATACAATCCAGATGTTGAAGAATCTCCTCCACTTCCATTCTCTCAATCTTAATTCATGAATTTTCATTTTGCATTATAAACGCATGGTTATCTGTTACGGTAACATGAAAAAAAATAAACAAGGCGTCTCATTTTAGGTGTATAAATAATATGATATGAAATCTGTTTGCGCATGGTGCCATAAAGAGATCTCCTCAGACGGACAGGATGGTTCTGTCTCCCACGGGATCTGCCGTGAGTGTCTTCATAAAGCCTTGAACAAACAGATCGGCGCTTTCCATGATCTTTTTAAAGGCGTCAATCTCCCGGTTCTGCTGCTTGACCGCAACGGCCGTGTTTACGCTGCCAACAGGGATACCTCAGAATATATGGGTTCGCACTTGTGTTCTGTGTTCCAGTGTCCCCTGGCCATTGATGATGCATTCCGGGATTCCGGAAAGTGCAGGAAATGTACCCTGATAAGACTTTTCAGGGAAACCTGTGAGAATAATCATTTCCATTCCCATCAGAAAGTTTCCCTTCCCCTGAAAGGACGGCAGAAAAAAGGACTCACCGATTACAGGGTTACCTCCTGGAAGTCCGGCGATTTTGTTGTTCTTGTTTTGAATCCTTCCTGAAGGGGAAAGTCCTCTTGAAATCGGGCAAAGCGATTTTTTTTCTTCTATAATATTATGTAATGAATCATAATACAGGCCCCTTCCATGGCTCTCTCTAAACGGAAACTCAGGTTAAGAGGGTTTCTTCTTATTTTGTCAGTTCTGCTTTTTACTCTAGGTATGACTATCTTTGGATACTTAAGAGAGAAGAAAAGGATCCTATACAGTTACGGAACCGGACTGCAGAACAGTTATGATGTGGCAGTCAGCATTTTTCAGGAAATGTCGGACCTGATTTTTGAAATCATTTCAGATAATCCCAGGGTTTCTGAACTTTTATATACCGCCTATTATTCCGGCAGCAGGGATTTGAAAGACCAGGCACGGGAAAATCTTGAAAATGAGATTCAGATGCTATACAGCCGGATTGTGGAACACGATTATCGCCAGCTTCATTTTCATGAACCGGGTACTGTCAGTTTTCTGAGAATGCACAAGCCTGATCGATACGGGGACTCTCTGAGGGATATCCGTTTTTCAGTCGCTTATGTAAATGATAAAAGAGTCTCTCTTTCGGGGTTTGAAGAGGGGCGTATCTTTAATGGCTACCGGTTTGTCTATCCCCTTTCCCTCCAGGATGAAACTTCTCTCGGATCAGTGGAAGTTTCCATGTCCCTGAATAGCATCATTCATCAGCTTAGCGACAAATTCGATAAGGATCCCCAGTTTATCCTTAACAGAAGGTACATGGAAGAGAGGGTTTTTCTCAATGAGCAGGAGATTAACTACGGCTCCTGGTCTTTAAGCGATGCCTATGTGATCGATCAGGAGCTGGAAAACGGAGACTCTCTGGGAGAGTCAATGAACCGCCGGGACAGGGAGCGGATCCTGAGTCTGCTGGAAAATCCGGCAGCTGACGGCTCACCGTTTTCCCTGCAGGTGAGGATTCAGGGAGAAAAAAAAATCCTGTCTTTTATCCCCATCAGGAACTTTCAGAATCAGATCGTCGCCTGGCTTTACAGCACCAGCGGGAGTGAGCAGATTGATAGTCTGAACAGGGATCTCTGGAAAGAGACATTTGTTTTTTCCCTGTTGCTGTTTCTGATGATCCTCTTTTTTATTTATTATTACCGCAGCGACAGACTGATAGAGAATCTGATCCATTTTGATCAGCTTACCGGTGCCATGAGCAGGATGAATCTTTTTGCTGTTCTTGAGCAGTCGTTTCAAAGATACCTCAGATATAAAAGACCTTTCTGCCTTGTCATTTTCGACCTTGACCATTTCAAGAGAGTTAATGATACCTATGGGCATCTCGCTGGAGATCAGGTTTTAAAAGAGTTTGCCGGCATTATTACCAGGAATATCCGCAAAACAGACAGTTTCGGACGGTACGGAGGAGAGGAGTTTATTCTTATACTGGAAGAAACAGAGCTTAATACTGCTGTTACTGTGGTAGAGCATTTGCGCTTTAAGGTCGAGGAGTATGGCTTTACCAATATAGGAACACTTACAGTAAGCTGCGGAATCGCTGCCATGAACAATAAAATCTCCGATCCGAATCAGCTCCTTCAGGAGGCGGATGAAAGACTCTACGACGCAAAAAAATCAGGACGGAATAGAGTCTTTTTTTGATATATAATAAACTATATATATGGTTCATATTTCATTCAGATTTCCCGGATATTCTCTTTTATATAGAAACGACGGAGGTTCAATATGACCAGGAAATATTCAATGATTTTTTTACTGACGGCAGTTCCCATGATTCTGGGGGCTGTGGATTTCGGTTCTGCCGGGGCTCTTGATGCAGAGGATTTCAGCCTGGAAGCCATGCTGGAATATGCATGGGAGGATGAGCATATGGCTCTGGCCGAATATGAAGCCATTATGGAGGAGTTTGATGTTACCAGGCCCTATGCCAATATCGCCCGGTCTGAGGAAACTCATATCACCTATCTGAAGGATCTTTACGACAGTTACGGTATTGAGTACCCTGATGTTGATACAAAGAGTCACCTTGTGGTTCCGGGAAGTCTGGAAGAAGCCGCTTCCCTGGGTGTGGAGGCGGAAATCAATAATATAGCCATGTATGAAAAATTCCTGAAAACCGATCTGCCTGATGATGTGGCACAGGTTTTTACAGCACTCATGAACGGATCGGAAAATCATCTTTCCGCTTTTCAGAGACAGGTTGCCATGGCTCCCGGCAGGGGACGGAGAAGATAGATCTTTTGATGGATATCCTTATAAAATCCTTCAGAATCCCTGAGGGATTTTTTTAGACTTTATAAAAAACATATCCTTATGAATGTTTGCAGTAACCAGCTGACGGGTTGATCAATTCATAACCGGAGAGTTCAGCAGGGGCTGAAACTCCTCTCTCAGTATGCGGAAATAGTCATCATTGACAGGTTCAAGATCACCAAACTGATCCTTGCTGAAAATGGCCTGAATCTTCTTTTCCTTATCCACCGAAAGGGTATAGTGAAATTCCCTGCCGCCCTGATTGAGAAGAATCCCTTTGTATTTCTGTTCAGACAATGGTTCAAGAAAAATATTCATACTGTTTATTATATAATAAACTGGGGATTACGCAAGAGATACCTGTATAAAATTATAACAAAATGAAACAGGAACCGCTTCATGGGAGCAGTTCCTGCTGCCGGACCAAAATCAGGCGGCTCTGGAGTTTATTTCCCTGTTTTCTTTGTCTGCCCTCTTAAACCCGAGCTGTCTGAAAAGGGTAAACCCGTACAAACCGGTCACAAAGGCTCCGGTGATCAGTACAAGAGTATAGATCAGGGGATTGGGAATAAACACTTTGTAGAGAAAAGACCCCAGAACAGCATAGGCGACAAAGGGGCAGATCAGACTCCAATGGGATACATGGAATCCATCCTGCACATAGTGATTTTTAAAATAATCCCGCATCACATGCAAACCTGTTATCAGATACCAGGTCTGAAAGGCAAATCCCCCCAGAACCAGTACGACCGCCGCCCAGTGCATATGAAAATCAAACTGTTTTTCAAAATAATGAACCAGTCTGAACCCGCTTATAGACAGGAGTGTCACAATGGGAACCGCCGATAAAAGGGCTGGCATGGCTTCTTTGGAAGGCAGTGATTCTGATTTGAAAAGGTTAAGTACACCCAATGTCAGAAAGAGAGCGAACAGCAGAACTCCCATGGATCCTGTGACAAAAGAAAAGAATGCAGCGATTCCCGCAATAACAGGAGACGATGCCAGGGCCGCCAGGCCCGTTCCAATAACTGTTGTCATTCCCAGTGCAAAGGGGTGGAGCAGCCAGCTGAAAGTTATGGATTCCGATTTGAGCGGAGAGGCAAAGGCTTTTTTCAAGATCTTTGCTTCAGTCATTACAAGTGCTGTCAGCAGTACTAACCAGCCTGCAAGCGCCGGGGCCATAAGAAGCTGAAAGTTCCTGTAAAGGAGAGGAATGAAGAACCTCGCCACAGCAATAATAACATTAAAAGACATTCCCAACGAGATAAAGGGGGTTAGCAATGTGATGTTTTTATGGGGATCTTTCCTGTACATCCTGTATTCATCACTTTTTTTCCATTGGGAGTACCGGGAAAAGAGTTTTACCGACAGAACTGTGTGGATCGTGCCGAACAGAACCATCACTCCCATCAGGATTGCGAACAAAACGCTCTGAAAAAAGGGCAGGTCTTTCAATCCCGTATTTTCTACAGTAATCAGTCCTTTTCCCGTGTGATAGGTATACTGAAGAAAAGCAAAAGGGATCACAGAAATTCCACCTGCTCCAACGGCAGATAAAAACTGTAAAGGGTTGAAACTTTTATGTGACATTAATAACCTCATATATATGTAATAAAATATATACGGAAGATGCAATAAACTGGCGAAACTGTCAAGACTCAAGTTAAATAAAAAACAGAAGTGCATTTTATAATAAGGCTGTTACCTTGGGATCAGAATCTTCACACCAGGGGAATAAAGATTCTGAAACAGCTGCCCGAGCCCGGTTCTGATTCGAGTTCCAGGATTCCACCGTAATCTTCGACAATTCCGTAGACCGTCGCCAGCCCCAGCCCGTTACCTTTTCCCGGTTCCTTGGTCGAAAAGAAGGGGTCAAAGATTTTATTCTGAATCTCTTTGGGAATCCCTGGTCCGGAATCCCTCACTTCAATGGCGGCGTATCCGGTGGTGTCCTTTGTAACCGGATATGTTCTGATCCGGATGGTTCCCCTGTTATCCATAGCATCCCTGGCATTAACCACCAGGTTCATGAGAATCTGTTCCATCTGGCTTTTCCTTGCCAGAATACGACATTCATGGCAACTCATATCAAGAGAAAGAGTTATATCAATTCCTGCCAGCCTTTTGAGCATTTCACTGACATCCTGTATAACATCATGAAGGGTAAGCTCTGTCTTTTCCTTTTTTTCCATACGGCAGAAGGACAGCAGCTGATTGACCAGATCCTGGGCTTTCTCAGCGGTCTGGTCAATTTTTTCAAGATACATGGCTTCGGTTTTATCATGGTGCCTCTCTTTTAACAGACCCGAGTATCCGAATATCACATGAAGGATATTGTTGAAATCATGGGCGACACCGCTTGCCAGTCTTCCCACGGCTTCCAGCCTTTCAGACCTGTTGAGCCTTTCTTCCATCCGGACCTTTTCTGTAATATCTCTGAGGGTAATAATCAGACCTTTCACGGATTCTTCCCCGCCGCGTACCGGAATGGTGATATTTTCCAGAATCCTTCCATTTTTTTCCAGAGTACAGATACCCGCCTGCAGTTCCGCCATTGCGCGGGTCAGCTGCTTCCGCTCTATCTCCCTGACATCTTCCGCAAGGAGAGGCAGGAGTTCGATGCCGTCCAGTTCATCATAGGTCCGGGGAATATCCAGTAATGCCAATGCTTTGGTGCTTATCCTTTTTATCCGGAAATTCATATTGAGAAAAATAATACCGTCATAACTGCTCTCCATAACGGTACTCAGTTCGTCTTCCCGTGTTTTAATCTGTTCATATTGGTCCTGCAGATATCTGTTCAGGGTCAAAAGCTGATTCTTGGATTCTGATAATTGGGAAAAGGTTTGCTGAATGGTCTCCTTCATGGTGTCGAAGCTTTGAGTCAGCAGGTCCAGTTCATAGTATTCGGAATGCACCAGAGCAATATCATAATTCCCGTGACTCAACTGGGAGGATGCCAGAGCCAGCTGGTCCATATCTGTCAGAAGATGGGAAATCAGAGTTTTTCTGAAAATCACCATCATGAGAATAAGTCCTCCGAACAGGACCAGGAAGGCCGTAAAAGTGATAGCCAGGGGTAAATAGAGAGCTTCCACCGACTCATAAAGAATAACATACAGATCAAAATCCTTCAGATAACTCCATTGAGCGGCAAAAAAGCGGTTTCCATCATGGATAATCTGGAGCCTCTCATTTTCCAGGTCTATCCGGCGATCCTGAAGCCTCTGTGTAACCGAATCATAATCTGTCTGAGCCAGATAGAATCTTTCTCTGTTGATGACCGCAATCCTTGCGGACTCACCGATACTCATTTTTTCAACCAGATCCTGCAGGTCTTTCAGTGAGTATACGCAAACAAAGATTTCTCCCTGAGAGGATTTTACTGCCAGAGTGTATGAGACATCTGAAGTGGCTGAGGAGATATTTGATTCAACCCTCCTGTTTATATCCTCCGACTGAAAGGATTTGAATAAGGGGTATCCAGAATAGTCTTTTCCCAGAAGAGACTCTTTGCTTTCCATGGTATAGAGAACCTTCCCCCGGGGAGAGAGGATATACACATCCAGATAGAGCGGGTTTTTCCTCATCATAAGGTTAATGAAAAATTGTATGGTTTCCCGGTTTTTCCCAGAGCTCTCATAAACGGTTTTCAGGTACTCCAGGGAGAGAAAAGGGCTTTGCAGGTTCTGCTGAATACTGGTTTCGATCTGGACTGTAAGGCTTTCCTGGGTCCTGGACAGTTGGCCGTTTGTGATGTTCCAGAGAATGGTAAAAATCAGGAAATTGAACAGAAGGACAGGAAGAATCACCAGAAGAATCAGGTTTACTCCCAGTTCGTTCTTCAGAGATTTTCTGGTCTTTTTTTTTGGTACGATGGTGATTTGCTTTCCCTTCCTTTGCTAACCTAAAATATAAAGGACAAGGGTTGCAAATGCGAAAAAAAATCTTGAAATTCAGGGTATCTTACCTTTTTGTTTTTCTGTTCCTGATCCTTCTTTTTTCCTGTCAGGGAGAGAAGACCCGGAATGATGAATATCGTGATTTTCACTGGAGAACAGCAGAAGGGGAGCGTATTGAAATCCTCCTTAGTCAGCATCCCTACGCGGAAGCCATGATTCAGAAGATACCCGAGTTCGAAGCTCTGACAGGAATCGCTGTCTCCTATCATATTATTCAGGAGGAAGCCTATTTTACTGAGCTCATGGACAGACTCGGCAGCCGCCGGAATCAGCCGGATCTTTTTATGACAGGGGCTTATCAGCTCTGGGATTTGAGCGACCGGGGTTATGTGGAACCTCTGGACAGCTATCTTGCCTCTTCCTCATTGACCGCCCCGGACTACCATCCGGAAGATTTTTATCCTTCTGTTTTGAATTCTCTCAAATGGGATAAAAAAACTTTCTCTGTGGGAAAAGGGAATTTGCTGGCCCTGCCTCTGGGATTTGAACTGATAACCCTGATGTACAACAAGCGGGTTTTTGATGAAAAAGGGCTTGCTCCTCCCCGGACTATGGAAGATCTGTATGAGCTTTCGGATACTCTTGCAGGTTTCAACGGTCCCGGCAGTTTTGCCCTGTCGGTCAGGGGATCGGATAGCTGGGCAACCATCCATCCCGGATATATGACAACCTACAGCAGCTACGGAGCCCAGGATGCCGAACTCACAGCCAAGGGACTGGTCAGTCTGGTCAATTCTCCGGAATCCGTGGAAATGAACCGTAAGTGGATTGAACTGATCAGAAAGGGAGGTCCTCCAGACTGGCAGGATTACAACTGGTATGTAACAGGAGCCGCTCTGGGAGACGGAAAGGCCGCCATGCTCTATGATGCGGACATTGTCGGATATTTTCAGAATATTCCCGGTTCTTCCCGGGAAGCGGGAAATCTTGCCTGGGTGCCTGCCCCTGTACCCGAGGCCCGGTTGGGTCAACCTGTTAAATCCAACCTGTGGATCTGGTCCCTGGGAATGAACAGTCGGTCTAAAACAAAAACAGCCTCCTGGCTGTTTATGCAGTATTTTACGGGCAGGGATTACCAGCTCTGGTCGGCTGTTTATGAAAAAGCCGTGGATCCCCCCAGGCAGTCGGTATTTGAGGACCCTTCCTTCAAGGAGATCCTCTCTCTGGCCGAGGGGTATGAACAGACCTTCCGGAAAACAGTTGACTCTGCGGAAATCCTGTTTACTCCCCAGCATCATTTTATAGAAACAACCACTCTCTGGGCCCGGACAGTACGGCGTCTGGTTCTTGATCCGCAGCTTGATGCAGAAGAGGAGCTAACCACCCTGAAAGAGGACATGGACAGGATTTTCGCCAGGTAATCTACTCCAGAAGAGCCCGATTTTCATGCTGTTCCCGTATTTTGAAAAAATCGATCATCTGTTTCAGTGATCCGGCCTGTCCGGAGAGCTCTTCAGAGATGGACGCCATTTCCTCGGAGGAGGAGGCATTCAACTGGATAACCTGGTCAAGCTGGGAAACAGCTTTGAACACCTGTTCGGTTCCGTTGAGCTGTTCGGCAGTGGAATAGGTTATCTCTTCAACCATGGTTGCTGTTTTTTTGATATCCGGAATGATTGCGTTAAAGAGCTCTCCTGCCATTTCGGCTTTTTCCATACTCTCTGCCGAGAGTTCCCTTATCTCTCCCGCAGCTGCCTGACTCCTTTCTGCCAGCTGACGAACCTCCTGAGCCACTACGGCAAAGCCTTTGCCATACTCACCGGCTCTGGCCGCTTCGATTGACGCATTTAACGCCAGCATATTGGTGCTCCTGGCAATCTCTTCAATTACAGATATCTTTTCTGCGATATCGCGCATCGCCTGGACCGTTTCGGATACGGCAGTTCCGCCCTTTTCTATTTCCGAAGCAGTCTTTATGGCAATTTTTTCAGTTTCTCTGGCGTTGTTGGCATTCTGGGTAATGTTGGAACCGATCTGTTCCAGGGACGATGAGACTTCCTGTATGCTGGCCGCTTGTTCCGAGGCTCCCTGAGAGAGCTGTTGCGCCGAGATGGTTACCTGCTGGCTCCCTTTGTCGACATCACTGGCTGAAAGGTTGATTTCTTCTATGATCTGAATGAGGTTTGACTGCATTTTTGCCATAGAAGCAGATACACCTTTCTCTTTTTCATTGTTTTCGCTGAGTATCAGGTTACCCGAAGCGACATTTTCTGCCATTTGCGCAATGACTGCGGGGTCTTTTCCCAGCTGGAACAGAATAAATCGGGAGATAGATACGGATGCTGCGATGGCGGCCAGTATGGTCAATGTCACGATTACCGAATAGGTGAAGGTCAGGTTCTGCAGCCTCTGATCCATACGGGAGGAAAGAGCCAGAGCCCTTTCCTGCTGCATATTCCCCAGAGTATCAATAATGTCCCGCATTTGGGAGAACTGATCCTGGCTGAGAAGGGCATCGGATTCCATGGACACTCTGGTTTCAAAACTGCTCTGGATCAGTGATATACCCAGGAGACTGCTGGACTTCCATATTTCATAATGCCCTTGAAACTCATCCATAAGATCATCCAGGCTGCCGCCGACCCGGGAGTAGGCCTGACGGAGCCTCTGGGAGACCTGTTCCATGTTTTCGTTCAGATTGAGTATCTGGTTTTCCAGATCCTCCATTGTTTTGGCATGGTCTGCTTCCAGAAGAGCCAGATAGGCCTGATAGGCATCACGGTCGGCATTGAGGATCAGTTGAACCGCGCTGTTCAGTTCTTCCGTTCCTGCAGAACCGGCATTTCTCATCAGCTGTTCGGTTCTGTCTGTCATGCGGTCTATGGTCTCTCTCATGAGCTGGAATGATTCCGCGGCCCGGGTTTCTGCCAGCTCCTGCTTTCCGGCATTTCCGCTGACAGTCAGGGAGGACGACATAATGCGGCGGCTCAGCGCAGACCAGAGGTTGTAGCGGGTTTTGAAAGGCTCCAGTTCCTGCAACATGGGAGCGGGGAAGTCAGAAGAGGGGCCGGTGATCCTGTCCCATACCTGTTTCAGGTTTTCATCCAGATCGCTTTCCAGAGTTTTCAACAGAACCGGGTCGGTCAATTTAACAGAGGTTCTTTCCGCCAGGAATGCCTGATAGGCATCCCTGTCTCCATTCAGAATGGCAGCCCTATCCTCCTGAACCCGGTTTAAAACCGGTAATTCCTGCCGCAGCTTGAAAAAGCTGGACAATCCGAGAGTGAAAACGATGGACAGTCCCAAAATGGGGACCAGAACCAGCACGGCCAGGTTCTTTTTTAAAGTCATGGACTCCCTCCTGCGGAATTAGGTGTATATGAAAGTATACGTTTGTTGATTAATCTGTGCAAATAAAAGTAAAAAAAGTATAACAGGATTTTTTTTTATCGGATTCGTTCATCCCCCTGGCCGGATCAGGGAAGGCAGGATATGGAAGAAACCTGACTTTTATCACTTTTTTATTTGTTTTCAATAGGTTATAAAAAGAACTATATGTCTGGAAGAAACGAGATTTTAGGAAAAAAAATTGTTTTTACCTATCCTCCGGAAGTTGTTCAGGGGGAGCTGCTCTCCACTTTAAACAATGAGGAACTGGAAACCTATATCCTTCAGGATCATACCAAGATTCCCGAGATTGTGGAAAAATACCCGGATACCCTTTTTTTTCTCAATATCGATGCCGTTCTGGATGAACTGGAGTGGCAGACTCTGGTCAGGCAGCTGCAGACCAGATATCCCCATATTATGCTGGGGATTCTGACCTTTAAAATCGATGAGGATCTGAAGGAATATTATCTTTTGGAACTGGGAGTCCGCTGCGGCTATATCCAGATGAAACTGGGAATTCAGAAAGCTTCGGACATGATGATAAAAATTCTGGAAGCCAATGAGGTTAGGGGAAGAAGGCAGTATCTGCGCTCTCTGTGTTCGGAAGAGTGCCGGGCTACTTTAAACTTCAAGCTCGGGGAAGAACTTCTCACCGGAAGGATTCTGGATATCAGCTGTGTAGCCATGGCCTGTCACCTCAGTGCACATCAGGGGCTTCAGAAAAATCAGCTGATCAGCCGCATGCAGCTCCGTCTGAGAGGAGCTATCGTTATTACAGACGCGGTACTGGTGGGAGAACGGATAGTGGAAAACGAGATGACCGTTTATGTATTCCTGTTCAAGACCGATGATCCGGAACGGATCAGACCCAAGATCCGGAATTTCGTGATCCAGAATCTTCAAAAGGAATTCAATCAGGAATTTCATATTTCAGGACGCTGAAATTTATTCCTGCAAATTTGCAGGAATGTGGCATAACGTCTCATTTCTGATTTTTTTTTCGGAAAAAAACTTCTGATCTACTCTGGAATCTTGTCTTTCATTTTAAGAGAGGTGATTGTTCTAATTTCATATACTGTAAATAAATATATGTATCATTCCCCCGGGCCCTCTCCTCCTTCGACTGCCCTCAGGCTCCGAGAGGGAGAGGGGAGTCTTATATTATAAGGCGAGTTTCAGGATTTCCAGGACGTCTTTCTGTTTCAGTTTTTTGAAATTACCCAGTTCCCTGGTATCACCGGCGGTGGCTTTTTCTGCCATGTCTGCAATGGCTGAAGCGTCTATATCGATTTCAGACAGTCTTATGGGGAGTCCCATGGCCTGATAGAAATCCTCCAGTGCTTCAATTCCTGCCATAACCAGCTCATCTTCATAGTAGACATCCGGCTGGATATCAAAGACTCTTGTGGCAAACTGTTTGAACTTTTCCGGCTTTTCCCGGCTCACATATTTCATCCAGGCCGGGAATACCACACTCAGTCCTGCTCCGTGGGCCACATCGTTGTAGGCTGACAGTTCATGCTCAATCTGATGGGAACCCCAGTCTCCGGTCCGTCCGGTATGGAGAATATCTCCGTGGGCGATGGTTCCGCACCACATGATTTCGGCTCTTACGTTGTAATCCCTGGGTTTCAAACGGACCCTGAGCCCCTGATTGATGATGGTTTTCATGGTTCCTTCGCAGAGCCGGTCGGTGAGCTCCACATACTGATCGTTGGTAAAGTACCTCTCCATGGTGTGAGCCAGCATGTCGGAAACACCGCAGGCTGTCTGGTAATCCGGCAGGGTTATGGTCCTCTCGGGGTTGAGGATGCAGAAATCCGGACGGGTAACCATGCTGGTCAGTCCGTTTTTCCGCATGCCATCCTCATTGGTAATAACAGAGGACGGACTGGTTTCGCTTCCCGCCGCGGGCAGAGTGAGAACCACTCCCAGGGGCAGCATAGTTTCGGGTTCTTTGATTCCCGCATAGAAGTCCCAGACATTTCCCTCGTAGGGGACGCCGATTCCGATGGCTTTGGCCGAATCGATGGCACTTCCTCCTCCGATTGCCAGGATACAGTCGATTTTCTCTTTCCGGGCCAGGTCGATTCCTTCCTGTACCAGAGACAGCACCGGGTTGGGTTTGGCTCCTCCGAACTCTACAATTTCCATATTATGAGCTTTCAGCTCCTCTATGACTTTATCATAAAGCCCGTATTTCTTGACGCTACCTCCCCCGTAGTGGAGCAGGACTCTTTTTCCCAGTTTGGCGGTTTCCTCTCCGATATGGTCCTCGCTGTCTGTACCGAAAAAGACTTTGGTTTCATTCTGATAGATAAAATTCTGCATGTGATACTCCTTCCTCTTACAGTGTACGCCATAGTGCCGACATTAGGTCAAGGGAAGATTTTTCACTTTTTTATTGATGGCCGATTCTTTAATGATGAATTCCTGTTTTATGAAAGAATCTAGAAATTTTTAGGAGCCCTTTGAATTTCCACTGGATTCTCCCCTGTAATAACCTTTAAAAGATGTTAAAATACAAGGAGAAACTATGGGTGCTTCGTCTTCGCTCAGCAACCCTGATGGATAAAGCAAATGGAAATAAACAGGTGAGGCAGGTGGATCAGAATCAGCTGGAGCAGATTGGTGACTATGTGAAAAGTCATATTGGCCAATGGATCCGGGAGCAGAACATTTTAACCTTTACTCAACAGGAGAGATCCCGGGATCGTGATACAGAGCTTCTGGAGCGGATGGTACGGGTGGAGGAAGGTATTAAAAATCAGATAGAAATCACCCGTCAGGGATTTGAAAACATGGAAAAACGGTTTGTCGAACGATTTGAAGCCGTAGACAAACGTTTTGAAGATATGCAGCACTATATGGACAAGCGCTTTAACGTGCAGACCTGGATTATCAGCGCCGGCTTTGCCATGATGACCATACTGATGTCACTCTACCAGTTTCTCGGATAACTCATTATTAACCATTTTGCCTTAAACCATAAAGTACTCATTTTATAAAAGTTCCTCCTGAAGATAAAATAAAGGATCCGGCTATGGACAATACTGTAAAAAATACACTGCAAAGCACTTTTGGATTTGATTCCTTTCATACAGGTCAGGAAACTGTGATCCGGAGAATTCTGAATGGAAAATCTGCGGCTGCCATCTTTCCCACCGGAGCGGGGAAATCCCTCTGCTATCAGCTGCCTGCGCTGATGCTGCCAGGGATGACTCTGGTGGTTTCTCCCCTCCTTTCGCTTATGAAGGATCAGCTTGTCTTTCTGCTGAGCAGAAATATTCCCGCAGGCAGGCTCGACTCCTCACTGAGCAGTGAGGAATACAGCGCTGTCATGGCAAAAGCGGTTAGGGGAGAGCTGAAAATCCTGATGATCTCGGTGGAAAGGTTCCGCAATGAACGGTTCCGTAACTATTTGAAGGATATTAATGTTTCTCTTCTTGCGGTGGATGAGGCTCACTGCATTTCCGAGTGGGGACATAATTTCCGCCCCGAGTATCTGCGTCTGCCCGATTACAGGAGGGAATTTGGTATCAGTCAGGTTCTTCTTCTGACGGCAACAGCAACAGGGACAGTAGCAGATGATATGTGCCGGAAGTTCGGAATTTCCAGTGAAGACTGTATCTCAACCGGCTTTTACCGATCCAATCTGCATCTGAAAGTGACGCCCCTGGAAGAAACCGGAAAAAGAATGAAGCTTCTGAAGGACCTCTCGGAATCTCCGGAAGACCCGGCGATTGTTTATGTGACTCTGCAGAAAACGGCGGAAAATCTGGCTCACTATCTGAATCGGGAAGGAGTAGAGGCAGCCCCCTTTCACAGTGGTATGAAAACTGATGAAAAAACATCCATTCAGAACCGCTTTATGGCCGGCCAGCTTAACTGTGTGGTTGCCACCATCGCCTTCGGCATGGGAATTGATAAAAGAAACATCCGCAGGGTAATCCATTATGACCTGCCCAAATCACTGGAGAACTACAGTCAGGAGATCGGCCGGGCCGGAAGGGATGGCCGGACCTCCCATTGCGTGGTGTACGGGGATAAAAGTAATCTACCGGTTCTGGAAAATTTTGTTTATGGCGACACCCCGGACAGGCAGGCTGTCCGAACTGTTTTATGCCACATTAAAGAAAGCAGCCGGCAGTGGGAAGTCAAACTTACCGAACTGAGCCGGGAATCCAATATCCGGACTCTTCCTCTGAAAACACTCTTGGTTTACCTGTCCATCAAGGGGATTATTGAGCCCAGACACACCTTTTTTCAGGAGTATAGTTTTAAATATCTAATAGACCCGGAAGATATCATTGGACAGTTCCGGGATGAAAGGCAGGTCTTTGTAAAAGCCCTGTTGGATAACTGTATAACCCGAAAAGTCTGGACAACGGTAGATGTTGATGCCATCGGTGCTGCTTATCCGGCAGACCGGCAGAGGATTCTGAAAGCCCTGGAATATTTTCAGGAAAAACAGTGGATTGATCTGACAGCCAGGCAGGCTGTAGAAGTCTATTCAGTTCTGAACGGGGCATTCGATCTGGAAGTGCTGTCAGATGAGATGTTTAGGCTTTTTAAGAAAAAAGAAAAAACCGAGATAGAACGGATTCACAATATGATCAGGTTTTTTGAAAAAGACTCCTGCCTCAACCGGAATCTGGCCCTTTACTTCGGGGAAAAAATTGGATCAGAGAACTGCGGGCATTGCTCCTATTGTGAAAAAGGACAGGTCAGGCTGAGTCATTCACGACGGATGTCTCCTTTAACCAAAGAATCCGTGTCCGAACTTATTGAGGATATTCTGCCCCGTCTTGGATCTCTGGCCTCTTCTGAGAACCTGGCGAAATTCCTATGCGGTATTAATATGCCCCTATTTACTTCCATAAGGGCCAAATCCATCAATGGATTTGGCAGTCTGGAAGGGCATCCCTACGGGGATGTAAAGGCGTTTCTGGAATTGTAGATTCATGGGTTCCTGGTCCTGGTTTTCAGAAAAAAAATTCTGAATCGGAATGGGGCATCCATTCTATTGAAAAAAATGGAAACAGAATGGATCAGCTGTTTTTTTCCGCTGTGTCAAAATTCCGCAAAATGGTTTTTTTACGATTTATTCCCTGTGTCTAAAGTCAACAGATCGCCCTTTCTTCCCTCTGGAAATTTCTGTTGAAATCCCGCTTAACTCCCTTTTGAGCCATTAAATACCATGAAAAATTGGCACGGATTATGCAGTATGATTAATAGAGAACATTGCAATATTTGGAGGTGTTGATATGGCAATTGTTAAATGGAAAAACAGGGACGTTTATGATCCCTGGAAACAGTTTAAGAGCTTGCAGGATGAAATCAACGATCTGTTCGACTTTAACCGTACTACACCGTCAACTGGTCTTTTTGATCGGAGTTTTTCTCCTGCTCTTGATGTGATTGAAGGGGAAAACAGCTTTACTCTCCGCTGCGAACTTCCCGGTTTATCCGAAAAGGATGTGGATGTTTCTGTTGCGTCCGGTGTGCTCACCATCAGAGGCGAAAAAAAAGACGAGAAAGAAACCAAAAAAGAGAAATACTATAAAAAAGAGTCCTGGACCGGAAGTTTTCAGAGAACCCTGTCGGTGCCGGCATCGGTAGATCCCACAGGAATTTCCGCCACCATGAAGGACGGTATTCTGACAGTGGACCTTCCCAAAAAGGAAGAGGCAAAAATGAAATCCATTCAGGTAAAGGTACAGTAGGAGGCGGATTATGGAAGACAGAGTGAACAGAAAAAAGCTGCTTGCACCCTGTGATATCTATAAGGATGATCAGGGTATTGTACTGAGAATGGAAATGCCGGGAGTGACCAAAGACGGGCTGAGCGTTCAGGTGGACGGCAATATTCTGGTCATCGAAGGCAAGCGGGACTTTTGGGAACCCCAGGGAGAATACAGAATCCGGGAGATCATGCCCGGAGACTTTTATCATGAGTTTACCCTGGATGACACAATTGACCGGAACAGCATCGATGCCAAACTGGACAAGGGGGTTCTGGTTGTTGAAATGAAGCTTCAGGAATCCCAAAAACCCCGACAGATCAAAGTTGTAGCCGGTTAATAAGGTTTACAACCCCTTCAGCACGGGCCCGTTTTTTTCCTCTTCCCGGGGTTCCGGCCGGAACCCGGGTGAGGGGAGAAAACGGGTACCTTCAGATTTTTTCAAAAAAAGAACTGTATCTACACTCTCAAATATTTGTTTTTTTTTATGAATACATATTCAATATACGAGGTGAGACATGAGTAAGAAGAGATTTTTTCTTTTACTATTTATTTCCTTTTCGGCGATTCTCCTGCTCACCGGGCAGGGTAGCCAGACAGATCGATCAGCCGAAACGGGCGGTTCCGTAGGCTTTGTGCAGAATGTATCCGCCCCAGCGGAAATCGATACGGATCTTCTGAATGAGACGGGTGTTTTTACTTTACAGAAAGCTTTTCAGCAGGTCGCAGCCCATGCACTGCCATCTGTGGTCGAAATAAATGTCGTAGAAGTTGTTAAACAGAATGTCCTGGCTCCTCAGGATCTGTTCGGTCAGCTTTTTCCCTTTATGCAGCCTCAGGTTCCCGATCAGCAGCCCCAGGAAAGGGAATACAGAAAACAGGGCCTGGGATCCGGTGTCATCATAAGACGGGATGGAAACACCTATTACGCTGTCACCAATAACCATGTGGCAGGACAGGCCGATGAGATCAGCATACGATTATATGACGGGAGAACTTTTGAAGGAAAACTGACCGGAAACGATCCCCGGACAGACCTGGCTCTTGTAGAGTTTGATACAAAAGAAGATCTGCCCGTTCTGGAAATGGGCGATTCCAACTCTCTTACAGTGGGAGATATTGTTTTTGCCGTGGGGAATCCCCTGGGATTTGAATCCACTGTCACCCAGGGTATCATCAGTGCCCTCAAGCGGAAGGCCGAAGCAGGCAGCCAGATAGCGGATTTTACCGATTATATCCAGACTGATGCCGCCATTAATCCCGGAAATTCCGGAGGAGCTCTGGTTAACCTCAAGGGAGAGCTAATCGGCATTAATACCTGGATTGCTTCCAACAGCGGGGGAAGCAACGGCCTGGGATTTGCTGTACCCGTCAATACGGTAAAACGGGCCATCAACGATTTTATCGAGCATGGAGAGATCCGCTACGGTTGGCTGGGTGTATCCATTGCCGATATCAGCGAAGACGGAAGCGAATCCCTCAGGGATGATCTGGGGCTGGGAAATAGAAGCGGCAGTCTGGTTCTTCAGATATTCGAAGGATCACCTGCTGACAAGTCAGGTGTACTCCCCGGAGATTTTATCTATCAGGTGGAAGGTCAGGATGTTTCTGACAGCGACTATCTGACAAAAACTGTAGGAGTCCATGATCCCGATTCCATCCTGGATTTTAAAGTCATCAGACAGGGCCGATCCATAGATCTTTCGGTAAAGCTGGAAACCCGGAATGAAGAGGCTGTTCAGGGAGCAACGGCTCTTTGGCCGGGGATGATTGTACAGGCTCTGAATGATGATATCAGGGAGCAGCTGGAACTGAAATCCTCCCGGAAGGGTGTAGTGGTGACGAATGTTCTGGAAGGAACACGGGCTTCTGCAGCAGGTCTTGTTCCGGGAGATATCATCACCGAAGTAAACAGAAGAGGCATTTCCGATCTGAGAGGCTTTTACGGAGCATTGAATTCCGGAGAGGAAAGACAGGTTCTTTTTACGGTGGTGAGAAATAACAGTGAAATCCTTTTGGGAATGAAGCGGTAAGCGGTAGGTGAATTATCAGAACGGCGGAGCAGTGATCCTGTCTCTGCCGTTTTTTTTCGACTCATAGAGATAGAAATCAGCCCTACCAATAAGGTCTTCCAGGGACTCCCCTTTTTCCCGGATGGCAAGGCCTCCGCTGATTGTCTGTTTTCTCTTCCCCATCTCCCGGGTAAAATCGATCTCCCTGATGCCCTGGGCCATCCTTTCGGTTAAACCTTGCAGATTGCAATCCTCTTCGAGGATCAGGAATATGGCAAATTCCTCTCCGCCGACCCGGACAGCCAGGTCTCCGGAACGGAGCTTTCCCAGAATGGACTGCGCAGTTTTTTTCAGGACCTGATCTCCCACGAGGTGACCGAATGTGTCATTTACCTGCTTGAAGTGGTCAAGATCGAGCATAAGAAGAGCCATACCATTAAAGACGCCTCTGTCGTGATGTGAAAGCAGTCTGGGAATGGTTTCATTCATAAAGGTCCGGTTGTAAAGGCCCGTCAGATTATCTTTGATAGACATTTCATAAAAAGCCTGTTTTTCCGTATCCAGATGCTGCTGAATCATCTCTCTTTCTATGGCAATACTCAGGGGGAACGTCACCTGGTCGAGGATGGATTTGGTTTCGTCGTCTATTTCCGCATCCTTTTCAAGCTCCAGAAGAGCACAGGCGGTAAAATCTCCAGACTCGGGATTGGACAGGGGCAGTATGACGGTATTATCAAGAATCCGGTATTTACCCGAACACTCCCCGTCAAGATTCCTTATCAGAGACTCCCATTGGGGAGTTTCCTGAAATGAGGTTCCCCTGTAACGGTTTTTTTTCTCCAGAATTTTCCAGGGCTCTTCCTTTCTGTGAACAAGGAACCGGAGGTCTCTGGCCGGCATGATTTTTTTTATGTGCTCAAGAAGGTGTACCGCTATGGTGTCGAAGTATTTGTATATGACCAGAGTTTCCATAAAATCGTTCATAAACCGGTTCAGCCGGGAGAGCTTTTTTACTTCCGTACTGGTTTGGGTGAGGAGATAGAGCCCGCAATCCATGTCTTTCATCTGGTCCAGAATAAAAGGGATCAGATCTTTCCGGATAATGGATCCATGCTGGGGAAGGATCAGCTTCAGAGGGAGTTTTTCAAATTTCCGGATGGTAGAGGCCAGGATCTCCCTGGACGGCATATAGTGCTCATGAAAAAGCCGGATCGATTCGAGGTAGTTTTTATCTTTTGCAAAAAGGGAGAATCCTTCGGTGAATCCTCCCATGAGATCGCTGGAAAAGAGACTTCCCGTCTGGGGATCAAATGAGCAGAATGCTCCCGGAAAATGGAGGTAGGGAGTGAAAATGAACTCCAGGGTTCTCTCTCCAGCCTGGAGTTCCCATCCCATCTCTTCCACGCACTGGAGGGGTATATTCAGATCCAGATGCTTTAACAGGGCGATGGCTCTCCAGTGACTCAGAATCACCGCATCATCCCGGCAGTTGAGCTGATCGATAATATCCAGTGCTCCGGTAATATCCGGGTCCTGATGATGAACCACAAAATACCGGATATGGGAGAAGGGAACTATTTCCTCTATTTTGGCAAAGGTCTGTTTAAAGGTTAAACGGGAACCTGGATCGAACAGGATGGAATTCCGCCCGTTTTCAATAAGGTAGCTGTGACATTGGAAGGCGTCTCCTTCAATGTAGTGCCCTACCCACCAGATCCGGTCTGCCAGTTTCAGAGGTTTTGTGAAGTCGATTTCCATAGCTGATTTTCCCATGATCTAAACTATAGTCCATGAAAGCGGGAATTGCTGATTTTTTATGGGCTTTATCTCATATGAATCTGGTAGAGGTTTACGGGAATTGTGAAGAAAACTTCATTATTCTTCTTACAAATCTCATGGAAAATGAACGTGCTTTGCTTTAATTATAGAATTCTAACCGGGTGTCGGAAAAGATTACAAAAAGGGACAATATGCACTCTTCCAAGATTGAAACATTCAGGCAGATTTCCAGGATACTGCTGCAAAGATTTTTTTTTATTGCCATGCCGTTTATTCTTTTATGCTGGGCAGGACTGGAGCTCTCATACCGGAACCAGTACAAATCCGTTATTTTTGATATAGAAAAGAAACAGGAAAGCGTTGTCAGGCTTAGCGCTCTTCAGCTCAGAACGATTATTGAAAGTGTCAATAATGATCTGAACATTATCAGAAACTCAGATGAATTTACCACTTTTCTGGCATCTCCCGATTCGCTGACCAGAAATGAAATATCCCAGATGTTTGCCAGATTTCTCAGAAGCAAACCTTCTTTTTCCCAGCTCAGATACATAGAAACAAGCGGCAGGGAGGTTATCAGGGTCAACCGCAGCAGGGAGGGCATTGATATAGTTGCTCCGGAAAATCTCCAGATGAAAAGTGACAGATACTATGTGAAAAGCATGCAGACCCTGAAGCCTGGTGACCTGTATATCTCTGATTTCGATCTCAACAGGGAAGACGGGGAATATACCATCCCCTATGAAATCACCGTTAGATTCGGAATCCCTGTTTTCAACAGTACAGGGAACGCTGGTTTTCTTCTGGTCAATTATGACGGACTGAAACTGCTTCAGATTCTGACAGAATTCGAAGTGAGTGAGTCATCCAGAATTTCTATGGGTCTTCTCAGCAGTAAGAGAATACTGAGTTTTTCCAACCAGGGCAGCAGGGAGGATCTGACTGAATCGTTTTTTTATCATCAGGATGAACAGGTCGATGAGCTTCTTCTCAGGATCTCTTCCCCGGGTAATGATATGAACCGGTTTAATCTGGAAGATATTCACTATTATTATTCGGGTATAGAGTTTTCAGGAGCTTTCCATACCATTTTCGACAAAGCCGCGGGAAACTGGTATCTCATCAGTTCCTATGATTCCAATAGGGTAAAAGCCGAATCAGATCAGTTTTTTATTCGAAACAAATGGCTGATTACCGTAATCCTCCTGATAATAAGTTTGACGCTTTTTATTATTATTTTTCTCTATTCCCTCAAGGAGTCCGAGCATTTTTACCTGGTTGCCACAGGCTATGTATCCGATTTTTCCCATGATGGCATCATCATTACAGATCATAAAATGCGGCTTATCTACTGCAACCGGGTTTTTGAAAGCACTTTCGGCGTAAGATTTGATGAGGTAAAGGGAAAAAAACCTCATGAATTTTTACAAGGCCAATCCCGTATCAAACTTTCCGAAACAGATAACGGAACCAATATCTGGGAGGGAAATGTATGGGATATGACCAGTTCCGGGGTTTATCTTCAGAAATTCCTCAGAATCAAGACTGTCAGTACAACCCATAAGGGGGTTCAGTATTATATAGGAATATACTCTGAACCCAGGACCATTCTGGGGTATCAGAACAGGGGGGGGAATGACATTGACTCGTCCTATCTGAGTCAGGATACCCTGGATTTTCTCTCTCCGGACCTGGATGGAAAATACCGGCATGAGGCAAACCGTCTGGTGATGATACTCAGAATCAACAATATCAGTGATATTGTCTCTCTCTTGAGCGAGAGTGAGGAATCCTCCTTTATTGAAACATTATCCGAAAACTTTCAGTCTGTTCTCTCTTCTGATGGTTTGGTGATTGCTCCCCGCTCCGGTATGTTTCTGCTTTCTGATGTTTTGGAAAATCCCCCAATGGTTGATGTTCTCATGGAAAAAATCGATCTTATCCTTTCCTCTTCCCGGTTTCTGTATAACGGCCGGGTTTCTGTCGAATATGTCTCGGGACTGGCTTATTCTCCGGAGCATGGTAAAACAGCTTATGAACTGATTAATAATGCCTATATCGCTCTGGATGCCCTGAGCAGAATGAAGAGAGTCAAATATCTGGTTTACAATCAGAGCATCTTTGAACAGGTCAAAATGGTAAGGCACATTAAGGATGAGATAGACACAGCATTTGCCGATGGTGAGTTCTCTGTGGTCTATCAGATCCAGAATGATGTGATAACAAGAACACCCATAGGCGTGGAAGCTCTGGTTCGTTGGAACAGCTCCAGACTGGGGCATGTTTCGCCGGCTGTTTTTGTACCCATTATGGAGGAGGATCTTCAGATCAAACGGCTGGGAAAACATATTTTGAAAATGGTGCTGGAAGAGTGTGAAGCCATAATGGAGATGGTACCGGAACACTTTAAAATTTCCATCAATCTCTCTTCTCAGGAGTTTAATGATAAGCAGCTTGTGAGGGAGCTGGTTCATATGGTGCAGGAAAGCCGGGTTGTTTCAGAAAAGATCTGTTTCGAAATCACAGAGACCATACTTTCAGAAAATCTGAATCATACCAGTTTCACAATTAATTACCTGCACAGCAATCGGATCTCTGTGGCGATTGATGATTTCGGTACCGGTTATTCATCCTTAAGTTACCTGAAACATCTCAGATCCGATAAGTTGAAAATCGACAGGGCTTTTATCAAGGATTTTCCGGAAAATGATGATGGAACTATCATAAAAGCCATTTCGGATCTGGCGCATCAGATGGGGGTGAGGGTTATCGTGGAGGGTGTTGAAACCGAAGCGCAGCTGAACTATCTCCGCAGCCTCCATTGCGAGGAATTTCAGGGATATCTGGAATCCAGACCAGTGAATATCCGTGAACTCAGGAAACAGCTGGAAGAGAAATTATGATTCCGTGATCGGAACGCCGGCCCCTTCAACAAAATTCACATGGGTCCGTATGCCCGAGGCCGCCAGTCTGTTGATCAGGCCTTTCCGGATTTCAGCTTCCAGAGACCAGGCATCGCTGGGAGAGGCCGCCCAGGAGGCGATCCAGCAGGTCACAGCCGTTTTTTCCGTTTTCATAACCCAGAAGGAAGGGGGTTCGATCCCTCTGTATGAGGGAGCCTGTTCGGTCACCTCAATGGCAATTTTTTCCACAAGACTCATATCGGTACCATAGGCTACCGTAAATTCCACATGAGCCCATATCCACTTGTCATAAAGGCTGTAGTTTAAAAAGTCCGAGTTGATCATTTCACTGTTGGGAATGACATAGCGTTTCCAGTTCCAGAGTTTGACCACTGTGTGGGTGGGGGAGATATCTTCAATGGTCCCGTAATTTCCGTTGATGAGGATCGTGTCTCCGATATTGACCATTTTGGAAATGGTAATCGCAATACCCGCCAGGAAATTTTCGATAAACGGCTTGGCTGCCATACCGGTGATAATGGCTGCCGCTCCCACGAGGA
Organism: Oceanispirochaeta sp.; assembly: GCA_963677615.2. Lineage (GTDB taxonomy): Bacteria > Spirochaetota > Spirochaetia > DSM-2461 > DSM-2461 > Oceanispirochaeta. The sequence goes on along the minus strand of CAXXQW010000002.1, from coordinate 159,152 downwards.
TCGAGATATAGGCCTGGGGCAGTTTGTCTACAAAAGGAAAAGCCGCTCCCAGAAAAAGGAGCGCTATAAGGGTACTGGTCGTCACTTTTCTGAATATGGAGAACCGGGCTGTGACTTTCCTTTTTGCCTGGGACTTAAACTGATTCAGGGGGTGTTCCAGCGGGGTGGAAGTGGAGATAGGGCTGGGGTTTTTCAGTTTGTCTATCCGGGCCTTTCGCAGTTTCAGTGCTCTTTTAAAGAAAAGCTGGATAAAAATAAATAACAGGACAAATACGGAGGAGTAGATAATAACTTGAAGATACATGTTTTCCATTCTATAGGGATGCCCGCTTTTTTTCTACCTCTCCGGTATGCTGAGGTATTTTAGCAGATTCGAATGGCTGCCTCGGGGGCATAAAAAAGGCGGATCCTGTGATCCGCCCGGACTGAGTCAGCTTTTTAATCTATTCCGAAATAACCGTTTCCGCCATATCCAGGTCTTCCTGGGTAAACGTAATACCTACTTTTTCTGCAACAGCGGTGTTCAGTATCAGCTTCATGTTGGAGGTTTCCCTGATAATATCTGTGGGGAGGTTTGCCGTATCTTCCCCTTTGAGCACCTTGTCCATAATCCTGGCAGTTCTCTGCCCAACGTAGTACCAGTTAAAACCCCATGCTGCAAGGACAGGATTTTCCATAGCCGAAGAGGGATCTGCAGACAGAACGGGCACACCGTTTTCCATGGCTGTCACGGCCAGGCCGCTCAGAGCGGAAACAACCGTATTATCGGTGGAAACATAAATGGCATCCACACGGCCCATTAGCGACTCGGCGGCGGCTTTTACTTCCGCAGAGGATGTCACTGCTGTTGCTATATATTCCAGTCCCAGTTCCCGGCAGGCCAGCTCGGTCTGTTTTGCCTGATACATGGCACTGTCATCATTGCCTGAATACACCTGTCCCAGGGCTTTTACTTCGGTAAGATCCATCAGAAACTGGAGCTGTTCCACAATGGGTGTCTGATGGGATGTACCTGCTACACCGGATTCTCCTGCCTCCAGAGAGTCAACCAGACCGGCTGAAACAGGATCGGAAATGGCTGCATAGATCACAGGAACATCCCGGATTGTCATTTTCAGCGCCTGGGCACTGGGGGTGGCTATTCCCACAACCATATCCATTTTTTTTGCCTGGAAAAGGCTGGCTATCTGTTTGGTTGTTCCCGGATCGGCATTGGCATTCTGGTAGTCGAACTCCACATTCTCATACCCCAGAACCGCCATTTCATCCATGATCCCCTGGGCGACCGCATCAAGGGCGGGATGCTGAACAAACTGGGATATTCCGATTTTCAGAGTATCTCTCTCTTTTTGGCCTTCTCCGGAGAGTCCTGTAAAAGTCAGGAGAAATGCTGTCAAAACAAGGATTGCTTTTTTCATTCTGTTTTCCTTATGGTATCTGCAAAAATGTCGTTTCTTTGTATAGAAACACTTTTCCTAGAAAATACAGGGAATAGAGAAAATAGTCAACGGAAGGAAAGAAAATATCTTATCAGGGAAATTGACAGGACGGAGAGGAGTTTCTAGGATAGATCCATGAAAACAATGACTCTCCCTTACGGAGATACCCGACAGAGCTGCTGTATTCCAGATCACTGGCAGGCAGACCTCATAGAATCCACCTATAAGCCATCAGGTCTCACTTTTGAAGATATGGTTCAAAGAGCTCTGGCCAATCCGGTAGGGTGTGAACGTCTGAGCGCCCGGGTAGGGAAGGGAGAAACTGTCTGTATTGTCCTTTCGGATATTACCAGATCCTGGCAGAGAACCGGGGATTATCTTCCTCTTCTGGTAGAAGAACTGGAGAGGGGAGGAGTCAGGTCTGAAGATATTACCCTTCTGTGCGCCCTTGGTACCCACAGGCCCCATAGCGAACAGGAGATACGCACCCTGACCGGATCTCTTTATGGCAAATATACCTTTGTTGATCATGACTGCGATGATCAGGATAATCTTGTTTACCTGGGAACTACCAGCCGGGGAACCCGTGTGGAAGTGAACCGTATCGCTGCAGAAGCGGATCATCTTATTCTGACGGGTGGAATTGTTTTTCATCTGATGGCCGGTTACAGCGGCGGAAGAAAATCTCTTCTTCCCGGTATCAGCAGCCGCAGGACTATTATGGAAAATCACTCCCTCAGCCTTCATCCCGAAAAGGGCAAAGGGTCGCATCCCGATATAGGATGCGACAAGATTGCGGGGAATCTTCTTCATGATGATCTGGAAGAAGCCGCAGATTTTATCAAGCCCGGATTTCTGCTCAATATCATACCCGGAAAGGACGGTCCGGGAGATGCGGTGGCCGGTCACTACCGGAAAGCTCATCAGGCGGGCTGTGCCAGACTCAGAGAGTTTTTCCGCATCGGGATTCCCGAAAAGAGGGATCTTGTTCTGGCGTCGGCAGGAGGATTTCCCGGAGATATCAATTTTTATCAAACCGTGAAATCCATGATAAACAGCTGTGAAGCTCTCACTCCCGGGGGAGATCTGATATTGGCAGCCCGCTGTCAGGAGGGGCTGGGAAATCCTCTGATGGAGGAGATGATAAAGGATTATCCGGATATGACATCCCGTGAGGCCTTCCTGCGGGACAACTATACGATCGGGCGTTTTATTGCCTACTACGGCTGTGAGCTGGCTTCCAGGTTCAATGTTTATTTTGTGAGCGAAATGGATCCGGCGGATCTGATTCCGGCGGGGATCCGCTGTTTCAGTACCCTGCAGGAAGCCCTGGATGCGCGGTTATCTCAAAAAGGTCACAATCCTGAGAGGATCTGGCTGATTCCCGACAGTTCTCACAGTTTTCCGTCTGTAGAAAAATGAGGCAGAATATCAGCACCTGAACAAATCTTCTGAAGTTGTGAGAGGGAAATATTCAGGGGAAATTTGCAATGACAGAGTCTCGTATTTTATAATAGTAATTTCAGAGAGGTGTCTGTTTACTAATATGAAAATACGTTTATTGCTGCTGTTTCTGTTTCCTTTTTCATATCTCCATGCACAGGAACAGATCTCCCTGCTTTTTATCTCTTCATACGATTCGTCTTTTCCCACTTTTGATCTTCACTACCATGGTATCAACGACACTTTCAGGGAGAGAAACATCGCTGTGAATATCCACATGGAGTCTCTGGACTCCAAGCGTTTTCCCTTTGAAGATATGAAGAAACAGCTGTATCAGTCCCTGAAATACAAGATTTCCCAATCCGTCACCTACGATTATGTGATTACCGCAGATGACAATGCGCTCCGGTTTGCCCTGGAGTACGAACAGGAGCTATTTCCCGGAACACCTGTTGTTTTTTTCGGTGTGAATAACCGGGATCTGGCTCTGGCACAGAACAGCAATCCCTCTGTTACCGGATTTCTCGAGACAATCTCGTTTCCGGAAACCCTGGCGATTATCCGCAAGCTCCTTCCCCAGGCCGGAAAACTGTATATCCTGTATGATGAAACTTCCAGCGGGAGTGGAGATTACCAGACTATCAAAAGGTATCATGAGCCCCCTGGAGATGATTTTTCTCTGGAATTCCTTTCTCTGGGAAATCTGAGTTTTGAAGAGCTTTATGAGATTCTTGAAAAACTGGAAAGGAATGAACCGGTTCTTCTTCTTTCGGCTTTCCGGGATAAAACAGGAAAAACCCTGGGATTTTATGAGTCTGTACGCAATATTTCGGATCATAGCGCGGCTCCTGTTTTCCATATGTGGGGGCATGGTATCGGCCAGGGACTGGTGGGAGGAATGGTGGTAGACCATTATCATTATGCCATGTTATCAGCCCAAATCGTTCTCGATTTGATTGAAGGGGTTCCCGTCGGCGGGTACAAGGTTTCTGAAAAACCTGTGAATAACCGGTATCTTTTTGATAAAAACGCCATGAAGCAATATGATCTAAAACCCCGGCTTCTTCCCAGAGGGACTGTATTTATCAACGATAATCCTCTTTTTACCAAAGAGAGCCTTTTAATCCTGGCAGGTCTTGTATTGCTTCTTCTGATGCTGACGGGATTTATTTTTGATATTCTCAAAAAAAACAGGATTATAAAACAGACAGAAAAAAAGTATAAAGCCCTTTTCAGCGAAAACAGGGTTCCTATTATAATTTCCGATCCTCTAACGGGAGATATTCTCTCGTATAACAATGCAGCAGAGGAAGCATATGCGGTTTCCCTGCACAAAACTCTGCAGGGGATGGTTCTGGATGGGAAACCTACACTCAACACAGGGATCCGGGAGAGCTTGTATACGGTCATGTCCATACAGGACAGAATTCATCAAATCCGTTCGGTTGAGGTTTTTTCCAATACCTTTGAAAGCGGCGGGAAGCACTATCAGATTAATATGATTCATGATATTTCCGAGAAAGAGGGGCTTGTGAAACAGCTTAATAGAGCTGTGAAAATGGAGGCTATCGGAAAAGTGGCCAGCAGTTTTGCCCATGATTTCAATAACTACCTCCAGGGTATTATGGGATATATAGAGCTGGTACTTCAGAGCTGCCGGGAGGAAGATAAAAAAAGCCGGGAGTATCTGAAGAAAAGCCTTGATCTGGCAGTCGCCTCGAAAGAACTGGCCGGAAGGCTTCTTTCCATTTCCCGGGATCAGAATAAAGAGATGGAACCTTTGAACATCACCGGTCTTTTACGGGATGTGGTAGATTTCCTTAGTCACTCTGTGAAAAAAACTGTTACAGTTGTTCTCAATTCGTCGGGAGCGGATCTTTACGTAAAGGGCAGCAGCAGTGATCTGCAGAATGCCCTGATCAATCTGGGTTTGAATGGAGCTGATGCCATAGCCGGTACAGGTTCTGTGGAATTCCGATTAAAGGGTAACCCTCTCTCCCAGAAGGTTGTGATTGAGGTTATTGATACGGGAAAAGGCATTTCACCGGGAGATCTAGATCGGATCTTTGATCCTTTTTTTACTACAAAGCCCGAAGGGGAGGGGACCGGACTGGGGCTGCCTACTGTCTATCAGATTATCGAGAACCATCGGGGAACAATCAAAGTTACCAGTACAGAAGGAAAAGGAACAACATTCCGGATTGTGCTGCCTGTTATGAATAGTGCGGATTTTTAAAAAACTATTAGCCTTATTCCGGCCGTTTGGACTATGATTTAGTGAAAGAGTAAAAAATTACAGAATCCGGGAAACATCAATATGCGTGTAAATGGTTTTTTCAATATTCTCACACCTGTTATTTACTGGCTTCTTTTTATTGTATGGACTGTGATTTTTGTGATTTTTGTAAAACGTGTGAAAGGGAAAAACATAAAAGATACCCTTTTAACGACTCTTTTTTTAATCCTGAGCCTGGATGCTCTGAGAACACTCCTGGAGAGCCTGTATTTCGGCATTCGTTATACATCCTACTCGGGGCTGATTAACAGGAGTTTCTTTGAATTTCTTTCAAAACCGTATATTGTCCTCATTCCCAAGGGACTGAACCTTGCCGTAGCTTTTATTATTCTCTTGGTTTTCATAAGAAAGTGGATTCCCCAGGAAAGCAGCAGGTTGATGCAGTATCAGAAAGTGCTGAATAACAATCAGCTTTTATTGAACCAGCTGCCTGTTTCTGTTGTTATTACAGACCTTGATGGGCATATCGAATACGTTAACCAGAAATTTATCGACCTCACCGGGTATGCGGCAGATGAACTGATGGGAAATACCCCTTCTGTTCTGACCAGTGAAAAAAATACAATTACCGATTACAGGGATCTCTGGGAAACAATCAGAAGAGGAGAAACCTGGAAAGGACGGTTTTTGAACCGGAAAAAGAACGGAGAACTCTATTATGAAGATGCCGTCATTTCCCCCATTTTCAACGATCAGGGGGAAATGACCAATTTTATGGGCATTAAGGAGGATGTGACTGCCAGTGTAGAGATGTATAATGCCTATGAAAAAATTCATACTGTGGTGGAACAGACCCATGACTCGGTGGAGATCATTGATCTGGACGGCCGGATTGAGTATGTGAATGCCGCTTTTGTCAATACAACCGGTTACTCCAAGGAAGAAGTGATCGGCAAGAATCCTCTCGACCTTTTCTGGGATGGGAAAAGGAACAACCCTGACGTGGAAAAGGAGCTTTGGGATACTGTCAATGCGGGAAAGCCCTGGACAGGCCGGTTTACAAACAAAATCAAAGACGGTAGCTATATCATTGAAGAGCTCAGTATTGCTCCGGTTTTCAGTAAAAGCGGAGAAATTATCAATTATGCCTCGGTCAAACGGGATATTACTAAACAGATTGAAGCCGAAGAGGAACAGAAGTATATCAAAGAGCAGCTGTTTCATGCCCAGAAAGTGGAATCGGTGGGTCAGCTTGCAGGAGGTGTTGCTCACGACTTCAATAATATTCTCAGCGGTATTATAACAGCGGCATCTTTATTGAATGATCCTGCCAGGAATCTGGATGAAAAGAGCCGGAAGTATGTTGATATGATCATGAAGTCCTCCTCCCGGGCTGCGGATCTGACCAACAGCCTTCTGAGCATCAGCAGACGGGGACGTTCCGAGGCCAAAACATTTTCTGTGGTTGATGTTCTCAAGGAAACCACCGGCCTGCTCCACTTTACTGTGGACAAGAAAATCCAGATTACAACCTCCCTTGAGATGACCAACGATAGGGTCTACGGGGATCAGTCGGCTCTGCAGAGTACTCTGCTGAACCTGGGTATCAATGCCAGCCATGCCATCAGCGGATACGGATCGATTGACTACCTCCTGACCAATCAATTCCTTGATGAGGAGTATTGCCGCAACAGTGAATTTTCCCTTCAGCCCGGATATTACTGTCGGCTGGAAGTCAGAGATAATGGCTCCGGAATTCCCCAGGAGTATCTGTCTCATATTTTTGAACCCTTTTTTACCACCAAAGATTCGGGAAAAGGAACGGGTCTGGGGCTCTCATCAGCCATGAAGATTGTAAAGGAATTCAAAGGAGAAATCACTGTAGAGAGCGAGCTCGGGAAAGGATCGGTCTTTACCCTTATGATACCGGTAAGCTCGGAAGATGAGAAAGACCAGATCTCACAGGAAGCCCTTTCGGGTACCGAAACCATTCTGATTGTGGATGATGAGGAGTTTAACAGGACTCTGGGCAAGGAGATTCTCGAATCTTTAGGTTATACCGTTCTGCTGGCTTCTGATGGAAAGGAGGCTTTGTCGATCTATTCGGATAGCCGGGATAAGGTCGATCTTATCATTCTGGATATGAATATGCCTGTTCTGGACGGCAGAGACACTTTTATAAAAATACGGGAAATTGATAGGAAGATGAAAGTTATTATTGCCTCAGGTTATGCGGATGACAAGAAAATACAGGAGCTCTACAGGCACGGGCTTCAGTACTTTATTGCCAAGCCCTACAGGATTTCGGATTTCAGTCAGCTTATTCGAAAGGTTCTGGACGGTTAGGATTATCACCTTTCGGTTTTTCCCGGTTTTTTCAACAGTTTTCGATACAGGGAGAAAAAGAGGAGAACCGCAATGCCCTTGTCAACAATATTTATCAGGATTCTACCGAGGAAGGCAGAGGTGAATATACTCTGACCTGCTATGATCACAGCGCGCACAATTGAGTCCACCCTCTCGTCGGTCACACCTCCGAATACAAGATAAACAATAACAGCGCCGGCCAGAGAATTGCTTAAGGTAAGGGTGAATATCATCCAGAGGGCTCCTGTGGCTTTGTAGAGGGTGCCGTATCGAACGTGCAGCCAGGTTATAAGAGCCGTAATCATATTGACTATGGCAAAGGGATACAGGTAACCGGGAAATCCCCGGAGAACTTCAAGGATAATATTGGTTAGAGCACCCGTGAGCAGCCCCGGTAACAGACCAAAGGTCCCTGCGTTTATAACTGTAAAAATCGAGTCCATAAAAAAAGGGATTTTCAGGGCTGTACTGATCCAGTTAAAAGGCAGTTCAGAATAACTCCTGCCAGTACCGCTGCCGTTTTTACAGTGAATCCGGGTTGTTTTATTATTGTTGTCATACAGCTGGAATTCTAGAGGGAGGTTTGCAAAAAATCAATAAAAAGAAAGCCGTCTGTATTTTCCCGGTCTGCCGGAAAACCGGCTCTGATGGAATGATCCTGATTTCAGAGCCGGTCTGAGAAACGGATCAGTTGGTTCTTTTTACACCTTCCAGGCTGTAAAATGCTGCGCCGCAGGCTGCTTCTTCCTGTAAATCTGAAATGATCAGTTTTGTCTGAAATATCTTTTCTATCAGGCGGCAGACCAGAGGATTCTGACGGATTCCGTTTCCTGAACCCACGACTCTTTCCAGAGACACCCGGCTTTCCAGATTATTGGCAGTCAGAAGGCTTTTCAGTTCTTTTACCATAGCTTCGGCAAATCCGTATAGCAGGTTATAGGGCGTAAGGTTTTCCAGATCAATGTTTTCTATGGACCCTCTCAATGCAGGATTTTCCCGGGTTCCATTAAAAAAAGGTTTTACTTTCAAGGGAGTTTGAGGATTTGTAAAATCCTGTTGATCGATCATGCGGAACATCTCTTTTTTGGAAACAGAAGCACCGAAGAATGTGAGTACCTGGTTGAAAAAGTCTACAAGAAGATCAAAGGATTTTCCTCCAGCCAGTGTTGATCCCACAATCAGATTCCCTTCCGGATAGGGGCGGACCTCCAATCCTTTGAGGGTTCCGGGTAGGTTTTGCATAAAAAGGGAAACCTGCCCTCCTGTTCCCAGATTGAGCAGAACTGATTCCACCCTCTCTCTCATGGTTCCGTAAAAGCTGGCCTGATTGTCTCCCAGGGACTGAAACACAGGGATTCCGTCCCTGTCCCGGCCCATTGAGTGGTAGAAAGGAACCCTTTCGGGAAGAAAATCGGAATTCCCCCAGAGAGTGTTGATGGAGTCAAGAAAAAACTCTCCTTGGGTAATATCATAGAGCCCGAAAGACGCTGCTTCGCTGGGATCTATGGTTGCTTTTGCGCTGCCGCAGAGAACCATTCCCAGATAGGTTCCTATGCTGACAATTTTCTCGGCTTCCCGGGGGACAAGTCCCTGCAGGGTATTGTAATAGTGGGTGCACAGAGCATACCCGGCAAAAATACTATGGCCGGTTTTTTCCCGAATGATTTCCCTTGCTGTTTGTCCCGATTCCAGGAGAACCGCTCCTCTGCTGTCCTGCCAGGTATAGAGGGGGCTCACAGCTTTGCCTGTTTTATCCACATAGAGATAGCCATGCATCTGACTGCTGATTCCGATGGACTCGATAGGTTCAGGGGTGTGTTTTTTCAGTTCCTTCAGGATTGATTGGATTTTATCCAGAATGATCCCGGGATCCTGAATCTTTTCCCATTCCTTTTCCGTTGAAATGCCCGCTCCGCTGTTGAGAGAGAGAGCCTTGATAATCCTGTTCTCTTTTGCATTGAGGAGAACACCGGCCACTTTGGTCGTTCCAATATCCAATCCCAGAATACTCATTATTCCTCCTGATTTTTCATAACAGGGATGACGCATTTTATCTTTCCCTTTAAAACATTCCATTATTTAAAAAATTCCGGAACCCTCATATCATACAAGGTAAATCGATTAAACGGGGGAAAAATCTTACATAATCCGGATTATTCCGGTTCACATCAGGAATGGGGGGGGCGGTTGGGGTGATCCAGCACAAAACGGACTTTTCCGGATAATTCCGCTTTGGTGGCCGGTTTGAAAAGGATACTGTCTACTCCCAGGTGTTCCAGTGTTTCCCGATCCACCTGGTCGCTCTGGCCGGAACAGAGAATGATCGGCATTTCCGGCCGGATTTTAAACAGCTCTCTGGTCAACTCCAGACTGCTGATATCGTGCAGATTGATATCGGACATGACAAGATCGAATTTTTCCGGATCACTGCGGAATATTTCCAGAGCTTCCCTGCTGCTGTTGGAGGCTGTTACAGTATATCCCAGATTCTCCAGGAGTTCCTTTTCGTAATTGGTTATCATATCTTCTTCATCAATGGTCAGAATGGATTCATGGCCTCTTGCAGACTCCCGGGGAGCCTGGCCGTTTATGATTGTGTTATGATGTTCTTCCGAAGGAAGAAATACCTTCACAGTGGTTCCCTTGCCCGGTTGGCTCTCTAAATGGATAGAGCCCCTGAGATCTTTGACGATACCATAAACAATGGATAAGCCCATTCCTGTGCCTTTTCCTTTTTCTTTGGTTGTAAAGTAGGGCTCAAAGATTTTTTCCAGAATGGCCGGTTCCATCCCCTTTCCCGTATCCCTGACCGTCAATTCTATGTAGGGACCTTCGGGAAGACGGACAGACTGTGCATCCTCTCCCCGCAGGGGCCTGTTTTCAAGACTGACTGATATGATCCCTTTCCCGGTATCGATGGCGTGAATGGCATTGGTGATCAAATTCATTCCGATCTGCTGGATATGGGACGGGGCTGCAGTGACAATGCAGGGAGCTTCGGTGATTTTCTCTTCCAGAGTGATATTAAAAGGTATAACCGCTTTACTCAGAGTGAGAATTTCCTTTAAGGCTTCATTAACAGTAATGGGGAGTTTATCCAGTTCTGACTGCCTGCTGAAATCGAGTATCTGAGAGGTCAGCTCCTTTCCTTTTATACCAGCCTGAAAGATTTTTTCCGCTTTCAGATGATCACTGCTTTCCTGAGGGAGGGATTCCATAAGCAGTTCGGAAAAACCGATGATAGGGGAGAGCACATTATTAAAATCGTGGGCTATTCCTCCCGCCAGGTTTCCCAGCGCTTCCATTCTCTGGGTCTGTACCAGACGGTTTGTGAGGATCTGTTTTTCTTTTTCAGCTTCTTTATAGTCCGTTATATCTGTATTGACGCAAAGGATTCCGGAAACCCGGTCCTGTTCATCATAAACAAGGGAAGAACTCCTTAGAACTGTTTTGCAGGATCCGTCGCTATGCAGAAGTCTTACTTCCGATATATTGCTTCTGTTCCTCGAAGGGTTTTTTATCCTGTCAAGCTTTTCTGCCAGGATGCACTGATCATCGGGATGGAGAAACTCTTTCAGGTTCTTTCCCAGAAGCTGATCTTTGTCATATCCGAGAAACCGGCAGGTGTTTTCGCTGACTGAAAGTATCTTACCGTTCAGATCCATGATTTCCGCTCCGTAGGGCAGGATATCAAAAAGATTTTTATAGCGTCGCTCATTAAACCTGGCGTTGGAAACAGCGATTTCAAGATGGGCATTTCTCTTTCTGACATAGAAAAAAAGCAAACCAATAAGAAGGCCGTACAGGGATCCCATAATCAGTGGTGCAACAAAGCCTTCCGGTTTGAGGGGAACCTTGAGATAGATCTTTTGCAATGCCGAGCTGAAACTGAGAGATAAGATCCCCCAGAACATATACTGTACAATAAACAGAATAAAAATACCTTTTGAGCGGGTAAGAAAAAAAGTCTTCTTTTTTCTATGCAAAATTATCTGAGTCACTGAAATTTCCGCTACAGCAGCGGTAAATATCATCCAGACAATATTTTCATAAAAAAACGCTTTCAGCATTTTATGGGACCTGCTTATAATTCAGTTTTATTCAGTCATTTTTCCTAGGCTCAATCAATAGTGAATTATAAGCGTATTCTGTTCTGTTTTCAAATCTCCCGGTCAGGAAAATCCTTATCCATAGCTTCCGGTTTGACAAACGTACTCTCAATGGTATGAAATTGTCCATCCTTGGCTGAGTCCAGGATTCTGGTCATAACCTCCAGAGAGTGAAATGCCATGTCGCCGCTGGCTCTGTGGGGTCTGTTCTTTTTCATGGCTATAGCCATATCCACAAGACCGATCCCCCGGCTGTTCTCCGCATGGCTTGTGGAGGTAAAGCGGTGTTCAATGGGGACTTCTATCCAGGGGTCAGGGGTCTCCTGTCTGGGAAATCCTGCCCAGCGGTACTCTTTTTCCGTTCTCAGAAGAACGGGACCGCCAAAGAGGTTGGGACCGTCCAGGGGGTCCGGGTCGTTGATACAGATTGTTCCCTTTGTTCCGTAGATTTCCATTCTGGGCATTTCAGAATCCCAAACATCAAAACTGGTAATGATATTGGCAATCGCCCCGTTGTGAAACTCCATGTTTCCCATAATATGAGTATCCACTTCCACATCTATGGTTTCGCCATTATGGGGCCCTCCTGTGATTTCTCTCTTTAAAAAGGATTTCCTGGCCATACCGCTGCATCTTTTTACCGGACCCAGCAGGGAGAGTAGTGCGGTCATATAATACGGCCCTATATCCAGCAGCGGGCCGGCCCCTTTCTTATAGTAGAAAAAAGGACTGGGGTGAAAGGTTTCCACACCGTGATAGAGGCAGTACGCACCGGCTCCGATCACATCTCCAATTACCCCTTTATCCAGAAGGCTTCTCACGGTCTGCAGCCTGCCTCCCATAAAAGTATCGGGAGCGCATCCCACAAAAAGATTTTTCTCTTTGGCAAGACGCATAATTTCTTTCGCTCCCTCCAGGTCTGAACCCAGGGGCTTTTCTGTGTATACGTGTTTTCCCGCTTCCAGAGCCGCAATATTATAGGCGCTATGCATACCGGGAGGTGTCAGATTTAAAACAATATCAATCCGGGGATCTTCAATGATCTCCTGGGCCGATGCGCAGGCATGGGGAATGCCGAACTTTTCGGCAACCTTTTTTGCTTTTTCGAGCCCCCGGCTGGCGCAGGCATGAATTTCCACAATGCTGTATTTCTGGAGATTTTTTATATATTTATCGCTGATATCACCAATCCCGATGATTCCCACTTTATATGGTTTCATTGTTTTACCTCTTTTTTATGTCTGAATATCATATATTATCATGAGAAATTCCATCGTTTCCAGAAAAAAATCCTAAAATGTACAAAAAAGGGAAAATCCACATTTCTGTAGAGGATGCGGTGTTCAGATGTCTGGGGATAAATAGGTGGTAATTTTTTAAATTTCTATTATGTAATAAATTACGCATTTTATTTTGCTGTATTGTCCAAGTTGGCATTACTTTCGCACATAAAAGGGTAAACATGAATATTTTAAGGAGCCGGTAATGAATGTATTTCCCCCGAAACCCCTTGGATTTGTGAAAGAGGGACTGGAGAAACTGGGACATGATGTTTCCTATGTGTATGATGATTTAATCTTTCCCTCCCATACGGCCTATCTGCTACAGTTTGGAAAGGAGAATTATGAACTGACTGTTTATATGAACAGGGATTGCGATACAAAGGAGTCGGATGATCTGAAAGAACAGCTGAAAAACGTCCTTTCCGGTGATATGGGTTTTTCTCTCTTTTTCAATGGAGCTTTCACTCTGGAACAGGCAGAAGATGAAGAGTTGAAACTCCGGTTCTATACTGCAGTATAGATTCAGCCAGGAAAAAATCTGTTGAAAATTGCATGATACGTAAACTATATTAATTTAATGTATCATGAAAATATTTAAGAAACTCATTAAAATACCAAACCTGACGCTTTTAACCGGTGCTTTTGCGGTGCTTGTTATCATGCTTCTGTTCAGCAGGATTCAATACATTTCCTCAAGCAATATCTGGTCTCTGGAAATGCAGTTGAGGAATTCTTTTCAGTTGCTGGCAATGGCTGAAGATCATGATTCCCTGGATCCTGTTCAGGATATTCTCCGGGAACTTCAGGAGGATACACGTATTGCAGGGCTGATCCGGACACTGCAGGATAAAGAGCCTCTCTTCCCGGACAATTATGCATCCCGGGACAGGCAGACTCTGATTCAGGAACTCCATAAACTGGGAATGTTTATTGATCACTTTTACAAGGATCAGATACGGGCCACATCCATTCTGACAACGTCTTTTTCCGCCATGGTCTTTATTCTTACTGTGCTTGTTACCGTTTCTGTGATGGATCAGAAAAAAAAGATGGAGAAGGCCCGGGAGAGACACATAACCGAGCAGAAGCTCCTGGATCTTCTGGAAGAGGAAAGAAACCTCATAGCCCTGGAACTTCATGACGAGATCGCCCAGAAACTCTCGCTGATCAATCAGCATTTTCTCTGTGAGGGATACGGACATACGGAACTTTTTAAACGGTATAGCAAAGATGTGATTGAACGGGTCCGTTCCCTGTCTCATTCCCTGCGGTCTCCCGACTTTCCAGAGGGGAGCCTGAAGAGTCATCTGGAGCATCTTTTTTCGGATTTCCAGTCTCTTTCCTCTATCTCCCTGAACACTGAAATGCATGGAATGACTGTTCTGGAGACTCCGGAAGAGTGGAAACTTCATGTTTTCAGAGTGATTCAGGAACTGTTAACCAATTGCCGCAAGCACTCCGGAGCCCGTAACCTGCATATCAGAATCTTATACTCCCATCCGGAAGTCATCATCTCCTACAGGGATGACGGGGTGGGGCTGCCCCTTCCGGAACAACCTGATTCCCTGGGTCTGAAGGGGATCCGCTACCGATTGAATATCCTTAATGCCAGGATGAATCTGCAATCGGACAATGGTCTGATAATTCATATTACAATACCGGTGACGCCATGAACAGGATACTTTTGGTTGACGATCATGAACTGATTTTTTCCGGCCTGAATCAGAAAATCTCCCATATCGATCTGGATTTTGCTCCGTCCCTGGATGATGCCAGAATGATGATCCGGGAACAGACGTATTATGCAGTTATCCTGGATATTACCATAGGAAATTCCCGGGGATTTGACCTTATTCAGTATATTCCGAAACACTGGTACGTTTTTATTCTGAGCATGCATAAATCACCGGTGTATATCAAACAGGCCAGATCCATGGGCGCACGGGGATATTTTCTGAAAGATGAGAGTCCCCAGCTGTTGCTGGAAGCTCTGAAAACCCCTCTTGCCAGGCAGTTCTGGATGTCTGAAACTGCCTGGAAAGAGCTGAACCGGAAAATTGTTGTTCAGTATTCCTCCTATGAGAAACTGACCCTCCGGGAGCAGCAGATCTTTTCTCTTCTGGCCCAGGGGAACAGTTATGTGGATATCGGCAGGTATTTGAATATCAGTAAAAAAACGGTCAACAACCACAGAGATCACATTTTTAAAAAACTGGGAATATCATCTCAGACAGAACTGGTTCATGAAGCGATTAAATTGGGGGTTGTTGTTCTGGAATAGGGGATTATGTATTAGAATATATCATTTAGAATATATCATGATTAATTGTCTGCATTGGTTGTATGTGTAAAGGAGGAATCAATGAAGAATGCCGTGTTATTTCCCATCCTTGTATTGTTATTGTCAGGGGGAAACCTGCTTGCCCAGCAGGCTCAGGGACTGGATCTGATTCCTTCGGGATTAAACCAATCTCTTTCAGAGGCGAATCCCCGGGGGCTGGTCACATCGGAAAACGGAATTCCCGGAGACGGGTCCGGTTCCAAAACCCTTCCGAAAAAAGTGGACCTGAGTATGTATGTCCCGCCTGTACGCAGTCAGGGCAGCATAGGGAGCTGCGCTGCCTGGTCTACCGTATACTATGCCAAAACCATGCAGGAAAATATGGAACGCCGATGGGATGTGACACAGGAAGATCATCAGTTCAGCCCCCTGTTCACATACAATCAGATCACCGGCGGAGTCAACAAGGGAACCTATATTATCGACCATATGGTGATGATGGAAAAACAGGGGGTTCCCCCTATCAGCATTTTTCCGCATCTGAATAATCTGAAGGCATTTCCGGATGAAAAAGTCAAAGCTGCCGCTGTAGAGTACCTTTCGCTATCACACAAAAAACTTGATGAGTATAACAGAAGCACCGGAACCTGGCGCGTGGATATAAATGCTGTAAAAACAGCCCTGGCGGAAAGCCTTCCTGTGGTTGTGGGATTTGCCACGTATCCGAATTTTTACCGCTACAGGGGAGGAATCTACAGCAAGGTTTCCGGAACGTCAAAAAGCGGTCATGCCATGTGTGTCGTGGGATACGATGATGAGCGTCATGCTTTCCGAATTGTCAACTCCTGGGGAGATGATTGGGGAGAAGACGGGTTTATGTGGATGGACTATGACCTTTTTGAAACTCTGGCTACCTACGGAAGCGGGGTGATGTATGACAAAATTGACAGCTCCCCCCGGAATATACAGCCTCCGGTTCAGCTGGAAGGTACAAAAGGGGCGTATGAAAATAAAATAGAACTGACCTGGCGATCAGATCCGCAGGCCGACTACTATCTGATTTACAGAGTGGATAATGAAGAGAGTATTCTCAAAAAAATCGGAACATCCGAATCCAGCAGTTTTACCGACCCGGAACTGCCGCCTGGTGTGTCCTATGTCTACGCAGTAAAGAGTGTGAAAATGCATTCTTCCGGTAACCTTGAAAGCGGGTTCAGTGAAATTGCAGAAGCCTGGACCGGGACGGAGGAAACACCGCCCGGTATTCCTTCTTCCCTGAGGTCTGCATTTCTTAATGAGTACCCGGTTCTTTCCTGGCAGGGGGTGGAAGGCGCAGAGGGGTATAACATCTACCGGTGGAATCCTGAAAAAGAGGATTACCTGCTGATTGGAAAATCTCTTGATTCTTCCTATATGGATACAGGGTTTCCCTCACTTGAGGAACAGATTGTTTTTTATACCATTCAGGCCTTTAACCGCCATGGGGAAGGATTTGCCTCCGACGGCTTCAGTATTGTCAAAAAGAAAATAACAGCGTGGATCCCGGAAAAGAACCGGATGAAGATCGCGGAAACATTCAGGATGACCTTCAGATACCTCAGGAGGAACAGACCGCGTTCAGAGGCGAATACCATCGTACCGATTATTTTGATTATGAATATACCATAGCCAGGTTCCGGGAATTTTATGAGAAGGAGCAGGAAGCTTTCAGACAGTTCCGCCAGGAAGAGCAGGACAGTTTTGAAGCCTGGAAACAGAGAGAAGAAGAATCATGGAGGAATCCCCGTTAAAAAGGGTAAGGCCCGAGGCTCATTTCTTTTCGGCTGAAAACTGCTTTATATACCTGGTCTGTTCTGTTGTGATATTTACAAGCATATGATCTTTTACATGCTGGATGGCTTCTTCCGGGGAGCATCCGGTTAAGGTCATATAAATACAGCTGACAGCCACAGAGGTTCTTCCCACTCCGGCGTGGCAGTGAACCAGAAGGTGCTGTTTTTTATTCAGTCTCTCGATGGCTTCATCTACCAGTTTATGAATCACATCCCCCGAGGGAGCCTGAAAATCCTCTATGATATACCGGGAGTAGGTGATCCCCCGTTTCTCGTACTCTTTAAAGAGGGGTTTTCTGGCTTTCAGTTCCAGTTCTTTGTCGGTTACCAGAGAAAAAACATGGTCGATTCTGTAATTTTTATAGATTTTCAGAAGTCTGTTCCTCTTATCGTAGGCTCCTGACGGCATGGGGCTCGTAAACAGTTTTCCCGGAGATTTCATGGGAATCTCCCGGAAGATTCCGGCATCTCTGTTGGGGAAAATTGTTCTGAAAAGATTCATAATACATCTCCGGCTGTTGAATAGGACAGTTTTTACTGCTTTTCCTCTATATTACAAGTTTTCCGAAATTAACCCAAGGGATGTTGTACTTCCATTTAAAGGAAACAAAATCTGGTGTTTCCCCCAAAAGGGTGTATATTTCCTTACAATGAATATTTCCTGTGATTTCTGCGATGTTCTGAATATTCCGGATCTTTTGGATGAGGGGCATTATGACATCGATCCTTCTCTTGCCGGACGGCTTGTAAGATTCTACTGCAATAATCCTGATACAGAGAGAAATTATTGTCCCCACAGGGGATTGAAAGAGCAGTGCCTTTTTCATCGGATGATCGAGATAAATACAAATACTCTAAAGAAGTAAAAGGAATCTAAAGCCGGGATTTTCTTTTTTCTTTTTCATGGTACAGCCGGTTATCTGCCAGTTCCAGAACTTCTTTAAATGTCAGATTCTTCCTTGAGGCTATACCGGAACTGACGGAAAAACCCTGGATTCTGTACTTTTCCGAATATTCTGTAAAGAATTTATCCAGCCGTTCGTACTGCTCCATCGCTTCGTCTTCTGTCGTATGGGGAAGGATAATGAGAAATTCATCACCGCCGTAGCGGGCGCAAATATCATAATTCCTGATATTTTTTCTGATAATTTCAGCTGTTTCAATCAAAACCTTATCTCCCTCCAGGTGACCCAGCTGATCATTAATCCTTTTGAAATTGTCAAGATCGATAAACACAAGAGAGAGGGGAGTCCCTTCCCGTTCCGCCCGGCTGAACTCCATTTCGGCAAAGCTGTCTATATACCTTTTGTTATAGAGTCCCGTCAGAGCATCTGTAATACTCAGATTTGCAAGATTCCGGTTATATGCGGAATATCGTCTCATAATGTAGTAGAGGGTTGCCATAATAAAGAGGGAAATCACCGTAATATTGATGGAAAGATCAAGAAGCCTTTGTCGGGAAGAGGAAAAAAGAGGCACAATCTCCGGGTTGTCTCTTTCCAGCAGTAGCAGTCCGAGATGCTCGGCAATGGTGATGACGGGAAACAGATATTCCCATTTTTTTACAGCGATAACAGATGAAAGGAAAATCACAAAAAATGTGATATACGGCATAACTCCCATTGATCCCGGAGAAGTAAGGTAGCCAAAGGGAACATAGACAACAGAAACAATGATCAGAAAGGAGATTCTTGCGGCTGTATAGTTATCATGATCTTTGGAAAAAAGGAGCCAGAGGAGGCATAACACAATGATTCCCACTGTGGAAAGGGTATTGATAATGGGACTTTTTGTAAAAAACTGGGAGATAATAAAGGTTGCGCGTCAGGAGAATAATGATTTTCAGATAGATTCTGAACAGTGTGTATTGAATTTCCTGCCCGAGTGTATCGTCGAGGACTTTTTTTAACATGTTTTTTTAACTCCCCCTTATTAATGTAGGTCTCTTTAAAATGAGAAGCAATCTATTTGGAGAAAAATGGTCATATTTTTAGAGTTCGTACCTGTTCTCCCTTTCATCCGATTTTTCACTTCCTCACTTCTCCCTTTTTGAAAAAGCTCCTATTATTAAGGTCAGATCGGTATTGACAGTAGGGAATTGTGCTGTTTTTACCAGAAAACATAACGGGTCCGGGGAAAGGTAAAGATACAGAATGACCCGTAAACACGAGAGGGATTGTTAATGAAAGCGGCCGTATACAGAGAATTCCGAAAACCCCTGTCAATTGAGAATGTTCCGGATCCCGTTCCCCCTAGGCAGGGTGTTGTCATTGAGGTTAAAGCTACAGGTTTATGCCGCAGCGACTGGCATGGATGGATGGGGCATGACCCGGATATCACTCTCCCCCATGTGCCGGGTCATGAACTGGCAGGTGTTGTGGTTGAAACCGGAAAGGATGTTTCCCTGTGGAAAAAAGGGGATTCTGTAACCCTGCCTTTTGTCTGTGGATGCGGTCATTGCCCTCAATGCGCTTCGGGAAATCATCAGGTATGCGATTATCAATTCCAGCCCGGCTTTACCCATTGGGGGTCCTTTGCAGAGCTGGTTTCTATCGATTATGCGGATGTTAACCTGGTCAGGCTCCCCGAGGAGGTGGATTATGTTACGGCTGCCAGTCTGGGATGCCGTTTTGTCACCTCCTTCAGAGCCGTTATCGAGCAGGGGCAGGTGGCGGCAGGGCAGTGGGTGGCTGTCCACGGCTGCGGCGGAATCGGACTTTCCGCCATTATGATTGCCTCTGCCGTGGGTGCCAATGTGGTGGCTGTGGACATAGGAGAGGAAAAACTCTCTTTTGCAGCTTCTCTGGGGGCTGTTGCCGTGGTCAATGGGGCTACCAGTCCTGATGTGGTTCAGGAAATCCGTGAAATCACCGGGGGAGGGGCTCATGTCTCACTGGACGGTTTAGGTTCTCCTGCCACATCATTCAATTCCATTTCCTGCCTGAGAAAGCGGGGAAAGCATATTCAGGTCGGATTAATGCTGGGAGATCATAAGCATTCCTCGGTTCCCATGGATCGGATAATTGCCCATGAGCTGGAAATCCTGGGAAGTCACGGGATTCAGGCGCACCGGTATCCGGATCTGTTATCCATGATTCAGACAGGTAAGCTGGCTCCGCAGAAACTGATACAAAAAAGGATCTCTCTGGAAGAGTCCCTTTCAGAACTTATGAATATGGATCAGTTTAATGGTACCGGAATCACAGTTATTGATCGTTTCTGACTTACAGAACGTTCTGCCCTGTCAGCATGATGCACCTCATATGCGGCACTGTTGTGCCCGGTTGACTCTCATTTAACTCATGATTTGATAATAATTCCTGTCTCTACTAGACTTGCTTTATATAAAGGAACACTTATGAAAGTTGTGTTGTGCTTGGTGCCATTCTCTGATCAGGGCAGATGAGAAATCAGAAACAGTATCCCACGGAATCTGCGGGAGCTGTTTTAAGGAAATGCAGAATAAAAGCGGTTGGGGTTTGAGAAAATTTCTGGAAAGGATCGAGATCCCCCTGTTACTGGTTGATTCCGAAGGCTCTATAGTTATGGAGAACGAAATGGCCCGTCAGGTACTGGGTAAGCCTGCTGATGCAATAGAAGGAAATAGGGGAGGCGTGGTTTTCGATTGTGTTCACTCTTTTGAGCCTGGAGGATGCGGAGGCACTATTCACTGCAAATCCTGCACGATCAGAAACACTGTGGAAGAAACCTTCCGCACTGGACAGCCTGTTTACCGCAGAGGGGCAACTTTAAGAGTTATCAAGGATGCTTCCGAAAAAGATATCGCCAGTTATATCTCTACATCTCTGGCAGATGACGTGGTTATCCTGCAGATCGAAGATATCTCGGTCTCCTGAAAATCCTCCCGGATCAGTAAGAGCTGGGCTGCAGGCTTTGGTGAGGGCTGGGCTACACCCCAGTCAGCCCAGCCTGGATGTCTCTTAAAAGTGTATCCTTGTCTCTATGGTAAATACCGGGACAATCCTGGGGGTTATCCCGTCATCCTCCATGATCAGGTTTCCCTCTTCGTCGTATATGGTCGATGAGGATACGGTCATGGCCAGATCCAGCGGTGGAGCCACGGGCAGAACCACTTCTCCTGTCAGGATGGAGTCTTCATTGAGCCAGACAAAATCCCCCTCCCCGAGAGACGAGGCAAAACGGGCCCTTTCATAGTACACCGCACCGGAGATGTCATAAAAAGGTACCAGCCCTTTGGAAAGCTCCAGACCCAGTTTAAAGTAATCATCATCGGTTGTTGTAATGTTCGAGCCATCAATTTCCCAGGGCCACAGATAGGCTGCTGACAAACGGATTTTCTCCTGAAAAAGGTTAAAACCGCCTTCTCCGTACAGGCCGACCGAAGATACCGTGGTTTCAGGATTTTCCAGGTAACCATTGATTGCTGTCAGATAGGATAATCTGTTTCTCTGATAAAGGTTGTCAAAAAGGTTGTGCCGGTATAATCCGTCTTCGTAGCGGATATTCACCATAAAGTCCAGAAGAGTTACTTTTCCGGCGACGCCCCCTTTGAGGCCGTAGTTGCTCAGGGTCTCGTCATCCCAGATCAGTTTGAAAGGATCTGATGTATCAAAAGCTGTTCCCTCAGGCTGATTCCGGTATATGGGGATCGTTGCTGAAGCATCCAGATAGGTCTGCAGTTTTAAAAGATCCGTATTGATGGAAAAAAATTCCAGATCAACAGATCCTCCCACCAGATAAGGATCTCCCAGGGCTTCCGGATCTTCTGCTTCGGCTGCAGGATAAAGATCCACCACAGAGGCTGCTCCCAGGGCAAAGGGTTTACCGCTGCGGATCTGAATCCTTCCCCCCATAAGGGACGGATCCGCCGCATCATCCACCAATGCTTCCAGTTCCAGACCGCCCAGGGTTATTCCGGTATTGATGCCGGTCATCCGGACACTGGGAAAGTTGGTATTGTTGCTGTAGTTCTGTACCAAAGAGCCGTGTCCCAGGGTCATCGAATCCAGATTACCTGCTTTGAGATAGAAAGGATCCCAGCCGGGGGTGCCGAACTCAAAGTAACGGACCTTCAGCCATATATCCCTGTTTAAATCCAGAAGGGTATCCTCCCATCCGCTCTGATCGCCTCCAAAGGACCATTCATTGTTTCCTTCCGGATGATACCAGTCTCCGGGATCCAGAAAATTTTCTCTGTAGATCACTGGCAGATATAATCCCATTCTGATTTTTCCTGTGATGAAGACGGGCTGGATAATAGCCTGAGCCCAGGTTTCACCATTGATCGTCACAGATCCCAGCTGGAAATTCATATGATCGGAAAACCACTGTTCCAGTTTGGTGGGTTCTCTGGATTCCCGGCTTCGGGAGTCCTCTTCTGCTGCCGCCGGAAGAGGTTCTGCCGGGATTTCGGGAGTCGAGATCTCCTGAACAGGCTGTTCCGGCTCAGCTTCTTCAGCCTGAGGTTCTTCTTCCGGAGCCTCCTGATCTTCCTGAATATCCTCATCGGCCGCTTTTTCCACGGTTTGACCGGGGACTGCCAGAGGATCCAGTTTTCTGAACGGGAGTGTATCGAATACCGCATTGACCTCTTCCGGTGTGATGTTCAAAGGAGTAAAAATTTCCATGCCGGTATTGACCCGCATATTGCCGCTTATCTGGGTTCTGTTTTCAGGATCTGCTTTGCTGATAACATCTACCAGACCGGATTTGCAGATGATAAAATTTTCATCAGCCGAAACGGTATTGAATATTTCGGTACCCCGTATGCCGCAGACCGAGGTGGGCGTATTTATGGTATACCGGTTTTCCCGTCCGAGCCGGGCGGCTACTGTTCTCAGTCTGCCCGAAAGGAGGCTCATGGAGGTTTCTTCACTCTCCTGTCTTCCCTGTATTGTGTTGATGACAAACACGGTACCGCTGCCCAGATTAAAGATCGTGCCGTTCGGATCAAGAGCTATTTCGACGTTGGCATCACCGGTTTTTACAGTAGATCCCAGTTCCAGCTCCATACCTATGTAGGCTTCTTCCAGTTCGCCCGAAGGAAGCTGGACCGTCACCTCATAGGGATCCCCTTCTATATACTCAATAATCGCCAGACTGCCCTCCTGGGAAAACAGATACGTCCCTGTCAGGAAAAGGAGCAGTAAAGCCAGTATTCTCAATGGATTGTATTTCATGATTGTTTGCCTCCTTAGTACTGTATGCCCGTTCGGATCTGGGATGTCACATTCCAGTTGCTGCTGTCACCCGGTTCATACTTGGCATCGACCTGAAAGGAGATCACCGCTGGAGCCATGTGAAGATTCACCAAGCCTCCCACCAGTGCGTTTTCAGGGTTTATCAGATCATCAAAGCCGCTGATGTACATTTTGTCATACCAGAAATTGAAATCGACGATTTCCAAGACTCCCGGCTGCAGGGAAAAAACTCCTTTCAGTCTGGGATCCATGTACGGGTCATTATCCGGGTTACTGAAAGGACCTTCCACAGATACATTGAATATCAGACTCTCCTGCAGGAAGGCTGCTCCCAGAGATGCCAGATAACCGGTCGCCGCATCCAGAACGGGATCTCCCTCATTGGCGTAGACTGTGTATTTATCCGCACGGAGAAGGTCATAGGGGGCGTCAAAATAGACAGGCTGAAAATCATCCCCCATAAAACGGATCTGACCCATATAGCGGAGAAAACTGACAGATCCGGCTGCTCCGAGCATTCCGCCTTTTTTGGGATCTCCTGATCCCTGAAATACCAGATCTCCCATCAGAGCGAGGGTTGAAAAACTATCGGCATAAACCGGGGCAATAAAATCGAATCCGGTTATCACTACATTTTCCGTGTCATAGTCTGTGGGATAGACGCTGTTGTCGTAGATGTCGTAATAGCCATCCTCATCCAGGTCTTCCAGATAGAGAAAGGGGTTTCTGTCTGTGTAGAACGAGGTTCCCAGTTCGATGTTTTTAACAATGGGTATTTCTGTCAGGTCCGCAGCAGGATATCCGTAAAGACGGCCTCCCAGAAGATCCAGGGCAGACAGATTGGATATCATCCCCTGAAGTCCCAGATAGGGGAAATTGAACAGTTCTCCTGTCAGATTGAACTGGCCTCCGAAAATCCTCTGTTCAGGCATCAGAAGAGTATTTGAATAGCCCCCCATGATGTAACCGGTTCCCAGGGTTGTGGAGCCGAGGCTTCCCAAGCGGACAAAAAGAGAATCCCTCTCTTCTCCCCAGCGTATATAGGCAAATTTGGAAAGATAAAGATTCAGATACTCCTGAAAAGATCCTCCGTCTTCCAGATACCAGTCATTCCGGTAGACCTTGAATCTCAAATCTCCCTGATCGTTATTCTTAAGGGTGAACCGGAAATCGATATCCAGTCCTGCTCCCAGTTTTCCCATGCTGAGTTCGGGAAGAAAGCGTACCGAGTTGTATACTTCATCCTCCAGGGTTACTGTTCCGATGGATATCCCGAAATTGAAATCCGGTTCCGGACCGGTTTCTTCCTGCGACCAGAGAGGTATCAGTGTCAGGATTATCATAAGGTGCAATGCGGCAAGGCTTCTTTTCATGGGGAATCCTCCTCTTTTCCAATATACTTCAAAGACCCTTTTATATCAGTTCATCAGCTGGGAATCCACAGGAAACGGGACTTTTCACCCTGTTAAAGCCTCATTAGGCTCCTTTAATACTCTGCAGGGGTTTCCACCATGGTTTCCATGGCTTCCAGAAAGGCCTGTTTCTCTTGGGAATCGAACTGGATCAGCTTTATAAGTCTGGCCACAAGAGGTTTGACAAAATGCTCCATCCTGCTCCTTTTTCTCTCGTATTCGGTGCGGTGGTCCAGGATCATCACATCAACCAGAGCCGGATCCCGGTACTGGCCGATTCTCTGGTAGCCCAGTTTATCGTACATGGCCACCTGTTTTTTATCCTCTGCAAAAACATCCAGAAAGAGAACCTCGGTTTCGTTCATTCTTGTATAGATATAGGCAAGAGTCATGAGTCCGATGGGGATAATGCTCCCTCTTTCTTCTTTCAGCACTGCCAAACGGTCGATTTCCGCACTGATTCTTCCTCTGGTCATATCAGTCAAACTGAAATGATCTTCAATGGGGAGCTTCTCTACGGTCCGGGTGGTAATGCAGGATACGGTTCCCACTGGCTGAAGGCCCTTGTAGGCAAGAATGTGGAAGGCCTTTTCATCGATGGTCCGTCGGATGGATTCTTCTCTGTAACCCAGTTCTCCCACCAGTATTTTCCGCTGGAGAAAGAAGACATCCTCTTTTTCCTTATCCTCTTTGGCAATGACAAAGCGGATTTTCCATTTATCCCTGGATTCCAGAGGCAGGTTGACTGTTATTTCCGTCCCTTCTTTCAGTTTGCTTTTAATTCTGATGCGGCCTCCCATCTCGGTTATGATATGATGGGAGATACTCAATCCGAGGCCGGTCCCGTTTTCCGGATCCTTGGTGGTATAAAAGGGATCAAAGATCTTGTCCAGGCTCTCTTTTTCAATTCCCGTTCCGGTATCTTTAAAATCTATCCGGGCATTGAACTGATCGCAGGAACAGGATATCTGAAGGGTTCCTCCTGTCGGCATGGACTGTACCGCATTGGATATCAGGTTAAGAAGAACCTGCTGCAGACTGTTCTGATTGGCTTCTATGGGAGGGATCGGCTCAAAATCTTTCAGGATTTCGATATTTTCCATATCCATCCCCCGCTCGGCCATTCTCAGAGCATCTTCAATCACAGTGGGAATATCGATCAGGTTCAGTTCGCCTTTCTCTTTTCTGGAGTATATGGTCAGATCCTTCAGTACCGATGCGGCACTCAGTGAGTAATTGATAATGTCATTGGTCAAATCATATAACGGCGAGTCCTTCTCAAGCTGATCCTGTATGATTTCTGCAGTACCGAGAATGCCCCCCAGGGGATTGTTGATTTCGTGGGCTATCCCCGAAGCCATGGTGCCGATTCCTGCCAGTTTTTCAGATTGTATCAGATCGGCCTGGAGTTTTTTCTGCTGCGTTACGTCCTGGAAAAACTCCAGGAATATCTTTGTTTCCCTGTCGGGGACGGAAATCGGGTAGAAGTGGACATCAAATATCATATGGCTCTTCTCTCTGATCTGTTCCGATTCAAAGGGAAGCTGCGTATGAAGGCAGTCCTGAGCCAGGCAGTTATGGCAGGGTTTTTCCCGGTTGAAGAAGGCTCTGTAGCACTTTTGTCCGACCAACTGGTCATATCCGGCATTGAAGTATTTTGTCGCCGCAAAATTCACCATAACAATGTTGTAGTTGATGTCCTGTATGGCAATGGGTGTGGTAATGCCGTCAAAAAACGCTTCCAGTTTATTCCGGCTTACAGTCAGTTCCTGGTTGAGGTTCTGCAGCTTTTTCTGCTGATTCCGGAGCCTTTCAAAAGATATGGCGTTTTCCAGGGTAATGGCGCACTGTCCCTGGAGAATCTCAAGGGTATCCAGGTCAAACTGATTGTAAAAGTCCCTCTCTTCGCTCTTGCCCAAAAGGATGTATCCGTTGGTCCTTGTCTTGAATTTTAATGGCAGTACCAAACTGAGGGGCAGGATCAGGCTGGTATCGGCAACTCTGAGAACAATGGGAGGGTACCTGTACCGGTTTGATTCTTCCAGGCTCAGGTCTTTCCGGAACTCTTTTATGGCTTCCTTGTCAAAAAGGGTTTCCTCCCCGATGGGGTAATCTATACCCTGGGAACCGAAAATCAGGTATCTGCCGGTTGAATAGTCCTGAACGATCATGGCTGACCAGTTAAGTCTGTAGGATGTGCTGATTTTTTCTGTTGTCAGCTCTCCCAGAAGTCTTAAATCCACCAGGGAACTCAGAGTATGGGAAAAGGTTTTCAGTTCCTGAAAGGAGTTGAAACGCTTTCCCAGGTAGAGCTTTTCTATCAGGGAGAGGGTTCCTTTGCGCAGGGGCTGAAAGATTATGGTTACCAGAATTCCGAAAAGCAGGGAAACAAGGAAGACTTTATGGTCTGACGAGTAGGTTGATTCCGTTAAGGAAAGCACCCAATAGGAGAAATAGAATATGGAGCTGCTGATCATTACCAGGATAATGATCAGGATGCTTCTGAGAACAATCGAAGAGTAGCTGATCAGTTTGTAATTGTATATGGCATAGAAAATAAAAAGGGCGTTGAGGGTTGTGCCCAGAATATCTATCGGGTACTTCCCCAAAGGCTCATAAAGGTTTACCAGTACACTGACCAGCAGAATGATCACTCCGTACATGGGAAACCTGAGTTTCCTTTCCAGGATTTTATTCTCCGCTTTGTAAAGCCGTACGCTTAAATGTATCAGGGCGAAAATAATGTAAATATAGCAGAGCGAGTAGGCCAGGATGGCTCCGTCGGATAACCTGTAGGTAAATTCGCGTCCGGTAAATCCCGCATATTCTACAATCCTTCCGGTAAAATTAAAAAACAGGAGCACCAGATAGATGGTGTATCCCGAAATCAGCATAAACAGGGATACCCGTTTTTTGTGGTCTCCTGTCATGTTCAGAAGGGCATGGAACATGGTGATGGGAACTCCAAGCATCCCTATCATCATTAATCTGTTCCATTTCAGGGGTGTCAGAACCGCTGTGTTGGCATGCATCATAAAGGAACTGAAACTCCAGATGGACATCATGAACATGTACAGTATAAATATATAGGTTCCTTTTTCTTTCCGTCCCTGTATGATGCCGAAGAGGGTGAAAACAATATAAAGGGTAAAGGTCATGGCAGGTATTATTGTTGAAAGATCCAGGTTCATAGATGACTAACCCCTTTATTTATCATATGATGAGACTATTCTTAGGAGAATTATATCATCTAATTAAAAAAATGGTGTATACCGGTTGTTCCACATTTTTTTTCCTCTGTCTTTTAATTGCTGACCATGGGCAGGCCAGAGGAAAAAAAGGTCTTGCGTTTTTTATGTCAATTCTTGCCTACGGAGGGTTGGGAGTAGTTCTGCTCGCTTTGTCTTTCAGGCAGATTCTGCCTCTGGATACGGTGTCATACAGGACGGGTAAATTCCTTTTTCTGGGATTTTCCGTTCTATCCCTGATTTATGTGCTTTTTATTGAGATCCCTGTGAGAACACAGTTTTCACCTCCTGCGGAGCGCTGTGTTTCCCGGTCCGGATCCTATGGCATTGTCAGGCACCCCGGTTTCTATCCCTTCCTTCTGCTGGTTGTTTCCCTGTACCTTTTTCATCCGAACCCCTGGTTTTTCTCTACCGGGATTTCCCTGGTCCTCCTGAACTTTTTCACCATCTACCTGGAAGACCGCTTTCTTTTTCCCAGAATCTTCCGGGATTATAATGATTATAAGAGCTGTGTTCCCTTTATTCTCCCCCGGGGAAAACGGAAAGGCAGGTAGGACATGCAGGATTCCCTGACAAAAAAGATCCTTGTGATAGACGATGATGCTGCCATGCAGAAAGTACTGAAAATCAATCTGGAGAATGCTGGGTATAAGGTCCTGCTGGCAGGATCGGGAGAAGAATCCCTTTCTCTTCTGGACCGGCAGGAAAATCTTCCCGATTGTATCCTTTCGGATATAAAAATGCCCGGAATGAGCGGTCTTGACCTTTTAGGGCTTCTGAAAGAGAAGTTTCCTCTGATTCCGATTATCATGCTTACCGCACATACGGATCTGGAAACAGGACTGCAGGCTATGAGGATGGGAGCTTTTGATTACATAACCAAACCTGTCAGAAAAGCGGAGATCCTTGAATTTTTGAAAAAGGGGCTGGAGCAGCAGAAGGTTCTGGAAGAAAACCAGAGGCTGAAATATGAGAACCGAAAATACCAGGAAAACCTGGAATATAGAGTGGAACTCAGAACCAGGGAGCTTCTGGATGCCTATGACAAGCTGAAAGAGACCAACCTGGCTACCGTAAGGGTTCTGGCGGAAACCATTGAAGCGAAAGATCCCTATACCCGCGGGCACTGTCACAGGGTCAGGTTTTTTGCCAGGGAAATTGCCCGGCATATGGGGTTATCCTCCTATGAGATCGAGTGTCTTGAGTACGGAGCCCTCCTTCATGATATAGGCAAAATCGGAGTTCCCGAAGAGCTGCTTCATAAAGCGGAACTTCTGACACCGAAAGAGAAACTGGTTTTTGAGGATCATCCGGTTATCGGGGAAAACATTCTGAAAGTTGTGGAGTTTTTTGTTCCCTGCCTTCCCATTGTAAAACAGCATCATGAATGGTTTAACGGACAAGGGTACCCGCTTGGTTTGAAAGGCCTGGATATCCATATTCTGGCCAGGATTGTGCAGGTGGCTGATTCCTTTGATGCCATGACAACCAATAGACCCTACCGGAAAGGTCTTCCTCTGCAGGAAGCGGTTCTGGAACTGGCGGAAGGAAAGTCCATTCAGTTCGATCCGGAAATCATAGACGTTTTTCTGAACAATCAGCTTTATCTTCTGGATCCTGATCTTTCCTACTGATGATCTGCCGGCATTTTCAGGTTCTAAAGTAAACGGGGCAGGATGAATTTCAGACAGAACCCGATCCAGGGGACAATGACAATCATGGAGAGCATGGTGAGGATCCAGGCCGTGTTGGCATAGTCCAGGTCCAGGCCGTAAAGACTGGCAGGCATTATGGCCACAAAACCGGCAGGCATGGATGTCAGGATGAAAACGGTTAACAGGGGGAGACCGTTCATAATTTCTCCCAATCCCAAA
Source organism: Oceanispirochaeta sp. (assembly GCA_963677615.2). GTDB lineage: Bacteria > Spirochaetota > Spirochaetia > DSM-2461 > DSM-2461 > Oceanispirochaeta. The sequence continues at coordinate 129,446 of CAXXQW010000002.1, read as the reverse complement.
AAATATGCCGCAAGGGTTATTGTGGCAGGCACAAGCAGGAATTTGATAAAGGCGACACTGAGCGTGGAAATAATATGCCCTTTCATGTGGGAAAAATCCATACCCAGCCCGATGGAAATAATGAGAAATGCGGAGATCACGGGGATGATCAAACCGTTAAAAGGCCCGTAGAATCCGGGGCGCTGGATACCCGAAAGATTCAGAAGAAAACCGATACAGATACTGCTCATGGAAATTGTGATTACCGGGTCTTTTATGATCATCAGCAGAAACTGTTTTTTTTCTTTCTTTTCCGATCCGAAAAGAGAGGCAAGAGGGAAGCCGACCCCGAAATACATAAGTGGCTCCAGAAGTTTGTAGAGAGGCAGAAGAACAAAACCCTGCTCTCCTAGCATGCTGTAAACAACCAGGCCGCCGACTGAGCCGACATTGGTATAATAGCTGGCACAAAAATGACTTCCCCGTATGGGCCGGGGCATCCCTCTCCAGCGGGTATAAATGATCGAATATACCCCTCCGGCAGCTATGGCCAGAATTTCCATTATGGGGAGAAAAAGGATATCCAGGTTATTCAGAGGAAGAATCCAGACGGCTCCGATGAGTACCAGGGGATTCAGATAGAGGAAAGATGCTCTTTGAAGGCGTTTTCTCAGTGTCTCTTTCCAGATTTGAGGGTCCTTATGTTTAAGGGGGACCCGCTGAAGGAGGATTCCTGTGGTGAGACTTATCAATATAAGCAGAATGGGAAAAAGAAAGTTCATAGGTTTAACAATACACGTTTTTTCCGGCAGGGACTATTGTTCGGAGTATAAATCCCTGTCCGCCGATTTATCCCAGTTGTTTCTCCTTTGGGCTGAATCCGGTGTTTTTGCTGTGTCGGGTTGGAAATATACCTGCCATAAACAGATAATTAAAAGAGAGTCTGCAAACCGGGAGAGATTATGTTTAATAAAAAGCTTTTACCCTTTTTCCTTTTTTCCTTACTGATATTTCCTCTGTTCAGCCAGCCGGCAGAACAGGTGGTAGAATCGCTTATTACAGAACTGACCATCCAGTTTCGGGACAGTCATCCCGATTTGGCTTTCAAACCCAATCTGGCCATTCTTCCAGTGGAAAGCCAGTCTCCTTCTGCCAGAGAGTATGAGGTTGGCCCGGCGTTTACCGCTCTGATCCGGTCTTATCTGGAACGATCCTTGCTCTTTAACCTTGTGGATGATGAACTCAGGGATGAGATGATAGAAGAGATCAAATTTTCCCTTACCGGGCTGGGAGACCCGGGAAATCTGGAAGCCGGCCGTATCCTTCTGGCTGAGTTCTTTCTGGTGGGCAGCGTCACAGAACTGGGTGAGGATTTCCGCCTCACCCTGCAGCTTGTTTCCGTGGAAACCGGAGAGGTTGTGGAAAGTGCCGGAGCAGCGATTCCCAAAGAGGAGGTTCTGGAAACCTCACAGGCCTTTACCGCGGCCTATGTGAGCCCCTATGGGCTTGGAATTGAATTCGGTTTGAACCCCTGGGCCACGACCATGGGTGATATGGCTGAAATAGAGGGGCAGCCCCATCCGGAAGAGTTCAACCTTTTTTCAATCAAGCTCCATTACCGGGTGAGGAAATGGCTGGTTGCCTGGGGCGGGCTGGAACTGGCCCCGGGAGCTGTCCGGTTTGATAAATCCTATACGTCTTACGGTGTCAATTACGAGGATGCAGAGGTAGAGAATATGAGTGGATTGCCTTCCGGCTCAACCATTACCTATTCAAAAGACAGGTCTCCTTACTTTTCCCTTCATTTGGGAGCAGGGTATGTCTGGAACTTTACCAGAACCCTGAACCTGACCCTGGGGGCCGATCTGAGTATGGCACAGACCTTTTTGAAGCAGGAATATACGGTTCCCCTGGAAAGTTCTCCTGAAACATCCCAAACCTATACTGTCTCGTCCAATGATATCTCTTTATGGGTTATCGCTCCTACGGCAAAAATCCAGTACTTTGTGACACCCCGTGTGGCTTTTCATGGAACCTACAAGTTTAAATATCAGATCAACAAGAATACGGAACCCACAAACTACTTTTTTCAGGACGGTTCCTATGGGGACGGAGCTCCCATACCGGATCTCTATAATCTGGATCCCACAGTGGATCCCTTTGGGAGAAAGCATATTACCGATATGACCGGACACTCTTTCACCCTGGGGGTGGGATTCTATTTTTAAGATCCCCGGCTTTTTCTATAGAGAGAGATTCATCTCCTTCAGAAAGCTCTCAAGGGATCTGTTGATGATAAGTTCTTCGGGATAGTTCATGTCTTTCACCAGCCTGGTACAGTTGCTGACATCACCCATATGGGCGCTGAAATGGGCATCACTGGAAAGAGTGATTTTCACGCCTTCCTTACGGCATTCTTTTAAAAGCTCCCTGTAGGTTCCTTCCGCACCTGTCCGGTAGGCTCCCGGTTTCATGCTCGAGTTGTTTATTTCCAGTATGGTTCCGCTATCTGCGGCGGCTCTTGCCAGAGAGGGAATATCATAGGGAAATCTTCCATCATCGGGGTGGCCGATAATTTTGATATAGGGATTCTTTACTGCATTCATATAGGCATGGGTATTCTCTTCCACCGAACCGGGAGGGCAGACAGGAATGTGAAAAGAGGCTATCACAACCTCCATTTGCTGCAGAAGTTCCTTCTCTACGTCGATTTCGCCTTCAAAGTTGATAATATTGGCTTCAATCCCTTTGAATACCATGGTGTTATGGATGATCCGGGGAATAACTCTGGCATTATAAAAATGGAAAATGTGAGGTCCTCCAGGCATTCCCGGGCTGTGGTCGGTCATCACAAATCCGGGTAGCCCCTTCTCTGATGCAGCCCTGGCCATCTCTTCCAGACTGGAGTAGGCATGACCGGATGCTGTGGTATGGGTATGTGTATCTATGGCTATCATGGGATCCAGTTTTGCCCTTTTGTCTGAAAGTTACAACCCATGAGGAGTATGCCTTGCGAGATACACTGAAGTGATACCTGTTCTTCATTTTCATTGCGGTCAGTGAAAAAAATCTTTAGAATTATGAATATTACAGAAGGAATGTATGGATAATTTAAAAAGATCATTTGAGAAACATAAAGGCATCAGCAACATCTCCGGAACTCTTCTTGTCATAGCTGTCCTGATCGGCCTTTATATGACAACCGCCGTCAATTATCTGCTGTTTCATCTTCTCGTAGAGCTTTTCAGCATTATTGTGGCTTTCACATTATCGATCATTACCTGGAACTCCAGAGGCTATATTAAAAATCAGTTTTTCCTTCTTATTGGCATTGCCTACCTTTTTGTCGGTTTTATCGATCTTCTTCATACCCTCAGCTATGTGGGGATGAATATCTTCCCGGATGACCGGTTTTATGCCAATCAGTTATGGATCGGAGGACGGTATCTGGAGAGCCTGACCCTTCTGGTTGCTCTCATCTGGTTCCGGGAGAGAGTGAAAAACTCGGAATATCTTATTGCGGGGATCTATACACTTATCACGACAGTTCTTGTTTACTCCATATTTGTCTCCCGCACATTTCCGGCCTGTTATATTCTGAACCAGGGACAGACCCCTTTCAAAATCGTCAGCGAATATATCATAATGGGTATCCTTCTGTTCGGCATTGTGGTGCTGTATAAAAGAAAGGAAAAACTGGATAGAACGGTTTATTTCTATATAGGCATTTCCATGGTTTTGACCATACTGTCGGAGTTTGCTTTTACCCAATACGTCAGCAATTATGGCGTTTTCAATCTGATCGGTCACTATCTGAAGCTTTTCTCTTACTTTTTTATATACAAATCAATCATAGAAACCAGCATTACCAGGCCTTTCAGGCTGATTTTCCGGGAAATTGACGAACTGAACTCTCGGCTGAACCGGGAACTGGAACTGAAAACAGAAAAAGAGAAAGAGAATGAAAAACTGATTCAGGAGCTGAAAGAAGCTCTGGAGGAAGTCAAAATCCTGGGAGACCTTCTGCCAGTATGCATGCACTGCAGAAAAGTCAGGGATGACAGCGGCTACTGGAGCCAGATTGAAGAGTATATCGCCCAGAAAACCGGTACGGATTTCAGTCACGGTATCTGTCCTGAGTGTCTGGAAAAGTATTATCCGGATTTGAAAGAGAAGATGGACCAAAAGGAACAGGATTAAACAGCAATCAGGAGAAAGCTTCTTTCATATCTTTCACAATAGAACCGTCTATACCGCCGTTTTCCACCATATCATCCAGAATCCTGAAGGATTTTTCATAATCAAATCCCTTCTTGTAAGGTCTGTCTTCCGTAAGAGCCTGATAGATATCAAGACAAGCCATCAACCTGGATTCAAAAGGCATCTGTTCGGCTGTTTTGCCGAATGGATATCCTTTCCCGTTGAGCTTTTCATGATGATCCGATGCCCAGTCGGTAATATCCTCCCATCCGGAAATATGGGAGAGGGCCTTTCTGGTGTAAAATGTGTGCTGTTTGATTATCGCAAACTCTTCGGTCGTGAGTTTGCCGTCCTTTTCCAGGATCCTGTTGGGAACCATAAGTTTACCGATGTCATGAAGATTGGCCGCTACAATCATCCTTACGGTCTTATGCCTGTCAAAATGGTAGTAACCGCACATCTTCTCTGTTTTTTCCGCCAGAGATGAGGAGTGGTTTCTGGTAAATGGGGATTTTGCATCGACTATGCTTGAAAAGGCACCTGTCATTTCCAGCATATCCTCTTCAGATATATCCTGGGTATATTCAGGAAATATTCGGGAAAGATTCTCTTCTATATATTGATCATCCAGAGCTGATTCTGTTGTGCATGCCGAAAGGACTTCCAGGCCCAGTTCCGCGATATCCGGGGCAAATGATCTCCCTTTTTCCGACAGGATTGTTTTGATGGTATCCTCTTTGCTATGACTTTTGTTATACATTTCCATATCCATCCTGTCTGATATGGTGATGAGTTTGGAAAAGAGGGGTACTTTGTCTACTTCCCCGTAATAGCCTTTACCGTCGTACCTCTCATGATGATAAAGGATCACATCGGATCTGTCCGAAAGAAAGGGGATTTCCCTGATGATGTCTGAACCGGCTTTGCAATGATCCGGAAACACTTCTATATCAGGATTCTTCTGCTTCTCCATCTTCTGTATCAGCAGAGCTTTGGAGGCTCCCAGGTCATGCAGCAGAGAGAGGGCTCCCAGGGGAACTTTTTCCAAATCCGGAAGTTTCAGGAGATCCGCCATGCGAAGGGTTAGAAGAGCGACCCTTTTACAGTGGTTGGTCGGTTTCGAGTGCATTTCCATTTCGAGGAAGTCCAGAAGTGTCGAAAGGGCAATAAAATATTCTTTTAGGGAAATGGTCATATAATGCTCCTGATTAAATAGTATCCGGCAAGAGGATCTTCCCGGGCTTCAGGTGAAACATCTCGATATCCGGACTGAGAAAGAAAGAGGATTCCCAGGGGTTTTTCATAACAAAATGGTACTGGATCTGTTTAAATAAAGGATTACTTTCAGATATACCATAGGCCTCCGCTTCGATGATAGTATAGTTCCAGTCATAGGCTTTTTCAAAAACAAATTCCGCTCTGTGATCAATGGCGAAGCAGCAACGGTTGTCATAATGGAGAGCTCTGGACTTGAACAGATTTCTGAAGGTGATCAGGAATATATCATCCTGCGTGTTGGATAGAAAGGCCATCAGGCTTGTATGAGGGCGGGAGGGGGTCCGGCTTATGAGTACTCCCAGTTTATTTTCCTTCTCTTTATCATTCCAGTCGAGACAGTCTTCAGTGGCAGGTGTTTCGGGGAGCGGATGATACTCCTTTATTTCATCGTACTTGAAGAGAGGAGAGGTGTACTCTTCAATGCATTTATCCGAGTAGTACAACTGGTACTCCCGGGGTTCCACGAGAATGATCATTTGTTCCGTGTACTTTACATTTCCCCTGTAGGACGTTCTATAAACCCTGAGATCTGCATCATATTCACTGACTCCTGTTCTATTGTCCAGATGGATAGTTACAGCCTGATTCTCCTTAAAAGCGTGGCCTTTAGGGAATGTGATTTCCAGGGAATTCTCCCTGAGGACTTTATAGGCACCCACATAGGCTTTGATCTGTGAGTTCACATATCCACTGATTATGGCAATCCCCTTTCTGGGGAGGCTGGACGGGAAGGGAAGAGTATTATTCATATTCTTTTAATAATAGTTAGTTTATGTTGTTTGGCTCAACTGATATCGTTTTTTTAATGTAAAAAATTCATTTTCCCGTTTCATGGGGACGGAGGTTGAGCGTGAGGTTAAGAGTTTAATTGGATGCAATTACCTATTGGAATTCCGAATATTTTTTAAAATTCTCCAGAATAGCTTGCCAGCCTTTCCTCTGAAGATCCAGATCAAACTGCTCTTCCGGTTCAAATGATTCAGTCACTACAATAGAACTTCCCTGTTTCTGAAAAGTAACATCCACCATTCTCTCATCATCCAGTTGGAATCCTATTTTCTGTTTTACTACCACTTCGGTGTATGTTCCGGAAAAATCAAATCCCATACTCCCGTCTTTTGCCTCCATTCTGAATAGAAACCTTCCTCCCTTTTTCAGATCACTTTCTGCAAAAGGGGAGTGCCAGCTTTCATCCGCTTGGTTCCATTTTACGATATGGTCTGGGTTGGTCCAGAAATTCCAAACATCATCTAAACTTTTTTCCACAATCACTTGTATTTGAATCTTTTCCATTTCCCTTTCCTTCTTCTTTTAAAATATGATTTAAATGGTCGTGAATGGCAAATTTTCCTTAGAAAAATCCAGCTGATCCAATTCTGAAGCGGAGATCGTGGGTGGTTTATAGCATCCTGGGTTTTCTGATCAAATGATTTGAAAAACAATTCCTGTTTTCTATTGAAATCCAGTAGAAAATGAATACATTTAAGAAAGTACTCCTTTGCTACTACTTTGATACCTTTTATTCAGGAACCATTTAATGAAAATACGAACAAAGCTCCTTCTTTTTATACTGGTCCCCATGATTCTTCTTTTCATGGCAGGAGTAATTATTCTGGATGTTGTTTCTTCCAGGGCATTGAGAAATTACGCTTTTGAAATGGCTGAGCAGAATGCGGAAAGTGCTGCGGAAAATATTGAACAGACTATGGACCTTGCGGTAGAAAACAGTTTTTTTCTCAGAGAGATTATTTATAACTTGAAAGAGAATGGATACACCAATAGAGAGATACTTCCGGAGATCCTGGTTTCAAACCTGGATTCCAATGAAAACTTTTTTTCCTATTGGGTCTTCTTTGAACCTGATGGCTGGGATGCCCTTGATGCCCGGTTTGCCAATACTGAAGATTATGATGAAACCGGGAATTATGCTGCCTGGGCATACAGAAATGATGATGGATCCATTGAGGTGACAACAGAAGCCTGGGGTGTGGAGAGTTATGAAGAGGATTACTATAAGGTACCGAAGGATTCCAGAAAACTTTATATTTCTGAACCCTATTCAGAAGACGTGGATAATGGTCTTTCTGTTTATATGATTTCGGTTTCTCTCCCTCTGATCAACCATGAAGGACAGGTCTTCGGTGTTGTGGGTATTGATATCTCTATTGATTTTTTAAAAGATCTTATAAGCAGAACCGACCAGGCAACCAGCGGAACTTCCACCATCAGCGACAGTTCCGGTTTGATTATTGTCGATTCTGATCCTGAAAAAATAGGAACCTATCTTTCTGAATTGGGTATTGCTGATGCTGTAAGCGCTGCTTCGGAAGCTCTGCAGTCTACCGGTGCAGTTCGCAAAACATCATTTTCTGATATGACAGGTGAAAACTTTATTCAAATCTTTACCTCTGTCACCTTTCATAGGAGTCAGGACAGCTGGCTTTATATTGTATCTGTTCCTGAAAAGGTTATTCTGAGAATTCCTGATACCATCTCAAGGATCTCCCTCTTTACGGGCATACTTGTTGCTCTTGCCACCGGCATTATTATACTGCTTTTTTCATCTGGGCTCTCAAAAAAAATCAGGTATATCCTTTCCCATTTTACTAATATCATTCAGGGAGATTTGAACCGGGATGTTGAGGTAACAAGCCGAGATGAGACAGGGCTCCTGGCAGAAGGATTGAATGAACTGTCTCTGACTCTGAACAGGAATATACGGGATGTCTATGATCTGATGGATACGCTCAAAGAAACAGCGACCAAACTTCTTACTTCCATTGATCACACATCATCAGCCTTCACAAGTTCTGATCAATCCATCTCTGAGTCTGTTCAGGCTGGTTCTGATATTTCAAACAGTATAAAAGTCACAGTCAATTCTATAGAGGAAATTACAGGAAGTCTGAAAAATCTGGAAAGTAATGTCTCCAACCAGACATCTTCCATTATGGAATCTTTTGCAGCTATTGAGCAGCTTTTGCAGAATATCAACTCTACGGCTGATCTGGTTTCTGAATCGCGCCAGTATTATACGCGTTTGACTGAGGTCTCAGGTTTGGGAGAAGAGCTTCTTGAGGATGTCATAGGTCAGATAACCAGTATCCAGAATCAGTCCAATGCTTTACTGGAAACCAATACGATAATATCTTCCATCGCGTCTCAGACCAATCTGCTCTCCATGAATGCTGCAATTGAAGCGGCTCATGCCGGTGATGCGGGAAAAGGATTTGCTGTTGTGGCTGATGAGATTAGAAAACTATCGGAAGATACCGCGCAGAATTCCCGCAATATTGATCAGATTCTTATAAGGATTGTGGAAACTATCGATCAGATTGTTGGTTCTTCCGAAGCAGTGGGTAAAAATTTCGGAGAGATCCTTGAGCTGATAGATGCGGTGTCCTCAAAGGAACAGGAAATCAATACGTCTCTCCAGGAAGAGAGCAGCGGCAGCAATGCATTACTGGGAACCCTGAAAGATATGAAAAATGGAACAGTCCGCCTGCAGAATGAGACATCTCAGATTGCGGACTTTGCCCGGTCAATTCTGGCAGAAACGGACAATCTTAAGACAAATACAGAAAATGTAAAGGTTTCCATTGACACCATTTATGAGAACAACAGGGAAGTGAAAGAGGCTGTGCTTCTGGTAGATGGTTTGACTAAAGAGAACAATGGAAAGATCAGGAATATGGAACAAAAACTTTCGTTCTTCAAACTGAGAGAGGAGAATCCCTGAAATCTCTTTCCTGAGATCTTTCCATTTTTTCTGAAGAACAGTTTTATGACAGAATTTCCTGCTGTTTCTCCAGATAGTAGGAGTAGTCTCCTTCGTAAACTTTCATCTCTCCATGATCAATATGGAATACCCTGTTTGCCAGATGATTCAGAAAATATCTGTCATGGCTGACCACAATGACCGTGCCGTCAAACTCCTTAAGAGCTTCCAGAAGAACCTCACGGCTGGCGATATCCAGGTGGTTGGTGGGCTCATCCAGCATCAGAAAGTTGAGGGGACGCGCCAAAAGGGATGCCAGCATCACCCGGCTTTTTTCTCCTCCAGACAACACTCCGATCTTCTTATCCGCATCATCTCCGGAAAACTGGAACGCTCCCAGGAGATTTTTTATTGTTCCCGCTGATTCCCCCGGGAGTATGGAGGATATCTCTTCAAAAATGGTTCGGGAAGGGTTCAGTGAGTCTGATGAGTACTGACTGAAGTAGCCCGCATTAACACTGGCTCCCAGCGTACATGACCCTTCGGATGGTTCTGTCTGTCCGTTCAGGACTTTCAGAAGGGTGGATTTTCCCGCGCCGTTCACACCTGTCAGAGCTATTTTATTTCCCCTTTCTATCACCGCATCGATGCCGGAGAAAACAGGATGAAACGTTCCGTTATCCAGGGGCCAGGATTTGGCCAGGTTTTTCATTTCGGCCACTCTGTCTCCACTGCGGGGACAGGGTTTGAACTGAAACTTCATAACTTTGGGATCCGGGGGAACCACGATCCTTTCCATTTTTTCTATCATTTTAACCCGGGACTGTACCTGGGCGGCATGGGAGGCTCTGGCGGCAAACCGGGCGATGAAATCCTCTTCCTTGGCCAGCATGGCCTGCTGCCTTTTACTGGCAGCGATGAGCTGTTCCCTGCGAATGGCCCTTTCCCTGAGGTAAAAGTCATAATCACCGCTGTAGGTTGTAATGGTTTCTCCGGCCACTTCGATGGTTCTGCTGCAGATCCTGGTCATAAACTCTCTGTCATGACTGGTCATCATCAGAGCGCCTTTAAAAGATTTCAGCCACTCTTCCAGCCAGATAATGGATTCCATATCCAGATGGTTGGTTGGTTCGTCCATAAGCAGAACATCGGGATTCAAAAGGAGGACTTTCGCCAGGGCAATGCGCATTTTCCAACCACCGCTGAAGTTTTCCAGTGGTTCTCCCTGGCGTTTTTCGGGTATACCCAGACCGTCCAGGATCGCCCTGGCTGTACTGTCCAGCTCGTATCCTCCCCGGTTCTGATACTCCATCTGGATTTCACCGTAGCGGATCATGAACTTTTCCATTTCATCATCGCTGAAGGCTTCCATGGCATCCGCATCGGCCATGGTATGTTCCATCCGGGAAAGTTCTTCTCCCAGCTCAAAGACCCTGCCGGCCCCCGTCATTACCTCTTCCAGGGCCGTACGGCCGGCCATTTCTCCCACATCCTGGGAAAAATATCCGATAACAACCCCCGGATCAATGGATACAGATCCCTCATCGGGATGCTCTGAACCGGTAATCAGACGGAAGACCGAAGTCTTTCCTGCGCCGTTGGGGCCGACCAGCCCGATCTTGTCCTGCGGCCGTATCAGGAATGAGGCATTCTGAAAAAGGATGCGCTCCCCGTAGGCAAGGCGGATATTGGATAGGTTTACCATGGTTTGAAGCTCCTGACTGGTGGTTTGGACAATAAAATCAAGGGATTGTACTTCCATTCATTCGGGTCTGTCAATTTCACGGGTCCCCGATGGATTAAAGAAAAAGGGGATCATTCCCATCGCCAATCCCTCCGGTTTTTTATTCTGATCCTGGTGGCCTGGGGCGGTGAGATCATTCTTAAAATGCTGGGGGGTTCCATCGAAAGCCGGCAGTATCTCTATTGTCATGACCCAGGTCGGCTCTGTTGTCTCTATTGCCGACCGTTTAGCCATTACCCTCTGTCTTGTAATTCACGGGCTGGTTATCCTGGGAACCTATCTGGTTTCTTCCTCTGTTTCAGAGAAGCTGAGGGGTAAGGGGACTGTCGAGATTACCCGCCTTGGGGGGATTATACTCCTGAGCCTGGTCTTTGAAATTTTTACAGATGGCTTAAAAGTTCTCCTTCCGGGACTGGGTTAATTTGAGGGTCAAGCAAGAGGATGGAGATTTACTTACCGGAAATGGATTGAAATCTGCTTCTGCCGGGTTCTATACTTAAAAATGCGCTATTGAAAAATGTTATATAAAAAGTGGTGGAACCTGATGGCAGTGATGCATAAATCCAAAAATCTGGGAAGAAGGGTTTTTATACTGATCGTTCTTCTGTCTTTCATTCCTTCCCTGCTGATCGGCTTTGTGAGTATCCAGAACATGCAGAAAAGGCTTCTTGAGCTGGAATCCAGTCAGAAACAGCTCCTTTTGAAGAGTCAGGTGAGCCCCATAGCATCCAGAGTCGAGGTCTATAAAGAGCTGATCAAATTTACTTCCCAGCTGCCCGCTGCCGTTGAAATCCTGGGATATGGACAGGAGTATGAAGGGAGTATCGACACGGTCCTTCAGTCCCGGAAAAGGTACGCCGGTGTTATCAACAGAGCCTTCAGCAAATATCCCGAACTGACAGATGTCAGGCTCTATGATCCTGAGGGACGGGAAGCTTTTCATGTTTCCCGGCGGGGGGAGTCAAATGAAATGCAGTATGAGAGAAATTATGTGCATAGGGCGCAATTCTACCGGGAATATACATCCGGCCTGTCTTCTGATGAAGTGACCGTTTCCATCTTTGTACTTTTGCAGGAAACCATTGATGAGGGTAGGAGCTATGATGATCTTGTTCTGGAGATGTACTCCCCTGTGATCAGCAGCGGAGAGATCGTCGGGATTTTTATCGCCAATATCAATGTCAGCATCCTTTCCGACTCCTATCCCGATATCGAGTGGGTGCTGGGTAACGGTGAGTTTCTGAATCAAATCAGTGCTCATGATTCGGCTTTTAGGGTATTTCCCGGGCTGGAAGATATTTTTGCTTCAGGAGAAGCGGGTATCTCCCATAATGAAGACTATTACTCCTGGATCCCCCTGTTTTCCGATGGTATGGATAATGTTCTTTTGTGGGCGGGAAAGGAAATCCAGTTTGCCGGGCTGGAAAGGTACTATTTCCTGACCTACATTATCATACTGGGGTCTCTGGGGTTTGTCCTTCTGGCGGTCATTATATTGGGACATCTTCTGGTAAAGCGCCTGAGATCCTACTATGACCGGGTCTATTCCTATATAGAAAAACGCCTTATTGAAGAAAACTCATATGCTCCGGTTCCTCTGGCAGGTTATAAGGAAATTGATGATTTTATTATAAGCCTGGAGAAGATCATTCAGAAGAACTCGGATATCAGAAATGAAAATGTTAAGCTGATAGAGGATCTGAAAAAAGCTCTCAATAATGTGAAAGAGCTGAAAGAACTTCTTCCGGTCTGCTCTTCCTGTAAAAAAGTCAGAGACGATGACGGGTACTGGGAGCATCTGGATATCTATCTCTCCAAAAATACAGATACAACCATTTCTCATGGGCTTTGCCCCGATTGCGCCAGAAAACTCTATCCCGAGTATCAAAAAACCATTGATCGGGCGGGCAGGAAAAACGACAGCAATGATGAGAAAGAAAATCTCCCCTGATGGATAGAAGGGAGAGAACAGGACGTACTCCCTTCAGACATTTTCAGGGTTGTTTGAAGTATTCACAGGGCTCTGCAGGAATCCCTTACTATAAGCTCACAGGGCAGTTTTACCAGAGTTGAATCCTTATGGGGAGTCTCTATCCTGTCCAGAAGGAGCTCGCCCGCCTTTTTTCCCATTTCCAGAACCGGGGTATGGATACAGGTAAGCCTGGGATCAAACAGGGAGGACCATTCGAAATCTCCGAAACTGAGAACAGACAGATCTTCGGGGCACTTCATACCGGTTTCCCTTATGGCTTTCAGAGCGCCTATGGTCATGGTATTGCTGGCCATGAAGAGGGCTGTAGGTTTCTCATTCAGCCCTATAAGGTTCCGGGCCGCTTCGTACCCTCCCGAAATTCTGGCCTGCCTTTTCTGGATATAATCCTTTCTTACGGGAAGTCCGGCTCTTTTCAGAGCGTCCAGATATCCCTTTTCCCTTGCCGTATTGCTGCTTATCCGGGACGCTCCCGCAATAAGGGCAATCCTGCCATGGCCCATCTGAATCAGATATTCCACGGCATCTCTGGCGGCTTTATAGTTATCCAGCAGGATCTTGTCTGTATCACAATCCGGGATATCCCTGTCCAGCAGAACCAGGGGAATCTGCTGAACCAGGTCTTTTTGTATATACTCTGTGTTCTGTGTTCCCGGCGCCAGAATGATCCCGTCTACCTGTTTCCGGAGCAGAATATCCAGGCTCCTTTTTTCCAGGTCCCCATTGTCGTTGTAGTTGTTCAGAATCACCGTATAGCCCCTGCTGTTGGCAAGGCTCTCAATGGCGCTTACGATGGCTGTAAAAAAAGGGTTGGTAATATCAGGAACGATCACTCCCAAGGTATTGGTTTTACTCTGTTTCAGGCTCTGGGCAATGATATTGGGTTTATAATTGAGCTCTTCCACGGCTTTTATAATTCTGTTGCGGGTAGATTCGCTTACATGTCTGTTATTATTCAGGGCATGGGATACTGTGGTAATGGATACGCCGGCCATGGCGGCGACATCTTTTATGGTGACTTTCTTCAAACCGGAAACACTCTCATTCATGAAAATAAAAAAGCAGACAGGGCATTATACCCCATCTGCCTGAATCCTCAAATATATTCTGACCGATGAAGGATGCTTACTCTTTCTTTCCCGCTGATGCTTCCGGGACTTCCTCTTTATCGGTTTTGTACTGGGACGCGTCGGTTTTCACCAGGTTGATGCTGGTTTTGTTCTTCTGGGCTATGTCGCTGACATTCAGAACGGATTTGTTGATTTCATCCATACCGTTGCCGATCTCTCTCATAGCCATGGATACTTCGCTGGAAATCTGAGTCAGGGACTGTACAGTCTGTAGAATACGGTTGTTTCCTTCATTCATCTCTTTTGATCCGCGCATAACATCCATTCCCGCGCTTTTCATCTCCTCCAGAGACTGAAGTACCTGGGTACTGCCGGCAACCTGCTCTTCCATGGAGGATTTTATTTCTCCTGTGATCCTTCCCATGGACGCCATATTGCTCAGAATCTCCTCAAAAGAGCTGTTGGTTGATTTTGACTCCACCACAATCTGGTCAAAGCTGTGGGATATGTCCGATATGGTCTGTTTTACCTCTCCCGACTGTTTGGTGGACTGCTCTGCCAGTTTCCGTATTTCATCAGCTACCACAGCAAAACCTCTTCCTGCATCTCCCGCATGGGCGGCTTCTATGGCAGCGTTCATGGCCAGAAGATTTGTCCGGGCAGCAATGCCTGCAATCAGGGTATTGGCTTCTTCCAGCTTTTTCGACTTTTCCGCAATGGATGTGATCATTTCTGAAACATTGTTAAGGTTCTCTTTTCCCAGCTGGGAGGATTTGCTGAGTATGTCCATGATCCGTTCTGCTTCTTCTGTGGAGGAGGATACGTTTCTGATCTGGGCAATCATCTCTTCAATGGCACTGGAACCCTGCTGGATGTTGGAGTCCTGAAGTCCGATGTTTTTATCCAGATCCTGAATGTTTTTAATAATATCCTGAACCACAGAAACGGTTTCGGCCACGCTCTTTTCCTGCTGATCGATATGAATCTGTGAGTTGTCCACATTGGTCCTTATCTCATGAAGGGCAGCGGCTGTTTCCTCCATATTGGCCGAAAGGTCCTGACCCACTTCATCAAGATCGCTCAGATTTATCTTCAGATTCATAAAAAAGTTGTAGAGAGAGTCCAGAAAGGTATTGAAGTAACCGGTCATACCGGCTATTTCATCATTTCCCTTCACCTCGCCCCTTTGGGTAAGGTCTCCTTCGGATGCCCTGAACAAAATCTGTTCAATATTTCCCAGGTTGACAACCAGTTTTTTTCTGATATACAGGAAGAGAATAAGGCTGATCAGGATCAGGAGAAAAAGGCTGGTGGATATCAGCATGATTCTCAGCATGAATATGGCAACGAAAGCCTCTTCGTCGTTTATGGCCAGACAGACAATCCAGTCGGTTTTGGGCATTCTCACAAAGACACCCTGTTTGGGTGAACCCGAAAGTTTGTAGGAGATATTCTGCACTCTCTCCCTGCTGTCTACGACAGTCTGGAAAAAGGGATCCACATCCTGGGACTGTGTAAACAAAAGCGATTCAGAGGGGTGGACCAGTACCATCCCGTCTTTATCCAGCACATAGGGGTACCCGGTATTTCCGATGGTTCTGGTTAAAATAAAAGCATTGCCGAAAGAGGTCAGATCAAGGGAAACCGCCAAAAGGCCGATCAATTCTCCATCGAGCTCTATCGCTGCGGCATGAACAACCGTCAAGTTCCCTGTGGCTTTGGAAATGACCGCTTCCTTGGCCGTATAGGTATCCTTCCCCAGATTGACGACGGCATTATAATACTCCCTTTCAGAGAGGTCCACGCCGATCAGATCGGCAGAATAGGAACTGTCCAGTACTTTTCCGTCCAGGTCTATCAGAAAGGATGATTCGAAGTAACTGCTGCTGTTGTAAAGGTCCATTATAATATCATGATTATTCATGGTGAACTCCAGCTCGCCGCCGTTCATGGCGACTTCATGAGAAATCGTATCAGCGAAGGCATTCAGAAGCCTTTCATTGGAGATCAGTTCCCTTTCAATAAAATCCGTCAGAGACTGGGTGATGATCGTAAAATTCTCTGTCTGTGTGAATTTTACATTTTTGGATATCTGGGCGGATATGATCATCCCCTGTGCGAAAAAGGAGATGAGAAGTACCAGAACAACAAGTATGATCAGGGGGGTGGAAAATGAGGTTTTTCCGGTTTTATCCCTTTTTGTATCAGCCATGATTAACTCCTGAAAAAAGAATTCAAATATTTTATCGATAACATTTTACTGTTATATGCTAAAATAGAATAAGTTTTAAGGACAGACTATGATTTTTTTTTAGTCTGTTCTAATGCCGCTGCCAAAGCTGGAACTTTTAATTCACTATATTAAAAATAGTTATGTTTTTTATTAGTTTTTGTGTATTCTTTATGGAGCTTTGTTGATATTGGTATAAAGGTCTAAAAGAACGCTCTAATATGACATCCATGCATCTTTTGGGGCGGAGACAGCCATAGATCATCTTTTTTATTCTGAAAGGAACAATCCGTATGTTCCAATCGGGTTTTATGAATTATAATAGAAATCCTAGTAATTAAAAAACGGTTGATTACCAGTCAAAACAGGAAGCAGGAACCATTGAAGAAAAAAACAGGAAAACTTATTTCTCTGCACCCTTTCCAAACCGTTCAAAGGGCCTATTTCCTGGTGATCCTTCCTCTGATCTTCCTGATTACGCTGATGTTTTTTATTCTGATCCAGTGGTCTTTATACAACGCCGATCAGGAACTGCTGAAGGAAAAGCTGGATTTTCAGCTGAAAACACAAAGCCTGGCTCTGAAAACCCCTGTATGGTATCTCGATAATGAAACCGTCCAGAGCCTTGTTTCGCTCATTCTGGTCGACAAGGATTTCATAGGGGTGGGGCTTCTGGACGACAGGGGGAATCCCATTGCATCAGGAGGAGTCCTGAAAGACCTTTCCGGAGAAGAGATGGAACTCTGGATACGTGAAAACCATAGAGAGGGCAGTTCCTTTAGAGAATTCGCCATGGAAACTCTCGGTTCGGAAAAAAGAGTCAGATCCATACAGTATTACGGGGACAGCCTCCCTCTGGCAATATATGAGAACGGCAGCTTCCTCAGGATTGGAACCTTGTACCTGGTGGCGTCCGATCTGGCCCAGATGAAACTGTACAGGGAACGGTTCGTTTTGATGCTTCTGATATTTCTCTCCATCCTTTTTACTATCACCCTGAGCATCACTCTGACCTACAGACAAATCGTCGGTGTCCCCCTGGGAAATTTAAAAACATCCATTCAGGATGCACTGAAAGCTCAGGGGCAATCTGATCCGGCAGTGGAACCTCCCTCCGGAAATGAACTGGATTTTCTCAATACCTCGTTTGATCAGCTCTGGAAGCATCAGAAAGCTCTCGAAAAAGAACTGATTACCAGACAGCAGGAATTTGAAACTTATATAGACAAGGCTCCCATTCCCATGATCATCATGAGTGCGGACCAGAGAATCCTCCATCTGAATGAAAATTTCATCAAATCCTTCGGCTATACCAAAGAGGACGTCAAAACTGAAGAGGATTTGTGGAATCTGCTGTATCCGGTACATCTCTATAGGGAGAATATCAAATCTCTGTGGTCTGGCCTGGCTTCTGAAATAGGGCTGGAGAACACAGGAATTAATGCTTTTGAGGCCAAGATTCAGACAAAAAACGGATTATACTGCTTTGTGGAGTACAGAATTACCATGGTAGGAGACATTTTTATTATTTCTGTCATGGATATGACAGAACGGAAAAGAGCGGAAGAAGAAAAAGTCTATCTCCTGAATCAGCTTAGTCACAAAGGAAAAATGGATGCTCTGGGACAGCTGGCCGGAGGGATCGCTCATGACTTCAACAACCTTCTGACAGGAATCATAGGCGCTTCCCAAATGCTTTTACACGCCCAGCGGCAGATCGATGAAAAAAGCCGGAAATATATTGAAATGATACTCCAGTCATCCAACCGGGCCACCGAACTGATCAGGAAACTGCTTTTTTTCAGCAGGAAAGACAACCCGGTGCATCAGGTTGTTGATTTTCACATGATCCTTGATGAAACGGTGGAAATTCTGAGAAATACGGTGGATAAAAAAATCAATATCCAGCTCAGGAAAAAGGCGGAAAACCATTTTACTGTGGGAGATCACTCCAATCTGGAAAATGCCCTGTTAAACCTCGGCATTAATGCCTGCCATGCCATGGAAAACGGAGGAGATCTTATTTATGAGACCTCTGATATCACCCTGGACGGGGGCTATTGCAGAAAGAGCAAATTTGATCTGGTACCGGGGCACTATTGCCGGATCATCGTATCAGATACAGGAAATGGCATCGCTCCCGAGTATCTGGAAAAGATCTTCGAACCTTTTTTTACCACCAAATCCCAGGGGAAGGGGACAGGGCTGGGACTGGCAATTGTATATGGAACTGTCAAAAACCATGGCGGTGAGATTCTTGTAAAAAGCGTCCCCGGAAGAGGTTCGTCCTTTGAACTGCTGCTGCCCGCAGATAATCATCCCGTCCATTCGGACGAGATCCCTGCCGAAGAGATGAGAGGAGAAGGGACGATCCTTCTGGTGGATGACGAGGAAGTAAACCGGATTCTGGGACAGGATGTGCTGGAACGTCTGGGATACAGGGTCGTTCTGGCGGAAAACGGGGAGGAGGCTCTCCAGTGTGTGCGCAGCCAGCCGGACAAAATTGATCTTGTACTGTTGGATGTGGTGATGCCCCGGTTGGGAGGAGTAGAAGCTTTTGAGTCTATTCACAGGGAATTCCCGGATATCCCGGTTCTCCTTTCTTCGGGGTATACAGGGAATCTTGATCTGCAGGATCTAACGGGTAAAGGTCTGAGAGGATTTATTCCCAAACCCTACGATATTACAGAAATGAGCCGTTTGATTTTTCGTGCGCTCAAGGAGGCCTGATGAGGGTGATTTCAGGCAGGAACAGGCTGGAGAAAAGTGCTGAATTTGTTTTTTTCTCCTTTCCTTCATATTATTGAACTATGATCCGTTTCTGTAAAACAGTTCTTTTACTTCAGATCCTTGTACTTTCGGCAGGTCTCTCCCTTTACGGGGAAACCCTTTCGTTCAACACAGCCGATACAGCTCCCTATTCCCGGGAGGACAACAGCGGCTTCTACGACATTCTGTTAACCCGGATTGCAGAAGAACTGGGAATGGACCTCCGGATTAATCACTATCCTTCCAAAAGATCCATTCAGTGGGCAGATCAGGGGCATGATGACGGAGAGTACGCCAGGATTGCCGGAATATCCGAAACATATCCGAATCTTCTTATGGTAAAAGAGCCGTTGGTGGATTTTTCATTTGTCGCCATAGTAAAAAAGTCCGCTCCTTACAGACCCGGAACGTGGCAGGATCTGACGGGTTTGAGGGTGGGATACCTCAACGGGTGGAAAATTTTTGAGGATAATCTGAAAGAGGTTTCAGATGTTGAAGTTCTCCAGAGCGTTGATAATCTTTTTAACATGCTTATGGCAGACCGTCTGGATGTGATTCTCTATTCCAGGCTGAGAGCTCTGGATTATATCAGATCCCATGAAGATATGTCCGGTCTTGTGATCATCGACCCTCCCTTGTCTGTCAGGCCTATGTATCTGTATATGAATGCCCGGAAGGCAGACCTGATTCCCCTGATTGAAAAGGAGCTCCGCCACATGAAAGAGAGCGGGGAATATGATCTTTTACTGAAGCAGCTTTTTTGAGGAAAAAGGGGAGGGAAAGCCCTGTTTCAGTACAAACAACTCCTTTAGTAATGTCTGCGCAGATGGATCAGAAGCGCACCCTGGATATTTCCTGAAACATATCAGGATTTCCACCCGCTTTGATTTTCAGGGGTGCAGATATCCGGTTAAGCTCTTCCAGAACCCGGATCTCCACTTCTTCCTGATACACCCGGTGAATCTCTTCCAGCTGCTTTACAGTGCGGGCTCCGAACAGAATGGTATCGACAAACTGCCGGGACGATACAAAGTTCATGGCCAGAGAGAGAGGGGAATAGCCGGTTTTTTCTGCCAGGTCAAGAAATCCCTGTAAAACACTTTCGGTTTCGTTTTCCATACCGGCTCCTCCGTGGGATGCGGCTTTCCTTGCAGGGGAGAAGTGTCTGGTTCTCATCCTCCCTTCCGGAAATGACTCCAGGTTCCTGTATTTTCCGCTGAGAAGTCCCTGCTGAAAAACAGAATAGGCCCAAACGGTTTTACCCAAGGTTTTTGAAAGGGGTGCTATGGAATCCTCTACAGCCCTCCACAGAAAATTATAGGGAAGCTGGTTGCTGATAATAGGAAAATCTACTGTTTCTTTGAGATCGTATACACCGAAATTGCATACCCCGATCTCCTGAATCTTCCCCTTCTCTTTAAGCTTCATAAAGCATTCCAGAGCTGCAGAGTTTTCTTCCGGCGATCCGGGCCAGTGAATCTGCATCAGTTCAATGGAATCTCTTTTCAAACGCCGGAGACTCTGTTCTACAGATTGGATAATCTCTTTTTCCGTCTTTCCGTCAATTTTCATCTTTGTTGCCACAGCCGCCTGCGGTTCCTGTTTGGAGCTCAGACCTTTACCCAAAACCTCCTCGCTCCTTCCGTTTCCATATTGGGGGGAGGAGTCAAACAGGGTAATCCCCCTGTCCAGAGCGCTGTGAATCACTCGGATCGATTCCTTTTCGTCCGATTCTTTCCATATGGCATCACCCGCAAAGGTCCAGGTTCCCAGGGCCAGGGGAGGAAAGGGCAGCAGGTTTTCTGTTTTTTTCACGGCATCATTCATTCCGGTTTTCTCCTTTTCCGCTATAGAGAATACAGCTGCCGTCTTTTTATGGCTGCCGCAGTCATGATTGTATATTGTATACTTTATTGCTGGTGTATAGCAAGTTTTTCGGGATTTTCACAAAAAAAGTCCTGTTTCAGATATAAATAGAGGGAATCTGCTTTTTTAAGGGCAGCGGGAAATGGTATCTTTCCTTTCCAGGGAGATCTCATGGATAGAAAACCATTCCAGAAAACAAAAGTTCTGGCCATTGCGCTGGCCCATCATATACACGACATCTACACAGCGTTTCTGGCTCCGCTTCTGCCTCTCCTGATTGAAAAACTCGGGATACCTCTTTTTGCCGCAGCAGTCCTTCAGGTTGTCAGAAACTCTGCTTCCCTTCTGAATCCTGTTCTGGCTTTGGTTGCCGAAAAAAAAGGGGTTAAATACTTTGTCATTGCCACACCAGGGATTACCGCCGTTTCCATGAGTCTTATCGGTCTGGCCGATTCCTTCGGCACTCTGGTCTTTCTTCTGTTTATTTCCAGCATTTCAGCTGCTTTGTTCCATATTCCCTCTCCGGTCATGGTAAAGGATGCCGCCGGGGACCGGGTAGGGACCGGGATGAGCTTTTACATGGTAGGAGGGGAGCTGGCAAGGACGGTCGGGCCCATAATCGCTGCGGCTGCAGTGGCTTTCTGGTCACTGGAGGAGACTTGGAAGCTTATGCCTCCGGGAGTGATGGCCTCATTTGTTCTTTACAGGAAACTGAAGGATTACAAAGGGGATGCTGTCCGTTCGGGGAAAAAAGAAACCGGCCGGGGAGCGGGAAAACTCCTTGTTCAGTACAAATTCTTTTTCCTGACCCTGGCAGGATTCATAATGTTCAACTCTGTTATGAAAACAGCCCTAACCCTGTATCTGCCAGTGTACCTGGTGGAAAAAGGAGCTTCCCTCTGGTATGCAGGAATCTCTCTTTCAGTTCTGCAGGGTTTCGGTGTTGCCGGTACTCTCCTTTCCGGATATATCTCCGACAGGATCGGACGAAAGCTGACCCTCCTTTTTTCCGCTGCGGGAACAGTCCTTTTTATGGGGCTCTTCAGTTTTTTCAACAGCATCGTTTTTCTCTCCTTCCTGGGGTTTTTTCTTTTTGCCAGCGGTCCGGTTTTGCTAGCTATTGTTCAGGAAACAAAAACGCACATGCCGACTTTTATGAATGGCATGTATATGTCCATCAGTTTCGGTGTTGCTTCCCTGATCGCTCTGGCCATTGGATTTGCAGGGGATGCTTGGGGACTGGAAACAACCTACTACCTGTGCAGCGGGGCAGGAATCGGCCTGATACCTCTGTCCCTTCTGCTTCAAAGATCTGCTAACAAGATTGTCTGACAGAGACAGATTCAGCTTTCCCTATGGGAAAAAACAAAAAGTATTTAAAATTAGTAATATTTCTCTTGCATATATTACTAACTAGTATTATATTGAAAGCATAACACAAGAGACAAGGAGATGAAATGTTATGAAAATTGCTGTAGTTTTTTATTCCACTTATGGACACATATATGAAATGGCAAAAAGCGCTGCTGAAGGCGCCAAAGCTGCGGGAGCCCAGGTGGATCTGGTAAGGGTTCCTGAAACATTGGCCCCTGAAATTGTTGAAGCACTGGGAGCAACGGAAGCACAGAAAGCCTTTGCCGATGTCGCCGGAGCCCAGGTAGACCGCTTGCCCGAATATGACGGTTTTATCTTTGCCTTCCCCACGAGGTTTGGCAATATGCCTGGACAGT
Source organism: Oceanispirochaeta sp. (assembly GCA_963677615.2). Taxonomy (GTDB): domain Bacteria; phylum Spirochaetota; class Spirochaetia; order DSM-2461; family DSM-2461; genus Oceanispirochaeta. The sequence goes on along the minus strand of CAXXQW010000002.1, from coordinate 106,872 downwards.
TCAAGTCTTTTCTGGATGCCACCGGCCAGTTATGGTTTACAGGAGCTCTTGTGGGAAAACCCTTTGGTCTCATTACCTCTTCGGCAACCCAGCATAGCGGGCAGGAATCCACATTCCTGACGTCACTGGTACCCTTCATTCATCATGGAATGATTTTTGTCGGCCTCCCCCAGACAGAACCTGCTCTGGCTGATATTACCCAGGTGGGAGGAGGATCCTATTACGGAGCTTCCACTATCAGCGGTGCCGACGGCTCCCGGCTGCCCGATGAAAGGGAAAAATCCCTGGCTTTCAAACTGGCAGAGAGAGTTGCCGGTGTAGCGGGAAAGCTGGCGTGATCAGGCTGAAATCTGTTTGATCATGAGAGTTTGGAAGACCGAATCAAAAGGGCGGGGAAAACCTGCCCTTTTTTAAGTACCATTCCCCTCTGATGCTTTATATATTGAATATTAAAAATAACATATATATCTTGATGATTTTACACTTTTCATAGATAATGTAAATCTGTTCTTCATTGACAATCCCGGAATGGAAAAATAAATCAGAGGTGTTAGGATTGGCTCATTCTCAACAGGAAACCGGTTTGAGTAAAAAATCGTCCGGTATTCACCTTCAGCAGGTTTTTGCTTTGCTGCTCCTCAGCATGATTATACTGCATGGTCTTTCCGCGTACGTTATTTTAGCCAGCAAATTGAAAAATGTGACCATGATGGCGAAAGCCTCTGTTTTGAATGAAGCGGGAGATGACCTTTTTCAGGCGGTAAAAAACTACGGATTTGAGAGGGGCCGCACCAATCTTGTTCTGCACCATGAGGGAGACCCCGCTGAAATGAGCGGGCACCGCATCTTTATCCTGGAAAAAAGAGAACAGGGGGACAAAGCCCTCTTTGACGCGCTGACTTTACTGGAATCCGATAATGCTGATGATTTCGGCAAACCGATCCGGAATATCCGGGAAAGAATGGATAAAATCTCCGTCCTCAGGGAGGATGCCACTAGGGAAATGGATTCTCCCTCTGTGCAGAGGGACATGGATTTTCCACCTGTTTTATTCAGTGCCGTAACCGGCCTGATCGGGAGCATCGAAGAATTACTGGTAGTCATGTCCAACAGCATCCGCTATACAGACAGCGGAGTGAGCCACTATTTTTCCATAAAGCATAAAGTTCTGTCCCTCAGGAATACAGCGGGTCCTGAAATGTCCATCCTGCTGTCGAACATGTTGTCAGGAACACGGTTAAAGCCCGAACTGTCTGAAAAGATTCTCGAACTGCAGGTCGTGACAAATCACACATTCAAGGAGCTTGAGTATCTCGTTACCCCTCTGGAAGGGACAGAGGTGCATTCTGCATTTTCTGAAATGAGAAGTCAGTATAGGGTTTACGAAACCATACGGGATGATATCTATGAGTCCGGGATGAAGGGCCTTTCCTATTCCATGAGCTATAACAGCTTCCTCGATCTCGGAGTGAATACTCTCAATACTATTGCAGACTTTATGGATACCGTTGCGTTTCAGGCCGAGGGTTATGTGGACGCCAGCCAGATAAAAATCCGTCAGGATATTATTAAGCAGATGCTGCTTCTTCTGGGAGCCTTTATCCTTTTTCTGATAATATTCCTCTACATTTCGAGAAAGTTTATATTACCTGTTCAGACCGTAACAGCCAGACTGCTTGATCTGGGAAAGGGAGAGAGCAGTCTGACCGTACCCTATATTGACCGTTCTGATGAAATAGGGGAACTCGCAAAAGCAGTGGAACTCTTTAACAACACAGTGAAAGAACGGGATAAAAGCATCCGCCAGCTGGAAACAGTTTCCGCCGAAAGAGCCGATCTTATAGAAAATCTTCAAAATGCCCTGGAGGAAGTTAAGACCCTGAAGGGGATTATACCGATCTGCTCCTATTGTAAAAGCATAAGAAACGATCAGGGCTATTATGAGCAGCTGGAATCGTATATCTCCAGTCACTCTGACATGGACTTCAGCCATACGATCTGCCCTGACTGTCTGGAGAAATACTATCCGGATCTGGGGAAAGATCAGAAATAGGAGCTTTAGATTGTTCGGAACCCTCGCTCTCGTACAGGAGGAACCTTTCTCCTTTCTTCCCGGTATTTCCCTGCTCAGGATGTGTGTAAAAGTTTTTCCTGTAAAATTTGACCGGCAGAGTTTCTATCCCATAAGATTGTAGAGAGAAGGGGCTGCTTTAAAACTCAATTTAAGAAAGGTATTATGTACAACAATTTTTTCTACCAAAATCCGAATTACTGTCTTCATGTGTCTCAGGAAGGAGATATAATGGAGGTTAATAATCGGGCCCTGGAATTTCTGGATTTTACAAAAGATGAGCTTATGGGAAAGCAGGCTTTCATTATTTTTCCGGGGTATGAAAGAGAAAAAGCCGTCAGTTTTTTTATTTCCAGCCGGAACTCCCTGAAAGGGGAGAGTCTTGATATCGATATAGTCTCCAGAACAGGTATTATCCTGACCGTCTCCTGGACCGTAATTCCCGAGCATCCGGAACAGAAAGAATTCTATTTCATATTTCAAAACAACACCCTTTTAAAGAAACAGAAACTGCAGTTGGATCGTCTGCAGGCCATGGCTCATATCGGTACCTGGGAGTATATTGACAACAGTAAAGACCTGGACTGGTCGGATGAAGCCTATAGAATCTTCGGCCAGGACAAAATGACTTTTGAACCTACCTTAAAAACCTTCAGTGAATGCATCTTTTCTGAAGACAGGGATATGGTGCTGAAGGAATTTACCGATTCCATTGAAGAAGGCCGCATGGGGTACAGGATCAAGCACCGGGTAATTCACGGCATCACAGGGCAGGTCCGCTGGGTTGATGAAAAGTGCGTTCATATACTGGATAATGAAGGTAATTATCAGTCCTCTATGGGAATTGTCCAGGATATTACCGATAACGAGCTGCTTTCCCGGCAGTACGAGAGTTTTTTTCATGTTGTCGAGTCATCATCGGTTCCCACGGTTATAACCGATACAGAGGGAAATATCACATTCATCAACGAAAGCTGTGAAGAGCTCTATGAGTTTTCGGAAGATGAGTTATTAGGCAGCAATCCCAGTATTTTCAACCCCGGAAAGGATGTTTACAGGGATCTCGGGATTTCCTATGAAGAGTTTACAGAAAAATTTTCAGGTATGTGGAAACGCCTCAGGGATCCGGAATTCGGTTACTGGGTGGGTGAGCTGGTTAACAGAACAAAAAGCGGAACCCTGCTGAATGTCTATCTCTTTATCAATTCCGTCAAGGATAAGGATGGCAAAATCATCTCCTATGTTGCCACGAATATTGATGTTTCTGCAGAGAGGGAAAAAGAAAACAAGGTCAGAATAGAAACCTATCAGGCTATTGCCGACATGGCGGAACAAAGGGATAACGAAACAGGGAAGCATATGAACAGGATTGGAGAGTTCAGCTATTTTATTGCCTCCAAGCTGGGGCATACCCACAAATTCTGCGAAGACCTTCTGATATTTGCCCCCTTTCACGATATCGGAAAAGTAGGTATACCCGACAGTATCCTGCGGGCTCCCCGGAAGCTGACAGAGAGTGAGTTCGAGATTATCAAAAACCATACTGTTATCGGCCACGACATTTTCAAGAACAGGATCTCCCTGGAGATGGCCGATGAGATCGCCTACTGTCATCAGGAAAAGTTTGACGGGTCCGGTTATCCCAGGGGGTTAACGGGCCAGGAAATTCCCATTTCTGCGAGAATCTGTACCATTGCCGATGTGTATGATGCCTTAAGGAGCGAGCGGCCCTATAAAAGAGCGTTTACCGAAGAAGAGACGATTGATATGATCAGGACGGGAGCCGGTTCCCACTTTGATCCTGTTCTTGCAGACCTGGTTGTGAAGTATAGAAAAGAGATGAATCAGATCTTTCATGATCTGTCAGATTGATTTTTTCACAGTGTCTCTGAATTGGGAAAGAGCGGCCAGGCAGGGACCGGAAAGCCGTCAGATGCGTTTGCCCTCCCCCAAAATAAAAAATTTTCAGATTTCAGGAAATCTTTGTATACTGATAGACGTCCAGGAGGATAAAAGTGAGTAAAAATGTTTCCCAAGTGTATTACACCACCATGAAAACCACTTTACAGGAGAATCTTCAGCAGAAACTGACCCGTCTGGTAAAGAGAGCCGGAATGGATGGTATCGGCTTTGATAAAAAATTCACGGCCGTAAAGATCCACTTCGGAGAACTGGGAAATCTGGCTTATCTGAGACCCAATTATGCCAGGACTATTGTGGAATTTATCAAAGAGAGAGGGGGGAAACCCTTTCTGACCGATTGCAACACCCTCTATGTAGGAGGGAGGAAAAATGCTCTGGACCACCTGGAAACAGCTTATATCAACGGATTTACTCCCTTTTCCACAGGATGCCATATCCTTATTGCCGACGGTTTGAAGGGAACCGATGAGGCTGTTGTTCCCGTACCGGAGGGCAAGCATGTGACTGAAGCAAAAATCGGTCAGGCTGTGATGGATGCGGATATTTTTGTTTCACTGAATCATTTCAAAGGGCATGAAGCTGCCGGATTCGGCGGGGCTTTGAAGAACATAGGTATGGGATGCGGTTCCAGAGCCGGTAAAATGGAGATGCACAACAGCGGAAAGCCCATGATTGACCAGGGGCTCTGCATCGGCTGCGGGAATTGCCGCAAGATCTGTGCTCATGATGCCATTACCATAAACGACAGGATCGCCTTTATGGACCATGACAAGTGCGTGGGATGCGGACGCTGTATCGGTGTCTGCCCTGTCGATGCTGTGCATACAGGCTGGGATGAAGCCTTTGATGTGATGAACGAGAAAATTGCCGAATACACCTGGGCTGTTTTGAACGGCAGACCCCATTTCCATATAAGTCTTGTTATCGATGTCTCTCCCAACTGCGACTGCCATGCGGAAAATGATATCCCCATAGTTCCCGATGTGGGGATGTTTGCCTCCTTTGATCCGGTAGCTCTGGATGTTGCCTGTGCCGATGCGGTCAACAGTCAGATACCGGTTGCCGGAAGTATTCTGGAAGATCATGCCGCCGGTCATCCCGGTAAGGATCATTTCTCCACTGTCAGTCCCGGGACAGACTGGCGCTCTGCTGTAGACCATGCCGTCAGAATGGGAATCGGTAATAAAGAGTACGAATTAATCAAAATTTAAAAGGCAATAACCTGAGGCAAACCGGCAAAGTCTGTAAAAAAGGAGAATACATGAAAAGTGCTGTTGTTTATTTTACAAGGGACGGAAGTACAAAAATCGCAGCTGAATATCTGGCAGGAAAAACCGGGTCGGATCTGATCCAGCTGGAACCTGCCGGAAAACTCAGAAATTTTATCCGCTGCGGCTATCTCTCCTTCAAAAAGAAAAGAGTGGATCTGGCTGGTAATCCCTGGCAGGATACGGCGGGATCGGAAGCTCTGATCCTGGCTGCTCCCGTATGGGCGGGTAATGGGAATCCTGTTATGAACAGTTTTATCGACAAAGCGGATTTTACGGGGAAGCTGGTCTACCTGCTCACTCTGCAGGCTGATCCAGAGAAGAACAGCAGAGAAAAGGTTCTTCCCTTTCTGGAAGAGCAGATTAAAGCCAGGGGAGGGACTGTCGCCGGTTCCCTGGCCATTATGGGAACTCGCCCCGGAAAGACTTCAACCGAGGAACATATTATTGTCCAGTTAAAAGATTGGAAGGTCTGATCTCTTACCGGGAGTCTATGCATGGTATCCCGGGATCATTATGATAAAAATCTGTTCAGAATCTGCGGAATGTGATTATAATGATTATGAGAATGATCTCATAAATAACCGACTCTTGTCCCGAGGCTTGTGAAATGGATGAAACGGTATGAAATCTGTAAAACGACTGAGTGAGTTTTCCCGCTTTTCCGGATGCGGAGCAAAGTTGGGTCCGGCTCTGCTGGACAAGGCTCTCTGCCGTCTGGAGCAGCCCCGCTGGCCCGGGGTGATTGCGGATTTTCACGGCAGTGAAGATGCCGGAGTTTACAGGATTGATGAAAAAACAGCCCTGGTCCAGACGATCGACTTCTTTCCGCCCATATCGGACGATCCGGTTATTTTTGGAGAAATTGCCGCTGCCAACGCTCTGTCTGATATCTATGCCATGGGGGGCAAGCCCGTTTCGGCGGTCAGTATTGTCTGCTTTCCCGAAGAGGATCTGGAAATTGAATGGCTCCGTAAAATCATGGAGGGGGGGCTGAACAAGCTAAAAGAAGCAGAAACCGCACTTCTGGGGGGGCACTCCGTGAGTGACAGGGAATTGAAATTCGGTTTTTGCGTTAACGGCCTGATCGCTCCGGACAGGGCTGTCAGAAACAATACTCCCCGGCCCGGGGATGCTCTGATTCTGACAAAACCCCTGGGAACGGGAGCCGTCAATACGGCCATGAAAGCCGATATGGTTTCTCAAAAAGCACTGAAAGCCGCTGAAGCTTCCATGAGAACATTAAACAGACGGGCTTCGGAGCTGCTGTTTGAACGAAGAGTCTCAGCCATGACGGATATTACCGGTTTCGGCCTGATCGGTCATGCTGCGGAGATGCTTCTGGATTCGGGATGCCGCTTTCTGATCGAGGCAGACAAACTGCCCGTGCTTTCTGATGCGATTGAGTATATTTCCATGGGACTGGTTCCTGAAGGAACTTTCCGAAACAGGGAATTCCGTCTCTCTTTTCTGGAGAATCCGGACTCTCTGGAGCCGGAATTGCTGGATCTTCTCTTTGATCCTCAAACATCCGGAGGGCTTCTGGCTTCTCTTCCGGAACAGGAGGCCCGGGAGGTTGTATCTCTTCTGATCGGAGAAGGTTTTACCGCAGCCCTCATAGGAACGGTGGAAGAAGGAAAAGGGAGCATCCGGGTTTATGCATAGATTCCTTTTTACCTTCCAGACAACCCATCAGGCACTGACGGCGGAAAAACGGATGAAAAAAGAGAACTTTTCCAGCCGGCTTATTCCCACGCCGGTAGAGATTTTTGCCGAGTGCGGTTTCAGTCTGGAGCTGGAACTGGATGATGAAATATTACAAACCCTCCTTGGAGGTAAGACTTTTACCTATTTTGAATGCTATCTGACGGCCAGGTCGGAATCAGGAGGAACCATTTATGAAAAAATTCACCATTGATGCACGGGATCTTCCCTGTCCCCGCCCGCTTCTGCGAACCAAGGAGGCTCTGGAGAAGGAATCCCTTGACGTTCTGGAAGTTCTTGTAAACAATCCGGCGGCCCGGGAGAATGTGAGCCGTTTTTTAAATAAAACCGGTATGTCCGATGTGGATGTTCAGGAGGTCGGTGAAATGCTATGGAGCATCACTGCGTCCCGGTCCCTTAAGACCGGATCGTTTCAGCAGGAACAAAATGATCCCTCTCCTGATCCCCGGATGCCAGCAGACAAGAATCCGGAAGGAAAGAGAATCCTTGTCACATCCCATACAATAGGGCGGGGGGATGATACTTTGGGAGCCTTGCTGATGAAGGGATTCCTCTATACTCTGACCCAGCTGGACACTCCTCCTGATACGCTGATTTTTATGAACTCGGGGGTAACCCTGACGACTCAGGATCCGGAATCTGTACAGAATCTGAAGGATCTGGAACAGAAAGGCTGCCGTATTGTCTCCTGCGGAACGTGCCTGGATTTTCTGAAACTGAGTGATCATCTGGCTGTTGGCGATATTTCCAATATGTATGAAATCGCTTCGCTCCTGATGGATCAGAATAAAACGGTAACCATTGGGTAAGTTTCCTCCAGGATAACTCATTAAGGCACCTCCCGGCAGTGCACCAGGGCTGTTATTGTCATCTGACCCTCCTCTTTACTTTGTTTAACAAGATTTAAATACGGTTTGACAATACTTGAATCAGGGCTTTAGAATCTTCAGTAATACTATAAATTCCATTGACCAATAGACTCATGGCAATACAGGAGAAATTCAGATGACAGATACCAGATGTTTTAAAGTCCGGGCAGACTGGGCCCCCAAAAAAGACTGGAAGCTCACCGAAAGGGAGTTAAAGGATAAACGGGCCTATCGGGGTGATAAGGTCTGGAAAAATATCCGTTTTGGTGTGGAAACTGCCGCCCTCCCTGATTTGAAGGATGATGAAGTCCTTATCAGGGTGGGAGCCTGCGGTATTTGCGGAAGTGACCTGCATGCACTGGAAATGGATGAAGACCGCTATTCCGCCTTTGCCAGCCATACCAGATTTCCGGTGACCCTGGGCCATGAATTTTCCGGAGAGATTGTTCAGACCGGAAAAAGCGTTTCCAGGGTCAAAGAGGGAGACCTTATTGCGGTGGAACAGATTCACTGGTGCGGAACATGCCGTTCCTGCCGGAGCGGAATGTTCAACCAGTGCGAGGAACTGGAAGAGGTCGGTCTCAGTTCTGACGGGGGATTTTCCGAATATGCGGTTATCCCGGAAAAATACTGCTGCCTCCTGAATGATGTCTATGACCGGCTGGGGGATAAAATGGCTACCCTCGAGGCGGGGGCCCTTGTAGAGCCGGTTGCTGTCGCCTACAGCGGCATGGTTGTCAATGCAGGGTTTAAACAGGGCAGCCATGTGGTTGTGTTCGGTGCAGGGCCTATAGGCCTGGCTGCCATAATGCTGGCCAAGGCATTCGGGGCGGGCAGGATCATCGCTTTCAATACCAATCCGGCCCGGACCCTCCTGGCGGAAAAGGCCGGTGCCGATTTTGTTTACAATCCCAGGGATCTGAACCCCGGGGGACCGGGAGCTTTGGTTATGAAACAGACAGACGGCATAGGAGCTCATATGATTGTGGAGTGTTCGGGGAATTTTCCCAGTGTCTATCCGGAAATCGCCTCCTGTATTGCCAATGGGGCAAAGGTTGTCCAGCTCGGTGTGGGAAGCAGGCCCGCCAGTTTTGAAGTGATGCCGTTTCTGCGGAAAAACGCCCATATCATAGGATCCATGGGCCATGCGGGAAATGATGTTTTTCCCGCGGTGATCCGCCTAATGGCATCGGGGAGCATCGACGCCCGGAAGATCATCACCGGCCGTTTTTCTCTGGAGGAGGCGGAGGATGCCATCAGGGAAACCGGAAAACGCAGCCTGGGACACGGCAAGGTTTTGGTCAGTTCGAGGTATTGAAATCCTTTTGGACCCGGGGGAATCCTTCCCCCTGATGTTTCAAAAAGATTAGGGTAGTATGGGGTTAATCTTCATTGGGGGGATGTCAGCTGCAGCAGAAGCCGGGTTCTGCTGCGGCATCCGACTTTGGCATAAATATTGGAAATATGCCTTTTGACTGTTCCTTCGGTAATGCTGATTTCACAGGAAATCTCTTTGTTGGTGAATCCCCGGACAATGCATTTGACAATATCCATTTCACGGGCTGTAAGGGAGTAGCGTTCCTGAATCTCCTCAAATTGAAAGACTTCCTTCTCTTTTTCGATGATAACCAGAGAGAGCAGTGAACAGCCATGGTGGGCTCCCCCTTCTCTGTTTAATGCACGAATGGTATAGATCCCTTCATTGTTGATGATACTTCCCGAAACCAGGGGATTGAGGGAGTCATTCAGAGATTGCAGCATGGAGTTGATAGTGGCATTGGCCCTGATGAGCTCCTCAATAGTCCCCTTTTTTGTATCTCTTTTTATCCTCAAAGCCTTTTCAATAAATGCAGGATCACAGGAGGGTGGAATCTCGATAAATCCATCGGTATGGATAAAAAAAAAGGCCGAATCATCCCCAAGTTGGGAGGTTTCAGTGATCAGGCGGATTTTATCATAGGCTGTATGGGTCGAAAAACCTGTGATCAAAAGGGGAGTCATGAGATCCAGTATCTGGTAATCCCGTTCAGAAAAATGCCTGTCCGCAGGTATGGTATGGCCGAACATTCCTATCAAACTGTTTCTGAACTGCAAAGGTGAATAGTAGTACTCTCCTGTAGGCCGAATGGTATTACAGTCATAAAGAAACTCTTTGAAAAGGTTGTCCTCTGATGGTATTTCCCGGGAGAAGACTCTTTTTTCCGGATTTTCCATAACTTTCTGCAGAACCCTGTCACGTTCAATCAGATCTCTGAGATAGGCTTTATTAAACTCTTCCGGGCTGTTGTCAATGAGAATATTCCGGGGGATAAAAAAATTGGGAAGGAAAATAACACCATGGTATTCGGAACATAATAACCTGCCGGATTGTTCCAGAAAAAAAGACAGGAAGCCATATAGTGTGAGATCCTCCTGGGTAAGAGCTTCAACAATTCGGGAAATCCTTCTCTGTTCATCCTGAGTGAGCAGCAATTTCATACCAGAGCCTGCATTTCCTTAACTTGAATGAATTGGGGCCCTGCCATGAGAACCTCTATTCATTATAAAAAAGAGAAGAATAACTGTAAATAGGAAAAAGTCCCATATTAATCCGTAGAAAACTGATAAGTAGGGATAAGTTTCCGTTTCTTATACTCTTGTTCTTTTACCAGAAAACTCCTCCTTACAGTATGATCCACCAGAAAAGGGCTGCCATTCCCAAAGAGAGAGCCACGAAATTTCCCTGAAACCGTTTGGGTCTGTTGCGGATCATGTGGAGAACCTTTTTTCCCGGTTTGGTGGAAATCAGCAGGTAGAGAAGGATGCCCCCGGCTGTAACGGCGGCGGTTTTTAAAAAATGGGAAGGAGAGAAGAGTGAAGGGGGAACGGTTTTTACCATGTCTTTTCCCAGCAGGGCCGTCACTCCCCGGGAGACCGCCGGCGCAGCGATTCCGGTGCTGATACATAAGAGAGCCAGGATTCCCTGAGAAATCTGCCTTGCTCCCGCCACTTTGAAACCGCCTTTTTCTTCCCGGGGAGCTGTTGAAACCCGCTCACCTTTTTTCCCGGGAAAGAATATACGGGAGAGCTTGATAAAGGATGCCATGGTTCCCAGGGAGGCCGCATAAAGCAGTGCTCCCTGCCAGGTCCCTTTCAGCCCGTAGGAGAGAGCGGCTTTACTGGCAAAACCGTTCAATGGCGGAATGGCGGTAATCGCCAGAGCCCCGGTGAGAAAGCAGAGGAAGGTCACAGGAAATTTCTCCCCGGAGTTTTTCAGTTTTTCCGCAGCGCCCCGGATCTTATAGACATTCCTCTCTCCCATCAGGTCGGTGGTTGTTCCCACTGTAAGAAAGAGAAGTCCCTTGAACAGGGCGTGATACAAAGCATGGAGGAAGGCCGCAGCAAAGAGAACAAGGCCGGATGCGGTAGTCAGGCCTTTGGAAACCGCAGCACCCCAGGCTGTGACTATGTAACCGATCTGACTGATCGAGTGATAGGCCAGAAGCTGTTTGGAGTCTTTCTGCGAGAGGGCTATGGAAACCCCCGCCAGGGCGGCAACAGCTCCGGCATAACTCATAAGTCTGCCTATCTCCGGTCCTCCGGGCATGAGAATAAGAATCCGGGAAAGAGCAAACAGGGGGGCCTTGATCAGAACCCCCGAAAGGACTGCCGATATGGCATGAGGCGCCAGGGCGTGAGCATCGGGAAGCCAGCCGTAAAGGGGCATAATCGCCACTCTGATTGCCACGGCCGCCACAATCAGTGCCAGGGATGCCGCGGCGGGAATTCCTCCCTGATCGGGTAGCTCCCTGAGAATCGATGCGATCCCTTCATAAGAGAGTGAGCCCGTAATCTGATAAAATCCCAGGAGTCCCAGAAGGAAAAATACCATGGCTGTGGCGCTGATCATCAGGTAGGAAAAAGAAGCCAGAAATGCCCCGGTTTTTTCCGAGCTGGCAACCAGCACATACGATGCGATTCCCATCACTTCCAGGCAGACAAACAGGTTAAACAGGTCGGATGTCATTGCCGTGGCGGCCATGGCCGCTGTCTGGATCAGAAAGGTCGTTGTGAAACCGGGGCCTCGGGGACCGGCGCCCAGAGAGTATATCCAGGCGGCACTGGCCACAGAATACCCCAAAAGATTCACCAGCCAGGCTATCCCGTCAAAACGGTACAGGATTCCTACCTCTTCAGGCCAGTGACCGATAAACAGTTGAACCGACCGGCCGTTCAGGACATGCGGGAGGAGGTGGATCAAAAGAAGTACAGGGAGTGCCAGACCCGTAAACGCTGCAGCGTATTCCACAATCCTGGCTTTATGACCTTTGAAAAAGGCTTTGGCGCAGAATGCCATGGCCGCTCCCAGCAGGGGGAGTATAACGGTGCCGAAGATCAGATCATTTTGATTCATTATGCACCTTTTTACGGATTTCATCGATATCAAAACTGCCTGTAGACCGGTAGAGCCTGAAAGCAATGGCCAGGGCAAGAGCAGTAATACATACGCCGATAACAATAGCTGTCAGCATCAGAGCCTGAGGAACAGGATCAACAATATTTTCCACCCCCTGTTCCAGAATCGGGGCATTCTTTCCGATTTTTGATCCTTCCAGAATAAAAAGGATAACGATCGAGCTGTTAAGTATGGACAGACCGTAGACTTTTTTGATCACATTTTTTTTGTATACGATGCCCCATATCCCGATCAGTGCAAGAATCAGGATGAGAATCCTTTCGATCATGATTCCTCCTTTCCCAGCATGGCAACACACATAAACCCTATTCCCGCACCCACTTTCAAACCTATGATGGAGTTGAGCAGGATAATATAACCTACCTGAAAAACCGGATAATCCCCCAGGGGATTACCAAAAAATCCGGCATTCAGGGGAATCCCCAGAAGAGATGCCGTTACCAGCAGAAAAAAGCCGGCTGCTTCGATTCTGGAGAGTACGCTGGCTTCCTGAAGCTTGGTTGTGGCGTCCCTTTTACTTCCCAGAGAGATAAACACGATCCCTGATGCGATTACCACTCCTCCCTGAAATCCCCCTCCCGGTGATAAATGGCCGAATAGCATTACATAAAGCCCGAAGAGAAGCACGATGGGCCCCAGTTTTCCGGTTACCACATCCAGAAGTTCGGTTCGCAACAGAGGCAGGTCCGGCATGCCGGATTTTTCTTTTCCCGGAATGTCTCCGAAACCTTTTGCCAGGGAAATGCCCGAATGGGAGATGATCCCGATAGTCCCGCTCACAGCAACAAGAAGCACTATGGTTTCCCCCAAAGTGTCAAAAGCCCTGTATCCCAGGTATATGGCGCTGACCAGATTCATGGCACCTGTTTCTTGTCTCCCCATTTGCTCCAGGTAATCCCGGGCTGTTTCCGGCCAGGGTGCAGAAGAGAGGATGATGGGCAAAAATACTGCTGTTACCCCTGCCAAAGTGAGGACTGTCTGAATCAGAAGAGAAGGGTATTTCAGGGATTTCTTCATGATTTGTCCTTTCTGTCGGTGGCTCCGATAGCCCAGACATAGACAACCGTGGAGACTCCGGCTCCCACAGCCGCTTCTGTAATCGCCACATCCGGTGCATACAAAAGATAGAAAAGGATGGCCGAAATAAGGCTGAAGGCAGAGAGGGCTATGGCTCCGAAAAGCAGATCTCTATTGAGGAGTGTATAAAGAGATAAAAAAATCAAAAGCACTAATATCAGGATGATCATATAAGGGAATTCCTCTTTCTACTCTTTCTCTTTGCCGGAAGGTTTTTTCTTTTCGGGGATCTGACCCGAGACCCAGGCAAACCGGGCCACGATATGGGTTCCCGTTGGAGAGGATATCAGGAAAAACAGGCCGATAATAATGATCCTGGCTGCCATGGCCCAGTCGGAAGCCAGGGCAAGAGAACCCAAAAGGAGTGAGAACACACAGGTGGTCCCTGTAAGAGATCCGGTTTGCAATTGGGAGTAGGGATCGGAATTCCTGAAAAGCCCGATAATACCGGCGGTTCCGAATACAAAGGCAACAGCAAAACAGATCAAAGCAAAAACCAGACGTATGGTATCAATCATGATCTTCTCCTGAAATTTTTTTGTTCAGAAAATGGGATATCGCCAGGAATCCCAGAAAACCGAAAATATCGTAAACCAGGGCAATATCCAGGTACAAAGAGCGTCCCAACTGGACTCCGTGAAGAACCAGGAATGCGAGAATCACACCCGAAAGGATATTCAGACAGGTCAGTTTATTGACAGCAGTTTTACTGGTTACCAGCCTTATAATGATCAGCAGGGCATAAACCAGGAGGATCCACTCCATTATAATAAGAAGCAGGTCTTTCATACCCACACCCTTCTGATATGGTTTTCAATCTGTCCTTTCACGGTCTCGCCGGCCAGTTTGGAATGGATGGTATTACAGAAATACCAGTGAACCGTTAAATGATCGTCATTCAGGTCCAGAGTGATGGTTCCGGGAGTTATGGTTATGGAATTGGACAGGATCATTCTGGCCAGATCTGACCGCAATCTGGTTCGGAAATGGACAATTCGGGGGGACGCATCTTTTCTGAGCATGGTTTTCAGCATTTTGAAACTGGATGCGTAGAGCTGAAAAATCAGAACCATAAAAAAAATCAGAAAAAACAGAGGCCGCGGAAGAAAACTGTGCCGGGATGCCTCATGGGCCGGGATGAAGACTCTGTAGGTTATCAGGGCTATCGCAAAGGACCCGGCCAATCCGGCTATGACCGAGTAGGTCTTAAGACGGAAAGTAAAGAGAAGCCAGATTCCAAAGAGAATAAGGAAGGTAATGAGAATTCTGATAACCGACCAGAGGGTATGAGTGCGCAAGCTATTCCTCTCTCTTTTTGATCAGTTCCAGAAAGTCTTCAGGGGTTACTGCTTTGACCAGAGCTTCTCTGAAGTCTGTGTCATTCAGAATCCGGGCCAGTTTGGATATGAGTTTCAGATGCTGGGCTGCGTTTGTTTTGGGCCCTGCAATAAAAAAGATAATCCTGGCGGGTGTTCCGTCTGCGGCACTGAAATCTATCCCGTTCTGCAGTACGGCCGCGGCAATGACTGTCTTTTCCAGTGCCATACTGTGGGCATGGGGAATCGCGCATCCGTTCTCCAGTCCTGTGGATGAGAGATTTTCCCTATCCATGACATCTTTGAACAGCAGTCCCTTATCGATACTCAGACCCGAGGCTTCCAGCGACAGGATTATCTCTTTTATCAGGGCCTCCTTATCTTCCGACTGCGGATGAATCAGTATACTGCGGGGTGATAGCATGGTATGGATCCTGATCATAGACTAAATCTCCTCCTCTTCCGGAACAAGCCCTGCAGCCCAGTCTACCGGAACAGTGAACATGATTCCTGTACCCGGTTTGTCCAGACCGCCGACAACTTCGTCGATCAGCTTTTTCACATCTTCTATTATCTCTTCATTTCTGATAACGGATATAATGGTTTTATTATAGGGGCGGTTCCCTTTCATAAACTCTCTGAACCCTGCATAAAGGGGAACATCGTATGCCAGGAAGCGGCCCATCCCTTCTGAATCCAGTATGGTTGATCCTGCAACCCCGGCTTCCGCATAGGCACTCAGGACTTTTTCAAGATACTCTTCGTTGTTTAAAACAAATACCAGAAGCTTCATTTATGACTCCCGACCTTGGGCTATTATGACTTAAAACTTAATGTTTTTTAATCATCCATTATTTCAGTTTGGATGTCAAATGGAATTGCCTGGCACCTCTGTTCCTCCCTCTCAGGGAAAAGGGCGCGGAGACCGATGAAAAAAAAGGATATTTCAGCAGGAAACCGTACAGATTAATTGATTATAATAATAACAGTTACTGAAGGTTATCCAAAACGTTCCCGTTCAGGAGGTAAGTGACATGATCGATTGGAAAAAAATGAAAGAGGATATTTCCAAAGGACTGAAAGACGGAGCAGGTGTCGTGGCCCGTAAAGCCGAAGAAGTGGGAGAGGAGGGGCAGAGAAAGCTGAAAGTCTTCAATCTGAAAAAGAAAATTCAGGACAAATTTGAAGAACTGGGTGCCGTAATCTACAACGCCGAAAAATCCGCCCCCGGGGCCATCAATCATGAGCCTTCTCTGGAGATCTTCAAAAAAATTGAAGAGCTTTCAGCGGAGCTGAAGGAGCTGGAGAAAAAAGAGAAGGAATAAAAGTGCTTCAGTACTCCTGATTGTCAAAATGCTCCATCTCTCCCCTCTCCTAAAAGGGAGAGATGACCTGGAACATCCTGTATTCAATTGGGTTCCATGGTTTCTGTCAGATCCTGTTCTGCTATTTCAACTATGAAGCTGGAATGCTCTCAAGAATATTGCGGATTCCCTCATTGCCAGGGTCGAAATAAAACTCTTCATTCATCATATCCGTTTCTAAGATCAGGCGAGGGAGAGGCATTTTCTTTTCCTCACAATATTTGGCACTAAGCGAAGCTAAAGGCAGATAGCACTGGAGATGGGCATAGGCATCGGTATTGGGGCCGTCGGGAAAAAAAGTTCTCTGTACAATGCTCAACTCCCTTTTATCATGAAAAATGACATAACTGGATTGAACCTTCTCTTTTAACCCCAGGCGCATCAGAAGGGATGAGCGGAACTGGCGGGGCACTTTGTACTCGATACTCGGCTGATAGGATATGAGCTGCATCTGAGGATCTTCTTTCTGTACCCGGTTGCAGATATTGATAAATTCCAGTTCCATGGTTTTTCTGCTGTAGGGAAGGGCTGCCAGGCTCAGAAACGGTGATGAGTTATCTGCCATGGGAGGCATGAGCTTTCTAATCAGACCCAGAGCTTCCTGGATGATCTCGTCAGAAACGGTATTATAAGGTATTTCAATGGACTTTCCTGCGGTATAGATTGTGAGTATACCGCTTAAGAGATAGGTGTTGTTTCTCAAACCGCTTATTTCAGATAAAGGTATTTCAATCTCCTGAACTCCATCACGGCCGTCCCGGAGTACCCTTTTGAAAATAAGGATTTTGTCCTCCAGGATTCCCATAACCGCATCGTAGAGGTTCATGGCCGGGTTGGCCTCCCTTCTTTCAATATCCCTGGGAATTTTAAAGGCCATGAGACTGCCTGTAAGCTTCTTTTCCAGAGGTTGAAAGAGCGGGGGAACCGCATGATCTTCATTAATAAGAAGTATCCATGGCCCGAAGGAATCGAATTCAAAAGTGCTGTTTTTTTTCATATGAAATTTCCTTTTTTTTCAAAATAGCGTCTGACAGTATGAAATCCTTCCATGATGACTTTGGCCTCCCTGTCTTCCAGGTCAGAAAAAACTTCACCCAGCTGCCGGATATTATTGACTCTCATTTTTTCTATCAGAGCATACCCTTTCGGGGAGAGGGATATCTGAAAAGTCCTCCCGTCGCCGGCTTTGGGAGTTTTTTGTATCAAATCCATTGTCATAAGAGACCTGATAACCGTTGTTAAAGTGGTTTTGGGCATCATAAAAATTTCACTGATGGTTCCCGGAGATATCTTACCGACTTTCTCAGCTGCCATCAGGACTTTTATATGGTTTTCGCCCATCAGTCCCTCTTCTGTCTCCATCTGGTGAATGATGGGATTTATAAAACGGAAGTAGTAGGGCATAAAGGCATCAAGACTCTGATAAAGATCCTCAGCATTCTTCTGCCAGGTATTTTTCTCCTGCTGATCCTCCATGGATTCTCCTGCACTATATATCGTACGAAATCGTACGATATATAGTGGGGCCGAAATCAGGATATGTCAATATTTTTTTCTTTTTTATCTTTTTGTCAGCCATCTGACAGACTCTTCTTTCTCCCGGGGGTAGGCTGTTAATAGCAACAGCCTACCCCCGGCAGATTAAGAACAAACCGGTACTTGCCGGACAATAAGGAGAAAAGAATGAATAGTTACCTTCAAATGACAAAGGCCCCGTCAACACCGTATGATATTGCTTCGGTGTTGTCAGAGTCCCTCAAAAACGGTATTACAAATTTTGATTCCTGGAAAAGCAGAGAGAAGTCATGCTCCTGCATTTCCGGGAATTCGAAAGGAGTCGGAAATTCCTTCTGGCAGTCATGCTGCGAATCATCTGGCGTATTTTATAAATCCCTGCAGTTCGGCCGCATCAGGGGGATTGCCGCTGTTGTGGAAGAGGGGGACTTTCAGGCCGGTGCCAACACGGATTATCAGGCTATGATCAGTGAGCTCTTGAAGAGGGATATCCTTGTTGCCTATTCGGACTGTGTAAAGGAAAGCCTTAAAGACGCCGGTATTCTTGATCTGGACAGTTTTGACCTGGCCGGGGACGGTCTGGCTGAATTCTGTGATCATCTGGATATTCAGCCACTGATGCCCCTGGGGGATTGTGTGGAAAACAGTGATTTCTCCCGCTTATTAGGGGGGCTGGCGGAAAAAATGAGTACACATACAGGAGATCTTCCGGTTGCCGTTCTGCTTCCCGTACCGGACCTTACTGCCAGTGAGGGAGCATCATACAGCAAGGCTGACCTTGTGGATGATTTCATTCACCGCAAAAGGCTCGCCCTTGACTGGTGCGACCGTTATCACTGCAGCCTGGAAACCTACTCCTGAAAAGGAGAGGCGGTCTTTAAGGGGGAAGTGTCTGTTCACAGGATTGCAGTGCATCAGGATCCGGAATCAGATAATTTCCCCTGTTCAGCTTTATCACCAGCTCCTGACGTGCAAGATTATTGAGCAGGGTAGAGACTGTCTGTCTGGTTGAACCCACCAATTGAGCGATCTGTTCTACCGAAAGGTCAATCTTCACAATCATGCCCCCGTTGTCGGAAGGTTCTCCATGTTTGACGGCTTCGCTGGCGAAAAGCCCTTTCAGGCGGGTGTTCACATCCTTGAATACAAGATCTTCAATAATGGTAAAGGAGTTTTTCAGCATATTCCCCAAAACTCCTACCATGGCCTGGGTTACTTTGGGATGATTCAGCATTTTCCGGGCGAATACAGAAATATCTACTGTTAAAAATTCAATCTCATCCAGAGCCTGAACAAAAGCGCGGGTATGGGTAGAATAGATATCCCCCGGGGTGAGAATCCCCAGATTGAACTCCTTATCTTCATAAGCCAGATAAACCCGGGCTCTACCCTCTGCTACAATGAAGACACAATTGTCTCCCAGTCCGGGCTGGCAGAGCATGGAGCCCTTGGGTACGTTCTGTCTGGCCATGGAATCATAGAGTTCCGAGAACTCGGGACGCTGAAGATATTCCAGCAGATTTTCATCTAAAAATTTCACTTTTCTCTCTATCCTTCCGCCATTTCCGGGTTAAGATGCCGCAGTAAAGTTTGACACTCCTCTGCTATCGGGACAATCTTACTATTTTCCCGGTATCAGTACGAGAACGCGTACCGGAAGGAGGCTGTAAAAGAGTCATTAGAAAGAAAAAAGGCTGTCCAGAAGAGAATGGGACAGCCTGAAATTACAATTTGGAAGTTTTATAGGATAAGGAATAACCTCAAACGATCAGTTCCAGTTCAGCAAGGGATGCGATAATCTCCTTTTGGGGAGAATCGGAAAGGCTCAGTTTTTTTCCTGTAATTTTTTCGGCCAGATCAATATAGAGGCGGCTCACTTCCATCATCTGCCCGTCCTTAAGACGGAAAGACTCAGCCAGTGCTTTCCTTTCATCCATGCGGTTTTTATTTAAAAGAACATCCTTGTCCGGAACGCTGGCTTGAAGCATCTCCCGGAAAAACTCCTTGGAGTCTTCCCGGATCTCACCTTTTTCATACAGGTCTTTATCCCAGTACCGGGAGGAGTCGGGCGTTCCGATTTCATCAATATAGATCATTCTGGTTTCTTCCCCTTCGCCGATAAAACCGAACTCGAATTTTGTATCGACAAAGACTTTTCCGATTTTTTCCAGTTCCCGGGAAATCAGGTTGAATCCCTCTGTCAGAAGTTTTTCGTAAGTGGCAACATCATCGGTATTTCTGAAATTGAAAACTTCCAGGTTGTTCAGAATCTGCTCACGGGTAATGTTTACGTCATCGATCTCGGGGATTCCTTCCACTCCGGTGATAATGCCTTTGGTGGAAGGGGTAATCAGGAGCTCTTCCAGCTTCTGGTTCTTTTTCAAACCTTCCGGGAGGGTGATGCCGCAGATTTCCCGGTCTCCCTTTTCATAGGAACGCCACATGCTTCCGGTAATGTACTGACGGGCAATCGCTTCGATCATAACCGGACGGGCCTTCCGCACAACCCAGACCAGAGGGTGGGGGACATCAACGATATGGTTTCCCGCAAGGCCTTCCTCTTCAAACCTGGTAAACCAGTAATGGGCAATGGCATTCAAAGCTGCACCTTTTCCGGGTATCCCTTTCAGACCGCTTTCGCTCTGCCAGATACATTCATAGGCAGATATTCTGTCACTGATCACCATAACCGCAAGCTCTTCCTCTTTCAGCCCGTAGCGGCTGCAAAGGCGTTTGTTATCCTCTTCTGTGAGCCAGTAAACAGACCGGACTTTTCCGGAATGAATCTCTCCAGCATGCCGGATGGGCAGATTATCGGTTTTTACCAGTGCTTTTTCTGTCAATGCCATGATTCTTCTCCCAAAAATGCAAATGCTCATGATGAGCATTGGTTATTGGAAACCCCCTGGGAAGATAACGTTTTGCAAGCTATTAACTTCAATCATAGGGTTTTACCAATATTTATGTTCTATTTTATACAGCTTGTCTGACAACCTTTTCAATAGGCTGTTGGGCAAAATCATCACCAATCTTGCCTGCGGATCAATAAATTGAGTTGTTCAGTAAATAGGATTGGGAAATCCTGCTTTTGGTTATTCCCCTTTATCCTGAAACAGGAGGAGACTCATCACCTCTCCAGGTATTCCATATATGCCATAATCTCCCGGGGGATACTGGTATTGGTCTTCTGAAATTTATTGATTTTGGATTTCAGCTTTACAATTTCAGCCTGACGTTTATTCCGGAGCCTGTTTTCCAAAGGGGCATACAAGGGTTTTAAAGCCATATCAGCTCTTATGTTCTCCGGAAAGGGGCAGAACCGGTAAAATATCTCTCTGGCGTAGCTGTTGAGCCGCATATTCCCCTCATATTCGTATAAAACCCAGAGCATATATTCCTGAGCAAAACGGTCTTTATCAGATTTGGTGTTTTTAATAAATTCCGTGAGTCTCTCTTTGGCTTCAGGGGTCAGATTGGGGTTTTTTTTATAAAACTGAATATAGTCATAGTACATCCCCACAAGGCCCCCTTCCACAGGATCTGTCCAGTTATACCCTGCGACGGTTTTGTTCAGTTCCCACCTGAAATAGGCCAGTTGGGTCAGAACCTGTTCCTCCAGCTTTCCGGAAAAAAATAATGGCAGGAAGAACCTTCCCGGTGTGTTTTTTCTGGTTCCTTCCATTTCCTGCCACATTATAATGCGGCTTCCCGGAAGAGGATAAAAAACAAAAGAAGGCAGCACCTCTTTCTGTATGAATTCAGATCCCGCAGGATGTTTGAAAAGGATCTCTCTATAGAAGAGGGAAAAATCCCGTTTTCTGATTTTTTCTATGGTATTATTAAACCCTTGGATATTCACAAATGCCTGTGAAACGTTCCCCTGAATGGACTCACTGAAAAGAAAAGGCAATGCCCTTATTTTGTTTCCATAAAGGACTTTACTCAGATCGGCTGCAATATTTCTGATTTCAAACCGAACCCTGTCTTCCGGAGTGTTCTCAAACAGGCAGGCGGCCTCTTTTTCTCTTTTTGTCATTTTTTCCTGACGGGCCAGCACCTGCTTGAATGTATCACCCATTTCAGTCAGGGAAGGACTGAGCCTGGATTTATAGATCTGATCCAGGAAGTAGGGAAATGTCATCACGGGAATGGTGTCATCAGAGTAGAGCTCTCCGGTGTAGAAATTGTCCAGTCGGGCCAAATCCTCCCGATTCAATAGCCTTTCGTCGATCACTCCGAAATGCAGCATAATTCCCGGTATGAATCCCTTCAGGTCGGAATCGATGACCTTGAGGAAGCAGGCCTCATAAATCTGCCAATACCCCCGGGACAGCTCTTTCCTGAGCTTTTTCAGCTCCTCTGTGCTTTCCAGCTTATTTTCCAGGCTGACAAAATCGTCCATCACAGCTGAAAATCTTTTTGTAAAATCCTCGGGAAGATCAGAAAACATCAGGATTTTCTGAAGCAGATTCTCATATTTTTTCAGTTTGGCAGCATCCAGGTCATTTCTGACTTCCTGATTATTCTCTTCTTTTTCCTCTTCCCATGGATAGTCTCTGAATGGTTTCAGTTTTGAAAAGACAGGATACTCTTTTATCAGATCCTTCCCCAGGAGCATCATGGTATCCTTGTGGCAGCGCAGACTGAACCGTGTGAGAAAGTGAAAGTATTTCTTTATGGCCGGTTTTTCCAGATCTGCTTCAGCCAGGATTTTTTCAACCCAACCGTTTTTTCCGTAGAGCTTGTTCATAAGGAAATGGATCTGCTGGGCGATGTTCTTATGAAAATCAAGCAGGGTACTGATGGTGCCGCTGAAGAAATTGAAGAGATACCGGTTTGCCGGTTCGTCATTTTTAAAGATGCCGGTCAGGATCTGATCCTCTTTCTGAATCAGCCGTTTTATAAAAAGATACTGTTTATTGTCAATCACATTTTCTATCTGAAGATTATCCATATCACTGTATAACTCCAGCTTGTCCTGAATCTTCCCGAGAAAGAGATTGGGATCCCAGGAGCAGGCCTCCTCAATGGATTCATCTTCCCGGTTAATTTTTCTGAGATAGGCTGCGTACTCTTCCAGTGCTGATTCAGACCGGCTGACTTTTTCCGGGCCTGCAGAAGGGGCAACGGGGTAACCCAGAGCAATCGAGTCGGCAATAGAGGCATACTTGTGCCAGAGGTATTTATAGTTTCTGATCAGATAAAAGGAAGATTCGATTCTGGCCGATAGATTTCTCAGAGCCCGGAAATTCAGGGGGAGATCTTTCTGCATTCTGGGAATAAACTCTTCTGTGCTTGTGGGGCTGGATGTTATAATACAGTCTGAGATAGTTCTGACTGATACACTGTAGGGAACATCCTGTTCCAGTAGACCCAGGATTTCAATAAGGGATTCTCCCTTCACAAGACCTACCCGGAGGCTCCCGCTCAGTATCTCTTTGGGTGGCGAGTTTTCATTCCACTCAGGGTAGTAAAGGATTTCAACCAGTCCGGAGTGAAGAATATAGAAAACTTTATCTTTTTCACCCTGCAGATAGATAACAGTGCCGGGAGCCACTGTTTTTTTTATATTTGTTTTTGTATTGTCGAACCTTACCATTCCTTCATCCTGTTAACTTTTTGATCTGACTGCGGCTTGATCTTTTTAAAAATACTCCTCAGGGAGTCTTTTCTTCCAGCCAATCAGCCAGGGCGGCAAAAACCTCGTCTCTATTTGTCTCGTGAAGACTGTCATGGCGCCCAAGGTGATTGAATTGCACTTCCACTTGCGTGCAGCCATGCTGCCGGTACCTGTCAGCTATTTTATTAACAAAAGCCCCATTGGCTCCCAAAGGATCCTGATCACCTGAGTAAAACAGGATCGGAAGATCTTTTGGTGTTTTCTGAAATGGCTCGTCTTTTTTCAGGTATCTCATCCCGTAGGCAAAATCCCTGAAAAAACCGAGGGTGCAGACAAAGCCGCACAGGGGGTCTTTCAGGTAGGCATCCACCTCTTTTTTATCCCGGGAAACCCATTCAAAACCTGTTTCTCCCGGTGTGAACTGATCGTTCAGTTTGGCAAAGGAGAGCTTGTCTATGATTTTTGACTTTTTTTTCCTGGACTGGAACATGTTCAGAATCTTTATCAGCACTGTCAGGCCGTATACCTGAACATCCGGTAGGTCTCCCCCCGCCAGAAGGATGATTTTATCGATATGATCAGGGTAGTCCACAACCATTTTCCGCAGCAGAAAAGACCCCATGCTCATACCTATCAGGTAATAGGGGATCCCGGGATAATCCTCTCTGAGCTGCCTTCCCAAGACAGCATTGTCCCTGATGACCCTGTTCCATCCGTCGGTGTGGGCAAAATAGCCCAGATGAGTTTCATCCGGAGTTGTTTTTCCATGCCCTCTGTGATCTTCTCCGGCCACCAGAAAGCCCCGGCTGTTCAGGTAGCGGGCAAACTCATCGTACCTGGCAATGTGTTCAGCCATGCCGTGAATGATCTGCACTATTCCCGCGGGGTTGGGAATGTCCCATCTCAGGGCGTGAATCAATGTTCCGTCATCGGAGGCAAAACGATAATCAGTCATTTTCCTTACTCCTTTTTCAGGGTCTTCCGGAAGGTCTATTTTATAGTATAGGACGATTTGGGCAGGGAATGAGGAAAAATTGACCACCGGGCATGATTCAGGGCAGGAACACTGAAAAATAATTAAAAACGATCTTCAGGATTTACTTGCCGCGGGAACTGACCCATTCAGTCTGCAACAATTGACATTTATCATCATTCCGGTATGATATTAAAACCGGCTGTATTAAGGAAGTATACATTGTGTATATGTTTATCGAATAATTATCTCTGCTCGGATTCCTGAAATTATACAGTAAAAACCGATGAATAAAAACCTCTGGAGTTGTACGTAAGTGAATCAATTAACCCGTAATAAATTTTTTAAACTAGTCATTGATAAGCAGACCTCTGTGAAAAATGATTTTCTCTCTGGTCTGACAGTGGCTCTGGCACTGGTTCCCGAAGCGATTGCCTTCGCTTTTGTGGCCAGGATCGATCCGATTATCGGCTTGTATGCCGCTTTTATTATGGGAGTGGGAACGGCCATTTTCGGGGGACGTCCCGGGATGATTTCCGGAGCTACCGGAGCTGTGGCAGTGATTTTTGCCCCCCTGGTTATTCAGCAGACCCGCCTTGTGGGAATGGAAGGGGCGTTGGCCTATCTGTTTGCGGCAGTTATCCTGATGGGCCTCATACAGATCTGCGTCGGAGTTTTAAAGCTGGGAAAGTTTATCCGGCTGGTTCCGCATCCGGTTATGCTCGGATTCGTCAATGGACTGGCTCTGATCATATTCAAGTCCCAGCTGGAGATGTTTTATACCCTGAAAGACGGTCATCATGTGCTTTTGAGCGGCCAGCCCATGATTATCATGCTTGTTCTGATTGCTATCACCATGCTTATCAGCCACTTTCTCCCCCGTCTGACCAGAGCGGTGCCGGCCACTCTGACCGGGATTGCGGTTGTATCACTCCTGTCAATTCTCCTAAAGCAGTCAGGGATTCACGTGCGGACTGTTATGGATTTTGTGCAGACCCTTGATCCGGAAAAAACCACTCTGGCTGCTACATTACCCCGGTTTGCCATTCCCCAGGGGCTTTTCTCCTGGCAGACTGTAAAAACTGTGTTTCCCTACTCGGTTATTGCCGCTTCTGTAGGTCTGATCGAATCTCTTATGACTCTGATGCTTGTGGATGAGGTAACCGAAACAAGAGGAAACAGCAACAGAGAGTGTGTCGGTCAGGGGATCTCGAATATTCTTAATGGCTTTTTCGGCGGTATGGGTGGCTGCGCCATGATCGGGCAGAGCATGATCAATGTCCGGGCCGGAGGAAGAACCAGGTTCAGCCAGTTTGTTGCCGGGTTGTCTCTTATTGGTTTTGTCATCTGGGGAGCACCTCTTATTGAATCCATCCCTCTGGCAGCACTGGTGGGAGTCATGTTTATGGTTGTGATCGGGACCTTTGAATGGGCTACTTTCCGGATTATTCATCAGATTCCCAAATCGGATGCTCTGGTTATACTCATCGTAACTGGCATCACCATCCTGGAAAACCTGGCTATTGCCGTACTGGCCGGACTTGTTGTATCAGCTATGGTATTTGTCTGGAAAAAGAGCAGGAATATCAGAGCGGCTGTATCGGTTGATGAAAACGGATATAAAGTCTATAAGCTGGAAGGGAATCTCTTTTTCGGATCAGCCAGTCTTTTTAAGAAACTGTTCAGTTTTCAGGAAGATCCCAAGGATGTGATCATCGACTTTTCAGGAGCGAAAATTTATGATCATTCCGCCATTGAAGCTCTCAAGTTTGTCAGGGAGAAGTACGCACAGTACGGTACGGCCCTCCACTTGCTGAACCTGCGGGATGAATGCAGTCAGGTACTGGAAAAAGCCAGTAATGTGGTGGAAATCAGTGTGGTGAAGAGTATAAAAAGATGGGAACCCGAGAACAGGAAGCTGAGCAGCTGATCTGCTCTTTATTATTAACAGGAGTATAGGAAGGTTGAAAAAGGGTATATCAGATTTTCTGAAATACCCTTTTTTACTATCACTTCCACCAAATCCCTTTTTTCCGGGGATTTCCGAAGGATTCAAAGGAATCACCCGCTTCATTCAGAACCTGTTTAAATTCTTCCAGAGTGAAATCATAACCATCCTCGTTGGCCATTCCAACAAAGGTTTCCATACTTTCCACAGCATTGTATTTAAGCTGAATGGCTTTGTCAGCTCCTCCGGCAATCAGAAATTCTTCGGCATTTTTTTTTGACATAGTCTTCTCCTATGACTTCGATATTAGGGAGGAACGATATTATATGTCAATTATATTCAATGATTTTTGTTTTTTACCCTTTAGGTAAGAATTTTAATATAATGTATAAGTATATATAAAGAAATAATATAAAATGTTTATGGTTTTCGTAGTCTGAATCCGGATTTTACATTTGTGTGTATTTTATATGTAAGAATATACTGTTTTTTTAAGTTACAAGCTTTCAATAAAAAGTATCTCCGCACTCTTTCCTCCCTGAAACAGCTATGGATTTCAACCTGGATCAATTTCTTTGTATTGTGCAGTATGCACAAAAAAAACTTTTCATGTAGTGCCATACTAACATGGTACCATTTATTTTGGTATGGTTAAATATTTATAGATAAAACAGACGGGATGAAACAGGGCTTGTATTTGTTCCCGTATTCTTGAAATGCAAAGAATCAGGATAAGAGAGGATGACTTTGAAAAATTCTATATCGCTGAACGGGATTGTTCCTCCCATTGTTACACCCGTTGACAGTCAGGAAAATGTAGATGCTACTGGTCTGAAAGAGGTTATCAAACACGTTATGGACGGCGGAGTTCACGGAATACTGGTCAATGCCAGTAACGGAGAGTTCTATGCCTTTGACTTTGAAAACCAGAAAAAGTCTATTGAAACAACCATAGAGTTTGTAAATAAAAAAATACCTGTTTACGCGGGTACTTCAGCCATTACCACAAAAGAGAGCATTAAGTTATCCGAAATGGCAGAAAAAGCCGGAGCGGATGCTCTGAGTGTTCTGACTCCCATGTTTGTCACTCCCACGGAAGATGAGCTGTATGAGCATTTTGCCGCCATTGCCAAAAGCACCAGTCTCCCGGTGCTCCTCTATAACAATCCGGGAAAAACCAACAATGCCATTACTCCGGCCCTGCTCAAGAGACTGGCCGGGATTGATAACATTGTAGGAATTAAAAATACCGCTATGGACTTCAGCGTGACCATGAAGTATATCGAAGCCACCTCTCACCGGGATGATTTTTCTGTCTTCGGCGGTATCGATTACTATATCTACGCCACCCTCTGCCACGGCGGAGCCGGCAGTGTGGCCGGGACAGCCAATGTGGCGCCCCGCCTGGTTGTGGATATTTACGAAAACTACTCCCGGGGGGATCATCTGGGGGCACTGGAAGCCCAGAAAGCCTTGATGCCTCTGAGAGACGCCTACAACCTGGGAACCTTCCCTGTGATGATGAAGGTTATGCTCAATCTTCTGGGTGTGAAAGCCGGTAAACCTGTCCGGCCTGTTTCCTATGTAAGCCCGGAAACTGAAAAACGGGCCCGTAATGTTCTTGTGAAAATGGGACTCCTCTGCTGAGCCTCGCAATAAGATGAATACCTTTGGATAATTTTATATTGAGTAAGGAGTAACAAAACTGTGAAAATCGGATTTATAGGATTAGGAATCATGGGACGGCCCATGTCCAAAAACCTTATCAAGGCAGGTCACGAGCTTGTTGTTCTGGATATGAACAAAGATGCCGTAAAAGACCTGGAAAGCCTGGGAGCCTCCTCTGCTTCCACACCGGCTGAAGTTCTGGGACAGGTAGACCTGGTGATTACCATGCTGCCCAACTCGCCCCATGTAAAAACCGTGGCTCTGGGAGAAAACGGGCTGATCGAAGCCGCAGCTCCCGGGAAAACCCTGATCGATATGAGTTCTATCGCTCCCGGCGCTTCCCAGGAAGTAGCGGCCGGACTGGAAGCCAAAGGCATGGATATGCTGGACGCCCCTGTTTCCGGCGGAGAGCCCAAAGCGATTGACGGAACCCTGGCCGTTATGGTTGGTGGTAACAAAAAAGAAGTGTTCGACAAATACAAAGACATTCTGGACGTTATGGCCGGCTCTGTTGTGTATGTCGGAAAAATCGGTGCGGGAAACACCACAAAGCTGTGTAACCAGGTAGTGGTGGCTCTGAACATTGCCGCTGTTTCCGAAGCCATGGTTCTGGCCAAAAAAGCCGGCGTTGATCCCGATCTGGTTTACCAGGCGATCCGGGGCGGACTGGCCGG
Source organism: Oceanispirochaeta sp. (assembly GCA_963677615.2). GTDB lineage: Bacteria > Spirochaetota > Spirochaetia > DSM-2461 > DSM-2461 > Oceanispirochaeta. The sequence goes on along the minus strand of CAXXQW010000002.1, from coordinate 78,405 downwards.
AAGCACCGTTATGGACGCGAAAGCTCCCATGATGATGGACAGAAACTTCAAACCCGGATTCAGAATCGATCTGCACATCAAGGATATGGCCAATGCCCTGGAAACCTCCAGAGCCGTAGGCGTTCCCCTTCCCCTGGCTGCCCAGGCCATGGAGATGATGCAGGCCATCAAACAGGACGGCTGCGGTGTGGAAGACCACTCCAGCATCGTTAAATTTTATGAAAAACTTGCCAACGTTGAAGTAACAAGACAGGCATAAGAGTTCTAAAGGAGAAAGAAATGAGTGCGACACCAGTTATCGCAGATATGAAAGTCTATCCGGTTGCCGGAAGGGACTGTATGCTCCTCAATCTGAGCGGGGCCCACGGGCCCTACTTTACCCGGAACGTGGTGATTCTGACCACCGACCAGGGAGAAACGGGAATCGGAGAGGTTCCCGGCGGGGAAAAGATCCGCCAGACTCTGGAAGATGCCAGAGAGCTGGTGGTCGGATCATCTCTTGGTGATTATAAAAATGTTCTGAACCGTGTTCAGAAAAATTTTATGGACCGGGATTCGGGAGGAAGAGGTCTTCAGACCTTCGATCTGAGAACCACAGTCCATGTTGTAACTGCTATTGAATCCTGCTTTCTCGATCTGCTGGGAAAATACCTGAATGTCCCGGTGGCGTCTCTTCTGGGAGACGGTATGCAAAGGGAGTCTGTCAAAGTTCTGGGATACCTCTTTTACGTGGCCGATCCCGACAGGACAGATCTTCCCTACGCCAGAGAGAAGGATTCGGATGTCCCGTGGTACAAAATCCGGCATGAAGAAGCGATGACTCCCGAAGCCATCGTGAAACTGGCCGAAGCGTCTGCGGAGATCTATGGATTCAAGGATTTCAAACTCAAGGGCGGGGTGCTGGAAGGCAAACAGGAGATAGAAGCCATAAAAGCCCTGAAAAAACGGTTTCCCGATGCCAGGATTACCCTGGACCCCAACGGCGGTTGGAAGCTTGCCGAAGCCATTGAACTCTGCAAGGACATGCATGGCATCCTGAGCTACTGCGAAGATCCCTGCGGTGCGGAAGAAGGCTTTTCCGGACGGGAGATCCTGGCTGAGTTCCGCAAGGCCACAGGCCTGCCCACGGCAACCAATATGATCGCCACCGACTGGCGGCAGATGCAGCACTCGGTGGCTCTGAACAGTGTGGACATTCCTCTGGCGGACCCCCACTTCTGGACCATGGCCGGCTCTGTCCGGGTCGGTCAGATGTGCGATGCCTTCGGTCTGACCTGGGGATCCCATTCCAACAACCATTTCGACATTTCCCTGGCCATGTTTACCCATGTGGCCGCGGCGGTACCCGGTAATGTTACGGCTATAGACACTCACTGGATCTGGCAGGAAGGTCTGGAACGGCTGACAAGAAACCCCATGCAGATACGGAATGGACATATTGATATTCCCGAAAAACCGGGACTCGGAATTGACATCGATATGGATCAGGTTATGAAGGCTCATGATCTGTATGTTAAAGAGAACCTGGGGGCCAGGGACGACTCTGTGGGTATGCAGTATCTGATACCCGGCTGGAAGTTCGACAACAAACGGCCCTGCATGGTTCGCTAGATTCACAGTAATTACAGGCTCTATTGGAGAGCCTGTGACAATAAAATTAGGGAGATTTATTTATGAAAAAAGCATTAAGCATTCTTCTTTGCCTGCTGGCACTGACCGTTTTCGTTTCTGCAGAAGGAAAGCAGGACTCATCTTCTGCGAATCCTGCAGATGAATGGCCCTCAAAAGCCATCAATCTGGTTGTTCCTTATGCTGCCGGTGGTAACTCGGATTTCAACGCCCGTGCCGTAGCCAAGTACCTGCCTGAAATCCTCGGTCAGCCTGTTGTTGTAACCAATGTTCCCGGAAGCGGAGGTACAATTGGTGCCGCTCAGGTAAAAGATGCCAAACCAGACGGATATACTATCCTGGTTCACCAGCTTTCTCTCAGTATCGCTGAAGCTGCTGGTATGGCAAATTACGGAATCCAGGATTTTGAAGTAGGTTGTGTCTTCTCCAAAGCGTCTCCTGAACTGCTTGTTGCACTTTCAGATGCGCCATACAATAATGTTACAGAACTGATTGAGTACACAAAAGCTCATCCCGGAGAAGTGAAACTGACAGCAAATACCGGTGCAACCACTATGTGGATTGCCATTGGTCTGCAGAATGCCGGAGCCAAACTTAATGTTGTCTCTTCCGGAGGATCAGGAGAAAGACTTCAGGTTGTTCTCGGCGGACATGCTGATATTGTTCCTCTCAACTACGGTATGGTGGAAAGCTATCTGAAAGATGGAACTCTGAAAGTTATCGGACTTGCCAGTGATAAAGAATCTGAATTTGTCCCCGGAGTGAAAACTCTGCGGGAACTGGGTGTGGATGCTGGATATGACTATATGAACACCATGATTTTCCCCAAGGGAACAGATCCCGCCATTGTTGAAAAATTCAGCAATGCAGTTGGTGAAATCGTAAACAGTAACGAACAGTATCAGGCAGAAATTGCCAAACAGTATCAGCCTGTTACCTGGATGACTGTAGAAGACTCAAAAGCACACTGGTACAAACAGCGTGAAGAGCTGATGGCTATCAGTGATACTCTTCAGGGAAAATAATCCAACAGAGGTTTTTTACCACTAGGAATTCTGGCCTGAAATACTGTTTCAGGCCTGTTTTTTGAGAATAATTCTGGAGGCATTCAAAATGAATAAAGATATAAAGAGAGAGATAGGGGTTGGAGTCTTCTTCCTAGTGCTTGCCGTCTTTTATATGATTGGTTCAACAACTATCTCCACATTCACTCCTTTTGGGAACAGAGGGCTGGATTCGCGGTCTGTTCCTGTACTTTTAGGCGTACTAACCATAATTTTGAGTATTACACACATCATTCAGGTTTACCTGAAAGATAAAAAAATCAGAACACTGAAAATTGAACAACTAGAGGGTAAAGAGGAAATTTGCGATCCTGATGAAGTGGCCTGTGTGGAACCTCCCGAAGGAACACTTATAGAAAAACTGGATAAAGTCATCCCTGTCAAACTGATCCTGTCTTTCATCTTTCTCATTATTTACATAGCGCTATATCAGCCTTTGGGATTTATTATTGCCAGTTCTCTCTTTCTTATTGCCGAATCGATCCTTTTGACCAACAAGGAAGAAAGAAAAAAATGGTATCTGTTTATCATCCTGTTCTCCATAGGTGTTTCAACCCTGATCTTTTTTATCTTTACCAAATATCTCACTCTGTTCCTCCCGAGCGGAATCTTCGGATAGGAGAAAATTATAATGTTTGAAATGTTATTATCTGGTTTTGCCAATGTTTATACGGATCCCATGACCATAATCATGGTTTTCCTGGGAGTCATGGTTGGAATTATATTCGGAGCGCTTCCCGGACTCACTACCGTCGCCGGTCTTTCCATGTTTCTGCCCGTTACCTATGTTATGGCCAGCCATGTCGGGTTATCCATGTTGACTGCTATCTACATCGGCGGTATTTCCGGTGGTCTGATTTCCGCAATTTTGCTTAATATGCCGGGAACTCCCGCTTCCATTGCAACGACTTTTGAGGGTGCTCCCATGGCAAGGAAGGGTGAAGCCGGCAAAGCTCTGGGGATTGCTGTTTTTGCCTCCCTTATCGGTACACTTATCGGTGTAGCCGTAATGATCTTTGCTTCTCCAGTGCTGGCAAAACTGACTTTGAAGTTTGGCCCATGGGAGTACTTTTCTGTGACATTTTTTGCTTTGACATTGATCGCATCCCTTACGGGACGTTCGGTTGTGAAGGGGCTTCTCAGTGCCATGTTCGGTATGATGATTGCGACTGTGGGACTCTCTCCGGTAGACGGTGCCCAAAGGTATACTTTCGGTTCACTTCAGCTCACAAGTGGTTTTCATCTTCTGGTTGTACTGGTGGGGCTTTATGCTATCCGGGAAGTTCTGCTGACAGCTTCAGAAAAGGAACAGCATGTCAAAGTACTCAAATATAAAATGAAGGGTCTCGGGTTTGGACTGCATGACCTGAAAGGTAACTGGATCAACCTGATTCGCAGTTCTCTTGTAGGACTGGGTATCGGTATTCTGCCTGGTATCGGAGGATCTACCAGTAATATTATTGCCTATTCTGTTGCCAAAAATTCCAGTAAACATCCTGAAAAATACGGAACGGGTATTCCTGATGGACTCATCGCTTCCGAAGCGAGTAACAATGCATCCATTGGTGGTGCCATGATCCCCCTGCTGACACTTGGTATTCCCGGAGACGGAGCTACTGCAATTCTGCTTGGTGGTTTTATGCTACATGGTATGCAGCCTGGTCCTCTTCTGTTTCAGCAAAACGGCGATGTTGTTTTCAGTATATTTGCCTCTATGGTACTGGGGATTATTTTTATGGCAGTCCTTATGTGGGCCGGTATGAGAATGTTTGTACAGGTTCTGAAAGTTCCCAATCACATCCTGATTCCTCTCATTGTCGTACTCTGTTCAATCGGCGCTTATGCACTGGGTAACCGTGTATTTGATATGTGGGGCCTGCTGTTATTTGGTTTTATTGGTCTCATGATGAATAAATTCAAGATTCCTGCCCCTCCTTTTATTCTCGGTTTTATCCTGGAAGGGGCTCTGGAGCTGAACCTGAGAAGAGGCCTTGAGTATTCGAATGGAAATGTATGGGAAGTATTTACTCATCCTATCAGTGCTACATTTCTTATACTCACCGTCATTTCGATGATCATGACAATTGTAAATAATCATAAAGCTTCAATGAAAGAACTTGAACAGGAAGGAGAATTAAAGTGAGCTTTAAAGAAAAACTCCCGGTAGTCAAAGAGATGCTGGTTATACCCGTAGCGGGAAACGACAGTATGCTTTTGTCTCTCAGCGGAGCCCATGGTCCATTTTTTACCCGTAATATTGTGATTCTGAAGGATTCAGCGGGAAACACAGGAATCGGAGAGGTTCATGGCGGTGAGGCCATAACCAAATCCTTAGAAGAAGCCAGGCCATTTGTTGAGGGACAGCCGATCAGTTCCTACAGAAAAATCATCAAGACCCTTGTGGATAAACACAACCTGGCTACCAAAGGCAGTGAGGGCCTTCAGAACCTTTCACTGGCCAAACTGGCCGATGTGGTTCATGCGGAAACCGCGATTGAATGTGCACTTCTGGACCTCTGGGGACAGTTTCTGGGGGTTCCGGTATGTGAACTTTTGGGAGACGGAAAACAGAGAGACGAAGTGGTCGTTCTGGGGTACCTTTTTTATCAGGCTGATAAAAGAAAAACCGACCTTCCCTATATTGACGAGGGAGACAGCAGCAACCCCTGGTTCAAAATACGGCGCAATGAGTTTATGACTCCCGAGTCCATTGTGGAACAGGCTCAGGCTCTGAAAGAGGTTTACGGATTCAAGGACTTCAAACTGAAGGGCGGTGTTCTGGAAGGTGCGGAAGAGATGAAGGCGATCGAACAGCTGATCAAAACCTTCCCGGATGCCCGTATCAACATCGATCCCAACGGAGCCTGGAAACTGGATGAAGCGGTAGAGCTCTGCAAGGGCAGCGGACTGACCTATGCGGAAGATCCCTGCGGAACCGAAGCGGGATATTCAGGCCGGGAAACCATGGCTGAGTTTAAAATGCGGACCGGTCTTCCCACAGCAACCAACATGATCGCTACAGACTGGAAACAGTTCTATCATGCGGTCTGCGCCAAATCCATAGATATTGTACTGGCGGATCCCCATTTCTGGACCATGTCCGGTTCTGTCAGAATGGCTCAGGTGCTTAATGACTGGGGACTCACATGGGGATGTCACTCCAATAACCATTTTGAGATTTCCCTGGCTATTTTTGCCCAGTGTGCCGCTGCCGCTCCCGGCGATATCACAGCCATGGATACCCACTGGATCTGGCAGGACGGCCAGCATCTGACCAATAATCCCTATAAGATTGTAGATGGTAAAATCCGGATAAGTGATGCTCCCGGACTGGGTCTGGAGCTAAATATGGACGCCGTAATGAAAGCCCACGAAGTGTACAAAAAACTTCCGGCCGGTGCCAGGAATGACGCCATCAGTATGCAGTATCTTATTCCCAACTGGGAGTTCGACAGTAAAAGACCCTGTATGGTTCGGTAAGAAAAACCTATAGGTTTTTTTAATATTTTTAATTCAACTCTACTTTACTGGCTATCAGATTAAATCTGATAGCCAGTCCCAATCTGGACAATAATCCCTTATTCATGTCATCTTTAATATGAAAACCGGATTGTATGAACCTTTTTCACCATATTCTTGCTAACAAGGTAGTCAATTTATGGCAAAAATAAGCAGGACAGTATCCAATACTGTTTACGATATTCTTCATAGAAACATCATCAACCTTAATCTTGTTCCCGGTTCTGTTATGAGTGAAAAAGACATTTCGGAAAAAATGCAAGTCAGCCGGACGCCTGTACGGGAAGCCTTTATCAGACTGTCTAATGTAGGTCTTGTCGAGGTTGTTCCCCAGAAAGGGAGTATGGTTTCCAAAATCAGTATTTCCCGTGTTAATGAAGAGCGTTTTTTACGGGAATCCCTGGAGCTGTCTGTTCTGGAAGAACTTATCCATTATAAAAAAGATATTAATTTCAGGGAAATACGGAGAGTCCTTTCTGATCAAAAGGATGCTATGGAATCCGGGGACTCTACGAGATTTATAGAACTGGATGATTTTTTTCATTTCATCCTGTTTAGGGAAGCCGGGAAATCCCTTTGTTATGATGTGGTCGTCAGTTTTTCCGGCCACTACAGACGTGCCAGACTCCTGAATATAAGAGCAACAGGCGGTGTCAGTTCCCTGAGCCTCCAGTTTCATAACGACATTGTGGATTGCATCGAAAAAAAAGATCTTCAGGGGGCTACGCAGAAAATGAAAGAACATCTTCATAGACTGGATATCAAAAAAGATGGAATTGACGAGCGCTATAAGGATTACTTTGAAAACGACACAAGCAGTAAGGGCTCTCTTGATCTGATTGATGAAACGAAGCTTTTCAATCCGTCAGATATTTTAGAATAATAGGGGCAGTCCTTAATATAAGGGGAGAATCATTTCACAATGGAATATTTAAAAGCAGCAATATCCCTGAGAACTTTCCTCTGGGAAACCAACTTCACACTTCGTCAGTATATAGACGAGATTAAAACAAAGCCTAATAAAATGTGGTTGAAAACATATGACGATCAGCTTGAAAAGATTGATATGGAAGAATTTTCCAATGAGTATGTCAAAAATATCCTGAAGCGTATGGGTAATGTCGAAATGTTTCTCGTAACCGATATAGCAAACATGGATGTGAACGGTAAAGAACTGTTTTATCTTCTTTTAAAAGGTTACCATTCCAGAATTGAAAAAGGGATGGTTTTTTACCAGGTGATTGACAGGGATTCCTATGAGCCTTCCGGGTTCCTTCAGTTCAGTAACCTGGAAGATAACATTTTTTACACAACTGATGCCTTTAAGGGAGAAGAGAGTTCCTGCAATGCCATGGAAACTGATAAATCAAAAGATGACAACAAGAGCATCGTCTTTTTTATTGGTCATTTGGATGAGGAGCGTCTTTTCTATGATATTCAGCGTCTGATCTTTGATACTGTCAATAATGTTGCAAGACATCCGAAAATACAGTTTGATTTCATCATCAGTGTCGCCCGGTACGGAGGAAGTCCTTCCATGGAATTACTGGAAAAAGTTCAGGCTTTGGATCTTTTCATCAAAGAGAAAGTGCATCCCGAATACCCCAATGCCTCGTTTACATTTACTTTTGAACAGGATGCCTCTTAAAACGAAAAAAGAGTACGAAAATTGTCATTATTTCATGGGGAAAAAATAAAATCCTTGAAATCCCCCTTTCCGGGGATAAAATATATAGTGGGCGGGGGGAAAAATTTCAATTGTGGCCACACTCAGGTATGAGACCACAAACAGGAGATATTTTATGAAAAAATTAATAATAGTTTTACTGATGTGCTTACTGATGATGCCTCTGTTTGCTTCCAACGGAGATACCCTGAATATCGGAGGGGTTGTTCCTCTACAACTCGATCTGGTTGTCGATCCCAGTGCTTACAGTCCTGATGATCTTGTTCTGGTTGCCGGAGCTACAACCTCGGTAACTCCCACAATTGCTGATATTGATATTGCAACAAACAATACGGCCGGTTGGGAACTCTGGGTAATGTCAAGCAATAATGCGTCCCTTCTGAATGATGATAATGATGCGGTAGCGTATACTCTGACATATGGCGGTACAGGCGGTACTACCTCAGCACCTACCACTACAGGAGTAAAATTGGGGGAGGCTGCGTCTGACGTTGATGAGACAGGTCAGCTGTTGATCATTAATTATGATCAGGAACCAGACTATCCCGCCGGATATTATACCGATCAGCTAACCATTATTTTACGAGCGAAATAGTGTGAATCCTGCAGAAAAAAAATACTCCGTCATTACCCTTTTGCTGATCATGCATTGGGGGCTGGCGGCTTTTACCTTTTCTCCCATTTCCCAGGAATTCTCTGAAGAAGGGAAAAACAGCAGCCATGTCTTTACTATCAATAACGATTCTCTAACCGACAGGATTGCTGTAAAGGTCTCTGTATTCAGAAGGAATATGAATGAAAAGGGCGAAGAAACCCTTGAAGACAGTTCGGGAGATTTTCTTATCTATCCCGCCCAGAGCATTCTCAATCCCGGAGAATCCCGTTCGGTTCGTATTAAATGGCAGGGAGGAGCTGTAAGAAAGCAGGAAAAAGCCTACCGGATCATTGCCGAGCAGCTCCCCGTGGATTTCCGGCAGGAGGAAAACCGCAGTAATGGCGGGGGCATCCGTTTTACCTTCCGCTATGAAGGCAGTCTCTATGTTGTTCCTCCCGGTGCCGAAGCGGATATCAAACTGCTTTCGATAGAATCGGTTCCCGGTGAGAAAATTATAAGAGAGGTTGTCAGAACGGTGACCAGGGAAATCCCGTCAGAAGATCCGGAGGGGGCTCCCCAAATCATAACAGAAGAAATTGTTGAGCAGGTTGAAGAAGAAGGCCCGTCCCGTCTGAAACTTCTCTTTGAAAATGCCGGAAACCGCCATGCCATACTGGGAAATCTGAATATACAGCTGAAAAGCCGTTTTGATCTTTTTGAACCCATGACCCTGGGGCCGGAAGATCTTGAAGGAGCCAACGGGGAGAACATTCTCGCCGGGAACCGGCGTTCTTTTCTTATCCCCGTCTCTTTAGGGGTTCCTCTCGAGGAATTGAGCTGGAGTTTCTCCTTCAAGCCGGTGTATTAAAAACTGTTTCGGTTTAAAGTTAGCATAATGTTTCGCCAGGTATGGATTTTTTGTTATTGTATTTTTCTCACTCTCCCCATCTGGTCCCAGGAAGAAGTTCTCATTCCTGTTCCCCTTTATATCGAGGGGGAATATTCCGGCGAAATTGATCTTAAAATTAACGGGCAGGTCCTTGTTCAGCCCCGTCCGCTATTTGAGCGTCTTTCCCCTTTGCTGGATCAGGAAAAACTGGAAATCACAATGAACAGGTGGCGTCAGGTCGAATGGACTCCCTTTGAGACATTGGAAAAATCCCTTATCAGAGCGGAATATGATGAGACCCTGCTTATTGTTCTTGTAGAGATCCCTCCCGAATCGAGAAAGCCGGGTTCCTATTCTCTGGTCAGGGAAACCACGGAAACCCCGGAAAATCTGACCGAACCGGCTCTTTTTTCAGGAGTTCTGAATCTGGAAGGCTGGAGCCGCCTTGATTATACCTCTTCCCTTTTTGATTACGAAACAGGCCCGGAGATAGGGCTCAATTTTGCTGGTTACCTTCTGGAGGCAAAGGGCGGTATTCAGTCTCAGGGAGAGCTCTATTATGCGGATTACCTTCGTCTGGTCAAAGATTTTCTTCCTTTGTCCCTCAGAGGGGAGGCCGGTGACCTGACATACGATGCCAATGGACTTTTTCAGGATAATCTGGTGGGGCTCTCCCTGTTTCGTAAAACATCTGTGGATATGAATTACATGACCGTACCGGAACTGGGTCATACCATTTACTTTCCCGAGTCGACGGAAGTGGAATTCCGAGTGAACGGCAAAACCGTCAGAAGGCGGAGGATCCCGGCGGGAACGTGGACATTCAGGAATTTCCCCCTTACACAGGGGCCGAATGATATTGAGATACTCTGGACAGACAGCACAGGGGACCACAGGGAAACATTTTTTCAGATATATGATATTTCTCTTTTGAAACAGCACGAAATGGATTGGGGAGTCTCCGGTGGAACAGACAGCTGGGAGACTTTCAATCCTGTGATCCTGGGGCATTTTGCCATGGGAGTGACCAATACGTTTACTGCCGGTATCGGTTCCTGCTTTAACTTACACCAGGGCCGCTATGTTTTTGAAACCCCTCTGGGATTCGCTACAGCCCTGGGAACCTTTCAGCTGGTGCCGTCCCTGGATATCCGGGCCGATAGTGGAACAGGTGGCGGAGTGATGTTAAACCATTCCTTTTCGGATAGAAGAACCGGTCATTTCAGTCAGAGCTTCGGCAGTTCCTGGGGATATCAGAGAGAGACCTATCCTGCAGAGGCGCAGATATTCAGTTCCCGTGTCTATTATACCTATTCTCCCATGAATGACCTCTCATTCATTCCTTCTGTTTACTGGAAATATGAAACGGTGCAAGAGGATCATACCTATAACTTCTCAGTCCGAATCAGAAAAAGTGTTGTTGACGGCAGTACCATTTCTGCTCAGATCGGAATGGAATACCTGGAAGGGGAATGGTCTCCGAAAGCCGTATTTACCTACTCCATCTCTTTTCCCAGGCACCAGCAGAATTTTTATGCCATGGGAGATATCAGCGGAGAATCCATGACTCTTTCCTGGAACAGATACAGCGCTACGGATAAGCAGGAAGACTACAGTCTGGCTGCTTCTGCTGTTATTCCTTCCAACCGGGAGAACCGCCTGAGTCTTTCCATGAGCGGGGGGTATGTGCACCCTCGGTTTACTGCCGGTATTTCTCAGGGTTTCAATACATTTCTGGCTTCGGATAACACAGATAATTCCACAACTCTCTCTGCCGGAACAGCCTTGGTATATGCCGACGGAGTTTTGGGATGGTCCCGGCCGATCCGCAGTGAATTTGTTATTATCGAATCCGGTATTGGCCCTCTGGCGGTAAACCCCACATCCGGCGGAGCCATGCTGGAGATGGACGGTGAATCTCCCGGAGTTATCAGTTCCCTGTCTCCCTATCGTTATACCACCCTGACTCTATTGCCGGAAGATTTGCCTCTGGGAGCTGATATCAACGATTACAGAACCGTTGTATTTCCCTCCTTCCGTTCGGGAACATTAATCCGGATTGAGGAAAAAGTCTCCATGTATGCCGGCGGAATACTTCTTGATAAAAAAGGGAGCCCTCTGGATCTGGTTCTGGGGGAGATTATGCCTCTTTCGGACTCTGCCGTACAGAAGGATAATGATTGGCCCCAGGAGTTCTTTACCGATGAAAACGGGTATTTTGAGTGTTACGGCCTTGTACCGGGAAAATATCTTCTTACCCAGAAGGATAGGGGATTCTCGTATATAATTGAAGTATCAGCTGATGACAGCGGCTTTTACGATCTGGGGGAGGTTTCACCTGAAGTTCGGAATTAGTATTACAGTGTTTCTCATGTTCCTTAATTCAATGGGTGCCCAGGATTACTTCCGGTTTTATGCGCCTCCCGAGCAGTCTATCTGAATGCCTCTTTCGAACGGAGCGAAACGGTGATTGTCCCCGTAACCGTAGAGCATGAAGGTACAGGTATCCCTTCCTGGTTTCTCTGTGTTTCAGCAGGAGGGGCGGGATCCTATACTGTAAGGGAAATGGATCAGGCAAGTTATATTCTGGAATATCAGGTTTACAAGGACGCTCCGCCCTCCTCTTCGGTTTTAACGGCGCCACCGGAACTGCTGGGAATTGATAATGTGATTTCCACAGCAGATTTCCTGGCTGATGCGGCATCGGTGGAAAGGATCACATACAATCTGTATTTTTATATAGATTCCGGCCAGTTTACCGCTGCCGGTGAGTATCTGGATACTCTGACCATCTCTCTCTACCAGGGGGATTACGCCGACAGCGGAACCCATGTGCTTTCTGATTCGTTCAGTGTGGGGGTGACCGGGCGGATGGCGGAACTGATTGACCTGTACGCAGACAGAGAGCCGGATAACCGCTCCCTGGATCTGACCAGTGATCTGACCGACAAGAGGATTGCCCAGGTGCATGAACGGAGTAACTCCGCTCTGGGGTATGAGGTTACCATCCGCAGTAAAAATATGGCCGCCGATGTTTTGGCTGCTGCTCCCTTCATGGATCATGAATCGGGGGAGGACAGGCTTGAGTATTCATTGAAGTACGACGGTGCCGCTGTAGCCGGATGGTCTTCCGGAACAGCTGTCATCACCGATTCTTCAGGTATCACTTCTCCCGAATGGCAGACGAAAGAACTCACTCTCTCCTTTACGGGGGATCCCTCTCTGGCTCACGGTGAATATGAGGATATTCTGACCCTGATTATTTCCGCCAAATAAACCGGTCGTTTTTCTATTAATGATACTTCAGTACCTTGTTGAAAAACCGGCTGACCCGGGGATCTCTGTTCTGAAAAAGTTCCTCCGGAGTGCCCCGGGCGATAATGCCTCCCTCTCCCACAAAGAGGATATAGTCTGCGGCCTGACGGGCAAAACCCATCTCATGGGTTACCAGTATCAGCCGCATGTCTTCATGATGAAGTTCCTGTATCAGGTCCAGGACTTCCGAAGTGTACTCGGGGTCCAGAGCGGAGGTGGGTTCATCCAGAAGGAGAAATTCCGGGCGGGATGCTACGGCCCGGCAGATGGCAATCCTCTGTTTTTGACCTCCAGACAGCTGGGAAGGTTTTTTCAGGGCATGTTCTGACAGGTTAAACCGATTCAGGAGTGTTATCGCATCGGATTCCGCCTGATCCGGATCAATGCCATGCACCTTTTCCAGGGGCAGAGTTATGTTTTTCAGAGCATTCAGATGGGGAAACAGGTTGTAGGCCTGAAACACCATTCCTATCCTTTTTCTGTGGGTTCGCAGGGTCTGTTCGCTTTGAAAGTCCACTGGTGTGCCGTTCAGAAGGATTTCTCCCGAATCGGGTGTTTCCAATCCTGCCAACAGACGCAGCAAAGTCGTTTTTCCTCCTCCCGAAGGGCCTATAAAAACCAGGGAATGCACATCTTCCAGAGAGAGGGTTACCTGATCCAGAACCTTAAGGCTGCCATATTGTTTTGACAGACTTCTTAATTCAAGTTTCATACCGGTACTTCCTTTCCAGCAGGCGGGTCAGCCGTGAAATCGGCAGAGTCAGCAGAAGGTAGCCAACAGCCAGGGGGATGTAGGCTTCCAGGGTGCTGAATGTGTTGGCATTCATCTCTCTGGCTGCCTGGGTAAACTCCTTGATAGCAATAATTGAGAGGAGTGAGGAATCCTTTATCAGTGATGCCAGCTGTCCGGCCAGGGAGGGAAGGATCCGGGTTATCACCTGAGGGAAAATCACATACAGATAGGTTTGCCTGGGGGTTAAGCCGATAGCTCTGGCCGACTCCAGCTGGCTCTCGGCTATGCTTTCCACACCGCCCCGGATAATCTCGGCGATGTAGGCGCCGGAAAAGAGAGACATGATCAGAATACCGGCGACAAAGCGGTTATCCACTCCGGCCGCATTGGCAATAACATAAAAAAATATGAGGATCTGAACCAGCAGGGGAGTGCCTCTGATCAGTTCAATGTAGGTTCGGGAGAAATACCTCAGTAAAAGGATGTGACTTCCCTGCCCCAGGCCGAATATCAGACCCAGGAACAGGCTGAGAGCCAAAGCTGCCAGACTGATAAGAAGAGTCATACCGTATCCTTTGAGAAAATTCATACGGTAATCATAAATAGACTCCCAGGCGAAGCGGTACCCCAGACGGCTGAAGCCGAACCAGAAAAGAGCCCCCACCAGAAAGATGACCATAAGCCAGCTGAAAATATGGGCCGGTCTGTTATCCCGGCCCGGAATCTCTCTGATCCAGCTCAAATCTCAGTCCCCGGATACTTCGAAAAATGATGGCTGTCCTGCTTCTTCGAAAACCTTTTTGATCTCTCCCAGATACTTCTTTTCGAGTTTCTCAAAGCCTCCTGATTGTCTGAACTCCCGGATAAAAGCATCAATCTCCGGTTTCAGGGGGCTTCCTTTTTTCATGGCTATGCCCCATCCTCCCAAAGTTCCCGGAAGGTTTTCCAGGTTCACTCTGGTGGTATCGGAAAACTTTTTCTGCAGTTCAAAGGTGGTAAGCCCGTCATAGATAAAAGCATCGGCTTTCCCCTGGGAGACTTCCAGTGCACAGGCAGTGACCTCATCAAAGATCTGAACGTTCGCCTCACTCAGATATTCCTGTGCCCATATGGCACCGGTGGTTCCGGACTTCACAGCGATTGTTACTTCCGGTTTATTCAGTTCCCGATACGACTGGGCCGGTGAATCTTTATGTAACAGCAGGGTCAAACCTGAAGCGGCATAGGGAATGGAAAAATCCACAACTTTTTCCCGCTCTTCCGTTATGGACATGGACGAAAGGATAATGTCGGCTTTGCCGGATTGTATGGACGGTATCAAACCGGTCCAGGCGGTATTTTCAATTTTGACAGGGCGGCCCAGATACTCTCCCAGGGCATAGGCTGTTTCCACACTGATCCCCGTGGGATTCCCCTCGGAATCGGCCATTTCAAAAGGAGGAAACTGCAGTTCCATGGCAACCGTCAAGGTTTGTTTTTCAGGAGCTTCCTTTTTTGTGCATCCCGTTAATACCAATAGAACTGTGAGTACCACAGCTGACAATTTTATGAATTTCATAACGTCCCCCGTTCTGGTAATGTTGTTTTAATATATACCTTAATCTTTTTTACCGGTCATTGTAAGGGGTAACGGATGATCAATATTTCTCAGGCCTGCGGTGAATGCGGAATCAAGCTCTGATTTATACGGGAGTTAATGAAGATCATTCACGTTTGTTTTTGACTTTGTTTTATGGGATATCTACTATTAAATCAAGATAGGAAAATGTCTGATTGCTGAATCAGATGAGGAGTTTTTCATGAGAATCCGATTGTACCTTTTTCTGACCTGCAGAACAGATGGAAGAACAGAAGGGTCGTGTTTATTCTGACAAAGTAGAATGGATATCCATTACCTGCAGCTGGGGGATAAGCTGTTTGCCGGGCAATCCGAGCTGTTTTCCATTATCGGGATGACGGCCCTGCTCCTGCTGGTGGGAGAATTGACCCCGAAAAGGATTGCTGTGAACCATTCAAGAGCTTTCATCCGGTTTACAGCTGTTCCCATGTACTACCTTCATCTCCTGCTAAGACTGATCCTCTATCTTTTTGTTCAGACCAGGATACAGTTTCTCAGTACATTCGGGGCAGAGACTATGGGAAAATTGGGCATCCGTTCTTTCTGAAATATACTGTTCCACCTGCTGCCAGTATCCTTCGTCGTCTCTTACTTTTTTACAATTGGCACAGATAGGAATATATCCTCTCAATTCGTTGATTTCAGCCAGTGCCTTTTTCAGATCATTAACCAGTTTTTTTAACTTAATCTCTGCCTTTTTCATTTCCGAGATATCCTGAAATGATCCCTGAACAAGAATAACACGGCCCTCCTCCATGACCGGGATTCCCTTGGTACGAATCCATTTATGATTCCCTTTTACCGAATCCAGCTCTATCTCCAGATCATAGGGCTTACCCTCATTGACCGCATCAAAAAAGGCTTTTTCAATAGCAAAAGGAAGAGGTCTATGAGTTGTAAAACGTGAAATTTCAAAGTAAACAGAACAGCTGCGGATTATATCACACCATAGGTTTTCAAAACATCGTATGTGTCTTTGCCGATTTTCCACAGGTCATCTTCCCAGCTCTTGGGGCTTAAAAGTTCGGGGCACCACACGCCGTCATAACCCGTATCCTTTACAGCTTTAACCCAGGCGGGAATATCCACATCCCCTTCTCCCGGGCGGTAGTCTCTCTGAACCCATTCATCCCATTCTTCGCCCTCCCTGACGGATCTTCCATCGCAGAGGTGTATGCCGTAAATAAGCGACGGGTCCATATGGGCCAGTTCTTCGGGCCTGGTTTTTCCGCAGTGGAGATGCCAGAAATCGATCACCATTCCCACATTGTCCCGTCCGACCAGATCGATGATTTCCAGCCCCTGAGCCAGGGTGTTGAAGGTAGTAAATGCCACCACTTCAATCTGAAACCTGATCCCGTATTTTTTCCCTATGTCGGCAATATCACGGATATTTTCCACAAGCACCTTTTTTCGCATATCAGGTTCGAAATAGTCAATCTCGTTTAAAGCCATGATCTGAACAACAGGGCATTCCAGTTCATGGGCGGCAAGAGAAATTTTTTCTGCTTCCTGCATGAGCTGCTGTCTCTCTTCAGGGGCATACCTGCCTATCCGTTTCAGGGCATTGATACAGCTTATTTCCACACTGTATTCTTTCATCAGCCTGCGGAACTCTTCATAACTTCCTCCGTTATCAAGGTAGCGGTAAAGATGTTCCGGCAGGATTTCAAGCGCATCCAGTCCGTTGTCTCTGACAATCCTCAGTTGAGTCACAGCATTGCTGTACCAGGCGGATACTCCGTGAAACGCAGTTTTCATAGTTAACTCCTTTTGAAATACCATCGCATTATAGTTTAACTTTCATCAGGGGGGAGGCACAATCATTCCTTTATGGAAAACTTTCACATTTTTGCGGATTTACTGTCTTTTATATATTTTTGCGCATTGACGGGTAAGCTATAAAATGGAATCCAGGCAGAACTCCCGGATGCTTTTCAGTGTACGGGTCCATTCCTCTGAGCTGTAGCCCTCAATGAGGCAGGGCTCGTTTTCTGTCATTTCGGGATAAAACCTTACCTGCAGTTCCCGGTCCGGCAGGATGGATACGGTTATTTTATCCTCCATGGCATAATGGCTTTCAGGTGCACCCGTAACATACCGGTCTATGCGGATAGAGTATTTCTGGATATCTTTTACTGTTTCTGAATCAAGGGAAAAGGAGATGGATTCCAGGGGATTCATACAGCAGGCTTCTTCCAGTGAGGTCCGGCACTCCTTTATCAGATTTTTTAAATCCCTGAAAATTGCGAAAGCGCTGTTTTCTTTCATATTGCACCTTCTGTTCAATCCTTTCTCAAGTATTTCGATTGATTGACACAAGAACTTACACGGGAACAATGAAACTTCAGATCCAAAGCCCCAATATCCTTTGTTTTATTATACTCCTGAATCACGAATTCTCATAGGGATATTCGTTGAAAACGAAAGATGCTGACATGTTTCTGGGACGGGAAATGTTTCCAGAAATTGTGAGATCTTTACCTTGATGACAGGTGTTCCCGATACTAGACTGTTTTGTATGAAAGGAAGAGATCTGGATGCTCTTGTTGTTGTCCTCGCAGGTGGTGAGGGTCAAAGGCTGAAACCTCTAACCGAAACGCGGTTAAAGCCTGCTGTTCCCATAGGGGGAAAATTCCGTCTTATCGATATTCCCCTGAGCAATGCCTATCATTCCCGATTCAGGAAGATTCTTATTCTGGCCCAGGGAAGGGATCGTTCCCTGCACCGTCACATTAAGGATACCTGGTCTGCCGATGAAAAGTCGGACAGCTTTATCAATTACCTGTCTCCTCAAATCCAGGGAACCAGTTATGCCGGAGATGCTGATGCAGTGCGCCAGGCTGTGGATGATATAGCCTACTACGATCCGGATTATGTTCTGGTTGTTCCCGGGGATCATCTTTTAAGAATGCAGTTTTACGATTTCCTGAAGTATCTGACCGACCGGAAGGGGGATGTTATCATCAGTGTTATTCCCCAACTTATGGAAAAAGCCGGTGATTTCGGTTCCATTCAGGTGGGAGAAAATTCCCGGATTCTCTCATTCCGGGAAAAAGACAAAGAGACTCCCTGGCGAATAGAAGGAACAGAGACATTCTATGCCTCCATGGGTATCTATGCATTCAAAAAAGAGGTGCTTTTTCAAATCCTCAAACATCAGGGAGATCTGTTTGGACGGCATCTGATCCCCAAAATCCTTGAGGATTATAAGGTTCTGGCCTACGACTACTGTAAACATAACCATATACCCGAAATTATTCTGGAAGAAAAAGACGGAAGGCTCCATGAAGTTAAGGAAGATTCCAGCAGAGACGGCTGTTACTGGAGAGATGTAGGAACCATAGGGGAATACTTCAGAGCCAATATGGATCTTGTTTCAACCTCTCCCAGGTTTAACCTGTACAACAGGGAGTGGCCGTTTTACTCTATGAACATGCATCAGGGGCCTGCCAAAGTGGTTAATCCCAACGGGAAGGGGCAGGTAGAGAGTGCTATCATATGTGAGGGTTCCTTCCTGAGTGACGTAAGAGGGAAGGATCTTGTCATTTCTCCCTCGGTGTATATTTCCGGCTCCGATCTGGACCAGGTAATCTGTTTTAACCGCTGCATTATCAAGGACTGCCGGATCAGGCGGACCATTATAGATAAGAATGTAAATATTCAGGGCCTGGAAATCGGATTTAACGATGAGGCAGACAGGGCCCTGGGCATCTTTATTGATCCTGCTTCTGGTATCCGGGTTATCAGTAAGAGTTTTCATAACAGATAAAGGGGAATCCCCCATTTGCTGTTTTGATGAGAACTGCCTTAATGATTCTGTTTTTTGAGGATTCTTTTGTACTATACTTAAAAGAATGGAACTCAACAGAAGAAGGTGTCCGTTGTGATGGATTTCAAGGATACTCATCAGAGTTTTTACCGCTATGATCTGTTTCTTGAAAATGAGAAGCAGAATCCCAATCTACTCTCGGAAAATAAACTGCTGCAGAAGGTGGCTGAGGAAGTGGCAAAGGGGGATGAACTGAATGTTCAGGATGCTGTTGCCGCTGCTCTTGAAATTGCTGAACCCCAAACCGTCATCAATCAGGGACTTATTCTTGGAATGGATGAGGTCAGCCGGTTATGGAATGAAGGAACCTATTTTCTTCCCCAGGTGATTCTCTCCTCGGACGCCATGATGACGGGAATTGCTTTATGTGAAGAGAAAATGGGAAAAGCAAGTGACCGTAAAGGGATCATTGTCTCTCATGTTGCTGAGGGAGACATTCACGATATAGGCCAGATGATTGTGAATGCTCTTTTAAGAGCCGCCGGGTTTGAGGTTATTAATCTGGGTGTAGATGTACCGGTTGATCAGGTCGTACAGGCCTGCCTGGAGTATCGTCCTGTTATTCTTACAGGTTCTGCTCTTATGACCACCACAATGAGCGCATTTCCCCGTATTGCCGCAAAGCTGACAGGTCTTAACAGAAACATCCCTTTTGTTTGCGGAGGAGGGGCGGTTAATGAGGAATTTGTAAACAGTTTTGATCTGGGTATCTGGAGCAGGGATCCCACCTGGACTGTGGGAATCGCCAATGAAGTACTTCAGGGATACTCCTGGCAGCAGCTGAGAACAAAGTGGAATGCCTGATTATCCGGAGCCTGTTCAAACAATTCGCCGGTATGGCAGAACGCTGTCCTGGGCAGATGAATGTCCGATAGAAGGGAGAGGATAAATGGAACTGACAAGAACTATGGCATATGACAGCCCGGATCAGATGATATTCGGTTCCAGCATTTATCCTGTTACCACACGGCGGGGGCTCAAAATAGGAGCAGGTTCTGTTATACCCGAAGTGATAGTTCATCCGAGACCCGGCACAGAGGTTTCATTGAAAAACCTGATAAGAGAATATGAGAAAGCCTATGAGGATGTACTGAAACGCTGTGTCGCCATCGGCATTCCCCAAATCTGCCTGGAGCTGGAACATGTTGCCCAGATCACTTTGAATTCCGGATGGGGAAAAGAGATAGCCGCCTCTCTGGCAGAGCTGACAGATCAGTATAGAGATACCTATGGAATAGATGCGGTCTGTAAGTTCACCATTGCCGATATCAGAAGGCCTGAATCGGGGAACATGAGAGAATCAGAGCGTACATCGTCCGTGTTGAATGCATTCCGTGAAAGCGCTCCCTACGGGGATATGATTGCCATAGAATCCATTGGCGGAAAAGAAGTGTTCGATCACTGTATCATCCGTAATGATATCAGAGGGATGATTTTTGCGCAGGCTGTACTTGGCGGGAGAGATATGCAATGGCTGTGGCCGCAGATTGTCAGTATTGCCCGGGAGAGCGGATGCCTTCCCAGCGGGGACACCAGCTGCGCTCATGCCAATACAGCCATGTTTATGGCTGGAAGTTATCTGGATCGCAATATTCCCCACTCACTGGCCGCTCTGTCAAGAGCTGTCAGTGCGGGAAATTCCTTAATAGCCTTTGAATGCGGCGCTACAGGTCCCGGCAAGAATTGTGCTTATGAAAATCCCGTTATAAAAGCTGTAACAGGTGTACCCATCTCCTGTGAGGGAAAGGCAAGCGCCTGCGCTCATTCGGATTTTTGCGGTAATCTGATTGCCTCTGTCTGTGATCTCTGGTCTAATGAGGCTGTAGAACACCACTCAATGTTCGGAGGAACCTCAGGAGCTGTTTTTACAGAAATTCTGGGATATGATACGTCCCTGATGAATTCGGCAATCCATAGGGGATTTGAACGGGAGCTGCAGGCCTGCATGATAAACTCAGACAGGTACAGGGATCCTCAAAGCTATATCCTCTCGCCGGATGTTGCCTGGAAAATCGGAAAATCCATCACAGAATCTCACCAGAGTTACTATACCAGGGCCAGAGCAGCTGCTCTGACCTGTGGAGAACTGATTTTTGGCGATCCTCACCTCAGACTGACGGGGTATGAAACCGAAGCTCTCACAGGGTATCTGAAAATAATTGAGCAGCTACCGGAAGATGAAGGGAGTTTTATAGATATCTGCCTGTGTGAGTACTCGCAGGTTAAAGGTTTCAGACCCGACTCCTATGGTTTGTGAGAAGGGCTTTTGTTATGGTTCAGACAGGAATTGCATTGGATCTGGGTACCAGCGGCATCCGGGCTCAGGCTGTGGATCTGAAGACAGGACACATTCTCTCCATGGCAATTTCCATGAGAAACCCCATCCCTGGCAGTAATCTTGTAGATCACCTTCAGTTTGCCCTTGAGCTGGGATCGGGAACAGCAAAAAATCTGCTGGTATACGGTATAAACAGAATTTTACAGCATCTGGGAGTGGATCTGCATACCTTGCAGAGGCTTGCTGTCAATGGGAATCCTGTGGAGTTATCCCTTTTTCAGGGAATGGCAATTTTTGACCTGGCGTATGCAGGAAAGAACGCATACATAAATACCCGGGCGTTATTACCTGATCGTCAGGGTATGCTGATAAAGGCAGGAGATTTCGGCGGTCTTGATGTTCCTGATGATTGCATGATTATTATACCCCCTTCGGTAAAACGGTGCCTGGGAGCAGACGGTATCTCCATGATACTGCAAAGCGGTCTTATCGAAAGTAAAGAGACAGCACTGATTACGGATTACGGGACAAATGCGGAAATGGCGCTGATTCACAACGGGAGGATCTTTACCGCCTCTGCTGCTGCCGGTTCCGCACTGGAAGGTCAGCAGCTCAGATTCGGTATGGCTGCCGGTCCGGGAGTGATCACAGATTTCAGCAGAGGGCCGGGATCGTTTTGGACTGCACAGGTTCTCAATGAGAAAATGCTCCCTGTTTCAGGACCAGCCATAGACCTCGGGACAGGAGAGGGGGCAGTGAGTCATCGTCCAGAGGACCTCAGAGGGATCAACGGTTCGGGTATTGCGGCTCTTCTGGCTGTATCGCTAGAGGGAGGGCTTTTTGTTCCTCCTGTACTTCACACACCTGATGGAAAGCTTCATCTGGGACACGGCTTTGATCTTACAGCAGAGGATTGTGTCGAAACGGGAAAGGCAATAGGAGCCATCAGAGCCGGCCATATGACCCTCTGCCAAAAAGCCGGAATTGAATATGGCAAAGTTCAGACGATCTATATGGCCGGTGCCCTGGGAGCCTATCTTGACCCGGTGAAAGCCCGCAGGACCGGGCTTATTCCACCCGGAGTCAGAACGGTGAAACTGGTTGGCAACACCTCTTTAAAAATGGCTGCGGCGCTTTTGTTTGATCCCGGCCTTCTGGAGAGTATGCAGGATATGGCAGCAGAACTGGGTGCTGATTTCTGTGATCTCGCATCATCGGAAGTGTTTAAAAAGATTTATCTTTTGGAACTGTCCCACTGGTCTGAAGGGATGCCCCTGAGCCTTTACAGTACATTGCTGAATCGATACGGGTACGGGAATCTCCCAAATGATCCCTTGGATGATATGGAGGTCGTCCGGGAGAGAGAAGGATGGGAATCGCCGGAAGAAATCAATGAGGTCATTGTACAGGATACCGGACAATTTCAGAAAAAACATTTCAAAGGTTGTACTTCCTGCTCTGCATGTGTATTGCATTGCCCCGGGGCAGCTCTTAAACTTGAAAGTGAAGGATCTGATCCTTTTATTGTTTTGGACCAGTCATATTGTGCCGGTTCAGTCTGCCGGCGCTGTGAAAAAGTCTGTCCCGTTAGAGTTCTGCACTGGGAGTCCTTTTTTTATTAGGAGGGAGTCATTGTCATGGCTGTGCTAGGTATTATCACCTGTGAGATCTTTGAGCAGGAGATTGCTGGGCTGATTGCCGGGGACACAGCGGTTTCATTGACTTCCGTCATAGAAGAACCCTCTGCCGCCTATTGCATTTCCCTTCTGAACAAACGGGGAGTCCCTGTGCAGACAATCCCTCATATCAGTGCATTCCGGCCTTTGGGATCGGGGCTTGAACTCCTGGTGAAAGTGATGCGTTTGGGAATGCACATAGACAGAGAGGAAATGCGGAAAAACCTGCATCAGGAATCTCTTTGTTTTGAACGCCATATTGATGCCCTTTTCCTGATTTTCGGCAGCTGCGGCGGAGCGTTATCTGATCCTTTTGATATCGCAGATATTTCCTGTCCTCTGGTTTTTCCGGAGGAAAACGGTTCCCTTCCCGCGGACTGTATATCGCTGTGTCTGGGAGGAGATCAGGAGTATGATCTTGAACGGCATAAAATTCCGGGTACCTACTACCTTACACCCGGATGGGGAAGACACTGGCCGGAAATGTTTGGCAGCGATGAGGATGATCGGACGGCGAATATGTATCCCTGGATGTGCCATCGGGTTATGAACCATTATAAGAGATTGCTTGTTGTTTATACCTCCGATTCAGATACACAGGCATTGAGGAAGAGTGCAGAGGCTTTTTCTGAATTGTCGGGTTTGCCGATTCAGGAAAGACATGGGAATACAAATCTTCTGAGAAAAAGCTATAAGAGAGCGAAAGAAGCTTTGAATCATCCTGTTCTCCCATGGAGTGAAACAAAAGGTAATACCTGCTGCAGAAAGGATCCCTATGGAAATTCATGAAATAATCACGGAGGATCTGACTCTTATTCATGAAGGAACCGGTTCATGCGTTTATCGTCTGGACCGGAAGGATGGGGAGCCCCTGGCAGTTAAAATGGCAAGGCAGGCTTCTGTTGCGGTAGAAAAATCTGAGCTTTACAGAAATGAATTTGATATCTCCAAAGGATTCAGCCAGAAGGGACTCCGTAAAGCCTTGAAAACAGGGAAAAAAGATGGACGTCCTCTGGTACTTCTCGAGTGGATTGAAGGCAGGACATTGAAGAGCCTTTTAAAAGAAGATTCCCTGGATCTTGTGGAAAAGATAAGGATTGCTATCAGAATTGGAAAAAATATTGCAGCACTACACAGGGAGAATATCATTTATAAAAATCTCAATTGTGATAATATTCTGATTTCCCCCGATCAGACCTGCACTTTTATCGATTTTTCCATTGCCGTAAAATCCTCCGGTTCATTACCGATCTGGTCTGACAGGACAGAAGGGAATCTTTCGTATATTTCTCCGGAACAGACCGGAAGGATGAACAGGTATCTGGATTACAGAACTGACCTGTATGCCTTCGGGGTCGTGTTGTTTGAGCTTTTCAGTGGCCGTTTGCCATTCCCCGCCAGGGATCCCAGCGAACTGGTGTATGACCATATGACACGAAAACCGGTCAGACTCAGCTCCATGATCTCCGGTTTTTCACAGACTCTTTCCGAGATGGTGGAAAAACTGCTGAATAAGAATCCCGAAGAACGGTATCAGACGGCAGTGGGTGTCATTTGTGATCTTGAAAACTGCCTGAACCAATGGGAGCAGAATCAGCGTATAGATCCTTTTTCCCTTGGAGAAAATGATATTTCGGAACGATTTCTTATGGTTGAGAGTTTATTCTGTCGTGAGATGGAATCGTCAGAGTTGATGAAGGCATATGAGGAGGCTCTTTCCGGAGAGTTCCGAATGATTTTTCTGACAGGTTCAGAAGGGACCGGAAAAACCATGCTGGCAGAAACGCTCAGGCGGCATGCAGGAAACGAGCGGGGCATGTTTCTTTCCGGGAGTAGTGATCAGACTAAGAGGCATCTCCTTTACAATGGTCTGGATGAAGCTTTCAGCAAGCTGGTGGATATCCTCACTCATTCAGAAAGGGATACTCTGATGAGGATCCGGGATTGCTTTCAGGAGGAATTGTCAGGCCATACTGATATTCTGACTGCGGTTTTTCCTGTTTTAAAAACTCTTTTTTTCAGTGCTTCACTGCAGAGCCAGGCGGTATTGCAGCAGGAGCCCCGGCTTGAGTCGTCCATACGATCTCTTCTTTCTTTTCTGGCGCCCTTTTGCAACCCCCTCATCCTGTTTTTTGATGACCTGCAATGGGCTGATCAGGGGACTCTTCAGCTGCTGCGATCCCTGGCTGAAGAAAACCTGCCGGCCCCTCTTTTAATTATATGTGCCGTTAATCAGGATATCTCGTCCTCCGGTTATGAGTACGGATCTGATATTTTTCCTGAGCAGATCTGCTCAGGTCCCTCGGTAAAATGTCTGCATCTGGAAAATTTTACAAAAGTTCTGTTTCATAATTTTATAGAAAGCATTCTGCATTGCCGTAACCATAACAGGGAACTCTCCTCTCTGGCTGATGAAATCTATGCGAAAACCCAGGGGAATCCGCAACTCTCTATCGACTTTGTCTACAACCTCTATCAGGATGGTTCCCTATGGTTTGATTTTGATGACAGAACCTGGAAATGGGATAGCCGGAAGGTCCGGGAAAAAGCTTTGCTGAATACAATATTTACATCTGTTTCAAAGAAACTCGATGAACTTTCCGGTCCATGCCTCGAAATATTGAAGATGGCTTCCTGTATAGGGAATGAATTTTCCATCCATACTCTGAAAACACTTTTTAAAAGCAGTTCCGGGAATATCCATGCTCTGCTTTCAGAAGGGGTCAGTGCTTTTCTTATTCAGCCTGTTCTTTTTCAGAGTCTGTACGGTCAGGTCAACAGAACAGACGTTTCTGAACCCGAGCAGTACAGGTTTACTCACAGATATGTCCGTACTGCAGCCTATTCCCTGTTTTCAAACAGGGAGAAGCGGGAGACTCATCTTACACTGGGCAGGTTATATCTGGAAGAGTATTCCGGTGAAGAACTGGATAATCATCTTTTTACCGTAGTTGACCAATTGAATGAGGGTTTTCAGTTGATCCAGGATCCTTTTGAGCGTCAGTATCTTTCCGAACTGAATCTGGACGCCGGTTCGAAAGCACTCAGGTTGGGGAATCCTGCCACAGCTGTAAGGTATCTGAATATGGGGATCGGTCTGCTTCCGAGTAACCGATGGAAGAGTATGCCCGGACTTTGCAGGAATTTTTATGAGCTCATTCTGGAGGCGGAATACGGAAGCCGCAACTACTCCCGAGTTCTGACAATTGCATCGGAACTGGAGAATCATGCGGAAAATGTGGAAATGCTCCATAAGTCCCATAAATATAAAATTCTGACGTATTCCTCCATGGGTGACTACAGGAAAGCCTTTGAAGCATCACTGGAAGCCCTGGAATCACATAATATTCTCCAGGTGGATCAGGTCCCTCTACCGGGGCGTAATTCAGGTTTTACTCCGGACAAGATGGATATGACCTCTATTATCAAAGCAGCACATACCCTTTCTCAGGAACTGCATCTGGACAGCCTTCTCGAGAAATTCATCCCTATCGTTATGGAAAATGCCGGCGCGGAAAAAGGGGTTCTCATTATTGAAGAGGACGGTGAGATGCATATACTGTGCCGGGCCGGAAAAGGGGGAGATACGCGGATCAGTCTGGAAGGTATTTCATATAAAGGGAGCGATGATGTGCCTCAGAGTGTTATTGAAAATGTCATTAGAGACAGGGAGGCGGTTATTATCGGAGACGCTTTCCATAGCTCCCTCCTGCATAGGGATAAGTATATTCAGAAGAACAGAGTCCTTTCGGTCCTGGGGCTTCCTGTGTTTTATCAGAGTTCCCTTATGGGGGTGCTTTATCTTGAAAACAGTCTTATGGCCAATGTCTTTTCCCAGGAGCATCTCCATCTTTTGAAGGTCCTTGTGACCCAGGCAGCCATTTCAATACAGATCGCGAGACTCTATACCAGTCTGGAAAATAAAATCCAGGACTTGAACAGAACCCAGGAGGAGCTTGTTGTCTCCCGAAACTGGCTGGACAGAATCATCAACACCGTGCCTGAACCCATATTTGTAAAAGACAGCAAACTTCGATGGGTTCTGGTTAATGATGCCCTTTGTGATTTTCTGGGACAGACACGGGAAACACTGATCGGCAAAACAGATTATGATTTTTTTTCTGAGGGGGAAGCGGATGTTTTCCGGCAGAAAGACAAAGAAGTTATAGAAACCGGCAAGGATAATGTCAATGAGGAGCTTATTACGGATAAATCGGGAGAAACCCATACTATCATAACAAGAAAAACCCTGTATTGGGATGAACAGGGTCATCCCTATATAGTGGGAATCCTGCGTGATATCACCGAGCAGGTCAAACTGGAGTCCCAGCTCCAGCAGAAAGTGAAAATGGAGGCTGTCGGTAGGCTGGCTGGAGGAGTCGCTCATGATTTCAATAATATGCTGAGCGTGATTATGGGATACAGCGAGATGGCTTTGGAGAATACAAAACCAGGAGATTCCCTTAGTCATGCTCTTCATGAGATCCTTAATGCCGCCACAAGATCAGCTGATATTACCCGTCAGTTACTGGCATTCGCCAGAAAACAGGCGATTTCACCAAAAGTTGTGGATTTGAATGCCATGATCGATAATCTGCTGAAAATGATACAGCGACTGATAGGAGAAAATATCGAGTTGAGATGGGAACCCTGCAAAGCTTTGTGGAAGATCAAAATAGATCCTTCCCAGATAGATCAGATTCTTGTGAATCTCTGCATCAATGCCAGGGACGCCATGCCCGATGGGGGAACCATCGTCATCAGAACCGGAATGATCCACTTTGATGAGGATCATTGCCGCAATAACCCGGACTGCCTCCCCGGAGAATTTATATTTTTATCTGTAAAAGATTATGGTTCCGGAATGGATGAGCAGACCAGAACCCATATCTTTGAACCCTTTTTTACAACCAAAAGTCTGGATAAGGGAACTGGACTGGGACTGGCTACTGTTTATGGTATCATCAATCAGAATTCAGGTTTTATTCAGGTTGACAGCACCCCCGGAGAAGGGACAGAATTCAAGCTCTTTTTCAGGCCTTTTGATTCTCGGGATAATAGAGATGAAACCGATAAGGGAAAGGGTGAGACCCATGGGGGTAAAGAACGGATTCTTCTTGTGGAAGATGAATCCGCCATCCTGGAACTGACCCATACCATTCTTGAGCAGCTTGGGTATTCTGTCATATCTGTGGAATCCGCCAATAAGGTTATGGATATTCTTGACAGCCTTGGCACGATCGATCTTCTGGTCTCTGATGTGATTATGCCGGGTATGAACGGCTTTGAACTCCTGATGGCTTTGAAAAAGAAGGTTCCGGGACTGAAACATCTGTTCATGTCCGGCTATTCTGCTGATGTCATTGCAAGGCAGGGAAAGATAAGCGACGATGTGAATTACATACAGAAACCATTCACAATGCAGGAGTTGTCCGAAAAAGTCCGCCAGGCACTGGATCAACCCTGAAAAAAACTTATACAAATAGTACGCAAGTATCTGGTTCTCAATACAGTTTTAAGCGTTTTAGCAAAGCAAGTTCTTTTCTGTAGGAATTCTGTGTTTTTTTTCAACAGTCTGAATGAGGATGGGCTGTTTATACCTTGTTAACTGCAAATAGTCAGATTACCATTTTATCCATTACATAAAGTGGAAAAAAATTATACAGGAAACCCTATATGTCCGTAAGAGTTAAACAGATTCTCAGTTTTGTAATAACCTCCCTTGTTATTATTGTCAGTTTAAGCTTTCTCTCTTTTTTCAGTTCAAAAAAGGCACTTATGTCGGAGGTTTACGGCCGGCTTTCATCAGAGTCGGAAAAATTGGCAGAGGGGTATGAAAGCTGGATAAACACACAGTTCATAGAACTGAATGCCATTGCCCGTTATCTTGAGGTTGATTATTCCCCCGGGATGTTTGAGGTTCTCGACCGCGAGTCCAAACGGCTTGGA
Organism: Oceanispirochaeta sp.; assembly: GCA_963677615.2. Taxonomy (GTDB): domain Bacteria; phylum Spirochaetota; class Spirochaetia; order DSM-2461; family DSM-2461; genus Oceanispirochaeta. Next base: position 49,621 of record CAXXQW010000002.1, on the reverse strand, counting down.
TATAACTCTATTGGTCCGGTAGATCTGGAGGGGATTAAAACATACGCTTCCGGCGACACCGTTGATATTTCCAGCCGAGAATACTTTCAGAAAGCACTGAGAGAGCAGAAAGCCGGGATCTCTGACCCTGTGTACAGTCTCAAGGCAGGGGAGGAGGATATCCTTACTGTTCTGATTGTGGCTCCCGTATTCAAAGAGGGGAAAATGGTAAGTATGCTGTCGGCAAAAACCAATGCGGTATTTCTCAGCGAGTATCTGAAAACTGTTGATAACGGGGAAGGTTCTTCCAATTTTATTATTTCCCGTAATCCCTGGCCCATTGCCCATACCAATGCGGAGATGGTTAAGGAGCAAATTGATGCCACAAGACTGGAGGAAGATGATCCGGACGGCTTTAAGGGATTGGGAGCTATCATACAGAAAATGATGGACGGTAAAAAGGGGATAGATTCCTACGGTAAAGGAAGCCAGCTCAAATACATAGCTTATACGCCTATCGGTGACTTTCACTGGAATCTGGCTATAAATATCCCGGCCCGTACGGCCCTGGCCTCTTTGAATCAATTCAAAGTGCAAATGATGCTGATCGGCATTTTCTGGATCATAGCGGGTGTTTCAGTGGGGATCATTCTGGGAAATACTTTTTCCCGGCCCATCAAGGTTCTGTCGGAGAATCTTCAGACTATGGCTATGGGAGATTTGACCGTACAGGTTGATGAAAAGCTAAAAATGAAAAGCGATGAGATCGGTATGCTGGCCAAATCCCTGGGATCCATGGCGGATAATTTTAAAAATATTGTTAACCAGGTTATGGATGCCGCAACAAGCATAGCCGAAAGCAGTATGCAGGTGAATGAATCAAGCCAGATGCTTTCTACCGGATCCAGTCAGCAGGCAGCCAATGCAGAAGAAGTTTCCAGCTCGATGGAACAGATGAACTCCAATATCGCCCAGAATGCAGAAAATGCCCGGGTTACAGAAGATATTGCCATCAAGGCTGCCGGGGATGCCAAAATGAGCGGAGAGGTTGTTAACGAAGCTGTTGATGCCATGAGTATGATTGCCGAGAAAATAGGTATCATTGAAGAGATTGCCAGGAGTACCAATATGCTGGCTCTCAATGCGGCCATAGAAGCTGCCCGGGCAGGAGAACACGGCAAGGGATTTTCTGTTGTTGCTGCGGAAGTAAAGAAACTGGCGGAACAGAGCCAGAATGCGGCTGGAGAAATTACGGTTTTGGCCTCCCGGACAGTAAACCTCTCCCGGGAATCGGGGGAAAAACTGTCTAATCTGGTTCCGGACATTCAAAAAACAGCTGATCTGGTTAAGGAGATAAACGCATCCAGTATGGAGCAGCAGACCGGGGTCAATCAGATTACTACAGCAATCCAGCAGCTGGATGAAACAATTCAGAGCAACGCTTCTTCATCGGAAGAGCTGGCCTCTACATCGGATATCCTTGCCAGTCAGGCAGAGCAGCTCAGGCAATTGATGAAATATTTCAAACTGGAAAAATCCTCCGCAGGGAGGAAAGGAGGCTCTGTTTACGGGAATCTTGTGAGAGGTACCCTGGCCGCTGGGCAGACACCGGATGTGAGAATGATTTCTTCTATGCAGAATACAAACCAGGTACGGAACGGTGAGCGTTTTGACAGGGAGGGGTTTGAAGAATTTTGATTCCCCGTGTTTCTATTTTACATTTTTGGGGTTTCCCGCTGCCCAGCTGAGAATATTGTCCACAACGATATCCGCTCTGCGGAGAAACGCTTCCTTAGTTGCAAAAGCTATGTGCGGAGTTACAACAACATTGTCCAGGTTCAGTACAGGTTCTGTTTCACTGTTGAGAGGTGGTTCAGCGGCAAACACATCCAGACCGGCTCCGGCAATCTGACCGCTTTTCAGAGCATTCACCAGGGCTTCTGAATGGACTACCGGGCCGCGGGCACAGTTTATCAGAACCGCAGTGTTTTTCATAAGGGCCAACTCTTCTGAACCGATCAGGTTTTTTGTGCTGTCATTGAGCGGGCAGTGGAGTGTTACTATATCACTCTTTTGCAGGAGTGTTTTTTTATCGGTCAGCTCAATTTTCAGATCCGGCGGCATGGGTTTTCCCCGGTCCAGAGCGAGGATCCGGCAGTTAAAAGCACTCAGAAGCCTGGCCACATACTGTCCTATAGCCCCCAGACCTATGATTCCTACGGTTTTTCCCCATAGATCGAATCCCACCATGCCGTCTCTGGTACCTCCCTCCCGGGTTAGCGGATCCAGACGGGTAATGTTACGCAGTACATCGATGATCAGGCCGATGGTCAATTCCGCAACACTGATGGTTGAATACCCCGAAGCGTTGCAGACTGTAACGCCCTGCTGCCGGCAGGCATCCATGGCAACATGGTCCAGCCCTGTGAAAGCAACTGCCAGAAGTTTCAGATCCGGAAGAGACATGACCGCTTCTGCCGGAAAGGGAAGGTTCCCTATAACAACAACATCGGCCCCTGCAGAGCGTTTGATGGTTTCCTGAACATCCTGATTTCCCTCATGGTAAAAGACAACCTCATGCCCCCGGGCGTTCAGTTCCTTCTCCATGGATTCTATCTTTTTCTGATCGATCCCCAGAGGTTCTATGATACGGATTTTCATTGGCTGTAGCTCCTGTTTCATTATTTAAAAAAATGATTAGGGAATATGATAAAACTGTGTATCTCTTATGGTCAAGGATAATGGGAACTAAACGCTGTTGTAAACCGGTGCTTACGTGGCATGGTTTTTCGGGATATCTATCAGAAGGAACAGATTTTCCGGAGATCTTGTTGATAACTGTCTGGCTACATATAAAACTTTAAGCAATACTTAAGGAGAACTGTTATGGAATATAAGTTAGTTGCTGTCAAAGTAGGACACCGGGAGGACTCTGCTGCCAAAGTTCAATCGATCCTCACATCCTTTGGATGCAATATAAAAGTCCGCCTCGGACTGCATGACCTGCCTGAAGGGGCTTGCTCTCCCATGGGGCTGATCATCCTTCAGGTAACTGCCGCAGAGAGTGAATTGGAAAAATTTCTTGCTGATCTGAACGGCCTGGAAGATGTGGTTGCCAGGTCGCTCACCATTTAAATCAGGTAATTTACTAAGAAGCGTATCCTATGTTACGGAATCAATCTCAAATAATACTTAAATTATAATATATGAAGCTATATGAAACCTTAGCCGCTGAATATACACAACTTTTTCCCTCTTCTCGGGAAAAAGTTGATTTTGTTGAATCCTTCCTGGATGAGAACGGCCATCAGCGTATTCTGGATATAGGATGTGCCAGTGGAGAGTTTGCCTTTCAGTTATCTCATGACAACAGAGAAATAGTTGGAATTGACCTGGATCATCAAATGATTGCGAGGGCCCGTACTCTGTTTAAAAGGAATAACATCTCTTTTATTGAAGACGATATGGTGAATTTTCTCTCACATGCGGTTCTGAACTCCTATGATGCGGTTTGTTGTATGGGAAATACTCTTGTGTATCTGGAGGATGAGGAACAGTTGAAGGAATTTCTTCAGTTGGCAAAGACAGTGCTGAAAAAGAAGGGGAAACTGATCCTGCAGGTACTGAATTATTCCAATCCGTCTATAGGCCCCGGTTTTCAGTTTCCTGTTTTGGAAAGTGAAAAGCTGGTTATGGAACGGGCATACGGAAAGTCCTCAGATCAGGCAAGACTGGACTTCAACACCAAGATTACAAATAAGGTAACCGGTGAATGCGGTAAAGATGTTCACTCTCATTACCCTTTTTTAAGTAAATCCATAGAAAGATTTGCCAGTGAACTGGGGTATTCGTCAATTAGCAGGTTGGGGAACTATTCCGGAAAAGAAGCTGATACGACAGATTTTTTTCATCTCCTGGTTCTGGAGAAATAACCTGTGGAGATCCTGCAGGCAATTTTCATCAAACAACTTCCTTTGAAAAAGAATTATGGTACGATTTATGTATAAAAGATTAGAAATATCCTGTAAGGAGGTCATATTTATTAATACAGCCTAAAAAAGAAATAGCCAACTTCATGATACCTCTGCTGCCCGTATGAATGAATATTACGTGCCCGGCAGATGTTTCAAAATTTTTTGGTAACACAGGGAAAAACGGCGGGATATAAAACCTGTAAGCGAGGTATTTTCTTACAGGGGAATTATTTAGCGAATGCGGTAGACTGGGCTTGCTTTACATTCGAAAACATCGTGTTTCCTCATTACAAGCCGCCTCCGAATCTAAAACCACGTCCTGTGGTTTTACGCTCCAGGTATTCGCGCCGATTCTCCGTTTCAAGTCCAGAAATAATCTGATTATAAATAAAAAACCCGGTAACTGAGGATAACGTTACCGGGTCATATAAATGTTGCGGTAGACTGGACTTGAACCAGCACAGCCTTGCGACCACTAGCCCCCGGGTTCAGGGTAGATGCTTATGTTGTACATATAGAGCTATTAGGTGCTGTATACCAGAACTTATGTGGTATGAATTCCATATACAGCTTCTGGGTTTATATAATAGTGGGGTCGATATCGGGGTCAGTTATTTTGCATAATGCTCTGTATAATTATCCAGTACTTTGCGGATAAGCTGCTGATAGGGGATATGATTTTCATGAGCGGCACTTTTAAAGAAATCCACACTTCGCTTGGATAGAGAAATCGTTATCTTCCGGGTTTCTTCCTTTGCAATTAGTTGTTCAGGTGGTGGAAGAAAATCCTCTATTTCCGTTGCACTCAGAAGAGCATTTTCAATCTCCTCAGGAGCTTCTGTATATTTACTGTTTTTGTTCATACAATTTCCTCCCGGTTCTCCAGTATCCGGCTCCGAATATCCGGATGTTTTCCTTTCTCATTGTAAAACGAACTGTTACAATACCATACTCAATCTGCCCAATACAGAAATACCTGTCTTCATTTTGGCTATGCTTCTCATCTTTCAGAATGATACGATGCTTATCAAAGAAGGCATATTGAGCTTCATTGAATGAGACATTGTGCTTTTCACTGTTTTCCTGATTTTTATTCTCATCCCATTCAAATGTCACACATATATTTTACCATATTTTTGCCCATATGGCAATTTCAATTCTGATTTGCAATAATCATAAGATCTCATTGGGGATTCCTCTATAGATTTATTCTAATACTCTCATCCAGGACCTAGCCACAACTCCACAATCTGATATATCTTCGTTCTCCTATGTCAAAAAGTGGAAACTATTCAAAATACACTACAGATTTTAAAATAGCCGTAAAGCTGGGAATTGCCGAACCTATCCATGTAAAAGCTCTTCCCCGAAGTACCAGATACAATTTCAGGAAGGCAAGCTATGAAGAACTCCTGGGACAGGAATATGAAGGGCTGATAGACAGGGTTTCCCAGGTGAAAGAAATCCTGGATTCCAGAACCGCAACAGCTGTAGCCCTGTCTCTGGCCCGGTTCGCCTATTTCATTAAAAATATGGGAACCAATATTTCCTCCTTATCGAAAATATAACAACCTGCTTTGCGGCAGAAGTTTGTTAAGCTTGTACAGGCCTCAGAAAGGTATATTCCCCGAAAACGGATTCTTCAGTTTTTTGAAAAAAGTTCTCAACGCTTTTCTAAATGGCAGAGCCATCCTGAAGGCTGTGTCAGGGCTCCGCATTTTGAAAGTATCATGCAATATCCTCAGCAGCTGACCAATGAGGAAATACAGAAAATTATCAGAGCCTATCGGGACCCGGAAAAAACCAGTTGGAGTTCCTTTGCTATTGCTACCGATCTGATTAGACAGAAAACCGTAATGGCCGGTAGTTCAACGATTATGGAATACGCCCGGAAACTGGGACTGTATAAACGGAAACTCCGGAAGAAGAGGCAGAAAAGGGGTAGTGTAGAAGCCTGTAGGCCTGATGATGTGTGGCATATGGATGTAACCCGTATAGCGTCTGCAGATAATATGACCCATTATCTCCATTTGGTTATGGACAACTTCTCCAGGAAGATTATCGGATGGCACCTTTCTACCAGGCTTAGGGCTCATAACTCCCGTAAAGTTATTGAACAGGCTATAGGGGGTATGAAGAAGGAAAAAGGGGATGATATCAGTCTCATCACAGACGGGGGACCGGAGAATGACAACTTCACTGTAAAGAATTTTATTCAAAATACGGATGTTCAGCTGATCATTGCCCAGAGGGATGTGCATTATTCAAACAGCATGGTGGAAGCGGTCAATAAAACCCTGAAATACCGCCATATTTTTCCTCATACAGTACCGGAAGCCCTCTGTATGAACAGTTTCATTAACAGGGCAGTCAAAGAGTATAATAATCGTCCGCACAGTAAGCTGCAGGGACTCACACCCCATGAGTCCTATGAAGGACAAGTCTGGGATAAGGAACAATTCGTCCTTTTGAGAAATGAAGCCAGGGAAAAACGCATGGCTTATAACAGAACAGCATGCCCGCCATTGGAGCATGTAGAATATAAAAATGATAAAGCCAACTTTATGATTCCTCTGCTGCCCGAGAAGTATTCCCAATTAAGGGATAAAAACGGAAATATTGTCACAGTATCCTGTGTGGGATGTGAAAAATGCAGGAAATAATAAGAATTATGGGGATTTCTATGTTAACCTTAGAACAGTATGAACAAATATTACGAGCCCGGCAGACGTTCCAAATTTGGAACGTTTCTTCCAGAACTGATGGAAACGCCCCAGGGCCGCTGAAATGGGAGAGCTTTTTTACTCATTTTCTGACCCCGATTGAAGGGGAAATTGTCCTCTAAAAAGACAGATCTAAAAAATAAAGGGGTCGATAAAGGGGTCAGTAGTTGAAAAGTAGGAAAAACGGTTATAAATAAAAAACCCTGTAAGCGAGGTATTTGCTTACAGGGTAATCATTTATCAAATGCGGTAGACTGGACTTGAACCAGCACAGCATTGCGACCACTAGCCCCTCAATTCAGGGCATGAGCTTATGTGGTACATATAGGGCTATCTGGAGCTGTATATCAGAGCTTATGTTGTACATTTTCCATATATGGCTTCTGGGTTTATATAATAAAAGGGTCAATATCGGGGTCATTTTCTTATAGGTATAGACCACAGAAATCATTTACAAAACTACATGGACATCCTTTACACTTTAGGTAACTGAAAGGGTCCGTTTCAACCATCCCGTACTAAGAGAATGCCAGGACGCTACATGTGCATCGGCAAATCTCTTCTTCTCTGGTTCTTCCAACTCTTTAGTTGCCAGTGAGAGTCCGTGAACACCGTAGGTGTATAAGTGAAACTCAACAGGAATCTGGTTTTTTCGGAGACTGTTTACAAATAACAGAGCGTTTTCAACCGGAACATCCGGATCTTCCATGGTATGCCAGATAAAAACGGGAGGGGTCTCTCGAGTAACATTCTTTTCAAGGGAAATGTGCTGTTGCAGCTCTACATCAGGATTTTCCCCCAGCAGATTCTGAATCGATCCTTCATGAGTGAATACTCCTGATGTGATCACTGGGTAGCAGAGGACCAGAGCATTCGGCTTGTTACCCCCCGGGAGGTTATGGGATGCATCAGTACCAGGGAAACAGCGTTCAGGGGATGCCGCCGGATATTCCTTGGTAATATGGTCTACAGGATTGTCTGTACGGAAAGTTTTGCCAGCCGCTATTTTCCCCTGGGGTTGAATGAGGAAAGCTTCAATGCCGCCCCCAAACTGAATTTCAACCGGGATGATTTGCTTATGGCAAAAAGTGTCGAAAAACTGCTTCCCGGAGCTCATCCTTTTCAGAACAGCCACTTTGTCCCTTCGTCGGAACAGTTTCCTATTTTAATAAGGCAAGGTGCCGTTTGCGGTATTCTTCCGGACGAACAGTTCCGGGAATTCCGGAAGGATTACAGGCTGGTGGATCTTTCTGAAGATACGCCTGTGCTGACACCTCTCTACTGGCATCGATGGAGTATTCCCTCGGAAGAACTGGATCTTTTAACAGAGATTATAAGAGAGGAAGCTCAAAAGGCACTTGTCCATTCTGGTTAAAGCAGACTTATCCTTTGAATATTTCTTAAAGTTAGGAGTCTCAGACTTTTTTAAAGGGTCTTTTAATTGTTTCTTTATCAATCCTTTTCAGTTCCGCAGTTTAAAAAACCATACTTAACTATGATTTTCAGGAGCCGGAAAACGTTGTCTGAGAAGAGCTTTTTTAAACATTTTTCTGACCCCGATTGAATGAGGAATTTCCCATTAAAAATACGGATCATAAAAATATCAGAGTCAGTAGGTAAAAAGTTGGAAAAACGGTTATAAATAAAAAACCCTGTAAGCGAGGTATTTGCTTACAGGGTTTTTTATTTATCAAATGCGGTAGACTGGACTTGAACCAGCACAGTCTTGCGACCACTAGCCCCTCAAGCTAGCGTGTCTACCAATTCCACCACTACCGCGTTTTGGTATTCGTGATAATATAGAAACCCCCATTTTTTGTCAACGCTGTTTGGAATCTTTTTTTTTTACAGGAAATTTCACTGATAACTCAAGTGCCGGACTCTTATATAAGGAAAAGAGAAGGTTAGGAATTTAACCGTATTTTAACAATACCTTTACTGAATCCTGATGGATAAAAAGGATTATGAGTTCAACTAAAACAAGAAAATGTCATTTGATATTACAAGGAGTTTTTGAAAATGAAGAAATTTATCGCCGTTCTTATGGTTTTACTGCTCGCCTCTGCTTTTATGTTTGCTGCAGGTCAGCAGGAAACTGTCTCAGCTGATGCTTCTTTCGCTGGTAACTACGCTTTCGGTGGTTCAACCACAGTTGAGCCCATTATCAGAGCTGCCGCAGAAGCTTTTGAAGAAATGTACCCCGAAGCCAAAATCTCTTACGATGCACCTGGTTCTTCCGCCGGTGTAAAAGGTGCTCTCGCCGGAACCTACTCTATCGGTGCTGCATCCAGATCCCTGAAAGATTCTGAAATCGCAGATGGTGCTGTGGCTACCGCCATTGCGAAAGACGGGGTTGCTGTCGTTGTTAACAAAGGGTCTGTTCCCATGGATGACCTCTCCCAGGAAGATATTACTGGTATTTATGCCGGTGAAATAACCAATTGGAGTGAGCTAGGCGGACCCGATGCTGAGATTGTTGTATTCAACAGAGATGAAGCATCAGGAACCAGATCATGTTTTGCTGATGCGACTGTAAAAGAAGTGAAAAAGGATTTTATCGATACTGCTGCCATCGTTACCTCGAATGGTGATATGGTTGCCAAGGTAGGATCTACTCCCTATGCTATCGGATACTGCGGATTCGGTTATCTTGGAAAAGATGCCGGAACCAAAGCTGTTACTGTTAACGGTGTTGAACCCTCAGAATCTAACGTTCTGAATGATAGCTACGCCATTAAAAGAGACCTGATCCTGATTACAAAAGGTGCTGTACCCGCCGGAACCCTGGAAGAAGCTTTCATTAACTATATTCTTTCTGAAGAAGGTCAGGAAATCGTAGCTGAAGAAAAGTTTATTCCCATGAACTAGGTTTAACCCTGTATTTATCAGGATTGTATTTAACAGAGAGGCTGTCTTCGGACAGCCTTTTCTTTTGTTATGATTTTAACCGTTTTCTAACATTGGCCTAACAATAAACTCCGATTCTGCATGAAGAATGTGAATATATCATTTTTTTGCAAACAAAAGAGGGCTTGTTTAAATACCTCGATATTTTCCAATAGGAGATGATTCAATTGAAATCTTCCAAAAGTTTAATGGAAACAACAGTAGAAAAAGTACTGCTGATAAGTGCGCTTCTGTCAGTTATCAGTGTCATCTTTATAACTGTTTTCATCTTTCAGGAAGGGCTCCCCCTTTTTAAAAAGGTCAGTCCTCTTGAATTCCTTTTCACAACGGAATGGGCCCCCACCAGTGATCCGCCTAAATACGGGATTCTGCCTTTTATTATGGGATCTCTCTGGGTTACTTTCGGTGCTCTTGTCATTTCTGTTCCCATCGGTCTTTCGGTAGGTATTTTTATGGCGGAAATGGCGGTTGGCAAAATGGCTCAGATATTGAGAGCTGTTGTGGAACTGCTGGCAGGGATTCCTTCGGTTATCTATGGTTTATTCGGATATATCGCAATTTCCCCCATAATCAGGCGCCTTTTTGACAGCCCTACAGGTCTGGGAGTTCTTACAGCCAGTATTGTTCTGGCTATTATGACGCTGCCTACCATTATTAATATCACCGAGGTTTCCCTGAGAGCCGTGCCGCACGAGCTCAAAGAGGCTTCTCTTGCTCTGGGAGCCACTCACTGGATGACAATATACCGTGTTATGGTTCCTGCCGCCCGATCGGGAATCCTGGCCGGGGTTGTATTAGGTATGGGAAGGGCTATCGGTGAGACTATGGCAGTCCTGATGGTAGCAGGTAACGCCGTCACCATGCCCAAAGGCCCTCTCTCCCTTACCAGAACCCTGACCATGAATATAGCTACAGACATGAAATATGCTGCCGATGATCATGCGGTCAGTCTCTTTACTACAGGAATTGTCCTGTTTGTCTTTATCCTGGGCATCAATATGGTTGTTCAGTACCTCATGAAGAAAGCTGTAAGAGAGGACGCCTGATATGACAGAAGCACAAACAGTAAAATCAATAAAGAAAAGCAGAGTGCAGTCTTCTCCCCAGTCTAGAAGAATCACCACCGAGGAGCGGATCGCAAAAGGTATTATCTGGTTTCTGGCAGCCCTTACCATAGCCATTCTGGCATGGATCGTGGGGTACCTGATGGTAAAAGGACTTAGATATAATAACCATGTTCCCTATGAGGTCACCAATGAGGTGGAAACTTCGCTTCCGCTGTTTAATACCGATGAAGAGGTGATTTTTATTATCAATCGTAAAGTCAGGTCTGAGGATGTTCCTGTGGCAGCTCTGCGGAAGCTTTATAATAAATCCAGAACGGAAAACTGGGGATTCTATAACCAGCAGGATTTGAAAGTAGCTCCCTTTGCTTATGGTGAAGGAGAATTCTCCCGGGCTGTTGAGAATTTTATTCTATCAGGGGAGGATTTGACAGAATACAGAAAGCATGTGAGCAGAGTCTCTTCCTGGGATGGAATGATTGAGAAAGTCGGAGCCGCACCAGGAGGTTTGGGTTTTATACCCGCTTCGGAAGCAGATAAACTCACCGGGAAAGTGAAAGTGCTGGGAGTCCGCAGAATTTCCATGGCGGTTAATCCGTCTGTGATTCAGATACAGGACGGCAGAATGCTCCGGGAAGTCTCCCAGGAAAATCTCGACAGGATACTGGCAGGAGAGGTATCCAACTGGCGGGAAATCGGGGGAATCGACCTGCCTGTGACCCTTGTTGCCTGGAATTCAGGCATGATAGGCGGTTCCCTGAATCTGGATGGGGAAAGCCGTGCCAGGATTGTTACCGCCAACAGCCATAGAGAGTTTATTCAGCTTATTCAGAATACCGATGGAGCGGTCGCTTTATGCCAGTATGCAGATTTACAATCAGAAGGCCTTGAGTTTCTTCCTGTCACCAGGCATGAAACGGGGTGGAATCTCACCTGGCATTTTATATTTGAGGCTCCCGCCAGATCAGGTCAGTGGGGGGGGATCTCCTATATTATAATCAATACCTTTTTCCTGATCCTTTTTACAATCCTATTTTCTACCCCCGTTGGAATCATGGCGGCTATCTATCTGGTTGAGTATTCCAAACAGGGCCGGATGATGAGAATCCTCCGTATGGGGACAGAAACCCTGGCTGGTATTCCCTCTATTGTATTCGGGTTGTTCGGGTTTATCTTCTTTGTACAGATCTGCGGGTTCGGAATCGGATTTATATCCAGTACCCTGACGGTCACCCTCATGGTTCTGCCCACAATCATCCGAACTTCTGAAGAAGCCCTGAAATCTGTACCCCAGTCCTTCCGGGAAGGCAGTCTGGCTTTGGGAGCTACCAAGCTGCAGACCATTGTCAAAGTTGTTCTTCCGGCCGCCTCCCCGGGAATCCTGACCGGTATTATCCTGGCCGTAGGGCGGACTGTGGGAGAAACGGCTGTCCTGATCTATACATTGGGCTCCAACTATGATCTGGTAACCGGACCATCCTCTTCCGCGCGTGTACTGGCTCTTCATCTTTACATGCTGTTTTCGGAAGCCGTCTCGTTTGACAGGACCTTCGCTACAGGTGCTATCCTGGTCATTATCATCCTGATTACCAACCTGTCCACCACTCATCTCATCAAGCGTGTGAATAAAAATGCGGGGGCGTAAGGGCCCTCAACTGAATACTTTTAGGAGTTAAAGAAAATGGCAGTAAACAATAAAATTGATGTAAAAGACCTGAACCTTTTTTATGGAGACTTTCAGGCGCTCCACGATATAAATATTGAGATCAAAGAGAAGGAAGTCACCGCTTTGATAGGTCCTTCAGGCTGCGGGAAGTCCACTTTTATACGGACCCTGAACAGAATGAACGATCTGATCGATATCGTAAAAATAAATGGAACCATCAAATACGACGACAAAAATATCTACAACCAGTGGGATATTATAGAGCTGAGAAAAAAGGTGGGCATGGTATTTCAGAAACCCAACCCCTTTCCCATGTCCATCTACGACAATATCGCCTATGGCCCCCGGACCCACGGGATCAAAAGCAAAAACAAACTGAATGATATTGTCGAAAAGAGTCTGGAGCAGGCGTCTCTTCTGGAAGAAGTGAAAGACCGGCTTCACAAACCGGCCCTGGGACTGTCGGGGGGGCAGCAGCAGAGGCTCTGTATTGCCAGAGTCCTTGCGGTTGAGCCCGATGTGGTACTGATGGACGAGCCGACTTCGGCTCTTGACCCTATTTCCACATCCAGGATTGAAGATTTGATCGATGAACTGAAAAAGAACTATACTATTGTCATCGTGACCCACAATATGCAGCAGGCAGGCCGTATCTCCGATAAAACAGCGTTTTTCCTCCATGGTAAAATCGAGGAGTTTGGTGCTACCGATCAGATTTTTTTCAATCCCGCCAGCAGCAAAACGGAAGCCTATATTTCCGGGAAATTCGGTTGATTGATACTCAGGATTAAGGAGAAGAAAATGATTAGACAGCATTATGTAGACGATCTGGCCGAATTGAACAGGGCCATTATGAAAATGGCTCTTAAAGTGGAAGATGCGATCAATGCTTCCATTGAAGCACTGAAAAACAAGGATCTGGATCTGGCCCGGAAGGTTATCGATGATGACGATATCATCGATAAGATGGAAAAGAGCCTGTGTGACCAGTGCGCACTGATTATCGCACGGGAACAGCCTGTTGCAGGAGATCTCAGGCACCTGATCAGCGGTATCAAGATTATTACCGATCTGGAAAGGATTGCAGACCACGCGGTTCACATCGCCAAGGGCACCATAAAAATGGCAGGAGAGGAGTATATCAAACCTCTGGTGGATATACCCCGGATGGCTGAATTGAGCTGCAGTATGCTTTCCCGTGCTATAGGGGCTTATGTGGAGCAGGAAGCGGATACCGCTCAGGCCATAGCCGGAGAAGATAATCTGATTGACCAGCTCCATCATCAGGTGGTCCGGGAGATTCTTACCTATATGCTTCAGGATTCCAAAAATATTGAAGGGGGACTCTCTTTGATGTATATGAGCCGGTTTCTGGAAAGAACAGGGGACCATGTGAGAAATATATGCGAATGGGTTATCTTTGACGAAACCGGAGAACACGAGAACCTTTAGGAAGCTGATATGGCGAAATTGCTGATAATAGAAGACGAGGCGGATATCCGCGAACTGATCTCATTTAATCTGGAAATGAGCGGGTACGATGTTATCAAGGCCCGTGACGGAGAAGAAGGGCTTTCGACTGCCCGGTCAGAGAAGCCCGATCTGATCATCCTGGATCTGATGCTTCCGGGAATGGATGGGCTGAAAGTCTGCTCCCACCTGAAAAAGGATCAGGATACCAAAGATATCCCCATCATTATGCTCACAGCCCGGTCCGAAGACGATGATATTATAAACGGGCTTGAAACCGGGGCTGATGACTATATTACAAAACCTTTCAGCCCCCGGATTCTGATTGCCAGAGTAAAGGCGGCCCTGAGAAGGGTTCAGACTGAATCCGAAGAAAAAACGGGCAACCGTATTATGATTCATGATCTGGTGATCGATGTGGCCAGGCATGAAACCCTCGTAGAAGGAGAACCGGTGAATCTTTCGGCTACGGAATTCTCAATCCTCCGTTTTCTGGCGGAAAATCCCGGTTGGGTTTTTTCCCGTAATCAGATTATCGATTCGGTCAAAGGGGAGGATTATCCTGTGACGGCCCGGTCTGTGGACGTACAGATTCTGGGTATACGGAAAAAACTCGGTGAGGCGGGGAATATTATAGAAACTGTCCGGGGAATCGGCTACAGGATGAAAGGAGAATAGGATTGAACAGAACCTTTTTCCAGCAGCTTTTTTATACCATCTTTCTTCTTGTACTGCTTTCGGTTGTCCTGTATGCCGGTTTGACCATAGGTATAGTAAAACGGGCCCTGAACAGAGAAACCCTGGAACGTCAAATGGCTATGACCCATATCGTTGCCAATATGGTACCTCCCGAAGGTTTTGAAAGTGATCAGGATGCCCAAGTCTTCAGCGAAAGGATTGTAAAAGACACCATAACACGTTTGTCGCTTATCAACGCTGACGGGACTGTTATAGCCGACACATCGAAGGATAAAGAGCTGCTTAATGATCATTCGGACAGGCCGGAAATCCGGCAGGCCTGGTTCAGGGGGGCAGGCAGCGCTTCCCGGTACAGTACCAGTCTTTCCCAGACCATGCTTTATACAGCGGTCTATCTGGAAAATCTGAACCTGGTTGTACGGCTCTCCCAGTCTGTAGAGCAGGTACGAAGCGATCTTGACCGTATCTATGGTCAGATCATGATTATCTTCTTTATCATTTTGGGAATCGGAACCGGTTTTGCGGTATGGATGGCTCGGTCCTTAACAGGGACTCTCTCCTCTGTCAGGCAGGTGGTGGGTGAGTATTCCAAAGGAAATTTTGCCATGGAACTGGATCTTTCCGGATCCAGGGAAGCCGTCGTTTTGAGCCGTTCCGTCAACTCCATGGGCAGACAGCTTCAGGACAAGATCAGTACTATTACCTATCAGAAGAACGAGCTGCGGGGGATGCTCAACAGCATGCACGAACCGGTGATCCTTCTGAATCACAGGCTGGAAGTCAAGGAGATGAATCCCGCTGCGGTAAACCTGCTCCTGAAAGATCCGGATTATCCCTACCTGGGGAAAGGGTTTCTTCAGGTTATCCGCAGTGTGGAAGCCTGTGAACTGGCGGAAAAGACTTTGAGAGAAGAGACTTCCCATGAAAGTCTGATTTACTTCCGGGAAAAGGATATCTATCTTCAAACCTACAGCAGCTACCTCTTCCGGGATGAAGATACTCCCCCTTCTGTTCTGCTTGTTATGAATGATATTACCAGAATTAAAAAGATCGGGGAGATGAGGAAAGAGTTCGTGGCCAATGTTTCCCATGAATTGAGAACTCCTGTTACATCCATAATGGGATATGTGGAAACCCTGAAAGAGGGAGCTCTGGAGAACAGGGAAAAATCCCGGGAATTTGTGGAGATCATCTACAGACAGACCAGAAATCTTAATGCTTTGATTGATGATCTGCTCACCTTATCCAGAATCGAAGACGGCAGAAGCCGCTTCAAAATGGAGACGTTCCCTTTATGCGATCTTCTCTCCAGCGCTGTGTCTCTGTGTTTGACCAAGGCGAATGAGAAGAAGAGCTGCATCGAACTGAACTGCAGCAGTAAGGAAATCCATGCCCATCCTGTTCTTCTGGAACAGGCTGTTACAAACCTCATCGAGAATGCGGTGAAATACAGTCCTGAAGGTTCCCGTATTTCTGTCAGGGGAATGGTTGAGCCGGAGCTTGTCAGAATCGAAATACAAGATAACGGACCGGGGATCCCCCAGAAAGACCTGGACCGGATTTTCGAGCGGTTTTATAGAGTTGATAAAGCCCGGAGCCGGGATATGGGCGGAACCGGGCTGGGTCTTGCCATCGTCAAGCACATCTGTATAATGCACGGCGGGACTGTCGCTGTGACCAGCCGGGAAGGCCAGGGCTGTCTTTTTACCATAACCATTCCCAGAGCTGAAACGTCATCCCGGGATCAGAAGGTGCTGAACCGGTAGATACTGGTATGGGTGTAGGTCTGTCCGGGATTAATAACCGGAGAGGGGAAGTGGGTCTGGTTGGCGCAGTCGGGAAAAAGCTGTGTCTCCAGGCAGAACCCCCAGTTTTTCTCATATCGGATATTCCCTCTCCCGGGAACCCCGTCAAGAAAGTTTCCGGTATAAAACTGAACCCCCGGCTGATCCGTAAAGACTTCCATCATTCTGCCCGAGACGGGATCAGTCACTGTGGCAAACTTTTTTATCCCTTCCGATGGCTTTAGTACATAGCAGTGGTCATAGCCTCCTGCCACCTGATCAATCCGTTCTCCTATGGCGTGCTCTTCTGTAAAATCCATTGGGGATCCCACTACTGATAGAATTTCTCCCGTGGGTATCTGGTTTTCATTCACCGGAAGATACCATGGACAGTCCAGTTTAACCCTGTGACCCAAAACGGGGCCCGAAGAGATCCCTCCCAGATTAAAATAGGTATGATTGGTCAGGTTAACAGGTGTGGCCTTGTCTGTAACAGCCTTGTAATCGAATTTCAGTTCTCCCGCGTCTGTTACGGTATAGGTCATGGTGACATTCAGATTTCCAGGGTATCCCTCTTCTCCGTCCGAGCTGAATGTGGTCAGCAGAAGCCCGGCTTCCTTTTCCGACTGAAAGGGGGTGACCATCCAGTTCTTTCTGTCAAATGCGTGCTCCTCTCCACCATGCAGATGGTTGAGCCCATTGTTCTGTGCCAGGGTGTATTTTTTTCCGTCCAGCTGAAACTCTCCCGCATTGATGCGGTTACCAAAACGGCCGATGGCAGCTCCGAAGAAAAACCGGGTATTCACATACTCTTCAAGGGTGTCGAATCCCAGAGAGATCTCTTCGGTTCTTCCTGTTCTGTCAGGAGCTGTGATGGAGGTTATGATTCCTCCGAAGCTGGAAACACTGACCTTGAAACCGTTTTTTCCCTCAATGGTATACAGTTCCGCCGCCGATCCGTTGGGCAGGGTGCCGAAGACCTCTTTTTGAATGTTCATATCAGACTCCTAAGTTGAGTTGCTGCTCTTCCTGACGGACTAAAGAAACCACCACAGATTTCCCAGAGTATAGTCGGGTCAAAAAAAAAGGACTGTTTCTTGCGAAACAGTCCTCTAATATTACCGGGTTTTTCTGAAAAATTACAAGGATTACTTTGAACAGGCTTCCAGAGCTTTATCAGCTGCTGTTGCTGCATCAGAAGTATAAATATCCGCACCGATTGTATCACAGAAAGACTGGGTTACAGGAGCTCCACCCACCATAATTGTCACGTTGTCCCTGATTCCTGCATCTGCTGCAGCTTTTACCACATTTTCCATCTGAGTCATGGTCGTTGTCAGAAGGGCAGACATGGCAATGATGTTAGCTCCATTCTCTTTAGCCGTTTCCACATATTTTTCAGGAGAAACATCTGTTCCCAGATCAATAACTTCCAGACCTTTTCCTTCCATCATGATTTTTACAAGGTTTTTACCAATGTCATGAAGGTCTCCCTTAACAGTACCGATTACAACTTTGCCTTTTCCGACAGGGGCGCCTTTTTCCAGTTCGGGTTTAAGAATTTCCAGACCCGCATTCATGGCTCTCGCTGCGATAAGAACTTCAGGTACGAAAATCTGATTGTTTTTGAATTTTTCTCCCACAATGCTCATAGCGGCCAGAAGGGCATCATCCAGGATGGTCTGAGCTGCCAGTCCTTCGTCGAGGGCGGCCTGACACAGTTCTTTGACATCTGCAGCTTTACCTTTCTGCATCAGTTCGGAAATTTTTTCAAGATCTGCCATTTTTTTAGTCTCCTTAAGATAAATCGTAAATGTATAAAACTTAACATTCGACTTAACCCTCGAAGTACGAAATGCGGCACACAAAAGTGCGGTTCATATCAAGTCTCCTGACTTGCAGATCAATCTCCCCTGAGCCTTCCCGATGGTGCAATCAGTGGCATAGTTCAGGTTCGTCCCTGCTCACAGTGACGGGGTCGTGGAGGCCTCTCACCTCGCTTCCTTGCTTATGAACTGACTACAGTATCTCTCTGTTTTTTTTAATCGTATTGGAATATTTTTTTTTATTATGTAAAAAAATATTCAAATTTCCAAAAAAAATACCATGGTAAAATAGTAATATTTGTATTTTCTACAAGCCCCGCGTCGGAGCTCTCCCCCTCAGTGAATCTCTTCGCTGTTCCTGTCGATTTTCCCTCTTTTCTCCCGGTATTTTCCTGGAGAGAGCCCTGCGATTTTTTTGAATACTTTTGTAAAATAGCTCTGATCCTCGTAGCCTACCATGCCTGCTATTTCCACAAGAGAGAATTTACTGTTTAAAAGGAGGTTTTTGCTCTTGTCAATCCTGACCTGATTCAGGTAAGTATTGAAGTTGCATTTCATCTCTTCTTTGAAAATCTTGCTGAAATAGGCGGGGCTGAGATACACCGCATTGGCCACTTCATCCAGAGACACCTTTTCAGAATAGTTCTTATTGATATACTGAATCGCCTGAAAAATCGCATCCGCATGTTTCACGTCCCGCAAATCGAATACCAGATCCGAGAATCTGACAATTACCTTGGCCAGCCAGCCTGCAAGACCCTCAACCGATTTATAGTAGTTGATCTCTTTCAGATAGTTGAAGTTCATCCCGAAAATCTGTTCCGCATCGGCTCCGCCTTCCACAGCAGCCCGGGAGAGGAGGATCAGCAGTTCCAGAACCCTGGCTTTGACAACGTCGAAGTTACCTCCGGAAGAGAAAAAAATCACACCGAGAATCTCGTTGAGTATCCGCCTGGCGTTGCCCGAATCACCGATCTGTATCAGATGCAGGAGCTCTTTCTCCTTATCTATGGGATACTGGGAAATTTCCATCTCGGTATGTTCCATTCTTTTTATGTACTGGATATATTCGGAAATCTGGGCCTGCTGATCCATGGTATCCTTTTTGGAAAGCAGCTCCGAAACCTTTCCTTCTGTCAGGTAGGTTGCGGTAACCAGAAGCATCTCCGAGAGTGCCTTGGCTTTTTCGGTGGTAAGAACAGGGATATCTTTCAGATCATTTCTGATCCTTTCCGTATCTGATATATTTCCGCTGTATTTTTCCTGAAGTTCATGCAGAAGTTCTTCAGGTTCTATTAAAAGGGCCGGCCCGGCAACCAGGGCGCCAGCCATTACCCCTTCTTCCATGATGGGAGATGACCAGTGCAGCAGAGAAACAGGACAGAAATACATATAGCTTCCACCAAACCTTTCTGATTGGTATCCGCCATATAGATGGGACTGCCGGCAGTTCAGTTTTATCCCCTTGATTTTGGCCATGGTATGACAGAAACCACAGGATGGAGGCAATGTCCCGGTTCTGGACATCTTCTCTCCCTTGTTGTTAATGACAAAACAGTCCATACCTGTTGCCTGTTTATAGGTTTCGGCCAGATCGATTGCCCTTTCAAAAAGAGGTGAAACATATTCTTTTGCTTTGGTGCTCATAACTTTATTCTAGTACATTATCCAAATTGGGGGAAATACATGTTCAGGATATATTCTTCCTGAAATCCGCTGTGGGAAGAAAGCTCAAGGTATTCCGAGGTCTCCCTAATGGTCCGGCATTTCTCCAGGTTCTCCCTGTTCAATGCGGTTTTGATAACACCGGCACCGCAAGAGTTGCCCACGGACTCTATTCTGTCAGACAGTTGTGAGGGAAGAAGGCCGATATCCAGAGCGCTCTGTTTGTCTATATAGGATCCGAAACCGCCCGCAAGATATACCTTTTTGATCTTGTCCATGGATACTCCGTACTCTGAAATAAGTGTGGCTATTCCGGCTCCGATAGAGCCTTTGGCCAGCTGGACTTCCCGCAGATCTTTCTGACTGAAAAAGATCTCCTTGTTGTCACGGGTCAGAATAAAGCGGCTGTCCTCCTGGCTGCTGTCCAGGAAACCGATATTTTTCGGGGGATCACCCTGCCAGTCATCCTCATCGGTAAACCTTCCTGTATAATCGGCTATACCTGTTCTGAGAAGATAGGCTGTCACATCGATAATTCCGGATCCGCATATCCCGATGGCAGGTTTGTCATTGATGGTTTTCCACTCGAGAATACCATCCTCTCCGGAAACAACACTGATGGCCCCGGGAATACCGCCGGTACCGCACTGGATATTGGCTCCCTCAAATGCAGGGCCGGCTGCGGTGGAACAGGTTACAATACGGTCTTTATTTCCCAGAGCAATCTCTCCGTTGGTACCAATATCCACCAGAAGGCAGATGTCTTCAGACTCGTTCATTCCGGTGGAAAGGATACCCGCAACAATATCGGCTCCGATGTAAGCGGAGAGGGAAGGAAGAAGGATAAACCTCATATGGTTTGGCATAGGGGTTCCCAGCTCTTGGGGAGTAAGAATCATATCCGAAGTGGAAACCGGGATAAATGGAGCTACCGCCAGATTTTTCGGGTTCATACCCGCCAGGATATGCATCATGGTTGTGTTTCCCGCCAGAAACATACCGAAAATATCCTCTTCATCCACTCCCGAAGCAAGGATCAGGTCTGAATGGTAGGATTCCAGCTGTACCAGAATCCTTTCCTGGAGTTTTCTCAGCTTTTCCGCATCGTCGCCGATATAGTCGATCCGGGATATGACATCTCCGCCGAAACTCTTCTGCCTGTTCAGTCCCGACGAGGTTCCTGCGATTTCACCGGTTCTCAGATTAATGAGATACGCCACAACTGTGGTCGTTCCGATATCCACTGCAATGGCATAGAGCTTTCCGGTTCTGTCTCCCCCGGTCAAAGAGATAATCTCATTGCCCAGGGTTGTAACGGTTATTTCCTCTTCCCCGCGCATGAGACGGGGAATCTTTTTTCTCAGGTTATGATCTTTTAAAAGGGTTCCTTCGGGAAGGGCATCCATCAGGCGCTGCTCATCAGATCTCTGGTCTTCCAGAGAGGGGAGGGAAGGTTTTACAAGAATCCTGTCAAATACCGGGTCGATCTCTCCCCGGTAGGCTTTACCGCTGGTCTGTATCTTCCCGCCGTCCATACTGTTTTCCAGCTCCAGCTCCACAGGGCCGAGGGCTTTTGCCTTGCATGCCAGTCGGACCCCCCTGGCCAGATCCTTGGGATCCAGCAGCTTCTCCTCATCCTTGCTGAGAGGAGAAACGTACCCGTTGATAACCCTGATCCGGCATTTGCCGCAGGTCCCTTTTCCGCCGCAGGGGGCGTCCAGACTGATTTCCGGTATATGATTAAGGGCTTCCAGCAAATTCATCTCTTTACTGATAGTTTCGTTGATAATACGGCTTCCATAATGTAAAGTTAAATGAACGGTTTCCATGGGGGCCCCTCCTATATTATAGTTTTTACTATATTGAAGTAAAACACCTGGGACGGGGGAAATCTTGTACAAATCAGCCACTTTTTTGTATTTATCCGTGAGGAGAGAGACGCTTTGAAAAATACCGGAATCCTGATCATCCTGCTGTTTCTGCCATTTATTCTTCCTGCCACTCCCCAGGAGGATTTTCTGACAGCTCTCCGGGAGACGAGGCTGGAAGATGCGGCATTCTATATCCGCAGCGGCGGGACCATCAATGAGCCTTTACAGGACGGCAAACCCGCTCTGATACTGATGTGTCAGGAACAGAGAAGTATGGTTGTCCGCTGGCTTTTGAAGAATGGAGCGGATCCGGGAATCACCGATAATGACAAACTCACCCCCCTGATGCATGCAGCAATCAGGGGAAGCCGGGATATCGCCCAGCTTCTTCTTCTGGCAGGAGCCCAAATCAACAGACAGGATCCCTATGGCAATACAGCCCTTCAGCTGGCAGTCAATCATGGTCACTGGCAGCTCGCTTCCTATCTTGAGGAGAAAGGCGGAGCCCTGGGAGGAGGGTACTTTGAGCATCCTGTTCTGAGTGAGGTCTGGTTGCGCCGGGACCACTACCGCGAAGCTCTGATGCTAGTAGAAAAGCGCTGGCCTTCCTATGAATTTTTAAAAGCCGTCCGTGACGGAGATTATCATAAAACCGCAGCATTGCTGGAACAGGGCTATTCTGCCAATTCCGCCGATTCCCGGAATGTCACAGCCCTTATGATTTCGGCATCACTAAAAACTCCCTATATTACGGATCTTCTTCTCAGAGAAGGCGCCGATTTTCAGGCTGAGGATGATAAGGGTCTGACGGCTCTCTGGTATGCCTCCTTAAAAGGGAATCGGAATATGATCGCCGAACTGCTGGAACGGGGTGTTTCTCCTGATGGGCCTTTTCTGGAAAACTCTCCCCTTTTCGGAGCTTTTTCCGGTCAGCAGTATCAGGCGATGGAGTACCTGCTGCAGTCAGGGGCGGATCCTGAGTTGACCGGGCGTCTGGGCGCCTGTCTGGTTCACTATGCTGCTTTTAACGGCGATATGAAAGTGCTGAGAATCCTGGACCGCCGCGGTACGGATCTTACCGTTGCCGATGCCGACGGCAGGACTGCACTGGATTATCTTATGACCGGTTTCATCCTGAACGGAAACGAAGAGGTCTTTTTACCTGCCGCCCGGTTTCTGAAGGATAAAAAAACCGCCTATACCATTGACCCGAAAGTTACAGGTAATGATAAACTCGAGAAAATCGTGACTTTCAGATGGTGATCAAGTCTGTTATTAACGGCATATAGTCAGGATTTCAAAAAGTGAAACGGAGGAATTCATGATAGATTTTATTGTAGACAAGTTTTATTACCTGTTTCTGGGACTGATTGTTCTTTCCCTGGTGCAGAGACACAGGGGCAGGGGGAACTCCAAAAGGACCGCTACCATTTTTCAGGCCATTCTGGTGTTTATTATTTATATCGGAGCAATGGTGATCAAAGAGGAAAATCTGGAAAAGAAATGGATTATTGTTCCCCTTGCCATCGTAGCAGCGGTTCTCTATTTTTTCAGGTCCAGAATTATTCCCTACAAAATGCACTGCCGTAACTGTGGTGCCAAACTGAACGCCGCACAGATTTTTATGCATGACTCGAACCTCTGTTCCAACTGTGATCCGGATGATAAACCGGAAGAAGAGGATGAGTCCGAAGATACAGAAGAGGATAATCCAGGGAATTTGCCCGATGCGGAAAATTCAGAGAGAGAGGAACTGGAAGCATCTCCGGAGGAAGAACAAACCGGAGAGGATAAGAAAAAACAGGAATCCTGAAGATCAGGGTAGAGGAGTGAGTCATGGATTTACAGGAAAAATTAAAAGATCTGGTTATCGTGGACGATCCGGAAAAAATCCGGAAAACCGCAGAAGTTCTGGAAGGAATGAAATATACACCCACTCTGCTTACGGATTTTGAAGATTTTCTGAGAGTTGACAGTAAAAGGTTTTTTCCTTCTGTAGAAAAGATCCTGAATGCGCCGGATGTAAAAAGCGGTGAGCTGCCTGCGGGTGAAACACAGGAGTCTTTCAGGGAGAGGCAGGTGTCCATGCTGATTTATCATTACAAACTGCTCAACCGGCTGCGGCTGGACGAGCCTGAAGCCTGGGATGAAATCAATGAACTCATGGAAGACGATTAACACCCTTTTCAGGCCCGCTTGTATGCATAAGAAAATCCTTATATTATCCCTTTATGGTCAATCATCCAGATAAAAGATTTGAACCGGGAAGTACCGCATGGCTTATCGGGATAAAAGGTACGGGAATGTGTGCCCTGGCAGAGATCCTTCAGGCAAGAGGTCTTACTGTTTCCGGGTCTGATGTACCTGAAGAGTTTTATACAGACCGTGTATTAACCGGATTGGGAATTCCCTATTGCAGGGGGTTTGACCCTGCCAATCTGCCGGAACAACCCGACCTGGTTGTCCGCTCCGCCGCTTACGGTCCGGAAAATCCCGAAGTGGTTGCCTGTCAGAAAAAAGGCATCCCTGTTCTGGTATATCCTGAAGCTTTGGGGGCCCTCTCCCAAGGGGTTCCTACCGGCGCTGTCAGCGGAGTTCACGGAAAAACGACAACCACGGCTATTGCCGGCTGCCTTGTTCAGGCCCTCGGGCTACCCGGAGAAGTGGTGGTGGGAAGCGCGGTTCCCGCCTTTGGCAACAGATCCACCCTCATACAGGGGAGTGATTTTCTTATTGCCGAAACCTGCGAATACAGACGGCATTTTCACTACTTCTCTCCGGACAGGATGATACTGACCAGTGTGGAACCGGACCATCTGGACTATTTTGCGGATATGGCCGATATAAGTGAGGCATTCCAGACATTCGCAGAAAAACTCTCCCCCGGGGGATGCCTTATCTATTGCGCTGATGATCCCGGGGCTTCTCTTGTGGCTCAAAGAGTCCATGCGACCAGAAGTGATATTGTTTTACAGCCCTACGGTTTCAGTGCAGAAGGTCCCTGGAAAATAGAAAAGCTCTCTTCTGGCAAAACCGGAGAAAACCGGTTTTGCCTGGCAGGGCTGGAAAAAGAGTTCAGGATCCGGATTCCCGGTGATCATGTTATTCAGGATGCTGCTGCCGCGGTAGCTCTGATTGCGGATCAGCTTGAAAGTATGAATATTGAACTGGACAATCCTGTTCTTGATCTGCTGAGCAAAGGACTGTACAATTTTACAGGAAGCCGGCGCAGAAGCGAAATTGTGGGAGAGGCCCGGGGGATCCTTGTCATGGATGATTACGGACACCATCCCTCGGCTGTGAGAAAAACCCTGGAAGGGATCAGGGAGTTCTATCCCGGTAAGAGAATCCTGGTGGATTTTATGTCTCATACCTACAGCCGTACAGCCGCGCTTCTGGAGGATTTTGCCTCCTCATTCGGAGCGGCAGACGAAGTGATACTCCATAAAATCTATGCTTCCGCCAGGGAGCAGTTCAATGGCAGTATTACCGGGCGTGATCTCTTTGATGCAGCCTGCCGATACCATGAAAATGTAGATTATTTTGAGGAGCCTCTGGATGCGCTGCCTCATCTTGTAAAAAAACTGCAGCCCGGAGACCTTTTCATCACCATGGGTGCCGGAGATAACTGGCAGTTGGGAAGACAGCTGCTGGAAGAGCTAAAGAAGGAGAGACACTGATGATCAGTATGACCGGTTACGGCTACAAGGAGTTTCAAAATGAAAAAGTCCGGTTCACCCTGGAAGTAAAAACCTACAACAACAGATATCTTGATCTGATTCTCAACCTCCCGTCTCCTCTTTCTCCCCTGGAAAGCCGGGTGAGAACGATGTTGACTGGTCTGATCCGTAGAGGGAGAGTTGAGATTTATCTGAGGATGAAAGAGCTGGAAGAGGACCTTTCCCTGATTGTAGACTCCTCTGCTGTGAAGGCATATGCCAAAACATTGACCGAAATTCAGGAGCTGGCCGGAATTGAAGGGTCTCTTTCCCTGGGACACCTTTTAAGCATGGACGGGGTGATCAAAACAGAAAAAAACCGGGATCTGGACCAGTACTGGGTTCAGCTGGAACCGCTTTTTGCGGATGTCCTCCAGCAGGTTGTGGAGGACAGGCGCCGCGAGGGGGCAAGCACGGCTAAAGATATCATGCAGCAGATCAGTTCTCTTGAAAGCCGGCTGAAAGAGATCGAGGGGCTGGCTCCCTCCATGGAGGAGCAGATCAACCGTTCTCTGCGGGAAAAATTTTCAGAGCTGCTGGATGGACAGGTTGATGAGAGCCGGATTCTTTCAGAAATCGCTGTTCAGCTGGTACGGTTTGATATCAATGAAGAGATCGTCCGTTTGAATACCCATTTCGGGAATTTCCGCGATGTGGCAGCTCATGATGATGAGCCCATAGGCAAGAAACTGGATTTTCTCTGTCAGGAAATCAATAGGGAGATTAACACCATAGGTTCAAAAAGTACTTTGGTGGAAATCAATAAATATGTGGTGGAGATGAAAGACTCTCTCGAAAAGGTCAGGGAGCAGCTGCGGAATGTCGAATAATAAACCCTTCAGAATTGCCATTTCGGGAAAGAGCGGATGCGGGAATTCCACCGTAACGGGCATCCTGGCAAAAAGACTGCAGATTAAAATGATCAATTATACCTTCCATAACATTGCGGAAGAGAAGGGCATTGACTTCAGGGAACTGTGCCGTATGGCCGAAGATGATCCCCAGTGGGATTACTTTGTCGATGAAAACCAGGTTAAACTGGCTATGCAGGAGTCTTCTGTTCTGGGTTCCCGGCTGGCAATCTGGATGCTCAAGGAAGCTGACCTGAAAGTCTTTCTTACAGCCTCTCCCGAAACAAGAGCTGCGAGAATTCAGAACAGGGAAGGGGGCGATCTGGAGCAGCGGGCCCGGGAAACCGCCGAACGAGACGCCCGGGACAACGCCCGGTATAAGAAGCTGTATAATATTGATAATGACGATTATGCCTTCGCCGATCTGATCATCAACACAGACAGGCTCAATCAGTACCATGTGGCGGATATCATTGAAGCCGCCGCTCTGGCTCTGATCGCCGAAAAATAGAGCTGCATCGACGTTTCATTGATTTTTTTAAATATTGAGGGTTTGCAGAAAATGACAGGTTACCCTGAACACGGGGAATACAGATTAAAAGCTTTAAATAACAGGATTCTCCTGATTCAGCTGAAATGGGATCTCAATTATCAGCTCATGGATAATCTTCATCAGGAAATGCTGGAACTTGTTGTTTCGGAGTTCGCAGATGATCCCTGGTGCTTTGTTCTGGACACCAGACAGGCCTCAATTCTTACGGAAGAAACCGCCGGAAATATTGGAGAGTATGAGGATTCCCTTTATAAAAATCTGAAATATGGTATTCTTTATTCCACATCTTATCAGGAAAGTGTGTATAAATATCTGTTTCAGAGTAATCCCGATCCGCGCAGACCGGTTGTTTCCTGCCTGTCGACAGCTGTAGAACTGCTGAATCAAGCAGGATTCTCTATTGATCTGGAAAAGATCCGGTCGTATTTTGAGGAATCCTGATTCTTTTTCAGTCCGGTCTACTGAGAACAATTATTGCCCCGGTGCATTCTCCCGTATTCATGGAGAGCTCTTTACAAGGCAGAAGGGAATCCCTATAATACAATTTCTGACTAAAATATCGGAAGGTGCAGAAAATGGCAACAGACAGTAATCTTATTATCCCCCTGGGTACCCTTGTGGATAACGAAGGCAATATGTATGAACTGACCAACGCGGCCATTCACAGAGCGGCTCAAATCAGTGTAGCCGGTAGTGATGATCTGGAAAAAAACAAAGGCAAGATCGTATCTACAGCTCTTGAGGAAATTATCAGCAAAAAAGTTGAGTACCGCTACCAGTAATCCCCCCATCCCGGTTATTTGCCTGTTCGGCCCTACAGCTGTGGGCAAGACAGATCTTCTTATGGAGCTGTTCAGGGGAACGGGAGAAATCATCAGTGCCGATTCCATGCAGGTATACAACCGTATGGATATCGGCACGGCCAAACCCGATAAAAACTATCGAAAACAACTCCCTCACCATCTCATTGATATTCTGGATTTGCATTGTCAGTTCAATACAGGCGATTTTGTAAAGCTTGCCGATCAGGCTGTCCTGGACATTTACAAACGGGGGCTTACACCTGTTGTATCAGGGGGGACGGCTTTCTATTTCAGAAATTTCCTGTACGGACTTCCCAGTATTCCTCAGATAAAACAGGAAATCAGAGAAGAGCTGAACAGAAGAAAGGACTTGGAGGGGTTGGAGTCTTTGAGAAATCAGCTGATCCAGGTAGACCCGGTTTCTGCAGGGCGTATAGAGCCCGGAGACTCATCACGGATTGTCCGTGCTCTGGAAGTGTATCTGGGAACCGGAAAGCCCCTGTCGGAATTTCCTCTCCCCCAGACTCCCAGAACAACCCATCGCTGCCTTATGATCGGTTTGAAAAGACAGAGAGAGGAGCTGTACCAGAGGATTAATCAGAGGGTGGATATTATGATGCAGCAGGGACTGGCGGATGAAGTTTTTTCTCTGATACGCAGAGGAGCCGGTTTTGACGATCCCGGAATGAAAGGGATCGGTTATAGTGAGTTCGCCATGTTAATTCAGGACGGGTGCTGCACCCTGCGGGATGTAGCAGATCAGATAAAGCAGGATTCCCGGAAATATGCCAAACGGCAAATGACGTTTTTCAGATCTCTTCCGGGTGTTTTATGGTTTCATCCTGATGAGAAAGAAAAGATCAGGGAGTGTATCGATTTATTTCTTGGAGGCGCCGCCTGATTCCTTTTCAGGGTTCTTTCCCGAAGGCTTTTCTTTTTTCCTCTCTTTTCCCCTTGACCATTGGTCGCCTCATAGTCATAATAGTCGGAGCTCTGTATTGCCGGAGAAATGTAATTTAGACCTGAAATCCCCGTGTTTTTCAGGATTATTCTATAAGGAGATTGCGCAAGTGCCCTGTGGTAGAAAACGTAAAAGAAAAAAAATTGCGACTCACAAAAGAAAGAAGAAACTGAGAAAGAACAGACATAAACACTAAGGTCGATTCTTTTTAAATTATCATTCGTGAGAAAGCAGCAGGGCGGTATTGTAAAATACCGCCTTTTTTTGCCCTGCTGAAACGAAAAAAGACTGAGGTTTTAGTGGATAAATACCCTTTTCTGTCGCAATTGGAAAATCCGGATCAGCTTAAGAGTATGACTGACCAGGAGCTGAAGGCTCTGGCAGAAGAGATCCGTCATTATATCATACAGACCGTCAGCCGCAACGGTGGTCATCTCGCATCCAATCTGGGAGTGGTGGAATTGACTCTGGCCATGCACCGGGTTTTCCGGTCTCCCCATGATAAATTCATCTGGGATGTGGGGCATCAATGTTATACCCATAAGCTCCTGACAGGCCGCTGGAGAGATTTTCCCACTCTCAGAAAACAGAACGGCATCAGCGGATTTCCCAAAAGGGAAGAGAGCCGGCATGACCATTTTAATACGGGCCATGCCTCCACTTCCATCTCTGCAGGGCTAGGCCTGCTGGCTGGTGAGAGGCTTATGGGAAAAGACGGCAAAATCCTCTGTGTGATCGGAGACGGGGCATTGACCGGCGGTCAGGCTCTGGAAGCTCTTAACTACGGGGGGCATTTTCAAAAAGATCTTGTGGTTATTCTGAATGACAATGAAATGTCTATCAGTCCCAATGTGGGAGCCCTCTCTTCGTACCTTAGCAGGATCGCTTCAACCGGCGGCTACAGGCGAATCCGGAATCTTATTGATAAAACCATCCTTTTTGTTCCCTTCTTTGGAAAAACCCTGCTCCGCTGGGTCTACAATCTGAAAAGAGGGGTCAAAGGGGCTTTTTACAGAGAAAACCTGTTTACCGACATGGGGTATAAATATATCGGTCCCATAAACGGTCATAATATTCCCAAACTTACAGAAGTTTTTGAAAATGTCAAAGAGATTAATGATCAGCCGGTGGTGATCCATGTTCTGACTACCAAGGGGAAAGGGTACTCCCATGCCGAGGGGGATCCCGCTTCGTTTCACGGGGTCAGGCCTTTTGCGGTAGAAACAGGAAAAATCGACCCCCAGCTTGCGTCGCATCCTGACAGGCTCACACTGACCCAGGCCTTCGGCAAAGCCATGGTGAAAGCGGGAGATGCAGACAGCCGTGTCGCTGCCATAACCGCTGCCATGACTTCAGGTACGGGGCTCTCTCTTTTCAGGGAAAAATTTCCAGACAGATTTTTTGATGTGGGAATTGCAGAACCCCATGCCATAACCTTTGCTGCGGGTCTTGCTGCTGCAGGCATCAGACCCGTTGCTGCCATCTATTCCACCTTTATGCAGCGTTCCGTGGATCAGCTGATTCATGATATCGCGCTCCCCAATCTCCCGGTGATTATTGCCATGGACAGGAGCGGCCTTGTTGGTGATGACGGCGAAACCCATCAGGGAATTTTTGATATCGCCCTTTTTAAAAATATCCCGGGGATTTCATTTCTGGCTCCTGTCAGTGAAAAAGAGATGGATCTTCAGCTGGAATGGGCGTTAAAACAAAACTCTCCGGTTCTTTTAAGATATGCCAAAGACTGGTGTATCCCCGAACAGTGGATCCCCTGTGAGGCTATTGTACCAGGACGGGGAGTTACAATCAGGAGAAATGAAAAATCATCCATCCTTTTTCTCTCTCTGGGAGGATTGCTGGAAGAGGTTATGCAGGCATCCGAGTCTTTGGAAAGCAGGGGAATTCTGTCAGATATTCACTATTTGCGTTTTATCCGTCCTTTTGACGAGGAGTTCTACCTGAATTTGATAAGCTCTTACGAGATTGTCATATTCCTTGAGGAAGGCGTTGAGAAAGGCGGATTGGGAGAAGAAATATCGTCACTGCTACGGGATCGGGGCCATCAGACCCTTTTTCACCACTATGGTGTTCCCGGTGAATATCTCTCACAGGCCAGCAGACAGGAACTGATCAGGAAATGCGGCCTGGATGCTCGTTCAATCACAGACAGAGTGGAAGATATTCAGGGAGATCTCCGCTTTAAAAAAGTGGTGGATATGGTAAAAAACGATAAGTGGAAAGCCCATAATATCTAAGGGCTTTTTCCTCCCTTACCGGGAGGGCTTCAGCCTGTTTTCAGACTTTTTTAAATACTCCGGCATATATCTGTCTGTCCCGGGTATTTCCCATATCAAAATCATCAAAATCCTTGATCAGCGATGACAGGATGGATTCAGCGCTTCCGCTTTCATGATTTTCCAGTACCCGGATCAGAGATTCCTTACCGTAGATCTGTCCGTTCAGGCTCTGTTCCCTCATAATCAGGTTTCTGGATGTGAGGATTATAAGATCTCCTTTTTCAACAGGCAGTCTGAAGGGGCGGCCGGTTTCCCTGCTGAAAGGCTTGTATCCCAACCCCTGCTGGAATGTAGCCGGAATCTCTTTGGATGAGAGAGGTATCATGGGGCTGCCGGGTTTTTTGTACCAGACAAGGGTATTGCCTGCGGTAGCACAGAGCAGGTTTTTATCCATAAACTGGAGCAGAACAGCTGAAATCCGGTGTTCGGGGCTTTCTCCCAGTTTCTCCAGTTCATTGTTTAAACTGCTGAAAAGGGATGTAGCCGCCCGGGATTCTCCGATCTTTCCGGCAGCGCTTTTCCGAATATACTGCAGAACAGGATAGGCATACCGGTCCTCCGGCGCTGCTTCGCTCATCAAAAGCACGTCCGTGACCGATGATCCTGCCGCACTGAAGGGCCAGGCTGCCATGACAGGTAACTCGGATTCGGATTTTCCCATAAAATGGGCACCCTCCCACCCTTCGGGCATGTTCAGCGGAGGGGTAGGATCAATGGAGAGGGCTTTGCGGGCGCTTTTGATATTGAAAAAGGGAATATGGAGTATCTGCTCCATCTCTTTTTCCAGTCTTTCATGCCTTTTTATCTCTTTTTCCAGGTTTTCCTGCTGATCTTCGGTCTGTTTTCTATATTCTCTGAGATAAAGAGACTGTTTTTTCAGTTCACTCTGCATAAGAACGGCAGTCATCAGTGTTGTGAACACCAGCATTCCCGATGGAAGGATAAAAAATGCCTCATCCAGAGACCGGAAGAAAGAGAAGCTGCGGTCAGAGATAATAATCAGTATTGCAGCTGATGCGGCAAAAACGACTGAAAAGAGGGTACCGCCGATTCCGGAGCGGTCATTCCTCCTTTTCAAAGAGAGAATGCTGCACATGGTTGTATCTGCAAAGGTAAATACACCCAGCGTTGCGATCGGCCAGGGGTATGACAGCAGGGAAGGTTTTAACCAGGCCAGGCCGACCAGAATATAGATCAGGCCGAAGGTGGATAACCTGGTGTATGTGATCCAGGGTTTCTTTCTGTGATGGAAGGTCTTGATGGACCAGTTCCTCAGAAGCACGTAATAACTGAGAAGAAGGATTGTCCTAATCTGCGCAATCAAGAGTGTTTTTTCTGGCAGTGTCCCGATCAGATTCAGATACGGGGTCAGATAAACCAGACCCGCAGTCAGACTGGCCAGTGCAAGGTAGAGGGGTGATTTGTTGCCCGGATAAAAAAGGTACTGAATCATTCCATACAGGAAAAGGAGTATCCCGGCCAGAGCTGCTATCTGAAAAAGATAGCCGCCGTTGTGAATGATTTCGTTTATATGGGATTCCGTCATGCCCGATGACAGATACTGAAGCAACTCCCTGCTGTAGTCCTCTGCATTGGGAAGCCGGCATGAAACCAGAAAAGTCATGGGCAGGAGAAAAAGGACGGATTGTTTTACTTTCTTTAACATACTATGAATTGCTTCCTGAGATCTTTAGTGTTAATATCGACATTTCCCTATAAAAAATATATACTAAAAAGAAAGTGTAACCGGAAATTCAGATTTTTTATGGTTACAATAGAGAAAGGAAGCCATTGGGGCGTCCTGCGGTTTGAGAGAATTTTGATTTTAACTGGTCCCGGAGGCAATCTGTGATTGTAACCGGACAGGACCTTCTGATTGATAACAATGATCCTAACCGGACAAATAAATACTACAACTGAAAGTGTGAGAAAAATACCAAATGAAATTTACTGATTTTGAATTCAACGAGGATATCCTTAAGGGTATCGAAGAAGCGGGTTTTACCGATTGTATGCCGGTGCAGTCGGAAACCTTCCAGACCATTAACCAGAACAGGGACGTATTTGCCCAGTCTCAGACAGGAACAGGTAAAACTGCTGCATTCCTGATCTCCATTTACCAGATGCTGCTGGAAGACAAACATTTCAAAGGGAAAAAAGCTCTGGTTATCGTACCGACAAGAGAGTTGGCGGTACAGATTGAGAAAGAAGCTTCCGTATTGGGAAAATACCTGGATTTCCGGGTGGGAAGCTTTTACGGCGGTGTTGGTTACAACCAGCAGGAAGAACTCCTGGAAAAGGGAGTGGATATTATGATCGGAACACCGGGCAGGCTGATCGATTTCAGCAAATCCGGAAAGATCCGGTTTAACGAAATCGGGATTCTGGTTATCGACGAAGCAGACAGATTGTTTGATATGGGATTCCTGCCAGACCTTAGACTGATTCTGAAAAAGATGGTTCCTGCTG
Organism: Oceanispirochaeta sp.; assembly: GCA_963677615.2. Classification (GTDB taxonomy): domain Bacteria; phylum Spirochaetota; class Spirochaetia; order DSM-2461; family DSM-2461; genus Oceanispirochaeta. The sequence goes on along the minus strand of CAXXQW010000002.1, from coordinate 16,340 downwards.
ATGAAAGAAGAACCATGCTTTTCAGCGCAACATTAAACGCCAAAGTGGGAAATCTTGCCTGGGAGTACATGAATAATCCCGGTGAAGTCGTGATTGAGCCTGAACAGGTTACCGTAGAAGCCATACAGCAGGAGCTTTTTCATGTCGGTGCGGAAGAAAAGATGAAAGTGCTTCTTGGCTTGCTGAAAAGAGAAAAACCCGAAACGGCGATTATCTTTGCCAACACAAAGCATGCCTCCTATGAAGTGGCCAAAAGGCTGGAGCATAACGGATATGCCGCCCGCTGTCTTATGGGAGACCTTCCCCAGAAAAAGCGTTTGAAGATTGTTGAAGATACCAAACAGGGGAAAATTCGTTTTCTGGTTGCCACCGACGTAGCCGCCAGGGGGCTGCATATCAATGATCTTTCCATGGTTGTCAATTACGATGTCCCGTCCGATGCGGAAAGCTATGTACACAGAATCGGCAGAACCGCCAGAGCCGGGAAAACCGGAAAAGCCTTTACTCTGGCCTGTGAGAAATTTGTGTACGGTCTTCCGGCCATAGAAAAACTGATCGGTCAGAAAATTCCTGTTTCCTGGGTAGATGAAGACCTGATGGTGGAAGATAAAAGCGCTGGCATGAGGTTCCATTTTGACAAGCGTTCGGGCAGTCCCGGTGACAGCAGAACCGGTAAAGGATCTTCCAGAACAAGACAGAACAGCAGAAAATACAACGGCAACCGCAGGCCTCTTGATGCCCGTGCGGCCCGGGTTCAGTCTGAAATTCTGGCTGTTTCAGGATCCATGGATTCCATAGAGGAAGAGATCGGAAAACCCGGAAAATCCGGTAGCGGCAGCGGAAGCGGGAAGAACCGAAAGCGGAAAGGCTATAAAAATCAGCGCTCCACCGATAGCAGATCCAGAAACAGAAAAGATTTTAAGGCACCCGCCAGTATGCCCATGGAAAGGGTCAGCAGTCAGAATTCCATTGATGACAGACTTGCTTACTACAAAGCCAAATACGGAGAGGATTTTCAGGCCGATGACAAGGTAAGAAAGAATGAGAATAATCTGAAGACTCAGGAAGGAAAGGGTAGCGGTCAGAGAAAAGGGGCTGGAAAGAAAAGCGGATCTTCCCAGAATCGTTCACGGTCCGGCAAGTCTTCCACTTACGGTAAATCCCGGGGAGGAAAGAGACCGGCTCAACAACCGCGCAGTAAAGCTCCCCAGTCTGTTCCCAAGGATTCTCCCAAAACATCAGCGCCTCAAAAACAGGCTGCAAAAAAGAAAGGATTCTTTTCCAGGCTCTTTGGAAAATGATCTGAACTGCACAATTAAACCCGGCCGGACTATTCCGGCCGGACAGTTTTTATCGAGAGGAACGTGGCCATTCGTCCGGTTTCAGGGCCATCCCCCCTCCATGAATAGAAATGATCGCTACAGCAGGTACAGATGCCTGCTGTTTCTATTTTATCAGGATCCATGCCCAGACAGACCATTTGCCTGACTGCAGCGGTTTCCAGGCTCAGTTTCCAGTGCCCCGCTCCGTCGGGAGTAAAGGCGTCCTCCGTTTCAGGAAAATTACCCGTTACGGCGCTGTAGACCGGAATGTCTACCTGATAGCAGCAGGCGCCGATTGCCGGGCCTGTGGCTCCATGGATATTCTTATAAACGCATCCCAGAACATCATGCATCTTTTTCATTGTCCGGGGAATGATGCCTCCGGCAATACCCCGCCATCCCGCGTGAATCACAGCTCCCAGGTTCAGAGATTCATCATAGAGAACAACCGGCAGGCAATCAGCAGTGAATACCGCTCCCAGCAGGGTGGGGTCTTTCAGGATGAGGGCATCTGTTTTTTCAGGAGCTACGGCAGGCTTTTTATCCAGGATGCAGCTATGGCAGCTGTGAACCTGTTCTCCCGAAACAAAGGACTGTCTGTCCATCGACAGAGCCCGGCAGAACTCCTCTCTGTTGCTGAGAATTTCCTTTTCATTTCCCGGTACATGCAGGGCCAGATTGAAATCCCTGCCGTCCCGGCCCGAACGGCAGGTTGTCCCGGCCCGGATTCCCAGACGGTCCATGCTCTCCCAGGAGTACCATTGAACGTTGTCGCTGTATCGATGCACCATAGTCCCATCATACCTGTGCGGCAGCAGAGAAACAAGAAGATTGTATCTGGTGAGCAAAAAGTATATGGTAGAGGGATGCTTAAAAGATTCATCTCCTATTACAGGCCCCACAGAAAACTTTTTATACTGGACATGATCATTGCCGTTTCGGCTTCGGCTCTCTCCATTCTCTCTCCCATGATTACCCATCGGCTGCTGAGTGTGTATCTGCCGGATCATAATAGAGGAAAAATCCTGGAATCTCTGGCTGTTATATTGGCTATATATATGATTATATCCCTTTTCAATTATATCAGGATCAAATGGGGGCATATCCTGGGTGTCCGTATTGAGTATGATATGAGAAGCGATCTGTTTCGGCATCTGCAGAAATTATCCTTTTCCTGGTATGATAATACAAAAACCGGGCATATTATGTCCCGTATTACCGGCGATCTTGAGAGCATTGCCGAAATAGCCCATCATGCTCCGGAAGACTTTCTTATTTCCATTTGCGTCATTTTCGGAGCCTATTCGTTTATGTTTGTCCTGAATCCCCTTCTGGCGGTGATTTCTCTGGTTCCGCTTCCTCTTATGCTTCTCTGGGGCATTCGGCAGGGAGGTTTTCTGAAAAGTCAGTTCCGTAAAGTCCGGGCTAAAATCGCCGATATCAATGCGGCCGTTGAAAACACGGTTATGGGTATCCGGGAGGTGAAATCCTATGCCAACGAACCATGGGAAATCAGAAAATTCGATACCACCAATGATCATTTCCGGAGTGCCAAGGAGAAAGCCTACTCCCGGATGGCCCGGTTTCATTCTGTTATAGGATTTCTCAGGGAAATCTACTATTTTGTTGTCATTGCCGGCGGCGTCATTCTGATTTCCCGGGATCTTCTGTCTGCCGCAGAGCTGGTGGCTTTTCTGCTCTATGTGGGCATTATCCTGCCTCCCATTGACCGGCTGATCAATTTTGTTGAACAGTACTCTCAGGGAGCTGCTGCCTTTGACAGGTTTATGGATATTATGAGGATCCAGCCGGACATTGAAGACCGGGAGGATGCGGTGCTGCCGCCAGAACCTGAGGGACGGATCGAAATGAAGCAGGTCTCTTTTTCCTATGAATCCTCCCATCAGAAGGTGCTTCAGGATATTTCCCTCACTGTCAGTCCCGGGGAAACCGTTGCACTGGTAGGAGAGTCCGGTGCGGGTAAGTCGACCCTGGTTGCTCTTTTGCCGCGGTTTTATGAGCCTCAGAAAGGAGACATCCTGGTGGATGGCTACGGGGTAAGTCAGGTTAAGCAATACTGGCTTAGAGAGAACATAGGACTTGTTCAGCAGAATGTCTTTCTATTCGATACAACAATCCGTGATAATATCTGCTACGGGAAACCTGATGCTTCTGATGAGGATATCCGCCAGGCAGCCGAAGCCGCTCACATCTGGGACTTTATCACTACGCTTCCCGAAGGGCTTGATACCCTTGTGGGAGAACGGGGAGTCAAACTGTCGGGGGGGCAGAAGCAGCGGGTAGCCATAGCCCGGGTGTTTCTGAAAAATCCCAGGATACTGATTTTTGATGAAGCCACATCTTCCCTGGACAGCGAATCCGAAGCGTATATCCAGCAGTCCATGAAGGAACTATGCAAAGGCCGGACAGCCATTGTCATTGCCCACAGACTCTCTACTGTGAAAGAGGCCCAGAGGCTCTATGTTATGAGAGAGGGCAGGATTGTAGAGGAAGGAACTCACGATGAGCTTCTTGGAAACCAGGGATATTATTCATCTTTATATAAAAAAAATCTGCTTTAGCCTGTGGAGATCAGTCCATGTAGTACCAGTAGGAATTATTGCCTACTTCCGGATTTAATCCGGCTACGGGATAGAGCAGCTCTTTGCTCCTGTGGTTTTTCTTCTTCAGAACGCTGTCCATAATCTTCCGCTTTTCTTTTCCGCGGATCAGGTAGATGATGTTGGCAGACCGGTTGAGTGCAGGGAAGGTCATGGTGATTCGGGGAATTTGGGGATTCAGAGGTGCATTCCCTGTGGCTACCGCCAATTTTACCTTTTCGTCCAGCTCGGGATATCCCGGGAAAAGCGAGGCAGTATGACCGTCAGGTCCCATTCCCAGAAGCACCAGATCAAACCAGCGGTTGGCTTCCAGATAGTTTTTTATCCGATTGTGATAGAGTTCCGCTCCTTCCCCGGGAGGAAGTGACTGGTCGATTGTATAAATGTGTTCTTTCCTTACGGGGATTCTGGAAAAGAAGTTTTCATGAATCATTCTGTAATTGCTGTATTCATGATCTTCGGGAACACAGCGGTCATCCCCGATGAAAAAGTCAACATGCTCCCACATAACATCCTTGTAGTTGTCCGCAATATAGGCGTAAACCCCCGCCGGGGTACTGCCTCCGGAAAGGACAAGAGAGGCTCTCCGCTTTATGTGCAGAGCCGTGTTAAGAATCGTAACAATATGTTCTCCTGCCTGTCGGCAGAAATCTTCATAGGTTTTAAAGATCAGGGCACCAGCCATGGTAAAAAGCTCCTATTCGGGGTAGTTCAGATTTTCTTCTTTCATAGAGTAGAGGACTTCATCGAGATATTTTCTGGATTCCCATTTTGCCATATCCAGATTCTGTTCCAGATAATTTCCGCAGTCCCTTGCCGCAGCTCCGGGAATCTCTCCCTGATAATCGGCAATGAATTCGAACATACCGGTGATAATGGGAAGGACATCCGAAGATTTCAGATCACCCTTTAAGATTACATAGCAGCCTGTTCTGCACCCCATGGGGCCGAAGTAAATGGTCTTCTCGGCCCATTCCGGATGATTTCTCAGATAGGTAGCTCCCAGATGCTCAATCGTGTGGAGTTGAGGGTTATCCAGTACCGGTTCTCTATTGGGTAACTTGATTCTTATATCAAAAGTGGTGAGCTTTTCATCTCCCACTGAATCCTGACGGGAGACAAATATCCCCCGGGACATTCTTTCATGGTCAATTGTAAAACTGGGTATCTTATCCATTTTTGGTATCCTTCCAAATTGGCTGCCCCGGCAAGGGGTATTAAAGTTTCTAATTTTTAAGGATTTTCAGCACCATGTCAATGGAAATCTTTGCTGCCGCAGGCATGAATTCATCATAGGATATATGATTTTCATGATCTCCGGTAACATCCGAGATGGAACGGATAATCAGAAACGGGGTTCCGAACCCATGGCATACCTGGGCAATGGCGGCAGATTCCATCTCAACAGCAGCGACATCTGAAAAGTTCTGACGGATTACCTTTACCTGGTCATCCCGGTGGACAAAAATATCCCCTGAGGCAATTTTTCCGGGAAAGAGCCTGACCTGGGGGGTTGCCGGTGTGAGCGCGGATGCTTTTGCCAGAAGTCCGGGATCCGCTTTGTAGGATACGGGACTTCCCGGAAGCTGTCCGATTTTGTATCCGAAAACAGTGACATCCACATCATGATGGCAGACCTCCGTGGATAATACGATATCTCCGATTTTCAGGCCTTCCAGAAAACCGCCGGCTACACCGGTATTCAAAAGTCTGGCGGGACTCCAGTTCTGAAGCATAAGAGCTGTTCCCACCGCAGCGTTGACTTTACCTATTCCGCATTGCAGGAGGCATACAGACCGGTTTTCCAGAACACCGGTATGAAAGAGAAAAGGTCCCATCGCTTTTTCCTCTCGATTTTCCATCAGGTGAATCAGACCTTTGCACTCTTCTTCCATGGCTGCGATTATTCCAAATTCCACTTTCATATCTCTTCTCCTCATTCAATATTGCCGGTTTTCTCACATCTTCTCATCTGAAAGGGAGTCTCATCCCTTTTATACCGGATCTTCCAGTACATTCCATTTCCGGTTCTCTGCGGGGGGGGGCGGCCCTGACATGATAATTCTGTCCAGCAGTACACCGCTTCTCTGCCAGTAGACAGACAGCAAAGGGGCTTCCTCTGCAGAAAAGGGGGATAAAACCCAGCGGGAAACATCGCCCCGGGGCGGGCGGGATATTCCCAGGCGGAATCTGTAAAAACCTTCGGTTCCCAGATGCTGTTTGATACTTCTCAGGCCGTTGTGCCCCCCCAGGCCTCCGCCTTTGCGAAACTGAACTGTTCCAAAAGGAAGTTCCAGCTCATCATGGACAACCAGGATCTCCTCAGGATCCACTTTGAAAAAATCCCCGGCTTTTTTCAGGGATTCTCCGCTCCTGTTCATAAAAGTCGACGGTTTGAGCAGCCTGATCCGGCATCCCGGAGAACCATATTCTGACCAGGTTCCGTTAAATTTTTCTTTCCATTTGAGACCGGAATACCCGGGAAGCCCTTCCAGGCAGAGCCAGGCGGCGTTATGTCTGGTATTTTCATACTGTTTTCCGGGATTACCAAGAAATACAACAAGTTTAAAGTCAGAATTCCGAACAGACATATTCCCTTTCCTTTGGGGTGAAATCAAAAAAATCAAAAAAAATCTGATTCAGCCGCAGTTTGATATCCTCTCCTTTTTCCCCTTCTTTGACAAGGCTGGTGATCCTTCCGGTTAGCGGCTTCTCCCAAAGGGGGACAGGTAAAATCTCCAGGTGCCCTCTGAGCAGTTTCAGAGACCGGAATTCCTTCCACCAGATAAACCGGAAGAGCTCTGAATTGTACCAGCCTACCAGGGGCTCCAGCAGATCAGGATCCGCCGGAATAAGACAGTTTGCCGAGTTCAGAGTCATCAAACCTGTTCTTTCCACAGCAAAAGAGGGCCGGTTCCCGATAAAGGTATAGACAATCTTACTGTCCTTGTACTCCCGGGGATCCCGGAATTGCTGCCAAGAGCCTCTATCGGTTCTCAGAAACAGCCGCGGTTCTTTTATTATAAAGGGCTGGATTTCCTTACCGGTCAGCACAGGTATGGTTCCCGCCTCGGGGCTTTCAGACAGAAACCGGCTGTTATCTCCGGTTACTGTTCCCAAAAGCCAGCGGCAGACTTCCGGTTTTCTGACTCTGGCGCTGTAGATTTTTGAAAGTATTTCCCTGTCTCTGTTGAGGCAGTGAATGTTCATGATGTTGAAATTATTGTTTTTGAAGGCTTTAAGAGCCTGATTTTCCCGCAGGGGAGTCTCTTTTATCCCTTTGAGGGTGACTAAGGATTTTGTTTTTTGTGAGCCTTTCCTGAGAGTTATCTGGATAACTCCCGTATAGACTCCCCTGAACAGGGGACCGTAATGGGTTATGCTCTTCGGGGGGGCATCTTCCAGAATCCTTTTTCTGATATCCCTGTGGGATTTTACATAAAGAATCGATTCAGGCAGCAGAAAAGCGGCTCTGCCTTTTTCCGGCAGTTCCTGTATTGCCTTCAGTATGAAATAGGAAAAGGACTCTCCCGATGTGATCTGAGGAAATCTTTGATTCAGATGTTTTTTTTCTGCCCTGCTGAAATGGGCTCCCCAAGGAGGATTTGTGGCTATAACCGTTCCTGACGAGAGGTTCCAGCTCTGCATGTTCAGGGCATCTCCATGAGAAATCCCCGAAAGAGAGAGGAGTTGAGGGTACCGGCAGAAAAGATTGATTCTGGCCAGAAATACGGCTGTTCTGTCCCGGTCAATTCCCTTAACGGATTCCGGACGGCCGGTCCGGGAGGCAAACTCGCATAAAAACAGACCCGAACCGCAGCAGGGATCCATGATTTCTGCGGCGTCCTGATAATTCACGGACTTGAGGAGTTCCCTGATGACCGGGCCGGGCGTATAATATGCCCCTGCCTGAATTCTCTGGCCTTCCTGGCGGAGAGCCTGGTAGATTATCCCGGGAAGATCCGGTTCCTTCATAAGGCTTTTTGTCAGATAACCGGTATGCAGAAGGGCAGGACTGAGCTGGGTTTCTTCTGAAATTCCTGCATACTTGAGATAGCTGGACAGTTCATTCCGGAGAACAGGGTAGGTTCCGGCACCGGATAGGGACTCTTTTATTGAGACAGGTTTGTCCGGGTTCCGTACAAGATGGATAAAACCTTTTTCCAATAGATAGCGTATGACAAAAAGAAAGAGCTTTTCCTCAATCTTTCCAGGGTATTCATCAAGGATTGATACTCTGCGGTAAAGAGAACCGATATTTCTGCGGTACCTGACCATTTCGAACGGAATATTTCTGCGGGTAGACAGTTTTTTATTGGCCATTCGGTTGAGTTTACCCCTGTTGGAAAGGGTTTCTATATCACGGGGATCAAGGTTTTCCCTTTTTATCCAGTTTTTCAGGGTATGAGGTGAAATATGGAGTTTTTCAGCGGTATCTCTAATGGACATTTGTTTTCTAATATGTTTCCGTCGCTATTCAAAAAGCAGCGGTCTATGGTATTATATCCTTCAGTGTTAAAAAAAGGCAATTACGATGAATAAGATCGGTTATTATAAAATTCTGGAAAGAGCCCCAGAGGAAGTACAGGGTAAATCCACAGTTTTCCTGGCCAGGAAAGAGGGAAATCCGCCTGAAAAAGGGGATTTTCTTGTTTACCCCTCGGGAAAAAAGGTTCAGCTCAAAGGTTCTGTCAACCGGGATGATAGCGGTAGCATGGAGGTCTCCCTCAAAGGGGGAGCTGTTCCGCTGATTCAGAAAAACGCGGTTCTGGTTCCTTTTTATTATGGAGCCAGATCCGGAAAGAAAGCTCTGGTCGTCTGGAAAGGGAATCCTCCGGATTCCAGAACTCTGAATCTCTGTCTCCGGGATATGCCGGAGATTGTATTTGATCAGAAAATTGTATCCAACCGGCCGGAGAGAGTCAGCAGGATTTCCAGTTTACAGCCATTTCTCCAGATTCCCGGTCAGATCTATCAGGTAAGGGGAGACAGCTATCACAGAGAGTGCGTCCTTCTTATGACCGAACCTTTTACAGACAAAGAGATGAAAGATATCACCCGGCGGGTTAACAAATTCGGGAAATTTCCCGGACCTGCGGGAATTTACTCCATGAATCTCCGGGTTCGGGGGTATGCCCAGGTTCCTCCCGAAATCGGAGCGGAAAATTTTCAGGGAGCCCGTGTTTTGGGGGACTGGTATGTGATGTCCAGAATTCTGGATAAGTGGCAGGACACCATTGTAAAGCGTTCCCGGCATGAAGCAGGAATCCCCGATGATGATCTTTTCTCCCTGATTGATGCACCGGAAGAGCTGGTTCTGAAGCTTGTGGAGGAATTGACGTTTCGGGGAGAAGTATACAAATCCAAAGGTTTTATTCTCAACAGGTCTGAACAGCAGGAACAGTTTCTGGCACCTATGACAAAAGCCTTTCTGAAAGAGTTGACCGAACTATCCACAAATGGGTTGAATCTGAAAGAACACCCCCCGACGGGGCGGCCTGATCTGCCGGATATTCTGGAAAAAAGGGGATTAGCCAGAAGAGTGGAATCCATCCTCTACAGCATTCAGGCCTATAATGAACTTGTAGACGATCTGAAAAATCATATCCCCCGGGACAGATCTTTTGACCTGGGAGATCTTGCAGGAAAAACAGAACTCTCAAGAAGCCGGCTGATCGGTCTTCTTGATGCGATGGAAGCTGATGGAATGCTTGCATCCTCCGGCAGGAACAGGAGAATCCTGGTTTGAAATACCTGTATCTCCTCCTTTTTGCGGTGAACCTTCTGGTTTTCGCCTGTTCCGGGAGTCCTCCCGGGATAATGAATACAGACTGGATGGTTGTGTATACCCGGGATACAGTTTTGGGAAAGGACTATCAGGAGCTTGATTTTTTTGTACAGCTCAGGGATGATGACGGCGAGACGGATATCGCCGAGATCTACCTGATGAGGGAGGATTTGAGCTGGTCCTGGAGGATTGATGAAACCAACTGGGTTTCCAACAGCCGGGACGGTGAGTTCTGGTTGGGGGCAAACGGCTTGACCCTGGGCAATGAAGAGCCCCTTCCTTCGGGAGAGTACAAACTGCTGGTCATTGACAGGAGCGGGCAGAGAGATGAACTGACCGTTTCTATCAGACAGCCCAATGCGGATATGGAAAAGCTGGACTTTCCCCGGATATCCCGGAATAAGGAATTTCTGAAAATCGATTCGGAAGTAAGCCCTCTTGTCCTCTGGTTCTACGACAGTCAGGCGGAAGTTGTCTCCGAAAAGTATATTGAACCGGGGAGTTATCTCCTGGCAGATCTCCTCAGCAATGAAGAGAAGCAGAGGGTCACCTGGTTTTACGCCTATTATCAGGATGAGAGAAACGGATACGGATTAAAAACCGGTCCTTTTCTGTTTGAGTAAGGGATAAAGAGGATCACAGAGTCTCTACCCGCCGGGGGGATCTTTTTCCGGGGGAACATACCATTTTTCCTTTCCGTAGTATTTTTTATAGCAATCCGGGCAGAGACTGTGGGAAAAGGAGATATCCGAGTGATCCGAGAAGTACTTTTCCAGCTGATTCCAGTAGCCTTGATCGTCCCGGATCTTTTTGCACCCCGAACAGATGGGAAGAAGTCCTTTGAGGGCTCTTATATTTTCCAGTGCTTCACTCAGCTCTTTTTCTTTCTTCTTTCGTATTTCAATTTCTTTCTGAAGGGTTCTGTTCCATAGAATAATCCCCAAAATAATGATCCCTGAAAGAACCAGTACAATGATGACGTACTTGATAATGTCAAAGACCGTTAATCCGTGTTCATATCTGATGGATATCCATTGGTTGCGTATTTCCGAATGCTCTTTTTTCGAAATGGCAGCCAGGGATTTGTTCAGTATGGAAACCATTTCGGGCCAGTCTTTCCTTACCGCAATGTACAGGTTGTAGCTTCCGAAACTGGTAGGAGCGGCAACCTTGGTATTGGTCAGACCATAGTTATTGATCAGATAGCTTCCGCTGGCCAGGTTATCGATGCAGTAGTCTGCTCTGCCCAGAGAAACAGCCTGGATGGCTTCCAGAGTTGTGGAAACCTCAACAGGTATGTAACTGATTTTCTCTTCTTCCAGCCACTCTTTTGTGACGATTCCTTTGACAATGGCCAGTCTCTGGTTCTGAAGACCTTCCAGACCGCTGATAAAAGGAGAGTCGTCCCGGCTGAAAATAACAAGGGGAAACGAAAGGAGGGGGTCTGTAAAAAGCATAAACTCTTCCCGCTCGGGACTTTTGGCAGAACAGGCAATGATATCAAGGTCCCTGTTTTTCATTTTCTCCATACTTTGCGCCCAGGGGAGAGCATCCTGATACAGGGTATTTATTTCCAGATTCTGAAAAAGCAATTCGATATAGTCATTGGTAATACCGCGGGGAATCCCCTTTTTATCATAAAAATGGAAAGGATTGAACTGAAGAGGGCCTCCTATTCTGATGGTTCCCTGATTTTCCAGCCAGGATCTTTCCTCTTCTGTAAGGTCGATGGAAAAAGGGGATTCACTCCGGTTCTGATCAGCAGGAGGGCGGACTCCGTGGCTGTACAGCTGAAAGCTTATGCAAACAAGAAAGATGAGAATAACAGACGCAGGGGAACGGCATTTTTTCAAAGCCATATAAGCAGCTCCTTCTGTGAATTTTAACGGATTCTTTCGGGTTTTTCCTCTTTTTCAGGTTTTTGATGAAAAGCATACGCTTCTCGTATGAGAATGAGGAAACATGAAAAATCGCGTCTGTACGGGTTTTAAGGGAATGTCATTGCTTTATTCTCGGGGGGAGGCTTTTTTGGAGCCCATTTTTTCTTTTACCCATTTCACGGGATTTTCCAGAAAACTGGTTCCGTGTTTCCGCGAAAATGCCGCCGCCGCAGCTTCCATGGGATATTCCTGTCCGTACTTGTCTTTCAGATCGTGCCAGTGTTTGGCTATCCATATATAAAGGTCAGCTTCGGTTCTGCCGGGAAACCGGGAGAGCAGATTGGCAGTCTGAATGGTTCTGACAATTGGCTTATAAAGATTATCCATCCAGGAACGTGCCGCCAGCTCCAGCGGGATTTCCTCTTCCTGATCCATGTTGATGAAATACTTGTGTCCCAGTATGTGCCGGAGCATTTCCTCATAGCGTCCGGGCGCAGTGAAATCGATTTCGGCTTCCCGGATAATCTCGCCCAGTTCGGGCTGAGATGAGATGATGCTCTCTTTTTCGTAGGCAATGACCGCATTGATCAGATCTTTCCTTGTCATTTCGGGGGTAATCTTTATTTCCGTTGTCAACTCGGTCACTTCCGCATCTATACTGTACATCCCCTGGGCTTTGGCTACGGAAACTCTGTGATTGCCGTCTCTGACAAAGTAGACATCTCCGATTTTGTACAGTTTTATAGGCGGAAGAATGACATCGGTGATATAGGCTTTATCGATACTTTCCCACCGTTTCCTCAGGTGTTCCTTTTTGGGAAGAAATGCCTTGTTGAAATCGTGGTACCGGCCTTCGCTCCCGGCAATATCCTCAATTTTGACAACCTGCATTCCCTTGTAGCTTTCGGATTTTGTCTTCAGCAGGGATTTGACATCGTAAAAAGAGAGGAGCTCCCGTTTTTCCGGTCTGAGAATGTTCAGTACGGTGTTAAAAAGAGCTTTGTTCTTTGCTTTATTGAAATCTGATGATGCGGTTGAATTCATTGAATGCTTGTCCATCATTTATCCTTATATCTCAATCACATAATGATCATAGGTATTGATCACCGTTGTATTTTTGTATTGTGTAACTCTTTTCTCATTAAGAGAATAAAGGTGAATATGCCCATGAAGCAAGTATTTTGGCGCGAATTTGTCCATAAACCATAAAAAGGCTTTAAATCCTATATGGCAGGGATCTTCTCTGTCATGTATGCCCCGGGGCGCTGCATGGGTTAAAAGGATATCCAGATACCTGCCATGAAAAATCTTGTTCCACAGGAGTGATGGTATCATTTTCAGAATACGGTAATACATACCCCATTCGGTATATTGGTTATCACCCTGATTGTATCTCCGGCTTCCGCCAAGCCCGGCAATCAGGAGATCTTTTGATTTTATTCTCACAGTTTTTCCATCCAGATGGGTAGCTCCGAAACTGGTGCTGTACATATCTTCTATCAGAGAACGCCCGCTGTAGAGCTGATGACGGTTTTTTTTGGTAAAGAGGTGAAATCTTTTCAGATTATGATTGCCAAAAACAAAATAGAGGGGTTTGTTGAGGCTGCTTACTATATAGCCATAGTATTCCAGCGGAAGATCCCCGGCGCCCAGGACCAAATCAATATCCTTAAAACGTTCTTTGATATTGGGCGAATAGACAAGGGGATCCTTGTGATCTGCGACAATCAGAATTTTCATGGCTGTCAGCCGACTTTGTCGGCCTTTTCCAGCAGTTTCTGGAGTTTGTCTTTTCCCACCAAATCAATAGGACGGGATTCTACAAACTCCTGTGCGGCTCTGTTAAACATGGAGCTGCTGACCAGTATTCCTCTGGATGCCTTGATCCTCTGGACTTCTTCATGGAACTCCCGAACCTGATTCTGATCCACATTTTCCGTTATTCTCAGAAAATGGATGAGTTTGGGCATCTTTTTGGTATTCCTCCACTGTCCGGTGCTCTTTTCTACAGCTATCACCTGGCAGCCCAGTTTGATCAGAGACTGGTCGGAAACGCTCATTCCCATCACATCCACGACGTTCTGGCAGATTTTCAGAAAATGTTCATTGGGAGAGGTCAGGTAATCTTTCATGCGGTCGTCTTCCCTGAGTTCCTGAAACTGACTGAGTTTTTCCGCTACGTCCTTAAAAGACTGCTGTTTGCTGTAAATGGCCTCCCACTGTTCAATGGCATGATCAATGTCCCGCTTCTTCTCATAGCACATGGCAAGATAGTAACGGGCGAACAGGGTTGAATCATCGGGTTTATCGCTGGTGAGCTTGATTGCCCGTTCCAGTTCCGTAATGGCTTTGTCATAATTTTTCATGGCCAGATAGCAGATTCCCCGTTCGATCAGAGCTTTGATCTTGTAGTCGCTGTCTTTCTGGGCCTGTTCAAAAAATTCTATGGCCGCCGTGTAGTTCTGGGCATCCTTGTGCATTTTCCCCAGGTAGCAAGTGGGCTTTGTAGTTGTCCGGTCTGAGTTTAATGGTTTTCTGGAGTATCAGCTTGGCATCATTGGTTCTCTTCCCTTTATAAAGAAGTGATCCCAGGCTGAACATGGCATCAGCGTTTCTCGGCTCCAGATCTATGGCTTTTTTATAATATTGAGCTGCCTGAGGGCCTTTTTTCCGTTCTTCAAAAAGCTGTCCTGCCCTGTAATAGAATTCAGGGTTATAGGGCTCCATTTTTATCAGAAGCAGGTACTCTTTCAAAGCCTCTTCGGGAAAATTGAACTGCTGGTAGAGCTGAGCTATATTCTGACGGAATTCGTTTCTCTTTGCAGTATCCCTGGAAATCGTTCAGGTTGTTCACATTTTTCATTTCCATCAGAGCCAGTTCGGCTTTACCGTCATTTCTGTATGCCTTGGCCAGAAGGTAGTGGGCTTCACTGTTCCGGGGTTCTTTTGCCAGAATCTGCTTGGCCATTCTAATGGCCTGGGCATTTTTGTTTGCCCCCTACCAGATCTGCCAGATTGGCAACTCTCTTCGGCCTCAGAATGGATCGGATCATAAAAATGAGAAAAACAGCCAGGGCTGTGCCGAAAATAATAATAAGGATTATGATTATACTCATGGTTGCTCCGAAAAAATCACCTTTCCGGGGTATACTATATTATGGGAATCCTATGGAAAGCGATACTTTTTTCCTATATGGTAATAGACTAAACAGTTTCACAGAATCTGTTCAAACCTCAGAGGGGGCGAGGATTAATGCACAAGGGTTGGCTATTCCCTATTTTCCTCTTTTTTTTCACTATCCGGCTTCTGGGAGCCGGTTCCTATCAGGATGGTTTGAATGCCTACCGGGAAGGACGGGATATCGAGGCCCGGGGGCTTCTGGAAAAGGCCCTTTCGGAAGAACCGGGCAATGACGGGGTCTGCCTGTACCTGGGTATCCTTTATCAGAAAGGGGGAGATTTAAACAGGGCTGAAGAGATTATGCTCAAAGGCATACAGCTTCAGGGGGCCAACTATCACGAATTGATCTTCAACCTGGGTAACCTCTATTACAATAACAGAAAATTCGAGGACGCCCGTAAACAGTATACCTCCCTGGCGGAAACTCTGAATCCCTTCAGGACCAAAGCGCTTTTGAACCGGGCCAACCTTTCGGTAACAAGCCAGGCCTACCAGAGTGCTCTGGATGATTATATCAACTACCTTATGGAAGTTCCCGATACTCCCCCAAAAGGCGAGTATTGAAAAAATGGTTGCTCTATTGAAACAGTATCTTCAGGAGGAAGAGCAGAAACGCCTGGCCGAAGAGGAGAGACTCCGGCAGGAGGAAGAGGCCAGGAAACAGGCTGAGGAGGCCGAGGCCCAAAGGCTTGCCGAAGAGGAGAGGCAGAGAGAACTTGCCGAGCAGAGACGTCTGGAAGAAGAAGCCCGGCCAGAGAGCTCTTATGGAGGAAATCCTGAATTCTCTCAGTACTGCAGGCAAGAAAACAGAAAGCATTACCGCGGAAAGTGAACAAGTGGAAGAGGATTTTGAAGAATCCGATCTGGATGATTAATTGATAAAAGGGGCCTGATCCCTTTTTATTTAAAAGCGGCAGGATTTTTTGAAGAAAAAGTCCGAAAGCGGAAAAATAATTGAACTGATATATGCAACAACCAAGTTGGGAGATTTCATGGACAGAAGAAAAATACTGATAATTGCCGGAGCTGTACTGGGAACCCTTGTCCTGGCAGCTCTGTTATTTTGGCTTTTAAGGGCTCCCGGGGGAGATGCCCAGGGCCAGTTCCAAAAGAGACAACATCATTACTCTGGCCCGGGAATATATGGAACAGAATGAGTTTCAGCGAGCCCTGGATCTGCTGGATGGTCTGCTGATTGAAGATGCGGCAGATCAGGAAGCCCGGGACCTGAGAGACCAGGCGATTACCCTGAAAAAAGAGTATGATGAAAAAAAGCGTCAGGAAGATCTGAAAAATCTTGAAGAGCAGCAGGATCAGCTCAGGGAAAGTCTGGATCAGCTGGGTGAGTCTCTCCAGGGGCAGGACCAGGGCGACCGTACAGCGGAGCTTCTGGCCAGGCAGGAGGAGCTGCGGCTTCAGAGAGAGAGGGAGGAAGCCCGAAAGGAAGAGGAGAGACAGAAGGCTCTGGAACTTCAGAGACAGATTGAAGCCCTTATTCAGCAGGGTGAGGATGCTTTAAGCCGTAAAGAGTATGATCGGGCCATCGAT
>CAXXQW010000001.1:0-326154 GCA_963677615.2 Oceanispirochaeta sp. | reverse complement strand
TCCGGATGCCCTTTTCAATGTGAAACAGTTCAATGCCCGGGTGGAAAGCATAAAGGATCTGACTTATGACATTAAGGAAGTGCTTTTTGATCTTGGGGACGAAGAGATCAATTTCACATCAGGAATGTATGTTCAGATTGTGGTTCCTCCCTATGGAAAAGTAAAAGGAACAACCCAGAGAGCCTATTCCATGTCATCACGGCCTATGGATAAACATAAAATAGAAGTGCTTATCCGGCTTGTTCCCGGTGGTATAGCCACAACCTATGTTCACGAGCATCTCAAGGAAGGGGATACCATGCAGCTCATCGGACCATTCGGAGAATTTAAGAGGTCTGATACCAATGCCATCATGCTCTGTGTTGCGGTGGATCAGGCATGGCGCCTTTCAAATCAATTCTTCATGATCTGGTGGACAATGATATCAAAGACAGGGAAGTCTGGTACTTTTTCGGTGCCAGAACCACTGATGATATGTTCTATATGGATGAAATGAAGGAACTGGAAGAAAAACTTCCCAATTTTCATTTTGTACCCGCCCTTTCGGAGCCCCAGGAAGGAGACGGATGGACTGGAGAAACCGGTCTTATTACAGATGTTCTGGATCGTTACATCAAAGATAAGATTGGTCCGGAAAAAGAGCTGGAAGGGTATCTCTGCGGTAGTCCGGGTATGATTAATGCCTGTAACAATGTTATGACTGCCAACGGGATTCCCCTGGAAAAGATCTATTACGACAAATTCGCCTGACAGGAGGGAATGGTTATGAAAATGTCACCAAATATGAGAAAAGCCCAGGAGAATATGGCTCCGGGGGTTATCACGGCTGACGGTTTTCTGGGAGACGATAAAAGACCTCTTCAGGATATTATTAACGAAGACGAAGAACATATGAGGTATCATGGTCTGGATATTGACGAAACTGTTCTGATTCTGAAAGATCTTATGGAAGAGGGAAGGAACGGTCTGGGAGAGCCTATTACTGTAGACGGGAAATGGCTTGTTCAGACAACCGAAGCAAGGGGCCATCTTGCCTGTCCTTTTGAAGACGGGATACAGAGGAAAATTACGACTGTTATAAAAAACCTTAAAAACGGAACAACCATAATGGTCTCCGCGCTCTCTCTTCATCTCATGCAGAAGCACCACTTTCTGGAAGGAAAGGGGTCTCCTTTCCGTCTGGAGCCCGATACAATCGTCAAGGTCCTGGAAGAATAACAGAACAAACAGACCCGGTCGGAACTCAGAGTACGGCCGGGAATTTGTGATTTGGTGAGCAATATTTGCCGCTGAGGGGGAAACAGAGGTATATTATAAAAAAACTGATAAGGAATGAAAATTATGAAAGGTGTAGTGGAAGACTATAACGATGACGGAATCTATGAAAAATTGAGAATCTACCCACTCATCCAGGGCGGTATCCTCTGCCTGGCCGGTTTGATACTCCTCTTGTTCCCCAAACTGGGGCTGATTTTTCTCTCTATTACTTTTGGCCTCTACCTTCTTTTACAGGGAATAGGCCAGACAGTTCTGGCGTTTCAGATAAGCGATATAAAAGAGAACTGGTGGCAGATGCTCATCAGAGCGATTCTTTTCATCATTGCTGGTGTCCTGATTCTCTGGTTTCCTTTCAGTTTTGCCAAAATCGGAATGGGAATCCCCCTTGTGACGGGGGGAATCTTTCTTATCATATCCAACCTGCAGGATCTTCTGCAGGCTCATCCAGCCGGTATGGGTAAGGGCAAATCCGGGTCTATTATTATGCTGTTACTGGGGATTCTTCTCTGTTTTGCCCCTGTTTTTTCCGCCCTTCTGTTATTCCGGATTATTGGAATCTTCACTCTGGCGGGAGGACTATTGATCATACTGTATACCTATGGCAGCAACCGTTGTATGAGATTTTCAAAGCGAGAAAAGTTTGATCATCGTGCTGTTTGGCATTTTCCGAGTAATTATCAAGGTACTCGGTGATGGATTTTGTCAGATCCCTGGGGTTTAACTCTGTATTCCTTGATAACAGTTTCAGAAGTTTTTCATTGGATAACTCCTCGCCTCTGGCATTCCTGGCTTCGGGGAGTCCGTCGGTAAAGAGAAAAATATAGTCACCCTTGTAGAGTTTTATCCTTTTATGTCCAAACTGTCCCTGCTTATCCACACCGATCGGAAGCCCTTCAGTATCAAAACTTCTGAAATGATTTTCCTTATGTCTGTAGATATATAGGGGATGGTGGGCTGCATTGGAGTAGGAAATTTCCCTGTTTTCCGTATCCAGAATGAATACCGCCATTGTAGCATACTGATCCACACCGATCCTTCCGGCAATATGGTAATTCAGCTCTCTCAGCAGGGTATGGGCATTTTTATGTTTATGACTGATTGTATGAAGGATTGTCCGGATCATAATCATTAGCATGGACGCGGGCACTCCTTTACCGGCTACATCGCAAATGGTATAGAGTATTCTTTTTTCATCCAGCCGTATGGCATCAAAATAGTCGCCGCTGATTCCCCGGGCCGGATGGGAATAGATTTCTGCTGAACCATTGGGAAAAGAGGGCAGTTCCTGGGGAAGGAGTCTTTTCTGGATTCCTGCTGCAATATCTATCTCTCTCTGGATTTCCCTGTTTTCCAGGAGAGTTCGGTACTTGTGGACATTATCAACAGACTGGGCCGTATAGTCGGTAAACGCCTGGAAAAATGTGAAATCCAGGTCTGAAAAAACTTCACCCTGGGTTTTTTTATAAAATACAAGCATTCCCAGCAACCGGTTGGAAACAATCAGGGGAAGAGCCATAAGAGAGGATATGAAAAGCCACTCATAATGATCACTGTTATAGGGTAAAACCCGCTCAGATTCATTGTTCTTGATAAAGATTCCCTGTTCTCCTGCCAGTATGGCACCAAATACAGGAGATTCTTTGATAATGGGGTGGGTTTCATAGTAGTTCTCTACATTGGATCGGTTGGAGGTTACTGTTTTATCCAGATGAAAAGGGGGAGGGCAGAATCCGATTCTGTGTACAAGTTCCAGTGACTCGGATTGAGCATCGGCCAGGAAGAACATACCGCTTTCTGCACCCACCGAGTCCATGCCCAGTTCTACAATAGTTTCCTGCAGCTCTTCGATGTTGGTTTCATTGCCGAGGGTGTTGCCGATATCCTTTAAAAGGAATTTCAGAGAATCCAGCCGGTCTGAAAGGATATGGGAGAACATCTGGTAATGGTTGAGCAGTTCATCAAATTCATCTTTGTATTTGCTGGTATGGGTCTGTTCAAATTTGAGTTTTCCCTCTGCAATGTCCTGAACCTGATCATTGGTAGCTGTAATACGGTGTACCAGATTATTGGAAAACCGTAAACTGAATATCATGGTTGCCAGGATAATTACAGCTACAGTTCCCAGGGTTATGATGATACTCTGCTGAATGTACCGGTCCAGCTCTTCTTCTGCCTTGATGATCAGGGCGTCCACGGAAAAGGAAAAAACATTAAGAGCCAAATAGAGGTTATGAAGGTACTGATCTACTATCTCCAGGGTCTTCACATCCTGGGAGGATCCGGAGTTCTTCTTTTCTACCAGGATATGGTAAAAACTGCTTCTTTCATTCCCGTTCAGCAGATCAGAATAACCGATTCTGTTCATCTGTGACTGAATGGGATTAATCTGATCACGCAGCAGATCTTCCCAGGTCTTTTCGCGGATAGATACAAGATCCCTGTAATTTTTGCTTGTATGTTTTAAGGCCCGTGACTTCATGACCGAGGTAACATCATTATGAAATTCCACAAGGTCCCTGAACCAGAGGTCGGTAATAGCTGTTGGCTTACCGGTTTCTGTAAAGAGCGATAAATTTCTGTCCATGAAACGGTTCATGGAAATATCCAGTTCCAGTGTTTTCTGTACATAATTCTGCAGCTGATACACATTGAAAATTCTGACAAAAAAGATACCTGACGAAAATAAAAGTCCGAAAATCAGGATTATACTGGTGAGCGTCAGTTTGCTTTGTATTTTCACTTTCCCTTCTCCCTGAATGATGCAATAAACATGGATCTGTCATCGGACTGTTCAGTTTCTCTTTCAAAAAACTTTACATCCTTAACGATCGCATCCTGAAGCCAGCTGCTGTTTCTATTGCTGTATTTTTCTACAATTTTCATAACCGGATTCCATCCATAGGTATTTCCGGAAGCATTTTTTGCATTGTAAAAACCATCAGTCATCAGGATCATTGTATCAAAATCTTCCAGTGTTCCTCTTACAGAAAGAAACCGGCCGTCATCTCCCTGCGGAGATTGGATCAGAGAGGTGGACTTTTTTTCATGGCTGTAAAGCAGCATTTTCTGATCTTCCGTACCGCAGTAGATAAAACCGTTTTCTTCCGGTTCCATAAGACAGACGCTGATTTGTACCGGTGTAGTGATGCCGGTGGTTTCCCTGAAATTCAGCAGTAGCTGATTCAAAAGCTCCGATGGATCCTGTCCGGGTCTTACCAGAATCCGTATGAGTGTTCTGAGTATAACCAGGATCATGGAAGATGCGATTCCTTTTTCCATAACTTCAGCCATACAGAAGAGCCATCGTCCGTGGTCCACGGGAAAAAAGTCATATATATCACCGCTGATTCCTTTTACCGTGTAGGTTTGGACCGCGATGTCAAACCGGGGAACCTTCGGGATTTTGGGGGGCAGAAGGCTTTTCTGTATATCAGATGCAATTTGAAGTTCCCTGTTCAAACCTGTTGACTTCAGAAGCTCGGAATATTTTTCCAGATTCTTTAGAGTTACAGCGCTAAACTCGATGAATGACAGGATATTGGAATAATCCATATCACGGAACAGGCTGTTTTTTGTATTTTTTTCCAGACAGAGAATACCGATCAGATCTCTTTCAGATATGAGAGGCATAACAATACAGGAGGAAATGTAATTCCTTTCAACACTATGCCGTCTGGGGATAAGATTCTGACCTCCCTGTTCTTTCACAAAAACAGGCTCACCTGTCATGGCGGCAATTCCAAGAATGGTTTTTCCAAAAGGTACCGCCTGTTCATAAATTTGCGGATCATAGGGAGGGGCAAAACCATCTGTTTTATGAACAGGGAAAATGGTTTGGTTCTCTGAATCCACTTTATAGAAAGCACCGTTTTCGGCATGGGTATTTTCTATGGCAAGCTGAAGGATAGTCTGTTCCAGCTGTGTCGTATCGGGATCCTGGGTAAGGGATTGTCCAATGTTGTGGATAATACTCCCGATTGTATTCAGACGCTGCCATATTGTTTCAGTCAGGGTGTTGAAATTTTCACTCATGGTTGCCAGTTCATCATCCCAGTCAACCTTGATTCTTGTTGTCAGGTTTCCTCCTGAAATGGACGCAATTCCCTGACGTACGTTTCTTATCTTGCTGATCATATTCCGGTATATCAGGATAATAACAGAGAGAGACACTCCCAGGCTGATGGCAAGAGCAGTACCGGTCAGTCCCAACACCCAGGTAATCTGAGCTTGAACAGTCTGAAGAACTTCATCTGTTATCTGCTTGAACTGAACAGAGAAAGGATGATACCAGTCGGAAAATTCAAGAATTTTCATCCTGACCACCTGTATCCTGTCATAAAGGGACCGATCGGTCATCTGCCCTGTTTTCCAGTCCAGATAGACATTTTCAATGGAAGAACCGTATATTCTCGGTCTGAGAGTGGATATCTCTTTTACCATATCCTTGTTGTAGGTCTCAAAATCTTTTGTGGTTATAAAATCATAATAGAGTTTTATTCTTTTCTCAGTTTCCGGTTCCAGATACTTCAGGTTCTCATTTGCTGCCAGTTCATTCAGAGATTTGCTGAGAGCCTGATAAGCCCTTTCCATTTTATAAAGGGGTATGTCCGAGGATTTCAGTACTGCATTATTGGCGTATTCCAGACTGAGCATTCTATTACGGAGTTGAATTGTATCTCTCTCCAGCTCTTTCAGACTAAAAAGCCTCTGGGCAGAAAAATAAAAAAGAAAGAATGTCGCCATAAAAAGTACAAATACAAGCAGATTGACAATGATCAGCTTATTTTTAATTTTCATTATCTACTCCGGAAATTGACAGGAACTCCCGCTCCCGAAATTCTAAGTTTCCATTGTGAACCTTTGGGGATACACTTTATCTATCAGTTTCTGGTGGCATATTGCTTCCCTGACACCGAATAATTATCCAGGAATGTATCATTGGAGCCCTTGCAATACCCAGGCTGAAAATGGAATTTTCCAATGATGAGACAGCTTATCATGAGAATAGATATGCCTTCCAGCATTTTTTTAAAGACCCGGGAACTTTACTTTTTTTTCTCTCCTATTCATAATCCCGTAAGATGATTAAAAAAAACCAGAATTTAATTCTTTTGCTACTTATCGGATCTCTTTTCATCTCCTGTGCCGAGAAAGCCGGGGAACCTGTCACGGCGTCGGAGTTCCTTTTGGGAACTACATGCGTCATAACTCTGTCTGACTGGGAGAAAGATGCGGATCCCGATTCTCTTCTCAATGAGGCATTTCATAAAATTGCAGAGATGGAACAGCAGTTGAGTGTCAATATTGAAACCAGTGATATCGCCCGGATTAATGCCGGCGGAGATGAAGGGTTTGCTGCAGGACCAATGGCTCTGGATGTTCTGAAACAGGCAATAGAGATCGCAGAGCTTTCAGAAGGAAGGTTTGATCCTTCCATAGGAGGGCTGGTGGCTCTCTGGGGGATCGGAACAGAGAATGCCGGAATTCCCGGTGAGGATGAAATATCTACCGCTTTATCAGGGATTAATTATAAGGAGATCACCATTGAAGACAGCGGATTGGTTATTCTGGAGAATCCGAATGCTGCTCTGGATCTCGGGGGGATTGCAAAAGGGTATGCTGCAGATCTGGTGAGAGAGTTTTTAACCTCCCGGGGAGTTCGTAGAGGCATCATCAACCTGGGCGGGAATGTCCTTGTTCTGGGAAGGAAAGAAAACCGGGAGCCCTGGAGAATCGGTATCCAGGATCCCAGAGAACCCAGAGGGGAGTATCTCGGTATTGTGGAAGTAGACGAAAAGGCTATCGTAACTTCCGGAGTTTACGAGCGGTTTTTCATGGAAGACGGCGTGCGGTATCATCATATTCTGGATACCCGGACAGGATACCCGGTTCGTAACGGCGTGATTAGTACGACTGTTATTCATGACAGAAGCGTTATTGCTGACGGCCTTTCCACATCACTGTTTGCTATGGGGATTGAAAAGGGAATGGAACTGGCCAACTCTTTAGAAGATACCAATGTCATTATGATTGATGAAGATAACAGGGTTTATATCACAGACAATCTGACCGGTTCATTCCAGTTGAATGCTTCTTCAGGATACACCCTTGCGGGCAACCAGAATTAACTGTTCCGCCTGATTATCGTAAACTCTTCCATCAAATCCGCCATAGATATCTACTGTAGGGAACCCTGCTTCTCCCAGCATCTGGGACATTTCCGCGGCAGAAAAAATCCTGTGACTGAAGGTATACTCTGTCATCTTCCCGTTTTGATAAAAAAGCCACCGGTTCCGCAGTTCCGTCCAGTTCATATCGATACCGTATTCCAGCAGGATGGTTATGCCTTCTCTTTCAAACCAGACTCTCTCTTCAAAATCCCTTGCCAGAACCTCTTTGCCCCACATTTCCATAAAGAGGGTTCCCCCGGGTTTGAGGGCTTTGTGCATTTTTTTCAGCAGGATCAGGTCGTCTTCAGGATCATCAAAATATCCAAATGATGTAAACATATTGATTATACCGTCATAAGTTCCATTGTCATCCAGTTCCAGGGCATTCATTCTCTTCCACTGAATGGACAGGTTCTGTTTTGCCGCTTCTTCTCCGGCCTTTTTCAGATAGCCCCGGCTGAGATCGATACCTGTCATACGGTGACCTTTCCTTGCCAGCTCTATGGTATGGCGGCCCATTCCGCAGCAGCAATCAAGAATCCTGGATTGCTCTCTGAATCCCGCCATTTTTTCAATCGCCTCTACTTCTCCGGCGGTTTCAGCCATTCTCTGGGGATCGAACATAAGGGGCCCGTAGGTTTCCCAGAACCATTCATCAGAAAACCATGGTTCTTTCTCTTTTTTCTGCATAATTTACTCCGGAATAGTATTTTTTTGTTACTTTCGGTATATTGTGGTGATAGGATGATTATAGTTACCTTAGTAAGTCTATGCGGAAAATACAAGACCAGGAGGTTTTCATGAGTCAGTTATACCGCAGGATCAGCTTTCTTTTTCTGATCCTTTTTTATTCTTCCATACTTTTTGCAGAATCTTCCGGAGAACTGATAAAATCTCTCTATTCCCCGCTTTTTCTGGGGGGTGGCACATCTGTAACAAGAATGGATACCCCTGAGGCCGTATCCATCAACCCTGCATCTGCCGGCAATTTTCAGAGGATAATCCTTGATGCGGGTTATGTGAACCTTCAGAAATGGGATAGCGGTATTCAGGGCATGGGGCACGGGGCAAACACGGCTGTCTCCTTTCCCACCAAATACGGAGTTCTTTCGACAGCTCTCCATTTTGTCTCGACAACCGGACTGGAAAGCTCTGAAATGGCCTATGGGAATGTTTTTTTCACAGATTTCACTTTTTCCAAAGAATTGTACAAGAATCTGTATACCGGTTTCGGTGTTTCCGGTTCCCTGGGAACAGATCTGGATTGGGGCGGTTCCCTGAATCTGGGATTTATTCACCATCTAGGAACCTTTTGGAAACTCAGGAATTTCCAATGGGGCGGTTCCCTTATGGGTCTGGGCCGCAACTATGGGTCGGGCAATGGCTATGCCAGAGCCGTTCCCGAAAACCTGACTCTCAATGCGGGTGCCGGATTTGATCTCATCAGAAAAGATGATTTTTCCTGGACCATGACTGCCGATGCCGGTCTGCCTACTTTTACAGATTTCCGGTTTGAAATAGGCCAGGAGATTGCCATTCAGGATAAAATCCGTATTGCCGTTTCGTCTTCAATGATCATGAGTGAACTGCTTGAGGGGAATTATCAGACTCTTATCCCTTCTGCGGGGGTGTATTATAACTACACTTTCAAAAACAAGGATGATGAGAAAACCGAGAAGCAAACCAGCGAAATTGAGCTGCAGGGTGCCTATGCTCCTTTTTACGATGATGTTCATGCCATAGGTCTGGGAGTAACCATTCCTTTCGGCGTCCGGGATGAAAATCCTCCTGAAATAGCCATAGAACAGGAAGAAACTATTTATATCTCCCCGGATCTCAACGGTGTCCAGGATGAAATTGAAATCCCCTTTACTGTTGAAGATGAACGGTATGTCATGGGATATTACATGACCGTCAGGAACGAAGACGGGGACATTGTGAAAGAGTTCCGGAACAAGGATGAGAGACCTGAAAATGAGTCTTTTAAAAATATTTTCGACAGAATGTTCTCGGAAAAAAAAGGGACAACTATCCCTGAATCCTTTCGTTGGGATGGTGTTATGGACTCGGGAGAAGTAGCTCCTGACGGTAAATACAGCTACTCCCTTCAGTTCTGGGATGATAATGACAATGTTTCCGAAACCGGTTCCTTTGATTTTGAAATTGATACAGTACAACCCGAGATCGTACTGGAGAAACCTGAAGGAATCGATCTGATTTTCTCTCCCGACGGAGATGGTAACAAAGATCTCCTGGCCATCGAACAGGAAGGTTCTGCGGAGCATTACTGGGAAGGTCAGATTCTCGATCTGGGGGGGAATCCTGTGCGCACCTACACCTGGGAAGATGGGGCTCCGACCACTTTTGAATGGGATGGAAAGGATGATAATGGAACGATTGTTCCTGACGGGGTGTACAGTTACCATGTGAAATCCACGGATTTTGCGGGAAACCATAAAGAAGAAACCCTGGTGGATATTCTGGTCAATACAGAAAAGCCTCCTGTGAATCTGACCATTGACAACTCCTTTCTCTCTCCGGGTAATCCCGAAGGGACCGATACAATTGTATTCGGTACAGGAATTCCTGTCACATCGGGAATTCTGGAATGGGAACTGAGAGTCCTTGACAGTCGGGGCAGCGTCGCTTGGCGTTACAATAACCGGCAGAAAGGCGTTCTGGAAGTTCCCGAAGAGATTCCCTATACAGGAGAGAATTCCATGGGCGGATTTATCGGTGAAGGAAAATATCAGGGGTACATGACTGTCCGGTATCAGAATGGTTATGAGCCGGAAGTCTACTCACCCTGGTTTACGGTGGATACCACGGCTCCCAGAGGGTCTATACAGGGAGGAAATATCCTCACTCTCAATGAGGAAGGAAATCAGTACTCTCTGAAATTGACTCTTAATACAACAGAAGAGGATTATTGGGAAGGGTTTATCCGGAACAGCAATAACGAAACTGTCAAATCCTTCTTCTGGAGAGGCAAGGCTGATCCTGAAATTGTATGGAATGGAAATGATAATCAGGGAAAACCTGTGGAAGATGGATCCTACTTTATGGTACTGGAAGCGGTAGATAAAGCGGGGAACCGCGGTGTTTCCAGCCCCCACAGGATTAATCTGGATACCAGGGAGATGTCTGTACAAATCTCTGTGAGTGATGATGCGTTCTCTCCCGACCGGAACGGAGTCAAAGATTCCATCAGTTTTTATCAGGTCATCGATGACCCGGAAAATATCACTGAATGGAAACTGGAAATTTTGCCTGTAGACAGTATGGGACAGTTCGGCAGTGCAGTACGTACATGGTCCGGCGCATCGGCTCCTCCGGCAGAAACCCGATGGGATGGTCTGACAGATTCCGGCGCACCCGCATCAGATGGTATGTATGTTGCCCAGATTGAAACTCTCTATGCCAAAGGAAACAGGCCTCTGGCAAGAACAGGCCAGTTTCTGAAAGATACAGTTTCTCCCGAGATTTCAGTTTCTCTGCCCTATGCTCTGTTTTCTCCGGATGGCGACGGAAACAGGGATGTCGTCAGAATCAACCAGACTTCCAGCAGGGAAGAAAATTTTGAAGCCCAGCTGAAAGACAGGAACGGAAAAACTGTGAGAACCTGGTTCTGGAAAGAACAGGCCGAATCCATCGTATGGGATGGAACTGATGAGAACGGGAACCTTGTTAGCGATGGTGTATACAGTTATTCCATTACGTCCACAGACAAGGCCGGAAACAGCGAGCAGGTTCAGGTGGGAGGAATCCAGGTGGATACCAAAAGTACTCCTGTTTATCTGACCGCAAAGAATACCATTTTTTCTCCCGTATCCGAAGCTTTCCCGGAACAGCTCTTTACCGCTCATGTTACCAATAATGAAGGAATTGACAGCTGGACTCTGGAAATTATCAATGGAGAAGGTTCGGTGGTAAAGGAAATCTCGGGAAGCGGTCAGGTGCCGGCGAATCTGAGCTGGGATGGCCGAACCGGCGCAGGCGTCCTGGCAGAAGGTGTCTTCAAAGGTCAGCTGACGGTCCATTATACCAAAGGAAACCGGCCGGTAGCTGAAAGCCGGGAATTTTCCGTTGACAACTCTGCTCCCATTGTTCAGATCGACCTGGAACCCCGGCCGTTTTCACCTGATGACGACAATGTGGATGATGAATTGAGAATTTCCATGGGAGTCAAGGATCTCTCTCCCATAAAAGACTGGCAGATGGTTATCCGGGATCCCAAAGGCAAGGAGTTTATATCCTTCGGCGGAAATGGAAGACCTTCTGAAAGGATTATCTGGGATGGACGATCCCGGCAGGGAGAACTCGTGCAGTCAGCAGAGGATTATCCTTACGAATTGAGGATAACAGACCTTCTGGGGAATTCCACGACCAGAAACGGTGTGATTCCCATTGATATCCTGGTGATCCGGGATGGAGAGAATCTGAAAGTCCAGATTTCGAATATCACCTTTGAACCCTATCAGGCCGGATTGGTGACTGCCGGAGAAAAAGGTGATAAAAACAGGGAAATCCTGCAGCGCCTGGCAGAGGTCCTCAAAAAATATGGAAGCTATAAAATTGTGGTTGAGGGGCATGCGGTAAGCGAGTACTATAACAATCCTGCAAGAGCTGCCAGAGAAGAGAAAGAAGAACTTCAGCCCCTTTCTCTGGATCGGGCGGCCGCCGTAAGAGCGGCACTGGTAGAACTGGGTATTCAGGAGTCCAGGATGGATGTAGTAGGACGGGGAGGCACCATGCCTATCGTTCCCCATAGCGATCTTGAAAACCGATGGAAGAATAGAAGAGTGGAGTTTATCCTCATAAAATGACGGAATATAAAGTTTTTGCAGCCTCTCCTTTATACCTGGAGGATCTTCTGGAAGAAGAGATTCTCCGGTATGGAGGGAGAGATCTTGTCCGCGGAGCAGGGGGACACCTTTTCTCTGCGGGATTAAAGGAAATCTATGAATTGATCCTGTGGAGCAGGATTGCCAGCAGGATCATGATCCTTCTGAAAGAGTTTGAATGGCATGAGCTGGCCGATATCCATCAGGCATCCCTCTCTTTTCCCTGGGATACCATTATGGAAGGAGACAGTTCTTTTGCCTGTTCGGCCACAACCGTCGGTAAAGCGGGATTTTCCGAAAAGAGCGCATCCTTGAGAATCAAGGACGGTATCGCCGATTACTGGAGAAACAGCACCGGCTCAAGACCGGATGTAGATAAAGATCATCCGGATCTCCGGATACACCTTCATTTGAAAAACCAGACAGGAGTCCTCTACCTGGATCTTTCCGGAGGGGGTCTTCACAGGCGGGGATACCGAAAAGAAGCTGCCAGAGCGGGACTCAGGGAAAATACAGCAGATGCGATCCTGTTAAGGGCCGGCTGGCCGGAAATTGCTTCAAAAGGAGGCGCCCTGGTTGATCCCATGTGCGGAAGCGGAACACTGCTTGTTGAAGGGGCCTATATGGCTGCCGGCCTGCCTCCCGGTCTTCTCAGATATGAATACGGATTTTTCAAGTGGCTGGGCCATGACCCGGATCTGTGGGAGACTGTTTTTGATAAAGCTGAGGAATTCCGGGATGAGAAGCTGAAGCATCTGCCGCCTCTGATCGGTTTCGATCTGGATCG
Source organism: Oceanispirochaeta sp. (assembly GCA_963677615.2). GTDB lineage: Bacteria > Spirochaetota > Spirochaetia > DSM-2461 > DSM-2461 > Oceanispirochaeta. The sequence continues at coordinate 313,075 of CAXXQW010000001.1, read as the reverse complement.
GAAAACCCTCGGCGCGGCCCGTGAAAACGTGATAAATGCAGGACTGGAAAAATATATCCATCTGGAACGCAGAGATATTAAAGATTTCACTGTGACCGAAAAAATGAAGAATGCTCCCGGCCTCATAGTCACGAATCCTCCCTATGGACAGCGTCTGGGCGACAAAAGCATGCTTTACTCTTTGTATAGAACCATTGGAGATCTGGGAAAAACCAACGATCTTGCCGGTTGGAAAATGTCCGTGATTTCCGATGATGAAACACTTCTCAGATCAACCGGTTTAAAAGCTTCCGGTAAAAACCGGATCATGAATGGTCCCATAAAGTGCAGTCTCTACCACTATGATCTTTTCGGACTGGCTCCGGAAGTGGACCGTACTGCAATAAAAGAGGAGAAAAAGATAAAGAGAATTCCTCTTCCGGAAATGACCCAGGAAGCGGAACAGTTTTATAACCGCCTGAAAAAAAATCGGAAAATCCTGGGAAAATGGAGCAGGAAAGAGGGGATCAGCTGCTATAGGCTATATGATGCGGATTTGCCCAACTTCAATTTTGCTGTGGATCTTTACGAAGGAAAATGGGTACATCTGCAGGAGTATGCCCCTCCCAAGGGAGTCGATCTGGCCAGAGCAGCCCAACGTCTGGATTCTGCAGTGACTATCATAGCCCATCTTATGGAAATTCCGGTCACCTCGGTTTTTATAAAAACAGCGGCGCAGGCAAAAGGGCGCTGATCAGTATAGCCGGTTTCAGCGTGCCGGAGAACGGTATCTCATACAGGAATGGGGATGCCGTTTCTGGGTGAACTTTACAGATTATCTGGATACAGGTATTTTTCTCGATCATCGGAATGTGCGCAGATACCTGAAGGAGCACAGTTTCCGCTCCAGGGTTCTGAACCTGTTCTGCTATACTGGAACCGCCAGTGTTATGGCTGCCGCGGGAGAAGCCTCCTATGTCTGTTCTGTAGATGCTTCTGCTACCTATCTTAAATGGGCCCAGGATAATTTTTTGCTGAACAGGCTTGATCCGACGAAGCATGGTTTTATCAAGGATGATGTAAAGCATTGGTTAGGGAACTGCAGGGAGACCTTTGATCTTGTTTTTATGGATCCTCCTACTTTTTCCAATTCCAAATCCAGAAGAGATGTTCTCCAGATACAGGAAGATCATGAATCCCTTATCAGGATGGCCATGGGATTATTGAACCCCGGGGGGCTTCTGATTTTTTCAAATAATTATAAAAAGTTCTCCATCAGTGAAAATCTGATTTCTGAATTTTCCATTTCCGAAGAGACCAGCTGGACCGAATCGGAAGATTTTAAAAGAAAAGGAGCCTCACACCGTTGCTGGTTTCTCAGACAGACAGATGCAGGTTGAAATCTGTTTTCATTGAAATAAGAAAAAACTGTGTGTAGAATTGATTATGGTTATACGTAGATTAGTTTCATCTGTAATGTTTGCACTCGGGGTGGTAATTATTCTCCGGAGTATTATGAGGTGGATCTCAAACAGCAGACTGAAAAAGATGGATGATCAGAAAAATGATCTGGAAAAAGAATGAGCAAAGAAGACGATCAGGCAATTGATACATCAGAACTTCCCGGTGTTTTTCAGATGGATCTCTCACAGAGGGAGGAATTCCTCTCTCAGGTAGGAAGCTTCACCCAGGAACAGAGAAGAATATTTCACAGAATCTGCGACTTCTATGATCCCATGCTGGATTACAACCGGTTTGTCCTTCACGCCGGTAAGGATATTCTGTTTGCCAATAATCAAATAGAGATCCTTATGAAAAAGATCAAAAATGCCCATTATGGTCTTCTGAAATTCAAAAACAATCAGGGCGAACTGAAACCCGACAGGATTATCATAACCAACAGGGACTCCAGGATTTTCTATAAGAATCTCATAGAAGACGAAATCCAAAGGCTCATGCTGGAGGATTCCCGGCCGTTTCTGACTCTGGAAGAGATGGAAAAAGCGAATCTGCGAATTCCCTTTGATCTGGTTGAAACCATATATCCCGAATCTATCAGCCCCCGTTTTATCGAGGAAATGAAACCCCAGGAAAAAATTTTTACCATGCCCTTGAAAACAGGAGGGGCTGTTCTGGTTACCTCCCAGTCATTGGAAGCTCTTGTGGAAATCTCCAGAAAAAGGATTAACAATGCCTTGAATAACTCCTCGTTTATTGCGGCGATCTCCCGGGTGATGGGTTTGAAAATCAGCGAGATCCAGAAAAAGCAGTACACCAGTGATCCCGGTTTCTGGAGAAATATCTCATCAGATATTCTCAAGCATAGCGATGACCTCCAGCTGAGAATCAAACATTTGAGTGCAGCGGTTTTTCAATCATCCGAAATCCTTAATCTCTTTTATGTAAACAGAGAGGCTGAGGTGGAAAAAGAGCGGGAGGAAAACAGGGAAAAACAGGAAGCCATTGAAGAGATCTGTATGGAGATTCTCAAAAAGGAAGACTTCCTTTTTACTCCAGAAGACCTTCTGGATATCCTTTCTCCCTATGAAGAAAAGTGGGCGGGGTTTAAGGATCTGTTTTACGAAACCGTTGTAAAAGTTAACCAGAAAATCGGACTTCCCGTTATTCTCTACCTGGGAGACAAATACCTCCATCGGGACCATGTCTATCCCTTTTTCCGGGCGGAGCTGGCGTCACAGGCATCGGAACTCAGACAGTATTACATTGAATTGATGGAAAAGATGCTCCGCACAAGAAATAAGGATAAAATTACCATTTTTTATACCCGGGACAGTTTTAAGGATGATGTTATGGACAGGGTCAGGGAAAATGCCCCTATTCTGGCTGAATTTCTGGAAAAGCCCCGCATTGTTTCAGAAGGCATTGTTCATTACTTCAAGAATCTGAAAAAAGTAAGGGATGTTAATAAAATAAAAGACTTCATGAACAATTTTTTTGATGATGGTATGATCCGGTTTAAAGATCCCGATTTTCTGATGAATCTTTATCTGCTGGAAATATTTCATGAAGCATACAAGTACCTGGGATGGTGGAGACGGTTTCTTTTGCGTATATCCGGAAAGTATGAGAGTTTCAACAGTCAGTTTTCCGGTATTTCCGAGAATGACGGGGATATATTTATTCAGCCTCCAACAGATTCCCGGTCTGTTAATAAAAGTAATATCCGGGACCGGAACGAAACATTACCAACAGGTTACGGTAGAAAGTACGATCAGTCCAAGGTTTACCGATACCGGAGAAATTCTCCACCGGAACGGTCTCCCAAGTACAGTCTTCAACAGAGAAATAAAGCCTGGGATGAGTTTCAGGAAGCTTTCAATAAAAAAAAGCATTGAAATTACCTCTTAAATATATACAATTCTAACTAGATAGAAAGACCCGGGATCACTACGGAATGATTTTTGACCAACAGGAATTAATAAAATATACAGAAAATGACACAGAACTCTCCAGGCAGCTGATGCAGATGGCTTTTGAGGATATTCCGGATTTTCTGGAGTCTGCCATTCAGTCTGGACAAAGCGGATTTGTCCTTGAGGCTGCAGAATATCTCCATAAAATTAAAGGAATCGCCGGTACCATAGGTGCCGTGAAGATTCATACTATCTCTTCCGAACTGGAACTATCATTGAAAAAGTCCGGATCAGCTGATGAATTGGACAGAAGAAAAGAAGAGTTGGGCCTGGTTGTTGATTCTTTCTTTTCACACCATGACGTCAGGCAATACCTCAATTAGTTTTTTATGTATCATAGTTTTCATAGCCGATTCAATTTGCACAATGCTACAATTCACCCTGGTGAATACAAAGTAAGCGATGAAGATATCATTATTTCAACAGTGCTGGGTTCCTGCGTTTCTGTGGCTTTGTTCGATCCAGTAAAAAAGCAGGGCGGAATGAATCATTTTCTTCTTCCCAGGTACGGAAACGGGGAAGTCACCGAAAAAAGTTTGATCCAGCAGGAATTCCGTTATGGTCTTTACGCTATGGAAATCCTTATTAACAGCCTTATGAAAATGGGTTCCAGAAAAAACAGTCTGATTGCAAAAGTATTTGGCGGAAGCGAAATGTTCGAGATTTCCAGCCGTGTCACCAACGTGGGAAAACAGAACAGAGAATTTGCTCTTCTGTATCTGGAAAATGAGAACATTCCGGTTATTTCATCAGATCTGGGAGGGCCTCTGGGGCGGAAAATCCTTTTTTTTCCCAAGACCGGTAAAATCCTGTTGAAAAAATTGGATTCAGTACGGAAAATTAAAAATATCAAAGATTCCGAAAAAGAGTATAAGGATTCACTAATTCCCCGGGTAGATCGTTCAAAAGACGATATCATTCTGTTCTAAAAAAATTGGAAAAGCGCAGAGATACCGCCTAGAATAGATAATGGGATCTTAAATACAGGAGAAAGCTGATGGATGGATTAACCGATAGCAATACCAAACAGTATCTGACGTTTACAATTAATGAAGAAACCTATGCATTGAATGTTATTAATGTGAAGGAAGTACAGGAATTTACCACAGTTTCCAAAGTACCCAGGATGCCCGATTTCATGAGAGGCGTAATAAATCTGAGAGGCAGTGTTGTACCGGTTATAGATCTGAAGATGAAATTCGGTTTGGGTGAAACCGAAAAAACCATAGACAGCAGCATAATCGTTACAGAGGTTGAGCTGGATGATGAGATGGTAACCATGGGACTTCTGGCAGACTCGGTGAAAGAAGTTATCGATATGGTTGATGAGGAAATTGAGCCTACACCTTACATCGGTACAAAAATCGATACGGCTTTTATCCTTGGAATGGGCCGGAAGGATGATCATTTCCTTATTGTTCTTGATATCAAGAAAATCCTTTCCATTAATGAAATTTCCATGGTTGCCAATCAGGAAAAGAAAGCGGAATAAGAACATCCGGATAATCAATGCCGGATGTGAATTTAATAATATTGAATTTAATATAGATGCTATCTGTTGTGCGTAGGAGAATGTAATGAAGAAAATTATGATCGTTGATGATTCCAGAACAGTCCGTGAAAGCCTCAAATTCTTTCTGAAAGAGGGAGGCTATTCCGTTATGGAAGGCGCTGATGGAAAAGAGGCTTTGGCTGCTTTGGAGAATACTCCTGTGGATCTGGTAATTACTGATGTCAATATGCCCAATATGGATGGGTTGACCCTGATTGGTGAACTGAGAAAAAGTTCTGTACACAAATTTACTCCGATTCTTGTGCTTACCACAGAATCCCAGCAGAGCATTATGGAAAAAGGAAAAGAGCTGGGTGCTACCGGCTGGATTGTAAAACCTTTTGACAGTGATAAAGTTCTGGCGGTGATCAAAAAAGTCATTGGAGAATAATATGCCTCCGAAAAAAACGGTTACCATAGCTCTGGACGGGGCTTTGACTATTCAGAGAGCAGAAGACCTTTATCATGAGTTTCTGAAGAAGATGGATACACCTTCTCATATCAAACTGGATATGTCTCATGTCACTTCCATGGATTTTGCAGGACTACAGGTATTTTACTCTCTTTACAGAACCCTTCAGGAAAGTCAGAGAAAACTGGATATCGAGAATTTGCAGCCATCTGTAAAAGAGTGGTTTGAATTGAGTGATTTTGCGTCCATTTTAGAAAAAGAGTAGGTTCACATGAATCAGTTTAAGGAAACATTTAAGGAAGAGGCTTATGAACTTCTCGGGAGTCTGGAAGATCTTCTGATAGAACTGGAGGAGAATCCGGAAGATCCGGAAGCTATTGCGGCAGTTTTTCGGGTTATGCATACCATCAAAGGGTCAGCTTCCATGTTTGACTTTGAAGGAATTGCCGGATTTACCCATTCTGTGGAGACAGTCCTGGATGGATTGAGAGAAGGCAGGATGAAAGTTTCCAAGGAGCTGATTGATCTGACACTGACAAGCCGGGATCATATTACCAATATGCTCAATGCCGAAGAAGACAATACCCCCGAGTTTTCTCTTGTTTCCCGGCAGATCGTGGAAAAGCTGAATAAACTGGCCGGAATCGATGCAGCCCCTGAACCGGTAATTTCCCCCCCGACAGAAAAGAGTGAAAAGACCAGCGGTCCTGTCAGGAACCTGAGTACTTACAGAGTTCTCTTTCAGCCTTCGGAAGATATTTTTTTAAGTGGTACCAATCCTCTTCTCCTTTTAAGGGAATTAAAGGAACTGGGTGAATATACCTGTGTTGCCCACAGGGATGATATCCCCGTACTGGAGTCTTACAACCCTCATAAATGTTATGTCAAATGGGAAATCTTCCTGGTGTCGGACAAAAGTGAAAATGATATCAGGGATGTTTTCATTTTTCTTGATGCCGCATCAAAGATCGATGTCACACTTGTGGCGGACTGGAATGAAATTCTGGAAGAGGGAAATGAAAAAAAACTTGGTGAGATCCTGATTGAAAAAGGTCTTGTAAAAAGAGCCGAGTTGGATGAAATTCTGGAATCCAGAAAAAAAGTCGGAGAAGTTCTGGTCGAGAAAGGACTGGTCAGGGATTCAGATATCAAATCGGCTCTGGAAGAGCAGAAAATGACCAAAACTCTGAAGCAGAATATGGGAGATGCCGGTAGTACTTCCATACGTGTGAAGAGTGAAAAACTCGACAGTCTGGTAGATTCTGTGGGGGAGCTTGTCACTGCTCAGGCACGCCTCTCCCAGCTGGCGGCTCAGTATAACAAAACCAACCTGCTCTCTCTGGCGGAACAGATAGAACGCCTGACCTCTGATTTGAGAGATAATACCATGAGTCTGAGGATGGTTCCTATCGGCACCACTTTCTCCCGGTTCAAGCGATTGGTGAGAGATCTTTCGTCATCGTTGGATAAAAGGATACAGCTGGTGACCCTGGGGGGAGAAACTGAGCTGGATAAAAATGTCATAGAAAAACTCAATGATCCTCTGGTCCATCTCATCAGAAATTCCATTGATCACGGGATTGAATCACCTGAAGAGAGAGAAAAAAAGGGAAAGCATCCTCAGGGAACTGTCACGCTTGATGCCCACTATTCGGGAGCCAATGTTATCCTGCAGATCCGGGATGACGGAAAAGGTCTCGATAAGGAAAGGATTTACAACAAAGCCGTAGAGAAAGGGATGATCGCTCCGGATACAATCCTGAATGATGAAGATATTTTTGATCTGATATTCCAACCGGGATTTTCTACCGCTGCCAGTGTCACCAGTGTTTCCGGCAGGGGGGTGGGAATGGATGTTGTCAAACGTCAGATAGAAGCTTTGGGCGGCATGATCTCCATTGACAGCAAACCGGGAGAAGGCACTGTCTTCTCTTTGAATCTTCCCTTTACTCTGGCTATTATCGAAGGGCTATTGGTGCGGATCGGTGAGGAAAAATTTGTTTTTCCTCTTTCTGCCGTTCAGGCCTGCATGGAACTGACAAGAAAAGAGAGAGAATCCCACGGGAAAAAGAGGCTTATGGAGTATCGGGACTCCATGATCCCTTATATCCGGCTCAGAGAAATTTTCATGGATGATTCGGAGCTTCCCGAAAGAGAGCATACCGTTGTTGTTCAGACTGAAAACTCCCTTTCCGGCCTTGTGGTCGATGAAGTTATCGGAGATCACCAGACCGTTATTAAAAATATGGGAAAATTATACAAAGGCGTGGCATACATTACCGGAGCCACCATCCTGGGTGATGGTTCGGTTGCTCTTATACTGGATGTTAACCGTATCTCCACCATGGCCAGGAGATCTGTTGCTGTATGACAGAGGAATACGAAAGGCCGCAGCTGAAACCGGCAGATTTTAAAAGACTCAGCAGGTTTATTGAAGATCAGCTGGGAATCAGAATGCCGGATATCAAGAAAGTCATGCTTGAATCCAGGCTTCATAAAAGGCTGAGGGTTTTATCCCTGAAGAGCTATACCGATTATTGCGACTACCTCTTCAGCGACCAGGGTCTAAGGCAGGAACTCCCTTTTATGGTAGATGCGGTTACAACCAATAAAACCGATTTTTTTAGAGAACCTGATCATTTTGTCTACCTGGAAAACAAGATCATTGTTCCCCTTCTGGAAAAGATTAAAGAACCGGTACAGATGGATTTCTGGTCCTCAGCAAGCTCCACGGGAGAGGAAATCTATACCATATCCATGGTTATGCATCAGATTAAGGCAAAGTATCCCCATCTTGGGTTTTCCATTCTGGGAACAGATATTTCTCAGGAAGTTCTTCAGAAGGCAAGAGCGGGAGTCTATCACTCTTCAAAGGTCGCCAGTATTCCCCTGGCACTGAAAAAGCAGTTTTTTCTAAAGAGTAAAGATCCCGAGGCAGAACAGGTTAAAGTCAAACCGCTTCTGAAAGAGAATGTCAAATTCAGCATGCTGAATCTCATGAGTGAGGATTATGGAATTAATAAGAAATTTCATATTATTTTCTGCCGGAATGTTCTCATCTATTTTCCCCAGGAAAAACAGAAGAAGATTCTGCTTAAACTGTATGATCACCTCCATCCGGGAGGTTATCTCTTTTTAGGACATTCAGAAACGATAACGGGGTTGAATCTTCCTTTTCAGAGTGTCGCTCCCACAATATACAGCAGAAAGATTTAATAAGAGGAGCTGTTGAATGAGTACAAAAATAAAAGTCATGATAATAGATGATTCAGCAGTGGTAAGGCAGACTCTTACAACGCTGATTTCTGAAGAAAAAGATATGGAAGTCATAGATACTGCTCCCAATCCAGTCTTCGGTGAAAAAAAAATTGCAAAGAATAAACCCGATGTGATCATCCTGGACATTGAGATGCCCCAGATGGATGGTTTGACATTTCTGAAAAAACTCATGGCCGAGAATCCGATTCCCACCATAATCTGTTCGAGCAAGACGGAAAAGGGCGGGAAAAATGCCCTGACCGCTGTAGAGCTGGGAGCTGTCGATATTATTCAGAAGCCTAAAGTGGGTACAAAGGATTTTCTCCAGGAATCCAGAATCCGTATTTGCGATGTGATACGGGCAGCCGCCTCCACAAAAGCCCGGGTCAGAAGGCATACGACCATAACGTCCGTGCCTCCCAAACTCACCGCAGATGCTGTCATCTCCCGGTCGAATGCCCCTCTGGCAATTGATACCACCGAAAAGATTGTTGCCGTAGGGGCTTCTACAGGAGGAACAGAAGCTCTCAGGGTTTTTCTGGAAGCCATGCCGGTCAATTCTCCTGGCATAGTGATTGTTCAGCACATGCCTGAACACTTTACCAAATCATTTGCCGAGAGGCTCAATACACTCTGTCAGATTGAAGTAAAAGAGGCCGAAAACAACGATGTCGTTTTACCGGGAAGGGCCTTGATTGCTCCCGGCAATATGCATCTGCTTCTGAAAAGGCAGGGGGCCAGATACTATGTGGAAACCAAAGACGGTCCTCTTGTCTGCAGGCATAAACCTTCAGTAGATGTTCTTTTCAGATCCGCAGCCCGGTATTCCGGACCCAATACCATTGGTGTCATTATGACGGGTATGGGAGACGATGGCGCCCGCGGGATGCTGGAGATGAAAGAGGCCGGTGCGTTTAATATTGCACAGGATGAAGCCAGCTGTGTTGTTTTCGGAATGCCCAATGAGGCTATAAAAAGAGGGTGTGTCGACCAGATTCTTCCTCTTCAGAAAATAGCGGCGGAAGTCGTCAGGAAAGCTGCGAATGGATAGTTTTCGCCATAGAGATGCAATTATCGCCTACCTTGAAGAAATCAGCAGAAAACTGGGTGATGTCTATGCTGGTATGGCGGAACAGTATCCCATGAGTTTTCAAATGCTGGATGATAAAGTTCAGTCTCTCAAATCTGATGGTCATGGTGATTCAGATACATTCTGCGGTCTCCAGAAAATGGAAGATGCATTGGAAATGCTGAAAAATACGGTCCAGTCTGAAGGGGGAATTTTATCAGGACTATCCAGAAAGGACGAAACCTTTCTGGATAAACTGGAAGCGGAGCTGAATACCAGCAGACAGTTTGAAAAATTCATTGATCGGATTGACGATGATTCGGCAGAGCTGGAAGTGATCTCTCTGAATGCCATGGTTACGGCATTGAAAGCCGGAAAGAATGGCGGTGCTTTCCCTTACATTACCGAAGAGCTCCAGAAAATTTCCCGGGAATCTGCTTCCCACAGTGTTCAGCTGAAAAAAAACGGAACACTTATGGATTCTCTGTTCAGAAGTTTTCTGGAGAAAATCCATAAAGAGAAACAGGAGCTGAAATCCGCCACTCAGGATATCCACAATATTATCCATCAGATGATGGATCTCCATATGGATTATAGGGATCAGCTGGTCAACTTCGGAGAGAATCTGCATCATGGTGTTGCTGATATAAAAAGGCCTCTTTATCTGATTGTTCAGGAAGTTCAGAAGCATGATATCATAAGGCAGTCCATCGACCATGTCATTCTCTCTTTGAAAGAGAGGGAGGAACCTGGTTCTACTGTAGAGAGCCAACTGGATTCCCTCTCGTATATGGTAAGAATTTATCAGCTGTGTTTCGAGATATTAAATGATCTTCTGGAGGATATAAAAAAGACCCATCAGCTTTTCAGTACCAAATCAGCTGACTTTTCCTCGCTTTTTCAGAAAATCGAAATTCTGGGAAGTGATTTTCATAATCAGAATACAGAAGATTCCTATTCCATGAAAATACAGGAATATGAATTTGCCCTGATAAAATACTCTTCAGCAATCAAGAAAGGCTATTCACGGGGATACCTGAAAAAGAGTTTTGATACCATTTTAAATGAAATCCAGAAACTGGAAGAAGCGGCAGATGGCTATATACGTATTATCAGTCATATAAAAACCATCAATATATCCAGCCGGGTGGAAGCGGCCAAACTCCCAAACCTTCTAAATATGAATATCATTATTGAAAATATTAATGAGCGTGTGAATTCTCTGGAAAATAATGTGGAAGATATTGTTCGTATTATCAAAGAGTTTAAATCCCACACAGACTCTCTTTTTCTGGAATTCTACAAGGATTTTCAGTCCGATTCCAGGGAACTTGATGCATTTATATCCGATTTGACCAAGGGGCTGGAAAATCTGAAAGAAGCTCATGGGCATGTTGATGAGTGCACTTCCGATGTTCTGAGAATCAGCGGACATTTTACGGAATTCTATAAAAGGTCTCAGAATGATCTTCATTCTATGGATAACCTGCAGAAAGATCTTGTGAAAACCATGGATCTTGTTAAAAAGCAGGAAATACTTTTTCAGGGGGAGTTGGAAAAAGTCCTGAAACAGAGTTCCTATGACAGCTGGAATCTTGAGAGTGCCAAAATCAGGGGTTTAACTGAAAAATTCACGATCTTCGGCCATAAGAAAATAGCAGACCGGGAAAACGCACTGGATATGAGCGGTGAAGGTGCCCAGAGCGGTGATGTCACTTTGTTTTAATTCTGTATTGACAGCTTGCAAAGACGCAAATAGAGTATAGGGAATGTTTGTATCCATTGTTGTAGATCTTGGTAATGAGGACAGTGAAAAAGTCGTTCAGAATTTACTTTTCCGCTACGGATTTAAACAAATTCAGAAAAACACTTTTGAATCGCTGACAATAAATGAAAATAACCTCTCCCGTCTTAAGCTTGATATTGACCGGGCAACGGATTTTTATGACTCAGTCAGAATTTATCAGTATCCTATTGACGGAAGGCTTGTCATTACATCTTTAACTGAAAAACGATGGAGACGGAACGTTCTGAAAGAAAAAAATAACGGAGGCTCAAATGCTTAGCGATATGGCATCTCACATCAAATCCCTGGGAAGGGAAATCTTGGACACCTGGAGGGGACTTTGACACAGCTGAGCTGAAAAGTCAGGCCCGTGAACTGGAAATGGAATCGGGTGATCCCAATTTCTGGAATGATAGAGAGAGTGCTGAAAAAAAACTGGCAGCTCTGAAAAGACTGAAAAATAAATATGAACCCTGGGAACAGCTTGTTTCTGATATGGAAGATCTCAATGAATTGTATTCTTTGGCTGTGGAGGAAAAGGATGAGTCCCTGGAAGAGGAAATCCAGTCTCAGATGGATGCTCTCAGAGGCAAGTTTGATCAGCTGAACTCTTTGGAGCTCCTCAGTGAAGAGACGGACATTCTCCCTGCTTTTGTGACAATTCATTCAGGAGCCGGCGGCACAGAGGCTTGTGACTGGACCAGTATGCTCTATAGAATGTACAACAGGTGGATTGAACGCAAAGGGTATAAAATTACCGTTATGGATCTTGTCGAAGCCGAGGGCGGAATAAAATCCATCTCTTTTGAAGTCGAAGGGGATTATTCCTACGGGTACCTCAAAGGAGAAGGCGGAATTCACAGACTTGTCAGAATTTCTCCCTTTGATTCCAATGCGCGCAGGCACACTTCTTTTGCCTCGGTCTATGTTTCTCCCGTGATTGATGATTCTATTGAAGTGGATATCCGTCCTGAAGATATCCGGGTAGATACATACAGGGCTTCCGGTGCAGGTGGTCAGCATGTCAACAAAACCAGCAGTGCCATAAGAATCACCCATCTGGAAACCAATATTGTTGTTCAGTGTCAGAATGAGAGAAGTCAGTTGAAAAACAGGGAAATAGCCATGAAAATGCTGAAATCCCGTTTATATGAATACTATAAGCAGCAACAGGACGAAGAAAGGGCAGCCACTGCGGCAGAAAAAAAAGATATAGGATGGGGTTCCCAGATCCGTTCCTATGTATTCCATCCCTATACAATGGTCAAGGATTTAAGAACCCGGCATGAAACCGGCAATATTCAGAATGTCATGGACGGTGACCTGGATCCCTTTATCGATGCCTATTTAAAATACCTTTGGTCGGGAACCCAGCAGGAATGAGAATATTAATTGTTGATGACCTTCCTTTTATGCGATCTATCATCTCTGATATCGTAACAGAAAGCGGTCATCAGGTAGTGGGAGAAGCAGGAGACGGAATCGAATGTCTCTCCCGCTATAAATCTCTCCTTCCGGATCTGGTTCTTATGGATATCATTATGCCCAGAATGAACGGCGTAGAAGCCTTGAAAAGCCTGAAAAGGGCCTATCCGGACTGCCGGGTTATCATGTGTTCCTCCTTGAGCGACCAGGAAAAAATCATTCATGCAATACGGCTCGGTGCCATGGATTATGTAGTAAAACCCTTTCAGAGAAAAAGGCTTGTATCTGCTATTAACCGGGCCAGCAGAGGTTATGAATAGTATCACCCGCATCATCTTTTTGTTTATTCTGATATTCAGCTTCTGTTCTGTTTTTCCTGTTTCGGGAGATGATACGGCAGAAGAAACTGAAATCTATTCACTGGAAAAGGAAAACTGGACTGTGGGTATGCCGCCCTGGGAACAGGTAAATCTGCTTGACCGGCAGTTATACCTCCCAAACAGTTTACCCCAGCTGTTAAAAGAAGAACTCAAAGATTTGTCGGTCCATGTTCTCTCCGATAAAGAAGCCGCATATCTGAAACAAGTTTTTCTGGATGAAAAATTGAAATCTGCGAAAAAAGAACTGGAATCACTCTTTAATCAGCGGGATAAAATACTTTTTTCGTCCTCCTCGGATGGAGACTCCCAATACAAGTCTCTGACAAACAAGATCCTCAAACAACTGAGAACAATTGAATACTGGAAAGGGTATGACCCATCAAAGATACTTGTTGACAGCGAATTCCCTATTGAACTGGTAGATCTGGAAAACCCGGTGAATCTGAAACTAATGCCTTTCTATCAAGAAAAAGCCGATAAAGACATGATCATTACCGGAAGGATTGAGAGATTGGAAGAATTGATCATTCTTGAGCTGAAATGTTTTGTTTCAAGTCAGGAATCACCTGTTTTCTCCTGGTCCGGTACAGATGGAGAGGAAGGGTTGAACGGCCTGATTGTACAGGCTGCCAGGGAATTGAGAACCATTATTCTTGGAAGATCCTGGTCGCAGATAGATATCAATACGTTTCCCCAGGGAAGCCTGATCAAACTGAATGGAGAAACCATCGGTGTAGGGACAGCCAGTCTGGTTGAGGCAGAACCCGGTTTCGTGACGGTTACAGTCAGTGAAAACGGCTATATCACTGATTCCCGTCAAGTCTATCTCCCTCCTATGGAGAATACAGTACTGAATGTTGAGCTTCAGAAGGGTGATCTTCCATACATGTATTTTCTCTCCGAACCGCCAGGTGCAAGTGTGTATTACGGATCATTATGGATGGGGGAGACCCCTCTTCATATTGCCAGACCCTCTTTCAATGATAATATCAGAATGACTATGGAAGGTTATCAATCTTTCAATATACCCTCGTATGAACTCGAAGGTGAAACCATTACGGTGAAATTTTCAGAAAAAGCCTACAGCAAGCAGCAGGCTTTCAAAGATGCCAAAAAAGATTTCTATAAGGCTCTCGGCTGGTTCAGTCTCTCCATGGGGGCACCTCTCATTCTCTACGGCATTTACCAAAATCAGGTGAGCATGTATTATGACTACGCATATCAGTGGATTGCGACGGACAGTCAGGAAAGTTATGATAAAGCACAACAGTACGAAAGGTATTCTGATATAACTTATTATAGTTTTCTCGGAGGTATTGCTCTGAGCGGAACTCTTTTTGTAAACACAATATTAAAATTAAGAGATTATATAAAAGCTGCGGAGACCTCTACGGAGGATTGACAGCTGCTGAAAGGCGGACATATGTTCTGGAATAAAAAAAAGAAATCCTCCGAAGGGGAAGGACTGAAGAAACCCAATCTCGGTAAGAGAATTGCCGATCTTTTCGGCCGTACCGGAAATCTTGAGGACTTTTATGAGGAGCTGGAAGAGCTTCTGATCTCGGGAGATATGGGCGGCGTTGTCACAATGGAACTTGTCGATGAGCTCCGGGAAAGGGTCAGAAAAGATAAGATCAAAGATAAAGAAACCATTTTGTCACAGCTGAAGGAAGTGATCAGGGGGTATCTGTTGACAACCAGCCTGATGCCTTCTGAAGATGGACTGAATCTGTTTCTTGTGCTGGGAGTTAATGGTGTGGGAAAAACCACCACCATTGCCAAACTGGCTACCTATTACAAAAACAAAGGTTTTCCGAAAATTGTCCTTGCAGCGGGCGATACTTTCAGGGCTGCTGCGATTGACCAGTTGAAAATCCAGGGGGAGCGTACCGGTCTGCGGGTTGTCGCCCAGAAACACGGATCAGATCCCGGCGCCGTTATTTATGATACCATCTCCTCTGCCAAAGCACAGGGAGAGCAGCTTATCCTGGCTGATACAGCCGGAAGGATGCACAACAGAAAAAATCTGGTTAATGAATTGATGAAAATCAATAAAATTGTAGATACTCAGATGACCGGCGGAGGAGTATACAAAAAAATCCTTGTGCTGGATGCCACGACTGGTCAGAACGGAATGCAGCAGGCAGAAGTTTTTCATGAAGCTGTGGGGGTTGATGCGGTTATTTTAACCAAATACGATGCTACAGCCCGTGGGGGGCTGGTTGTGGCCATCAATAAAAAACTGAATATTCCGGTTGCTTTTGTCGGACATGGTGAAAAGCTGGAAGACCTTTCCGTCTTTGATCCGGAGACGTATCTGGAAGAACTTCTGTCAGAGTGAATTATTCTTCATGATCCGCAAGATCTTACAGGCCATACTGTTTTTTGTCTCACTTCACACATTATGTGCCCAAAGATATTATCTTTCTAACGGCCTGGGAAGTCAGCTTGATGAATTAAGAACTCTCTCTGGTGATGAAATCTGGTATCTTGCTGTTTCTGAAGATTCCGGAGCAGAAATCAGAACTCTTTTTCACGATGGTTCCCAGTGGAAACGGTGGGAAATCCTTCCCCTTGCAGAAGGCGGAACACAGGAAACCTATTATTTTAAATCCAAACTGCAGGAAATCCTTCAGTACGATCAGCAGGGTAAGGTCAGGTCGGAAGAACTATTTGATAACAGGGGCAATATCCTGGAACACAGGAGTTATCAGTATCTTGATAACGGGGTTCTGGATCAAATCCTCTTACTGACCGAAGATGGACAGACTCTGAAAAGCAGTATCCTTCTGTACCGGAGTGATGGTTCTCTCAGGGAAATCCAGCTGGGAGCAGGCGGACCAGATCCTCCGGAGAGGATGATCTGGCGGCAGGATGGTACGGAAGACAGGACTCTGGATAAAACACTTCTTTCGGACAGCAACAGATCCTATATCTATTCCTATGAGGACTGGAAACTCTCGTCTGTAAAGATTTTCCAAGAAGACAAAGAGGTGGAAAAGAGTCTTATTGCCTATGATGAAAACGGTCATATCCGGAAAGAGACTCTCTGGAATCACCTGGATAATACCATGGGGGTTCTTCTGTATGACCCTTCCGGTATGGTGTATCAGGAAAATTACTATTCAGGGGGAATTCTCAAGCGTTCCATTTCCCGTGAATACCGGGAAGGTCATCTTGTCAGTTATCTGGAAAGGAATGAAACTGACAAAATTTACTGGGAATACCGTTACAGTGACAGGAGTGAGGATCCTGTGGAAAGCACTCTGTACCGCAACGGCTCTCTTGTTAAAAAAATTCTTCTGGAAGAGGGCATTGAAAAGGAGATCCTTTACAAAGACAATAATCCCGTTTTTGAAAAAGAGACTCCCGGGAGTCAGGAAGGAGACGGGTTTTGAAGAGAAACTGGAGTTTCCCTGTTGCCGCCAGATATCTGATGACCCATGGAGGACGGAAAGGTCATCTGGGAAATCTGCTCGCCGTACTCGGTCTTGTCATTGGTATACTGACTCTTGTTACCGTTTTAACTGTTATGAACGGTTTTCAGCAGGGGTTTATCAGCAGTATTAATGAGATCTACTCTTATCATCTCAGAATAGAAAATCCTGAGATGACCTACAATGAAGTCAGGGAGATCACCCGGGATATCCCCAATATTTCTGCTGTCGTTCCCTTTGCAGACCATCAGGTGATTCTCACATCACAGGATGGATTTTCAAGAGGGATCCAGATCCGTTTTATCGATGAAAATGCCGCATTATCAGATCAGGGATTTATTCAGCAGCTTCAGATGACCAGGGGAGACTTTCTTTTTCCCCGGCCGGATACGATCCTTTTGGGAGCAGATCTTGCCAGATCGGTTAATGCTGTTGTGGGAGATCATCTTACACTCACGTTTCTGGATGTCAGTTCCGGAAGAGGTTCCGTGAATAATCTTGAATTCTCAGTGGGGGGCATATTCCGGACCGGATACTATGAATATGACAGGAATATGGCTTTTGCCTCCCTGTCGTCCTATCCTGAAGAGAGAGGTTCGGGAAATCTGGTTTATGGTATCAAACTGAAAAAACATTTCAGAGATTTGAAGGTCCAGGAGACACTTCAGTCTGCCCAGGGGCTGGATCATACACCGGTTGTCTCCTGGAGAACCTATAACAGTGCTTTTTTTAATGCCTTGAAAGTGGAAAAAACCTTTATGCTCCTGATTGTAGGGCTGATTTTTATCGTGGTGGCGGTCAATATCTATCACTCAATGAAGAGAGGTGTACGCGAGCGCCTGGAAGAACTGGCTCTTCTCAAAGCTATTGGAGGAACACCAGGAGAGATCAGGAAGCTATACCTCTATCAGGGAGTTCTTATTGGTGTCACCGGGTGTCTGTTCGGAACAGTCCTGGGTATCCTGATTTCCATGAATATCAATGAAATTATGGATACAGCTGTCTCCCTGTCGGAACGTCTCCGGATGATTGGCTATGGTATTACCGGAAGAAGTGATTCCTATCAGCCCAGGCCTTTCTATTTTACTGACATACCCGTACACCTTATGATCAGGGATCTTGCGATTATTAATGGGGCCGCCCTCATGTCGGCTTTACTGGCGTCCTGGGGTGCGGTGAGAAGGTATTCCGGGGTGAATCCTGCAGAAATCTTCCGGAATGAATAAATAGATGCGGTTATTAAAATCAGAAAGCTTGATGAGCTGATATTGAGGAGAGACTTTTGAATATCCTTTCCATGAAGAATGTAACGAAAACATATCAATCCGGCAGGGACACTTTGACAATCCTCGATAAGATCTCTTTTGATGTGCCATCGGGAGAAAGCCTTGTTATCACCGGAGAAAGCGGAAGCGGCAAAAGTACTCTTCTGAATCTGATCGGAGGTCTGGATCTGCCGGACAGCGGAGAAATCCTCTCCTGTGACTGGGATTTAACAAAAACCCCAGAAGCCTCCCTGTCCCGGTACCGTAATGAAAAAACCGGTTTCATTTTTCAGTTCCATTATCTGTTAAAGGATTTTACAGCCATAGAGAATATCATGATGCCCGGTAGAATCCTGGGATTGAAAAAAAAGGATATCCGGGATCGGGCCGTCCAGCTTCTGGATAAAGTAGGCCTGAGGGAGAGAGCTGATCACTATCCCGGTCAGCTTTCAGGAGGAGAGAGGCAGAGAATCGCCCTTGCCCGGGCACTTATGAACAGGCCCCCTCTGATTCTGGCAGATGAACCTACCGGCAGTCTGGATGAAAAAAATTCCAGAGTGGTTGAAGATCTTCTGTTTGAATTGACGGAACAGGAAAATACAACCCTTATACTTGTCACCCATGATCCCGTACTGGCAGAAAGAGGGGAAAGAAGATTTCATCTTCATACGGGGAGACTTATCCTTTCATGAATACTCTGGCGTTTGAAATGGCTCTCAGGTTATTTGTTAACAGACACAGAGGAGAACAGGCATCCCGTCCTGTTCTGGGAGCTGTTCTGGGCATCGCTTTAAGCATGATACCCCTGGTGGTTGTCCTTTTTATGTCTGACGGCATGATAAGGGGGATAACTGACCGTTTTATCGAGACTTCCACCTATCATATTCAGCTGCGTTCCTTTGAGACCCTGTCTGCTGAAGATATGGATGATGTCAGAAACAGTATTCTCGGGATTGAAGGTATCGAGAATGCTTTTCTGGAACGGTATGGCATGGGGATGGCATTTGCCGGCAACAGCGAATCTGCTGTTTCCCTTCGGGGAATGGATCCTTCCATATACAATCAGGACAGGGGGTTCCGCCGGTTTTTGGAGATCACAGAGGGAGATTTTCTTCTCGATCAGGATGATTCTGCCCTGATCGGCAGTGAAACAGCCAGAAAGCTTAACCTGAGAGTGGGTGATGAAGTCAAAATCCTCACAGGGAAAACCCTGTCAACAGGGAAATATATCCCTAAAATTTCGCGGTTTACAGTACAGGGAATTTTTACCACAGGCTACCAGGATCTGGATCGTCTGTGGATTTTCATTCCCTACCAGAGGTCCCTGCGGATTCTGCAGGACAGTCAGTCCCGGACGGTTCTGGGATTAAAAACAACCGATCCCTACGGGGATTTATCCTCACTGGAAGACCGTTTGGATGCCAGTCTTTCGGGACGATGGGGGATCTATACCTGGCGGAGCCTCAACAGATCCCAGCAGAGCAATTTTGAAACAACCCGTTCACTCCTTCTGTTTATTATGATTCTTATTGTCCTGGTTGCGGTGATGAATATCTCTTCTTCCATGGTCATGCTGGTTATGGAGAATGAACAGGCTATAGGTATTCAGAAAAGTATGGGGTTATCCCCGGGAACCCTGTCGCTTCAGTATCTCCTGACTGCCGGGTTGGCAGGAGCGGCCGGAAGCCTTGGAGGCATTGCCGCTGGCTGTTTTCTCACAGTCTATCTCAATCAGATCATCCGTTTTCTGGAATCTTTCATAAACGGAATTCTGACGTTTTTCCATTTTCTGACAGGTCAGGATCCGCCGGGGCATCTGGAACTGCTTAACAGGGCCTATTATCTGGATAATATTCCCGTAGATATCCGTTTTCCTGTTATCTTTGTTATTTTTCTAGCTACCGTGACGCTGTCGGTGATAGCCTCCCTGATTCCCGTTAAAAAAGCAGGGTCCATCAAACCACTGGATATTTTAAGAAAGCACTGAATAATACTTTTTTGTATCCTTTTTCAGGTTTTTGGAAGAAAAAATTGTTGTTTTTCAAAAAACCTGTACCCTTGGCTGAGAATTTAATACACTTATATTAACAGGAGTTTTCCTGTCACCTTATACAACGAGGTTGAAATGCTGAAAGGATTAAGTCGAGAAGCCCAGAGAGTTCTGTCTGTTCTGGCGCAGGAAGAAGCAAAAAGACTACGATCAGAAAAACTGCTCCCCGAGCATGTGATTCTGGCTGTTTTAAAAGATAAAGAAGGCAGCGGATTTCATCTGCTCAGAAAACTGGGAATCAATATACGGGAAATGCAGGAAGAGCTGGAAAAGTCCATTCCCACACCGGAATATGTTAATCTGACGGTTGGGGAAGTGCCCCCTTCCAGCCGGTTGCGCTTCCTTCTGGAGAGCGCGGCCAATGAAGCCACAGCTCTTCATCATGAGTTTATCGGAACCGAACACTTTATTATTGCCGGCACAGGAGAACCGGGCAGTTCCACTGCCATGTATCTATCGGCCTACAATATCACCACCGAGATTCTCAGAAGCGTCCTTTACGATATCAATAGAAAAAGGCAGAAGCCCCAGGGAAAAGAGACGCCTCCCCAGAGTATGAAAATCACCTCTTCAACCGGAGCCCGTGATGTTCCCGGGCTTCTCAAGGAGTTTTCCCGTGATCTGACAGCCATGGCGGCGGATAATATTCTCGATCCGGTTATAGGCCGCGAGATCGAAATCAACAGAGTTTTGAGGATACTTGCCAGACGCACAAAAAACAATCCCGTACTGATTGGAGAACCGGGTGTCGGAAAAACAGCTGTTGTGGAAGGTTTGGCCATACGTATTCAGAATGGAACGGCCCCTGATTTTTTCAGCGGCAAGAAAGTGATCAGCCTGGATCTGGCTTCCATTGTTGCCGGTACCAAGTACCGTGGCGAGTTTGAAGAGCGTTTGAAAAAGATTCTGAAAGAGATCGAGCAAAGCGGTAATATTATCCTTTTTATTGATGAACTCCATACGATCATCGGAGCAGGAGGAGCGGAAGGAGCCATAGACGCTTCCAACATGCTGAAACCTGCCCTGTCCCGGGGAGAACTGCAGTGTATAGGCGCTACTACCCTGAATGAGTATAAGAAGCATATTGAGAAGGATCCGGCTCTGGAACGGCGTTTTCAGAGTGTCCTGGTGGAAGAGCCTTCCATTGATGAAACCGTTACCATACTGGAAGGCATCCGGCAAAGATACGAGGATCATCATAATGTCACCTATACCGAAGAGGCTATCAAGGGAGCTGTGGAGCTTTCTTCCCGGTATATCACAGACCGCTGCCTTCCTGATAAAGCCATCGACCTTCTGGACGAAGCCGGTGCGGGAAAGCGGATGAGCAATGCGGTTCAGCCTGTGGAAATTTCGGATCTGGAAGATAAGATTGCCAGACTGACAGCAGAAAAAATCTCCTTTGTGAATGCCCAGAATTATGAAAAAGCTGCAGCAGTAAGGGATAATGTCCGATC
Source organism: Oceanispirochaeta sp. (assembly GCA_963677615.2). Taxonomy (GTDB): domain Bacteria; phylum Spirochaetota; class Spirochaetia; order DSM-2461; family DSM-2461; genus Oceanispirochaeta. The sequence goes on along the minus strand of CAXXQW010000001.1, from coordinate 291,571 downwards.
CCTCAGAGCAGAAATTGAAAGAATGAAGGATGAGTGGCGTAAAACTCTGAGAGAGGAACATAATCTCATCGAGATTACTGATATACAGAATATTATAAGTGAAAACACGGGTATCCCTCTGAATCAGCTGGTACGAAGTGAATCTGAAAAACTGCTAAAGATTGAAGATGAGCTTCATAAAACCGTTATTGGCCAGGACGATGCCATTAAGACTGTTGCATCAGCCATCAGACGGTCCAGGACAGGGCTGAACTCACCAGCCAGACCATTAGGATCTTTTATCTTTTTGGGACCCACCGGTGTAGGCAAGACTCTCCTGGCAAAAACCCTGGCGAGATTCCTGTTCGGTTCGGAAGAAGCCCTCATCAGAATTGATATGTCGGATTTTATGGAAAAACACAATGTTTCCAGACTGGTCGGTTCTCCTCCCGGATACGTAGGGTATGAAGAGGGAGGCCTCCTGACCGAAAAGATCCGCAGACAGCCCTATAGCGTTATCCTGCTTGATGAAATTGAAAAGGCCCATATGGATGTGTTCAATCTGCTCCTTCAGGTTTTGGAGGAAGGGGAGCTACAGGATAACCTGGGGCACAAGATTTCCTTTAAAAACACGGTTGTCATTATGACATCCAATGTGGGCGCCCGGGAAATGGCCCGGACATCTCCCGGTTTTCAGCAGGCAGGCCCCCTGGCTCCTTCGCAGCAGAAATCTACTGCCATGACTGAGCTGAAAAGGCTGTTTCGCCCGGAATTCCTTAACAGAATCGACGAAATCTGCATGTTTCATTCCCTCAATGAAAAAGAGGTTATGTCTGTACTTGATCTTATGCTTCAGGAAGTGCGGATTCGATTATCCGAGCAGAATCTGGGACTTGATATTTCCGGAAAAGTAAAGGAACATCTAATCAGTCAATGGTATGATATTACCTATGGAGCCAGACCTCTCCGCCGGGCGGTTCAGAAAGAAATCGAGGATCCTCTTTCCATTGGTATCCTCAATGGGAAATTCCCGGCCGGTTCTACCGTTTCCTGTGAATTCAGGGGTGGCAAGATCTCTATGAGATCGAAAACAAAGGCTCTTAAAAAATAACTTTTCGGGAGATTATCTTGAAAAAAACAGCTCAACTTCTCGTTTTTTGCCTTTTGGCTGGTACATCATTGTGGAGTCAGACCAGCACAGCTCTTTTTCAGGAAGCCAGACAGGCATTTTCTGAGAAACAGTTTTCCCGCGCTGTAGGGAGTTTCAGGGAATTTATAAGTACCTATCCGGAGGATCCCCGGGTTGATCAGGCTGATTACATGATCGGAGTCTCCTATTTTTATTTGAAAAGGTTTGATGAAGCCATCAGGCATTTTAGCCTGTTTGAAAACAGTTATCCCGGGTCGGCCTATCAGAAGCGTATCCACTACTGGAAAGGCATAAGCTATTATGCCAGAGAAGATTTCGGTATTGCCATTGGAGAGTTTCTGAGTCAGGCCGAGTATAAGGATGAGATCTATTTTCTTCAGAAAAGCTACCAGTTTCTCGGATACTGTTACGAGAAGACCCTCCAGAGCGATCTGGCTGTTGAGGCTTATCAGAAACTCATAGAAACCAATCCGGATAAAAAAATCGCCGCCCAGTCTCTGGAACGGCAGGGTGTCATTTTTATGAACAGCGGCGATTATGAAAAAGCACTGGATATTTTTTCCAATCTCACTGTTAATTACAGAGATATCCCGCAGCTTTTGAAAGATATACCTTTCTATATGGGCGAATGCTATTTTCAACTGGGTGATCAGGACAATAGCATACAGAAATTTGAATCGTTCCTGACCCTTTATGCGGATTCGGAAAACCGGGAAAAAGCTATCTTCCGGTTGGGAAGCCTCTATGCCCTGAATAACAACTTCGAATCGGCCAGCGAATATATGAACCTTTTAAACAGCGAATACCCGGATAGTGAATTTGCCATGGATGCTCTTATTGTTCTGGCAGAAGGATATATGCTCTCAGGTGATCTGGAAACAGCCCGCACATCACTGCAGAAGCTTCTGGCTTCACAGACAGACCCGCTTGAAATACAGAAGATTCAGTTCAATTTAGCCAGGACATGGCCAGACGATCCAGATAAAGCACTCCAGTGGTATCAGCTGGCATCCAAAGGGCAGGATAGGGCTATAGCTTCGGAGAGTCTTTATGAAAGCGGCAGAATTTATGATGAGAAAGGGGAGAAAAGCCGTACGATTCTGGTGTATGAAAAACTTTTCAACCAGTACAAGGACAGTCCTCAACGGGAGATCGCAGGGGAGTGGATGGCTGTTTATTATGACGAAAATGCCCAGGATCTGGCTCTGAAAAACCATCTGGACAGAATGCTCTCAGACTACCCCCGTACAGATAAAAAAGATTTGTATCTCTATATGAGAGGAAATATTGCCTACAGGGAACACGATTATAATGGTGCTCTGCAGTATTACCAGAATATCCTCAAACTGGACAGAACAGAAATCTCTCTCAGGAATGAAGCCAGATACAGGATCGGATACATTTATACCCTTCGGAAAGAGTTTGGCAGAGCCAGGGGATATTTCGACGATATTATGGAGAATTCCGAACCGGGAGAGCTTTATTACAGAGCATTGCTCTCTTCGGCCATCTGTCATCTTAATATTACAGAAACAGAGGAAGCGGCAGAACTGTTTACACAGCTCACGGAAGCTGAAGGTTCTGTCTACTGGAAAGGGGATGCCTTCTTTTATCTGGGAAAAATTGCTATGGAAACCGGCAGGTATAGGGAAGCCGCAGAGAATTATGAGCAGGCTGCTGTTCTGGCCTCCTATCCAGAACGGCGGGTACAGTCTCTCTACCAGCTGGGATGGAGCTATATGCGCCTATCCCGGTTCGATGAAGCCTCTGCACAGTTCGATACTATCGCCAGAGAATTTCCGGACCATACTCTGGCCGGAGACAGTCTATACCGGTCTGGTATTGCCCTCTCGTATCTGGAGGAATGGAAAGCGTCCCTGGACAGATTCCTCCCTGCTCTTGAAATTATTGAATACGCTTCTCTCAGGGAAGAACTGCTCTATCAGATCGCCTGGTCTCATTTTATGCTGGAAGAGTTCTCTTCAGCTATGGAGTACCTGCAGGAACTGCAGAAAGAGTTTCCCGATAGTCCTCTCCCGCCGGATGGACTGTTCAGGGCTGCCGAGGCCCTGCTGGAACAGGGAAAAACTGATTCTGCCGTATATACATACGGGCAACTCTACTATCTTTTTCCCGATAGCCCCCTGGCCGAAACATCCCTGTTCAGAGCATTTTCTTTTTCTCAGGATATGACAGAGAAATTCCTGCTTATGAAAGAGTATCTGACAGCCTATCCTGTTGCGGAGAAGGCCAGACTGATTGCCCTGCAGATTGAAGATGTCCTGAAGCACCAACGCCCCACAGATAAGCAGATAGACCTGATTACACAGATTCAGAATCTTCCTGTCCTGCAAAATAACGCTGTTATAGAACTGGCTCTGATTTTTCTCTCATTGTCTGAGGAGGAATCATTGCAGAAGCTGAATGATATGGCCATACGGGAGGATCTGAGCGATAAAGAGAAGCAGACCGTGGAACTGTACCGGGGAATCCACTTCTTTTTACATGAGAACTTTGAAAGCTCTGAAACATTTTTAAGACCTCTTGTAGATTCGGAAATCCCTTCTATTGCCGCACAGGGGCAGTTTTATCTGGCGGAGATTCTGAAGGCTCAGGAATTGTGGAAAAGTGCCGCCGATGCCTACCTCCGCATAAAATACCGCTTTCCCGATCAAAAATTATGGATAGAAAGAGGATTATACCAAGCGGTTTCTGCCTATTTGAAAGCTGATGATCAGGTCAGTTCTGCAAGTACCCTGGAAATGATGACCAGTGAATATCCAGACTCGGAATGGACCGCAAAAGCCCGTGAGGAGTTTGAATCCGTTATTGAAGAGCAAGAGCCACTCCCCGGGGAGGAGGGGCTCCTGGAGCCTGATTTGCTTACCCCTCCGGAAGAAATTCTACCGGAACTGGAGTAATGGAATCAGTATTTGAAACTGCTGTTTCCTATAAATTCTCTCAATATGGAATCGTCAGGTACCATATAGGAGGGTATAGGGGAGAAATTGTCCAGAAAGGAGAGAAGCCGTCTGGCTTCCGAGTACTCCTCCAGATCGGGCCTGATACTTTTAATCAGAGGTTCTGCATAAACTTTCAGTACTGCCAGTTCATAATCAAGTGCTGAGTTGAATGCCACATCTGCCTGGGACTGATTGGGAAAGATATTCTTATCTTCTCCTCTCCTGACAGATGGCCAGATTTTAAGCGTTTTCAGGGCATCATAGTCTCTGAACTGATGATCCCTGACAATTCTGCGGATCAACCGGTTGTCTGTTGTTGATATTCTGTTATGATCATCAAGATTCAGCTGGGTTAATGCAGAAATATAGATCCGGAATTTTCTGGAATCAGGAATATCGGGAGTCAGGTCATGGTTAAGACCATGAATCCCTTCCATAACAAGAATACTCCTGTCATCCATTTTGAGAACTCTTCCCTTTTCCTGTCTGCCGCCCTTTTTAAAATCAAAAACCGGGAATTCTGTCTCCCCTCCGGAAAATAACTGTAAAAGATTGTGGTTGAGCAGCGGTACATCCAGCGCTTCAAGAGCCTCGAAATCGGGTTTTCCATACTCATCGATAGGGACACGGTCGTGGGGAAGGTAATAATCGTCTAAAGATACCATGATAGGATTAAAACCGACGACCTGAAGCTGTATGCATAACTTTTTGGTAAAAGTGGTTTTTCCCGATGATGAGGGGCCGGCAATCAGGATAACTCTGACATCGCCTTTCCGGCTGAGCACCTGGTCGGCGATCTGGGCGATTTTTTTATTATGAAGCGATTCGGCAACCCGGATAAAATGGGTTGTCTCCTTTTTATTACTGGTCATGGCATTGAGTTTGCCTGCAGTATTTGTGTTTAGAATTTTCCCCCAGGCTTTATACTCTCTATAGATGGAAAAAAGCAGCGGTTCGTCCCTGAAGGGCTGAAGGTTCATGGGATCGTTGCTTCCGGGGTAATGGAGAAGAAATCCATTGGTGTAGGGGATAAGATCAAAGGCTGTCAAAAGGCCCGTGGAAGGAAGAAGGCTTTCATGCCTGAGGGACATGTATTCTTTTGTTTTATTGACTTTTATACGATTTTTACTGTTCTGTTCCAGAAGAGATACCGTATCGATCTGGTGGGTGGATTGAAAATAGTCCATGGCTTCCTGCCAATTTACTATGTCAGGGCTTATTATAAGGTCCTCCTGAACCAGCTGGTTCATCCGGGTTTTGATTTTTTCAATTTCTTCATCGGAAAAATTGGGTTCTTCATGGGTATGATAGTAGTAGCTATGACCCAGAGAATGGCTTAAAATGAGTCTTCTTAAAGGAAAAAGATCCCTGACTGCCATTTCCAGAAGATAGCATAAACTTCTTCTGTATAGACGGATTCCATCAGAACTGTTCAGATAAATAGGCTTGGCTATGCCATTCATGTCAGGGTGGGCATTGAGAGAATAAATTTCATTATTCAGCCGCAAAGCCACAAGGGGATATCCTTTCTCTCTCTTTTCTTCTTCCGAGAAGAAAAGACTGAGATGCTGGCTTGCTCTTATTACAACAGGCTGAGAGTCATTGCTTTTTCTGATGTAGAATTTTTTCATGGGTCACCTCTGAATTCAATTCTAGATTACCCGGTGTTATAAAGGAAGAAAAAAAAGCCGGCGCAAGCCTGTTGTTCCGGAGGGGGAGGAACAATCATCAGATCAGGTACAGGCATTTTTCAATACCTATTATAAAAAAATAAAGCCTTACTTAGTAAGGCTTTAAAAGCTCCCCCGAACAGACTCGAACTGCTGACATGGTGGTTAACAGCCACCCGCTCTACCGACTGAGCTACAGGGGAAAATCAAGTAACGTGTGGTAATATACAGGACTGTTAAAATTCTGTCAACTCTTCGTGTAAAAAAATCAGAAAGAGCCATAGATAACCGTACCGCAATGGGTACACTTTCCTTCGGTTAGGCCGGGAAAAGTAATGTTACCGGATGTCCTGTCGACCAGTATCTTCCCGCAGTTTTCACAAAAGGTGGGGTTTTCCAAACCCAGATTTCCCGTATATACATGTTTCAGATTTTCTCTGGCTGCTGCTGCCAGCTGAATCACTGTGCTTTCTCTGGTCTGAGGTATACTGTAATGATAGTGAGGATAGTAGGCGGTCAAGTGGTAGGGTATGGAAGGATTCACGGAAGCCAGAAATGATGAACTTTCCCGGATTTCCTGAACCGTATCATTTTTACCCGGAATCACAAGGGTCACCACTTCAAGGTGCGTTGTTTCACTGCAGATTTTTATAAAGTCTTTTACCGGCTTGAGGCTTCCTTTCAGAGTTTTTCTATACCAGTCTGCTGTAAATCCTTTGAGATCCACTTTGACGGCATCCATATTTTCTGCCAGTTTAATACCAGGATCCGGGTTGATAAAACCGTTTGTAACCAGTAGAGCTTCCAATCCTTCCCTGTGAAGAGCGTCGGCTGCCTCCATTAGATATTCGTAATGGACCAGGGGTTCCGAATAGGTAAAGGCACAGCCCCTGCTGTTATTCTCTTTGCATATACCGGGAATATCCTCAGGTTGAATCTCCTGATAGTTATGCTGCACAGACTGGGCAATATGCCAGTTCTGGCAGAAGGGACATTTCAGGTTACATCCGCTAAAACCTATGGAAAGTATTTTACTACCCGGAAAATAGTGATAAAAAGGCTTTTTTTCAATAGGATCAACCGCCATGGCTGTGACAGGATTATTCCGTATAGGATGAATCCCCCGGGATGAAGCCATTCTCACCTGGCATATTCCGGTTTGCCCCGGGGATATGCGGCACTGGTGGGGGCACAAAAGGCATGTGTAATCTTCTGAGTCTCTTTGACTGCGGTAAAGCCAGGAATAATCTCTCATGGGGGGCCTCCACAATTAATGATAACAGAAATGGTCCCGGTGTAAACAGGAAATCAAGGGAACTGGAGAAAGAAGGAAAATGGTAGAGAATAAAATATAAAAAAAAGCCCTTGAAGGAATCAAGGACTTTGGTGTCTTGCTATGCCAGTTCTTTTTTCAGTTTATCTACCATATCCAGACTTTCCCAGGGGAATTCCTTACGTCCGAAATGGCCATATGCTGCCGTCTGTTTATAAATGGGGCGCTTCAGATCAAAGGTTTCAATAATACCCGCAGGGGTCAGTCTGAAAATATCCCGGACTGTTTTTTCAATAAGATCCTCTTCGACCTTTCCGGTGCCGTATGTATCAATATAGAGGGATACAGGTTCTGCTATACCTATGGCATAAGCCAGCTGAACCTGACACTTGTCGGCTATTCCTGCAGCCACAATATTCTTTGCGACATATCTGGCCATATAAGCGGCAGAACGGTCTACCTTGGAAGGATCTTTCCCGGAAAATGCACCTCCGCCGTGTGCTGCGGCACCACCGTAGGTATCAACAATAATTTTCCGGCCGGTCAGACCTGCATCACCTTCAGGCCCGCCGATAACAAAATTCCCTGTCGGATTGATATGGAAAACTGTTTTATCATTCAGCATTTCAGAAGGAAGGCTTTTTTTGATGACTTCCTCGATCAGACCTTCTTCAATAATCTTGTGGGAAATCTGATCATGCTGGTGAGAAAGGACAACCGTGGAAATGTGTGAAGGTTTGCCGTTAACATAATCTACAGTAACCTGACATTTGCCGTCGGGTCTGAGAAAATCCAGGACTTTTCCTTTTCTTACTTCCGCTGCTTTTTTCATGATCTGGTGAGAATACTGGATAGGAGCGGGCATCAGCTCTTCTGTATCTCTACAGGCGTAACCGAACATCAGACCCTGATCTCCGGCGCCCTGTTCCTTATGAAGGCCTTCGCCGGCGGTAACTCCCATACTGATATCGGTGGATTGAGGCTTTATGGCAGACAGGACAGAAAAAGAGTTATAGTCTATTCCGTATCTGTGATCATTGTAGCCAATCTCTTTCAATGTCTCTCTGGCAACCTGGATGATATCTATATATCCTTTTGTGGTGATTTCTCCTCCCACAAGCACCATCCCTGTGGAAGCAAAACATTCGCAAGCCACTCTAGATTCTTTGTCCTGAGCCAGTGCTGTATCCAGTACAGCATCGGATATCAGATCGCATACTTTATCAGGATGTCCCTCTCCTACACTTTCAGAGGTGAACTGGTAGGTGTTTCTTAAATTCATTAAATCCTCCCGTGGAAATAAGGTTTATCTCAAGAACAGGAAGGTACTGTGATTTAGCCCTTCCGAATTAACTTTTGGTGAGATACCTACTATAACTATTATTGTAAGAATTGTTAAGTATGGATTCAATTGTAGGAATTGATACTTTTCTGGACCTGTCTCTGCCAGTTTTCCGAACCTTCCAGGAATTCCAGTTCAAAAACGCCGTTTATTTTCAAAATGCGGATCGAGAGGTTCAGTATGATATCTCCGGTTTTCAATGAGCAACCGGGAATCTCCATTCCTTCGCTTAATCCCTGGGTTTTTACTTTTTCAACAGGTTTTATGACAGCACCTTTTTCTGAGAGTTCCAGAACCCGGGCGGTTACAAGCTGAAGGTTTTCGGGATTCATGAAAATAAAATCCATTGTCCGGTTTCCCAAAGGGAGTAGCCCATGGTGTTTTCTTACTTCAGGAGAGGGTTTGTAATGGAGAATCAAAGATTCCAGATCTGACATTTCAAAGGAACCCGTATCGTTCATGGAAATTAATCCGTTTACTCCCAGGATATGAGCTTTGTGAAGATCTTCCCGGGGAAACTCTTTATTTACCAATAAGACAAAGACAGACGTTACCCTGGAAAAGTTCTCTCTGAGAAACTGGGCTGCCAGCTTCCAGTGACGGGGGTAGTCGGTTTCATTGAATACAACAATATCAGGACGGATTTCAGAAAAATTATCCATAGCTTTCAGAGGATTTGTATAATGGATGACAGAATAACCCAGAGGGGTAAAATAGCGGAATAAATCGCCGCTGAGAGTTCTGTCCTCTCCGACTAAAAGAAGTTTCATCTATTCAGTTCCTACATTTTTTACTTCGTACCGGTGTATCTTCCAGATATTATCGTATCTTTGAAGATAGTATGTGTATTTTTTTATTTCTTTAAAACCGATCTGCTGAAACACTTCTCTTACTATAACAGTTGCTTCAGTGCTGTTGTAAGAGGTTTGCAGTATTTCAAAATCCATAGGTATGTCAACAATACTCTGGTTTTCCGGCATTTTACCGGATTGAAGGGATTCTTTATACTCTTCAAGAGCCTGGTGCTGTTCCTGTTCATTCATTTTTTCAAACCGGCGTCTGAGCATATCGTTCTGAAGAAGGATACCTTTCAAATCCATATAAAGGAAAAAACGGTTCCACTGGTCTTTCTGTCTGGCTCTCAGCATATAGCTTACCACTTCATCGGGCGGCAGGTTCTCCTGCATCAGGATTTCACCTGTTTCAACATCAATCTCGTCTGTGTAAACCGTCGCATACATGCCCGGACGTATGGTAAGAGAGAGTTTGTTCGACTGAATTCCTTCATCAGTTCTGGTATTCAAATCCTTAAAAAAACTGCCTTCCAGAATATAGACTCCGGGATCTTTGACATCGACGAAAGAGTCCAGATCCAGAATAAAACCGAATTCTTCTCCAGGTTCCAGTGTGACAGTTCTGTAATAGGCCGGCTGATTGCTGTTGTAGTTAATAAGATAATCTCTGGAGGGTGGAAGAGTTTCATTTCTGAGTGTTTTCAATTTAAACTGAAAATTGAAGGTTCTGTTTTCAGCAATTTTGAAGGAGATGGGCCGGGAGTCCGGATTGGACAGGATCACTTTTATCTGTATGGGACTCTCGGGGTAATAGATTTTCTTGTTATAATATCTTATGCTGAAGACCGGTTCTGCCGCCCAGGCTGCAGATATCTGAATCAGGATAAGCAGTAATATTAAGCTGATGCGCTTTCTGGTCATGGGAACTCCCAAACAAATTCTTTTTATTAATTTCGGTTTTTTTAAATGATAACATTATACCAAAATACCTTAACAAGTCATTTCAAAGTAAACAGTTCATTCAATACGCTGCTGGATTACGTGAATTCCGGTCAATTTCCCGTCCATCTTACAGGAATCCGGGGGAATTATCTGGCAGGAATGATCCAGCATCTTATTTCTCTTTCAGGGAAGAAAGGATTAATCGTAGTTTCTTCCGAAAAAGAAGCCCAGGATCTGGTAAAGGATCTTTCCCTTTTCCATGATAACGTAAGTCTCATGCCCTGGTGGGGAACCATGCTGTATAAAGGTGTCTCTCCACAGGCATCCATCTTTGGAAGGAGAGTGAAGACACTGTATGAGATGATGGACTCGGAGAACTGCATTTATGTCGCGTCTCTCAGAACCTTTCTCTCCTATCTTCCGCCATCAGATTACCTTAAGAGTCTGGCTCTTACCATCTCCGTGGGTAAAGAACTGGATCCGGTATATCTGGAAAAACGCTTGCAGGAGTACGGATACCTGCGGGTACCCCGTGTGAGTGTCCCCGGAGAGTTTGCCCTCAGGGGAGAGGTCCTGGATATCTTTCTTCCCGGTTATGAAGAAGCCGTAAGGATTGTTTTTGAGTTTGATGAAGTGGAGGAGATCAAATACTTCAATCCAGTGTCTCAGGGATCGGGGGAAAAAATCCCGCGGATTTCTCTGTATCCTTCCAAAGAAGTTGTATGGGATGACCAGCGTATAGAAGCTCTGGAGGCGCATTTAACACCCTCATTGTATGAACAGGTCTCTGAAGCTCTTATCACATCCCGGGAGTTCAGGGGTGAAGAGCTTTATTTTCCTCTGGCCTTCGATAAGCCGGCTTCCCTGCTTGACTATCTGAAAGATGATGACTTCCTTTTTCTGGTTGATATGGAATCTTTTTCCTATGGTGAGAATTCCATACTCAAAGAGTATGAGGAACTCTATGAAAAGGCCATCCAGCAGGGAATGGCTGTGCCTCCTCCCGACCGGTTTACAGCGCCTCTTGAGGATAGACTGGATGCTCACAGAAAAACCATTCAGGCTCACAATCTGAAGCAGGAGGATAATCCTCAGGCCATCCATTTTGATTGTGATCCGGGCCGGTCCTTTTTCGGTAATATCAACTACCTGAAAGAAGAGATGGCGGGATTCAGGAATCAGGGGTATTCCATTTTTATCTTTGCCGAATCGGAATCCCAGTCAGACAGGATCGGTTTTCTTCTCAAGGAGTTTGAACCTACTGTTATACCCGAAGGAATTTCGGGAGGGTACTGCCTCAGCGGAGACAAAATCCTGGTTATTCAGGAAAACGAAATCTTCGGAAGGAAAAAAGCGGCTCCCAGCTCTGTCAGTAAAGCCAAAAGCGAAGTGATAGACTCCTTTGTCGAGTTGAATCCCGGAGACTATGTGGTCCATGTGAATTACGGGATCGGGCTTTTTAAAGGCATTGAGAGGATTAATGCTGCGGGAAACGAGAGAGATTATATCTCTCTGGAATACGCAGGAGAGGAAACCGTCTTCATACCCATTGAACAGGTGAACCTGGTTCAAAGGTACATCGGTCATGAGAGCCGTAAACCAAAACTGGATAAAATAGGCGGGAAAAGCTGGGATAACAAAAAGAAAAAAGTCAGAAAGTCTGTAGAGGACCTGGCAGACAGGCTGGTAAAGCTCTACGCGGGGCGTCAGACAGCAAGAGGATACGCCTATCCTAAAGATGATGACTTTCAGGTTGAATTTGAGGCTTCTTTTCCCTATCAGGAAACAAAGGATCAGCTGCAGGCTATAGCCGAAATTAAAGAGGATATGGAATCGCCGCGGCCCATGGACAGGCTTGTCTGCGGAGATGTGGGGTACGGTAAAACAGAGATTGCCATGAGGGCGGCTTTCAAGGGTGTCATGGGAGGAAGACAGGTGGCATTCCTGTGTCCCACTACCATCCTGGCAGAGCAACACTATGAGAATTTCCAGGAACGGTTTAAACGCTTCCCGGTCAGAATAGCCATGCTTTCCCGGTTTGTTCCCCGGGCCGAACAGAAGGAGATTCTGGGGCGTCTTGAAAAAGGGGAGGTTGATCTTTTAATAGGAACACACCGGATTTTGTCCAAAGATGTGAAATTCAAGCAGCTGGGACTTCTGATTATCGATGAGGAACAGCGTTTCGGTGTGAAAGATAAAGAGAGGATGAAGGAAATCAAGACCAATATTGACTGCCTTACCCTTTCTGCCACACCGATTCCCCGGACACTCCATATGTCTCTGGTGAAGATTCGGGACATGTCTGTTCTCAAGACTCCTCCCAAAAACAGACAGCCTATTGAAACCTTTATTCAGGAGTTTGATCCTGATACGGTAGCCAGGGCTATCCGGAGAGAAGTTGACCGGGGAGGGCAGGTTTTCTTTCTTCACAACAGGGTGGAATCCCTGGAATCCATCCAGATATTTCTTCAGGATCTTGTCCCGGAAGTTTTTGTAGAGACGGCTCACGGCCAGATGACCTCAAAAGAACTGGAAGAAATTATGCACCGGTTCATTCACGGAGCGTTTCAGGTTCTTGTTTCCACAACAATTATTGAAAACGGAATTGATATACCCAATGTCAATACCATAATTATAGACAGAGCCGATATGTATGGTATTTCCCAGTTATACCAGCTCAGAGGAAGGGTAGGCCGATCAGAAAGGCTGGCATATGCGTATCTTCTCTATCCCGAGAGCAGAGCTCTTTCTGATATCGCCATGAAGCGGCTTCAGATTATTTCAGATTTCACCGATCTGGGATCGGGGTTTAAAATCGCCATGAAAGATATGGAAGTCAGAGGAGCGGGCAACCTTCTGGGCAGCGAACAGTCCGGAGAAATCCTGGCTGTAGGGTTTGATATGTACCTTAAACTTCTTGAAGAAGCTATTGCAGAAAGAAGCCGTGAAGAAAGGGAAGAAGAACCGCCAGAAGTCTATCTGGAACTGGACTATACGGGATTTATTCCTGATACCTACATTAGCGATCCAACCGAAAAAATGGAAGTCTATAAAAAGATTGCTTCCATCACAGATAAGGATGAACAGGAGATAATCTATGCAGAGCTATATGATCGGTTCGGTCCTCTGCCGTCTGAAATGCAGAGTCTTATGGCTCTGGCTGAAATCCGGATTATCTGCCGCGAGCTTTGGATCTCCTCACTGCGGGAAAGGAAAGGGGCTGTTCACATTGATTTCGGCAAGGTTGCCGCCATCTCTGTAGAGAAAGTCATGAAGCTGATTGCCAGCTCTGCAGGACAGGTTAAACTTGATCCTTCCCATCCAGAAAGACTTATTATCTCTTCCGGGAAAATCGGTTTGGTAGAAAAATCTGAGTTTCTGAGAGAAAAACTCTCTCTTCTCATTTGATCTCAGGCTTGAAAATTTTTGGGAAAATGGAGAGAAATCTCTGTACCTCTGGGAAAATCGTCCTTTGATTCAGTAGCAGATCTGATCCTGATCTCTCCTCCGTAGGCATCCATAAATTTCTTCACCAGGGAAAGACCGAAACCTGTTCCTTTTTCACCTTCAGTTCCTTCTCTGGAGACTGATTTATGGATGTCGAACAGGTTTCCTCTTATTTCTTCAGGAATTCCTATCCCAAAATCTCTCAGTTTTAAAATGACATGCTTTCCTTCTCTCTGTATTGTCAGGTTGAGTATGCTGTTTGATTCTGAAAATTTTACGGCATTGGTAAATATATTGTTTAATACCGAATTTATGAGAGAGGTCTGTTCCGCCAGTATGAAATAATCACCATCTTTGTGTATGTCAACAGTTATGGATTTTGCTTCAAGCTGGGGTTTGACAATGCCTAGTGACTGATGGACGCTCTCGCTGAGATTCGTCGGTTTCAGTACAAAGGGTTTTTCTTCCATTGTCAGCATGGTTCTCACAAGATCAATGATGGATAAACCGTTATCGGCCATTTCCCTGATGCGTTCAGAGTAAAAATCCAGATGTTTTTTCTCCAGTTCGGCAAGATCCATCGTCATGGTTATTCCCGAAAGGCTGTTTCTGAGATCATGGGAGAGGATATGAATCAGTTCCTGCAGCTGTTTTTGTCTCTGCTGAAGTTTATCCCTGTGGATTTTCAGTTCCAGATGAGTCTGGACTCTTTTTATCAGCTCCTGACTGTGAAAAGGTTTTATTATGTAGTCCGCGCCCCCCGCATCAAAACCTTCTATAATATCGGAAACTTCATTTTTGGCTGTCAGGAAAATTACCGGGAGATTCCTGTACTCTTCAGTTTTTCTTATTTCACGGCAGGTCTCATAACCGTTCATAACAGGCATCATAATATCGAGAAGTATCAGATCCACCTGGTTTTCCCTGAGAATCTCCAGAGTTTTCTGACCTGAGGTGGCAAAAAGGAGTCTGTACCCCAGAGGTTTGAGATTTTGAGCCACAAGCTGGATATTTTTGGGAATATCATCAACAATAAGTATGGTTCTCTGTTTATTCATTAATGACCTCTGAAAAAAAGCTGTTCATTTTGTTGGATAAATGCAAAATTCTGTCAAGATCAAACTCATCTGATGCCTGTATCAGCTGTTCAATAGTGTTTCTGAAGGGGAGATTCTCCTTTGTTTCCTGTCTCTGCATCAGGTAGGTACAGAACTCTTTTATGGCATCGGGATCTCCGCTGTCTCTCACTCTTTTCCATTCGATGATCGATGGCATATCTCTGACAATTGCCGGATTAATGCGGATCTCCTCCCGTTTCAGAGTTGCTTCCAGAGGATCTGCACTGGTATTTTTCAGCAGGTTTCCCAGGTTTCCGGAGCAGGCAACTCCAGGAAGATGGATAGAAAAAACCGAACCCTTTCCGAACATGCTGTCCACATGGATCTCTCCATTCATCAGCTGAACCAGTTTGCTGGAAATTCCCAGCCCCAGGCCAGTTCCCCCGAACCTCCGGGTATCCTGGTTTTCGGACTGTTCGAAAAGATTGAATATTTTGTCCCTTTCCTCTTCCTTAATTCCGATCCCGGAATCTGCTACGGTTAAAGTCAGGTCAAAATTCCGGGTGTTCGGATTCTGGCGGTATTTTGCAGAAACAGAAATAAACCCGGTCTCGGTAAATTTTATGGAATTCCCGATAAGATTGATCAATATCTGCTCCAGACGGAGACTGTCCAGAAGGAATTCAATATGATTCATCTCATTTTCCAGGAATCTCAGATTCAGACCTTTTTCCCTGGCTTTCTGTTTAAAAATGACTTCCATGTCATGGAAGATTTTGGCAATTTTTACAGGTGCAGTTTTCACCTGCATTTTTCCCGCTTCAATTTTGGAAATATCAAGAACATCATTGATAAGTACCAGCAGGACTTCTGCGGAAGTTTTTACTGAATTCAGGTATTGTTTCTGCTGAATGTCCAGATCCGTTGAGTCCAGTAATTCCGTAAATCCGATGATCGAGTTCAGGGGGGTTCTGATCTCATGAGACATATTCGCCAGGAATTGGGACTTTGCCTTACTGGCTGATTCAGCCATTACTGCCAGTTTTTCCGCTCTCTCCCTGGCCAATCTTGAAATTTCCTCTGCCTCCCTGGATTTGTGCTCACTGTATCTGAGAGCTTCTTCTGAACGTTCCCTTTCCTGAATCTCCAGTTTCAGTTTACGGTTCCAGATCAGGATGATGGCAATGATGGTAATAAAAACAATAAAAATCTGAATAAGAAGGGTATAGTTAATGGTCTCTTCCGGTTTGAGAGTTGTCCATTCATGCACAATCCCCGAAATTTCCGTTGGGGTGATCAGGGATAATGCCTTATTGAGAATAGGTACAAGTGTGCTGATTTCATCGGGTACGGCAATTCTGTATTCAGTGTCGAAATCCACCTTGCCTACGATTCTGATCTGATTATAACCTGACTTCCTTATATGATAACTGGTCGTTATCATGTCTCCGATGTAATAGTCTCCTTTATTCTGATTAAGCAGCCTGAGAGCTTCTTTTACTGTTCCCGCCACAAGATAATCCAGTTCGGGATACCTGTTGTAAATGAAATGGCTGACAGATGTCCCGCGGACCATTATAAGTGTACTGTTTGAAAGTTCCTCAGGAGAGTTAATATAAAAGCTGTTGTTCTTTTTGGAAACAATAACATTCGGAATGGTCAGATAGGTTTCGGTGAAATGAAATTCTCCGAAGATACCGCTTTCCAGTGTTACCCCGGGAAGAATAGTGCCATTACCGAAATCATTTTCCATAATGGATTCAGACCAGTTCGGGTTTTCAACTGGATGAAATTCCAGGGTCGTCAAATCTGAAAGAATATCCATAATATCCGCGATAATACCTTTGGCTTCTCTGCCTTCAAAAGAGAGAAGCGGGCTCATGCCATCGGTGGCGGAATACCGGATTTCCGGATTTTCCGTAATCCATATCAGTTCCTGATCCGTCAATTCCAGAGTTTCAAATTTTTTCCCCGTATAAAAACCTATCCATTTGTTCCGCAGATTAAAAAGATCTTCTTTCCGTATTCTTGATACGGCATAATCTATTTCATTTTTCAGGAACTGATTTTTTTTATCTATGATCAGGGTATATCTGGTGAGATCGTTATCGATGATGCCTTTGATATTTACAGGGTATCCCATGCGGTCTGCCTGGTATTTGGTCAGGAAAATATCATCTATCAGAAAATCGATCTCGCCATCCATCAGATATCCAAGACCGGTCTGGGTATCTTTATAGGAAATGTAGGAGGTCGTAATCCTGTCCACATATTTTCTGGAAGGCAGGGAATCTTCAGATATACCGATCCTGCTGCTTTTTATCTGATTCAGGCCCAACTGGTACAGATTATTTTCCAGGCTGAAAACAGCCTGGGGTGTAGTAAAAACGGTAGAGGTGTACAGGTAATCTTCACTGTCATCAGCCCAGGGAATATTAGCGAGAATACCATCGACTGCTCCTCTGGAGAGATCGTTGTAAAGTTCCTGGCGCTCTTTCTGTACAAGAACTATCTCTTTACCCGTTTTTTCCCGCAGGAGCGTAAGCAGGTCCTGTTCAATTCCGGTGATTCTGCCGGAATTGCCTGCAAATAGGTATGGCGGAGTTGTGGAGTAGGTTCCTATCCGCAGTATTGAAGATGGACTGTCCTGTGCTGAAAGCGGCAGAAAGGCAAGTATTAATAATGTAAAAAAATATCCCTTTAAAGGCATAGGCCATTATATACCAACCGATCATTTATGCTCAATCTGTATTTATTTGCTATTCTATTGACAAAGATGAATAAAAAATAAATAATAATGCAAATTGAAGAGGTTTTGCTGTATAAATATTCATTTGATTTGGAGTCTTGTAAATTAGATCTGGTTTAACTAGACTTGGCTTCATGGAAAATAAACTCAGATCTGTTAAGAGTTATGTATTGAGAGCCGGCAGGATGAGTCCGGCCCAGCAGAAAGCCTATGATGAATTATCTGATCGTTACTGCATTCCCTACAGGGAAGGTTTTCTGAACCGAGAAGAACTTTTGAGAGAAAAATCGGAAGTTGTTGTGGAAATCGGCTTTGGAATGGGGGATGCAACCTATCAGATAGCTATGGATAATCCCGACAAAGAGTATATTGGCATTGAGGTACATAAGCCCGGTGTTGGAAAACTCCTTTATCGGATTGAAGAAAATGGTATCGGAAATTTGCGGATCGTCGAGCATGATGCTGTTGAAGTTCTCGATAACATGCTGCCGGATAAAAGTATCAATGGATTTCACATCTTTTTTCCGGATCCCTGGCCTAAAAAGAAACACCATAAAAGAAGGCTGATTCAGCCCGGTTTTATTAATAAGCTGGAAAAAAAACTGGCAGTTAATGGATATCTCTATGTTGCTACCGATTGGGAAAATTATGCGGAGCATATACTGAGTGTCCTGACTGAAAGCGGTCTGGTTAACAGGTACGATGGATTTGCCGACCCTCAAAGCTGGCGTCCCGGTACCAAATTCGAAAGGAAAGGCAGGGAGAAATCTCATCAGATTTATGAATTGCTGTTTGTCAGAAACGATATTTAAAAACGATAGGAAGATTCGGGAGGAAGAAAAGTGAAAAACGAATTGAATGAACAGTTTTTAAAGAAGTATTCAGGAATAATGGATACTCATAATAAAATCCCTCTTGAATTGTATGAAAAATACAATGTGAAAAGAGGTCTCAGAAACCAGGATGGAACAGGAGTTCTGGTAGGACTTACCGAAATTGGTGATGTTCACGGATACATTATGGAAGAAGGGGATAAAATCCCTGTAAAAGGTATACTCCGGTACCGTGGCATTGATGTGAAAGAGCTGACAAAAGGATTTCAGGAAGATAACCGTTTCGGTTTTGAAGAAACTATTTTCCTGCTCCTTTTCGGTTATCTTCCCACCAGGGATGAGTTGAAGCAGTTTAATGAAAGACTCGGAGAGATGAGAGAGCTCCCTGACTCTTTTACAGAAGACATGATTCTGAAATTTCCCAGTAAAAATATTATGAATAAACTGGCCAGGAGTGTTTTAGTTTCCTATTCCTGGGATGAAATGGCTGATGATACCTCTGTTGTCAATATGCTCCGTCAGAGTGTGGAGCTTATTGCCCAGCTGCCTATCATGGCAGCATACGGGTATCAGGCAAAAGCGCATTATCACTATGGCAAGAGCCTTTTTATTCATAAACCCAAACAGGAGCTGAGCACGGCAGAAAACCTTTTGAGAATGATAAGGCCCGATAAGAAATATACCAAACTGGAAGCCGAACTTCTGGATCTGTCACTTGTGCTTCATGCAGAACATGGCGGTGGTAACAACTCTGCTTTCTCAACCCATGTTGTTTCATCCTCGGGAACAGACACCTACAGTGCCATAGCTGCGGCCATCGGATCATTAAAAGGTCCTCTTCATGGTGGGGCAAATATCATGGTGGCCCGTATGATGGAAAATATAAAGGAAAATGTAAAAGACTGGTCTGATGAGGATGAAGTTGCCAAATACATCTCCCGCATACTCAGAAAAGATGCGTTTGATAAAAAAGGTCTGGTATATGGTATGGGGCATGCTGTTTATACATTATCAGATCCCAGGGCAGAAATTCTGAAAGAGAAAGCCCAGCTTCTGGCAGAAGAATCAGGGCGGGTGGATGAGTTCAAACTCTATGATACCATAGAGCGGCTGACTCCCGAGATTTTCAGAAAAATCCGTAATAATGATAAACCTCTCTGTGCCAATGTGGATTTTTATTCAGGTTTTGTTTACAGCATTCTGAATATCCCTGAAGATCTGTATACTCCCATTTTTGCTATTGCCCGTATTCCCGGATGGTGTGCTCACAGGGTTGAGGAAATTGTCAGCGGCGGAAGGATTATCAGACCTGCGTATAAGAGTGTTTCTCCGAAAATTCCCTATACGCCTCTGAGTTCAAGATCCTGATTCCTGGATCTACTGAAAAATCACTGTACAATGCAGTATGAGTTTCAGTGTAAACGGAGAAAACTCCCTGTACAAGAATATTTCTGCTTCCCGGATTCTCAATTCGGGATTGCAGGAAATTCTTATCGAAGCTGTAGATGCTCTTGTTAAAGATTTTTCTCTGGGTATTTCCCCACAGAAGACGCTCAGTAAGTACGAGGCTCTGTGGTATGAATCTTTTGTAAAGCTTTTTCAGGGTGATCATCACCTTCTTTACCAAAATCCTGCCTCTTTTACTATCAGCAGCAGGTTCAGATCTTTCTTTCTTTTTCCCTCAGAAAATATTACAGGGATTTATCATAACAAAATCCATCTGATCACTCCAGCACCAGAGTACAGTCCTGAATTTCAGGAATTTTCCCGGATTCTTTTCAGAAAAAAGATCTTAAATGAGTTGCCGATTTCTTCGGTTTCCGGCAGGGCCGTGGAAGGGGAAGATCAGACAATCAGAGAAATTTTTGAACAATGGGTGAATCATCATGGTCTTTTCTCTTTCAGAGTCTTTCAGAAGAGCCGGCTTCCTGATTACTTTTTTTATAACAGAATCCAAAGATTCCTTTTTTCCATTGAAATGGAAAACTCCCATATCGGGAGAAAAAATTCTGAATACGGATATCAGAGATTTCTCCGCAGATGCAGAAGACAGAAAAGAACACGTATTGTAAAAAATGAATTTCTGAAGCGGGTCCGGTATTTCCGGAATTTTATTGCAGACCAAAACCATTCTCTTCCTGTTTTTTCTTTGGCTGTCATTGCCTTTATCGGGATTGTAACCAGTTTGGGGTATTCCGGTACAATCGAACGGTGGAGCCAGCCTGTTCAGAAATCTACGGAAGATCTGTTTTATTCGGAGCTTATCTCTCCCTCCTGGATGGCATATGATAAGGGCCTGCCGGAAAGTCCTTTCCTGGAGTCCCTGGGAAATCTGTTTCTACTGGAATTGAAAAATAAGAGCAGGGAGACTCTTTCGGGTATTTTTTGGCCTGAGAAGGATTTCAACAACAAACTTGTCCTGACTTTTGATGACGGTCCTAACCTTGAACTGCTGGATCCTGAAAGGGAGGATATCACAGTAACCGAAGCTATCCTTGATATTCTAAAACAGCAGAATATTCAGGCCGTATTTTTCATTAATGGGAAAAATCTGGAATTTTCTGATGAAAAGACAAAAGCAAAGCTGAAAAAAATCCTCTACAGGACTGTGAGAGAGGGGCATCTGTTAGGCAATCACAGTTATCATCATTACAATCTGGCCATGCATGGATTTCACGATGGAATTAATGATTTTGATGAGATCCGCAATGAATTTCAGATGACTCAGGATCGACTGGAGGAATTGTTGGGCTTTTCCTATCCTCTGGTAATGGTCCGGCCTCCCTTTGCCGAACCGGGCAGGAGCGACACTCTGGATCTGGTATTAAAACAATCAGGTCAATATCTTATATCCCTTCAGTTTGATTCCTACGATTATGCCTATAGCAGGAATGGCCGATGGCAATACGATCCTTTAATGGATCACCTGAAAAGTCTTGTTCTGCCCAGCAGGGGAGGCGTTGTACTCATGCATGAACTGGCAACGTCTGTGAAATTGCTAAACCGGTTTGTCCATGATCCGGCTATTGTGGAATCTTTCAGTTTTTCTGATCTGCGAACTGTGCTGGAGAACAAATACTGTAAATAAAAAAGGGGAGTCCTCCTTGCTGTTCAACAAAAAGACTCCCCTGATCTTTTTTAAAAAACCAATTACTCTTCGCTATTTCTGGCAGCGATGATATCCTGGGCGATTTTGCCGCCAACCGGGTCGTAATGACTGAATTCCACTTCAAAGGCACCGGTTCCGGAAGTCATGGATTTCAAATCTATACTATAGCGCATGAGTTCCCCCTGGGGTACCTGGGCAATGACCGACTGGATTCCTCCACCTATGGCTTTCTGGTCGAGAACGCGGCCTCTTTTGGTAGACAGGTCAGAAAGTACATCTCCAAGATACTGATCTTCCACAAACACAGTCAGATTCATTATAGGTTCCAGCAGTGTGGGTTTAGCTTTCGCTACAGCCTCTTTCAATGCATGTTTTGCCGCCAGTTTGAAAGCCATCTCAGAGGAATCAACAGGATGCTCCTTTCCATCATACACAGAGACTCCGATATCCCGCAGAGGATAGCCTGCAACAAACCCTTCAAGCATTCCTTCCAGAAGACCCTTTTCTATTCCGGGAATATACCCTTTGCTGATGGCACCGCCTTTGATATCATTGGTCAGGCTGAAGAATTCGCCCCTTTCCAGAGGATGTATCCTGATGCAGACCCTTCCGTACTGGCCATGCCCCCCGGACTGCTTCTTATGGGTATATTCTGCTTCTGCAGAGGAGGTTATTGTTTCCCGGTAGGGAACCTTGGGAACACGTCGGTTTACATTGATCTTGAAATTCTTGAGTAGTTTTTCCAGGATGATATTGATATGGAGTTCACCCATTCCGGAAATAACGGTTTCCTTGGTTTCCTCGTTGTACTGGATGGTAAAGGTCAGGTCCTCCTCTGCTACTCTGTGAAGCTGGGCACTCATCTTGTCCTCTTCCTTCTGATTCTCTGCGCTGATTGCCAGGGAGTACACAGGGTGAGGGAGTGCCAGAGGTTTGTAATGAATGATATCATTTTGCTGACAGAGGGTATCATTTGTTCTGAGGGATTCTATCTTTGTTATAACAGCTATATCTCCGGCGCATATTTCATTGGTTTCCTTAAGCTCTTTTCCTTCACAGAGAAAAATCTTATTGATTTTTTCCTTTTTCTCTTCTCTGGAATTGAATACTTCTGTGCCCGGCTTCAATATACCTGTAATGACTTTGATAAAAGACATTTTACCTGCGAACTTATCGATCATGGTTTTAAAAATAATTCCCGAGAACTCGCCTTCCTGAGAGATCATTCTTGATTTTTCGCCTGTAATACAAGGCTCTTCTACCCGGCCGGGAGCCGGGGATTCCAGGGCTATAAAGTCCATCAGGGGGGTAATGCCGGAGTTATCAACGGCACTGCCGCAGAAAACAGGAACAAATCTGTTATCAAAAAGACCTTCCCTGAGTCCCTTTATGGCTTCTTCCACACTAAGGGTTCCCTGTTCAAAGTATTTCTCTGTTAACTCATCATCACCTTCCGCAGCCATTTCAATCATTTTAAGATGGTATTCTTCGGCGATTTCTCTATACTCATCAGGAATTTCAATGGCATTTTCTTCCAGTCCGCCGCCGTCCTTCCTGTAGGCTTTCATATTCATGAGATTAATAACGCCCTGATAATCTTCAGCCTGTCCCATGGGAATGGTCAGGGGAATGGCTGTAATCTCAAACTCTTTCAGGTCTTCCAGGACTTTATAAAAATCGGCCCTGGTTTTTTCCATTTTATTGATAAATGCGATACGGGGCATATCCCTGGCATCAAGCCGTCTCCAGAGCTTTACAGTTTCAATCTGCACTCCCGATCTGGCACCAATCAGCATGACAGCTGATTCCGCGGCCCTGAAGGAGGATACAACTTCACCAACAAAATCCGACGCTCCGGGAGTGTCGAATATATTGATTTTTTTATCTTTCCAGACAACATTTGTCAGTGAGGAGTGAATAGAGATTTTCTTTTCTATCTCTTCATCAGTGAAGTCGCTGACAGTTCTTCCCGAGTCTACTGTTTCTGCTTTGCTTATTACACCGGCATTAAAAAGAATCTGTTCAACCAGTGTTGTTTTGCCGGTGTCACCGTGCCCGCAAATCGCAATATTTCTGATGGTATCGGTTGTAAAAGCCATCTCTGTTCCTCCTTGAATGGATAAAATGTTACTAACATCATAGGACCTGAAATTGTGAGGCGTCAAATAAAATTCATTTTTTTCTCAAATGGGAGGATTGAAGAAACAGATATTTTTCCACAAAAAAACCGTACCTGAAGAGGTACGGTATGTATACTTTTCCTTTGAATATAAACAGATAGTAACTATCGGAAGATCCGGGAAAATATTATTTTTCAGTTTTCAGAGCAAAATGGGAAAATTCCATAGAGAAGGTTCCTCTTCCCTGAGTCTGACTCCGAAGGGACGTTGTATAACCAAACATGCTGACAAGCGGGGCCTGAGCTTTGACCAGCTCGTAAGCAGGGCGGGATTCCATGGAACTGACCATTCCACCTCTTTGGGTCAACTGACTGATTACATCTCCCACATACTCGGCAGGACACATAATATCTACATGCATTACCGGTTCAAGAAGAACAGGCGCAGCATTCCGGCAGGCATTGTCAAAACCCAAGGCTCCGGCTGTTTCAAAAGCCAGTTCTGTCGATGTCATTTCATTGAATTGTGCATCTGTTAGTGTGGCTTTTATGTCAATTGTCGCGTAGCCCATGAGGGTTCCTGACTGCATGGCATTCATAACACCCCTTTCTACGGCCTGTTGAAATTCCGTCGGGAGTTTTCCTTTGCTCACCTCGCTGGCAAACTGATTTCCTTCGCCTCTGGACAGGGGTTCTACCTTGAGGGTAATAACAGCATCATTTTCCTTTCCTGCCAGCTGCCTGTGAAACTCTTCCTTGTGTGTAACAGCTTTCGTGATGGTTTCCCGGTAGGATACCTGGGGCTTACCAATATTTGCTGCCACTTTGTAGTCGTTGGTTATCCTTGTTACCAGAACATCAATATGAAGTTCTCCCATTCCGGAAATAATCAACTGTCCCGTCTCTTCATTCTCTTTAACTTTGAATGTGGGGTCCTCTTTCTGTAAAGTTTCCAGAACATTCCTCAGTTTATCCTGATCGCTCATGGTTTTCGGTTCAATCGCTACCGAAATAACAGGTTCGGGAAAATCCATTTCCTCCAGGAGAATCGGATAGCCTTCGCTTCCTATGGTTTCGCCGGTCTGAGCCAGTTTCATACCCACAATAACAGCAATATCGCCGGCAGATACTTTGCTGATCTGCTCATGATGGTTGGAATGCATCCGCAAAAGCCGGTTAACCCGTTCTCTTTTCTTTTTATTGATATTCATGATGGCTGTACCGGATTTTAATTCTCCTGAATAAATTCTTACGTAACAGAGAGAACCGGCTTCCTTATCCTGCTGAATTTTAAATACCAGTCCTGCCAGGGGGCCGTCTGCAGATCTTTCCAGTTCAATGTATTCCTCTTTTTTGGTATGGAGACATTTTACAGGAGGAAGATCTTCCGGAGCAGGAAGATAACTGACAATCGCATCAAGAACCGGCTGAACTCCTTTGTTTTTGAGGGAAGAACCAACAAAAACAGGGAGAATATTCTGATTAATCGTTTCTGACCGGAGAACTTTGTTAATCAGATCCAGAGGAACATCCTGACCTTCAAGATAGAGTTCTGTTATTTCATCCGAATAGGCGGAAAGTTTATCCACAAGGTTTTCTCTCCATGTGGCCGCCAGATCCTGGTATTCCTCCCTGATCGGTCTGTACTCCAGGGTCGATCCCTGATCGTCCTGGTTCCAGTGAAGTTCCTGCATGGATAAAAGATCGATATTTCCCTGATAGGAAGATTCGGCTCCTATAGGAATTTGTACGGGAACAGGACTTCCTTTCAGCTTTTCTTCTATCTCTTTGACTACTTCAAAATAATCCGCGCCGATCCTGTCCATTTTATTAATAAAGGCAATCCGGGGAACTTCGTATTTATCGGCCTGATGCCATACTGTCTCTGACTGGGGCTCAACACCTCCCACCGCACAGAATACAGCAACAGCTCCGTCAAGAACTCTCAAAGACCTTTCCACCTCGGCGGTGAAGTCCACATGACCGGGAGTATCTATGATATTTATCTGATGATCTTTCCAGAAACAGGTCGTGGCTGCAGACACGATGGTGATTCCCCTGTTCTGCTCCTGTTCCATCCAGTCCATGGTAGCGCTGCCTTCATCTACCTCTCCGATTCTGTGGCTCTTGCCTGTATAATAAAGAATCCTTTCTGTGGTTGTTGTCTTTCCGGCGTCAATATGCGCCATGATTCCTATATTTCTGATCTTCTGTGAAGCCATAAACTCTCCTGTTGAATTCGCTATGGATATTAACATAAACCGGACCTGAATATCAATGATCCTTAACCTGGATCATATTCAGGAAAATAATCCGGTAAATGCCCATGGCATAAAGATAAAAGACTTTGATGGAAGAAATGTCATCTGGTGTTGAAGAAAATAAAAAGTAAAAAAAACACACAATATATGGTGTTGTGCTTGATTTTTTAAAATTCCTGTATTATTAATGATCCAACCGACAAAAAATAATAGCCATTTACTTAGTTTTAATAATATCAGCACAAAAGAGGATTCCATTGCCCTGGGGGTTACTTGGAAGATGGCTATGAGGAGAAATTATGAATGAGTTTAAGTGGGAACAGAAACTGAGTGAAGAAATTTTCACCACAAAATATATGCTTCATGGGGAAAAGAGTCCCATAGAGGTCTTTCAGGGAATCGCTGCAGAAGTCTCATCTCCCGAGAGTAAAGAGAAGAGAAAAGAGATCGAGAACAAGTTCTATGAGCAGCTTATAGAAGGAAAACTGATACCAGCCGGGAGGATACTCGCCAATGCCAGACCCGGCAGCCCCATGAAAAACTACAATAACTGTTTTACCATCGATATTGAGGATTCCATGGAGGGAATTTATAACTCTCTGAAAGAAGATGCCATGATCAGTAAAATGGGAGGAGGTGTAGGATTTGATATCTCGAAACTCAGACCCAAAGGGGATGTTCTTTCCAAGGGAGGGAACTCATCCGGTGTCATCTCGTTTCTCAGAATTTTTGATCAGTCCGCCAAAACCATTATGACTGGCGGGCAGAGGCGGTCTGCTCACATTGCCCTTCTGGACATTTCGCATCCTGATATCGAAGAATTCATTACGGTAAAACAGGGTGACAGGAATAAAGAGCTTACCCAGTTTAATATATCCGTAAAAATCTCGGACAAGTTTATTGATGCTGTAGAGCGGGATGCCGACTGGAATCTGGAGTTCGGAGGCCGAATCTACAAAACAGTAAAAGCCACATACCTCTATGATCTTCTGGCCAAAAATTCCTTTATTCACAACGAACCGGGGATTTTTAACAAGGATCACGTTGAAAAGTACAACAACGGTTATTGGGCTTTTAAAATGGACAGGGTAAACCCCTGTGGTGAGCTGGTCATGCCGTCCTATTCTCTTTGCTGCCTGTCCGCAGTCAATCTTTCAAAATTTGTGAAGAATCCTTTCACCGGCTCTGCCGAGTTTGATTTTGATGCGATGAAAGAAACAGTCGGTCTGGGAATCAGGTTTCTGGATAATGTACTGGATAAAACCGAGTATCCTCTGGATAAAATCGAGACATTTTCGAAGCAGTGGAGACGGATCGGATTAGGATTTACAGCCCTGGGAAATGCTTTTGCCATGTTGAAAATTCCCTACGGCAGTGATGAATCCCTGAAGCTGGCTGAGGAAATCGGGAAAACCCTCAGAGACACGTCCTATGAGACTTCCGCTGACCTGGCCCGTGAAAAGGGTGCTTTTCCGGCCTGTGATATTCCGAAACTCCTGGAAGCCAACTTTATCAAAGAGCTTCCTGAAAAGATCAGGAAAAAAATTGCAGAAAACGGATTGCGGAATATTCAGCTCAATACTGTTGCTCCTACGGGAACAACCTCTTTATCTGTAGGACAGAACTGTTCATCCGGGATAGAACCTATCTTCGCCCTGCAGTATGACAGGAATGTAAGGACCGGTTTTGATGATGAGACAAAAACCGAGACGGTCTACGACTACTCCTGGCTCAAGTATCTGGAAACTCTGGATGAAGAAGAAAAAATCGGTGTTGACAAGGCTCCGGATTTTTTTATTACCACCAAGGACATTCAGCCGAAGCAAGCCATAGATATGCAGGCTGTTTTTCAGAAATACATCGACCATAGTATTTCGAAAACCCTGAATCTGCCTCCTGGAACGAGTTTTGAAGAGTATAAAGACCTTTACATGTATGCCTATAAGAAAGGACTGAAAGGATTCACAACATTTAATCCCGATGGAAGTATGAAAGGGATCCTGGAATATTCTGAAAAGAAAGACAGCCAGACAATCAAAAGGGTTCTCGCTCCCGAAAGGCCTGTGGACCTTCCCTGTGAAATTCATCAGATTAAAGTAAAAGGGAAAAAATTCATTGTCATTGTAGGTATTCTGAACGGAAGTCTCTATGAAATATTCGTGGTTGATGATCCGGAGGATCTGATCGACTTGAAAAAATATCCCAGCGGTACTGTTCGTAAGGCTGGAAAAGGCCGTTATGATCTGTTGATTGAATCCGGTCCTGTCGAGGCGAAACTCAAGGATTTTACCAGAACTTTTGATTCACCCAACAGTTCTCTGGCCCGGTTTATCTCTATGGCCCTAAGGCATGGAACTCCTTTGCAGTTTGTTGTCGAACAGCTGTCAAAAGACACCAACTTTGCGGATTTTGAACGGGTTATCTCCAGAGTTCTCAAAAAATATATCTTCGATGGAGAAGAAGTTATTGCCGGAGAGTCAAAATGTGAGGAGTGCGAAGGGAAACTTGTATTCCGGGATGGCTGTGTGACCTGTCCCGAGTGCGGCTGGAGTAAATGTTCATGACAGACTGGACGGCTTGAAAAAATGATTGTATTATTTTGATCGTATGAAAATAGCCTTACCGGGAGATCGTAATGGAAAACACGATTTTTGACAAAATCCTGGCCGGGGAAGCTCCGGCGGATATTGTTTATGAAGATGAACATGTTATGGCATTCAGGGATATCAATCCGCAGGCGCCCGTTCATGTTATTGTTATACCCAGAAAGAAAGTTCAGGATTTTATCCAGTTGCAAAGCAATGATACCTATGACACGGGGATTTTCTTCCAATCCGTCTCCCGTGTTGCCAGCTCTCTTGAGCTTGATCAAAATGGTTACAGGATTGTTTTAAATTGCGGAAAAAACGGGCAGCAGACGGTAGATTACCTGCACGCCCATATTTTGGGAGAGCGTCAGATGAGTTGGCCTCCGGGCTGACTTTCCTCTGATCCCGGTGTTCCTGAGGGAAATACCGGGGAGGATACGGGTTTTACTGGAAAATGATAAAAACAAACAAGGTTCTTGTTGCAACGGTTTTTGGACTCGCCCTGCTGTTTTTTCAGAAGGAGGAAATCTGGGCTCTGGATTTTTCCATCCTAAACAGAGGCAACATCATTTTTCAGGAAATCCTGATTGAGACGGATCAGGCTGATACTGACTATTATTACAATTTCGGCATTACCGGTCTTGAGCCGGGAGCCCGTCACAACATTCATATCTCCACGACAGAAGAACTGATTTTCTGCAGTTTCTACCTTTTTGGCATATCCAACGAAAATTATGTTATTGAAAATGTGGCTATCGAAGAACATTCCATTGTTTATATTCTTCCGGAACACTACAAGGAAGATATGGATAATTATCATGATGTTGATAACCCGGATGCCGTATATGGAGCGGATTTTTTTGAAAGAACCGAATTCGCCTTTGTAGACGAAGAGTCCCCGGAAAATCAGTTTAAAACAGAACTGGAGCTTTTCAACTATACCAATTTTCCCATCTTCCGCATTTTTTGCCGGGATATTCATTCTGACAATTCAGATATTAAAGAGGGCAGGGATTTGAATCTTCTCCCAGAGGGTAAAGTCCTGTCCCCTCAGGAAAGTCTGACTCTGGAGCTTGTTCTTGAACCTGATATTACTTATGAAATGATTCTAAAGAGTTCGGAAGACCTGGAATTTGTCAAACAGCTGGACAGCGGACTGGATAATGATTTTCTGGTTTTCTATGATTCGGATAGAGTCAAAGAGTGGGAAAACCGCCCGCTTATGTTTAAAAATTCCACCCTGGAAGAGCTGAAAGAGATCTATCTGATGGATCAGGAGAGCGGTAACCGTGTAGAAGTATTAAACGGTTCTATCCTTGGTTCCGGCGGAGAAAAGGAATATCTTCTTACAGAAAATATTACCAGGGCTGATATTATTATAAAGACAGCTTCAAACAGTAAAATCTATATCTTTGACTGGGATTTTTCACAAAACTCCTATGTAGAAATTCAGGGAGATTAAGATCTGTTCCCAATGTGAAAACCTTTTTTTATTAAAAGCTATTGACCTGTCCAGAACCATATGGTAAAGTCCTCAACGTTGCTGAAACAAGGGCGATTAGCTCAGTTGGGAGAGCGCCTGCCTTACAAGCAGGATGTCGGGGGTTCAAGTCCCTCATCGCCCATAAGTATGATCCTCCTGTTGTGGTTCCTGCAGGGAACTGAAACAGCGGATAGATTACTTTGATTAGTAGTGCCGACACGGCATGGCAAATGATGATAGTCCGGGCGATTAGCTCAGTTGGGAGAGCGCCTGCCTTACAAGCAGGATGTCGGGGGTTCAAGTCCCTCATCGCCCATAAGTATAATCCTCCTGTTGTGGTTCCTGCAGGGAACTGAAACAGCGGGTAGATTACTTTGATTAGTAGTGCCGACACGGCATGGCAAATAATAATAGTCCGGGCGATTAGCTCAGTTGGGAGAGCGCCTGCCTTACAAGCAGGATGTCGGGGGTTCAAGTCCCTCATCGCCCATAAAAACAGGATCCGGAAGGATCCTGTTTTTCTTTATAATCCCTGTAACTTTCCCTGTATTTTTTAAGGTTAACCTTCAGGTGCGTATTTTCAATACCGGGTTTATAATGGGAAGACACCCAGCGCATAACCGGAAGATGGTGAACTTTAAAACAAAAAAAAGCCGGCTACTGCCGGCGCTACGGACTCACACCACTGTGTGATGTCTCACTTTTATATTGTTAATTCTCTTTTTAAGAGAACCTTTAAAAATACTGCGGAAGTGCCGGAAAACCGGCTTGATGTTTTAGGTGGACTGTCATTCATATCTATCCTCCTTTCATGCTTCTTACAATTAGAATTATAACACATGATTCTCCGGTTTCAAAGAAATTCCGTAAGAAATATTTATAGATTATTTCTTTCAGGTATTGTAAGGTTTAGGCAATTGTTTTATCGGCGACTCAGGAGGGGTACATACTTTTGGAACAGCAGAGTACTAGAAGGATTGTTATTACCGGAGGAGGCACCGGGGGGCATGTTTACCCGGCACTGCCTGTTATTCAAAAGCTGGAACAAGAGAATTACCAGATTCACTGGATTGGTTCAAAAAAGGGTATTGAAAAAGACATTGTCCAGACCTGGGGTCTGACATATCATCCTGTCAGTACCGGGAAATTGCGCCGTTACTTCTCTTTTCAGAATTTTACCGATCTTTTTAAAATAGCCTTTGGATTTTTTCAGTCGCTGAGTGTTTTGTCAAAAATAAAGCCGGATGTTCTTTTTTCCAAAGGAGGATTTGTCAGTGTACCTCCTGTCGTTGCGGCATCACTCCTGAAAATTCCCGTTTTTACCCATGATTCCGATGTGGATCCGGGGTTGGCAACAAGGATTAATAGCCGTTTTGCCAGACGAATTTTTGTTCCCTATGAAAAAAGCCGTCACTACTTTTCTTCGGGATATCAGAACAGATTGGTAGTCAGCGGTAATCCGGTGCGTAAAGAATTTTTCATTACCGGGAACTCTCTCAGCGAAGAGCTGATGGAAAAAATCGGAAAAAGACAGCTTATTGTTGTTATTGGAGGCAGTCTGGGAGCCGAGCAGCTGAATACCCTTCTTGAAGAGGCTCTTGATGCCCTCACTAAGGATTTTTTTATTGTCCATCAAATGGGAGGAAAAAAATTCAGGAGTTCGGACAAAGAGAATTATCTGCCTTTTGCGTATATTAAAGAGGAGCTGCCGGGGTTATTTCAGAAAGCAGATCTTGTTATTTCCCGTGCAGGGGCCGGTACTCTTTGGGAATTGGCTGCATCGGGGACTCCGTCATTGCTGCTTCCATTAACAAACGGTTCCAGAGGTGACCAGATAAAAAATGCTTCTGTATTTCAGGAAGCCGGCGCTGCCGAAATACTGCCGGATAATACTGATGCGCATATCCTTATTGAACGTGTCTATGGTATATTAAACGACAAGACAAGGCTGGAAAGAATGAAAAAGGCTGCTTCAGGGTTCATTGCTACACCGGCTGAAGACATTATCCTGGAATATATTCACAAAGAGGGGAAATCATGAATCTGGCTCTTATTGATATTATTTTCGTTGCCATTATCCTGATAGCTTCATTAAGAGGGGCTTTTGTCGGCATGATTGTAGAAATCATTTCACTGGCATCTCTGTTCATAAGCCTGCTTCTGGCGACAGTTTTCTATAGTGACGGAGCCCGGTGGATACAGGACCGTTCTTCCTTTGAGGATGTGGCCTACATCCTGGCTTTCGCCGGGATATTCCTGGTAAGTTTTATCATTTTTAAACTTCTCCAGAAAGGAATTTCCAAACTGATTGATGATTCTGCCATAGAAGGTATGGATAAACTTCTGGGGTTCTTTTTCGGCATACTGGAAGGAGTCCTTATTACATTTCTCATTGTTTATTTATTAAATTTTCAGACATTTTTTGATATGAGCCGTATTGTAAAAGGTTCCGAGCTTATACCGTATCTTGAACGTTTTCTGCCATCCCTGGATCATGACGGCCAGAAGATTCTGGAACAATTACAAATTTGAGGACGCCCTTTGTTTGAGAACATTATTGGACAGGACACCATAAGAGAGCAGCTGGTAAAAGCTCTGGAAAATAAAAATCTCCCTAAAGCTATATTGTTTACCGGGGAGGCATATGCGGGAAAACTCACAACTGCAATGGAATTGGCCCGGGGGATCACTTGCCGGAAAGATGCTTATTGGGAGTGTGACTGCAGAGCCTGTAAAGATCATAGGATGGTTGTCAATCCGGATATGATCATTCTGGGAAACCGCAATTTTATGTCTGAAATCAAGGCTTCAGCTGATTTATTAATCCGAACCAAAGCTGTATTTGCCCAGTATATGTTTATACGGAATATCAGAAAACTCCTGAAAAGATTTGAACCTATGATCTGGGAAGGTATGGAAAAAAAACTGTCCCGTTACAGTAGCAGCCTTTCCCGGATTACAGAAAATCTGGAAGTTCTTGATCCCGGAAAAGCACTTCCTGAGGATGATGTTCTTAAAAAAATCATAGAAGAGACTATTAGTCAGGCAAGAAATCTCGTGCCTGCTGTTCCTGCAACCATACCAGTTGACCAGATCAGGAATCTCAGCAAATGGGCTCATCATACCAGCAGTGGAACGGCCAAGATCATAATCCTTGAACAGGTGGACAAGCTTCTGGAGAGCGCCAGTAACTCACTTTTAAAGATCCTTGAAGAACCGCCGCCCCATGTCACATTTATTTTAACGGCTGAGCGGAAAGGTAGGATCATCCCTACCATTCTCTCCCGCGTCAGAGTTTTTGATTTTAAACCCAGAACTCCGGTAAGCTCCTATGAGGTCTTGCATAAACTCTATAGAATCGACCAGAGAGATTTGTCTCTTCAGGAGTTCTTTCAGGAATGGAGTGATCTGGATTACAGCTTTCTGAAAGATCATGTAAGGGCTTTTACAGATGCTGTTTTCACAAGAGGTTCCGTGACAGATCTGGATGATCTGTTCCAGTTTATGGATAACAATAAAGACAAGACAGTTCTCAAAATTTTTCTTCAGCTTTTAACTGGTGAAATCCGCATGAGGTTTAGAGAAGATCCTGATTTATACGGTTCTGTTACCGGTCAGTCTGTTATGAAAAATCTCATGAAGGAGATCAATACCAGTCATATCAATTCAGAAGTTTTCAACCAGAATTCACTTTTCCTTCTGGAATGTTTATTTTATAAAACAAGAGATTTATATGAGGCACTTTGTTAAAAAAGCGATTCAGTCACTTCCCAAGCTGGATGAAAGGCAAATAAAAAATCTGATTGATGTACTGGCGGAAGAAGTCAAGGATATAGAACTGCTCGAAATGGTTCTCTCCTCGCTTCCCTACGGCATTATTGTTGCCAAGCCGGATCATTCCATTCAGTTTATGAACATCCCTGTCAGACGGCTGCTGCCCATGATTCAGGGAAAATATACGGATGTCCTGGTATGGGATGCGATCCTGGATAGCGATATAGCAGGATTTGTCAGAAATGCACTCACCGATCTGGGGCACATCAAACCGAAGGACTTTACCATTGAAACTCCCTCCCGGGACGTTACCGTATCTATCGGGGTCATGCCTGTGGTCAGGAAAGGAAAGATTCAGGGCGATTTTGTCTATGTGGAAGATGTCACTGACAAAAGAGCAGAAGAAGCGCGGTTACGAAGAGCGGAAAGTCTGGCTTCTCTGACGACTATGGCTGCCGGTGTGGCTCATGAGATTAAAAATCCTCTGGGGAGTATCAGTATCCATCTGCAATTAATGCAGAAGCTGCTCTCTGCCGAAGGGGATACCTGTAAAGAGGATATGGAAGATTACCTGAATATCATCAGCGAAGAGGTAGACAGACTGAATTCCATTGTTGTGGACTATTTATTCGCCGTCCGGCCTATGGATACAAATCCTGTCATGGGGAATCTGAACGATCTAATAGAAGAACTGATCACTTTTGTACAATATGAGCTTATAGAAGCCGGCATTGAACTGGAAGAAGATCTTATGGAGAACCTGCCGGATATCAGGATTGATGAGAAACTGATGAAACAGGCTTTGCTGAATATTGTCAAGAATGCCATGGCTGCCATGCCGAAAGGTGGAACTCTCACTATTGAGACAAATGTAAAAAACGGTATGGTGGTTCTGAAAATCAGTGATACAGGCAGCGGTATCGACCCGGATCTGATAAGCAAAATCTTCGAGCCCTATTTTACAACCAAGGATAACGGCTCCGGTTTGGGATTGACTCTGGTTTACAAAGTTATAAAAGAGCACGGCGGGGAGATCCATGTCCACTCCAAAGAAGATCTTGGAACGACTTTTACTATGGATTTTCCTGTACCTCAGAAAGAAAGGAAACTCTTGAGCTGGGAGGGCATCGATGATGAAGTTTAATGTTCTCGTTGTGGATGACGAGAAAAATATCCGGGAAGGGCTGGGAAAATCCCTCCAGATGGATGGCTATAATGTTTTTCTGGCCGAAGACGGTACAGAAGCAATGAAAATCATGGTGAAATCCGAGATTGATCTGGTTATTACTGATTTGAGAATGCCAAAAATGTCCGGAGAAGAACTGCTGAAAAAAGTCTCTTCTGCCTATCCCACTGTACCTGTTGTTATATTGACAGGCCACGGTACTGTGGAAAATGCCGTCAATGCCATGAGGGACGGAGCGTATGACTTTCTTACGAAACCCGTAAATCTGGATCATCTGACTCTTCTGGCTAAAAGAGCTCTGTCATCCAGGGAGCTGGTTATAAAGCACAGGGAGCTTCAGCAAGAGGTGGCAAGGCTGGAAAGCAAAAAAAGTACGGCCCGTTTTATCGGTAAAAGCAATCAGATGCAAAAGGTCTTTGAACTGATTTCCCAGGTTGCTGCCACAAAAGCTTCTGTTCTGATAACCGGTGAAAGCGGTGTTGGAAAGGAACTGGTCGCCGAAGCTATTCATAACCAGTCCAGCCGCTCAGACTATTCACTTGTGAAAGTGCATTGCGCCGCTTTATCCGAATCCCTCCTGGAAAGCGAGCTTTTCGGACATGAGAAAGGAGCTTTTACCGGGGCTGTTTCCCAAAGAAAAGGACGTTTTGAGATGGCCGACAAAGGTTCCATTTTTCTGGATGAAATCGGCGAAATTAATCAATCCGTGCAAATAAAAATCCTCCGGGTACTTCAGGAACGAGAGTTTGAGAGGGTAGGTGGAACCCAGACAGTTAAAATTGACACCAGGCTCATCGCAGCTACCAACAGGGATTTGAAAGAGGAAATTGAAAAAGGAAATTTCAGGGAAGATCTTTACTACCGCCTGAATGTTGTCAATATTCATATTCCCCCGCTGCGGGAGAGAAAAGAGGACATCCCACTTCTGGCCAGTGCATTCTTAAAAGAGTTCAACGAAGAAAACGGCAAGTCCATAGAGGGGATAGATAACAAAGCGGCTATGGCTCTCCATAACTACTCCTGGCCGGGAAATGTCAGGGAGCTGAGGAACTGCATTGAAAGTGCTGTGGTTCTTTGCAAAGGTCATTTTATTATGATGGAGGATCTGCCTCCTACCGTTTCCGACGGCACTGACGAGGGGTATATTAAAATCAGGCTCGGGACAAATATGGCAGAATCGGAAAAAGCCATTATCCGCTCTACTCTGAATTATGTGAATGGAAACAAGAGCAAAGCTGCGGAGATTCTGGGGATAGGAAGAAAAACTCTGCATAGAAAAATCCATGATTTTGGATTGGAGCAGGAATTTCTGAAGCATAACCAGCAGGAGGTGATTGATGGATAAGGATGCAATAAAAGAACTCTCACAGGCGTTGGCAGCCTGTGATGATGTGGATCTTATTTACGACTTTCTATGCAATGGTCTCCTGACAGCCAATGAAACCCATGAAATTGCCACCAGATGGGCTTTGGTCAAACTTATTCAGGAAGGGATGTCTCAAAGGAAGATTGCAGAACATCTGGGGCTGAGTCTGTGTAAGATTACCCGCGGGTCAAAAGAGTTGAAAAAGGATCATTCACCTTTTGCCAGGATGCTGGAAATCTATGAAAAAACTCAGGATTCATAAAACCTTAATGAATGATCCAGCATTTTTTCTCCTTCAAAAATAAAACGGCCTTCGAATTTTTCACCTTGCAAAGCCCTTGAAAGCCAGTATCTGTCATCTTCCCACATATTGTCCCAGGGAATTTCCGAAAGGGGACACCAGAAAGGATCCGCTTCGTCAGTCTCTATCAGATTTCCTGAAAAACGACGGCAGAGAAAGACAGTTCCCCTTAATTTCAAACCGTCGGTAAACTGGAAATATAGATCCCCTGCAAACTCCAGATTTTCCGTATCCAGTCCCACCTCTTCTTTTGTTTCACGGACCGCGGCTTCTTCCGGTGTTTCTCCCGGTTCTATATGACCTCCGGGAGCATTGACCATACCGGCCCCGAGACCTTTCTTCTTGTGAATCAATAGAACTTTGTCATTGTGAAGAATGTAGGTAATGACTGCGGTTTCTGTCGGTTTCCAGTTATCCCAGTCAATTTTTTCAATTTTATCCTGCAGTTCAGTTTCCATTCGTATTTTCCTTTATGCTGTTTATCATTACCAACGGTGGTGCCGGAGGAAGTATCCTGTTTTTGGATAAATCCAGAAGGACCCGGTAGGATTGTACAGATTGGGCTTTCATGGGAGGATTTCCGGGGGGAATCAGATTAAGGGTGCGTGATGCCAGAGGCTGATCCTTATCCATCCATTGGATCATGATCTCCATATCAGATATCTCTGTGATGCTGCGGTTTTCTACTCTGATGTCCTGAAATAGGTATTGGGCATCATATCCTTCCAGAAGCTTTTCCTGCCGCGATTCTATCTGAAGATTGATTCCATCGGGTTTGGGGTTTTTCCACTGGATGATGCTTGGTGTCCATTCTTCCGGTTTGAATGACGATTCGGATTTGGCAATCGTATCAAGCTGAATCAGAAGAGATTCTGTATTTTCATCGATTCCTGTCAAATGGGAATAGTCAGAAAATGAGAGAGTCGCTCCTGAAAAAAGAGGAGGGTCATCTTTTTTCAGAACAGATATTGTTTTTTCAAAAACCGGGTCGGAAATGTTTCCCAGGGTCATTTTTAATGTGATTTCTTCAATTGGACCTGAATTTGATTCAATATATCCTTTGAAGCTCATATTAAAGCCGGTTTCTTCTTTCTGTAAAAGAGCCTGATCAATTTCCAGCTTGATCCTTTCATTGAGAGAGTCGGTTGTCTGAACGAGAAGCTCTTTTTCCTGCCAATCTTCAACTGCGGAAGAGACAGTTTCCTCCAGAGATTGAACCTGCTTGTTCCAGAAGAAAAATTGACGGATTCTGGGGTAGGAAACTGCTGCAAGAATCAAAAGGATACCAATGATGACAGGGATCATTTTTCTGTTCTGATCCTTACCGTTCAGCATGCGGTATAGTTCCTGCATCTCCTTCTGCATCTTAAGGGCTGACCGGTTTTTGGGATAGAGCTGCAGTGTTTCCTTTACTTTTTCATCAGCTCTGTGAAGATCCTTTTCCAGGTATCCGTACTGCCTGCTTCTGTTCACATAGAGTTCTGCCAGTTCCAGACGGATCTGCTCATCCAGAGGAGTGAAAAGCAGAGCCCTTTCCATCTCCACAATTGCTGTATCCCATCTTTCCTGCCGTTTGGATTGTTCCGCTCTGGATATATGACGGGAGGATAACATCTGGATTTTTTCTTTGGATCCCGGGGAAATGGGAAATTTCTGTTCCAGTTGTGTAAGATCCTCTTCCCTGAGCAGTTTACTGTCCTGCAGGCTGATCAATTCCTGAAGATACTGGTTCAGTATTTTCTCTTCATCAATCTCATTTTCTGACTTTTCTGTATCATTATCCATAGGTTAGAGACAATTGTACTGTGAGGTTAATTTTTTTACCATAGAGAGCCGATAATGTTTAAGAAGAAATATGATTACGAATATAAAAGCGGAAAACTGATAGGCTGCAATGAAATTAACAATTTTCTGTTCACCCGAAAGAAAAAAAGTCCTCCTTGAAGTCTCCTCTCTTTTTGAGGAAATGTTTATAGAAACACATGCTTTTTTTCCGGAGAATTTCTGGAGCTCCTCCACTTTGGATACTCTGAATGAAGGTTTGGCCTATGCAGAGCATTTCCTGATTTTTCCTGTTGAGTCAGATCTCCAGACACAGTGGTTTTCCTATATTCTCGGTTCGGCCGGACAAAAGGATCATCAGGTTCTGATCAATCTTGAAGGGAACTTCAAAACCTCTGATTATGCGAATATTGTCAGTTGTTGTTTCTGGTCAGAAAGTCTGGAAGCCTTGAAAGCAGACCTGGAGTCCATCATCCCGGAATGGGATAAGGAAACCAGGAAAAGAGTTGCCATGAAAGTTCTGGAGGAGCAGCTGGACGATCATGTCTTTGAAGGTTTGGCAAGATCCGTTGAAAAAGGTGACCGCTTCATGG
The DNA here is from genome assembly GCA_963677615.2 of Oceanispirochaeta sp. Lineage (GTDB taxonomy): Bacteria > Spirochaetota > Spirochaetia > DSM-2461 > DSM-2461 > Oceanispirochaeta. The sequence goes on along the minus strand of CAXXQW010000001.1, from coordinate 252,809 downwards.
TGGGAATATATTTGGAAGCCGGTTTTGATATTAATAAAGAATCCATGGATCATGTGACTTTGATCGGTTTATCTGCCAGAAAGGGTTTTCTCAGCATCCTTGAAATTCTTCATAAAGCAGGTGGGGATCTTAACAGGGTCAGCTCTGATAGAGACAACTCTGCCCTCATGGACGCATCATCGGAAGGGCATCTGGATATTGTAAAATATCTGATAAAACATGAGGCAGAACTTGAAACAAAAAGTAAAAGCGGTCAGACTGCACTGGCATTGGCAGTGGGTAATAAAAAACTGGATTGTGCGATCGAGTTGATTAAGGCCGGTGCCGATCCGGATTCCAGAGATTCACTGGGATTATCCGCCAGAAAATATGCAGAATTATACGGGATGCAGGAGATACTGGACATCCTGCCTGAAAAGCAAGGAGACGCTTGATTTGAAACCACGGGGAATCTACTTTTTAAACTGGAACAGCCATAAATGCTTTATTGCGGATTTTCCGCAGAAATCCCAACTCATTGAGTTTCTGGAAGATGAGAATTTTAAAGGTTACTACGGAAGTTCTCCCGGTGCAGAAGATATGAAGGAGTTTCAGTCTCTAGGTAAGGTAAAAATCGAGATGGCACTTCGAGCCTGGTACAACGATTCCCGGTTTCTTATCCATTTTATCCTCACCACCGGAATATTTCTTCTCTCTTTTTATTTCCTCTCTTATATAATAAGAGATCCCCTGCCGTTAGTTGATGAAATTGTGCTCTCTCTTGTACTGGCCCTGCTGGGATGGTACCGACTGAATAATCAGGATCTCCAATCTGAAAAAGTTCTGCTGAAAAAGCAGGGGCTCATACAGGCTCTGGACAGAATCCCCTTTGAAAAGTCTCCTTTCCTTGTTCAGGTGGAGTTATATCTTGAAAAATTGAGCACTATGAAAATTGAAGAAATTGATCGCATGCTGGAAGAGGGAGCTACCCCTCTATTTTTCAATACATTCAAAGATGAAACGGTTGATTTTAGAAAAGCTCTGGATTGTTATTTTTCCAGATCCCGGAAAAAGAGGTTTTTCTCTAAAAAAAGTGTCACTGCAGAAACCGTTCTTGACCTGAAAGAGCTGAAGGTACTGAAAAAGCAGCTGAACAGTTTTGTCATAAACCGGTGATTATTCATCAGGTTGTTCTACAGTCTGATTTTCCTGAATCCTTTTATTCAGTTCCAGAGTTTTACTTGCTGTTGCGATCATTTCTCTGGCAGGAGTAAAATCTTCTCTGTATGTCAAACACTCTTCCCAAAGATCAATCGCTTTGTTGATATCACCGTTCGCATAGGCTTCCAGCCCCTCCAGGTAGAGAAGCTGGGCTTTTTCATTCCTGGTCATCCTCCCGAAATCTCCCAGATTAAGCCTCAGGGAGAGACTGAAGCGATCCAGTTTATTCACCTGTGTTGTCAGGTCCAGGGTGTAATTGGCGGTAATACTGAATTTTTCCATATCTAAAGAGGAACCAACGCTGAAACGGGGGAGTCCCTGCTTTAACAGGAATCCTGACTGAACCGAGAGAAAAGGGGTAAAATTGACATCAATCCCTGTGGAATAACTGACCGCTTCCGAAGGAGTTCCATCCAGATTAAAAGGAAAGTTCACATCAAACGCCCATGTAAGCGGTCTTATAGGGGCATAAGCAATTCCTGTAGAGAGCATGGTCGGTAACGGGTCGGGATCATGAATGAATTCTGTTCCCAGGTTTTTGGCCACAATGCCGAATGAGAAATTTTTGTCTCTGGAACTGAAATATTTTAGAATGTTAAAACGTGTCTGCAGTCCCACATCGACCATCATGGCCAGGGCGGACTGGTCTGGTGCAATCGAATAGGGAACCCCTCTGTAACCCAGTTTGAAGTTCGTCCCTACAGAAAAACCGTGATAATAGTAGTCGTTTAAAAATGTGTAGGCCGCATTGGCTGTTGCGATGGTTTCGGTATAATACCCTTTGGCATAGGTTCCGTCATCGTTTTGGGCACGGTCTCCCCAGTCATCGATTCCCGTAAAGGGGAGGTAGAGAAATTTTCCGCCTATACCGACTCCCAGATTGTCCCATCTGGCTGTGTAGGTTACACTCTCGATATTGGTTTCTTCTATCCAGTTATTGTGATAGAAGGTGAGTTCCGAGTTCTTTACAAATGAGCTGCCGGCTGGGTTGGAGTCAAGAAAACTGGAGTCTGAACTCATGGCAGTGAAGGCCGTTCCCATCCCTTCGTACTTTCCTCCGGCCGGAATGGTCAGTGTCAGAAAAGAGTTCAATCCCGCATTAGGATCGATTCCGAAGATCTCGCTGAGATAGGCATACGCAGCAGCTGCATTGGTGCCACCAAAGACCCTAAGGGAACTGAGAAGTATTATTGTTAAGAGAAGTCCCTTTTTCATTCTATTTTTATTATACCCTGTAGGTTCTGTTTTATCCAGATTAGTTCCTATGTTGCCGATAATAATGTAGTATACTAGTGATCATCCTTAAGAAACAGGATTTAAAGGTTTTACTTGATATTTCATAAGTATTTTACATATACCATTGTCTTATTCTTTTTACTCTCTATTAACCTCTATTCACAGGAAGATACCCTCAGCATAAATGATAAATATCGTGAAGTGGAGCGTTTGATTTCTCTGCTGGATTACAACGGCGCCATAAATCTCCTGGTTGATATTGTAAAATCTGATCCTGAGGAGATGGAAAAAGCACAGGGGATGATCCAGGATATCCGGGAGAAGAAAGAGGAGTTCAATAAAAAATATGAAGAACTGATCACAGTTCTTTTTGAAGAAAACGACTACAATAAGGGTTTACAGATCATTGATGAACTGGAGCAGCTAGACAAGAACCCCAACCCCGCAACAGAAGAAACCATACGTGGTGCAAGAATCAGTGCGGAGCTTATCTACTTTCGGCTTCTTTTCAACGAAGCCATGGACAGGGCCTATCAGTTTTTGATCAACGGTCAATACGATCAGGCCGTACGGACCTATCTGACAGGTTTCAACTTTCATAAAAGGACCTATAATGAACGGGATTACGGAGATATCATAAAAGTCCCTGTTGATTCCAGTCTGGAAGAACTGATGGATGTTTCCAGCAGATTCCTGGAGACTTATACGGTATTTCAGTCCATTGACGCGGGAAATATCACAGGAGAGACCGCAGGGACAATGGAGATCCTTGATTCGACATATACCTTACTGTCTGATTATGCTTCCTACAGAAATACTGTCTGGCATGCAGGATGGACATTCCGCAGCCAGAATGAACTTTTGGGAGAGATCAACTCGGAATATAGTGAGGATTTCTTTTTGAGTTTTGCCTGGAGAATTGTCTATGGCAGAACAAATCAGGAACAGGAAGAAGGTCTTGTGGTTGCCATGGATACCATGTGGCAGAGAGCTCTGCTTCCCATACTCGGAAAACTGGAGGAAAACCTTGCAGGCAGTTATGCCTCTGCTGATCAGGCATTTCAACGGGGTGACTGGGCTGCAGCCCTTCAATCCTATGAGTCGGGAGAGTTTTGGTCCGGTCAGGCCATCCGTTTCAATCTTCTGTGGTCGGATCTTCTGAATCTGGATGAACGGACTTCCCTGACTGAAAACAGCAGAGATATAATTTCAGCTTACTACAGTAAACAGGTTAACTATTCCACCCAGTACAGGCAGTCCCTGCTTTTTGCCCAGCTCAGTCAGTTTAATCAGAGACTGGTAAATTATTCTCAATACAACAATCAGGATTTTGCCCTTATGAACACCAGAAGAGACATTCTGGATCAGGAGATAGAAAACCTGGTTCCCTTTAACAATAACTGGTCCGCTCTTGCCCGGAATCTGGATAATAACGCATTTTATAACGATACGCTGGCTCCCCGGGCTGCGGTTCTGTCTCTGCAGGCTATCAATGATACTTCAGGAAAGTACTCCCGGCTGAAAGGGGCCATCACACTGGATATGGCCGATCTGTCTCTTGCTCCCATTGAAGAGGACTTCCAGAAAATTCTGTCGGGTCAGGAGAACGCCCTTTCTCTGCTGGAAGGTATATCTGCCGGGGCCGGAGATGAAAATCTTCTGTATGTATATCCCCAAAGGTCCCTTGCCGCACTGGATATTCTGTACGATGATAATGAGGATTTACAGAATCGTACCCGGGAATTTCTTGACGAATACTCCAGCCAGCGGGTGAGTATCCCTCAGAAAACAGAGCTTGATGAGTATCTCAACAGAGCACAAGACATCATTGCCGCATTGGAAACAGCTCTGGGAGAGTATGACAGAATCAGCGGAAGAGCGGATCAGAATATAGTTCAGGCCCAAAGATACATGAACGAAGGGGAATACAGGTATTCCCAGGCTGAAAACTCTCTTGACAACCGGGATTTCAGACAGGCTGTTCAGGAGTTGACCACAGCTCAGAATCTTTTTGTTCAGGCTCTTTCCTATAATGAGGATATTATGTCCAGAGATGAAACAGACAGGCGGATTGCCGAACTGCAGGAGAGGATCCTTTATGAAGAAAACCGGGAAGTCATCCGGTATGTTCGGGAAAATGTCAATCAGGGTAAGAGTCTGTACCTCCAGGGAAGGTATGCACAAAGTGAAATCGTGCTGTTAAGGGCGGAAAGCCGCTGGTTCACCACCAATTCAGATCCAAACAGTGAAATCAATTACTGGTTGAACCTTGTCCGAGCCGCACTCTCTGTAGAATCCGGCCGAACCATAGAAGATACAGAGCCTCTTTATGCGGAAATGACACAGTTCCTCAATCTAGCCTACGCCAACTTTGAGACAGGTAGAAAGCTTATAGAAGAGGGGAATGTGACAGACGGATTAAAATATCTGGATCAGGCAGATCAAAATCTGAATGAGATTCTGATACCTATGCCTCTAAATCAGGCGGCCAGTGTTTTGAAACTGAAAATTCAGCAATTACGGGATCCAGATCTTTTTCTTGTGGTCTTTTCTGAAAAATTCAACTCTGCTGTCAGCCGGTTACGTACGGAAACAGATGAAGCTTATATTGAGCTGAAAGACCTGGCTGCCATAGAGCCCAACTACCGCGGTATTCAAAAAGCGATTTATGATGCGGAGATCCTTCTGGGTATCCGGGTGCCTCCCCCCAATCCGGCAGATTTAAGGGAAAGTGCCGATCTTTATCAGAAGGCTTTTGCAATAGTTGAAGGAAATGTTCGTTCCCAGTTTCCTGTTGCACTGGCTCAGCTGGAAAAAGCGATAGAATTGAATCCTGAGAATTCACAGGCTATAGAGCTGAAGGATAGAATCCAGCTGGACGCAGGAGGCCAGACAACCATAGTTTTATCATCGGCTGCTCAATCTCAGTTTAAAAATGCCGAAGAAAAGTATATCAATGGAGAATATTTTGAAGCTTATGCTATTGTGCAGCAGCTATTGAGAGATCAGGATAATGCATCGTACCCGCCACTGCAGGATCTAAAAAGGAGAATTGAATCAAAATTCTAAATAAACAGTTACCCATTCTATTCTTTCTCTTTTTCTTCTCCATGATTCTTTCTGCCCAGGAAGAACTGTATTGGGAAGTTCCTCTGGATATATCCGGTTCCGGTGCTTACTATCCCCAGACGATTGTGTCAGAACAGGGATTTCTCTTTACCATGTGGCAGGTTTATGATTCAGCTGATCAGCAGCGGATCAATCTCTGGGGAACATTTTCGGAGGATGGAACAAACTGGAGTGATCCGGGACCTCTTCTGCCTGCACTGAACTATCCCGGTGAAGACCGGGTTTCCATTTTTTCACTGTCTAAAAACAGAGACGGAACCCCTCTGGTAGCAGTGTCCCTGTCAGAACGGGAAATTGGTATTTACACCCTTAATTCACAGAAATCCTCTTTGGAGCCCCTGTCTGTGGTTTCATCAGATTCCACTGTTGTTGTTCCCCGTATTTTCAGGGATAAAAATAAGAATTCCCTTTTATTCTTGACGCAGAGGATAACTCTTCCCAATGGAACAGAAGCCCTTTCCATTTTTTACACAACCTCAAATGATGGAGTTCAATGGACTGCACTTAAACATTTTGTAGACAATACAGATCTTAAACAGAACTTTCTCCCTTTCTATACATTTGATGAACAGGGAGAATATCTTGTCTTTCAGTCATTGTATACAGGAAACCGCAACTCCTATCAAATCTATTTCAAATCCAGATTGAATGGTCAGGAAAGCTGGTCCCCGGAAAAACAAATCACCGATTTTAGTGAATTCCGGTTAGGACAGGACTATGATTTTTTTCAGTTTGACAACCAAAGGCCCCATATTTCCGCTGAAAACGGAAACATCCATCTTGTCTGGGAAAGAAGGCTGGGAAGAGAACCCCCGCAAATTTACTATGTCACTCTGGATGGACAGGGTAACCGGACTGAAGAATTTGAACAGGTCTCAAGAGGAACCAATTTTACAGCATCTCCGAAAGTCCGGTTTTACAAAGGTTTTCCCTATATTCTCTATTTTGACAACAGAAACGGCAATCAGATTATTCTGGCTCAACGGAATGGAATTTTCTGGCAGGAGAAAAATCTGAGTCTCATTAGAGGTGATTCCACCTACGGACGATGGATTACATTCAATGATGATCTTTATGTTCTCTGGGAAAATGAACGGAGCGGCAACCGCTATGCCTATTTGCTCCGTCCAGATAAAACCTCAGCTCTTCCTCTGGTGCGAACCGAGAATTTCAGAAACCGGGGGCGTCAGTCTGGCAACAATGTGGTTATCTCGTGGCGGAAGCCTGAGGATTCTTCGGGAATTCTCGGTTTCTCCTATGTGTGGGACAGAAACCCTGAAACAGAACCTCCCCGGGACATTGATACGGCAGATCTGCGGGAAAGAACCAGAACCTATACAGCAGATGAAGATGGAGAGTGGTTCTTTCATATAAAGGCTGTGGATTATGCGGGGAACTGGTCAGACACAGTACGGGTTTCGGTAACAAGGGATACCCAGCCTCCAGAACCGGTTATTTTTAAAAAACCCATCACCGATGAGATGGGATATCTGATAAGCAATACTTTTGCTATCAACTGGGATACTCCGGAAGAATTTCTGGGGGGCTACAGTTATGTTTTGAATTTTCTCGGGGAAAATGCAGATTTTATTGATCCAGATACTCTTCGTCTGCCTGAACCTCCGCGTCAGGTCATGACAGGAAATAATGCTGCTCAGTATACCAACAGGGATGATGGAATCTGGGCCCTGTCCGTTGTTGCCTTTGACGATGTAGGCAACAGATCAAAGCCGAAAACTCTGTTTTTCAGAACCAATAAGTATATCCCTGTCACATATATTAGTGACATTCAATCCTCCCGGGACAGACTGGAGAGAGTAGTGCTCCGGCTGATCGGCAGAGGGTTCAAGGTCGGCGGCGACATCTCTACGGTTTTAATTGACCGCGACGGGAAAGCACCCTGGGATTATGAGTTCAAAACCGGAGACTTTACCGTGCGAACTGATCGGGTTATTGAAGATGTTACTGTGGAAGTTCTAGAAGAAGGAATTTACAGAGTGGGGGTTATTCATCCTTCACGGGGGCTGGTTTTTGCCAAAGGCAGCCTGAGACTGGATTCTACCGGGACTGTCCGGTTTGGTGATTTTTCCTATGATTACAAAACATTCTGGCAACCTGTCAGAATGGCAAAACATATCTGGAATATTAACAGAACCCTTTTCATCTCAGTGGCATTACTGCTTTTTATTGCAACTTTTGCCGCGACCGTTACAATTTATCAGATTCTTAAAGAAAGCCGTATGCTGGAAAATGACGTTAAGGCGGTTCTGGAAGGGGTTCCTTTAAGCGCCTATATGAAAAAGGAGAAACTGAAAGGTATGAAAAAAAGAGGCTTCAGTCTTCGGTTGAAATTTGTTCTTGCTATTTTGACTCTTGTTCTGTTTGTTACCCTGACAGTTTCTGTTTTTCTGGGACGGTATATGATTACTACCCAGCAGACAAACCTGTCGGAAGGATTGTATCAGAGGAGTGCTCTTCTTCTGGAAACACTGGCCAGTGGAGCCCGCAGCTATCTTCCTACCCAGAACAGATTGGAGCTGGGACTTCTTCCCGGGCAGATCAGTGCCATGGAAGATGCTCTTAATACAACCATTACAGGTATAGGTGCAAATAATCCAGACAGTTATGATTATATTTGGGCTTCCAACAATGAGAATATCGAAGCGTATCAGCCTTTCCCTTCTGATGTTCCTGCGGAGAAACTGGTAAAACCGGAGAATTGGAGCGATGAAGAGTATTTTGATCTTATCAGTCCTTATGAGACAGAAGAAAACAGCTATGATTTTTCCGGACCCAGAGAAAAAGACAGATTGAAATTGTACGAGATTCTGTCAATATCAGATCTTGTAGATGAATTTTCACCGGGCATAACAAGGATTGAGGATGTTCTGAGCGTTTCGATTGAGCAGATGCAGCAGGATATCAATGAAAATGCAGTGGCCCTTATCGGGGATCAGAACCAGCAGCTTGATCAGCTTTCCGAAGATGCTGTCCGGCTTGCATTACGGGGGGATGCGGCGTCGATAGCAGAATTGAGAATTATTCAGGATACGATCAGCCGTATAGAAACAGAGATCAATGACAAACTGAAAAGTGTTTCCAATATTGTTCAGACATATCCGGAGTTTACGGCTGACAATTTCAATCCTGAACAGAAATCCTTTCTGTTCTATAAACCCATCGTATACCGGAACAAAGGGATGAATACCTATTTCAGAGGTATTGTGCGTCTTGAAGTCTCAATTGAAAACATCCTCAATGAGATTATAAGAATACAGCAGAATATTATCAGGATCACGGTCATTATTACTCTTGTGGCAATCGGTGCAGGATTCTTCGGTGCTATTTTACTGGCACAGACACTTATCAGACCAATCAGAAAACTGGTGAGAGCTGTTGAGATTGTCAGGGATACCCAGGACAAATCCAAGTTGTCGGATCATGTGATTGAGCTTAAAACCAGAGATGAACTTTCAGACCTGGCCAGAACATTCAACCAGATGACAGAAGGGCTTGTGAAGGCTGCCGCCGCCAGCAAGGAGTTGACTCTCGGTAAGGAAATTCAGAAGAAATTTATTCCTCTTGAAACCATGGCTATAGGAAACAGAAAACTTACTACCGGGGAAATTGAGAACGAAAATGTTCATTTCTATGGCTACTACGAAGGGGCAAAAGGTGTGTCCGGTGACTATTTTGATTTTCGTCAGCTTGATGATGAGCACTATGCCATCATTAAATGTGATATTGCCGGAAAAGGAATTCCTGCGTCTCTTATTATGGTGGAGGTTGCGACCATTTTTATCAACTATTTCAAAACTGTTGATATAAAAAAGGAGGGCATCCACCTGGAAAAACTCGTCTACAGTATTAATGATCTTTTGGAAGAGGTTGGTTTTGAAGGGCGTTTTGCCGCTTTTATCGTTATTCTGATGAATGCCAAAACCGGAAAATGTTATATGTGTAATGCCGGTGATAATCTTGTTCATATTTACAACAATCAGAAAAAAGAGATGTATATAAAGACAATCAATGAAGTTCCCGCAGCAGGGGTATTCCCGTCATTTATGCTGGAAGGAGACAAATCCTATAAACAGCTTCCTCACATGATGAAAACCGGTGATGTCCTGTTCCTTTTTACCGATGGTATAGAGGAGGCTCAAAGGCATTTCCGGGACAGTCATTTCAATCTGATCTCCTGCGATGACAGTTGCAGACAGGGCGTTGACGGAAGACTCAAAACTCATGAAAAAGATAGTAATTTTGAAGAATTCGGTTTCACCAGGATTCATCAGGTCATTGAAGCTTCCCTGCATAAAGAGAAATATTCCCTGTTCAAATATCACAATCCCATACCGGATCAGTCCCTGGATTTTGATTTTACCGAATGCTCCGGGGATATTGACCAGTCTGTTCTGGCTTTGACGGCTGTCGAAAAAATATACCGTTTGAATCCGGACCCATCTGCAGGGAAAGATGACAGGATACGTATCGATAATAAAGTAGATGAATTTCTTAAAAAACACTTTGTTCAATACAGAGAGTATTTCAAATACCCCATACCGGATGAAGAGTATCCGGAATATACCTACTATTCTCATCTGAAAGAAGATGAACAGTACGATGACCTTACGATTCTGGCTATAAAGAAGAAATAATGGGATTCTATTGCGAGAATTGTGGAGAAAAAGTAGAACGGGAATGTGAGGAATGTCCCTCCTGCGGAGTGCTTTTCAAAGCAGTAAAATGCCCTTCCTGCGGTTTCTCGGGATCATCAGGGGCTTTTGGCAAAGGCTGTCCTTCCTGTGGGTATCTCTCTCCGGATCAGACTCAAAAAAAGAGAATTTCTGCACAAAAAAAACGGAAAGAACTGTTCCGAAATATTCCGGATCGATTCTTTTGGATTACCGGTATACTTCTCCTTTTTCTTATACCGGTTCTCATCTATCTGCTATTACAGTAAAAAACCCAGGCCAAGTCCAAACGTAATGGATTCACTGGTATCCCTGACTTCCTGATAAACCATGTTCAACAGAAAAAACAGAGGAGAACGGGGCAAGTAAAAGTTCAGATCCAGTCCGGTCTGAACAATAATGGGAGTTCCTCTATAGGAGACTGTATAGAGGGCTGTTGAGTATCCCGCCTGAAAGAATTTGTCCGTGTAGGAAACACCCCAGCGGAAAATACCTGTATAATCATGCGTATCATTCAGCCCCTGAAGAGGGGAATAGGAATACAGGAATTCCGGCGACATATAGATGTCCCATAAATTTACCTTGAACTGCAGAGGCACTGATATAGATGCGCCTGCCGGGTCACGAACCATCCTGTTGTAGACTATATTGTGAAAATCGTTGATATCGGCCCGGTAGGAAAATCTGCCATTAAGCGAAACAAGAAAAGGAAGTTCCCCATAGAGTAGAACTTTCTGTGACGTCGATGCCTTGATAAAGGGGATGGAGCTGTCTGATCTCATGGATATCTCTATATCTGTCGACGCTTCCCATCCTTTGACAGGGGAAAATCTCAGAGAAAAGGAGAAGGGTATATTGTTCTCTTTGGTACTGCCGTCATCCCAATAATCACTGCTTATGGTGGAACTGAACTGAAAGCTTCCGGGAAAGAGTATCTGGGCGAATGGAACGAGGCTCAAACCAGCCATTCCTGAGAAGGTAGACACAGCCTTTCTGGTAAATCTTCTATCGGTTTGAAAAGAGGATGTAATGGAATAATCTTCCACCGCATAAAGACGGAATTCACCATCAGAAGCCGGTACACCGTCAATATCACGTCCATTCCAGTAATAGGTATATACTCCCTGATCTTCCCACTGGGGTGTCAGGGTAATAAGTGGGTAATTTTCATTATCATTAACAATAAGATCCGGTGCAATATTCTGAAATAAATCCCTATGAAAATGAATTCTCGCGTAATAAAGGGGATCTTCAGGATTGAAAACGGAATAAAAAGCTCCGTTTTTTAATGTTTCTTCCCTTCTGGTAACTTCATTATCATCGCTGATACTTTTGCTCAGATAATGAACAGTTAAGGTTGTTCTTTTCCCCGGATTCACAAGTACTCTGACTTCCACGTCAGGAAATCCGGGCTTTAACAGCTTGACTCTATAGTATCCTGCAGGGAACTCCGAATCCTCATAGGGAGTTCTGGCAACTTCCTTATCGGAGATCAGAACTTTTACTTTGGGAATGTCTGTGACGATTTCCAGACCCTGGGAAAACTGAAAATCCATGTTATTTTCTTTATCCAGAGATAATAGCTGTTCAGGGCGGCTGTAGTCATCCTTACCGCTTATGATCACTTCATAACGGGGCTGGTATTCAACAGAAAAGAGAAGAGGTCCGGAAATTAAAAGTAAAACCTTCAGAAGGTTTGTTTTATTCATAAAAAATATCATAATACATGTATCAGTCTATAGTAAACACGAGAGGAAAAAATCCTTGATTCTGCTGAAACTTCTGATCGATAGAGCCGATATGGCCGATATAATTAGTAGTATGGCTATGAAAACTGTGCGCATATTTTTAATAACCCTCCTGTTTCTTCCCATGGTATTAAACTCTCAGGTGCCCGGTATGGGTGACACTGCCGTCCTGGACAGCAGAACCGAGAGCAGCGGGGATACGGCAATTCGCCAACTGCCCAGAGGCTATAGGAATCTTCTTCTTGGTATGCCCATAGAACAGGTTAAAACAGCATTGATTGCAGAATCAAGATTTGACTACAGAGGAGAGCCGGATGTGTCCCTTCAGGACATGGGAAGCCGCTTATTAATTACCTGTAAGGGAAGAGGTTTCATTGATGAGGGTTTTTTTCATTTTAATAACGAGCTGCTTTATTTGATTACAATCACTTTTGATCAGGAGAAGATAGACTATTTTACTCTTCAGCAGGATCTTATTAATAAATATGGACAACCCGGAAATATTTCGCCGGATGGTACTGTCTGGGAAGATGAAACAGTCATAATGACACTTGAATATCCACTGACTCTGAAATATCTGGATAAAAAGACCTTTGAAGGGTTCATAGATGATGCGATAGCCCAAAAAGGTTTTACAGAGATCAGCAGAAGTGAATTTCTGAAGGATTTTTAATGAAGAAAACCGGTTTCCATTTTCTCTTTCTGTTGTTTCTCTCATCCTGTTCTGCAAAAGATCAGCTCCCCGTTACTGTCCTTTCAGTCAATGGCGTTGAAATTACCGCTGAAGTAGCAGACACTCCAGATACCAGGGAAAAAGGGCTTATGTTCAGAAAAGAGCTTGATGAAAAATCAGGTATGCTATTTGTTTTTGAGAAAGAAAGACAAGTCTCTTTCTGGATGAAAAATACCTACATTCCTCTTTCCGTTGCCTTTATAAACAAAAAGGGGGTCATTAAGGAAATTCATCATCTCCAGCCAGAGTCTCTCAATCCTGTAGGCTCATCCTATTCAGTCAAATATGCCCTTGAAGTGAATCAGGGCTTTTTTGAAAAATACCATATCAGGATTGGAGATCAGATTGAATTTCCTGCACCCCTTCTTTCAGACTGATAATCTTCTGCTCAGCCTGTTCAAGATCTTTTTCAAGGCTCTCGGATAATTTTATTCCCTCTTCAAAAAGCGCAGTCATTTCGGAAAAACTACTTTTTTGTTCTTTTAAAAGGGCATTAATCTCTTCTAGGCGCTTCATCCTCTGTTCAAAACTATCCATTATTCTCCCTCTATTTTTGCAGTTCTGGAACCATCCTGCATCGTAATCTCAACCAGATCTCCCTCATCCAATTCTGATCGGGAGGATATAATCCTGTCGTCTTTTACAACAAGGGAAAAACCTTTTTTCAGTATCTGCCAGGGGGACTGGTTTTCAATGTCGGCCCTGTTCAATGCCAGTTTATGCTTCCAGTGACTGATGGCGTTATCTATACTCTGAATCATCTGTGAATTAATTAAATCCAGTTTCAGTTTGTAATCATCCAGTCCGGTTCCATACAGGCGTATCAGGTTTTCCCTGCCTCTCTCTTTCAATTCCAGTCTTCTGACTTCCAGTTTGTGATCAAGGGATCGGGAGAGAGAGTCTTTTAGGTCTGAAATCTTTTCTCTCATATTTACTGCGGCTTGTGAAATAATTTCAGCAGCCGCAGAAGGGGTCGCCGCCCTTAAATCAGATGCGAAATCCACTAGAGTAAAGTCTATTTCATGTCCTACTCCGGTAATCAGGGGTTTTTGAGAATCTGCAACGGCCCTTACCACCTTTTCATCACTGAAAGCCAGAAGATCCTCTACAGATCCTCCCCCCCTGGTCAGAAGAATGAGATCCACTTCTGATGTATTAAAAAACTCTATACCTTTTACAATACACTCAGGGGCTTTTTCCCCCTGAACAAGCGAGTCGTATATGTACAGAGTAAAACCGTGCATTCTGCGTTTGAGAACCCGTATGACGTCTTGAAGGGCCGCCCCCCCTTCAGATGTGATAATACCTATTTTCTCAGGAAAAAGGGGCAGGGGACGTTTTCTGGCCGAATCGAATAAACCTTCCCGGGCCAGGCGTTTCTTTCTCTCTTCCAGCATGAGAAGAATATCTCCCTTTCCCACTTTTTCCATGGTTTCACAAATGATCTGATAATTACCTCTTTGGGGATAAACTGTCACCCTCCCCAGAACTATTACGGATTGGCCGTCCTCAGGAACAAAGTCAAGCGTGCCTGCCTGAAATCGGAAAATTACTGCATTGAGAATGCTTTCTCTATCTTTGAGTACAAAATAGCAATGACCTGAAGCCGCTTTTCTGAATGTACTTATTTCGCCTTGAATCTTGACCACTGGAAAATCTTCCTCAAGCCGGGATTTTATCAGATAGGTAATTTCAGAAACATTGTAAACAGGAATGTTATTGCCGGAAGTCAATCCCTCTCTCATATCATGAGCATCATAGCGTTAAGCCTTTCAAACTTCAATCCTCCAGGTTGAGAACACTGTCCATCACCAGGGCTGCAAAAGCCGCCTCATGCAGGGCCTCTGCGACAATGGAGGGATTGACCGAAAGAGGGAGTTTTATCAGATAAATGGCCAGAACCTGTTCCCGTTCTGGATCCTTTGTATATGCCCAGCTGCCTAAAACTCTGGTATGAAAGTTGTCCTGAAGAAGGTAGCTTCCCAAATACTCTGATTCTTCCGGGGTCAAGGAGGCTCCCAGCGAAAAAATCTCCCGAACAGCTGCATCTCCCGAGTAGTTCAGTTCAGTTCTGATCCAAACATCTCTGCGGCTGTTATCTTCCAGCTTTACCACTACTTTATAGTCTCCTTCCGGATCAAGTTCATAGTCATAATTACCAGATTCGAGATACTTTGCTATTGCCCGGCTATCTTTCAGAGGCTCATCTGAACAGGCTGTTATAAAAAGCGTCAATATGAAAGGTATCAGAAAACAAAAAGGTTTTTTCTTCATGAAATCTCCCAAAGATGTTTCTCTTACAAAAAATAGAAAATATGACGATAACAGATTATATGAGGAATATAGCATTCATAAATCTGATCGAACTAAACGATTCCTGTCAGAACACAATTTTCGATGGTATCCAGGTCGCTCAGGCGATTTTGGAATTTTCCCGGACGCTGCCGGATGTAGAATCAATTATACCTGTAGCTACTGAAGTTGAACAGATTCAATTGTTCTACAGGGGAGAACAGCCTGAAAAATATCTCCTTCTTGAACAGAACTCTATTGAAAATTTCGTGAATGGAATGTACAAGTTTGCCGAAGGTTATGATCACTGTTTTTATTTTTACGGAGATACTCCATTGCTGGACCCTGCCGTTACTTTAAAAATGGTGAATAATCACTATAAATATTTTGCGGATTATTCTTTTGCCGATGGATACCCCTACGGTTTAACCCCGGAAATCATCAGTACCGGATGTCTCAAACAGCTTATTTCACTGGCTAAAGGGGAAACCGGCCCCGTAAAGCGGGATTCTCTTTTTACATGCATTCAGAAAGATATCAATGCTTTTGATATTGAAACAGAAATCTCGCCTGTGGATATGCGTTTGAAAAGGATTTCTTTATCCTGTGATACAAAACAGAACTGGCTTCAAATGGTTCAAATTGTTAACAATGGAGGACGGAACTGCAACTCCATTACGGAGATGAATGACATCATAGAAACTTATACAAGGACTCTTCCATCGTATATTCAGTTACAGATTACAGAACAATGCAGACAAAGCTGCAGTTACTGCCCCTATCCCATAATGAATCCGGATCATTTGAATTCCCCTGGGGAAATGGCGAGGGAAGATGTAATTACCTTGGCACAGAGAATTGAGGCATTTTCTCCTGATAGCGTTCTGTCTCTGTCCCTTTGGGGAGATCCCTCTTCTCATTCACAGATTGGAGAAATTCTGGATGACCTGCTGAAAAGAACAGAGTTGAAAATATTGATTGAAACTTCCGGTCTCGGGTGGGAACCGCTTTGGGAAAATCGTAAAGAACTGATACAGTCCGACAGGATTGACTGGATATTTTCTCTTGATGCTGTAGATCCTCAGCTGTATAGTGCTCTGCGGGGCAAAGGACAGGAACAGGCTCTGAAAACTGTGGAACAGTTTCTGGCAATCAATCCCGGTCATACATGGGTTCAATCTGTGAGAATGAATGAAAATGAAGAGGATCTGGAAGAGTTTTTCAGAAGCTGGAAAGAAAAAACAGAAAATGTCATTATACAGAAATATGATCATTTCTGCGGTTTGCTTCCCGAGAGGAAAGTCACGGATCTCTCTCCGGTCTCCCGTTTTCCCTGCTGGCATCTTAAAAGAGAAATGTCTATTCTTGTTGACGGCAGTGTTCCTTTATGCAGAGAAGATACGGGAAAAGGCAGCAATTTCGGCAATATCCATAAACAGTCCCTGGAAGATATATGGGAATCATTAAACTCTGTTTATGAAAAACATTTGAAACAAGACTACTCAGGGATATGTAACCGTTGTGATGAATACTACACCTACAATTTCTAATTCAACCAATCAGGATCGATATACCGTCGTTTCTGGTGCTGTCAGGGATTTGCCTGAGTTTGAAGGTGTCTCGGTTGTGCTATTGAACAGGGGCGGAAAACCTTTCAAATCCAGAATACTCAGCCAGCTTTACGACCTCAAACTTAAAGAAATTGTCTCTGTTGAAACTTCAAGACAGATCTTCGAGATGGAAAATCTGGCTTCAAAATTTGAAAATGTCAAATTCCTTACGGTTTCAGACCAGATCAGCATAGGAGAAAGAATCAATATTGCAGCCAAGGTGTGTTCAGGATCTCATATTCTGGTTTTTTGGAATGATATGGATCTTCAGATCAGAAGTCAGGCTGACAGAATCTTCAACCTGGCTCTGGAAGGGGACTTCCTGTG
Organism: Oceanispirochaeta sp.; assembly: GCA_963677615.2. GTDB lineage: Bacteria > Spirochaetota > Spirochaetia > DSM-2461 > DSM-2461 > Oceanispirochaeta. The sequence continues at coordinate 235,843 of CAXXQW010000001.1, read as the reverse complement.
CCGTGTCCCCCTGCTCTTGAATACCAATAATGAAACTATTCCTATCCGGTTTGCACCGGCTTTTACCCATAAAAAATGGGAAATCTATCCTTTAACCGCTGTTCGCAATAAAATGCCTACTTTGTATCCTTATGATTTCTGTGGAATATATAACAAACAGAAATTTCTCCTTACCGGTGGGTATGATAAAAAATACACAAATCCTTACTGGCAAAAACTGGATTTTGGTTTAAGGTGTGCCCTCTGGGGAGAGACTATAGAGACTGTCACTACAGTAAAATTGCGTTACACAACAGAATTACCAAGAGAAAATACCACAAGGGATGCGGATTATTCCCGTTTTTTTCTTAAAAACCTTGCTATCAAATTTCATGGAGATTCCTGTTCACTCCCCTTTGGTAATTTTCTCTATTTTGCCTTCAAATCGGGCAGCAATATCCTTTTTCATTATCGTTTATTCCGTGAAATTCAGGAATGGGTGAATGAAAACAGTTTACGTTTCAAAACAGATACTTTTAATTTAACCGAGTTATGGGAGATGGATAATTGAAGACGGGAGTATTTCTTCAGGCCAGAATGGACTCTTCCCGCTTGCCTGGAAAAGCCCTGAAATATCTGGAAGGGAAAACCGTAATCGAGCATGCCATGAATGCTCTGTCTCTGATTCCTGCAGACGAACATATACTTGTCACAGCCAGGGGAGATGAAAAGTATTTTAAGGATTTGGCCTTCCAATCAGGCTTTAAGCTCTATGCAGGTTCCCGGGAGGATGTGTTACAGAGATTTATCGATGCGGGAAAGAAGTATCAGGTCGATATTGTTGTCAGGGCAACAGGAGATAATCCGCTTGTGGCTTTTGAGCCGGCCACTTTTTTGCTGCATCAGATTCAATCAAATCCTGATTGGGACTATACTGCCATGAGAGGTTTACCTTACGGATGCGGGGTTGAGGTATTCAGGTTTGATAATCTCATGAACGCTGCAGAAGCATCTGATGAAAAATACGATCATGAACATGTGACTCCCTATATTTACAACAATCCTGAGAAGCATCGTTTAGTTTTTTTTGATGCTCCCCGGGAAATGTGCAGTGAAGGCAGAGTGACTCTGGATACCGAGGATGATTATATTTCCCTCAGAACTATATTTAAAAATATCTATCACGGAGCTCCTGTCGGTATTGAAGAACTTGTCAAATATTTGAAAAAACATGATTAGAAAAGACAAAATATTATTTATGCCTTCTGTACAGAAAGGCAATGGCACGGGACATCTGAAACGCTGTATTGAATGGAGCCGTTCGCTTCCGGTGCAGAATTTTTTCTGCCCGGATGGAGATTTGTATTTCTCTGATGAGAAAATCATAGATTTATTAAAAATCTGTAAAAGTCCGGTTCTTTACAGATCAAACCTCAATAATGATTGGGATCTCATCATCCTGGATAACAGAAATACAAAACCGGGATATATTCCTGCAGACATGGAACACATCCCTGTTATAGCCATTGATGAGTCAGGTGAATACAGAAATACTGCCCCCTACATTATTGATATTCTGCCGGGGTTACATAAAATGCTCCCCAATCAGCAAGGGCTGTCTTTTTTTCAACTCCCGGAAAAAAGAAAAGAGACAAAGCTGGAGTCAGAGTTTCTTGATATTCTGGTTTCCTTCGGAGGTGAGGATCCCGGTAAACTCACAGAGACTCTTCTTATTGCTCTCGGTGATCGTACGTTCCCCCATACCCGATGGACTCTGGTGGAGGGGCCGTTTTTCACTACTCCTCTGGCAAGTAGCAGCAATTCAGATGTGAGAATGTTAAAATCTCCCGAAAATCTTAAGAATTTGCTTAGGCATTATGACCTTGTTATTACAAGCTATGGAATCACGGCGTTTGAAGCGGTTGCATCAAATACTCCGGTAATCCTGATTAATCCATCCCAATACCATGATAAACTCTCACATAATGCTTTTATACCCTATATACCAAAGGGATGGAAAAAAAAGGGCACGGTTTTAATAAACCAACTCCTTAAAGTCGTCCGTACAGAGCATTTTGCAGATCAGAACACAGTGATTCAAAAGAAATATGACTTTTCTGAAAAGCCTTTTAAAAACTGGCTGGAAGAGATCTCTCCTGTGGAAAATAAATGTCCCCTTTGCGGGAGCAGAAACAATCCCTGTCTGTACAGATATAACCATAAATCCTACTTTACCTGTTCCCGTAAAGATTGCGGAATCATCTACCTGGTGAATTTTTCCCGGAAAACAGATCTTTACAAAAGTTCATACTTTTTTGATGACTATAAGAAACAGTATGGAAAAACATATCTTCAGGATTTTGAACATATAAAACAAAGCGGTATTAAGAGAATCAGAAGGATTCTGAAACAGAAGGAAAGTATCCATTCCATTCTTGATGTGGGCTGTGCATTCGGTCCCTTTCTGGAGGCTGCAAAAGAAGAGGGCCTGAATGCCTTCGGGATAGATGTAACACACGAGGGAATCGCATATATTATCGAGCATTTGGAAAATGTTTCTGCTGACAATGTTTCCCTGCAGGATTTTGATCCCCTTAAATCATTTGGAAGAAAACGTTTTGACGCCATTACCCTATGGTATGTGATCGAACATTTTCAGGTGACAGGGCCTGTACTGGACAAGATCAGCTCCCTACTTGAACCGGGCGGTGTATTCGCTTTTTCCACACCAAATGGAAAAGGGGTGACTGGCCGGTTGAACAGGGATAAATTCTATAAAGAGAGTCCGGATGATCATTTTACCGTTTGGGACAGAAAAAGCGCCAAAAAAATACTGAAAAAATATGGCTATCACAACATCAGATTTCATATTACCGGATATCATCCAGAAAGGATCCCCTGGAAACTGCCGATCAGAAAAATTTTCAACAGAACTGTGCTTCTGTGGATCTGTAAAATATTTAAACTGGGTGATACATTTGAGATCTATTGCCGCAGGAAAGGGTAAAAATGAAAAAAACCATCATGATATTAGGAGCCGGGATTATGCAGTTGCCGGCATATACGGCAGCCAAGAGGAAAGGTTGGGTTTCTGTCGGTGTGGATGGCAATCCCGAGGCCCCATGCCGGAATAAAGCGGACTATTTTTTTCACATCGATTTAAAAGACAGAATGGGAATCGCTGAAAAAGCGACGGAACTGAAAGAAACGATAGGCCTTGATGGGGTATTTACCTGCGGTACAGATTTTTCATCTACTGTAGCATGGGTTGCCCAGGAACTGAATTTGCCCGGGATTCCCTACCAAACCTCTCTGGACTGCACTGATAAATACAGAATGAGGACAAAACTGAAGGAACACGGTGTCCCCTGTCCACAGTTCAGGGAAGCTGACAGTGATTCAGATCTGACAACCCTGATTTCTGAACTGTCTTTTCCTCTTGTGGTCAAACCCGTTGATAATATGGGAAGCCGGGGGGTCATTACTGTTTTTGATATGGACTCACTGGAGAAAGCGGTAAATGAAGCGGTACTCTTCTCCAGAACTGACCGGGCTATTATAGAAGAGTTTATGGATGGCCCGGAATTCAGTCTGGACAGTTTAATATATAAGGGGAAACTTACCATAACAGGTTTTGCAGACAGACATATCTTTTTTCCTCCCTGTTTCATAGAAATGGGGCATACCCTCCCCACAGCACTGCCGGAAGATCAGAAAGAGGAGATAATCCGGGTTTTTTCTGATGCGGTTACGGCTTTGGGTATAAAGAACGGGGCTGCCAAAGGTGATATCAAACTAACTTCAAAAGGGGTTATGATTGGAGAGGTCGCAGCCAGACTCTCAGGGGGGTATATGTCGGGATGGACATACCCTTATGCGAGCGGTCTGGCTCTTGTCGAAAAAGGTATGATGATAGCGCTGGGGATGGATCCCGGTGATTTGCATGAGCCTGTAAATAGAACTGCATCTGAGAGGGCTTTCATCTCTATACCCGGCATAATAGAAAATATTGAATTCCTTGAAAAAGCCCATTCCGTTCCCGGTGTAAAAGATATTTTTTTACGGGTGGAAGAGGGCGACAGCGTCGATTTTCCGGTTAATAATGTAAGCAAATGCGGAAATGTGATCGCAGTTTCCGACACGAGAGATTCGGCACTCGCAGCATCAGAAAAATCTGTTGCAACAATAAGAATCCGTCTGAAAAAAAACACTGATTCAACAAGGACTTTTCTGGAGCAATCATTACAAACCGAATTCCCCCCTTCGGCTTATGATGTTTTTCTGGAAGAATTGGAAGAGTTTCATCCGGATTTCTCCATGAAATATGCATCCCACCCTGTCCCTGTCCCTTTCAAGGAAAATGAATTGATGAAAAAAGACTGGCACGGAATTTCTCTGAAAGAGCTTATGGAAGAAGCAGAACAAAAAGGAGTGCAATTTGCCGGTGATCAGAACTGGACTCTCTTTGCCAAACATTTCTGGCATGCCGCTTTAAGAGGAGGTATTCAGGGAACAGACTGGTTCCTGAAAGAAAATGAAGAGTAAAATCCTCTCGATTATTTTTTTCTTTCTCATTACCGGTCTTTCTGCCGATCCCGTCAGTCTGAATGAGCTTCTGGAAAAAACCTCAGCCCGATGCCTTTGGGACCCGGTTATGAAAAAAGGCTTGCTGATCAAAGGAAAAAGGAGTATCTCCTTTACTTCAGAATATCCGATAATGGTTCTTGATGATTCCCGGGTTATCTCTTCCGGAGCCATAATCTATTCGAATAACCGGCTTACATTTTCAGAAGATGCTGCAACTGTTATCTATGATTATCTTTTAGAGAATTCTGCGGATTCTGATAATTCCGGTTATTACCGTATCGCCGGGATTCTTATTGATCCCGGACACGGCGGACGTGATTCCGGTGCTTTGAGCCGTTTTCCGGTGGATACTGTTGAAATCCCGTTAAAAGAAAAAAATCTGGTATTGGAAATAGCCCTCCGTCTTGAAGAGATGCTGAAAAATCAGTTTCCGGATAAAGAGATCATTATGACCAGAAGAGGAGACGATTATCCTACTCTGGAAAACCGGGTAAAACAGGCCAATGATTTCAATCTGAAAGAAGGTGAGGGTATGATTTATATCTCTATCCATGCCAATGCCAGCCTGAATGCGAATGCCCAGGGATATGAAGTGTGGTATCTTCCGGAAAATTATAGAAGACAAATTCTGAATGATCCTGATGACAATAATCAGCTGGCTCCCATTCTGAATACCATTTTGGAAGAAGAATTTACACTGGAGAGCAAAAAACTGGCAGAAACAATTCTGAATAATATGGAAACTTCTCTGGAGGGAGAAACAGAAAACAGAGGATTAAAAGAGGAATCCTGGTTTGTTGTGAGAAATGCCATGATGGCTTCCATATTAATAGAAACGGGTTTTATTACCAATCAGGAGGAAACCGCCAGGCTGAGAGATCCCCTATACTTGATGAAAATGACAGAAGGAATCTATAATGGCATCGTTGATTTTGTGGATTTTTTTGAAGAATGAAGGATAAGGCATGCTGAAAAAAATATTAAGATTCCTTCCGGTATCAATTATAGGGATAACTTTTTTACTGGCAGTTATTCTCATCAATCTGGAGAATGCCCGTTTAAAACAGGTTCTGCTTTTTCCTCTTGATAATGGTAATGGCGTAAATGCAGAACTGCGCATGATTAAAAAATATAAAACAAAAGAAGTCAGAATTGCCCATACCGTAAAGGAAATGCTCCTTGGTCCTGCTATCCTGGAACTGGACAGAATTGTCCCTCTGGGCACAAAACTGCAATCACTTATTCTGAATGATCAAACCCTGTTTCTGGATTTTTCCAAAGATTTTTTTCAAATGGATTCCGGTTTGAGTTTTCCATTCAGCGATCGAATTGACCTGATTAAAAGGAATCTTAAGTTCAATTATCCTTTTCTGAAAGAGGTTGTCATAACCATTAATGGACAGCTTCCGGGAAGCCCTTATTACAGTCTGGATTGATTTTACCGGTATCCGAATATTAAAAAAAAATTTTAATTCGTTGACAAACCTATCGGCATCTGTATAATTTTGATTTATAAATAAATATGAATTTGTACCGAAAGGAGCTATGAATGAAACGGTTCTTCACTTTCTTGTTGTTGGCTATTTTTGCCCTGACTGGTTCACTATTTGCCGAAGAAACAGTTATGATCAACTTTTCTGATCTGGTAGATGATTATCAGGGAGAGAATAAAGCCACTTTAATGGACTTCAGTACAGTTGCCGGAACACGGTATACTGAAGAAGAAAAAGCTGCCATGCAGACTTCGCTATACATTCCCAACTGGGAAGTACAGCTGACATCTTCTTCACAAACTGTAGTGAATAACTCCCTTTCCTATGTTCTGTCTGTTCCAGTGAACAATGATGTAAATAATTTTGCATCTGCCGGTGATCAGCTCATGGGTATCAGAGTTCATTTTCCCGAAGCCAGCTTCAATGCCTACGCAACAATTAAACCTCCCTTTGCCATTCCTGCATATGCTACCAGCAGTGTAGATGAAAATGCCGTTCGAGGTGATCAGTTTACCGGTTTTGGAGTTGTAAAAAATGTCGGTGTTCTTAAATCAGTAAAAGTACGGGTGTACGGAATGAATTTTCCAATGGGAATGGGTCTTATCTTCCGTGATGCCAACGAAAATAAAAAGTCCATTTTCCTGAGCTATCTAGATTTTGACGGTTGGAGAGAGCTGGAATGGACCAATCCTAACTATATTGCTGAAGTGAGAAACAGAGAAATCCGCAAAGCTCCTCTATACCCCAGAAGCCAGCCTTCTCTGACTCTGGATGGTATCTATATTTACAGAGATGCTATGCAGGAAGGTGGAGATTTTATTTCTTATATCAAGGATATCACTCTTGTTTATGACCAGGCTGTTCTTGATGAACTCAATTCTGACATCGATCACGAATCTACCTGGAATATCCTTTCCGATAGAGAAGAAGCCAGGAGAAATGCAGAGTTGAAAAGACTTGGTAACATGCAGGTTCTCCGTTATCTGGAAACTCAGAAAATGCATCAGGAAGAAGATGTTCCTGCCGCACCTGAGGAATAGAAATAGCTTTTCAAGCTAATTTTAAAAATTAGTAAAAGATTTGAAATTGAGCCGTAATGCTCTATAAAATAAAGGCCCCTTTTCAAAAAGGGGCCTGTTTTTTTATCTGTACCATTTAAATCCGGTTTCAAAGGTATAAAGGTAACCGGGAACTTCGGACAGTTCCATACTTCCGGAACTGATGGGGTATATCATATTATCCATGCTTATGTAAACGGAAGAATTCCCGCTTAAACCAAAATCCAGATTAAGTCCAAGAATTATGGATTTTAACTCTATATTTTCTGTTGTGCTAAAAGATTGATTCAGAATTTCATATCCCATTTTTGTTTTAACCCGTAAAAAAGAGTTCTTTTCAAAAAATTCTGAATAAAACAGATAGGATGTTTTTTCATTGGTTGTCTCCAGTCCATCATTTAATTCGGTATATTGATCACGTTTCTGGGTAAAATAGCAAAGAAGATGATCTTCCAGTATGTAATACCCTATACTATAGAAACTCGAAAAACTGGAATAATCCTTTTCAAGGAGGGATGATCTGAGAGGTATGGTTTCTCCGCCGAAATCGAGGAATGCCTTTCCCGGATATTGAGCCCTGAAAAATCCGGTAAAACCGGGTTTGATCAGAGTCCAACCCTGGTTGATAATGCCAAAGACAGGGCCTATCCGGATGGAATAATATGTGTTGAGAATTTCAATTTCGGATTTATACCTGTACTTTAGAATGGGATCAGCACTTGCTTCCAGAACATAACCCATTTCTGATTCGCTGAAATTGTAATTCCTGTAATAGATATTTCCTCCCCATTGAAAAAAATCTTCGTATTCAATGCTGCTTGAGCTATAATCTCCCAGACCGTATGTTCCAAAATACGATGAAAAACCTGCTTCCTCAGCAATAAGTAAGGCCAAACTGCTACAAATGATTAAGGAAAAGGTAAGTAGTCTTTTATGCATTTTCTATCTCCAATGATAGTTTAATTCTCGTACGAAAAAGAGTCCTTCCTTAGGAAAAAACCTCTTTTACCCATACTTCACCTCGATCGTCATATATTTAAATAAAAATTATTTACATCTTAACTTTTTTAATTGTATTATTATTTAACTTTGTATTTTGTAAAAATATAATCTATTATAAAATATATAGAAAATCCTGATCAAATAAGAGAGTAATCCTTTATGAGTGACTATCTGGATCCAAATAATGAGGAATTATTAAAAGATTTTTTTGCTGAAGCCACTTCTCAGGTTGAGATCCTGGAGCAAAATATCCTTGCGATAGAAGATAATCCGGAAGATCATGATGCCATCGATGAGATTTTCAGAGCAGCCCATACTCTGAAGGGTGGGGCTGCTACAGTTCAAATGACAGAACTGGCTGAGTTTACACATTTGGTTGAAGATCTGCTTGATGAAATCCGTAGCGGAAACATCAAGGTGAATGAAGTGGCCGTTGATACACTGCTTGCCTCTATCGATGTAATCAAGGAAATGCTCAATTCAAGAATGGATGGCTCCATTTTTGATGGTGATATTACGGCACTTAAACAGAACCTTTCCAATCTTGTCTCGGGAAAAGCCGTTGAATCTGTGAAGACAGAATCTGTAAAGACTGTACCGAAAAAGGATGTACCAGCTTCCACACAGGAGGATTCTCTTACAGAATATGATATTCTGGAAATGAAAGAAGCCGCTGCCGGCAAGACAGTTTTGAAGGTTATGGTAGATTTTGATGAAGATAACCCGATGAATACGGTTGGTGGAATTCAGGTTTATGCAAAGTTGAAAACAATGGGTTCCATCCTTAAAACTCTTCCCGATTTTGATAAATTGTATGAGGATGTTTTCTATCCTCAGGTTCAATATTTTCTTGCAACAGAAAAAAGTGCAGACGTTATTCAGTCAGATACCCATATGGATGATGTTACAAAATCTGTCAGTGTTTCCGTTTTGGGTGAAGCTAAATCTGTTGAGCCTCAGCAGGAAGAGAAACAAACCGATGCAGTACAGAAAGAGGAGAAAACGGCGACAAGCGGACAAAACAGCGTGATTCCCCCTAAACCTGCTGCAGCACAGACTGCCCAGAGTCTTCAGGAAAAAGCTCCTGATGCTTCTGAAAGTATTCAGGACGCCATTGAAGAATCCCAGAAAGAACAGGTAAAGTCCCAGAATGCCGCTGTTAAAGCAAAACAGAAGGATTCCAGTGGATCTATTCTCAGAGTTGATAGTAAAAGGATCGATAACCTTTTAAACCTTGTCAGTGAAGCTGTCATTAATAAAGCAACATTCAATCAGATAAGCAATCAGTTTATGGATATTCAGACAGAACTGCAGAATACAGAGAATATATTTAAGGAAAAACTGAAGAACCTGTTTGATGATTTGCCCAGATATCTGGAGGAGATTCAGCAGAATACTTCAATTAAGGCTGTTAAAAAAGAAATTAATGATAAATACGATGACCTTTTTAATATATTTGACAGTTTTGAAAATAACTTTAAACAGACTGTAGGTACTTTTAAAAGTACTGCTGCCAATCTTGGAAGAAACACAGGGGATCTCCATGAGGCGATATTAAGAATCAGGATGGTTCCCATCAATCAGATTTTTTCAAGATTTCCCAGGCTTGTCAGAGACTTGTCAAAATCTCTCAATAAGAAAATCCGCCTTACCATAGAAGGTGAAGATACCGAATTGGATAAATCTGTCATTGAGGAGCTTCTTGATCCCCTTATGCACTGCGTCAGGAACTCTTTGGATCATGGCGTGGAAAGCCCTGCTGACCGTGTGGCTGCCGGCAAACCAGAAGAAGGTCAGATCCTTCTGAAAGCCAGTAATGAAGGTAACATGATTGTCATAGAAATTGCTGATGATGGTGCCGGGATCAATGTGGAATCTGTTAAAAAGAAAGCCATTGACCGTGGAATTATTCATCCCAGTAAGAATCTTTCTGATATGGAAGCCTATAATCTGATTTTTGAACCCGGTTTCTCTACCGCTCAGGAAATTACGAATATTTCGGGAAGAGGTGTAGGTCTTGATGTTGTCAGGAAAGAGATGGAGAAGCTCAATGGTACAGTAACGGTACAGTCTTCTCTGGGCAAGGGAACCAAGTTTATTATTAAACTTCCTCTGACTCTGGCAATCATTCAGGGGCTTTTGGTCAGAGTTGGTACTGAAGTCTATGCCATCCCTATTACCAGTGTTATAGAAAGTCACAGAATTAAACCGGAAGATATCAATATCATTGATAATCATGAGGTTTTCAATGTGAGGGATGATGTCATCTCTCTGGTTCGTTTGAACAGACTCTTCCGTCTTGAAACTGAAGAAAGAGGAGATTACAATTTTGTTGTAATCGTGGGAAGCGGTGACAAAAAAATGGGGGTTATGGTGGACTCTCTGATTGGAGAAGAGGATGTTGTAATTAAACCCCTGAAAGATAAATACACCAATTCTCCCGGAATTGCCGGTGCTACCATTCTGGGAGACGGAACAGTTTCTCTCATTATTGATGTCAGTCAGCTTCTGGATCTCTGTATTCAAAAAGAACAGGCTTCCAGGCTAAGGCGATCTCATAACTATTAAGGAACGGCTGATGAATGTAAACACAGATATGAAAACCAATCCTGAGAATGTCAATGAACAGCAGGTAAGTAAAGTAGATTTCAAAATGGTAACCTTTACTCTCGCCGGTAAGGATTACGGAATAGATATCATGAAGGTAAAAGAGATCCACAAAGCGGAGAAGTTTACTTTTGTTCCGAATTCCGCACCATTTGTGAAAGGCGTGTATAATATGAGAGGCGACATTATCTCTGTTATCGACCTGAGGATCTTTTTTAATCTGCCTGTTCAGGAAAATGAAAAAAACTATGAGAATATGATTATTCTCAGACTGGAAGACCATACTATAGGTATTATTGTCGATACAATCGAAAAAGTTATTGGTATTGATTCTTCCAGAAAACAGCCTCCTCATCCTCTTTTTGGTGATATAAATATCAAGTATATTGATGGAGTGGTTGAAAACGACAACAGCCTCTATATCATTCTGGATGCTGAAAAAATCTTTAACGTGGACAGCGGGGAAAATACAGCTTCTGCATCCACAGAAAAACCTTCTTTTTCCAGTGTTTCTGCCAGAGTTGATGATGCGATATTTGATGCCGGTGCTATCCGGTTGGGAGATTCTGAACTAAATCTGAATTTGGGATTCATAGAAGAAACCCTTCCGACGTACGCGGGATTCTATCCGTCTGCATTAAACCATGACTGGATACGTCAGAGGTTTGAAAGCTGGAAACAGCAGCGGGGAAAAGAGAAGCTTCAGCTTGAGAACAAAGATGATGCAAACAGCTACCTCCGCGGCTTCTTTTCTCCCTATACGGGAGAACTTTGGGGAGAAGAGTATATGGATTCCATCTCTTCTGTTCTTCCGGATAAAACAGGAAATGTCTTTGTCTGGAATCCCGGCTGCGGTAGAGGATATGAAACCTATTCCATGGCGGTACTGCTTAAAAAGAAAAATCCCGATATAATCTTGAAAGTTCAAGGGAATGATAATGATTTAATTAATATTTCATCGGCACCCGGTCTGGTTATTGATAAATCAAAAATCCCCCCCCTGTATGAACCGTATCTGGTATCTTCAGCTCAAGGATTTCAATTTAACCAGGTTATTAAAGACAGTGTTATTTATGAATATCATGATCTGCAGAATGATACGGCTCTGCCAAGATTGGACTATGTTGTTTGCAGGGATACTCTTAGTTATATGGAAGAATCCATGCAGGTAAGGATTCTGGATCATATCTATGAAACAATGAAACCTGGAGGAATCCTTTTACTCGGTCAGAATGAACGGCCCTTTAATGAAAATAACTGGGAAGTTATTGAAAATAAAGGTCTTAAATTATATAAAAAAAAGTAAAAAAGACTGGATGAAATAGTATATAATAAAGGAAGATTAGGAGTTACTGCATGAGAGTCGAATATATTAATCCTTTTGTTGAATCCGCTTTCAATATCATGAAAGAGGTATTGCAGACAGAAGTTAATAGAGATGAGCTTTATCTGAAAAAGTCCACTCAGCCTGTTTTGGGAGTTGCTGCGATAGTTGGTCTGGCAGGTGATGTGGAAGGTCGTGTTCTTATTGATATGTCGAACGAAACTGCCATAAAGGTAGCTTCGACCATGAATGGAGAAGAGCTCACGACTATGGATGAGCTTGTAAAAGCAACGATTACAGAGCTGGCAAATATGATAACTGCTCAAGCAGTAACAAAACTGCATGATCTGGGATTTAAGTTTGACTTGACCCCTCCTGCTATCATTACAGGTGAAAACATGCAGGTATCCGATATGAATGTTGAAGCATTGATTGTTCCCCTTGGGCTTCCCCATGGTAAGGTTGAAATCAATGTTGCCATAAGAGAAAGAGTAGGAGCTTGATATGAAAACTACCAGCGATTTTCCTTCCATTAATGAAAGAACACCTGAGGGACTGAGAAACGATGGAAAACCACTGAGGGTTTTAATCGTTGACGACTCAATGTTTGTGACAAAACAGATAAGTCAGATCCTTTCATCTGAAGGTTTTGATATTGTGGGAACAGCAGCAGATGGAGCAGAAGGTGTAGAAAAATACAAAGAGCTCTATCCCGATGTTGATCTGGTAACCATGGATATCACCATGCCGAGAATGGATGGTGTTACAGCTTTGGAAAAAATCATTGAGTTTGATAAAGAAGCCTGTGTTGTTATGGTGAGTGCTCTGGGTAAGCAGGATCTTGTAAAGAAGTCTTTGCTTCTTGGGGCAAAAAAACTATATTGTCAAACCCCTTGATAGGAAAAAAGTTCTGGAGCGTGTCATCAGCGCAATTAAATAGTCAAACATTATTGACAAAGTCCGGAATCCCGGTAAAATAGGGATTCCCAAGGGCGGCTAGCTCAGCTGGTTAGAGTACATGCTCGACACGCATGGGGTCGGCGGTTCGAATCCGCCGCCGCCCAAAAATTTTTTAAGGTCCTGAATAACAGGGCCTTGATTTTTTATAAATCAGCTTTAAATCTTTTACCGGTACGATCTAATTATCCCATCATTACAAATATGGTGTTTTTTTACTATTTATCTTTATCAGTTTACCCTTACAATATCCAACTATGGATAGCATTAATATGGAAACTGTAAAACAAAATAATGAACACTCCATTGAAGAGAAACTTAATTCAATGACCCATAGTATCGGTGCTGGTATGAGTATTGCCGGACTGGTTTATCTTCTGGTAATAACTCATATAAATGAGGGTGAACCGATTGCTTATGTCTCTTTCAGCATATACGGTGCATTTCAGATCCTTTTATACCTGTCTTCGGCTTTAACACACCAGTTTTCAGACATGCCAGGAATAAGTAAATCTTTCAGAATACTTGATCAGGCTGCCATATATTTATTAATTGCAGGTACGTATACTCCTGTAGCGTTACTGGGTTTAAAAGGTCCATGGGGATGGAGTCTTTTCGGTGTTATCTGGGGATTCGCTATCATTGGAATTCTCATGAAAACAATGGTATTCAGGGAAAAACATCTGATTTCTGATTTATTATATCTTCCCATGGGGTGGACTATTATTGTTGCAGTTAAGCCGATCATGAGTGTTATGCAGAGGGGATTCTGCTTGTGGGCTCTGTTAGGAGGAATTTTTTATTCCATAGGCATCATTTTTTATATTTCCAAAAAAATCCCATTTGCCCATGTTATCTGGCACCTGTTTGTTTTAGCAGGAAGTATCAGTTTCTACTTAAGCTTTGCTTTCTATTTGATCTGAAATATGTGATAATTGGTTATGTTCGATGTCTTATATAATGAAAAATCGGGAAGGAGAATAAATGAGCCAATTTGACATGGGGAAAAAGATTTTTTTCTTGTACCCACCCATTGATTTTGCAAAAAAGACTCTTCGGAAATTGTATGAAGAAGGGTATGAAATATATAAAATACACAATACAGAAAAATTAAAACCATTATTAACCTCTTTTCCGGATGCTCTGCTTTTTATCAACACGGATTACAGAAATGAAGATTTCAATTTAAATGATTTTATTAATAATGATTTAAAAGATCTTTCTCTTGTAAATCTGAAGGTTTTTGCTTTTTTTCAACAGAGTGTCACGTTTAGTGATATGTTTCAGGATTATGTTTCTCTGGATCAGAATGATGAGGAACTTTTTTCCCAGCTGAAAGATCTTTTAAAGGATCAGGAATGTCATGGAAAAAGAGAATATGTACGTTTCGGCAGTTACCGGGAGATTTTATGCAGATTCCCTTTTCAGTGTGAAAATCAGAAGCTGGAAGGAGCTCTGCATGATATCAGCCCCAAAGCTATCTCTTTTTCCTGTGAATCCGATCTGGAGCCTTTTATCGATAAAAATGTGTCCGATCTGGAGTTGTCTGTAGGAGCTTATCGCATAAAGGTTTCCGGTATTTTATCGCAAAAAAGGGAATTTGAAGGTAAACCTTTATATATCGCCCGTTTTATTAGTCAGGAATACGAAGAGGTTCTTTTCAATTTTATTTTCACATCACTGGAAAAGAAGATGGACGAGTTTATTCAAAATTTGTGAGTATGCAGGCTGCGTCTTAAAAGAGTAAAATACCAGCAGGAGAAACAACGTGAGAGTTTCTCCAGTTTCACAAATTAAGCCATATACATCTCCTGTCAGACCGCCAAGCTTTTTTGATAAATTTCCAGATATCAGTAGAACAGAAAATCCGTGTATTACAAGAATCCCCAGCGACGTTACGGGTAAGAGTAGAACGTATATGCAAACGGTGGAAATAATTGCGAAAAGCAGTTCATAAAATCTAATGTAATCCTTAAAGAATTTACCCATACCATCCGGTCTGGCTGATTGAAAAAAGAAAATACTGATAATCTGGCCCCAGCGGGCTGTAACCGGAGGAATGATGATTAACCAGGGGGAAAAGGCATTCAGTTCTTTTATGAGAACATATTTAAACAGGAGCTGAAGTATTAAAGCAATTGCACCAAATGCGCCGATGCTGCTGTCTTTCATGATTTCCAGCATCCTTTCTCTGTCTCGATTACTCCCGATTCCATCAAATGTATCGGATAATCCGTCAAGATGCAGTCCTCCGGTCAGAAAGACCCATAAAACGGTCTGTAACAGAGCTGTAACAGAGGAAGATAGTACTTTTGATGATAGAAACCCGGTAAAACCCAAAAGTACTCCGATGATCAGTCCCACTATCGGGAAGTATCCGGAAGATCGGGAAACCTGGACGAGATCTTCATCTTCTTTCCAGGGGATGGGGAGTATCGTCATGAATCTGAGAGCATAGATGAGTTTTCTCATTAAACATCAATCTCCGTGACACCGGCTTCTTCAAAAGTTGCCATATTATGAAAACACGCCAGGCTATTTTCTATAAGAGGGATAATCATTACAGCGCCTGTCCCTTCTCCCAGATGCATATTCAAATCTACCAGGGGAATGATATCGAATCTTTTACATACTTCCTGAAAACCCTTTTCTTCGGAACAGTGTGAAAAAATCAGATAGTCTCTCAGATCTTTATGAAGAGACATGGCAATGACTGCAGCCGCACCTGATATAAATCCGTCCACCACAACCGGACAACTGTAAACAGCTCCAGCTATCATGGTCCCAACCATAGCGGCCAATTCAAATCCTCCCATTTTCATCAAAACATCCAGAGGATCATTTTTGGACGGGCTGTTAACCAGAATAGCCTTCCTTATCACTTCGGCTTTATGATGGACCTTATCTTTTGGCAAACCGGCTCCTATGCCAGTCACTTCAATAGGATCCAGTTCTGTCATACAGGAATAAATGGCACTGGCCGCAGTGGTATTTCCCACTCCCATTTCTCCGGTTGCTATCAAATCAGTTCCTGTTCTTATTGCATTTTCTGCTGTCTCAAATCCCAGGTTTATGGCTTTTTTCATTTGATCTTCAGTCATGGCTGGTCCTTTCGCCATATTGAAGGTACCGGGCGCTACCGGCTGTTGAATAACCCTGGGATGATCCACTTCATTAACCATTCCCGCATTTATAACAAGCAGCTCAGCACCAGCCATTTCTGCCAGTACACTGATAGCTGCGCCTCCGTTCACAAAATTCTTTACCATTTCAGCGGTAACTATCTGTTGCGAAGGGGAAACTCCCTCTTCTACCACGCCATGATCTGCCGCATAACAGAGTACAGTTTTTTTATGGATTTCAGGAAATGCTTTCCTCTGAATTCCTGCCAGCTGAGCCACAAGGTCTTCAAGCTTTCCCAGGCTCTGAGGTGGTTTTGTCAGGTTGTTCCATCTTTTATAGGCCAAGTCCCTTGCCTGTTTATCCAGTGGCTGGATCTCTTTCAATTTATCTGAATATTCCATGATTATTCCTTATTTGATTTTTAAAGGTATTCCTGCAGTCATTTGATAAACACATCCCGCTTTTTCTGCGATTTTCTGGTGGCATATACCGGCAATATCCTGAAAGGTTCTTCCAAGAAAATGGGGCGAAACAAGACCGACTTCCACCAGGTTGGAGATAATAAGCAACTCGCCATCATAGATTTCAGCTTGCTCCAAAAAAACATCCAATGCGGTAAGAACATTTGATTCTGCTTCTTCCTTTGAAAAATCTTCACCCAGAAGCATCAGAATGTTGGTTATCCACATGGTAAGGCAGTCAAATAAAATTATACTTTTATCGTATTGCACCGCATCAGGGAAGACATTGACAATTTCAGTAGGATATTCAACAGTAACCCAGTTTTGCGGACGTGATGCTTTATGTTTTTTTATCCGTGTTTTCATTTCTTCATCCCAGGCTTTTGCTGTAGCCAGATAGAGAACCTGAGCTCCGGTATCCTGTGACAAATCCAAAGCCAGTTTTTCTGCAAAACCAGTTTTTCCTGATTTGGTACCACCTAATATAAGAGTCATTTCTTGCTGAACCCCTCCAGACTTTCTATCAGTTTCTGATTATTCTGCATTGTATTGCATCCAATTCTGATATAACCGGGTAACCCAAAAGAGGCACAGTCTCTCACAAGTAGAAATCTGGACCATAGGTACTCTTTCAGTTCCTCCATATCCTTTTCAATTTTGACCAGGAAAAAATTGGTACAGCTGGGAAGTGTACTATATCCCAAATCCTCAATATCCATCCGGAATTTCTGAGTCCTTTCGGCTATTTCTTTCCATTTCTGCAGAAACAGACCTTTTTTTTCAAAACAGATGATACCCGCATCTTGGGCAAGGCCATTTACGCTCCATTCCGGCTGCCATCTTTTAAGTTGCTGTATAAGTTTGGAATCCCCGACTATATAACCGAGCCGCAGCCCCGGCAGGCCGTAATCTTTCGTCATGGATCGTAGGACAAGTGTTGTTTTTCCAAAAACCGGGTATCGCTTATCCTGTGAGAGAAAACATGCGTAGGCTTCATCTAATACGAGAATGGTTCCAGATTTTTCACAGGAAGACTGGATTGCACAAAACTCTTCTTCTTTCAATACGTTGCCTGTAGGATTGTTGGGAGAACAGATCCAGAGCAGACGGGGAGATTTCCCTTGGATGTTATGAATAATTTTTTTAATGGGGAATGTGAAACCGGCTGGTGAATATTCCATCTTTATAGAATGGATCCTATCCGTTTTCAATCTGCAGGCTTCCTCATATTCTCCGTAGGTAGGTTCTATGATAGTGACACACTCCCTATGATCAAGAAAGGCGTTTGCCATAAGAAAAATAGCCTGTGAAGTTCCATTGACAACCAAAACAGATTCCATGGAATCAACGTCTTCTGCATTGGTAATAGCCATTTTCAATTCATAACATTCAGGATCCGGGTATCTCGTCAGGCAATCCAAGTCTAGTTTATTCAGCAATCCATCCGGTAATGAATCAGGAAATACACTGACACTGAAGTCGGCAATCCTGTCTGGCGGGATATTTTGATTAATCAGGGTTTTATAGTTTAAACCGCCATGTTCACAGCCCATGATACCCCCAGGTAGATTAATATAAGAAAAAGCATGGTTACGGCCAGGGAAAGTAGGGTCAGGCGTAGGCAGTTCTGGATAACTTTTTCATTAAGACTTTTATCTCCTCCCTGAAGAATATACTCACCTTTTTTTTCAAGCCTTACACCCAGTGCTCCTGCCATGGCAGACATGGTCCATCCTGCATTAGGGCTGGCTGTCATGGAATGATTCCTCAACATTACTGAATAGGCATTTTTTCCTGATACACCATGTAATATAGCCGCTGCTGCGGTAATTCCCAGGCCGGATAAACGGGAAGTAAGATAATTCAATGCTGAATCCATCCATGCGGTAAACTTTCCTCCCCACTCGTATTCGTTATTCCTGTAGGCTATCATAGCATCGCATGTATTGATAAAGCGGTACCCCCATGCGCCTGGTATTCCTGCAATCAGATAGAAGAAAAGGGGAGAAATAAAACTGTCTGTAATATTTTCCGATACAGATTCTACCACAGCGGAAACCACATCTTCTCTGGATAGTTCGCTTGTATTCCTGCTCACCAGGTGCCATTTCGTTAATCTCCTGGCTTCATCCAGGTTATCCTGTTCAAGGGCTTTCTGAATTTCTTTTGCAGCAATAAAAAGGTATTTCATGGAGAATGAAACTTTTAATAAGGGAATACTTATCAGAATATTGAAAACAAAAAGAGTATTGCCGATAATTTTATCAAGAAATAATACCGGGAATGTAAACAGGAACAGTCCTGTTCCTACCAGGAGAATTCCCCATAAAAAATCAAATAATGGTTTTTTTATATGATTTAATTTCCAGAAGTTTTTTATATAATTCCCCATCCATACTGTGGGGTGTAAAAAGGAGGGGGGCTCGGAAAATAGCCAATCCCAGCAGAGTGCTCCAAGGAGTATTAAAAAAATCATAACAAAAGTTATACCACAACAGGCATGAATAAAATTGTGATTTTTTACCATTTATTATAAGAAAAGTAAAAAGTCTTCCCTTTGCTGAATGCAATGGGACTATTAATAAGAAAAATGTTTGATAATACTAAAGGAACAATGTAAAATGCACCAGTATTGTAAAATTTTCCAATATAAAACTCTATATGACAGATAAATCAGATTCAAAATCCAGTTTTAGCAAGCTTGAAAAACTCTCTTCTGATCAATTGATAGATCTCGTTCAGGAGCTGGAAGAAGAACGTGCTGACCTTGTGGATCAGGTAGGGCAGCTCGCTCTGGAACTGAAAAACATCAAGAAGGAAAATTCCGATCTTCATAGACGGGTCGTAATAAATCACAAAACCGGTTTACCCAATCATGTCAAAGCCAATGAAGAAATCAATAAACTGATTGAGAAAAAAATGGAGAGTTCTGATCATTCTCCCATTGCATTTATCCTGGTGAAGCTGAATGAAAATTTTGAAGCTATCAATAAAGCATTAAAACCTACCATAAGTGAATGGGTTTTGTATCAGATAGGTGTCAGACTTACCGAGCTGTGCGGACTTGAGAATGTTGTCTATCACACAAGAGAGGATGAATTTCTGATTGTGTACCAGGATGTACAGGATGATAACAGGCTTCTTATGTTTCTTCAGCTCCTGAATGAAGAGATAAAACGGCCTCATATATTTTCCGGATATAATATTTCTATTGATTCCAGCTGTGGTGTTTCCCTTTTTCCCAAGCATGGTTTGGACAGGAATACACTTCTTCATAATTCTGATATAGCCCTCAGTTATGCCTTTAAAAAAAATATCAGTTATACAATTTTTACAGATGAAATCAGTGATCTTGTCATTCAGAAGATGGAGCTGCAGAACAGTATTATAAAAGCTCTGGAGAAACAGGCTATCAAAGAAATAGATAAACAGTTTTATCTGACCTATCAACCTATTGTTACTCTGGAGGATTCAGGGGGAGAAGACACTTTTTATATTAAAGATATAAAGAGCGAGGCTCTTATCAGATGGAACCATCCAGAGAAGGGCGGAATTAATCCCGATGATTTTATTCCTCTGGCAGAAGAGACAGGATTGATCATACCATTGGGAAACTGGGTTATTTTCTCAGCAGCAAAGCAGTTGAAAAAGTGGAAGGATAAAAACATTCCCGGAATCCTTTCTGTTAATGTTTCTCCCCGGCAGTTTTACAATCCTGACCTTGTTGATACATTTCTCAGGCTTACCGATACCTATGAAATTCCTCCCTCCCATCTGAAACTGGAATTGACCGAGAATAGTCTGATTGACAATCCTGTCAATGCTATAAGTAAACTGAACCAGCTGAAGGATGCAGGGTTCAGTATTTCTCTTGATGACTTCGGTACGGGATATTCATCTCTGAACTATCTGAAAGATCTGCCTGTGGATACAGTAAAAATCGATAAGTCTTTCATCAGTAAAGTTCACAATAGTAAACTGGACTATTCTATATTAAAAGGGATCCTCTTTTTTATTGAAGAGCTGAAACTCGACCTGATAATTGAAGGTGTAGAAACCAGGGAGCAGCTGAAGATTCTGACTGATCTTGGATGCCGGTCATTTCAGGGCTACCTTTTTTCCAAAGCCCTCATCGAAAAAGAGTATGTGAATTACAGGAAAGAAAATATGAAAAAAACTGTTCATCTGTCTGAAATATGATTTTCCAAAAAATTTCTTATCATATCTGAAATTACTGTATATCCGTATTTATTGGGGTGAACATTGTCTATATACAGGTAAGGCCTGTTTTTCATCTGATCTGTAAAATCCAAAAGGGGGAAGTGATTAGTCTCCGCAAAGCTTTTCAATGCGGGATAAATCTGATCAGTTATTATCTCGTTGCGGATTCCGAAAAAATTCAAACCAGCAGGAGGGGGAGTCATCAGAACAATTATCTGATCCCTGGTCCTGATTTGTTCTATAAGAGAACGACAGGCATCTATATAAGCTGTTGAATCTACCCATATTTCCGTTTTGGAATCATTACTTCCCAGCATGAAAAGTACAATATCGGGATTCCATTCCAGAATCCGGTCAATCATTCCTGTTTTGTCATACGAGTCATCCTTTCCCGGTTGAGCGCAAGCACCGTTCACACCATAGTTTCTCACTTCCCATCCGGAAGGTAAGCTCCGTTCCAGGATAGATGGATAACAGTTGTCTCTGTTTATTAATCCGTACCCGTAGGTTATACTGTCTCCAAGGCATGCCAGTTTCAGGATGTTACCTGCCGTAACCATGCTGTTTGGTATAAAAAGGACCATTAAAAGAAGAAAGCATCTGACATTCCTAAAAGTTTCCATTATATTTCTAACATAACAGCTTTGTGGATTTTCAAAAAGGAGTGCAGCTATGGGATCATTTAAAAAATTACCGAAGGATGTACAGAATCATCTGATGTCTCTGTCGGGAATTTCTGATATGACGGCGACTCCCGCGTTTCAGGATTTACTAGCAGAAGCCTGGAATCGCAAGGAAAAAATCTTTACCGATCAGGTAAACTCTTTTGGTATGAGAATGGAGCATCAGCTCTCTTCCGATGAAAAAAGAGCATTTCTGGTCCTGACGTACTCAGGTTCCATCCTGGGAGTAGGTCCTGTTCTCTCCAAAGGAGTGCGGGAGATTGTCTATGCCAGTATCGGTTTTAGAAAAGATGTTCCGGAACAACTCAAAGAGAATAAAATGAGGCTGAAAAACAGTGTTCGTATTGATCAGATCATTGAATTTACAGGCGGTTCACTGAAAAAGTCTTCGCCGGTATATAAAATCGCTGTGATGACTTCAGAACTGCAGCCTTTTGATCAAACAAGACAAATAGAAGAGGCTGCCAACATTATTACCCGTGAGTTTGTCACCATAAACAATACAATTATTCCGGAATAACAATGAGGAATCTTGAATCAATCAAAGAAGAATTAAATCAGCTCCAGACGGCAAAGAAAGTCAGTCCCCTAAAGAAAATCAGAAAGAACCTGGATGGTACAATTCATATTCTGGTAAATGAAAACCCTTTGATCCGTTTTCCCGATGATAACGGCCTTCCCGGAGGATTGCTGCTGTTAAATCCTGAAATTCCCGTGGTTGTGGTGCCTGATCTCCATGCCAGAAGAGAATTTCTGTATAAGGTTATGATGTGGGTTACGCCAGACGGGAAACGGGTTCTGGAACGGTTAATCGATCACTCTATTCAGGTTCTCTGTCTGGGTGATGGATTCCACTCTGAAAAAAGGGGCTATTTTCGCTGGGTAAACAGTTTTGAAGAATTCCAAACCAGTTTCAAACGCCATAAAAATATGGATCAGGAAATGTGTGAAAGCCTTGGTCTTATGGAAATGGTTATGCTTCTGAAACAGGCATTTCCCAACCAGTTTCATTTTTTGAAGGGAAATCATGAGAATAT
This sequence comes from Oceanispirochaeta sp., assembly GCA_963677615.2. GTDB lineage: Bacteria > Spirochaetota > Spirochaetia > DSM-2461 > DSM-2461 > Oceanispirochaeta. The sequence goes on along the minus strand of CAXXQW010000001.1, from coordinate 213,311 downwards.
ACGAAATGAAGAAGCCCGTGGTAATCATCCATTCGGCAAGTTTGTATACGAAGGTGAGATGGTTAAGCAATGGGTTTTAAAATTCCTCGGTGAAGAGTTTATTAATGAGTATGCTGAGTTTGAATACCTATTACCCTATATGGCTATCGGAAAAAATATCATGGCTTCCCATGCTGAACCACTGGATTTTTATCTGCCTGAAGACGTGATCAATATTCAGGAAGATGATCTTATGAAAGAGGGATTGACCTGGACTCAGAATGATAAGTCTATTCCCGGTACAGTGAAGAAATATCTGGAATATTACAGTAAGGAGTATGACCGTCCCCTGTACCGATATCTGGGCGGTCATAGAACAATTACGGGTAAGTATAAACTGAGGGCGGACAGTTTATTTATTCAGATTCATAATCCTGAAAAAATGCAGGTCTTCTACTCTGATCCCTCTGAAATCCCCGATCCGGAAGTCCATATGATAGATGTTGAGAAGGAGTTGTAAAGGATGGCTCGTATACCAGCTAAAATCGGAAAATACCCTATTGAGGATAAAATTGCAGAAGGGGGCATGGGAGCCGTTTTCAGAGGTGTTCACCCCACTCTGGAGCAGCCTGTAGTTCTAAAAAAATTAACCCTGAACAACAATGAACAGGTTACAGAACGATTCCGGCGGGAAGCGAAAATTATGATCGATTTCAGTCATGAGAATATTGTCAGGGTTTATGATCACTTCAAACAGGCTTCCTCGTATTATATTGTGCAGGAATTTGTTGATGGCTGCTCAGTGGATATTCTATTAAAAAAAGAGAGATATCTGGATATTGATGTGGCCCTCTATATCTTTTATCACTCTGCTTTGGCTCTGCAGTATGCTCATAGCAGACAGGTTATTCACAGAGATATCAAACCGGCAAATATAATGGTCTCTAAAAGCGGTGAGATTAAACTTGTTGATTTTGGTATTGCCCAGGCAGATTCAGAAGAAGATACGCTCACCAGAGACGGAATGACTCTGGGAACTCCCTCGTACATGGCTCCCGAACAGTTTGAAGATTCCCGGAATGTGACGTTTCAGGCGGATATTTACTCTCTGGGGGTTATGCTGTATGAAATGGTAACAGGTAAAAAGCCCTTTCCGGGGAAGATGAATCCTGAAACCATTCTTAAAATACAGAAAGGCCGGTATGCATCTCCCAAAAAACTGCAGCCGGAAATTCCCTGGTTTGTCAGCTCAATTATTAAAGGCTGCATGAAAGCACCTTTGAAAAAAAGAATCCGCAGTGTAGATGATATTTTAAAAAAACTTAAACGATGGTATAACAGCGCCCCCCAGGATGAAATAAGGGAAAACCTGATTCTGTTGCTCAACGAAGAAGAGAGCCGGAAAAAGATCGTACCCTATAAGAAAAAAATCAGCAGAGTCAAAGTTCTTGTTGCTGCTGTGCTGGTTGCAGCTTTATTGGGTTCAGGGTTTTTCGCTTATCGGAAGGGTTTGCACTACCGGTATATATTGAATAAATCTTACGGCGGGCTTCAAATCCAGCTCCAGATACCCAAACCGGCAAAAGCCGGCAAAGATCTTTTTATCGTCAGTTCCCTTTATGAAGATGATAATGATGCTATACCAGATATAGAAAAGGAAGTCAGGTATAAAATTATTGAAGATTCCGGAGATATGGTAACACTCCTTTCAAATCCCATTTACCTTCCTCCCGGGGCATACAGACTGAAAACCATGATAGATAGTCAGGTTATATGGAAAAATATCTATCTGGAACCTATGAAGCTGGATTCCCGTTTAACGAACTGGGGAGAATTGAGACATCTTAATATTGTCTGGACTGAATATAAACCGCTTCCTCTGGTGATTGATGTCAAAGCACGGGAAAGGAAAACCGGAAAAGATCTGAGTGAATCTGTCGATGTGAGTATTATGGAAAAGAACACCTATGTTTCTATTGGTGATTTGCAATCTCCCTTAATGAGTAACCGTGTGTATAAAATAAGAGTCTCTGCAGAGGGATATTACCCCAATGATTATCATTTAAGGATTCAGCCTTTCCAGACTATCCTTCAACTTGATGCTCAACTGGTTCCCGTGGAAGGTTCTGTGAAAATTGATGGTTGGAACAGTGATATAGATATCCTGATCAATGGAGAAATGAATATCCTCTCGGGAGGTTTTCCGGGAAGTGTTGTTAATCTGAAAGAGGAAGAGACTTTCTCTAAACCAATTCTGTTAAATCCCGGAGAGTATGTTTTCTCTTTTACCTACAAAAATACCCTGCAGGATATTCAGGTGCATGTGGAAGAAGGAAAAAATACAGTTCTGAAATTATTAACCAATGAAAAAGAGAAAACACTGACCATCATTGAGGAGTAAAATTATATGAAAACAAAAGGTAAATATGTCGTAGGGATGGCAATCGGCTTTTCCGCCGGCATTTTGGGCTGGTCTTTACTTGAGCTGGTATTGTCGCTTCAAACTAAGTTCACCGGCTACCGGATGGTTCTGCTTCTCAGCGGCAGCGTTACTGGTGCGGCACTCAGTGCAGTTCTTGCTTCGATGGAAGGTATCCTGCATAAGAACATAATTAAAATGAAACGGGAGTGGCTTTGGGGGCTGTTATGGGGAGCTTTGGGAGGAATCGTGGGGGCTTTCGCGGGGCAGATGCTATTCACGCTTATCCTTCCGGAAGGGCTTTTTATTGATGTTTACCAGAAACCTTATTACTTTGCCCGTATTATCAGCTGGGGAGTACTGGGGGCGTTCATAGGAACGGCAGAAGGACTGAGGGCCCGTTCAGGGAATAAGATCATTGCAGGACTTATAAGCGGCGTTTTAGCTGGTATCGTGGGAGGATCTCTGGTTGAAACCGGGATGCTTCTGTTCCCCAATGATTCCTGGCTTAAATTGCCGGGGTTTCTGATTATCGGTATGGGAACCGCCATTCTGACACTGATACTGGAAGAAAAAAGGTCTTTCGGTTCATTAAGGGTCTTAAATGGATCTCAAAAAGGCCGTAAATACCTTTTGAATCAAAAGAATATTACAATCGGAGCTGGTAAAAACAACGACATCATCATTAGCGGTGATGAAAATCTGCCGGATTCTGCCGCAATTATCAGTAAAAAAAATAAAACAGCTCTCATTCGAAGTCTCTCTGGGGATTTAAAGATGCGGGTAAACGATACCGAGGTAACAGAAAGCTCATTGAAATATGAGGATGTCATAGGATTGGGAAAAATACAGTTCCTGTTTGAGGTAAGGTAATGATGAAGAAAATAACGCTTATATTACTATCCGTTTTCTTTTTGATTATGGATGCAGCAGGTGAAAATGCTATCAGTATTACTGGAGTTGATACATCACAAATCCTTAAGAACGGTTCTGTAGATGTCTATGTCTCTCTAGCAGCTGATGATTCTCTGGATTATGGAGCTCTGGGCAAAGAGGATTTTTCTTTAAGAGAATATAATCCTTCTTCTGATGAATGGAATACCGCAGCAATACAGAGATTTCAGTTCAACGGATATTCCCAGGATGAAATTTCCCTTCTTCTGCTGCTTGATAACTCAGGAAGCATGTATGACTCCATCGATGGGAAACCCGAATCGGATTACAGAAAACAGAGAATTGGAATCCTTATCTCTGCTCTTTCCGGTTTGTTTGAAAAAACTGAGGAGTACAGTGACAACCTGGCTCTCATGACATTCAATACGAATATCACAAGTGAATACGGTTTTACATCGGATAGATCTGTTTTATCCCAGTCTCTTACGAATATTCACAAACCTGATCCGGAGCAGGCCTATACAGAATTGTATCAGGCTATGAAAAAAGGCATGGAGGACTTAAGCATCAGAAAAGGACGAAAGGTCCTTATATTGCTGACAGATGGTGAAAACTATACATATGCGGAAAACAAAAAAGAGCCTCATCCTGTTTTCGGGAATAATCTGATAGATCAGGAAGAACTGAAAGAGAAATTCCTGAAAAGCGGAATAACCCTCTATACAATCTTTTATGCACGTCAGGAAGATCCTGATTTATTGAGATTAACCGAAAAAACCGGCGGTTTGGGATATGATGCATTCAGTGAAAAGGATTTAATCGATGCCTATCTCGAAATCCATGAAAAAATCAGCAAAGAATTCCGTCTCTCATATAGTCCCTCTGTGACCCTGGAAAGAGAAAAAATCCTTCAGGTGTCCAGCGGAGATGTTACAAGCCAGAAATTTTCCTATCTCTGGGAGATTTTCTGGGGGTTACCACCTAATCTTCCCTGGTGGGTGTTTCTGGTTCTTACCATCCTGTCAGTTCTGATTATTCTTGTTATTCACAGGACTCCTTTTGAAAAACTCTATGCCTTTTCGCATCTGGAAGTTCTTTCTCCCTCCGATGAAAACAGTACAATCCTTCAGCTGGCAGAAAATAAAACTCTTATTGCAGTCAGTTCGGGTAAAACAGAGATTATCCATGATGGAAATTTTAACCGGCTGAAGGAAGACGAGACTGGTGTCACGATTATCAAGGATGAGGATAACACTTTTACTGTTATTTCCGACACGGAAATCCTTGTAAACAATCAGCCTGTCAAACAAAAAAAATTGAAACCCGGGGATGTCATACGGTCTGATGGTACTCTCATTGTTTTTGATGAACCCGAGGAATAGATGAAATAGCGGGTTGCCTAAGCTGTTTAAATCCGCTATTATCCAGCCATATTAAAAGAGAAGGATATTACTGTGGGACAGAGAGGGGAAATCTTTACATCCAAACGCTTTGCTGAGGATGGCAGCCTAACCTATTTTTTCAATGTCAAAGAAAACCGCTACGGCGATCTTTTCCTGAATCTTGTGGAAAGCAAAAAGAAGGAAAGTTCGTTCAAAAGATTCTCCCTCATTGTTTACATGGAAGATCTGAAAAAATTCCTGGAACTTTTTGAAGAAGCTGTTGGTAAAATGAAAGCAAAAATACAGCCTTATCAAAGTGAATTGAAAACAGGTTCGGGAAAAAGAAAGTACACTTTTCTTGTAAAATCCTCCAAAAGCGGGGAATTCTACCTTACAATATCTGAAAGCCGGGTCAATATGGATGAAAACTATGAAAATGTGGCTATCCGTGTATTTACCCGGAATCTGGAATCCTTTCTGGATGGTTTTGATCAGGCTGTCGAAGTCATCAAGTCCCGTATATCCTGATTTGCTTTTAACCAATCTTAACTGAACATCTCATTACAAGCGAAATGTAAAAAAATAATCAGAAGATGAATTAAATCCTCTGATATGATATGATACGTTTAATAATCCACTGGAGGCCATGTGTTTCTTAAAAGAATTGAACTATTAGGTTTTAAATCTTTTGCCGATAGAACTCAAATTGATTTTACTGACGGTATTACTGCATTGCTCGGGCCGAATGGCTGCGGAAAAAGTAATATTGTCGATTCCATCAAATGGGTATTGGGAGAGCAGTCTACCAGGAATATGCGGGCCGAAAAGATGGAAGACGTCATTTTTAATGGAACCGAAAACAGAAAAGCATTAAATGTGGCGGAAGTAACTCTCATTGTCTCCAACGAAGAGAATGTGCTGGATCTGGACTTGCCGGAAATCTCCATTAAAAGACGTTTATACAGAACAGGCGAGAGTGAATACTACGTCAATAACACTCAGGTCAAGCTGAAAGAACTGAGAGAAATCTTTTATGATACCGGTATCGGTAAATCTGCCTACTCCATAATGGAGCAGGGGAAGATCGATCAGGTTCTTTCCAATAAACCGGAAGAACGACGATCCCTTTTTGAAGAAGCCGCTGGTATCACTCGATATAAAATGAAAGGCCATGAAGCAGAGAGACGCCTGGAAAGAACTAAAGAGAATATGGTTCAAGTCGAGAATATTCTCACTGAAGTACGTAAAAATTATGAAACCCTGAAAAAACAATCCGAAAAGACTCTGCAGTACAGGGAGCTCAGGGAAGGTCTTTTTTCCATTGAAATTGATATCCAGCTTCTGAAATATAGAACTTTACAGGAAAACTTTGAAAAAAAGGATGAACTTTACAGAAAAGTTTCAGAGAAAAAAATAAAGCTCAGTAAACAGATCGAGACGTTAAACGGAAATCTAGCTTCCAATCTGGATGAAGTCAATTCTATGGAGTCTCAGCTGATCGAGGATCAAAAGAAACTTTATGGGATCGATCTGGAGAAAGACAATCAGTATAACAGAATAAAACTTCTTAAAGATCAGAATAAGGAAATAGAAAGTCAGATTGTTCTTCTGAAACAGAAAGAAAAAGATATCAATGGAAAAGTTGAGTCCTTGCGCCAGGAAGAAGAGGAAAAGAAACGGAAACTTCAGGAGTACAGGGATCAACTGAAAGATGTGGAAAATAATATCCTCAATTTTCAGAAAAGTATTCAGACATCAGAAAACAGAATTGCCGAGAACTCTGCAGTTATTGCAAAGCAGGAAGAGAACATACGTCAGTGGGAAGATAAACAGGAATCTCTTCAGGAACATTTGAGAACCCTGACAGACGATATTGTTCATCAACTGGACACTGGACTGAAAGAATCAGGCATGTCTTTAAAGCAGCGGTCTGATTTGAAGGACAAAATACAGGAAACTCTGGATTCCGTATTAATTCAACTGGATGGAAAGCTGTCTCTCTGGGAAGATGCCGGTCGGGTAGGAATCAAAAAGGATGATACCGAAATTTGGGATTCCGGAGTGAGAAGTTTACAGGAAATAAGAAAAACCATGGGGGGGCTGAAAGAACAGATCATCCGCTACACCAGTCTTGAGCCTGATTTTCTGAATGATTTTCTTGCTCCCCAGGGTATTATCACGCAAAAAAGAGAAATTGATGAACAGCTGGAAGATCTGAAGAATAACCTGAAAAAGGCAAGAGATACGATTTATCGCTGCAGTAATGAGAACAGTGAGCTTGATAGGAAAATTCAGGAATTCAGAAAAACCCTGGAGGAACTGAGAGTCAATCAAGCTCGGATGGCGACTCAGGTTTCTGCCATTGAAGATAATCTGAAAAGCCTGGCAGTTGAAAAAAATGGTTTTGATGAGATGCTGCGTCAGAACCTTGAAGAGATCAGTAGATTGGAAAAGAAAATCGCTGAAACAGTGAAGAGTGTTTCAGATGCAGAAAATGCCTTAAATAAGCTTGAGGAGAATAAACAAGCTCTTCAGAAAAGCCTGAAAGAACTCGAGACATCCATTCAATCCAGGAACAAGGATGTAACAGGGAAAGAAGGGGAGCTGAAACAAAAAAATTCCGAATTACAGGATCTTTTACTGACCCTTGAGAAACATGCTCTGGAAAAAGAGCATATTCAGCAGGAAATTGAAGAGCTTTGTCAGAATTTCAGAGATAACAATGCTTCAGATATCAGCAAATACCTAGACCGCATTCCTGAAATTCATCAGACCAGGCAGGAATTAAGAGAGAAACAGTCTGGAACAAAGGATAAAATTAAATCTCTGGGCCAGGTTAATCTTATGGCTCCGGAAGAATTTATTGAGGTTAAGGAAAGGTATGATTTTCTTACCACACAGCTGAGTGATCTGGAACAAGCAAAGGAAAATCTGTTACAGGTTACTTCGGAAATACAGAAAGAGTCTGCTCAGTTGTTTGTTAAGACCTACAACGAGATAAAAAATCATTTTCATGAAATATTCAGAAGAATGTTCGGCGGCGGACGGGCTGAATTAAAGCTTGTGGACCCTGATAATGTTCTGGAATCGGGAATAGAAATATATGCCCAGCCTCCGGGAAAAAAGCTTGAAAATATTTCACTTCTTTCCGGGGGAGAGAGAAGTTTGACAGCTGTCGCACTACTATTTGCCACGTATGTTGTAAAACCGTCTCCCTTTTGTATCCTGGATGAAATTGATGCGGCACTGGATGATGCCAATATTCAACGATTCGTGAATGTTCTTATTGAGTTTGGATCGAAATCCCAGTTTATTGTTATTACTCACAATAAAAAAACGGTTACGGGAGCGAAAACACTTTTAGGGATTACCATGCAGGAATCCGGAGTATCCAAATTACTGGCAATGAAGATCGGAGAGTTAGTCAATGAACCTGTTTAGAAAGATTCAAAGTGGATTAAAACCTAAAGTTTTTATTGTAATGGGTATTGTAACAGGTTCGCTTTCAATTCTGATGGTTGTTTTTCTAATCGTGAATGACTTCTGGCAGGATAAGAATATCAATGAAGCCGAACAGAAAAAAATGGCCTACAATCTTGAGCAATTGGATCAATCCATTTCTGAACAAGCCCATAGCAATCTTCTTTTTTTTGAAAACCTGGAAGAATTGAATCTTGAAATGGAATTATACAGGAACACCAGGATCCCCTGGTCCCAGGATGATGTCAGAGAGTTTTGGATTCCGGCGGATCGGGCAGATATTGATTATTTTATTTCCGCCAATCATACTTTGGTTTGGGACATTCTGAAAGATGCACCCTGAGGTTGAGAGCTGATGAATAAAATCTTTTCTTGCTGTGCCGTATTCCTTTTTGTGTTTATATCCTGCAGATCTACTGAGGCTCCGCCTGAAATAAATGAATCAGAATCTCTGGAACAGACGGAAAGTCAGCCATTGCCCGAAGAAACAATTTCAGAAGAAACAATTTCAGAAGAAACTCAGTTTAACGAGATTCAGGATGGAGTTTACCCGAACAATTTCCCTTTTTCGGAAGATTCATTTTCTGAAGAAACGTTAAAGCCATCCAAACCGGAAATCATGAAAAAAGGGGGGATAAAAAATAGAGAGCCCAATCACCACAATGGTTTGGATACCCCTGTTTTTACCATAAAAACACCGGAAGTTACCGAAACACCGGAAGTTACCGAAACACCGGAAGTTACCGAAACACCAGAAGTTACCGAAACACAGGAAGTTACCGAAACACAGGAAGTTGCCGAAACACAGGAAGTTGCCGAAACACCCGGGATGGATGCGGTTTTAATATCAGAGAACAATGAGCATACGGAGAGTGAGTTTAAAAATCTCAGGACTAACTCTCCGTATCCCCAGCTGCCATCCGAAATCGATACAGTACCGGTTAATCCCCTGTTACCTACTTCAGTTGTGGATAACGCCGATCCTGATAGCTTTACGAACCAACTGTCAGAGCAGTCCTGGAACCAGTCAGTCGATAAAGATCAGATGCTTGAGAATCCTCCCATAGAGGCTGATGTCTCTATTCAAAAACCCGAACTTACTTCCGATCTCAATTCAGAAGAATATACGGTTATATTAGATGATTTACAGAGAATCATTCTGTCGTTAAATGGTTCCGGGTGGATTTTTCTGACTGTTCAGAACGGAGGAGAAGAGAATCTTCAGTTATTGGATAAAGTTTATGATCCCTTGAATGGGACGACAGTTTTTACTTTTAAAGGCAGTGATAATGGTAAACCTTTAACTCTGGCCTTTATGAAGCAGGATCTGGAAAATGGAGAGAATCACAAGTATGCAATCAGCATCACATTAGATGATCTTGAGTCAGGTGCTGATAAGATCCCTTCCGGACAGAGTCTGTCGGAGGAGAATCCCGGAGATGATCTGTTTTCTGAAGATGAACTGAAAGAATTGAATGCCGTCAGAGCTGATTCTCATGATAATGAAACTACCCCGGTTATAAATGTTCAGGATGAAAATGACAAAACGGTCTCAACTGAGGAACCTGTTGCTGATGAAAGAGAAGAGATTCTTCCGGGAAGTCTCTCTCCGGCTGAACTGATGAATATGGGCTTGAAATATGAAATGCCCGGGCCTGAACAGTCCCTGGAAAAAGCCCGTGAAATCTATCAACTAATCCTGAAAAATTATCCTGTTTCCATCGAAAAATTTAAGGCAGAAGATAGGCTTCGTTACCTTGACAGACACTACTTTAAAGTTCAATAATATCATGGTTTATTTTCATCCGTGTTGACAGAAATTCCATAACGCGGTATAAATCTTGAAACCTTTTTGTAGGATTTGATAAAGTTATATGCTTGATAAATTAACAGAGAAATTTTCCGACATATCCAGACAGCTCGCAGGAAAAGGAAAAATTTCGGATAAAAATATCGAAGATGCTGTAAACGATATCAAACTGGCACTTTTGGATGCGGATGTAAACATCCGTGTTGTCAGACGATTTGTAAACAGAACCATTGAAGATGCACGGGGCGAAAAGGTTCTGAAAGCCGTAGATCCCGGTCAGATGTTCATAAAAATTGTTCATGACCGGATGGTAGGACTTTTGGGAGACTCCAGGCAGGATCTGGAACTGAAAGGACCTGATACAGTTTCTTCTATCCTTTTTCTGGGTTTGCAGGGGTCTGGTAAAACAACCACTGCGGCAAAACTGGCTGCGAGGCTGAAAAAGGAAGGGAGAAAGCCTCTGCTGGTTGCGTGTGACCTTGTCCGTCCTGCAGCTGTTCATCAGCTTTCTGTTCTGGGAGAGCAGATTGGTGTAGATGTATACAGGGAAGAAACAAAAAATGCACTGAAAGTTGCAAAGAATGCTCTTAAACATGCCAAGAAATTTCAGTATAATGCTGTAATTATAGATACAGCCGGTCGACTTCAGATTGATCAGGATATGATGAAGGAAATTCATGATATCAAAAATGCAGTCAATCCTGATGAAACTCTGCTTGTTGCGGATTCCATGACCGGACAAAGCGCTGTTGATATTGCCAAAACCTTTAATGAGGAATTGGATCTCAGTGGTGTTATTTTAAGTAAATTTGACTCCGATACTCGCGGCGGTGCTGCTCTTTCCCTCAAGAGCATCACAGGGAAACCAATAAAGTTTATCGGAGTCGGTGAAAAAATAGATGATCTTGAGCCTTTTTATCCGGAGCGTATTGCCTCCCGAATTCTCGGGATGGGTGATATTGTCTCCCTGGTTGAAAAAGCTCAGGAGCAGGCATCTGAAGAAGATGCTCTGGAACTTCAGAGAAAGATGGCTTCCGCAACATTTTCGCTGGAAGATTATCTGGATCAGTTTCAGAAAATGCGTAAGATGGGCAGTGTTCAATCACTTCTCGGTATGCTTCCCGGATTGGCAGGGAAAGTAAGCGAGGACGACATTGACGAGAAAGCTCTGAAGCGCGAAGAAGCAATTATCCTCTCAATGACTATTCAGGAGAGACGGAACCATCGGATCATAGGACCGCCTCGTAAAAGGCGTATTGCCCTGGGAAGCGGTACTACCGTTGCAGATGTCAATAAACTGCTGAAAAACTTTGAGAAGATGCGGCTGATGATGAAAAAAATCAGCAAAAACAAAAAATATCAGGCTCAGTTAATGTCTCAACTGGGCGGAATGTCTTAAACTTAGGAGAATTGTTAAGTGGTTAAGATACGTTTAAAAAGAATGGGTGCTAAAAAACGCCCTTATTACAGAATAGTTGTTATGGATTCAAGAGCTCCCAGAGATGGTAAAACTATTGATGAAGTAGGATATTACCATCCCGTTGAAGCAGAAGAACGACAGGTGAAAATTTCAGAAACCAAAATCAGAGAGTGGCTCGATAAGGGTGCTCAGCCTACTGATACTGTTAAAAAGCTTCTGAATAAAAATAAATTTTACCTTTAATCTGTAATTTTCAGGAGTTATTGTGGAAAAAGAATTAGTTGAGTTTATAGCAAAATCTCTCGTGGATGAATCCGATGCTGTATTTGTCAATCAGATAGAAGGTGAAAAATCCACGATTCTGGAACTTAAAGTTGCAGAAGATGATATCGGAAAAGTTATTGGGAAACACGGACGGATTGCTAAAGCTGTCCGTACCATTCTGAGTGCTTCAGCCAATAAAACCGGTAAGAGATTCGTGCTGGAAATTCTGGACTAATGAATGACCAGATAGCTATTGGATCTGTGCGGACAACTCATGGTGTCCGTGGCTATTTGAAGGTGAGAAGTTTTTCCGGAGAATATAGTCATTTTTTTAATTTGAAGTCTATTACTTTAAGAAAAGACAGTACTGACCGGAAATTTGAAATTGAATCTGTAAAGCCGAATGGCAATCAGATACTTATGAAGCTTAAAGGGATAGATACCCCGGAACAGGGAAAGTTGTTCTCTTCCTGGGAAATCTGGGTGCCTCGTGAAGAGGCGGCACCCCTTGATGCTGGTGAGTTTTATCATGCGGATCTTGTCGGCTGTCATCTGTTTTTGTCAGATAAAAAGGTCGGTACCGTTGTTTCCGTTATTGAAGGCGGCGGCGGTGAGCTTCTTGAAGTGAAAACAGAGGATAATACGGCAAAACTGATACCCTTCAATAAGGTATTTATAGGTCCGATTGATATTAAAGAAAAAAAGATTGAACTATTGGAAGGCTGGATATTGGATTGAAGTTTACGGTTTTAACATTGTTTCCCGAAATCGTAGAAAGTTTTTTTAAAAGTTCGATCATGGAAAAAGCAGTAGAGAAGGGATTAATCGAATATGAGCTGGTGAATATCAGGGATTATGCCCATGATCGTCATAGAACTTGTGATGATGCTCCTTATGGCGGTGGTGCCGGCATGGTTCTGAAAGCTGAACCTCTTGCTGAAGCTTTGGATTCTGTAGACGGTTTGAATAAAAGAACTGTTTTTCCAACGCCATCCGGTATAAGGTATTCTCAGAAGCTTGCTGAAGAATTGGCTCATGAAAAAGAGATTGTTCTGGTTTGCGGTAGATACGAAGGGATTGATCAGAGAATAATCGACCAGTATGTGGATGACGAAATCTCTATTGGTGATTATGTTATATCTTCTGGTGAAATAGCTTCCCTTGTAGTAATAGACAGTATCTACAGGTTATGTGACGGGGTTATAACAAAGGAATCCCTGGAAGAAGAAAGCTTTCAGGATTCTCTTTTGGAATATCCTCATTATACCCGCCCGGAAGTTTTCCGTGGTATGCGGGTTCCGGAAATACTGCTTTCCGGCCACCATGCGAAAATTGAAGAATGGCGGTTGGGAAAGCGTTTGGAAAAAACAAAAAAGAATCGTCCGGACTTGCTTGTTAATGCAATAGATGACGATTCAGATCTTGTTGGATGATAGATATTAAGACAGGAGGATGATATGGATATCATACGTGCTGTTGAAGCTGAACAGCTGAAGGATAATGCAGAAAACTTCAGAATTGGTGATACTATCAAAGTACACTATAGAATTATTGAAGGTAAGACAGAAAGAATCCAGGTATATGAAGGGCTGGTAATTGCTCTGAACAATACAGGAATCAACAGAACTGTTACAGTTCGAAAAATTTCTTACGGAGTCGGTGTGGAAAGAATTTTTCCCATTCACTCCCCAAAAATTGAAAAGATTGAAGTTTCAAGAACCGGTAAGGTAAGAAGAGCCAAACTCTATTACATCCGTGATAGGGTAGGTAAAGCTGCCAAGGTTAAGGAATTGATCAAGAAAAAAGAAAAAGCAAATGCTTAATAAAAAAGGCTTCCATAACGGAAGCCTTTTTTTATGAAAAAAAGTGAATAAATTGCATTCCTTTTGTGGTATATTAATAATATCATTTATTATTAAAAGTTTTTAAAGGTTCTAAGAAATGCAAAAATATAAAGTCAGTGATTTAAAACCAGGTTTAAGTTGTAATAAGCCTGTTTTTATTGATGAAGATACACTATTTATACCTGCTGGTGTCCCTGTTCGGGAAAAAGATTTAACACGGCTGGAAAAATGGGGTGTAGATTTAGTTTTGACCGAAGGTCAATTTGAAGAAACTGAAAATGAAGACTTAATGAACAGTAAGCTTCTTTGGGGTATCCCATCAGATAAAGAATTGACAGAAATCTATAATACCACAATAGAAAAACTTGATTCTTTATTTAAAAAAATCAATCTTATGGAAGATGTAGATCCTGCTGAGATTGATCAGATTTCAGATAAGCTGATAGACACTGTGGAAGATAAATTTATTCAATCAGTAAGAATGGTGCTTACTCATAATAGCCTTCATAAGGCGGAAGCCAAAAGTGCCTTGAATACTGCCATACTTTCCTTGACTATTGGTTTTGCCATGGAACGACCCAGGCTGAAACTGCTGGAGCTTTGTAACGGAGCTCTTTTGCATGACATCGGGATGTTGAGAGTTCCCGATGAAATAAAGAAAAAAACTTCTAATTTGAATCCTGATGAGCTTAAAAAACTCCGCAGTCATCCTGTATATTCCTATCAGATAATTTCCAAAGAACTTGAATATGAAGACAGTGTGGCCCGTATTGCTTTAGAGCATCATGAACGATGGGATGGAGAGGGCTATCCGCAGGGAAAAAAGCACGATGAAATTCATCTTGAAGCCCGGATTGTCTCTATTGCGGATGCTTTTGAAGCTATGGTAAGTGAAAGGCCCTATAGGAATTCCATGATCGGCTATGAAGCTATGAAAAATATCATTAGTGATAATTCAAGACGGTTTGATCCGGAAATTTTACGATACTTTATTAAAAGTATGGGTATATATCCCTTAGGAAGTATTGTGATGCTTAATGATTCGACAATCGCCCGTGTGATTAAAGGTAACCCTGAAGCGCCTTTACGGCCCAATGTGATAACATTGATTGATGCAGAAGGCAAGGAGTATCCTGGTGATATGGGGCCTGTTTTGAACCTGCTGGAAAAAAAAGATCTATTTATTGTTAAGGCTGTAGATTTGAATTCCCTCATGGTAGAGAAATAAGATTATTTCTAAAAGAATTTTCAGGTATGCAATGTATTCAGTCGATATTATATCTGTAAGGGTAAAAAACTAATTAATGAAATAAAATTGTCGATCCTGATAATTTTAGGATTTACAAGTCACACTAAATCACTGTAAAATTCATTTCTGGCAATACCAATGGGCCTTTATGGCAGAACAGACCATTGATTGCTGGAGAATTGTAAAAAGGGTTTACTTCTTTTATCACGGAGGATGGAAGAAATAAATCTCTCAATGAATTTTATGTAGGGAGAAGGAGCTCCGAATGGTACGTATTGCCAAAAATACAGACCCAAAGAAACTTGTCGAATTGAAGCAGAAAATCCATGATAAATTGTATATGGAAAGTGCAATAAGCAGAATTGCTGCAACTTTGACAGAAGAATTAGTAAATATGAATGAGGAAAAAAGTGGCGTCAAATTCCAATAGCAAACCTGCGAAACGGAATAACAGAAACCGTTATAGAGGAAAGAGGAATAAAAGTATTTCGACTTATGCCGGACCTGCCTATGTCTGCTCGGTCTGCGGTAAGAATATCAGAGATCTCAGTTCTGCCATAACTGAAAAGAAGAGTGGTGAACCGGCACATTTTGATTGTATCATTAAAGATATAGCCAAAGATGAGGCTTTGAAAGAAAATGAAAAAATCGTTTACCTGGGTAACGGTAAGTTCGGTATAATTCATTATGATAACAATCAAAATAAAAATTTTAAAATACTCAAGGAAATTGAGTATGAAGAATCCAGAGATGAAGCCCCGGATTGGCGCTCGCAATTAAGAAAGGAAATCTTGTAGCCCTGAAACAAGGTATTTAATTTAAAAAAGAAAAACCCGCCATGACAAGCGGGTTTTTTTATTCGTATCGGAGATACAATGAAAAGTTTTTCCAGATTTAAAACTCTTGCAGGGATTTCAGAAGTTCAAAAGCTTTTTTTCTTACTACTGTAATATAGCCGCTTCTGGGATCTGCTATTTTGGTGAGTTCTTCAAAAACTCTCAAATCATCAACACCCTCATTATTCTGTGCAAGGTTATCAATGGCAAGAATAAAGGCATTGGCAAAGTTGTTATCCTTGTTTAAAGCTGTCTGTGACCGCATGGAGTCCGCTATTACGGCAAGTACAATACCCTGTTCATCTGCTCCTACTTTAGATAAAGCAACAACAGCTTCAGACATAACCATAGGTTCGGGTTCTGATAAGAGAACATTGACCAACGCATCTCTGGCATAATCTCCTCCCACTTCTCCCAGAAGGCGACACGCTTCTTTTCTTACCATAGGGAAGTCATTGATCACAGCGCCCTGTTCAATTACCTGATTGGAAATACCTTCAGTGCCGAGACTGCTTAGAATTCCGACCATTTGTCTGTCATCACTTGAAACCTGCCCGTCCGAAATCATTTCCTCAATGTCCTGAAGGGCAATCATCTTCATATCTCTATCGATAGATTCAGCTTCGGCTCTGATTATCTTAACTTTTACCTGACTCTGCAGGTACAATTCCTCAATTGTCTGTTCCTGTTCCTGAGAACTCAAAGTAGTTGTCAGTAGAAGTAGGGTACCTAAACAAACAGAAACGTATTGATATCTTTTCATCCTTTTCTCCTAGTCAGCTATATTATACAATAATGCATCTGTTACCAAACGCTAATCTGCCAATCATCCTCAATTTTTTCCAATTGGTAAAGGATTGTGTTTTTTTCCTTTATTTTCATATAAACAATCAAGAGCGTGTCATCTATGAATACAATATCGTCTACTCTTGCACTGGACCGGCTGGGGACAACAACCCACTCAAAATAATCTTTCAGGTTTTTCAGTACTATTCCGTTTTGAGAGAGAATTTGAGACTGTTCTGAAAACTGTTTTAATTTTACAGGATCATTATAAGTTTTGATATAGCTTTCAGATAAAAATAGTTTCCATTTTTCATAATTACGATCCGATATTATACGGTTTAAATTGGAAATCAATTCACTTATTTCATCCCTGGTGCTTTCATAGACTTCTTTGGATATTTCAAAGCCTGTTTCATCATTTTTAATAACTTCCTGCTCAGGCTCTTCAGTAATAGTGTTTTCCTGTGGTTCTTCCGGTACCTGTGTTTGAACAATAACCTCTTTTTCCATTGGTTTTTCTTCTGTATCGGGTTCATCTACCGTTGAGGAACAGGAAATGAAAAACATCATTTCAATTAATAATATCAGTCTTAGCAGTTTCAACAGTCTGTTCATAAAAAATAGTCTATCTATTTCACGGGATATTGTCAAAATAAAAAAAAAATAGTTCCTTTTTTTTCGATGTACTCTTTCATATTTACTATATGATATAAAGCATTTAAGATAGGGACTTATTATGGTAAAAGCAGTATTTCCTGGTTCTTTCGATCCACCGACCAATGGTCATCTGGACCTCATTAAAAGAGGTTCAGAGTTATTCGACTCTTTAGATGTAGTCATTTCCTATAACCATCTTAAAAAATATCTTCTGGAACCGCAGGAGCGATATGACCTGATGAAAGAGATGACCCAGGGGATTGGAAATGTTAAAGTTACTCTTTGGGAAAAGTTAATTGTAGATTATGCTACCGAGAATGGCATCAGTGTCATACTAAGAGGGGTAAGAGCGATTGCTGATTTCGGGTATGAATTCGAGTTATCCATGATGAATAAGCAGTTGGCACCTCATATTGAAACTATTTTTCTGCCAACAGCCCAGAAATATTTTGTATTAAGATCCTCTTCCATCAAGGAGCTGGTACAGCTGGGGGCAGATGTCAGTACCATGATCCCGGAGAATGTGGAAACGATTCTCAGAAAGAAAATTGCCGGGAATAATCAGGGTAAATAACAGCTTATTTATTTTAACAAAAAGAAGTATCTTGACAAAAAAAAAGAGAAAAGCTATATTCTTCCAGTCAATAACAGCTAAGCGAGGATTATAAATGGCAGTACCTAAATATAAAACTTCGAAAGCAAGATCCAGAAGGCGCCGCTCTATTAATATGAGCATGGTTGCTCCCAACCTGGTTTCTTGCAGTAATTGCGGAAATAAAATTCTGCGTCACAGAGTGTGTCCTAAATGCGGTTTCTACAAAGGGAATCAGATTATTGAGCCTGAAGATATGGCTTAAATAGAAGGAGTCTTAAAATGGATGAAATGTTTGAAAAACTGAAAAAACTGATTGCTGAAAAGCTGGAAGTAGAAGAGGATAAAATTACTCCCGATGCTCGTTTCAGAGAAGATCTGGGAGCTGACAGCCTTGATACTTACGAACTGCTTTATGCGATCGATTCAGAGCTCGGTGTATCTGTACCCGATGAAAAAGCAACTGAATTTGAAAAAGTTTCAGATGCCCTTGATTTTATCAAAGCAGAACTCGGCTGATTACAGCAAAATTCATAAGTGAAACTTTTTTCTACTATTTCAAACGAGATAAAAACTATCCCATTGGATAGTGCCAGGAAAAAAGAATTAGCTGCCTTTGAAAAAAAGGCGTCAATAAGGTTCAGAAGATATGATCTTCTGAACCTTGCTTTTTGTCACAGGTCCTATACCAATGAGGTACAGGGAATTGATGAAAACAATGAAAAACTGGAATTCCTGGGAGACTCTGTACTCGGACTGGTCACTGCGGACTATCTTTTTAATCTGCTTACCGATAAAGTTGAAGGTGATCTGGCGCGTATTAAATCTTTTGTTGTAAGTGAAGACAGCCTTGCTGAAATTGCCAACAAACTGGATGTCAATCAATACCTTCTGATAGGGAAGGGAGAAGAGAATTCCGGAGGAAGAAACAAAAAGGCCATTCTCGCGGATGCAATGGAAGCCATTTTCGGAGCCTATTTTCTGGATGCTGGTTTCAAGGAAACATCACGCTTTATCCTTGATTTACTCATTCCTCAAATTAATAAAGTTCTGGAGAATAAGCATAAGCGGGATTTCAAATCACTACTCCAGGAATTATCTCAGAAAGAATTCAAGTCATATCCCAAATATTCGGTTATAAAAAAATCCGGTCCTGATCACAATAAGACTTTTTGGGTTGAAGTGGAAGTAAACGGAGCGACTTATGGCCCTGGAAAAGGCAAAAACAAAAAAGAAGCAGAAAGAAATGCTGCTCAGTCAGCCTATGAAAGGCTCACTGCAACGGAATAGTTTCTATCTTATCTGATTATAATAACTTTCGGCAATTTTCAGTAATACATCCTTTTTGTTCTGGTTGGGATCTTCCAACACAGATTCCAAAAGGAATTCCAGAATCATTCCAATATGAGGTCCTCCAGGAACCTTCAATATATTCATTAAGTCATTCCCGTTGATGGCCAGATCTTTTATGGAAAATGCATTTTCCTGTTCCAGTATTTTCATCACTCTTGATTTTAATTGTATGAGGTTGGTGTAAGACTCCTTTCCCTCAGACATTCCTGATATATCCGCTTCTCTGAGTTTATAGATATTATCAAGAGATTCTATACCAACACGTCTGATAAATCGTCTGACGGCAGAATCTGTCCATTCATCAGTGTAATGAAACATATGATTTTCAATAAGATGAATGATCCTCCGGGACTTTTCCTTGGGAAACCTGTATCTCTGCATGATTTTATCAGCAGTTCTGGATGAATACATTTCATGATTGTGAAAAGTAGGTGTTCCCTTATCGTCGGTGCCTTTTGATTCGGGTTTGCCGATATCATGAAACAATGCAGCAATTCTTACTATTTCGTTATCTCTCGGTGCAGCATCACAACTTTTAAGCAGGTGTGTATAAACATCGTAGGAATGATTTCCTTTTTGATCCACGCCTATACAGGATGAAAGTTCCGGTAGAATGATGGGTAATATGCCCGTCTTTCTAAAAAGTTCGAATGAGATTGAAGGTTTTGATGTAAGAAAGATTTTAATGAGTTCGTCATAAATCCTTTCTTTTGAAAGATCAGGGATTTTGTTAAGGCAGTTTTTGATTCCCAGAAGGGTAGATGGTTCTATACAGAATTCCAGTTGTGAAGCAAATCTGCATGCTCTGATTGATCTCAATCCATCTTCGTTGAATCGTTCTTCAGGTACGCCAATAGCCCGTATAATCCGATTGGAAATATCTTCAATACCGTTATTGGGATCAATTATTTTATTTTTCAGAATGTCAAAAGCAATGGCATTTATTGTAAAATCTCTCCGTTTCAGGTCTTCCAGAAGATCGGAAGTAAAAGAGATCTGATCAGGTCTTCTTCCGTCTGTGTATTGGCCGTCAACGCGGAAAGTTGTTATTTCGTAAGGTATTTTTTTTATTAAAATAGTGACTGTACCGTGTTTGATTCCCGTAGGGATCACTTTGTTGAAAAGCTTGATAATCTCTTCAGGCTTTGCATCAGAGCATAAATCGTGATCTTTTGCTTTCAGACCCAGCAGCTGATCCCGTACAGCTCCACCGACAAGATAGCAGCTATGTCCGTTATCCCTGAGAATCTTTGCTATTGTTATAACATCTTTGGGTACTTTGATTTTCATCTTTTAAGGAACTTACATGTACTGGCTATTGTTGTCAATAAAGAAAAACCCGGCCTTATGACCGGGTTTGAAATGTAAGGGTAATAAACTGTTAAAATTACTGAAGAAGCTGCAGAACCTGCTGCGGTCTCTGATTCGCCTGAGCAAGCATAGCATTACTGGCCTGGCTGAGAATCTGGTTTTTTGTAAAATCCACTGTTTCCTTAGCCATATCAAGATCCCTGATTCTGGATTCAGACGCCTGAAGGTTTTCTGCGCCTACATCAATTCCTCTCACAGCCATTTCCAGTCTGTTCTGGTATGCACCCAGATCAGCTCTCTGTTTGTTTACCACTTTCAACGCAGAGTCAAGAACTCCGATATTTCTGTTAGCCTGCTCCGGAGTGGAGATTGACATAATATTACCTGTTGCAATCTGTCTGACCCCAAGAGCAGTAGATGTCATTGTACCAATAAAAACCTGTTCTCTCTGATCCATATTGGCACCAATGTGAAGCCACATGGAACCAGTAACAGAGTTTTCTCCTGTAAAGGCAGCAAAACGTCCTGTGAGCATATTCAGACCATTGAACTGAGCATGAGATGCCACTCTGTCAAGTTCGTCAACCAGCTGAGAAACTTCAACCTGGATCTGCATCCTGTCTTCAGAAGTATAAATACCATTGGAAGACTGAACTGCCAGTTCTCTTAATCTCTGCAGTACATCTGTTGTTTCCTGCAGAAATCCCTCTGCCGTCTGGATAAAGGAAATTCCATCCGAGGCATTTCTTGAAGCCTGATTGAGACCTCTGATCTGAGAACGCATTTTTTCAGATACTGCAAGGCCTGATGCATCATCGCCGGCTTTGTTTATACGCAGACCGGAAGAGAGAGCTGCAATGTTTTTTGCAGAATTGCCATCATTGATTTTGAATGAACGCTGAGTGTTCATTGCACTGATGTTGTGATTAATTATCATGAATTATATCCTCCTTGATATACATGAGCGAACATCCTTATTCGCTTTTTAAATTTTCGGAACTTGAAAATCATCCTTTAGAAAAATATAATATTTTTTTCATACAGGAGATTTTCATATGACCGGCATCGTTGTTACAGGGGGAGAAGCCCCCGAATTCAAATATATAGAAAGTATTTTCAAGGACTCCTTTTACCTGATTGCAGCAGATTCCGGACTGGATTTCTGTTTGGAAAATAAACTGAAACCCGACTATATTATTGGTGATATGGATTCACTGAAGAATCAGGATCATCTCCGGTTTTTTAAAGAAGAGATAATAGAGAGGCATTCTGAAGAGAAAGATTATACAGATACAGAGCTGGCATTGCATCATGTGTATGGAAAAGAGTGCTCACCTGTTATTCTCATAGGAGGAGGCGGGGGGCGGGCTGATCATTTTCTTGCGGTCTATTCTCTTTTTTTCAGGAAAAAGCGGCCGGATTACTGGATAACCCATAACAGTTTTTTTTCACTTATACATAGATCCATCAGTATCCATGCAAATGTAGGTGATCAAATTTCCCTGTTTCCTTTATCAGAAGAGTGTAGAATGACATCCAGGGGGCTTTACTGGCCTCTGGATGAATTATGCTGGCAATTTGGAGATACCGGTATAAGTAACAGGGCGATTGAGAAAACTGTTGAAATCCATATGAAAAAAGGATCTTTGATTATGGTTCAGGATCTTGATTCGGCAAAACTTCCCTGAAAATCATGGGATCTATTTTTTCTTTGTCCAAATTGAAATATTCCAAAAGAACCGGATATTCTGTTAATACACTTCCATAATCTTTCAACAGTTCAATTTTACTATTCAACTGTTTTTCCAGTTCTGCGTTTTGCTTTTCAAGTTCTGCCGCATATTCTCTGTTGGCCTGAATCCCGTTTATATAGACGTCCCTGGTTTTCTCGTAAAGAACTTTATCGGGGATATTCCAGTTCTTGATATGGACATATGAAAAAATTGCTCCAGGAAATTCTCTGGACAAATAGTCTGAGATTTCTGTTTCTATTTCACTGTAACCTGATGAAATGAGAATCAAATCATTTTGAAGCAAATTGGTAATTTTTTCATTTACTTTGAGAGGAATCTGATCATACCAATTATTTATTTGTGAAAATTGAAAACTACTTTCCTGAATCATCGTCAGTAAATGGTCGGGATCCATCCTGTACTGATATTCCATGGAGAGGGAAAAATCAAAGGCTGAGGGATTATCAAGAATGGATGCATAATCCTTGCCGGAGGGAAGGGTCCCATTCAGAGAATAGCTGCTGAATTTAATTGGAAGTTCAAAAATATGGAGTTTCATGTTTGTGGGAAACAGGTTTTCCCATCTCCAATGAAATTCACCGGGCTTCATGAAATAGGAATCATACCCTCCGGTTTTGGTAAAGGCTAGTGCATAATGATCTTCAGGTATGGAGAACTGAACCCATCCGGTATAAAATACAAAACCGGAAAAACCTAAAAAAATAATAAAACTGAGAGTGTTGGAGATTTTTTTAAAACCGCTTTTTTTCTTTTCGGGAATTCTCTCTTGTTTCTGCTTTTTCATTCTGTTTTTTCTCCGATATGGGAAATTATCTGCTTCAGATCAGTAATTATAAAGTCCGGTACAATGCCCTTTATAAGGTCCTTGTCTTCTCTCAGTCTGAGAGATCGTTTATCTCCTGCAAAGAGGGCTGTCTGCATTCCTTTCGAGCCGGCAGTGTATATATCATTTAACATATCATTGCCGATATAAAGTATGTTTTCCTCATGTATATTATATCTCTTTTTTAAAACATCTATGGATTTATCAAAAAGTGAAAGGTCGGGTTTTCCTCTCTTTTTTTTATATGACCATGAGCTCAGACTTTCCTGTATGCCCCATTCAGAGAGTCCGGCTCCTAAAAGATACTCCAGAAAAAGGGGGGTATAAAACTGTGCATTTGAAACTATTCCGGTGGGGATCTGATTCCTGTTTAAATAGGTAAGAAGTTCTTTGGATCCGGGCATTAACCAGATTTTGTTACATTGTATCTCAAAGTTCAAAGCGGTTTTTGTCAGATCTGCTATGGAACACTCTGCAATTTCCAGATAGCGGTAAAGAGAGTGCCAAACCTCAATGATATCAACTTCTGGGGAACTGATCCGGGGGTATTTGTTTTTTATAAGCGCATGTTCCGCTTTTATTAATTCTGTAAGAATCTTTTTTATTCTGGCAAACGGGTAAAACAGTTTTTCAGATCCGGCATAAAGAATGGTCGGTGAGGTAGTATTAATGTTATCTGATACCAGTCCGATATCACCCGCTTCAGAAATGAGTAATGTTCCATAAATATCCAATAAAACTGCATTTATGTTGGGATGTTTTGTCTTTTGCCGGGGTTGTATGTCTGTCGGTATGGGATGCATTTCTCCAAAGGAATCTTTTAAATCTTCAATGTAACTTTGGAGAGGTAGTTGCTGCGTATCACTCGAATTATACCTTTTTTGAGACATATCCTAGATTTTAAGATTAAAAATCTCTTCTGGCAATACTATTCATTTCTCTCTCATCTCCTGTTTTTGAAATAGGGATATGCATATGTTAAATGGATATGATAATATTTTTTTATGCGAAGTCTTTATCAGGTAAAACACAGAATATGGCTGCCATGGTTTACAACAAGGCTTGTTTTGTTTCTTTTCTACCTTTCCATTCTATCGTTTCTTTTATATCTGCTGGGTAGTTTTCAGGATTTTGCCGTTACATCGCAGTTTTTTCTCTATAATGCCATGAATATTATTTTTTATGTATTTTTCAGTGCTGCTGTCATCAATATTTTCATTCTGATTCTGATTCCCGGTAGAAGAAAAAAGTCAGGGGTTCTGTTTTATATAAAATATTCATGTATGATTCTTCTTGTGGCGGGAATGTATGTCATCATCAGTTTCCTGTTTAAAATTATAGAAAAAGTTAATTGATAAGGATGGTTTGTGTTTATGATCAAAGCAGTTAGAGGAGCAGTTTCCCTGGATTTTGATAATGAAAAAGATCTTCAGGAAAAAGTTGGTTCTCTTTTTGATTTATTAATGAAAAAAAACGGAATCTATGAGAAGGACTTTGTAAGTATCATTTTTTCTCAGACGAAAGATATTTCATACAATCCTGCAAAAGCGCTCCGTTTAGCCAGAGGTTTCTCTTCTGTCCCACTCTTTTGTACCCAGGAACCGGAATGCGTTGATTTTACCGAAAAGATGATGTTAAGAGTTTTGGTTACCTTTAATGGAAATGAAAATCCGGCTGTTCCAGTCTATCTTGGAAAAGCTGAAACTTTGCGGTCTGATATTAACTTTTCTGAAAAATCCCAATCATAGTGAAAAGTCTATTTTCTGATTTAATGAACCCGGAAGGTTCTATCTCTCCAGAAACCCTGGGACGTGTAAAATATCTTTCAGAAAAAATTCATTCTTTATTCTGCAGCCTTAAAGGGAAGGTTATTCCCGGCATCTCTTCATTCGAGTTGTCAGAGTTTATTGTTGAAAGGGTGAAAACGGATGAGAATGAGGGATTAACCATTCCATTTCTCCATTTTAACATCAACGATCATGCCTTTCATAATTCTCCGGGAGAAGCACGCCTTGAAAACGGAGACATTCTTACGGTTGATATCATTCTGGAGGAAAACGGATGCTACAGTGATGGTGCCTGGAGTTTTTCATGCGGCAGAATATCTCCAGAGGACAGGATTCTCATTCAAACCGCCTGGAATATTTCCAGATTGGTGATAGATCATATCCTTACAGGGCAGGAGATTTATGAAATGCAGAACTCCATTGCTGACAGGCTTGATAAAACACCTTTCCAAGTGGTTCCCTATGCGGTTGGTCATGGAATCGGTCGTGTTATTCACGGCGAACCGGAGATCGGGTATGATCCTATTACAACTGATAGGCGCACTTGGCAGGATGGATGGCTTTTTACTGTTGAACCTGTGATATGTTACAAGGGTGTTGATATCTATCAGAACCAGGATGGTTTTTATGTTACCTCCGACAATAGTAAAACCGCTTATTTCGAACATGTTGTCTATATTGATAAGGGGAGAGCACACTGTTTAAATATTCCTGAAATAAAAATGATGGAGTCTATTGACATTTTTTAGGGATTTATTTAATTTACTGAACGTCAACGGGCAATAGCCTGAAGACATACAGTTATATACGTTCCGGGGAGGTTCCCGAGTGGTCAAAGGGGGCAGACTGTAAATCTGTTGCTTCGGCTTCGAAGGTTCAAATCCTTCTCTCCCCATACATGCCTTCTTAGCTCAGCTGGCCAGAGCACGTGACTTGTAATCTCGGGGTCGTCAG
The DNA here is from genome assembly GCA_963677615.2 of Oceanispirochaeta sp. GTDB lineage: Bacteria > Spirochaetota > Spirochaetia > DSM-2461 > DSM-2461 > Oceanispirochaeta. The sequence continues at coordinate 187,717 of CAXXQW010000001.1, read as the reverse complement.
TTCGAATCTGACAGAAGGCTATACGGAACAAATATAACACGGGGAGGTTCCCGAGTGGTCAAAGGGGGCAGACTGTAAATCTGTTGCTTCGGCTTCGAAGGTTCAAATCCTTCTCTCCCCATTTTAAAAGCCTTCTCGAATGAGAAGGCTTTTTTTTTCTAAAGCGGAAGAAATATATGGTATGAACAATTTTTACAAAAAAGGCTTACAGTTTTCCTGTACTCAATGCGGTCATTGCTGCAGACATGATCCTGGTTATGTTTTCCTTTCAGAAAATGATTTTGATAGAATCCTGAGATTTTTATCTATAAGCGAAGAGGAATTTCTCAAAAAATATTGTAGAATAGTAGATATCGGTTTTTTTAAGAAAGTCAGCCTGCTTGAAAAAAGCAATTATGATTGTATTTTCTGGCAGGACGGAATCGGTTGCTCCATCTATCAAGCCAGGCCTTTGCAGTGCAGAAGCTATCCGTTCTGGCCGGCCATAATGGAGTCCAGCGACTCCTGGGATCATGAAGCAAAAAGTTGTCCAGGTATTAATCAGGGAGATGTTCACGGACCCAGAGAAATTGATCAGTGGCTTTCTGAAATGGAAAAGGATAAACCGTATAAACCGTAGTTTGAGAATCTCTACGGGAGGATGAATGAAAGTCAAACTTTGGGGTGTCAGGGGATCTTCGCCCACACCTCTTACTCCGGATGCTGTAAGAAGTAAAATAGCTGCAGTTATACAAAGAGTGAAACCTTCAGATCTCGTTACTCCTGAATCACGAGAACTGTTTCTCGCAGGACTGCCGGAATACCTTTTTGGGACTACCGGGGGCAACACAGCTTGTGTTGAAGCCCGTGTTAATGAGAAAGAAGTGATAATTTTTGATTGCGGAACAGGTTTGCGGGAAATGGAAAGGTCTATCCGGAAACATAACGAGGAAATTAAAACCTATCATATTTTTTTCAGCCACTTCCATTATGACCATCTGCTGGGACTCCCGTATTTCGGGGCCATGTATGATCCGAATTCTGTTATGCATTTTTACAGTCCCTATCCCAAAATGGAACAGATATTGAACGAATTTATGACAAAACCGTATCATCCTGTGGGTTTTGATTCATTCAATGCCAAAATAGACTTTCATGTTCTGCAGGGGCAGGAGCTGGCTTTGGATAATTGTAATGTAAGCTGGATAAAACGCAGCCATCCCAATGGATCTTTTGCTTATAAGATTGCATCGGACAATCACTCCCTCATTTATTCAAGTGATACGGAATTACGGCAGAAAGACTTCAACAGAACCGAAAGGAATATGGCGTTTTTTCAGGATGCCGATGCTATCATACTTGATGCTCAGTATACACTGGGCGAAGCCTTTGAAAAATATGACTGGGGGCATTCCTCATACAGCATGGCAGTAGATTTTGCCATTGAGTTCGGCATTAAGGATCTTTATTTGTTTCATCATGAACCGCTTTATGATGATAAAAAAATGGCGTCTATTCTTCGTTCTGCGCGATGGTATACCCAGAGATCAAAAGGTTTGCCTGAAGTGAATGTATATCTGGCGCGGGAAGGGATTGAAATTCAGTTCTGATGAAAGCAGAAAATATATTGAGTGAAATGGGAGACATATTATTGGAAAAAGAGGAAATTCTCACCCTTTTCCTTTTTTTCAATGAAAAATTTGATGCATTGAGCCCGGCCATGCAGAGCATCTCCCGGAAGCTTGAAGAATATGTTTTTTCCAATTTCACTATCTCTGAAATTCAAAATTTTGAAAATAAAGGAGAGCCTTAATTGGCCAAAAAGATATTTTTAGTATTGTTATCAGTTTTCTGTATTTTTCTTATTGCTTCGGCATTTTACATTTATAGGAATATGCAGCCTGTTGAACAGGATCAGTCTGGGGGAAATGTCTCTTTTGTTGTAGAAAAAGGGGAATCTCTTTTTTCTGTGATAGACAGGCTTTATGATTCAGACCTGATCCGGAATAATACGGTAGTAAAACTATACGTAAAATTCATTTATCCAGCCGCAATTAAAAACGGTACCTATTCAGTAAGCTCTGCTATGACTCCGGTAGAGATTCTGAAAGTTTTGGAGAGTGGTGTCCAGGAACTTGTTAAGGTCACCATACCGGAGGGTTTGACCTCAAGGCAGATAGCAGAAATTTTAAAAGATGCAGAAGTTATTAACTCTGAAGATGAGTTTCTGAGTCTGGTGCATTCTGCCGATTTTGCCTCTTCTCTGGGGGTGGACAGTGAAACTCTGGAAGGCTATTTGTATCCTGATACATACCGGTTTCAACAGGGATTTCCATCAGAAAAAGTTATTTCCCATCTGGTAAAAACCTTTTTTCATACTCTCAAGGAAATTTATCCTTATTATGATGAGTTTACAAAAGAGAAAATGGAAGAAAAGATCATTCTTGCTTCCATTGTTGAAAAAGAGTACAGAGTGGATGGTGAAGCACCTGTGATTGCCTCAGTCTTTTACAACCGTTTGAATATCGGAATGCCTCTGCAGTCCTGTGCGACTGTTATTTATGTCATTACCGAAGAGCTTGGGAAAAAGCACCCCGTAAGGATCTTTGAAAGCGATCTCAAGCTGGAATCCCCATTTAACACGTACTATAACAGCTCCTTACCGCCGGCACCTATCGCCAATCCCGGATATGTCGCATTGAATGCAGCTTTCAATCCGGCTCAGACCGAGTACCTTTTTTTTGTAGTGGAAGATCCGGTTAAGGGAACTCACACGTTTACATCCACTCTTTCTGATCATAACAAGGCACGGCAGCTCTATCTTGAAGGGTTTCGGAGTAAATAGTCACATGAGAATTCCCGATTCGATTATTGAAGAAATTCAGGAGAAAGTCGATTTTCTGGAGATAGTAGGTGATTATACTTCGCTTTCACGGAAAGGGGATCGTTATTGGGGGTGTTGTCCCTTTCATAATGAAAGGACACCATCATTTTCTGTCATTCCGGAAAAAAATGTGTATTACTGCTTCGGATGTCATAAAGGCGGCGGTTTTTTTCAGTTTATCATGGAAGCGGAAAAACTCAGTTTTCCGGAATCTGTAAGATTTGTTGCAGAAAAAAAAGGTATTGCTATACCAGATGTCAATTACGATGAATCAGAAGGAATAAAAAAAAATGCATTGAAGGAACTCTATAACAGGGTTTCCGGGAGTATGCATTATATCCTGATGAACAATAGTAAAGCCGCCGAAGCAAGGCAGTATCTGGCAAACAGGGGAATACATGAACAGACAATAGTCAAGTTTCAACTGGGATATGCTCCTGCTGATTCTTTCTGGTTATACAATTTTCTGAAAAGCAGGAATTATTCTGATGAGTTTCTCAAAGAGTCCGGTCTCTTTACAAGGAAAAATCCCAGAAGATGCCTTTTTTCAGATCGGTTGATGTTTCCTGTATATTCCAATCAGGGAGATGTTGTTGCCTTCAGTGGAAGAGCCATGGTTGATGATAAGTCCGTTCCGAAGTACATAAACTCTCCGGAAACAATGCTCTATAAAAAAAGTGAATTACTCTACGGACTTTGGCAAAGCCGAGAAAATTTAAGAAAAACCGGGGCATTTTATCTTTGTGAAGGGAATGTGGATGTTCTGGCTTTGCATCAGAGTGGTTTCAAAACGGCAATGGCACCCTTGGGAACCGCCTTTACAGAAGGGCAGGCAAGGCTTCTGAAAAGGTACTCCAGTAAAGGATTTGTTATATTTGACAGTGATGATGCCGGTATCAAGGCTACCTTCAAGGCTGCTGTGATTGCAGAAAGGCATGGGCTCCAGCTTCAGGTTGTCAAATTACCTGAAAAAACAGACCCGGCTGATATTATTGAGAAAGAAGGTACAGAAACATTAAAAAACTTGGTCAATAGGCCTGTCCAAGTTTTTCAATTTCTGTTAGATTTTACAATGGTGTCTTATAATACCGACACTCCGGAGGGCAAAGAGCAGGTAGTACGAGAGCTTTTTCCATATATAGATTCTATAGGTTCTGAAATAAAAAGGGATGCATGTCTTGGAATGCTGTCTGAATCGCTAGGTGTAAACAATAAATCCATAGTGATTGATATGAATCGGCATACAACACAACTGTCCAGGAAGAAAGAAACAAAACACCCTGAAATAGTACAGAACCAGAAAATGACAGATGAATTTTTCCTCATGCTGGCAGTCTCTATTCATAGAGACTATTTTCCGTATCTAAAGGAAAATATAAGTAAATTTGACTTTCATGATAAGAGAGCAGTAACTTTATATAACGCTCTGGAAGTAAGTGAACAGAACAATGAAAGCAAAACGGAACAACTTTTGTTGAGAATAGGTGATGAATCTGTAAAAAAAGAATTGGTTGAGAAAATATCAACCGGTGAGATGGATGATGATGTGCAGAATATGGTTGAAAATACATTGAAGCTGGTAAAATCACGTCATTTGAAATTCAGAAGTCTGGAAATAAGCCGAATACTCAGTCGTGCCGAAAAAGAAAATATGTCCTGGGATATGATTAATGAGCTCATTAATGAAAAAAAATCCCTGGATCGAGAAATTGTAGAATTGAAGGTGAGGGACTAATGTCAGAAATCAGTACTGACCCCGCAATTGTTAAGCTGTTAGAATACGTTAAAGATAAGAAGCGCATAACTTATGATGAGATGAATGAGTTACTGCCCGATAATATTGTGAATTCCGAGAAAATCGAAGAAGTTATCTCTCTTCTGGAAAATCAGAACATCACTATTATGGAAGAAGAACCATCCATGGAGGATGTTGATCAGGAAGAAGATCTGGATGAGGATCTGGAAGAAGATGATCTGGATGATCTGGATGATGAACCAATCATTGTTGAAGGTGCTACATCCGGTGTTTCCGATGGGTCTGATGACGATTCTGTGGATATTACAGGTGATGATGACGGGATTATCGATGAAGATGAACTGGATCTGGATAAAGAAGATGATGAAGATCTGGAAGATGAAGATGAAGATGAAAATGAAGAGGATGATGATAACAAGAAACTCGTTTTCAATGAAAAAGAAGCTTCCATTGATGATCCTATCCGGCTATATCTTAGAGAAATAGGAAAAGAAAATCTTCTAACCGCCCAACAGGAAGTTGAACTTTCCAAACAGATGGAAGAGGGTGAGGAGATTATTAAGAATATTCTGAAGACTTCAGGAATGATCATACCCGAATTTTATAAACTGGCTCAGAAAGCTTTTTCCAAAGCAGATCCGCGGGATATGAATTTTTCCAAAAAGGAGATTTCAGATTATCTAGCAGAAAAAAGACGTCTCAATCAGTATTATCGTGAACCTCTTAAAGTTATTTTCCCAACCCTGAAGGGGTATATGGATCTGAAAGAAAAAATTGCTGCCACAGATGGTGATATTATTTCAGATAAAAAGCTCATCAGCAAAAGGAAAGATCTTCTGGAGGATATTATTCGCATTGATATTCATCAGGAAGAGATTTTCTATCTTTCAGAAAAATATATTAATGCTTCCAAAAAGATTAAACAGTACAGAAGAAAGCAGGACAAGATTGAAAGAACTCTTCGTGTTTCAAACATGAAAGAAGTACGTAATCTGGGTAGAGGTCTTGCATCCCGTACAAAACGTCAGGAAATTGAGGACAGCCTCGGGCTGACCAGCGATGAAATCAAGGAGCTTATCCGTCAGGTTCAGGTAGCTGAAAAGCAGCTGTATGATCTGGAGGTGGAATTCGAAAATAAAGCAGATGATATCCTTATCAAAGCTCAGGATATAAATCATGGTAGAACCATGATGAAAAATGCTAAAGATCGTTTGATAAAAGCAAACCTCCGCCTTGTTGTCAGTATTGCCAAAAAGTATACCAACAGGGGACTCCACTTTTTTGACCTGGTTCAGGAAGGTAATATTGGTTTGATAAAAGCTGTTGAGAAATTTGAATATCGTAAAGGATATAAATTTTCCACTTATGCAACATGGTGGATCAGGCAGGCTATCACCCGTTCCATTTCGGATCAGGCAAGAACCATCCGTGTTCCGGTTCATATGATTGAACAGATTAATAAGGTTGTCAGGGAATCAAGACAGCTGATGCAGATAAAGGGACGTGAACCTACCGATGAAGAGATAGCAGAACGTCTTGGCTGGACTGTCTCAAGGGTAAAATCGGTAAAAAATGTAGCAAGAGAACCGATTTCTCTGGAAACTCCCATAGGAGAGGAAGAGGATTCACTTCTTGGGGATTTTATCGAAGATAAGGATGTTGAAAATCCCGCCAATCAGACGGCTTTTAAAATTCTGCAGGAACAGCTTCAGGAAGTTCTGGAAACCTTACCGCCCAGAGAACAGGAAGTTCTTAAAATGCGTTTTGGATTAGAGGATGGTTATTCATTGACTCTGGAAGAGGTTGGGTTGTATTTTAATGTAACCCGTGAGAGAATCCGGCAGATTGAAGCAAAAGCATTGCGCAGACTTAGACACCCCAAAAGAAGCCGAAGGCTTAAAGATTATCTGGAAAATTAGGGAGAGGTATAACTATATGCAGGGAACATTTGATAAATTACAGAAATTACAGGATATCCTGTCGCAAAAATTTGAAATAGAGAAAGAAATTGAGGGTATCCCTAAAAATCTCGCTACCAAAACAGAACTCTTGAACCGCCTGAAAAAATCATACATAGAAAAAAATGAGCAGTATGAAAATACCAAGGAAAAGATAAAAACTCTGAAGCATGAAATGGGTGAAGCTGAAAGGCAGAGAGAGGAATTCGAAAAACGGATGGATGTCATCTCTACACAGAGGGAGTATGAAGCTCTGGAAAAAGAGATCAAGGATGCTACAGAAAAAGAACAGAAACTTCGAAGAGATATCCAGAGAGAAGAAAGAGCTCTGGAAGACATGCTGAACAACCTTCAGAGAGAAGAACAGATGATCTCTCAACAGGAAGAAGAGCTTAAGGTAGAACAGGAAAAAAACGATGCTGAAAAGCATAGTAAAGAAGAACTCCTGAAAAGACTGGAAGATGAAGAAGCGGAAGTGGTTCCCGGAATGGATGAAGAAATTCTTTTTAAATTTGAAAGAATTATCAGAAACAAATCCGGTCTGGGTATTGTTCCTGTTATGGGAGGAATCTGTAACGGATGCCACATGATTCTGCCAAAGCAGTTTGTTAACGATGTGAGAGCCGGAGAAGATATTCTTTTCTGCCCCTATTGCAGCCGTATCCTTTTTTATCAGGAATCAGAAGGAAGCGAAGTAGATACCTCATCTGCATACATGACGGCAGAGGTCGGTGGTCTTTCAGATCTGGTTGATGACTTCGATCTGGATTAATTAAGGATTTAATAACAGACCAGATTGCCGCTGCCGGTTTATTCCGGTAGAGGAAAGTCCGGGCTCCATAGAGAATGATGCCGGGTAACTCCCGGGCATTCCCTTTAAGGGAATGACAGATAGTGTCACAGAAATTATACCGCCCCTTTTGGGGGGTAAGGGTGAAATGGCGGGGTAAGAGCCCACCGCCTGGTCGGTAACGATCAGGGCACGATAAACCTCATCAGGAGCAAGATCAAGCAGCAGGCAGGATTTCTCGTCTTATGCCTGCGGGTAGATTGCTAAAGTCTGTTGGGAACAGCAGAATAAGATAGATGGCAGTCCTTCGACAGAACCCGGCTTATCGGTCTGTTTTTTTATTAAAAGAGGTATATGTGAAACAAAAAGGACGTAAAGAGGGCAAATCCCGGACAACCTTATTGTTTCTGATTATTATTCTCATTGCTGTTTCTGTTTCTTTTTTAGGTATCGCCAGAGGCGCCAGCCTGTTTACTAGCAGAATCAACTCTCAACCTGCCAATCAGAACCTGAAATCCCTGTGGGAAGCGGGGGATTATTTCTCCATTCTGACCATAACAGATAATAATCTGAAATTGAATCCAATGGATCCTTACAGCTTATTCTTTAAAGGGCTGGCATCTTATTATACCGCAGTTTCCCAGGTCTCTGCTGAAGAGGAGAGTCTGTATCTTAATGATGCTATTGTTGCTTTAAGAAAACTTCTTATATTAAAAGATGTTCCCAAAAGAGATGTTGTGTATTACGTATTGGGAAAATCCTATCTTCAGAAAGGAAAATTTTTCTCAGATACAGCTCTTGATTATTTACAGAAAGCTCAAGATCTTGGTTATGAAAATGCTGATACCTACGAATATATGGGAGAAGCGTATTCAATCCTTGGTGATTTTGAAAAAAGTATTGAGTTCTATGAGAAAGCCTTAACTTTTTACAATTCAGACAGACTTTATCTGAAAATAGCAGAAGACTGTTTTAACTTCGGAGAGTATAATAAATCTGCTGTATATTATAATGAGCTGATAAATAGAACAAATGATGAGTCTTTGAAAAAAAAGGGGCTTTTTCAACTTGGAAAACTCTATTATGATATAAAAAATTTCACTATGGCAAAAGAAACCTTTCAGCAGCTCAATAAGATTGATCCTGATGTTGCTGAATCGCATTTTCTTTTAGGTGAAACTTATTATTTTTTAAATGATAATACTGAGGCTCGCAGAGAATGGCATAGAACTCTCCGAATTGATCCGGAGCACAGAAATGCAAGATTGCGACTCTACAACTAGATAATTATGGTAACTATGCTGGAGGAAATATGGCTCGCTCTAATAAACTATTTGGCGGTTTTTCAACTGATATTGGAATTGATCTTGGAACATGTAATACCCTTATCTATGTACGGGGAAAGGGGATTGTCAGTAGCGAGCCTTCAGTAGTTGCTGTTGAAAGAGGAACGAAAAAAGTTGTAGCCGTGGGTAGTGAAGCAAAGAGAATGCTTTGGAAAACTCCCGGTGATATCATAGCCATCCGACCTTTACGAGATGGTGTTATTGCGGATCTGGAAACAACAGAAAAAATGATCCGTTATTTTATTGCCAAAGTTCTTCCCAAAAGATGGATTGTCAAACCACGAATGGTTATAGGTGTTCCCTCCTGTATTACAGAAGTGGAAAGAAGAGCTGTTGAGGAGAGTGCTTTTAAAGCCGGGGCCAGAGAGGTTAAGATTATCGAAGAATCCCTTGCAGCAGCGATAGGTGCGGATATTCCCATTTTTGAACCTGCTGGTCATATGGTCTGCGATATCGGCGGGGGAACGACTGAAATCTCAGTGATCTCTTTAGGAGGTATGGTTGTTACCAATGCCATCAGGCTTGCTGGTGATGGATTTGATGTTGCAATTATCAAGCATGTCAGAAGCGTTCATAATCTGATTATTGGAGAACAGACTGCCGAAAGACTTAAAATCAATATTGGAAACGCAGCACCGGATAATAAAATTGAAAAAATGGAAATCAAGGGGACCGATGCTATCACCGGGTTACCAAGAAGACTTGAGATAGATTCAGTGGAAGTAAGAGAAGCTCTGCAGGAGCCAATTAATGCCATCGTAGAAGAAGTAAAAAGAACTCTTGGACAAACTCCTCCTGAACTGGCTGCAGATATTGTTGAGAGAGGTATTGTTATGACTGGAGGTGGATCCGCTCTGAAGGGTCTCCCAAAACTTCTTTCAAAGGAAACCGGGGTTCCAGTCATTCTTGCGGAAAATCCACTTTTATGTGTTGCTCTTGGTGCCGGAATGTATTTCGAATACGAAAAGGGAGCCAACAGCAGCCGAAGTATATATGATAATCTGAACGCTTGAAAATAGTGATAACAGATGAATCGAAAGGCTCAGGATAGTAAAAACCGGACAATTACAACATTCATTTTACTTCTCATTATCAGTCTGACGTTGCTTGTATTCACTACAAATGCCAGACTCTCAAATCCGAGGACACTTGGATTGAGTATTCTTTCGGGATTTCAAAAAGTTATCTTTGAGTCTGTTTCATGGTTTTCCCGGACGGCCAATTCCATTAATGAATTGAAAAATCTCAAAGAAGAATATGATCAGACCATACTCAAACTGAATGAGTATGAGAAAATGGACAAAAACATCGCAGAAATAAGAAAAGAAAATATTCTTCTGAAGGAGCAGCTGAATTTTGATAAGGATTTCGAAATCTCTCATGTTCCTGCCGAGATCATTGCGAAAGATCCTGTTAATCTTTTTTCTTCTTTTATGATTAATAAAGGAAGAAGGCACGGAATCCGTGTGGGGATGCCGGTAACCGCCTATCAGAATGGTATCATTGGTCTTGTGGGAAAAGTGGTGGAAACGGGTTTCGGATCTTCTATTATTCTTCCCATTTATGATAGTTCAAGTTATGTTGCTGCACGCTTTCAGGAATCCCGGTATGAAGGATTAGTCAGTGGGCTGGGAACAAACGAGAATAATCTGATGATGAATTATGTGAAAAAAACAGCAACATACCAAATACATAATGATGATCTGATAATTACATCCGGAATGCAGTCAATATACCCAAAAGGAATTTATATCGGCAGAGTGCAGAGTATCACTTCCAGGGAGTATAACACTTCTCTGGAAATAGAAGTTAAACCGGTCATAGATTTCTCTCTTCTTGAGTATGTTTTTGTCCTTACAGGAAATGAAGAGGAGGTTTCTCAATGAAAAAACAGATAATCCTCATCCTGCTTCTGTTTATCGGTATCCTTCTAAGATCTACCATTTTTTATTATCTGGATTTTAATATTTCACCAGATTTCGCTCTTATAATGCTTGTGTTTTTTTCATTCAGGTACGGGTCCCGGACAGGTGAGATTTCTGGTTTTATATCAGGCCTGCTTGAAGACTTTCTCAGCCTTTCCCCGCTGGGTTTCAGTTCTTTTATAAAAACGGTGCTGGGGTTTCTCTCCGGATTATTTCATGATCGATTTGTGATGGATCCTATTTTCTTTCCCGCTCTTTCTCTCATTATCATATCCTTTCTTAAAGGGGTCCTTTCATTCCTTCTCGTTGAACTTTTTCATATTTCAATATCAAGTTACAGCGCTTTTTCTCACACTTTTTTTCTGGAAATCCTCATTAATGCCTTATTGGCTCCCGTTTTATTTCAACTGTTGAGATTTCTCTTGGACCGGCTTCTTCCCGAAAGGACAGCGTTGTAGATTATGTCTGTTCCCGGTCATTCAAAAGTTAATGTTCAAAGAGTGTATTTTCTGGGCGGAATTATTCTGCTCATCGTTATCGTTTACATATATAAACTCTTTAATCTTCAGATTGTTGATAATCTCATTTATGAAAGAAAAGCCAGAGAAGTTTCCCAGAGATCAAAAATAATACCAGCACAGAGGGGGCGAATATTTGATCGATGGCAGGATGTTCCTCTTGCCATGAACGTAGACTCATTTGCAATAAATTATACATCAGCCGATGGAGATCCCGAGGATTTTGAAGAAATGGTATCCCGGTTATCTCAAATCCTCCAGATCGGTGAAGATGATCTGCGGGAACGTTTTCCCGGCAACCGTGTTTCCTCTTTTATCCCTGTGGAGATTGCCGATGGAGTCTCTTTTGAAAAGATCATTCAAATTTCTGAAAACATACAGAATTTCAAAGGAATTTCCTGGAGCAGTAAACCGAACAGGTATTACAATTTTACCGGATCCATCTCCCATGTCCTGGGATATGTCGGCAATATTACAAACGAAGAACTTCAGATCCTTTATAATCAGGGGTATTCTTCCGGTGCAGTACTTGGTAAAAATGGTATCGAAAAACAGTATGATCATATTCTGAGAGGGGAAAACGGCCGGATTTTTAATACAGTGGATGCAAGAGGGCGGAGAATGTCTGCCGAAGGAAGCATTCAGCCTCCGAAAAATGGATATGATCTAGTTCTTACCATTGACCGGCATATTCAGGAATTAGCCGAAAAGGCCCTCGGACCACGAAAAGGTTCAGTTGTTGTGCTGAAACCTTCAACGGGAGAAATCATGGCTCTTGTATCATATCCCGGTTTTAATCCGAACCTTTTCAATATGCCGGGCCCCCAGAATTTCGGGACCCTTTCCATGAATCCTGATTTTCCATTTCTCAACAGAGCGATACAATCCTCCTATGCACCAGCATCCACTTTTAAAGTTCTTCTTACTGCTGCGTTGTTGCAGGAAGGTGTTGTTGACCCGAATGAGATGGTGAACTGCACCGGAAGTATGGAGCTGGGAAACAGAACTTTTTACTGCCATAAGAAAACAGGGCATGGTAAACTCAATCTTCAGGAAGCTTTAGCCGAGTCCTGTAATATCTATTTTGGTACTATGGGCGTAGAGGCTCTGGGAATAGAAAAAATAGCAGAATATGCAAAAGCTTTCGGTTTCGGTACCAATACGAATATAGACCTTCAGGGGGAAGTGCCGGGGAATGTGCCAACTCCTGCCTGGAAAATGCAGACGTATAACAGTCACTGGACAGGTGGAGATACCTTGAATGCTTCTATCGGTCAGGGATTTGTTTCTGTTACCCCTTTGCAGTTGGCCAATATGATCGCAGGTATTGTTAATGACGGTGAAATCTATAAACCCCATGTTCTCAAAGCTGTAATTAATCCCACCAATGGTACAACCGTAGAGAAGATCACTCCGGAAGTGTTAAGAACCATAAATATGGATAAGGACAAATTGGCTACATTACGGGAATACCTCCGCTCTGTCATTACAGAAGGTACTGCCAATGTTGTTATTCTTAATGATCAGGTTCAGGTTGCAGGGAAAACTGGTACGGGAGAAGTCGGCAGTGATGAGCATTGGCATTCCTGGTTTGCATCCTATGGTCCCTGGAGTGAAGAGAATACAGAAGAAAAATATGTTGTAGTGACTATGGTTGAAGCTTCCAATGACTGGGAATGGTGGGCCCCGAAAGCTGCTGATATTATTTATGAGGGAATCTTCGGAAATATGACTTTTGAAGAAGTTGTGAAAGATATGAAGTCCCGGAGAGTTTGGTATGCTTGGGATATCCCGTTAGAGGAGGAAGAGGATGAAAATTAGGCTGAATACTCCTTCCATCTTCGGGTTTGATTTTTTTATCTTTATAGCAGTCGAATTACTCATGATCATCGGAATATTTTTTATTTATTCCAGTGGAGTCAATTCAAATGGAATTATAGTTACCAATGAATATATCAAGCAGATCGTATGGGTTAGTACTGGAACAATCATTATGCTGGTTTTTGCATTTATGGATTACAAGAGGATGCGGACCATCTCCTTTTATTTTTACGCATTGACTCTGTTACTGTTGTTGATGACGTATCTTTTCGGACAGATTGTCAATGGCTCCCGGTCATGGCTGGGAATCGGATCTCTGGGAATTCAACCCTCCGAAATTTCAAAATTGACAACAATTCTGTTTCTCAGTACCTATATCAGCAACAATAGAAGCAGAATTGAAAGTCTTTGGGTTTTTATCACAGCATTAGCAATCGTATTACTGCCGATGGGCCTTATTTTAATGCAGCCAGATCTTGGCACGGCCATGGTTTTCATACCGGTTTTTCTTGTTATGATTTATATTGCAGGCGGAAAAAAAAGGTATATTCTTTTTATTTTATTAACAGGATTATTAACCATTATTTTTTCAGTTCTGCCGTATTGGGCCATCTATATTGCTCAAACCAAAACGAACAGCATGCTGATTTTTTCAGATACGGAACTGATGAAAGTAATTTCACTGGTCTTTTTTACAGTTATCGGTTTATCTCTCTGGGGATATCTGGCTACGGGGAAGTCGTATTTTTATATCATTTTCTATTCTATTACCATACTGGGCATTTCCTATGTTCTCTCGTTTATTGCCCGTATGGTTTTAAAAGATTATCAGGTTATGCGTTTAATTGTTTTTCTTGATCCTCAGGTTGATCCGAAAGGAGCTGGCTGGAATATTATTCAGTCAGTGACTGCTGTCGGGTCAGGAGGGGTTTTCGGTAAAGGATTTCTTCAGGGAACACAATCTCATTACCGGTATCTTCCCGAACAGAGTACGGATTTCATTTTTTCCATCATTTCTGAAGAGATCGGTTTTATTGGTAACCTGGCCATCATTGTTCTCTTTTTGATTATCTTCTGGAGATCATTAAATATAATCGTTAAATCCAGAGATGTCTTTGGTTCTCTGATTGCTGCAGGAATGGCAGGTATGATATTCTTTCACTTCATGATTAATATCGGAATGGCTATCGGGATAATGCCGATTACCGGTATTCCTCTTTTATTTCTTTCCTATGGAGGTTCCTCTCTATGGACAACACTCATGGGCATAGGTTTAATGCTCAGTGTTTATCATAGAAGGTATAAGAACACAATTTAATGAGTAATATCAATGCATATAAAGACTTAAAAAAAGAACTGCTACAGGTGGCAAAGCCGGCAAGATACACGGGCGGAGAGATCGGTTCTTTTTGTTTTCCGGAAGACGGAATCCTTAAAGTAGGTATCTCGTTTCCGGACTTGTACGAAATTGGAATGTCCAACCAGGCTGTGCGGATTCTCTATAATAGATACAACCAGATTCCTGGAATCCAGTGTGAAAGGGTTTTTGCTCCTTTTATGGATTTTGAAGAAATTCTGAAAACAAAGAATCTTCCTTTATTCACTTTGGAATCGGGAATCCCTTTGAATGAACTGGATATTTTGGCTTTTTCCATTGGTTATGAACTAACATTGACAAATATGCTGACTATTCTTGAATCCGGACATATCCCGTTACGAAGGAAGGATCGCAGTGAAAACCACCCTGTTATAGTCGCAGGTGGTCCGGCGGCCACTAACCCTGCGGCATTTGCACCATTTGTTGATGCTGTTTACATCGGCGAGGGTGAGCCTTTTATTGATAATTACGGAAAAAGACTGGTAGAGGCGAAAAGAGCAGGAGCCTCCAGAAGCGATCTACTGGCTATCATGAAAGAAGACCCTGCCTATTGGTATCCCGGAAAAACTGAAAAAACTATACGTTCTGTATATGGAGATTTCGGTAAGGCTTTTGAGACCAACAGCAATATGCCTCTTGCTTCATTAACTACAGTACAGGATCATGGTGTTGTGGAGATAATGCGCGGTTGTCCCAACGGATGCAGGTTCTGTCACGCCGGATATTTCTATCGTCCTTTCAGACAAAAGAATATTCCGGTTATATTGAGTGAAGTCAAACATCTTGTAGAGAATTGCGGTTTCAGGAACATTACACTCTCCTCGCTTTCTTCTGGTGATTATCAGGGACTCCTGCCACTGGTTGAAATGCTGAACAGACAGTACAAAGCCAGAAATATCTCTTTCCAGTTGCCATCATTGAGAGTCAATTCCCTGAATCTTGATCTTTTGGGAGAAATCTCGGCCGTAAGAAAAAGCGGCTTGACTTTTGCAGTGGAAACTCCTGATGAAGCAGGGCAGGCATCTATCAATAAGGATGTTTCAAGAGAGCGTATTATAGGCCTTCTCAATGAAGCGAAAAGCAAAGGTTGGAAACTGGCGAAATTCTATTTTATGGTTGGTCTTCCAGTTGTTAACCCCCGGAAAACGGAAGGGGAGGCCATTGTTGATTTTCTACAGGAGATTCAGACAGAAACCGGAATAAAAATGAATGTCAATGTCGGCGTTTTTATACCCAAACCCCATACTCCTTACGAAAGAGAAAAACAGCTTAATGATTCAGAAGGTATGGAGCAGATCCGAGCGATAAAAGATGGTCTGAGAGGGAAAAATTTTAAAGTCGGATTCCATTCTCCTTACTCATCTTTTGTAGAGGGGATTCTGAGCAGGGGAGATGAACGTGCTGCAGATATTCTTGAGAACGCATACAGGCAGGGTGCCAGATTTGACGCCTGGGATGAATATCATGATAGGAATATATGGAAAAAGGTAATCGAAGAATCTGATTGGAATGTTGAAGAGGAAACCTGCCGAGCCAGAGATATCAATGAAGAACTTCCCTGGGACAATATTTCTCTCCGGGTAAGTAATCAGTATTTAAACAAAGAGAATCAGAATTCCAGGGAATCTTTAAGGTCCATCAGTTGTGATGAGAATTGTCTTGCACCATGCGGTGTGTGTGGAGGTGAGTTTGATGTGAAATATCCTGATGAGTTTTCATTTGACTCATATAACGCCATTGATTCTGAGAATACAGAAACTGTGGATTATGATAAACTGATCAAAGCAGTTATTTCCTTTAAAAAAGTGGAAAAAGCAATCTTTTTGGGCCATCTGGATACGGTTCATATATTCGAAAGAGCTTTTCAGTGTGCTTCCATGCCTGTTAAATACACAGAAGGATATAACCCGAAACCGAAAATGGAATTTGCTCATCCCTTATCTGTGGGAATCTCGGGAGAAGAGGAAATCCTGGGGTTGGAATTACTGGATATTCCCTTAAGAGATGAAAAGGAATTAATAGAAGATTTGAATCGTAATTTACCACAGGGGTTTGAAGTAACACGTATTAAGATGTTCCCTCTACAGGAAGATAAACATAAAAAGAAAAAGACTCTAATGTCTATCTATGCCGGTTCCATATACAGATTACGCTACAACAATCCTGAAACAAAACAATCAGACTACATAAGCCTGGAAAAAAAACTTATGGATAAGGCAGAAGAGCTGAATGTCAAGAATGATTATCAGTTCTTCCCCGAAGAAGACTCAATTCTGATAAAAGGGTATTTTCAAAATAAGAAAATGAATAATCTTGTAAAATTTATGAAGGAAATTTTTGAAGAGGATATTCATGGAATATTTGATATAACCCGTGAAAGTATTTTGGCTTCTGAAAAAAAGCAAAAATACATCAGTTATTTTGACTTGGACTCATCCCAGAGCTGATCCATTACTTTAAAATTCTCATGATTCATTTCCAGATTCCTGGTTTTCATCCCATTTTCAACATAGTTGAATCTGGTTATAAACTTCCCGTTACAATGGTGTAATGCTTCTGCAGGATCGACACCCAGGTAGCGGGAAATATTGACAACAGAAAATAGAAGATCTCCTATTTCTTCTATCAAATGAATTTTATCATCAGGATTTACTTCTCGTACTTCTTCTATTTCTTCATGTACTTTATCCCAGACACCCTCTATGTCTGGCCAGTCAAAACCGGCTTTCGCTGCTTTTTTCTGAATTTTATAGGATCGTTCCAGGGGAGGAAGGCCTTTGGAAATTTTATCCATTATAGTTGTTTTAGGTTTGCGGCCCTCTACCTGTACCTTTATTTCATCCCATTGCCTGATTACTTCCTGGCTGTCTTCAGCCGTGGCATCTCCAAAAACATGGGGATGTCGGCGGATCAATTTTTCAGAGATCTCATCCAATACATCAGTTACAGAAAATTTCCCTTCCTGTTCCTTTATATAGGCAATCATTGTAACAAGCAGAAATACATCGCCCAGTTCTTCCTTAAGATGAAGGTCATCATTTTCATGAATGGCATCTATGGCTTCATAGACTTCTTCAATAAAGTCACCAGTGAGAGATTCGGCTGTTTGTTCTTTATCCCAAGGGCATCCTTCAGGGGAGCGGAGTTTTCGTATCACGTCATAGAGCTGATAGAAACTGTTTTCCAAATTTTTCATATTAAATTCTCCTCAATAGGATAAGTAGACAGAATATATATTATCGGAAGCAATGGGCAATTCAATCCGGGTGGTTTTTGCTGACAGCATGAAAAATAGTCAAAGAGATAAATGAAAACACAAAGGATATCAATGTGTTGATCAAAGAGATGCCGTTATGTAAAAGGATTGTCCCCATTAAAGATCCCAGGAAGGATCCCAGTATACCGATGAGAATGGCTCCGTATGTAAAACCGATAAAGTGCCATTTTAAAATATAGACTGTTATAAACGCTGTTGTGAAACCGGAAATCAAATACAATAAAATAAAATTCATGGAATAACTGCCTAGCATATATGCTCCTAATTCAATACTGGTTGATCGGTACTGTTTTCGTAAAAATTTGCGTCAACTGTTCCCAGATATACGGGAATGCTCATCAACTGTTCAAAAGTAGATTCACTGATTCCATAACTAATTGCTACAAACGCAATTTTTATTGAACCAATACCAGACAGTGAATTGCCGTGTGCCGATTTCATTGTTAAAAGATCATCATCAATTTCGCCGGCAGAATTTTCAAATTCAAAATTTTTGACAAATCTTTTATAGCTTATTTCCGACGTATTATAAAAATCAATATCCGAATAAAGGACTCCTCTTGCCGGAGTTCCATTATCAACCATTTCATTATAATCAGTCGCATCAAGAAAAATCTGCGGATCTGTATCCTGGGCAATGACATTTGTAAAGTCTATAACAATATCTGTGTCTGATTCCTTGTGTTGTATATGAGGGAAAATATCATTTCTAGAACTGTTAATAAAACCTATTTTAAAAAAATCCAGGTCCTCGGGAATTGAAATACCAGATTCCAGTGTATCATTATCATAATAAGATGCATTGAAATGAGCTTTGTCCGTATCTATTGTCGTATCACCTGTATAATAGATCTTGTAATAAATAATATACCCATCAATCAAATCATCATCGGGAGTCTGAAAACCAACCTTGTAATTCCCCGGGTTATATCTAACCGGCGGTTCCAGGACTTCATAAACAGGAAGTCCGCAGGAGGAGAAAATCAGTAGTATAGTTATGGTTATTATAAAAAGCAGCTTATGATTCAGGTTTATCAAACTCGTCTTCAAATCCAACCAATTCATATATTCTAACAGGCTTTTTCTTTCCTTTTACTCGAATATCATCCAGTTCCCGGGCTATCACACCTTTGTCTTTAACCTTTTCATAGGTGGATTCGCTAATGACAATACTGGTATAGTATTGCTTGTTTATGCCTTCAAGACGGGATGCCAGATTCACATTGTCCCCCATAACAGTATAGTTCATACGGCCTTCGCTTCCCATGTTCCCTACAGTGGTAACTCCGGAATTTAAACCTATACCAATATGAATCTGTTTTTCCTGGGGCCATTTGCTGTTCAATTCATCAAGGAGTTCCATCTGTTTGAGAGCGCATTTGCATGCCAGGAGCGCATGATCCTCCTGTGGGATCGGCGCCCCCCAGAAACACATAATTGCATCTCCGATATATTTGTCCAGAGTTCCACGGTAATCCATTATACAATCGGTCATGGCTGTCAGATATTCATTTAACAGTGTTACGAGTTCCTGTGGACTCATGGTTTCAGAAAGCGTGGTAAAGCTTCTAATGTCAGAAAAGAAAATAGTGGTATCATTATCCTCTCCCCCGAGTTCTGGCGGTTTTACCATCATTTGGTCTACCACAACAGGACTGACATACTTTCCGAACATTTCTTTGATTCTTCTTTTATCTGATTCCTCCACAATAACCCTGTAAAGTACAACTGTGATATATGTGAAGAACATTGCTATTCCGGGAGTGGAAAAATTGATCATATATTTTTTGAATTCGAACAGGATTGATATCGCAATGAATTCCCCAAATATCAGAAATACAGTCATGAGCAATGACCAGCCTGCACCGATTCGGGATGTTATGAACGCAATGATTAAAACTGAGAAAAAGAGAATTAATATATTATAGATTTCCGGAATTTCCTTCAGAAAATTATCCATTATTATTGTGTTTAAGGCATTCGCATGGATTTCTACACCGTACATCAAGCCGTAAGGAGTTGTCTTTTCATCATCCGCTATCCCCTGTGCAAAAGCTCCGACCATGAGGATCTTGTTTGCAACAGCTTTTGTTCTGGGCCATCCGGAAGGATCAAGACCAGGCACCCTCGCTGCATAACCCGCATAAGACCTGATCGGATAAGTTTGATATCCCCCTCTGGAAGGATTTGAACGTGTTCCCATATAATTGATAAGCATTTGACCCCGTTCATCAATGGGAATCTTGATTTCAGAAACTGTTTCGTATATACCCTCTTTTATAATATTCCCATCTTCGTCTGTTTCAGGATACTCACGAGTTATTGTATAGGGCTCCCAAGCATTTGTATCTGGATTGAACTTTTGAATATCGGGAATGAGAATATATTTACCCAGTACGACTTCGATATCGGATAAGGATTTATTGAAATAATTTGCTGCCAGAGACAGTGTGATGGCAGGAACAAAATGATCCTGATAATGGTTTATTGTATAATATTCTCTGTCCGGTGTCCCATCGTTATCAGTGTCTTCTACACGGGGAGCCGAAGATTCAGCAACATCTTTTTTCAGTTGTTCAAGAATCTTTTCAGAAAGAGGATATTCCAGAGTGTGAGACATTCCATCTTTATCCAGCCATGCGAGTCTCTCATGGGCATCCGCATTGACCTTATAATCAACCGTCAACTGATCAACATCTATTGTATTAATTAAAACAGAACTTTTGGCGACAAGCTGCTGCCTGCGGTATCTTTTATCATAATCTTCATAAAAATTGGCATGGCCGTATCCATAGGCAGCACGGGCATAGGGCTTTAATGGGGATTGTGCACCGAAGTATTCGGTAACATGAGTTGTATCACCTTTGATGTTTGTAATTTCACCATAATTTCTGTACAGTTCATTCTGCCTACCGAAATACTCTTTGGAATCTGATTCACTCATGGGAGTGCGCTTTAAAACGGTTTCTATAAAAACCCTGCCATTATTCTGCATGGATTCAGTCAATATCGCATCATCATAGGCATTATTATCAGGTTCTATAAAAAAAACATCAATAAAGAGAGCCGATTCCCTTTCGTTCTGGTTTTGAATTCTCGTAAATGAATCCATAAGATTGGCATGTCTGTATCGGGGAAAAGGCCACCTGCCGAAAGTATTAAGGCTGTTAAAATCTATACCTAAAATGAGAATATCGGGAGATATGTTAGGATTCCTCTTTTCAATAGTAACCCCTTCCTGAATTCTCGTTTGTTCAAATACTGTTTTTAGATTGAAATGTAAATCAAGGAGTTTCAACTCCATATGATCAAAGATGGAAGTTCCTTTATTGAGACCCAGAAAAATAAAGAAAAAGAGCACAGCTAAAATCAGGCTGAAGTACTTAATATTCCAGATCTTTGATCTTGTTCTTTCTTCCTTAGCCATACCCTTCTCCTTTTACGGTAAAAAAATTAACTATTAGTATTTATTGAAATTATACGGCTTTTTGCTATGTTCGTCCAATTGGATGAGGAATAATCATCAACTATCCTTTGGTAGGCGGCTATGGCATTTTCAGCATTTCCTAACTCTTCATTGAGTCTTCCAATATTAAAAAGTGTTTCCGGAACATCCGGAGAAACCGTATCGAAAAGTTCAATCAACTGACCATATAATTCCAGGGCTTTCGCAGAGTCACCAGACTGCTCTGCAATTGATGCAGCATTAAAAAGGGCTACAGGTGCTAGATAAGTGTCTGAAAAGTTTTCGGATACATACAGAAAGGCATTCATTGAATCTTCCCATTTCTCCATTTCCGCCAGATAAAGACCATTGGTAAAATAAGCTCGTATCTCGGCATAGGTGCCTTTGAAATCCCTTAAACCAATAGCAATTTCCTGTTCCAGTTCTTCAGAAACAGCTGTTTTGTCGGCTTCTGCTGTATTGACCCATTTGGAATAGGTTTCTTCAATCTTTTCAGCTTGTAAAAGGGCTTTCTCTTCTTTTCCAGCAGAAAAAACATCAAAAATAGCGATCAATACCAGGATCAGTACAACTCCTATTGAACCTATGATAATTTTCTTGGTGTTTGCCTTTATAAAAGTGGCAATTTTCTCTGCAGGTGTTTGTACTGCTTCATTGTGATTGTTCAATGTATTCTCCTTATTTGATATCTAGTTCTTTTAATAGTCTGGATAAATAGGTTCTCTGGATACCAAGCAATTTAGACGCTTCTGTTTGATTATTTTCACAGTCATCCAGTATACCTTTTATATAATTTTTCTTAAACAAATTCACTGCATCTTTCAAAGATTTTCCATTATATTTTGAATATGCTGATTCCGAACCTCTTGAAAGAAGGAGACTTTTACTTTTTATCAGGGAACTGTCAGAAATTATAACGGCTCTTTCAATCACATTTTCCAGTTCACGAACATTACCGGGCCATGAATAGTTAAGAAGCATGTCAAAGCAATCGGGAGTAAATCCCTGTATTTCCTTTCTATTTTTCATGGAGTATTTTTTTAGGAAATATTCTGCAAGAACCGGTATATCTTCCCGACGTTCCCGTAACGGTGGGATTGAAATAGGCAGTACGTTAAGCCGATAGTAAAGATCTTCCCTGAAAAGTCCTTTTTCTACCAGATTTTCCAGATTTTTATTGGTAGCAGCAATGATCCTCACGTCAACCGTAACAGTTTCAGATGATCCTAAGGGTTCAAACTGTTGATTTTGAAGAATCCGGAGCAGTTTTGCCTGGACATTTAAAGATATTTCTCCAATCTCATCCAAAAAAATAGACCCGCCGTCTGCTAGTGAAAACCGGCCTGGTCTATCCTTACCTGCATCGGTAAATGCGCCTTTTACATGACCGAACAGTTCACTCTCTAGAAGTTCTTCCGGTATGGCTGCACAGTTCAATCGAATGAAAACTTCGTCAGCACGACCACTCTTCAGATGGATCTGCTCTGCAAATAACTCCTTACCGACACCACTTTCGCCGGTTATAAGAACCGGTGAGGATGATTGAGATATTTTTTCAGTGACTTTCAGCAATTCTTCAATTTCAGGACTGGTATGAATAAGTTTATGAAAACCGCTGTTGGTATCCACTCTATCCTGTAAACGGAACAGCTCATCTTTAACTTTTTTATAGGATTGGGCATTCTGATACGCTAAAGAAGCTTGATTGGAAAAAATTTCCAGCCATTCCAAATCTTCTTCTGTAAATTTACGTCCGTTTTCCTTATTGATAACTTCAATGACACCGACACATTTATCCCTTAACCTTAAAGGAACAGCCAAAATAGACGTTGTTTTGTATCCAACACCTTTATCGATGCCAGAATAAAAACGAGTATCTTTTTCAACATCGTTGACAATAAGGGATTGATTATTCTGAGCAACCCAGCCTGCTATACCCTCACCCATTTTTACAGTAAGCTTGCTGACTTCATCGCCTTTTGTTCCCAGAGCGATTTCGAAATACAGTAAATCTGTTTCTTCGTCAACAAGAAGTAATGATGAGGATTCTCCACCGGTCAGGCGTGTAGATGATTCAAGGATATGAGTTAAAAGAGACTTGATATCCGTAAAATTGGAATTAATAAGATTGTTAATTTCAATAAGGGTCTCAAGTCTCTTCTTATCAACTTTATCAGCAAACATATAGCTGAATGATTAGTTCTGTTTTTCCTTCAGCATGTCTGCCAGGGTGAAGGTTGAATCATCCGCATCTTCTTCATGAATGTATTTGGATATTTCTTTTTTCTGTTCCCTGAGTTTCATTTCTTTTACTGAAAGTGAAAGTTTCTGTTTTGAAGGCTGAAGTTCAATTACCGCAGCTTTAATTTTATCTCCTACTTTAAACTGGGAAAGGAGTTCATCCGGATCAGCTTCTCTATCATCAGAAAGGTTATTCTTATGAATGAGTCCTTCAATCTCTCCCTGAACTTTTACAAAAAGTCCAAAGTCGGTGATATTGGAGATCTCTCCTTCAATAACACTCCCCTTGGGAGCAGATTCCATTAAAGAAGCCCAGGGATCATCTGAGAGCTGTTTAACTCCAAGACGGATTCTGTGGGTTTCATTGTCTACGGAAGTAACCGCTACTTCAATCTCTTCCCCTTCTTTCAGAACACTGGAAGGATTTTTCACCTTTTTAGTCCAGGAAAGATCATCCACATGGAGAAAACCGTCAATACCTTCTTCCAGTTCGATAAAGGCTCCGGCGTTGGTTACTTTTTTGATTGTTCTGGTTAATCTCATTCCAACAGGGTACTTTTCTTCAATTTCATCCCAGGGATTGGGAAGAACCTGTTTCAGTCCAAGACTGATTCTCCCTTCGTGAATATCATATCCGAGAATCATAGCTTCAACTTCATCACCAATGTTCAAAACTTCTTTAGGGTGTTTAATCCTTTTAACCCATGAAAGTTCTGAAATATGTGCAAGACCTTCAATCCCCTCTTCAATTTCAATGAAAGCTCCAAAATCAGTCAATTTGGTAACTTTTCCCTTTATGACATCTTCAACCTGGTATCTGTCTTCAAAAGTTGACCAGGGATCATCTGTAAAATGTTTTAAAGACAGATTGATTTTTTCATCTTCCGGCTCAAGTCTGATAACCTTGAGTTTGATTTCCTGTCCTTTCTTGACATAATCTTTGGGACGGTTAACATGGCCCCAGCTCATATCATTGATATGAAGCAATCCATCAAAACCACCCAAGTCTATAAAAGCACCAAAAGAGGTAAAGCTTTTTACAGTACCTGTTACTTCATCACCGATTTTTGTATTTTCAAAAAACTCTTTCTTCTTTTCAGTAAGGATTTCTTCCAGCCATTCTCTTCTGCTGAGAACAATATTCACTTTGGATTTTTCATTGTAAAGGCGTTCAATATAAAATTCTGTTTCCAATCCAATATATTCTTCAGGATTTTCTATTCTGTGAAGATCCATTTTGGAAATAGGAATAAAAGCTCTTACTTCAATACCAAGATCAACCTCAAATCCACCTTTGATAGATTTAACAACTTTTCCTTTAATTGTTTTATGATCCTGAAATGCATCTCTCAGCTCTTTCCACATAACCTTGGCGTCTGCTTTTCTTTTGGAAACAACGATTTCTCCGTTTTTTCCTTCTCTCTTAACGAGTATTACAGATACATCTTCACCAATAGTAGGAGTTTCATTGAACTCGGATACCGGTATTTTCCCTTCTGATTTATAGCCAACATCCAAATAAACATACTCGGAATCTACCTGTATTACATGACCATCTACCAGTTCTCCTTCAACTAGCTGATCCATGCCTTTCAGGTATTCTTCCTGTAGTTTTGTCTGATTGTTGTTCTCTGCTGCAGCGGCATCCATTTCTACCATAACCGTTCAATTCTCCTGAATTATTCAAATTCTTTAATTTTATCTGATACTTTCTCACAAACTTGATCTAACGTCAAGGCAGATGTATCCAAATATATTGCGTCCTCAGAAATTTTTAAACTACCCTCTTTTTTGTTCCTGTCAATAATATCTCTTTGGCGGATTCCTTCTAAAATCTCCTGATAACTCAGTTCGCTAACACCTTGGTTAAACCGTCTTTCGGCTCTTACTTCCGGTGAAGCATCAAGGAAAATCTTCACTTCCGCATGGGGAAATACAATGGTTGTCATATCTCGTCCTTCTGCAACTATATCCATTTTACCGCTGATTTCCCTAATCTTGTCATTAACGATATGTCTGATCGGTACGATCGCTGAAATGGGGGCAACAATGCTGTCTACTTCATCAGTATGGAGATTGTCTTCCACATCTTTTCCATCCAGAAAAAAACGGAAATTGATAATTTCAATTTTACAGGAAGCGGCAAGATCGATAAGTTCTTTTTCCTGATCAAGAGGGATTCCCATCTCAAGGGATTTTAAAGCAACCGCTCTATAGAAATTCCCGGAATTTAAATTAAAAAAATTCCATTTACGTGCTATGGCGGAAGCGATTGAACTTTTACCGACACCAGCCGGTCCATCGAGAGCAACAATCATTTTTTTATTCCATTTTCTTTTAAGGTTTTTTTCCGGCTTTTATCCAGCAGGCTTTTTACTTCTTTTGACGTGAGTCTTCGGAAATGACCAGGCGCCAGTCCTCCCAGGGTTACAGAGCCGATGCGGACACGATGAATACTTTTAATGGTTATATTTCTTGAAAGGAAAACTTTTCTCAGCTCATTGTTCTTTCCTTCTTCAAGAACAATATTCACAGTCCTTTTACCCTTAAACGTATAGCGTTTGAGTCGGTATTTCACTCCCTGTACTATCATGCCTCGTTTAAACTGTTCCATAAGCTCCTGAGGAATCTCTTTTTTGGAAGTTACAGTATATTCCTTTTCAACATGCGATGACGGGTGAGTCATCTTTTTGGCAAAGTCTCCGTCATTAGTGAAGAAAATTAGACCGGATGTCATATAATCGAGTCTTCCTACATTATACAGCCGCTGTTTGATAGCCGTATTTATCAAGTTAATGGCAAGTGGTCTTCCCTGTTCGTCCTGATTGGAGCATATGTATCCGGAAGGTTTATGCAAGGCAATATATATTTTATCCTTTGCCGGTTTTACTGTACGGTTATCAAAGGTTATATCATCATCAGTTGTCACTTTAACACCGGGAGTCAAAACGGCTTTGCCGTTAACTGAAACTCTTCCTTCTGCGATATATTCCTCACATTTTCTTCTGGAACCGATACCGCTTTTTGCAAGATAGACCTGAAGTCTCATCTCTTCCTGATTATTATCCATTCAATTCAAACCTTCGCTGCTCAACTTCATCAAGTTTTGGCAGATCTGCAATGCTTTTTAATCTGAACATTTTCAGAAACTCTTTGGATGTACCATATTGGATTGGTTTTCCCGGTACATCCTTTTTCCCCACTTCCTTGATAAGATTTCTTTTTATAAGTAGCCGAATCATCCCATCGGATGAAACGCCTCTGATATTTTCAATCTCCGCTTTAGTGAGAGGTTGAGAATACGCAATTATGGATAATGTTTCCATAGCTGCTTTTGATAACTTGTCATCATTTTTCTTGCCATAGTGGTCTTTCAGGTAGTCCCAGAGGTCTTCTTTCGGGCTGAATATCCATCCACCCTGCATTTCTATCAATGATAGACCGTGTTCCTGGGATTTATAATGTGTTTCAATATTATTAAGGACTTGAGTAACCACATCCTTAGACAATCCACTGATTTTTACCAGATGCTGCACTGTCACCGGTTCACTTTCGAGAAAGAGGATGGCTTCAAGAATCGCCTGCTCCTTGTTCAGAGTCATGATTTTTTTCCTTATAATGTATTGATCTAATCAGTATATCACCGAACAAACGGTTTTGATAAACAGCTATCAAATTTAATTTTACCGATTCCAGAATGGCAAGGAATGCACAGACAATTTCCATAATGGATTCCGGATTAATCAGAATATCTGTAAAGGAAAACTCACCCTTTTCTTCCAGTAATTCCTGTATAAGTGTTATTTTTTCATTGACCGATACTTCTTCATAAAGATTTACGATGGTTTCCTGGGTCAGATTTCCCATAACATTTGAAAAACTTTTCAGAAGCTCCCATACTTCCACTTCCTGCCACATATCTTCATCATGTGAAAAAGGGAGCATCCTCTGGTCTTTCTTTCTTTCAATAACCCATTCTGTTGTCTTTTCCTGCTCTGTCATCAGTTGTGAAAGCTTTTTAAACTTCTGGTAGTCAATCAGTTTTGCCACAAGCTCTTCTCTGGGATCATCCAGTTCATCAGAAAAATCGACTTCAACAGGGAGAAGCATTTTTGACTTGATGTAAAGCAGAGTCGTCGCCATTACATAAAATTCGGTGATATTTTCCAAATTAACAGTTGTGGCATATTTAAGATAGGACAAATACTGTTCCGTTATTTTTGTTATGGGAATATCATATATATTTACTTCGTTTTTCTTTATAAGAAAAAGAAGAAGATCCAGAGGACCTTCAAATTCTTCCAATTGTATACTGTACTGGTCTGACATAACGTTTATTCCGATCCCCTGAGTAATGCGGTTACCTCATCAGGCGTTTTATAGCAGATAACCCCCTGGTTATCAACATCAGGTAAATACTGTTTATAAAAGATAGTTTTTCCGGGAATTGTTATATCAGGATTCAATTCCGTTAAAGGAACCAGAACAAAAGCTCGTTTCAGCATTGCCGGATGAGGAATGGACAGCGTCTCAGACTGCATCTGAATATCCCCGAATAAAAGGATATCCAGATCAAGAGGTCTGGGGCCTTTGGATACTTCATATCGCCGATCTCTCCCGGCTTTCTTTTCAATTTCCCATAAGCTGTGCAGTAATTTCTCCGGAGTTTCTGTGTAGTCACCGGAAACAACCAAATTTAAAAAGTCGGGTTGATTTTGCAGAACCATGGGTTTTGTTTCCCAAATAGATGAATATTTCAAGTCCTCCAGGAGATCCTTCAGCTTTAGTAGGCAATCAAGCAGTATGGAAAGTCTGTCTCCCTGGTTTCCGCCAACTCCGATATAAACCTTATTCAACTAAAATCTCCTAAAAAAGGGCTTCCGGGTCACTCTTCTTCCCGGAAGATTTGGAATCATTCTGTTTCGTCTGCTCCTCTTTGGCTTTTTCCATCTTGGGAAACATCAGGGTGCGAAGCTGTGTCATCAGGGAGTCGGCTACTGAAGTGTTCTCTTCCAGGTAAGTTTTTACATTATCTCTTCCCTGTCCGATTCTGTCTTCTCCTATAGAGTACCAGCTGCCGCTCTTCTGTATGAGATTGTATTTAAGAGCTGCGTCCAGGAGGCTGGCACTGGCAGATATCCCTTTGCCGAAAATAATCTCCAGTTCCACTTTTCTGAAGGGAGGGGCTACTTTATTTTTTACGACTTTTACACGGACTCTGTTTCCAATGGCATCTTCCTGCCCTTTTGCCATGGTTTCAATTTTTCTGACTTCCAACCTAACAGAGGAGTAGAATTTTAATGCGTTTCCTCCGGTCGTTGTTTCAGGATTTCCAAACATTACACCGATTTTCATTCGGATCTGGTTAATGAAAATAAGACAGGCATTGGATTTTGAAATAATTCCGGTGAGTTTTCTCAAGGCCTGGCTCATAAGCCTAGCCTGGAGACCAACATGAGAATCACCCATATCTCCTTCAATTTCAGCTTGAGGTGTTAATGCTGCAACAGAATCCACAACGATTATGTCCACAGCACTGGATCTGATCAGGGATTCCGTGATTTCAAGAGCCTGTTCTCCCGTATCGGGCTGTGATACCCATAAATCTTCAACATTGACCCCGAGGCCTTTGGCGTATACCGGGTCCAAAGCGTGCTCTGCGTCAATAAAAGCGGCTACACCGCCTTTTTTCTGAGATTCTGCGATAGCATGCAGGGCCAAAGTGGTTTTACCGGAAGATTCAGGACCGTAAACTTCTATAATTCTTCCTTTGGGAAAGCCTCCGACTCCCAGAGCTTCATCCAATAGTATGGAACCTGTGGGTATTGCATCTATTTCCAGCTTGCTCTGCTCCCCCATTTTCATGAGAGAACCTTTTCCAAACTGCTTTTCTATCTGCAGTCTGGCTGCTTCCATTGCTTTTTTCTTATCCTCAGCAGAAGCCTGTTTTTTTTCGGACATAGATAAAATCTCCTTATGAATAGATGCTTTTTTAACGACAAAAAAATCCCTTTGAATTCAGAATTTCAGAAAAAAAGAGATACTTAACATCTGTATTGTTATGTTATCAGGGAAAACACTATTGTTCAATAATATTATGAACTGCAATTGCCTGCAAGCGGATTGTCCCTTGATTTGTAAGCTTTACCTTAGCAAGCATTTCCAGGGGATAGGCGCTGTCCAGCTGAACCGGGAATGTAATGAGAACACCTACAATTCCTTCCAGTATTTGTGATTTTTCGTATCCTACAAGAAAATCAAAAATCATGCCTTCTTCATTGTATGAAAGATTGGAGATCTTTCCCTTCCAGAGAACAAGGCAGTTTTCATACAATTCCGGATTATTAGCCACATCCCTATAGGAGAAATTTCCTGTTAAGGATGTAATATCAGGGTCATGAAGATAGCCTTCCAGCATTTGTGCCTTCTGTTTTATCTCTTCTGAAGCGTTAGAGTATTTTAATCTGTTGATTTCCACTCTTGCCTCGTTGTCTCTGTATTGGTCAAACAGTTCCTGAGCCTTTTTCAGGCTTTCCCTTACTTCCTTTTCAGAAAGAATATAAACAGTATCTTGAGATTTTTCTTCATTTAAGAATTGATTATTCTCAATCTCTTTGTATAGTAGAGATAAATTTTCTCGGGAATCCTTTTGCGATTTTGGTAATAACGGCAGCCAATAACTCATAGTAGCATAAAGAGCGATCAGAATTAATGCTGCTGCAAATGTAATGAGTATTTCACCGGGAATAAGTTTTCTTGTTCTGGGAAGAAATGGTGCAAAATTTCCGGAATCAAGAAATGTATTGAGAATTTCCTGATCACTGATCCTGCGAATTTTATTAAGCCCTTTTTTTGCTTTTTTATTTCCAGGATTCAAATCCAGGAGTCCAAGCCATATTCTCACAGCTTCTGTGGTATCTTTTTTTTTGAGATAAACACCAGCAAGGAACAATCTGGGGTCTTCTGATTTTCTGTTTACCTGGATAGCTCTTTTTAGATAGGTTTCCGCACCGCCCATATCTCCTGTATGGTAGCAGGCAGCTCCCAGGAAATAATAAAAATTATAATTTTCCAGAAATAACGGAACTTTAGGTTCCAGTAGAGAGATCACTTTACCGTGTTTACCGGTTCTTAGTAGTTTGTAACCTTTCCTGAGAGTTTTATTGTATATCTTCATAATGAGAAAGTTTCTGCTTCAATTTTTCCAGTTCCCCCTGGAAATATTCAACTTGAGTAGTATAAACAGGATTGTCTAACTGGAGAAGAGTATTTATCTCATTTATAAAATCATCAATCATGTCCAGATCATACTGAAAGGAGTAACTGAGGATAAGGCTTTTATCCGAAACAGGTGATGCTTTGGGAATGGCTACATCAGTAGTCTCTGTTTTGGTTGTTTCACTGGGCCTTGCAACCGGCCCTCCTGACGTGAGTGCGTATTGTATGGCTATTTCTGTTCCAGGCGGTATGGAAACAGGATTATAGTACACCCCTGCTGCTGAATCATTTATAGAATAAGGTAGTAGAGAAAAGTCTCGTCCGTTTCTCACATTGAAATTCCAATCTGAATCACTGATTCTTTTCCAGTTGGCAAAAATTATCTGATCAGGTTTTCTATCTCCCAAAGGCGTAAATGTGAGACGCAAGTCCTCGTTTTTTTCAGGATTGGTTCCCCAATACTCAGGAATATCCGATCCTTTCCAGCTTTGTTCCGAATCCAGGGGAATGTTTCCATTAATAAGAAAATCCGCACCTTCTGTATTATTGAATGTATCGAATATCTGCTTTAATCCGACAGAAGTGTAGTTTTTGGAAAGATTTCTTATAGAAAGGGTAATTTTAAAGCCTTTTATACTGTTGTCCAGTTGGACAGATTGAGTGATATGGAGAATCCTGTTGCTCCAATGAACAACCATCAGACCGGGGTATTCTTCAATGTGCTGATTAAAAAAAGAGTTTTTTTTCAGTCTATAGTTTTTACCATCCACACTAATGACAGAATAGCTGGTACTGGGATCCCTGTTTTCCAGAAGTGGAGAAACTTTTCCGTTGCTGTTGTAATGCATTTCCCATGTGGACACAGTTTCATCAAATTTCAATTTGAAATTTGTTTCGGTTTGTTCTGCAGCAAAAGTAAAACAGGCAATATTGAGAATAAGTATACCTAAAATGAGAAGCCTTTTATTCATTATTATCCTCACTAACACTCAGGTATATGAGCTTTTCCTTGATTTTCAGAGCTTCCTCTTTGATAGATAATAACAGAAGCCGGTTTTCATAGATTTCTCTTGTAGTTGTAAGTTCCTTCAGCTTATCCTGATAGACTTTCAGAGCCTGATTAAATTCCTTTTCTTTCTTATCATATTCACTTGAACTTTTAAGAAATTCTTCATGACTCCACTGAAGAAGTTTGAGGAGTTCTTCTTCCCGATATTTGTATTCAATCAAGGACAGTTTGTATTTTGATGCCTCTACTTTGATGCTGGTTGCGTAATCATTCAGGATCTGGCGGTAAATCTCCTCCGCTTCTTCAAACCTGCCCAGCGAATACAAAGATTCTCCAATCCAGAAGAGACTGTTGGCTATGTAGGGGTTGTTTTTATCATTTGCAGTGATAAAAGAGGAATAATAATGAATAGCTTTATCATATTCTCCATCAAGAAAGAGAAGTCTGCCTTTATAATACAGGCCATCCAGATGGTATTTATTTTCGGGATAATTCAGGAGGAAGTCTTCCAGAATTTCCATTGATGCAGAATAGTGTCCCATTTCAAGGTATGTTCTGGAAAGCCAAAACGCAGCGTCACCGTGAAGTTCTACCGATTCAATATTGAATAAGACAGTTTTGAACAGTTTTGATGCCTGTTCATATTTGGATTCTTTGAAAAGGTCCAGTCCGTAAAGATATTCATCTTCTAAAGGCTGTGCCCAGGATATCAGGGTAACGGAGACAAGTATAAGACTGGTCAAACCGAGTAAGCGAAGTTTTCTTGAAATCATCAAACACTACCTCTCTTTTCCTACATCGGTCTGAACTGTCTTTAAATCAAACGAAAACTCTACTTAATTCATTTTCTTCATAGTTTTTACTACTTCAGCAGGATTTGAAGCCCCGAAGAATGCCGAACCTGCTACAAATACATCTATTCCGGCAGCAGAAGCCATTTTAACTGTATCCTGATTAATGCCCCCATCTACTGAGATCAGATAATCATAGTCCTTCTCTTTTCTTATCATATCAAGATCAGTCACTTTATTAAGACATTCCGGTATGATCTTCTGACCACCATACCCCGGGTTCACTGTCATGATCAGAATCTGATCAACAAAAGGAAGAAGTTCTAAAACGGTGCTGATAGGCGTGGATGGAACAAGAGATATACCCGCCTTGACTCCCCCTTCTTTAATGATCTGGATCAATCTGTGAGCATGAACAACAGCTTCGGTGTGAAATGTTATATAATCTGCACCAGCTTTAATAAAGGAAGGAATCTGGTTTTCAGGATGATCAACCATTAGATGAACATCCAGGATAAGATCGGTTTTGTCTCTTATCTGTTTAACCATCTGAGCTCCGAATGTTATTTCAGGAACAAAAAGCCCATCCATTACATCAAGATGAACCCAATCCCCTCCGGATGTTTCTATTAGTTTTATTTCTTCACCGATTTTTGTAAAATCAGCAGCAAGTATTGAAGGTGCACATAAAAGTTCTTTATTCATAAATTTACAATATAATAAATTTTCATTTTTGTGAATAAGAGAGATAACTCATTACGGTATTGCTAAAATTGAATTAACTTGGAACATCCCTGATAGATTTGTTGACTAAAATGAAGTGAAAAGTATAATAAGAGAGATGCAGTTATCAATTTTCCGGTAGGCAATAATTAAAACTTTATGGGCACGAACATTAACAAAAGGGAAATAGACAAGTTTCTGGATATGGTTTGCAGCAGTGCTGCACAACGGGATCTGGACAAAGCTATTGAGTTGCTCGATAAAGCCTACTCCCTTGATTTTGATTCCAGGGATACATCGGAATTGTACCGTATGGTAAAATTCTGGCAGAAGCGTTGGCTGAGACTGGAAGATTTGAGCAGTGCTTATGAAAAAGGGGACTACCTGTTAAGTCAATGGGATCAATTTCTCCTTTGGATCAAGAACAGGGATTCTGAATATGTGGAAAAAGGCATTTTAGCTTTAAAGCATATGGTCCATGCTGCCGGGAAAGAATTCTATGAGTTTCTTCAGAATGAAGACATGGATGATATTTCTCTTTGTCTCAGGATTGGTCAATGTAATAAAGTCCTTGGGAATTATGAGAAAGCCGCATATTGCCTGGAGAAAGGCGCCCGTATCAATAGGGAAAGCCCTCAGATACTGGCTGAATTGGCGGATACTTATGCTTTGATGGATGAAATGAAAGGAGCCAAGATTTTTTTTCGTGAGGCTTTTTTTATCAATCCTCAGGAAATTGATATCTCCCGGCTTGAATCCGGGTTAATCCGCAAGGTCATAGATAAAATAAACGGAATGGGATTTTCCGGGCCGATGCTAAGAGAATGGCTTCCTGTGTATGCTGTGATATACGGTGTATTCAATGTGAAGCGGGAATTGAAGGCGATTGAATACGGCAAACTGAAACAGGCCATCTATTCCCTTCAAAGTGATATTCGTCAAAATGACGATAATGAGATTCTAATACCAAGGCTGATTAACAAGTATTTTTGGCTTATAGATCATTATATAAGCATAAAAGAAGATAGAAGTACGATTGACGAGGTTTTAATGAATATAAAATTACTCAGCCCGTCAATTTACCAGCAGTACATTAACTGATTTTGGGGAGCATTATTAAATATGTCTGAAGAATTTATTAATAAGATCAATGAATTGTTGAATGAAGAGAAATGGACACGGGCCACTTTGAGCAACTATACGGTGAATAACCTGAAGGAGCTTGATGAAACTATCGATGAAATTCTGAATTCAGATTTTCAGAACGAAATTCTGGATCTTTGTGAAGAACATCTCGATCATTCAAAAAACAGTATCATTGCTCTGTATATTTCCGGAATTATCTCTTTAAATAAACAGCTCATTGATGATTCTCATCTGGTAGAACTGATTAATATTTTTTCTGGTAATCATAAGTGGAATATTGTTGAATATCTCTGCAACCGGATTCTCCAGTTCGGAGAAAACAAAATGGCTTTAAGAGTTCTGGCCGAATGTTATACCAATTCTGACCGGGATGAGGAAGTCTTTGATATCTGGGAAAGGCTTATTAAAATTGATTACACCGAAGCGGATATTGTCAAAAAACTGGCTGAAAAGAAAGAGATCGAAGGAAAGAAAGAAGAGGCTATTGATTATTATAAAAAAGCAATTCACCGCTATATAAACAAGAATCTGTTTTCCAATGTAAAAGATATCTGGGGCAAGTTGATTGAACTGAATATTGAAGATCTCGAATTCTTTCAGCTTATTGAAAAGAAAATCTCAAAAATCATGTCGGCAGAACGATCTGCCATGCTGTTGGAAGATCTCTATCCCGCCATTGTTGAGACCGGCAAATGGGATGTTGCCATTGATACTCTGAAAAGGATTCTGCAGTATGATGCCAAAAATCCCTGGGCAAGAAAAGAAATTGTAAACTGTTACAGAAAATTATATGAGAATCATAGTCAGCTCGAAGAATATATTAAACTTTCGAATCTGAATCAAAGCTGGAGAAATATAACAGAAGCCATTTCCGATTTTGAAAAGCACATCTCTTTCGATGCCGGAAATTTTGTTTTTCACAAGTCCTGGGGTGTCGGTGTTATCCGTTCTATTAAAGGCGATAATATCACTATCGATTTTTCAGAGAGAAGAGACCATACCATGTCTCTGAAAATGGCAGTAAATGCCCTTATGAGTCTTGATAAGAATCATATTTGGGTTTTGAAGAGTGTTGTATCAAAAGAGAAACTCCATAAAAAAGTAAAATCAGATATTCCCTGGACTTTAAAAACGGTAATCAGAAGCTTTGATAATGCCGCTGATATGAAAAGGATAAAAGCAGAACTAGTACCGTCTATTCTGACTCAGAGCGAATGGTCCAGCTGGAGTACAGAAGCCAGAAGAATTCTGAAAACCGATGCGGATTTTGGAAATATGCCGGATAAGCTTGATCTTTTTATGGTAAGGGATAAGCCCATTACGATTGAAGAAAAGACATTCAACAAGTTCAAGGCTGAAAACAACTTTTTTGACAGATATCAGACCATCCAGGATTTTCTGAGGGAGTCTGATCCTGATTCTGACTATTTTGCAGAGATGTTTCAGTACTTTACATCATTCCTTAAAGCCGCAAATGTGAATGAACAGGTAGTCTGCAGTTATCTGTTTGTAAACAAGATAATTAAAATCTACCCTTTTTTAAATCCCGGTTTAACCTATGGTTTTCAGGAGCTTTTCGACGACATTGAAGATCTGGATGAATTGTTCAAAAACATACAGTATGCCGATCTTAAAAAAGAATTCCTGGTGGAAATCAAACGTCATATTGATGGTTGGCAGAACTACTATATTCAGCTTTTCCCCTATTATCTGAACAAATCTATTATCGATGAACTGATCAATAAGGGATTTGATGATCTTGTGAAAGATAAACTTCAGGATATTCTTTCTCATTACAGGGAATTCCGTGATGCTTTTCTCTGGATTGCCCGAAATGCCGTAGAAGAACCCTGGTTTGAAAAACTTTCCTTCCAGTATGAAAAGATTCTGATCAATATGATTCATCTTCTGGACATTACTTTCAGGGACATCAGTAATAAAAAAGATGTAACAGAAAACAAGAAAATAAACAGAGCAATTCAGACATATCTTTTCAAGGAAGAAAGATTGGAATCATTCATTCTCAGTGGTGATGAAGATACTGTCAGTCGTCTTTTTACACTCCTGCAGGATGTAAAAGAACTGGATGTATCGGTGAAACTCAATCTCAGACAGAAAATAAAAGATAAGTATCCCAATATTAAATTCCTCGGAGAAGCTGAAGAAACAGTTGTTGCCGCATCGTCAAGATCTCTTATTGTTCTTGAGAATAGTCTGCGGGAAAAGCAGAAGGAACTTAAGCATATCCTCGAAGTAGAAGTTCCGAAAAACTCCAAAGAGATTGGTATTGCAATCGAAATGGGAGACCTTAAAGAGAATGCGGAATATAAAGCCGGAAAGGAAAAACAGGAGTCTCTTAATATTCAGGTCGGTAAACTTAAAGAAGGTATTGAGAAGGCAAAGGTTTTTGATCCTGCAACTGTAGATACCAAAAAGATCTCTTTTGGAACAAAGGTAACCCTCCATAACGAAATTACAGATAAAGATGAAGTTTATACCATTCTCGGACCTTGGGAATCTGATCCTTCCAATAATGTTATTTCCTATGTTTCTCCTTTTGGAAGTGCTATTTATGGCGCCAGAAAAGGGAGAAAACTTGCCTTTACGATTAATGAAAAAGACTACAAATTCAAAGTATTGTCCATTGAAAAATCTGATAAGATTTGATACTTCAATATTAAGAAAAAAAAGCCACCGTTCAATTGACGGTGGCTTTTTTTATCTTCATTTTTTATTTCATTTGAATTGGCTGTTGAGTCGCTTCCAGAACATCTCTCCATAGGGGACTTTCAGGATCAACTTTATTCTTTTTCGATACTGCCATCTGAATTGGTATGTGAACAAAGGCATTGTTCCATTCTGATACAAGCATTCCCGTGCGGCCGCTCATGGCGGCATGGACTGCATTCGCTCCCAGTCTGGCACAGTACAAGGCATCATTTGGAGTTGCGGCTGAAGCCCTGATCATATAGCTGGGGTCAATATATTTCAGGTTTGTTTCTCTGCCTATTTTTTTGAAATGAGCTGTAATTGCATCCTTGAGGTATATTCCAATATCCGCAAGTTTTATATTTCCCCCTTCGTCTGTCGCATTTGTTGCTTCCAGCAGCTCCTGGCCAGCCCCTTCTGCAACAAGAATTACAGCATGATGTCTGGTATCAAGCCGTTTCTCAATCGATTTTAACAGACCATTCTCACCTTCCAGTTTAAATGGTACTTCCGGTATCAGACAAAAATTAACATCACTGGTTGCAAGTGTTGTATGAGCTGCAATAAAACCGGATTCCCTTCCCATTACCTTTACAAGGCCTATTCCGTCAATTGCTGATTTGGCTTCTACATGGGCTGCATGAACAGCTTGTTCTGCTTTGAAGACCGCCGTGTCAAAACCAAAAGATTTGTCCATAAAACTAAGATCGTTATCAATGGTTTTAGGAATTCCGACAATTGCTATTTTGAGGCCCCTTTTCTGTACTTCTTCAGATATCTCCAAAGCGGCTCTCTGTGTACCGTCTCCTCCTATGGTAAACAGCATATTCATATTCAGCTGCTCCAGAGCATCCACTAGTCTTATCACATCATTTGCTCCGCCACGGGCAGATCCAAGAATAGAGCCTCCGGCATTGTGGATATCATCTACAATATCTATATCAAGTGGTTTTGTGGGTATATTATATTCTGGCAGGAAACCTTTATATCCGTATTGAATTCCTGTGACTCTTCTTACATTGTAACGGAGCCATAATGTTCTCACTATGGCTCTAATAACGTTATTAAGACCAGGGCAAAGCCCCCCGCAAGTGACAATCCCGGCATGGACATGGCCGGGGTTGAAATAGATTTCTTCTCTTGGTCCTGCCATTTCTAGAGCATATTCATATATATTTTCCCAGTCCTGATTATCTCCTCTTATAACAGAATGCAATACATGCTGATCATCTCTCACAAAGTTTGCAATGCTGTCTCCCTTTATATTGGAAAATGGCATTGGAGATTTAACTTTGCACTCCCCTATTGTTTTGATTCTAAAATCAAGTGTCTTTTTCACTATAGCCCCCCGATAAACATATACTTTTTCTTATGAAAAATGAGTATATTTGCAGTTAATTCTAAATAAATATCCCTGTTGCTACAATATTATTCTGCAGATGTCATAATAATTATTCATTAACTATACATTATTATTTTTTCTCTTCTCTTTGCAGAAATAGAACAATTGCCTATAATAAAAAAATCCAAATAAATACTCAGGAACATTATATGAACAGAATCTGTGAAGAAATTCTGGAAAAACTTCCAAAATACGAAGCTGAATTGGAGAAGTTTAAGGAAAGCATTATTACAAATTTAATAATGATAAGTGAAATCCCCTCTCCTACATTTGGTGAAAAGGAAAGAACCCAGTTTTTATTAAACCGTTTTACAGAATTCAATCTTGTTAACTGTTCTGAAGATGAAAAGGGAAATGCGCTGGGAATTATTCCTGGGAAATCCAGAGATAGTAACATCCTTGTGGTAGCCCATCTGGATACCATCTTTCCCGCCAGTGTGGATCATACAATTACTGTTCAACCCGATGAAGTTATCGGTCCAGCTGTAGGTGATGATGGGCTCGGGCTGGCTGCTTTGGCAACGCTGCCTATGATCCTTGAGAAAATGGACATACAATTTGAATCAAATCTGATCCTTATGGGGTCTTCCAGAAGCCTGGGGCATGGAGATATTGAAGGACTTCGTTTTTTTATGGATAATTTTAAAAGACCAATCACAGCCGGGGTCTGTGTTGAAGGGGTCAAACTCGGTCGATTGAGTTATTCATCTATTGGAATGCTCAGGGGGCGCTTGAAATGCGAGGTCCCTATAGAATATGACTGGACGAGATTTAATGCGGTAAGTGCTATTGTTAACATGAATGAAATGATTAACAAAATCCTTGAAATCCCATTGCCCCATAAGCCCAAAACCAGCATTGTTCTAGGCTCGATTCAGGGAGGGACTTCCTATAACACGCTCCCGACCACTGCTGAACTGAAATTTGAAATCAGAAGTGAATCCGATGAGATGGTAACTGAATTGGCTAGCAAAATAAATTCACTTGCCGAGGAAATGACTTCCATGACTGGTTCTCTCGTGGAATTCCGTGAGATGGCAAGACGATCTCCCGGAGGGACATATTTTTCCCATCCATTAAATACAACCAGTAGATCAATACTGGAAACCTTAGGGTATAAACCCAGACTATCTCCCAGTACATCAGAACTCTCAGCATTTATTGATAAACAAATTCCG
Organism: Oceanispirochaeta sp.; assembly: GCA_963677615.2. Classification (GTDB taxonomy): domain Bacteria; phylum Spirochaetota; class Spirochaetia; order DSM-2461; family DSM-2461; genus Oceanispirochaeta. The sequence continues at coordinate 148,202 of CAXXQW010000001.1, read as the reverse complement.
GCTATTACTGTTGGTTTAACTGACGGTGACCATCTTGGTGAATTGAATGAATCTATTCATATTGAACCTATAAAAAAAGGTATGGCCCAGTTGATTGGTTTGATTGAAGCTATTGATAAGGGGTATTGCAGTGAAAATTAATTCTTGGTTAAAAGAAAATACCTATCATCATTCCGATTTTCAGGATTTAAAGGAACTGATTGAAGCAAAAGAGAAGTCGGGTTTAACCATCTCGCTTTGTATTCCTACTCTCAATGAAGAGAAAACCATTGGAAAGGAAGTTGTTATCTTCAAATCTGAGTTGATGAACCGCTATCCTTTGATTGACGAATTTGCAGTTATTGATTCTGGTTCTATAGACAGGACTTTAGATGTGGCATCATCTTTTGGGGCAGATACCTATCTTGCATCTGATATTCTTCCCAACCTAGAACCTATGAAAGGAAAAGGAGAAAATCTCTGGAAAGCTATCTACCAGCTGAAAGGAGATATCATTGTTTACATTGATGCGGATATAAAGAATATACACCCCAGATTTGTTTATGGTCTGGTTGGACCGCTGATTCAAAGAGAAGAAGTAAAGTATGTAAAAGCTTTTTATGACAGACCCCTTGCTTTTTCTGATTCGATCAGACCGTCAGGAGGTGGCCGGGTTACGGAAATTTTAACTCGTCCACTGTTTTCATTATTTTTTCCGGAACTGACAGCCATCATCCAACCCTTGTCCGGAGAGTATGCAGTAAGGAGAGAAGTTCTTGAATCAATCCCCTTCCCAATCGGATATGGAGTTGAAACTTCTCATTTACTTGATGTTTACAGGCAGTATGGAATGAGTGCATTTGCTCAAACAGATCTTGATCAACGTGTTCATCGTAATCAGTCTACCAGAGCTCTTGGAAAAATGTCATTCGGGATTTTACAAACATTTCTCAATAGATTGGTTCAGTATGATATGATACAGGATCTGGGTGAACTTCCCACGGTTTTCAGACAATTCCAGGTAAAAGATGAAATATTTGAATCCGTTGAATATAATATTCCGGAAGATGAAAGACCACCCATGATTTCAATACCAGAATATGTGGAAAGAAAGAAGGAATTCAAAAAAAAAAATTGAATCAGATCAATTTCTGACTCTTTCTTTTATATAGGCAAAAGCAGAACTGAAGGATAAAAATAAAAGAAGTATGATAAAAAAGATTCTCAGGATTTTTTCTATATCTCTGGTTTCTTCTGAAGGGAGTATAACGTTGCCCGGTTTTTTTACAGTTCTAACGGGCTCCATTCCTTTTATTAAAAGTATTTTTTCTGATTTGTTTATATAACCAATATCCCTGGCCTGAATTTTTATGGTTTCCGGGTTGTATTTATAAGAATCAAGTTGCCGGTTTAAATTCTGATTGATTAACATCAGGCCGCCAAGATTTTGATTTAGTTCATTTTTTGTGGATATCTGGTTTTTCATAGCATAAATTCCGGTATTACCCCAAACGAAAATACAAAATGAATAAAGTACAAATAGTGTCAGGAATAGCCATTTTAACGTTGAAAACTTCATGTTTAGATTTACGGAATATTCGGAAAAACCTTAACACATTCATTCCTTAATCTGATACAATTAGACAATAATTAAGATACTAATCAATTAATTATACTTTTATGCCGATATTACATTAAAGGTTTTTTTTTGGATGGGAGATCTAAATGGCCAGCAAGTTAGATAACGAAAACAATGATCTTGAAAATTACGGCACATGGGTAAAAAAAGATTTACAAACATCAGTTTCCGAGTCAAATGATGATTTTGACATGGATACCATGGATATTAGCGAATTAGGCCTGGAACACGAAGATAGTGAAGATCTGGATTTCGGAGAAGATTTTCTTGATGATATAGACTCTCTGAACCTTGAAGACAATGAAGACAATGAAGACTTTGATGACTTTAACCTGGATGATGTTCAGGACATCGATGATGGTCTTATCTCCCCGGAAGAAGAAGACGAGCTCATATCCATGGCAGAAGATGACTGGGAACCGGAAGGTGACCTGGACCTTGCTGATTGGGGATCTTCAAATGATGAGTTGTCTGAAGAAGATAATGAAGCAGCTGGCGATTTTCTTGATGACACATCAGAAGAGGAAGAGGTTTTTTCTGGAGATCTTTCGGTATCTTCCAATCCCCCAAACTCATCTCTTGACCTTGTAGAAAAACAGACAAGGCTGCTGGAAAAAATTGAAAGCGAACTTTCCGTCATTAAAGATGAAATCCTTGATATCCGGTCACAATTGGCCCAAAAAGAAAGTCCTGTTTTTGCAAAAGACAATACAGAATCAACTGCTGAATCAATAGAACCGGAAGTGAAAGGTTTTTTTGATGAAGATGATGATGAATCAATTGTTTTAACCGGAGATGAGCTTGATAATATCATAAATACAGCTGAAATGACTTCAGAAGATGGTGATGAAGCCCCTGATTCCTTACTTGGTGACGAAGACCCGGGCCTGACAATCCTTTCAGAACCGGAAACTCTTGTTGAAGAAAATCTTACATTTGATGAAGAAGAACTTACTATAGAAAATGAAGAGTTCTCCCTGGATGAGGAAGAACTTTCCCTGGATGAGGAAGAACTTTCCCTGGATGAGGAAGAACTTTCCCTGGATGAGGAAGAACTTTCCCTGGATGAGGAAGAACTTTCCCTGGATGAGGAAGAACTTTCCTTAGGAGAAGAAGAGCTCTCTCTAGATGAGGAAGAACTTTCCCTGGATGAGGAAGAACTTTCCCTGGATGAAGAAGAACTTTCTCTGGATGGAGAAGAACTCTCTCTGGATGAAGAAGAACTCTCTCTGGATGAAGAAGAACTCTCTCTGGATGAAGAAGAACTCTCTCTGGATGAAGAAGAACTCTCTCTGGATGAAGAAGAACTCTCTCTGGATGAAGAAGAACTCTCTCTGGATGAAGAAGAACTCTCTCTGGATGAAGAAGAACTCTCTCTGGATGAAGAAGAACTCTCTCTGGATGAAGAAGAACTCTCTCTGGATGAAGAAGAACTCTCTCTGGATGATGAAGGATTTTCCCTTGATGAGGAAGAACTTTCCTTAGGAGAAGAAGAACTCTCGCTGGATGAAGAAGAACTCTCTCTGGATGATGAAGAACTCTCTCTGGATGATGAAGAACTCTCTCTGGATGATGAAGAACTCTCTCTGGATGATGAAGAACTCTCTCTGGATGATGAAGAACTCTCTCTGAACGACGAACCTATCATTGAAGATTTTTCCATGGATTCCTTTGATGATTCAGGTTCTCCAGAAGTTGAAAATAAAGAAGATATCCTAGATAAAATCTTATTGAATGATGAAGAGCCCTCCCCTGTCTCTGACAGCACTTTAAATGAAGAAGAGCTTGTTATAGATCTTGCTGCCGATGATGAGGAGGATGAACAGAGCGCGATTGAATCTGATTATGAAGATATTTTGTCTGATGCAGAAGAAATTGATTTGGATGAATTTGGTTTAAGTTCTGATTCAGATTCTGATAATTCAATTGACTCTGATCTGCCTTTTGAGGATGTGGAGGATGTTTCTCTTGATGATCTATTAGGTGATACAGATTTGAAAGAAATTGAGCCTGCTGATCTTGAGAACGATGAATCTTTTGATTTTGATCTGGATATTACAGAAATTGATGAAAGTAGCTATGATGAAGGTGAAATTGTCAGTCTTGATGAGGAAGATCCCCTGGAAGAGCTTTCAATAGAAGATCATGCCATCCCTTCTGAAGAGTTATCAGAGGATGATGGTTTTGAAGATAAGCTTATCGAAATGGAACTTCCAGGTGTTGATGATTTATCGGAAGAACATGAGCTTAATCTGGACAATACGAATCTACCGGATTTGGAAGATATTGAATCTTTGGGAATGGATGATGAATTACCCCATATAACGGAATCAGAAAGTGAAATTACCCTCGATATTTCTCATTCAATGGAAGATGATGAAGAAAATGAAGACATTGAATCAGCTGATATTGAGATTCCTGGAGATGATGAATTTGAACTGCCGGGAACTGAAGATATAGATTTAAATTCTCTGGAAGCATTAACAACTCAGGATGAAAGTACAGAAAGCGGTATCACTGATATTGAAGAACCTTCAGGTATGGTAGAAGAACCTATTGAAATTGATCTTGATGAAATTTCAGATGAAATGACTGATTCTGTATCTGATTTAATGTACGAGCCTGAAGAACTTTCGGAAAATGAAGATGAAGTCATTTCAATTGATCTTCCTGATGAAACATTGGTAGATGAGATTTCTGATGATGAAGATTTGAATCCTATTGAGGATAATATCATTGAACTTGAAGAAGATCTGGAAGTTATTGAAGAACCAGAGGAATTTGAATTTGAACAGGATCTTGTTGACGATGCCAGTGAAAAACCCGCTAATACAGATTCCAATGGAAATCTTGGCAATGAAGTAACCTCTCCAGAAGGTATTACTTCTGAATCCCCCATCCCCGGTCATGCTGCATTGTCAAAGTTTGCAAAAGAAACAAGTCTTGATAAGTTACCAAAAGAATTGAAAGATGAGATTAGGGATATTCTGACTTACATGGATCAACTTCTGGAATCTTTGCCTGAAGAAAAAATTCAGGAATTTGCCAGAAGTGAGCATTTTGAAGTCTACAAAAAAATCTTTGAAGAATTGGGTATATCTAACTAAATGGGATTGCTTGATAAGGCTGAAAAAACTCAAGTTAAAAACAGGTTTCAGGAAAAAAACAATTCTGAAACCTACTCACAAATTTTATTGAAAAAAGTATTATCCCTAAAACCCACTATCGACTACGGGGCGAATTTATTTCATTTATTGATAAAGGAATTTGAATTATCCAAGGCAGTTCTGTTCTACAAAAAAGAGAATAACCTTTTTTTAAACCTCTATAGCATCGGGTATGATGTAACGACAAATAATAGATTAAGACTGAATAGAAATTTCTTTTCAAATTCTGAAATACAGGAATCTTTAAAAAGAAAAGAACCTTTTTCTATTACTGATTTTTCATGTTTTAAAAATTATTTTTCAAAGAGAGAGTATGGTTTAATTGAAAATATTCATATTATTCCCTTTATTTCACAGAATGAAATGATTGCATTTCTGATAATAACTGAGTGGAAAAATTTTATTCCGGATAACTGGAGTGAAATGCTGAATCTGGTTTCAAAAAAGACTTCAGATATATTATTCAAGAGCAGGATGGCATTAATTGAATCTGTAGAGGAAAATCATACCGGAAACACCCAGACAGATATCATATTAAAAATTAAAAGTAAACTGGAAAATAATCTGTCTGAATCCTTTTATCTTATCAGAATGGACTTATCTTCTCTTATACAAACTTTATCTCAAACAAGTGACTTGACAGCAGCGAACATAAAATCTGAAATTGTCTCTGTTTTTAAAACAATGTCTGGAGTGGAAGCTGAATTATATGAACTACCACTCAATAGAATAGTTTTGATTCAGAATACCAGCAGAATCCCTGATATTGATCTTTTTCTACATCAATTATCAGCATCTTTACCTCTTTTATATACCAATTTAAAAGAAACTCCTGATCTGGAAAAAAGTATATTTATTTTTGAAGAAGATTCTTCCTTAGAGGATTTATTAAAGGATCTTATTTAAAATGCAATTATTACAGGCAAAAGATGGAACCCAAACAGCTTGTATTGGAAACCATTTATTGCATTCACGGTATTCCCCTTTGAAAGAGGCGGAGTCTTTTCTAAAAAAATGGTTATTTGATAATTCGTATACTCAAAATGACACTTTGATCATAATTGAACCAGCCCTGGGGTACCTGATTTCATCCCTTAACAATCGAGGGATACATAATTATATTGTTATTTTCTGTTCCAAACTGACTTATGATTATTGCCTTCAAAAAGGCCTCATCAATAATGGGAATTCCTGGTATCCAGACTCTTTTATTCCCCTCTCAACTTTTATCGATGAACAAATTCTTGATACAAAAATTCGTCATATAAAAATTCTTGAATGGATTCCCGGTATCAAGAGTTTTCCCGAAAGCTCAACTTTTATTAAAAATGTCTTAGTTAAAAAGCTAAAAATCATTCAAGGTAATGATATTACAACCATAAAATTCGGCAGGAAATGGTTTACAAATACATTACGGAATTATATGACCCTATCATTTCAATGTTCTTTGGGCAAAATTGATCAGGATGTCATTCTTGTTGCTTCAGGGTATTCTTTAAATGAAAATATTGAATTTTTACAACAAAATCAGAACTGTTACTTTGTTGTTGCCTTGCCTTCATCTGTTCGGGCTCTCATGGAATATGGTATAAAACCTGATTTAATAGTAACGACTGATCCGGGATTTTATGCTCTCGCACATTATGAACATTTTCCAGAAGACGTACCTATAGCAATGCCATTGACTGCATATCCTTACAAATTTTTAAATCCTATTATCTGTGTTAATCAAGGAAATGGATTGGATAATCTACTTATTAATAATATACCAGCTATTTATGCTCCGGAAATGGGCACTGTAGCAGCTACAGCTCTTTTTATTCTAAATAAACATTGCTTGCGCAACATTTACATATTAGGACTGGATTTTTGTATGAAAGATATGAGGGAACATGTTCATCCTCATAGTTTTGACAGATATTTTTATGAAAAATCCTTTCGTTTAAAACCTGAATTGCAACAAAGATACCATCGAATAAAGATTATGACAGAAACAAAGAAAAAGGGATATTATTATTCAAAAAGTATGGATACATACAGCCATTGGTTTAATATGAATAGTTTTGGAGACAATTTTTTCCGTGTATCCCCTTCTCCTGTAAAAATTCCAATCAGAGAAATCAAAAGCATTCCCCTCAATAAAGAGCCAAAGAGAGAAAAAACTTATTATCATATGACATTAAGTGAAATTAATGTTTTATATAAAAGGGATATCTTATTAAAACTTTTAAATAACTGGATTTTATATTTGTCAGATAAGGATAGAAAAACTCAAAATATTTTTTCTGAACTAACAAGAATTTATTTATCATCGTATCATTCACATGAACTAAAAATCAACGCCGTGAGAAGGCAGGTTTCACGAATGGAGCAATATGAATAGGGATATTTTGGAAAGAAATTTGTTAGCTTTGTTTCAACGATCTCCTGATGCTGCCCAAATAATAGGAAATGTTCATTCCTCAGATCAGGTTACTATAAAAACGTCCAGAACGAATCAAATGGTTCCTTATTATGTGAGAGAAAAAGGAATGCCAAAGCCTGTACATTCAACTTTTGATCCTGTAAAAGAAGGAAAAAGATTCTACGAACAAAATATTTATGAGGGTTTTGTAATAATTTTTGGTTTAGGTGCAGGTTTTCATATCAAACCTTTTTTACAAAATTCCACAATAACTACCTTACTTATTGTAGAAAATCATCCAAAAGAAATACGGACAATTTTAGAACACATTGACTTAACTGATATATTTCTGGATCACCGTGTTTTTTTATGGATTTCAGATGATGCAGCCCAATTTTCTGATTATTTATTACAAAGATATATTCCAGTTGTATCCGGAAATCTTCAAACTGTTTCATTAAGACCAAGAGTATTGCTAGATCAGGAATTTTTCAATCATACAGCAGATTTAATCAAACAGACTCTAAACCAGATAACTGATGATTATACTGTACAAGCACATTTCGGTAAAAGATGGTTTATTAATACATTAAACAATCTGCGGGTCTCTGAAATAACTACTCAGACATTAAATCCGATAGGTACTGCTTATATCACTGCCGCCGGTCCTTCACTGGAAAAACAGATTGCATTTCTTAAAAACAAGAGAGAGAATGAAGCTGTAATTGCCACAGATACGTCTCTTCCTGTTCTTTTGGCCAACAATATTAAACCGGATCTTGTTATCTCCATTGATTGCCAACATATAAGTTATAATCATTTCCTTCAGGGATATCCTGATGATGTCCCTCTCGTTCTTGATCTTGCATCACCTACATTTTTAACAAGACTGGCTAAAAAGATTTTTTTCTTTACCAGTGATCACCCATTATCCAAATATGTCAGTCAGGGTTTTAGACAGTTTCCAGAGATAGATACTTCAGGAGGAAATGTAACACATGCCGCTTTAAGTCTGGCTGATACCCTGGGTGCTAAAAAAATCTATCTGCTTGGTGCAGACTTTTCCTATCCCTATGGTAAACCTTACGCAAGAAATACTTATATCTATCCCTACTTTTATTCAAGGGCTAATCGTTTTAACGATATCGAATCTCAAATAGTCTCATTTATTCTGCATAATAAAAGTATCACCAGGGAACATTTTGACAAGGGGTACAGATACGTTACAAAACCTATGATCCATTACAAATCCAGTATTGAGAAAAAAGCGAAAGATCTTTCAGGTGAAGTGATTTCTGTTCCCGGAGATGGTGTTCCGTTGAATCTTGCTTCTTTAAAAAATAAAAAGAATACCCACATCCCAATGATTGTAAGTGCAGGTGTTCCCCAAAAAAAATATTGGGAATTTTTGGCAGATTTCAAAAAAAATATAAAGGAGCTCCCCCCGCTTAAGGGATCGGTTATCTCCTATTTGAATGATTTAACGACAGAGCAGAAACGAACCTGGATTACCATGCTGCCCGTTGCTGCTCAATTCCGAAAAAAAGAGGATTCAGGTATTGCGGCAATTGAGAAAGCTCAGAAGTGGTGCCTTGATAGAATAGAACGGATTGTTGCCTTAGAAAACGACAGTTCCATAATTCACAAAACTCGATGAATCTCCATTTTTTTCAACACTGTTTGTAAATGAGAGAATTTCTCCCGGAATCCTTTGGTAATAACTGGCAAAGCCTGTAGCTCCCAGAGCTGCTCCCAAAGAACAGGACGTCATCCATTTTTCATTCCATAACAGGGCATCCTCAATCTTTCCCCGGGCTAAAAAACTCAGCAGGGATAGATCTTTTGTACGCGCTTCCTTTACAGGGTCATCTTTGTCTGAATAAAGACTGTTACCATAATTCGATCCGTAATGAGTCAGGTCTGTGGAACCTATAAAAACTGAATTGAAACCCAACCGTTTACATGTCTCTGCTGCTATTTTCCCCCAGTGAAAAGACTCGGCAGTTGGGGGCAGCCTGACAGGGAGGATGGAAACTTCCGGAAATAAATAGGCAATAACAGGAAGATGAATTTCCACCGTATTATCAATCCGGGTATCTTTTTTCATCTTTTTACAAAGCTCTGAAGATAGGAAACGATTTATTTTTAAAGTACCTGTTGGCGTTTCAAAACCATCATAATCCTGGATCATCGGCGAGTCATAAGGTCCAAGATGCCCGCCGGCAATTATAATGGTATCTATTCCTTCAGATATGAGAGAAAAGACTCTGAATGCTTCTTCTCCCGAAAAATACCAGCCTGCATGTGGTACGATCCCTGATATTACTGTTCTAGTAATATCACTTCTGTGACCTGATACCCATGAGTCTATATATTTTTTAACTTCTTTTCTATTGCGGGGATACCAGCCTTCAGGGAGGCTCATTTTTTTTACAGTCATAAAAAAACCTCCAAAAAATAATGCACAAAACTTTATTTCTGCGTATAATGTGTACTATGAAAAAGGCGCTTACAACAGTACATACAATTCTTGTAATCATTATACTTTTAGCTACAGCAGGATGGTCCGGTTTTTACCTTTTCAAAGAACGTAAATTTAATACTGATCTTGTTGCAAAACAGATTCCTGAAATAGCATCAGATATTTCCCGTTTTCTCGATCAGAACGATACTCTTTATAATAATGATTTCAGTGATAAAATTAAAGAAATCTTTAGTAAAAACAGTGAATTGATGGCTGTTGCAATCTATTCATACGATACAGGAATAGAGTATTTTTATAGCCGAAATAACCAGATTAAAGTTAATTCTGAAAAAGATAAGACCCTGGATGATCCCACACCTGTATACAAAGGACTGGGATTTCAGCATAGCCTGGGTTCCATTCCGCTCAATATTGCAGATAAAACCGGCGCAAATATTGATTGCGTATATACTGTTCTACCCAGAGGTACTATATTTTATGTGCTCAAGATATCATTAATTGTTGTCATTGCTCTATTTTTTCTTACTTTGCTGCTCATTGTCATTTTTAGCCTTTCTTCCAGCAGGGAAAAAGATTTTTCAGAAGAAGAGAATGATTGGGATCAGGATGTTCAGAATGAAAACAGTGATGAACTGGATATGGATGAAGAACTTCAGAATTCAGAATCATCCGATTTGGATTTTACAGATGAACTTCCCGGGAATGATAGTTTTGCTGATGATTCCAGTGCATTTGACTTGCATGATGAGTCAGAGAGCCCTCTAACAGATATGGATGATAATTTTGGTATGCTTGAAGAAGAATCATTGGATTTGGATGATCTGAATCTGGAGGATTCTATTCCTGATATTCCAGATACTGAGGATTTGCTGGAAATGGATCACCAGGAAGCTACCATAACTGATTTTGATAATTCTGATGTCTCTGAAGATATGGATGATTTTGACCTGCCCGAAGATGAAGGTTTTGATGAACTGCCGGATCTGGATTTTGATGATTCTTTAGATGATCATTCAGAACCAGCTGACTCTGAAAAAGACTCGCATGAATCCCAGCCTTCTCTATACAACCCTGATAGCGGTCTTGGGTGGGAGCATTTTCTGGAAGAAAGATTAAGTCTTGAACTGGAAAGAGCCGCATCATTTGATCAGGATCTGGTTCTTGTAATCCTGCGTTACAGTGGAACTGGCGATAATCAATTTGATACTTTTACAAATAAAGTAAAGGAAAAATACAGTTATAGTGATCTGGTTTTCGAAGCTGGTGAAAAAGAGATGGCAATTATTGATCCAAACAAGGATCTTGATGCATCGATAAAAGATATTCAGGCTTTTCTGAAAGGGTTGGAAGATTCCCTGGATGGTTCTAATATTTCTGCCGGTTTATCTTCCAGGAACGGACGTCTCATTAGCGGTAACCGTTTGATTCGGGAAGCAACCACATCTCTGAATAAAACAGATTTTGAAAATCCTATTGTAGGTTTCAGATCTGATCCTGAGAGATTCAGAGAGTTTCTGGGAAAGAATAATTAAATTAAGAAAAGCCGCCGTAGCTGGCGGCTTTTAATCTTCATACGGAATGTCAAGACTCATTCGGTCCCTGCAAAGGAAGGTATCAGGAAAGACCTCCTGGGCTTCTTTTAACAGATTTTTTAAGTCCCGTTCTGTGTAACGGGGGCTATAATGAATCAACCCCATTTTCTTGATATTTCCTGCAGCCTTTGCAATTTTTGCTGCTTGAAAAGAGGTGAGATGTTTTTTTTCCCTTGCTGAGTTAACAAGGGATTTTTCAAACATTCCTTCGCATATAAACAGATCAGAACCTTCTACATAATCAGAAATTTCCGGCATGTACGCTGTATCGGTTACAAAACTGAATTTTCTTCCTTTTCGCGAGTTCCCCATCACTTCTTCCGGTGAAACGCAGTTTCCATCCACTGTAACAGATTCCCCTTTTTGCAGTTTGGACCAAAGCGGGCCGACCGGAATATTAAGACTTTTCGCTTTATCCGGAAAAAATATTCCTGGTCGGGGTTTTTCTTCCAGAACATAACCTACACAAACCTTGGAATGGTTTAAAGGGATTGATTTAACTGTAAAATCTTCAGTTTCATAAACAATCCCCGGTATTTCGGGTTGCTCTATTTCTTCCACACGAATTTCATAATTTATATACATATCCAATACTTGTCTGCTGGATTCTATATATTCCTTGATTTTCGGAGGTCCAATGATTGTTAATGGTTCTGTTCTCTCCACCTGAGAGGATAACATCAAAATACCGGGTAAACCGGTAATGTGATCAGCATGCGTATGTGAAATAAAAATAGTCGTAATTTTTTTCCATTTTAAATTGAGCTTTTTCAAAGAGATCTGTGTTCCTTCTCCACAGTCAAAAAGGAATAGATCCCCTTCTCTTCTTAAAAGAACTGATGTTAAATAGCGACCAGGCAGGGGCATCATCCCTCCGGTGCCTAAAATAAATGCTTCCATGTTGGTATGAAAAATAGCAGAAAAAGAGGATTAATGGAAGTTCCCATGGAAGCAGGATTTCTGGCACTGGAATATTCAATATACTTTTAATACACAATAGTATATTCTTAAAGCATGATTTCAACAATTCTTCAGATTCTTTATGTAATGAATGTTTTTATTACAATCATCTCCATTTTCCTTATCATTCTTTCCAATAAAGAAAGTGAGGCATCTATAGCCTGGATCATGATTATTCTGATTTTTCCTATTGTTGGAATTGGTTTATATATTCTTATTGGATTGGATTGGAGAAAGCACAAGCTGGTACCCAAATTACCTGAAGAATATTTTAAAGAGCATTATGAAAGTATTATTGAGTTTCAAAAGGACTATATAAATCAGCCCGAAATGAATGATGACATCATGAATGACATTATCAAAAACATGAATCTCCTTCTCAATAGCAGCAAGGTGCCGTTAACGATAGACAATAAGGTAAAAGTTTATTTTTCAGGGAAAGAGCATTTTACAGATCTTATGAAGGATTTAGAGGATGCTTCAGATACAATTCATATGGAATATTTTATCTGGAGGTCTGATTCTTTGGGTGAAGAAATCAAAAATATTCTGGTACGTAAAGTTAAACAGGGTATCAAGATCCGCCTAATCTTTGATGGTTTGGGCTCTTTTGGAAGAATTTCATTTAAATACAGAAGAGAACTGCGTGAGGCCGGGATAGATTTCAGTTATTTTCTGGATCTTAACAGATTCATTGCCCGCTTGAAAATCAATTACAGTAATCACAAAAAAATTGTTGTCATTGATGGAAAAACAGCCTATACAGGTGGTATGAATATTGGTTCGGAATACATAGATGGAGGAAAAAAATTCCCTTGCTGGAGAGATACACATCTTAAAATAACCGGTAGTGGTGTCTCACTTTTACAGTCCGTTTTTCTTGCTGATTGGTATAATTGTAAAAAAGAGACTCTCAAAGAACAGGAACTGTTTAAATACAAAGAAGAAAACGGTAAAGGGACTCCCCTGCAGATTGCAGTAAGCGGACCGGATTCCAAATGGGATACCCTTGAAATGTTATACTTCAATATGATCAATAATGCCAATCATGAGATTCTGATACAAAGTCCCTACTTCATACCAGATCAGGCTATCCTGAAAGCCATGGAATCTGCAGCTCTGAGCGGTGTTCAGGTTCTGTTTATGATGACAGGTGTGCCAGATAAAAAAATCCCGTGGTGGTCGGCATTTACGTATTTTCAACCGTTATTGGAAGCGGGGGTCCGGATTTTTCATTATACGGAAGGTTTTCTCCATAGTAAAATGGTCATTATGGATGAGCTGGTTTCTACTGTGGGTACTTGTAATATGGATATAAGAAGTTTTCGATTGAATTACGAAGTCAATGCCGTGTTTTATGATGAAAAAATAACGGAAGAATTAAGACAGCAATTCCTGGATGATATGGATAACTGCCGGGAGCTAACTCTGGAAGAAATTCATAAAATGTCTCTATTTCAACAATTAAGAAACTCTATTTGCCGGATTTTTTCACCGCTCCTGTAAAACCAGACCCAGGAGCGGTGAAATAGAATTATGCTAACTCTTTGGAAATCGTAATGGCCGCAATTGTTCCATCGGATACGGCTGTAGTTATCTGTCTGTACATCTTTGATTTTATATCTCCAACGGCATAAACTCCGGGAATATTTGTTTCCATCTTTTCATCAGTTTTCAGATATCCCCACTGATCTTTTGCAAGAGTCTCTGGAAAACCGGAAAGGTTGGACTGAAACCCAACAAATACAAAGATACCATTGGCTTTGAGTTCTTTCTTTTTTCCACTTTTAAGATCTTCGACCATGACACTCATGTCCATATTGCCGTTTTTTATAAACTCTCTAGGTTCATGCTCAAACAGAATTTCAATTTTTTCATTATCAAAAACTTCCTGCTGTGCCTGCTTATTTGCCTGTAATTCTGCAAACTGATGGACGATTGTGATTTTTTTGGCAAACCTGGCAATAAAAAGGGATTCTTCTATTGCGCTGTTTCCACCACCGATGACAATAACTTCCCTATCCTGAAAATACTTGGCATCACAGGTGGCACAATAGGATATACCATTGCCGCGGTATTCTACTTCACCGGGGATACCCAGGGGCCTGGGAGAAGAACCGGTTGCAATAATAATCTGTTTAGCATGAATTGTTTCGATACCATCTATCTGGACTTTTTTATTTTCCAGATCTATCGATGTTACATCAACGGCCTGACGAAAGTCAATTCCGGCGCCTTTTGCCTGTTCGCTCATAAAATGGGCTAACATAAAACCCTGCTGGGGTTCTGCGAAACCGGGATAGTTGGAAACCTGGTGTGTTGTAGAGACATATCCGCCTGTCAGAGCTGTATCAATCAATACAGTCTTGATATGGGCCTGTCCCAGGTAGATCCCGGCTGTGAGACCAGCAGGCCCTCCGCCGAGAATGGCTACATCATATTCTGAAGTGACTTTTTCGATGGAATTATGAATCTCTTCGGCCCGTTTCTCACCAACCATTTTGTCAAGCTGAGTAACCAGATCGACTCTTTTTACTCCCCCTGCAAGTCTTTTCCCTATTTCCTTGCCATTTTCATAAAAAAGAACAGTAGGAGAACCGTTTACTCCTAGTTCGGAAGCCAGTTCTCTGTTCCCCTGTCTGAAAATTTTAACGAATTTAATGTCGTCACCATAAAGCTCACTCAAAGCAGTATACTTCGTTGCGAGAGCTTCGCAGGGAGGACATTCTGTAGAGTAGAAGTCCACGACTACTTTTTTTTGAGTCAGAACTGCCTCAGACCAGTCCTTTTCGTTTATTTCCTGAATTTTTCCTGCCATTAGTCTATATCTCCTTGATTAAAATACAATGATATTCCCATTTCCATTAACTCTTTCACGGGCCTGCAATCGGGAGATAGTACAAAACCTGTCTTGTTTTTTGAAACTGCTCCGCACCCCCCGCCGCAAGCCAGTTGCAGATTACAATTTCTGCATTCACTTATAGCCAGCACATCACGGTCCTGCCAGGACTCACATTTCACATCATTTAAATAGGAACCGGGGTAGAATTCACCCAGTTCTTCCCCGGATTTACCGACCATGGCGGTACAGGGATAAATTTTGCCTGTATAATCGAAAGCCCATTCTGTTTTTGCAGCCGGACACGAATCAAACAATGGTTCGGGCAATTCTCCATTTTCACTGAGAAAGCGTGATATGGAGAACGATGGTGCATGAAATTTTCCTATTTCAGGATACTCCTGTAATAACTTGTAAAGCGATTGGTACATCTCGACTCTTGTAAAAAGCTTTTCATGATTGATTTGACAAGTATGTAATTCGTAGTTTCTTCCCAGTTGGGTTTTGAAAAGGGGAGAATCTGCCCAACCCTTTTCTATGGCGAACCGGGATAGATCAACCAAACCTCTAATATTTTGTTTATCTACAACAACTCTCAGATTTACAGGAATTCCGGCGTTAAGACATAGTGAAACGTTTTCAGCAATCTTAGTAAAAGTAGGCTGACCACCTTTCAGGGGGCGTCGTATGTCATGAAGCTCTCCTATTCCATCTAACGTTATCTGAACTTCTCTGATATTGGATTTTTTCAGTCTCGGAATATAGGAATCCAGGGTATAGCCATTAGTAACAATCGCTATCGAGATATTCCTTTTATCAGCTTCGTTGAGAAAGTAATCAATATTCTCTTTTGTTACAGAATCCCCCAGGAGCGGTTCTCCTCCAAATAGGGTTACATAAAAAGGTTTTGACACAAAATTTTTATCCACATAGGAAAAAAAACTGTCCATGACTTCCAGCTGCTGCCTTCTGGGAGGATTTTCATAACTCTCCTGGTAGCAGTAGGTACATGCAAAATTGCACTGATAGGAAGGAACAAAAAAGATCTGTGTTTCAGAGCTCTCCTGTTGTTCCTTAAAATCCAGATACTTTGCCTTGTAGAGGGAGCTTTCTTTTTCAGGATCCATAAAATAGCCTTTTTCAAAAAAAACTTCCGTATCTGAGAGAGTGCCTTCTTTTAGAGAAACCGCAGTATCATTATCCAGTATATCTGCTTCACCAGTCAGCAGATTCAAAATAAACCAGTTGTTTGAATCCTTCAATTTTGAAAAGATTGTGTATTTAGATAGTTCCATTGATATAAAATTGCCTTTTAGTGATTTGAATGAAATTCCGGGCTTTACAGCCCGGAATCCATTAGTCGTGACAACCAGCAACTACAGGTGAAATTTTTGCACAACATTGTGCAGTTTTCACTGCCTTGTCTGATTTTTTACGGATGAGAGATTTCATTGATCTTTCCTCCTAGTTTATTTACAGCTGCACTCACCGGTTTTAAATCCGGAAAGTGTAAAACTGACAACTTGAATTTCCCCTTTATCATAAGGGCTGGACTCTTCCAGTATATTGATATTTTTAAATCCTGCTCCATTGAGGAGACTCAAATATTCTTCCCTGGTGACAGCTCCTGCCCAGCATTCTGCGACAGCAGCTGGATCGTTCGCATATTTTTCTGGAACGGTTTCTGTAGCGTATATATCACTGACAACAAATCTGCCACCGGTTTTTAAAACTCTGTAAATCTCTGACCAGACTTTGCTTTTATCTTTCACATGATTCAGAACGCAATTGGATATTATAAGATCCACGGATCCGCATTTCAGAGGCAATGTTTCCAGATCAGACTGAATAAAGGAAACATTCTTGACGCCCAGTTTTTCCGCATTCCTCTGGGCTTTGCTAATCATACCGTCTGAAAGATCTATCCCATAGGCAAAACCGTTTTTGCCTACAGATTCAGCCATACGGATGACATCGTTTCCGCGTCCACTACCCAGGTCAACACAGGTTTCTCCTTCCTGGGGGCCTGCAAACTGAAGGGCTTTCCCGCATGATAAACAACAGTCACTGTTGGATAATTCGCTGTATCTTATATTTATGGCATCCAGTACTTCCAAGTCTGATCTCCTTGTTTACTCAATATGTAATTATATATCTATAAATATATCCAGAAAAATGAATTTGTCAATATATAATAAAAAATATATATGAAAATAATATTTTAAAAAACCCTCATGAAAGAAAAATATGATGGTATATTAATATCATGCAGAAAAACATTGATCTTATATTTGCTTTCATTGCTTTGGGAATACTTGCAGGTTGTTCAACTTTAACTGATGATAATAAGACTCATGCAGATCCATTATATCAGGAGCAACGTTATTCTAAAGATAGGGAATCTGTCATGAGAGAAATAGATCTGACTGTTCAGTTGATGGAAAGAAATTTTACCCTGATAAAAAGAGATATTGACTCTCCTCAATGGATAAACAATTTTATTAACCATTCGGCCAGTAAAGATCTTTATTATATAGAAATGATTCATAGGACTTTAAAATATCAGCCATGGCCCAAAGAGGTTAAATACTCATTTGTTGATGCTTATCTTAATTCTTCTGATGGAATCCTCAAAGCAAAAAGACAGGAAATATTTTCAGAAGTTAAGTATCTTGTGGAATACAGTCATTTATTGCAAGAATATCCTTGGTTAACAAAAACGCAATTCGATCCCATCAGTGAATTTTCTTATTGGTATTTGATGTATATTTTTGAATCTATTGATCCTATGTGGGTAGAGACTCAAATTCTACCTGCCATGCTAAAATTGATACCTCTGGATGAGATAACTCCTGTCACTTACCTTTGGATCAAAGCACCAGACTCCCTTTCCGAGATGGACAGTGAAATAAACAGTGCCGGTTATCCCTGGACAATCATTTTTCACCTGATCCGTGTGAACAAAGAATTATTCAAGATGATAGAAGAGATTTACGGTAAAGATAATTCACCTCTTAAGGACAGAACGGGAATATTTTTATAAAAAAAGCTGAAATTCATTTTGAATTTCAGCTTTTCAAATGAAATATAAACTATGAAATTTACATTCCCAAATAAGCTTTCTTTACATCCTCATTGGATAGAAGTTTATCAGCATCATCAGTCATAGTAATTCTTCCTGTTTCCAGTACATATCCCCTATGGGCAATTTTCAGTGCCATATTGGCATTCTGTTCCACAAGAAAAATAGTTGTCTTATTCTCTTCGTTGACTTTTTTAATGATTTCAAAAATCTGTTGAACAATAAGCGGAGCCAGTCCCAGTGATGGCTCATCAAGAAGCAGCAAACGGGGACGTGCCATAAGAGCTCTTGAAATAGCAAGCATTTGCTGTTCCCCGCCGCTGAGTGTTCCTCCCTGCTGATTCCGTCTTTCTGCCAGTCTTGGAAAGAGTGAGTAGATATATTCTATATCTTTTTTGATCTCTTCTTTATCATCCCTCAAAAAGGCGCCCATATCCAGATTTTCCCTTACGGACAGGAGTGGAAAAATCCGTCTTCCTTCAGGAACCTGAGAAATACCGAGAGAGACAATTTTATCCGGATTCATTTTGGTGATATCCTTCCCCTGGAAGGTGATTTTACCGCTTCGTACCGGAACGATTCCGCATAAAGACATAAGTGTTGTTGACTTCCCGGCTCCATTCGCTCCAATAAGGGTAATAATCTCCCCCTCTTTGACAGAGATGGAAATATCTTTTAAAGCCTGAATATTACCGTAATAGGTACTGACATTTTCAATATTAAGCATCGACATCCTCTCCCAGATATGCCTTGATTACCTGTGGATTGTTTTTTATCTCTTCGGGAGATCCGGTGGCAATCAGTTTTCCATAATCTACAACATATATTCTTTCAGAAAGTGTCATGACAAGGCTCATATCGTGCTCAATCAGAAGAATGGAAATATTTTCCTCTTTTCTGAGTTTTAAAATGAGCTCTACCAGTTCCTTGGTTTCCTGAGGATTCATACCAGCCGCAGGTTCATCAAGAAGAAGCAGGAATGGTTCTGTGGCCATGGCGCGTGCAATTTCAAGCCGTCTTTGAGCTCCGTAAGGAAGATTACTGGCAAGTTCATTCACATACTGATCCAAACCGATCTTCTTTAGAATCTCATAGCTGTCGTCAAGAACCTGCTGTTCTTCTCTCCGGTTTTTTGCTGTTTTGAAAACAGAACTGAAAATCCCGGATTTTAAACATTGATGTCTTCCAATCATAACATTTTCAAGAACAGTCATGTTGCTGAAAAGTCTGATATTCTGGAATGTCCTGGCAAGACCTTTTTCATTTATAACATTGGGTTTCAAACCATTCAAAATGGAAGACTTGCCTTTGGGAGGATTGATTTTTACTTCTCCATGGGTAGGAATGTAAACACCGGTGACACAGTTGAAAAATGTGGTTTTTCCTGCACCATTGGGGCCGATAAGAGCAACAATTTCACCCTGATCAATCCTGAGGCTTACATTATCAACAGCCCGTAAACCACCAAAGACCATGGACAGATCATTTACTTCCAAAATAGATTTGCCACTCATTTGTCAGCCTCCTTGGCTTTAAACTGATAGGTTTTTCTTACTTTTGGAATAATTCCTCCGGGTTTAAAGATCATCATCATTACAAGAGCCAGACCGAAAATAAGCATTCTATATTCAGAAAATGCCCTGAGATATTCAGGAGTAAGGATAAATATTAAAGCACCTGCAATAACTCCGGGAATGGATCCCATACCGCCGATAACAACAACACATAAAATTACAATAGATTCCCATGTCGTGAAACTGGCTGGGTTAATAAAGGTAGTTTTTGCTGCAAAAAGAACACCCATAATACCAGCCCATACAGCCCCCATGGAAAACGCTGTGAGTTTCGCTTTGGTTATATCGATACCCATAGCCTGACAGGCTATCTCGTCTTCTCTCATGGCTTCCCAGGCTCTTCCGATTCTGGAGCTTTCGACTCTTCTGATGACTATGATCGTCAGAATCGTTAAAGCTATTGTTATAAAGTATGTAAAGTTGGTAACTTCCGCAAGCCGGAGTTTATGTCCGAATAGAAGGGGTCTGGGAATATTGGCTATTCCGCTGGGGCCGAAGGAAAAATCATTCCAGTTTTCCAGAACGAGCCGGACAATTTCTCCAAATGCCAGGGTTACAATTGCCAGGTAATCACCTCTGAGTCTCAATACGGGAAATCCGAGGATAATGCCGAAAAGAGCGCTGAGAAGAGCTCCAATAGGTATACAAACCCAGAAGTTGAATCCGAAATGGTAGTAAAGGAGCCCGTAGGTATATGCTCCCACAGCATAAAAGGCGGCATATCCCAAATGGAGCAGACCGCCGAATCCCACGACAATATTCAATCCCAACCCAAGGACAACATACATAAGCGCAGTTATCATGATATTGGTCTGATACATAGACATAACAAAAGGAAAAAGGATGACAATCAGCATGAGAATACCCATGGATGCATATTTGTATTTCCTGATTTCCATATATCCGGAAACAGTTTTCAATAATCTGTTTTCTTTTTTGGTTCCGGAAACTTCATCCCTTCTTTTGAGCAGGTAATCCCATACCATGGAAAAAATGAATGCAAAAATTCCAATAAAGAAAATATTTTTCCATCGCCAATGTACTGTATTCTCTATGGTATTGACCTTCATAACCATGATAGGAAATGTAAGGAATATAAACCAAAGGGAAGTCAGTAGCGATTTTTTAATTTTTTTTAAACTAAACACTATTCTACTCTCTCTGTTATTTGATCATACTTTCTCATTTTCTTTTCGGCCGAGTAATCCTGCCGGTTTGAAAATAAGAATTAAGATCAGGATGATAAAAGCAAAGGCATCTTCATAATCACTGGAGATGTAGCCTGTTCCGAAACTTTCGGTAAGTCCCAGAACAAAACTTCCCAGTACAGCTCCGGGGATACTTCCGATTCCTCCCAATACAGCGGCAACAAAAGCTTTGATACCAGCGATAAAGCCAATATAAAAGTTGATCTGCCCTATGTGAGAGCTTATGAGTACTCCTCCCAGTGCCGCAGTTGCTGAACCGATAATAAAAGTTAAAGAGATCACACGGTCTACATTGATACCGACAAGCTGTGCCATATCTTTATCTTGTGATGTCGCTCTCATGGCTTTACCCATTTTGGTAAATTTGATCAGGAAAGTTAAAATTATCATTACAACAGCTGTGCTGACCAGAATCAGAAACTGTGTGGTTGTCAATAAATGTTCTACAGACTTCAAAAAAGCAAATTCAGGCAACAGATTGGGAAATGGAAGGAAGTCTGAAGTCTGTGATAATAAAACATAATTCTGCAGGAAAATAGACATACCGATAGCACTGATCAGTGCAGAAAGCCTCGGAGCTTTCCTCAAAGGTTTATAGGCTATCTTTTCCATTGTCAGACCGTATGCAGCTGAATAAATAATCGCTGCAAGAGCAGCAAAAATAAATATAAGAACCGGATTTAAACCGGTAAGGGTTAAAGCCCCCCCAATAATCAAAGCTGTAAAAGCTCCGATCATATAAATTTCACCATGTGCAAAGTTTATCAGTTTAATAATACCGTACACCATGGTATATCCCAGGGCAATAAGTGCATAAATGCTGCCTCTTGTAAGGCCTCCCAGGACCAAAGTAAAAAAGTATTCGAGATTCATGGTCGTTATAAAGCTCCTTGTTTTTAAATACCTGAACTAAACAACAAAAGCAGAAGCCTGAAGCTTCTGCTTTTGAGTAACAGTCAAGGTAATTATTTCAGCTCAACGTAAGCGCCATTCTGAACCTGATAAACTGCAAAACCTACACCAATGGCATCACCAGCTTTATCAAAGCTGATTTTTCCAAGGGGAGTTTCAACATATTCACTTCTCAGAGCAGCTGTAACCGCTTCATAATCCGTAGAACCTGCTTTTTCAATGGCATTCAGAACAGCGATTGTTGCTGCATAGGCATTCAGGAAGAACGCACCGGGATCTTCTCCGTATTTTGCTTTGTGATCAGCAACAGCTTTGATAGCCATAGGATTGGATGATGTATCAACAGGTCCGGAAGCGTAAACGCCTTCAGCATACTCTGCAGCGACCTTAATGAAAGTATCATCTTTTACACCATCATCAGAGATAAAGGGGAGGTCCATTTTTTTCTTTTTCATCTGGCTTACGAGCTTGGATGCTTCAGGATGATATCCACCAAAGATAACACCGTCAGCACCGGAAGCGGCAATCTTGTTGATGATGGCAGAATAGTCTACAGCACCAACCTGAATTCCTTCAAACAGGACAATTTCAACACCGCTTTTTGATTCAAGCATGGCCTGGCAGAATTCAGCAAATCCTTTTCCATAGTCGCCTTTGTCATGAAGGATCGCGATTTTCTTCAGTCCCAGTTCATCAACAGCGAAATTTACATCAACTTCAGCCTGTGCATCATCGGGAGCAATGGTTCTGAAAAAGTTGGGATAATCACCGCTTTTTGTAAGGGGGGGGTTGGTTGCAGAAGGAGAAATAGCAATAACATTCTCATCTTTATAAATACCGAGAGCTGCTTTTGTTGCACCTGAACAAATATGTCCGATGACAGCAACAACACCGTCTCCAACAAGTTTAGAAGCAGTGTTCGTGGCAACTTCAGGTTTACATACATCATCTTCTACAACTAGTTCAATCTGTCTACCAAGGACACCGCCTTTTTCGTTGTACATTTCTACTACGAGTTCAGCAGCTTTAACGGAAGGAAGACCATAAGATGCCAGGTCTCCAGAGTGAGCCCCTGCTACACCAATTTTAATTGCTTCGCTTTCTTTCTTACAGGATACCAGTGCTCCCAGAAGAACAAAAGTAATCAGAAGAACAACTAAAAACTTTTTCATACTTTCTCCTTATAAATCAGTTTATAGAACCTTATTAGTTTATAGGTTTAATTTTTTATAGGGTTAAACAACTAAATTGTCAACGTTGAATTTTTGCTCAATATATTAACATGTTTTTTTAAAAAAACATATAGAAAACGATTTAATGACTATGTTTTACAATAGATTGATGTGATTTTATGAATTTTTATGTTAATTAGGGGCTTTCATTCCTCGTTAGTATTGAATATTTTAAACATAATGGCAAAAACATATTCTAAAATACTTCTTAACAAATCATAATTAACTGACTTTCCTAAATGGGTTTTTTATTTTTTCAAATGTTTTATATTATTTTTTTGAATTTCATACAAAATTGTTGGTTTGAAAAGAGGATTATTTTTATACATTTCTATCTTCATGACAAATGGCTGTTTATTTGGTTACTTTCGAAATGTTCCTTGTTTTTAATGTTATTATTCGTAGAAACAAAAAAAGACTCTGAACCCGGAAAGTAAAGTTAACGGGGACAGAGCCTTTATATGTGAAAGAGATACTATGACGAGAGAGCCGGACCGCCGATGTCTTTTCTGAAAACCCGGTTTGTGAAATGGACTTTATCTGCATTTGCATAAGCCCGTATTCTCGCTTCTTCAAGGTTTTTCCCTGTAGCTACGACATTCAAGACTCTCCCTCCAGAAGTAACCAGAGTATCATCTTTACTAATAGCTCCGGCAATATAAACTGAACAGTCTGCTGAATCTATCCCGGTTATTTCATATCCTTTTTTATAGGAACCGGGATACCCTCCCGAAGCAAGAACAACACAGCAGGCTGAGCCTTCTTTCCATTTCATTTCAATTTTGTCAAGATTTCCACTTACAGTTGCTTCAATAACATCCAAAAGATCTGTTTCCAGAAGATTCAATACAGCCTGTGTTTCGGGATCACCCATTCTCAGATTGTATTCCAGAAGATACATACCCTTTTCAGTAATCATGATTCCAAAGAAAATCACACCGGTAAACTGGAGACCTTCGCTTTGAAGTCCCTTCAACGTAGCTGCCATAATTCCCTGTTCAAATTCCCACTGGAGCTCTGGAGTCAAATGGGGATTCGGTGAAACAACCCCCATGCCTCCGGTATTGGGGCCGGTTTCATTCTCTCCAATTTTTTTATGATCTTTGGCAGATAGCATGGGAACAATCATATTTCCGTCATAAAGGGAAAGAATCGATGCTTCAACACCCTCCAGAAATTCTTCAATGACTATCTGGGATCCGGCATTACCGAACTGCTTGTCAATCATAAGTGTTTTCAGGGCTTCTTTGGCATCCTTTTTATTTTGGCATATAAGAACACCTTTTCCTGCTGCCAGCCCATCAGCTTTCAAAACCGTAGGATAGGGGCATTGATCAAGCCATTTATCTGCATCGTCGAAAGACGTGAAATTTTTATAGGATGCCGTTTTTACACCGTATTTTTCCATAAAATCTTTGGCAAAGCATTTACTTCCTTCCAGTAATGCTGCTTTTTTATGAGGACCTAATACGGCAATCCCCTTTTCTTTGAGAAGGTCTGCAATCCCTGCGACCAGAAGATCTTCCGATCCTGGAACTGCAAGAGTTACGTTATTTTCAGAAGCAAATTCTGCCAGTTCCTCAATATTGCTTATGGGAACATTAACACATTTTGATTCTTTCTCTGTTCCCCCGTTTCCCGGAGCACAATAGATCTTTTCAACTTTGCTATTTTTCTGAAGAGACTGTATGATGGCATGTTCCCTTCCACCGCTACCTGTTACCAGTATATTCATGAATCCATTAATCCTTTTTTTAATGTTTAAAATGTCTCATTCCGGTGAAGATCATGGGTATTCCATACTTGTTGCAGGCTTTTATGGAATCCTCATCACGGATCGAACCGCCGGGCTGTATAATGGCTTTGATTCCCTTTTCAGAGCACAGAGTCACCACATCATCAAAGGGAAAAAATGCATCGGAAGCCAGGACTGCACCATCGCCGGCCCGTTCAATGGCCTGCTGTGCAGCCCATATCCGATTGGTCTGACCAGTTCCGATACCGGTAGCCATACCCTCTTTTACAACAACAATAGCATTGGATTTTACATGCTTTACCACTTTCTGACCAAAAATAAGATCATTTTTCAGATCTTCTGAAGGGACAGTTTCAGTTACGACTTTAAAATCACTTGAAAAAGTCATATCCGAATCCTGTACCAGGATACCGCCGTCAACTTTCACAATTTCCATATTATCAGAAGGTTTGGTCTGTGCCTGAATAATTCTCAGGTTCTTTTTTCCCTGAAGAACTTCAAGAGCTTCTTTGGAAAAGGAAGGTGCAATCACAATTTCCAGGAAAATCTTTACCATTTCTTCTGCCGCATCTTTGGTCACTTCACCATTAATGGCGACAATGCCTCCGAATATGGAAACAGGATCGCATTCGTAAGCCCGGGTGTATGCTTCCAAAGCATCCTTTCCTCTTGCAACACCGCATGGTGTTGAGTGCTTGAGGCCGCAACAGACCAGATCATCAAATTCGTTGACAATTTTCCATGCGACATCCATATCTCTTATGTTGTTAAAAGAAAGTTCCTTACCTCCGAGCTTTTTGAAATCCTTCAAGGCACCGGGACCCCATGTTTTGGCGTAATAAGCCGCTTTCTGATGGGGATTTTCCCCATATCTCAGATCCATAACCTTTCTGAATGAGGTGTGAAAATATTCAGGCATTGAATCATCGCCCAGGAGGAACTGACTGATGGCTCCGTCGTATGCTGAGGTCAAATTAAAAACCTTACCGGCAAGCCTTTTTCTTGTTTCAAAAGAGACATCTCCGGCTTCCATCTCCTTACGGACAATTTCGTAATCATCGGTATCGCATATGACAGTGACATCCTGGAAGTTTTTGGCAGCTGATCTGAGCATGGTAGGTCCGCCAATATCGATAAACTCGACTTTTTCATCAAAAGATTTATCAGTTTCCACTTCATCAAAAAATGGATAAAGGTTTACCACAACCATATCAATCGTTTCGATTTTTTCAGTTTTCAAAGTACTCATATGTTCATCATTGCTCCGGATGGCAAGAATTCCGCCGTGAATGACGGGATGGAGAGTCTTTACGCGGCCGTCCAGCATCTCTTTTGCACCTGTAACGGCAGAGACTTCAATTGGTTCCAATCCGTTTTCTTTCAAGTGGCGGTATGTTCCTCCGGTAGATAGGATTTCCCAGCCCTGTTCTTTTAGAAAACGGGAAAATTCCAGTACACCCTCTTTTTTATAAACACTGATTAATGCTCTTTTCAATTTATTAACTCCCAGTTCTTTTCCCTGAACTACAGGGAAAGTGATTTTTGTACGATTTTATTTATACTTTCCACCAAAAGGATATGTTCTTTTTCCAGAATCCGTTTTTGAAGATCTTCCGGTGAATCCTCAGGCCTTACTTCCACTTCCTTCTGGCCGATAATATCTCCTGTATCGATGCCGGTATCAACATAATGGACTGTGCAGCCGCTTTTTGTTCTGCCCGCTTCAATAACAGCCTGATGAACTCTCATGCCATACATCCCTTTACCTCCGAAATCCGGAAGCAAAGACGGATGAATATTAATAATCCTGCCCTTCCATTTTTCAATAAATTCTTTGGATAATATGGAAAGGTAGCCGGCAAGAACAATCAGATCCGTATCCTCGGGAATGACCTTCAGGATTTTCTCACTGAGAGTTCCTTTGTTCTCCTTGCGGTCTATCAAAATAGCAGGGATGCTGTGATCTTCGGCTCTCTTCAGGCCGAAAGCGGGCCTGTCTGCAATAACAGCTGCAATTTCTGCCTGCATTTCATCCGCTTCGATCGCATCGATAATGGACTGCAAATTACTGCCGCCGCCTGAAACCAGGACAGTTATTCTAAACATATCCTGTCCTTGCCTTTTTTCATGACACCCAGAACCGATACTTTTTCGCCCTGTTCGACAAGAAAGGAGCTGATCTGTTTTTCCATGTCAGGTTTGACAACAAGACAAAAACCGATTCCCATATTGAATGTTCCCCACATTTCCTCCTCTGGGACTCCTTTTTCCTGAAGATAACGGAAAACTGGCAGGACAGGCACTGAGGATTTATTGACATGGGCACAAAGGCCTTCGGGGATGGTTCTGGGAAGGTTTTCGGGAAGACCTCCTCCGGTTATATGAGCCAGTCCGTGGATGTCCCCTTTGAATTTGTTCAACGCAGCCAATACGGTTGAGACATAGACTTTTGTAGGTTTCAGGAGCTCCTGATACACAGGTGCACCATCAAAGTTTTCATCAAAATCCCTGACAATTTTTCTTACCAGGCTGAATCCGTTACTGTGGACACCATTAGATCCGAGTCCCAGGATGATGTCACCCTCTTCAACATGGCTCCCGTTTATCACTTCGTCTTTTTCTACAACACCCACGCAGAATCCGGCCATATCATAATCACCATCTTTGTAAAAACCGGGCATTTCGGCTGTTTCTCCACCCACAAGACTGCAATCAGCTTCTTTGCAAGCTTCAGCCATACCGATTACCAGCTGGCTTGAAACTTCTGCATCCAGTTTGCCGCAAGCCAGATAGTCCAGAAAAAAAAGAGGTTTGGCTCCCTGGCAGAGAATATCATTGGCACACATGGCAAAACAGTCCTGACCAACCGTATTGTATACTTTTTTATCAAAGGCTAATGCCAGCTTTGTTCCCACCCCGTCGGTACCGGCAACCAATATGGGCTGTTTGTAGTCTTTCAGGGCATACAGAGATGCAAAACTGCCTAATCCCGTAAGAACATTGCTGTTATGAGTCTCTGCAACTTTGCTTTTTATAAGATCTACAGCTCTGTAGCCTTCTTCTTTGTCAACGCCAGAATCTTTATAGGTAACCAATTTCTTCTTCCTCTATCAGTTATTTGGTGTAAGCGGATATGTTCCGGTAAGGCATCCATTACAATAGTGCCTTTCCTGTCCCAGGGCTCTGTTTAAACCTTCCAGAGAGATATAGGCCAAACTATCCGCCCCGATTTCCCTGCAGATCTCATCTACACTTTTGCCGCTGGCAATAAGCTCTTCTGTGGTCGGTGTATCAATACCGAAATGACAGGAATATAATATGGGAGGAGATACTATTCTCAGGTGAACTTCGGTTGCTCCGGCCATTTTTATCTGAGACACCAGCCTTCTGCTTGTTGTTCCACGAACAATGGAATCATCAATCAGTATAATCCTCTTCCCTTCCACGATGGATTTCACAACATTGAGTTTTACAGATACAGCTTTTTCTCTCATTTCCTGGGAAGGGGCAATGAAGGTTCTTCCAATATACCTGTTTTTAATAAAACCCATTTCAAAAGGGATCCCAGAGGCTTCCGAGTATCCGATCGCAGCGGAAATTCCAGAATCCGGCACGGGGACAACCAGATCCGCTTCTATGGGATATTCCTTGAAAATTTCTTCTCCGCACCGTTTCCGGGCATCGTAGACGTTTATTCCGTCGATAGAGCTGTCAGGGCGGGCAAAATAGATATATTCAAAAATACAGGTTGATAACTTGCTGTTGGGATCATGACCGAGGGAGTTTACCCCATTTTCATCGATTACGACAATTTCTCCGGGATCCAGATCTCTGACAAAATCAGCACCCACCGTATTCAATGCACTGGATTCTGATGATAGGATCCAGCAGTCATCAAGTTTGCCCAGACACAAAGGCCTGATACCATGAGGATCTCTCACGCCGATCAGTTTATTATCGATAAAGAGTACAATGGCATAGGAACCTTTTATGGCGCGGGTAGCATCCCTTACCGCTTTTTCAATACCTTTATCTGCCCCCCGGGCAATCATATTCAGAATCACTTCTGTATCACTGGTGGTCTGAAAAATTGCACCGCCATCTTCCATCAGTGACCTGATGATATCCGCATTGACCAGATTCCCGTTATGAGCCACTGCAAGGGATCCCAGACGGCAGTGACCTTCCAGAGGCTGGGCATTTGCGACGGAACTGTCACCCGTCGTTGAATACCTGACATGGCCTATGGCGGCATTCCCTCCGTCAAGTTCCCTGATGGCATTGTCTCTGAATACATCCGATACAAGGCCCATACCCTTTTTGGTCCGGAGTTTTTTATCATCCATGACTGTAATCCCTGCACTCTCCTGCCCTCTGTGCTGCAATCCTAACAGCCCCAGATAGGTCATTTCCGCTGCCGGACAGGCCGCAGGAGAGAAGACTCCGAACACACCGCACTCTTCATGCAGTTTATCATCGTTGTGAGACTCCGGAATCACAATTCTACTCCGTCAGAATTATCTTTGATAAATTTTTCTTTCATTTCTTTTCTGAAAGTTAACAGTTTTTCTCTCAGTTCAGGATATTTAACAGCCAGAATCTGTACTGCAAGCATACCGGCATTGTAGGAGTTGTTTACTCCCACTGTTGCTACAGGTATGGATTTAGGCATCTGAACAATAGACAGAAGAGAATCCATTCCATCGAATTTGGCATCCAGTGGTACACCGATAACAGGAAGAACCGTTTTGGAGGCAATCACACCCGGAAGATGGGCTGCAAGCCCTGCACCGGCGATGATAAACTCACAACCATCTTCTTCCAGTTTTTTCAACACTTCGGTCAGTCTTTCAGGAACGCGATGAGCAGAAAGTATGTGAGCTTCATACTCAATTCCAAACTCTTTCAAACAAGCAGCTGCTCCTTTCATCTTATCCAGATCAGAGCGACTACCAAAAATTACAGCACCTTTCATTTGTATAAAACTCCCGTATTAACTGAAATAATCTACCCCTGATTGAAACAGAGGCTGCAGTTTATTACCGGGAATATTACATAAGTTATCCCCGGTATATCTTTCTGTATGTCCCATTTTCCCCAGAATCTTTCCGCAGGGAGAAGTAATTCCTTCAATCGCATAATCCGATCCATTGGGATTATAGAGAGGATTCATAGAAGCTTTTCCTGCGGGATCACAGTATTGAAAAGCTATCTGACCTTTGGATTCCAGGTCTCTGATAAAACGTTCACTCCCTGTAAACCGCCCTTCTCCATGGGAGATCGCGATTTCATGAAGATCGCCGGGTTTCATCATGGCTGTCCATGGTGAAGTTGTGCTGATCACTTTTGTGGTGACCATTCTCGAAATATGGCGGTTAATGCTGTTTCTGGCTAATGTAGGTGCCTGGGAGGGAACATCCATGACATGACCATAGGGAAGCAGTCCGGATTTGATCAAAGCCTGAAAACCGTTACAGATTCCAAGAATCAGTCCGTCCCTTTCCAGAAGCCGTTCTATGGCCTGGGCCACATCCGGATTCTTAAGTACATTGGCAATGAATTTTCCGGATCCCTCGGGTTCGTCACCGGCAGAGAATCCTCCGGAAATCATAAGGATCTGAGAACGGTTGATATGTTCCACCATGCTGTTCAAAGACATTCGGACATCTTCTTTATCCCTGTTCCTGAAAACAGAAATTTCAGCCTCTGCACCAGCCCGTCTGAAGGCTCTCGCGGTATCATACTCGCAGTTCGTACCGGGAAATACAGGGATAAAAACCAGAGGTTTTTTCCCCTCAAGAGAATTCGACCTTTTTTCCTTTCCGGAAACGGATTTCAGTTCTATGGAAGGACTTTCAGAATTCTTGTAATCCGGAAATACAGGGTCAAGGGGAGTTTCCCATGAGTTCAGGCACTCTTCCAGTGACACTTTGAAATTCTGACCGGCAATTACCGGTTCGGAAAGAGTTGTCCCCAGGGTGATCAAATTTCCCCCCTGGGAATTCATTGCACTGTCGCCGGATTCAAAAATGATTCCACCCGGATTTTTATCAAAAAGTGAAAGATCCGCATTTTCCAGCTGAACTCCAAGCCAGTTCCCCGCAGCCATTTTAAAAAGGCACTCTCCGATACCACCGGTTTTTACTGTGGACGCTGAAAGGATTTTACCTTTCTTATTCCATGCTTCAAAAGCATCAAGATTATTTTTCAGGGTTTCCCAGTGGGGAGTAAAATCATCCCTGACAGGAAGAGGCATGTAGTACAGAGTATGTCCCGGTCCTTTCAGGTCACTTGAGATGGTATCGCCGACTTTTCCTGTGGTCACCGCAAAAGAGATCAATGTAGAGGGAACATGAATGTCATGGAATGATCCCGACATACTGTCCTTCCCTCCAATTGCAGGGATATTCAGCTGTTCCTGAGCTTCCATAGCCCCCAGAAGTGCTGCGAATGGGAGCCCCCAGTTTTCGGGATCTTTCCCGAGTCTCTTGAAATATTCCTGAAAGCTGAGCCGTGTTGTTCTCCAGGTACCACCGGAAGCCGCAAGTTTTGCTAAAGAGGTGACCACGCTGAAAATACTGCCGTGGTAGGGGCTCCAGTCAAAGAGTTCCGGATCAAAGCCGTAGGCCATTATGCTGCATGTTCGGGTTTTTCCCGATTCGACCGGAAGCTTGTGGATAGACGCTTCTGTTTCAGAAAGCTGTTTCAGACCGCCATAGGGCATCTGTACTGTTCCGGCTCCGATTGAAGCATCGAACATTTCAACCAGACCGCGCTGCGAACAGATATTGAGCTGACTCAGATTATTGAGAAAACGTTCTTTTATATTCTTTCCCGCGACATTTCTCTTAAAAGGGTCAAAAGATGTTTCCACAGCAGGGAGTGTTACAGAATTTTCAGATCTTACACCGTTAGTGTCAAGAAAGGATCTGTCAAGATCCACAATGGTTTTATCCTTCCAGGTCATTTTCAGACGGCCTTTGGATGTTACAGTTGCAACATGGGTTGCTTCCAGGTTCTCTTCGGCTGCCAGACGGATTATCTTATCCGCATCTTCAAAAGAAGTGACAACCGCCATCCTCTCCTGTGATTCGGATATGGCCAGTTCCGTCCCGCTGAGTCCATTATATTTGACAGGAACCTTGTCGAGGTTTATTTCAAGTCCGTCACTGAGTTCTCCAATGGCTACGGATACTCCACCGGCACCAAAGTCATTGCATTTCTTTATTAATGCTGTGACTTCCGGATTTCTGAATAACCTCTGGATTTTTCTCTCTTCCGGAGCATTCCCTTTCTGAACTTCCGCAGAGCAGGTGATCAGAGACTCGGTGGTATGTTCTTTTGAGGATCCTGTGGCTCCGCCGCAACCGTCTCTCCCGGTTTTGCCTCCAATAAGGATAATAGCATCGCCCTCTACAGGTGATTCCCTGCGAACCATGACTTCGGGCACGGCACCGACAACAGCACCGACTTCCATCCTTTTGGCCTGATAACCGGGATGGTAAATCTCTTTAACAAATGTTGTCGCCAGGCCAATCTGGTTCCCGTAGGAACTGTAACCGTGGGCAGCAGTTCTGGTAATGTATTTCTGGGGAAGTTTTCCTTCCATTGTTTCATTCAGCGGTACTGTAGGATCTCCGCTGCCGGTAATCCTCATGGCTTGATAAACATAGGATCTCCCGGAGAGAGGATCTCTGATGGCACCTCCGATACAGGTTGACGCTCCCCCGAAAGGTTCTATCTCTGTGGGATGGTTATGAGTTTCATTTTTAAACATAAGGAGCCAGGGCTCTTCCTTTCCATCCACATCCACCTTGATTCTGACACTGCAGGCATTGATTTCTTCAGAAACTTCCATATCATCCAGAAGACCTTCGTTCCGCATTCTTCTTCCGGATATGGTAGCCAGATCCATTAATGTCAAAGGTTTTTCGGATCTGCCGAGTTTTTTTCTGATTTCAAGATAGTGATGAAAGCTCTCGGTTATGGTTTTCTGAAAACTTCCGAGAGGAATCGTTATATTCTTTAATTCTGTTTCAAATGTTGTATGCCGGCAGTGATCTGACCAGTACGTGTCAAGTACGCGGATTTCTGTTTCTGTGGGATCCCTTTTCTCTTCGCCGGAGAAATAGTTCTGACAGAATTTCAGATCGTCAAAAGTCATTGCCAGTCCCATATTCTGTTTGAGAAGTTCAAGTTCTGCATCAGAGGCTTTGATAAAACCTTCCAGAAGAGGAACATCTTCCGCTACTGAACCTAAATCAAAAAGAGAATGACCTGCCAGATCCTTCTCTCTGGATTCTACTGGGTTGATACAGTAGTTTTTGATCTTTTCCAACTCTTCCCGAGAAATAGATCCTTCCAGAAGTATCAGTTTGCTTGAACGGACAACCCCCTCCCAATCTGGGAAAAGAAGATGAATACATTGAGCTGCAGAGTCGGCTCTCTGATCAAATTGACCAGGCAGGAATTCAATACCAAAAAAATCAGCCACTCCCTCAACCGGTGGATTTTCATACACCAGGTCGGCAGTGGCTTCTGAAAAAATGGATGCCGTCACTTTTTCGAAGGCCTGTTTATCCAGCCCCGTCACCTCGTAAATATTTACGATACGGGCAGTTTCAAGCCCCTCGGTACCGAGGGTTATCTTTAAATCTTCTGTTAAGGCTCTGGAATCACTGTTATGGCCAGGCTTTTTCTCAACGAAGATACGGAAAAAATCACTCATTTGCGATGAAGTCCTCCTGAAGGGGGAATTGTATCTGAATAATTGACACTTTTATGTGGCTCACACTACCATGAATTCACCGGTAGTTTCAACAGGTCAGACAAGTTAATTGAATGTTTAAAATTTGATGATTGTTGTGATAAAAATATGTCATTAACAGTAAGAAATCGAAAAAATGGGAATATTTATACGGATAGTTTCCTTATCGATTGATATCAAGTGCCTACAAATATGTAACAAAATCAAAAAAATGATATTTTTTTTGTGAACAAAAACTGTTTTTTATTTGTAAAAATTCCAAAGTTCGGGTTATTTTATATTATTGACCTGTCAATAATTACAGTTTACTGACAGACAAAATGAAATCTTGAACACCCCCCTGAAAACAGGATGCTCTCCTGAATACAGGGGGTATTGAGTGGTCACTTTTACTACTCAATTTTGCAATTTACTGGTATTAATTATTGGAAATTATACGATTTACCCAAAAATTAGGAGTGAAATTATGAAAAAAAGCATTCTTGCTGCCTTGTTATGCATTGTTGCATTAGGTTCATTGTTCGCAAACGGTTCTCAGGAAAAAGAAGAAGCATCAGCTCTTAATCTGATGAAGTCGGGAACACTGACCATCGGAGTTGAAATTGGCTATCCTCCTTTTGAAGATTTTGCCAACGACGGCGTAACACCTGTTGGTTATGACATTGATTTTGCCAAGGCCCTCGGTGAAAAACTGGGTGTAGATGTTGTATTTATCAACACCGCATGGGACGGAATCTTTCAGGGGATCGGTGTAAATTATGACGCGGTAATTTCTGCAGTAACCATCACAGAAGAAAGAAAGGAAACCATGGATTTCTCAGATCCCTATATCGACAACTATCAGGCTGTCGTTGTCAGAGCTGATTCCGATAAAGAAATCAACAGTTTTCTGGACCTGGAAGGCCTCGCTCTGGCAGTTCAGAAAGAAACAACCTCAGATATCCTGATTTCCGATTACATCTCTACTGGATCACTGAACTGTACCGTTGCACAGAACGAAAAAGTCATTACCTGTTTTACACAGCTTGATAATAAAGAAATCGATGCTGTTGTGGTTGACTCAACCGTAGCAGACGGACAGGTTGGAAAATATCCTGAAAAATACAAAATAGCCTATCTCGACAAAAGCGAAGCGGAACAGTTCGGCGTTGCTATGACCAAAGGAAATACAGCTCTTCAGACAGCTATTAACGAGGCTATTGCCGAGCTGAAAGAAGAAGGTTTCTTTAAGGAAAGCACTGAATACTGGTTCGGTTCCTGATAAAGGTATCCATGAAAGATTTTTTCACAAAACTCATTAATTTCAGAGACTGGAAACAATCTTCAAAGACAGCTGCCATCGCCGTTATGGCGGCTGTCATTTTGATTATTGTCCTTTCGGTTTTAAATGTATCCGAGTCTGAGATGATGGATCATGCATCACCTCAGGTCAAGCAGATGATCCATGATGAGAAGGACAGCTCCAGAAAGCGGCTGACAATAACCTATAACGACTTGAAGGTTATTAGTTATCTTTCTTTTACAACATCCGGAGCTAATGCTTTCCAGGAATCTTACGTCGGATTCGGAGGAGCTATTTTTCAGGCGGATGAAGGGTTCGGGAAATTTACCGGGCAGATGGTCAATTATACCTATCGTATGCTGGGTATCAAACAGAATGTTCTGCACGGTGTAAAGCTCACTCTTCTGCTCACAACGACATCTATTATCATTGGTTTTATATTCAGCATTTTCCTGGCTCTGGGAAAAATATCAAAAAATAAGATTATCAGCAAACTATGCAGCGCCTATATTTTCTTCTTTAGGGGAACGCCGCTGTTGATTCAGTTGTTTGTTGTGTATTTTTCCATACCCGGGATTTTTGGATTCTCCTGGAGAGGACTTTTTGACCTCGGAGATCCTGAAGCGGTCTACAAGGGAGCCTTTCTGGCAGCGCTGATTGCATTTTCTCTGAACTCTGCTGCCTATATTGCCGAAATCGTCCGTGCGGCGATTCAGTCCATTGACAAAGGTCAGCACGAAGCGTCAAAGACTCTGGGACTGGGATATGCCCAGACAATGATCCATATTGTCATTCCCCAGGCCACCCGCAGAATGATTCCGCCTCTTTGCAATGAATTTATTATGATGATAAAAGATGTTTCACTTGTTTTTGCTATTTCTCTGATGGACATCACAACCATATCAAAAACGATCATGACCAGTGAAGGCAGCTATCTTGTATTTCTGCCGGCTCTTGTGATCTATCTGATTGTCACCGCAGTTTTTACATGGATATTCGGAAAGATGGAAGAGAGGTTATCTGTTTATGAATAAGAATAAACAAAATAATTATGAATATCTCATCAGAACAGAAAAACTCTGCAAGTCTTTTGGACATCTGGAAGTTCTTAAAGATGTGGATCTTGCGGTGAAAAAAGGCGAAGTTGTCTGTATTATCGGCCCTTCCGGTGCAGGTAAGTCAACCTATCTGCGTTCGCTCATTCATCTGGAAGAAATTACCAGCGGAAAGATATTTGTTGAAGACAAGCTTTTTCTGGACAGAAAACACAACAGGACTGTTCATAGGGTACCCGCAGACGAACAGAAAGCTATGCTTCTTGAAATGGGTATGGTCTTTCAGCGCTTTAACCTGTTCCCTCATAAAACGGTTCTTGAAAACCTGATTCTGGCGCCGGTACTCATTCGGAAAAAATCAAGATCAGAAGCTGTAGCCATTGCCAGCAAATTAATAGAACGAGTTGGATTGTCAGATAAAAGGGATGTCTATCCCAGCAAACTCTCGGGTGGACAGCAGCAGCGTGTAGCCATTGCCAGAGCTCTGGCAATGGAACCGGAAATTATGCTTTTTGATGAACCAACCAGCGCTCTTGATCCCGAACTGGTCGGAGAAGTTCTCGCTGTAATGCGCGATTTGGCTACAAACGGAATGACCATGATTTGTGTTACACACGAAATGGGATTTGCCAGAGAGGTTGCCGATCGTGTTGTGTTCATGGCTGACGGGATGATACTGGAAGAGGGGGCTCCGAAGGAACTTTTTGAAAACCCGAAGCATGAAAAAACAAAAAACTTTCTCAAGAACGTATTATAGAACTGAGTCAAACCGCAACAAATATGATGCCTTATGCTGAAAAATTCTCTCAGTTATACTTGATTGCAATATGTTTTGATATAACACCCGGCAGCAATAAATAAAACCTGCCGGGTTTTTTTTAGCATAAAAATGCACAACCCTTCGACTTTTCAAATAATTATGAGAATAAGAGACTCATTTTTCATTTTTTGTTATCTTTGAATATATGCTGAAAGAATATAAGACTTTACTCCCCTATCTTCAAAAATACAGGTTTAAATATATCGCAGGATTCTTATGTCTGCTGATGACTGATGCAGGGCAACTGTATATACCGCAATTCATAAAACAAGCTGTCAATACAATCTCTGAAGGGAATCCTGACCGGAATGATATTCTCTGGCTGATGCTGCAGATGGTTCTTGTCGCTTTTGTTATATCAGCAGGCCGGTTTTTTTGGCGTTTTTTTATTCATGGTGCATCAAGGAGGATCGAAACAAAACTGAGGGAAAGGATTTTTCAGCATCTTCTCTTATTAAGTTCCAGTTTCTACGGCAGGAATAAAACAGGTGATCTTATGGCAAGGATGACCAATGACATGAAGGCTGTGAGAATGGCTAGCGGAATGGCTTTTGTTGCTTTTACAGACGGCCTTTTTATGGCTGTGGCAATACTTCTCATTTTAATAATAAATTATACAAAATTGGCGCTCATTACAATTATCCCCTTTCCCTTTATTACGCTGATCGTTCTATTGGCCGGCAGGCTTTTGGGACACCGCTTCAAACGGGTCCAGGATTCATATTCTGTTATAAGTGATAGAGTTCAGGAACTCATCAGCGGTATCCGTGTGGTAAAAACCTTCAGAAAAGAGAAACATTTTCTGGATTTATTCAGTAAGGATAATGATGATTATTGGGCTGCAAATATATCTTTGACCAAAATTTGGGGATTCATTTTCCCGATTGTCATGTTCCTTTCGGGTATAACTGTATCATTACTTCTGTATTTCGGAGGAAAAGAAGTGATTTTGGGGGAGCTGCAGCCGGGAGATTTTGTAGCTGTTCTCTCCTATCTGGGAATGCTTACATGGCCTATGATGGGCGCTGGTTTTACAGTGAATATCATTCAAAGAGGCGGAGCTTCCCTCAAACGGATTAATCAGGTTTTATCTGCTGAACCCGATATTGTTGATTGTCCAGATCCTGTAAAAGTGCCCCCTCTGGTTTCCATGAAAATATCTGGTCTGGCTTACCGGTTTGAAACTTCCTCTGTTCCTGTCATCTCCGGTTTGAATCTGGAAATTGAATCGGGCTCCACTTTGGGAATCCTGGGACGTACCGGCAGCGGAAAAACAACACTGATCCGGTTACTGCCGAGGATACTTGAACTGTCTGAAGGGAGCATTCTCTATAATGACATCCCGATACAAAAGCTTGAACTTTCACAGTTAAGATCCGCCATTTCCATGGTACCACAGGAAACAATACTCTTTTCACGGACCATACGGGAAAATATTATTTTTGCCAGGAATGAGGCAAGTCAGGAAGAATTGGATAAGGTTATTTACATCTCAACATTAGAAAGGGATCTGAAAAATTTCCCCGAGGGTCTGGATACCCTGGTGGGAGAGAGAGGGATTACTCTTTCAGGGGGGCAGAAACAGCGTATAGCTCTGGCAAGAGCACTCCTTGCCAATCCGGAGATTCTGATTCTGGATGATGCTCTCTCGGCTGTGGATACAAAAACAGAGGAGTTTATTCTCAATCAACTCATGAAAGAGAGAAAAGGTAAAACCAACATCCTCATTTCACACAGGGTTTCCACACTTCAGGTTGCAGATAACATACTTGTTCTTGAAAACGGAAGAATTATTCAATATGGATCCCATCAACATCTTTTGAAAGAGGATGGTTTATACAGGAAAATTCATACCCTGCAATCGCTGGAAAATGCGGAGATATCATGAAGTCAAACAAAGATAAAAAAATCCACGAATACAATCATCATGTTGTGAAAAAGCTGTTTTCCTTTGCAGCACCTTACCGGAACTGGTTTATTTTCGCATCATTGGCCCTTATCTTCTCAACAGCAGCAGAACTCTCCCTTCCGGTGTTAATGCAGCAAACGATAGACAGGCACATCCTCTCTGTATGGTACAGAATTCCGGAGAACCTTGTTTCATCTGTTTTCCAGAACGGAAAACGTATTCATAAAAGTGAGGACTCCTATTTTATTCCGGAGAGTGATTTACCTTCTTTTGATATAAAGGACTACCGTCCACAGGAGGAGTGGTATGTATTTCCCATGGATGAGACCTTTGTTTTTTCTGAAAGCCGAAAAGATATTATACCTGTAGAACTGGATAATGGAGGTTATGGAGCCCTTCCCAAATCCATAGTAAAGACCATGAATAAGGACGATTATTATTCTATAAGGAAAATAAATCTAAAAGGGCTGGGGAAAAATTCCATTCTCTATTTTCTTTTACTTTGTCTCATACTGATTTTATCATTTGGCGAGATGTACACCATGGCCTGGACCAGCCAGGGGGTAATGAAAGATCTGAGAGTGACATTGCTCGGTCATACGATGAAACAGTCTCTGGGATATCTGGGTGATACACCGGTAGGGACTCTGGTATCAAGAATCACAAGCGATGTTGAGACTATCAATGAGTTTTTTACATCTGTAACAATCTCTGTTCTGAGAGATCTCACTGTTATGGCAGGGGCGTTAATTACACTCTATTTTTTAAACCCCCATCTTGCGCTTATCACAATTCTGACAACTCCTCCTATATTGATATTAACCTGGATATTCAGAAAACTGGCTCGGAACGCATACAGAGGTCAGAGGCATTGGATTGGAAAAGTCAACGGTTTTCTATCTGAGCATATTACAGGAATGGAAGTAATCCAGCTCTTCGGTCAGGAAAAGAAAACCGCAAAAGAGTTTAAGGACCGAAACAGAAATTTGCTGAAAGCCAGTTTGGCTGAAATGTATGTTTTTGCGATATTCCGGCCCATGGTTGATCTTTTTACATCTGTATCACTGGGCGTTGTCATCTATATCGGCGCAGGGCTGCATATAAAAGGGTATCTGACTCTGGGAGTACTTATTGCCTTTATTGATCTCATTCAGAAGTTTTACAGACCTGTTATGGATTTAAGTGAAAAATTTACCATTATGCAATCCGCCATGGCAGGTGGTGAAAGGATCTTTCAGCTATTGGATGAAGATCACGCCATTGCTGATACAGGCAAAGAGTCTGTGATGGAAAAGGTTTCAGGGAAAATTGATTTTAAAAAAGTAAAATTTGCCTATAAAAAAGATGATTATATCCTCAAGGACCTTTCATTTTCTGTTGATCCCGGAGAAACCATTGCTATAGTCGGTTACACAGGAGCTGGTAAAACAACCATAGCTTCACTTATTTCCCGGTTCTGGGATATCCAGTCAGGAGAGATCCTTCTGGATGACAAGAATATCAAAGATTTACCTCTGGATTTTATTCGGCATACCATTCAGGCTGTTCAGCAGGATGTTTTTTTATTTTCCGGAACTGTTCTTGAAAATATCACGTTAGGAATGGACATTCCAATGGAAAAAGTCGAAGCGGCTGCCGGGAAAGTACAGGCTGACAGTTTTATCCGCAAGATGGACCGGGGATACCATTCTTATATTCAGGAACGGGGATCAAACCTATCTGCCGGCCAGAGACAGCTTATAGCATTTGCCAGAATTCTTGTTCATAATCCCAGTGTGGTTGTTCTGGATGAGGCTACGGCAAATATAGACTCAGAGACGGAGAAACTTGTTCAGAAAGCCATTGAAGAAGTTTTAAAAGGCAGGACATCCCTTGTTATTGCTCACAGAATAAGCACAATACAAAAGGCCGACAAGATACTGGTCTTTTCGCAGGGAGAACTTGTTGAACAGGGAACCCATGAGCAATTAATCGCCAGAAAAGATCTGTATTACAGTCTTTATAAACTCCAATATGAAAAAGGGGTTAGTTGACAGCTAATCCAGATCCGGGAGGAAAACTGTTCCCACGGCATCCCCTTTTTTAAGGCGTGTAATAATGCCCTTCTTTTTCCCGTTTACCAGGATCATGGGGATTCCGTAATCGTTGACTCTACGTGCCGCATCGATTTTTGTGACAATCCCTCCGGTGCCGAAGGATCCTTTTGTACCCACTTCAATTGAGTTCAGTACCGAGTCGGAATCATGGACTATCTCAAGAAGCCTTGCATCCGGATTACTACCTGGATCCTTATCAAAAACACCGTCAATATCGCTCATGATGAGTAGAAGATCTGCATTCCAGAGATTAGCTGTCAACGCTGCAAGATTGTCATTGTCTCCTATTTTTATTTCATCAACACTGACAGAATCATTCTCATTTATTATGGGGACAACACCTTCATCCAGTAGAGTAAAAAGGGTGTTCCTGATGTTGAGGGTTCGTTTTGAGTCAGAAAAATCATCACCTGTTAAGAGAATCTGACCAATGATAATTCCGTACTCTTTCAGTACCTTTCTATAGGAATCCATGAGTTCTACCTGACCTATGGAACATAAAGCCTGCTTGTAATGCATGTCTTCTTTCCGCTTCCATTTTCCGAGTGTGGAAACACCTGCTATTCTCGCTCCAGAAGAGACAACAACCACCTGTTTTCCATCATTCTTTAAATCGGCAATCTGTTCAGCCAGATCATTGAAAAAATCACGATTAATGGTGCCGTCAGAACAGGACAATGTATTTGATCCAATTTTTATAACAACTTTTTTACTCTCTATCATAATCTGCTGAAGCATCTTTATTCTCCGGTTTATAAGACTGCACTAGGACAGAGATAAATTATCATATGAGCCTTTTACTTGTCTACAAACAGCTTTTTTTTTCCATCCTTCTTGATGGTGAAACCAGTGAAATCCTATAATACCTTATATGAATAAGTATTCTGAGCTTATGTTTCAGGCAAAAAATATAGAGAGCAGATTAAGGCATTGGAGAAGATATTTTCATGAAAATCCCGAACTGGGACTTTATGTTCCCCGGACTGCTTCCTATATCCGTAAGATTCTTGAAGAGCTGAAAATCCATATCCTTACCGGAACTCCCGGACATAGTGTTGTAGCTTTTATTCCCGGCTTATCAGACAAGGCTCCCCTGGCATTAAGGGCAGATATGGATGCCCTTCCCATACCGGAAAAAAATAATTTATCCTACAACTCTGCCATTGATAACAGAATGCATGCCTGCGGGCACGACGGACATATGGCGATGCTGCTGGGAGCGGCCGAAATCATCTGCCAGAATAAAGCCGAGAGAGATATATACCTCGTTTTTCAACCTGGAGAGGAAGGTCCGGGAGGAGCTAAGCCTATCATGGATTCGGGTGTGTTAAAAGGAATCAGGGAAATTTACGGCATACATTTAGACCCGACCCTTCCGGTAGGGACAGTCGGGATCAATCATGACAGGGCAATGGCTTCCAATGATGATTTCTATATAACCATCAAAGGAAAAGGCGGGCATGCAGGTCTGCCGCATCAAGCTGTAGATCCCATAGCTATTGCAGCCCAGATTATCAATTCATTCCAATTCATTGTGAGCAGACTGATAGATCCCGTGGATCCTTCTGTCATTACCCTGGGAACGATCGGCGGTGGGTTTATGCCCAATGCCATAGCAGAAGAGGTTAAACTTTCCGGCACGATAAGGACATTTTCTGAACAGGTTAGAAATCAGATTCAGAGAGAGATAGCGACGACAGTAGATATGTTTTGTAAAAGATACGGCAGTGATTTTTCTCTGGAAATTGTAAAAGGATACCCGCCTGTTATCAATCATGGAGAGCTTTCTTCATC
Organism: Oceanispirochaeta sp.; assembly: GCA_963677615.2. GTDB lineage: Bacteria > Spirochaetota > Spirochaetia > DSM-2461 > DSM-2461 > Oceanispirochaeta. Next base: position 105,650 of record CAXXQW010000001.1, on the reverse strand, counting down.
ATTAATGGAAAAATTCAGGGATATAGGCGATTTAAATGTGAAACAACTGGATTCTCCCCGTATGACCGCAGAAGATTTCAGCTATTATCTATCTGAAATTCCCGGAGTTTTTTACTGGTTGGGGTGCAGTTCCGACGCTACTACATCTTATCCGCTCCATCACTCCTGTTTTAATATGGATGAATCTGTCCTTTCGCTGGGCGCTTTTCTTCATGCGGTCACCGCTCTGACATAAAAAAAGGCTGACAAAAGTCAGCCTTAATGCAAAGTTTCCTGATGATATCAGGAAGCTACCCTTTTCAGCATATCTGACATCATAAACTGCAGGAATTCATCAACAACTTCGGGAGAGTTCTTTTTCTCTGTCTGGAGAATTGTTCTCAGGCCGTGAAGAATCGCTGAGGCAACAGGAGCGGCCAGTTTGGATTCTTTATTATTTTCTGTAAGAACCTCTTTGATGGTTGTCTGCAGGAGAGCATAAACATTATCCAGGGCTTTTTCGTACTTTGATCCCTGTGAACCGGCAGAAAGAATCAGCCATTCAATTCTATACTCTTTCTGAAGTTCTTTCAGCTGGGTTAAAAGCCATGTGACTTTATCTCCCTCTACATTCTGGATCTCTTTCTTCAAACCCTGTAACGATTTGTATAATGGATCAATAATGGATCCAAAAAGATCTTCCTTGTTTTTGTAGTAGCGATAAAGGTTACCAACAGTCATACCGGCAGATGACGCTATGGCTCTCATGGATGCCTTTTCGAAACTCTTCTTTCTGAACTCTTTCCTTGCGGATGTTACAATCCTCTGTCTCACAGATTCTTTTAGTACCTGCATCTATATACCTCCCAAATGGATAATATTCCTTTAATGTAATTTTAATATAACCTTACATAGCATCATTTATCAAATAGTGAACACTGAAGCCTCTTCTATAATCCTTCACAATAACTTCACTATTCCTTCACCCTGAGGTTTTTTATGCCATAATTGGAGATGTTTCTTAACAATAAACTGGGAATTTTTATATATATTTGTAAACATTGGGTTAAAAATGCCGGATTATTTCATTTTTCATAGTGAAGTATCCTTATTTTCTCTACAAAAAAATCACGATTTTTTTTTGATGCTCAAGAAAAATTGCCTTTTTTTTCGTAACCAGCCATTTAAAACTCCCCTTTTTTCAAAGTTTTTTTTCTGATATTATCTGTTAAATAACAAGGTAGACAAAATGAAGAATGTATTAGTTTTTGGAACTTTTGATAATATTCATCCCGGTCACGAGTATTTTCTTGAGAAAGCAGCCGCCCATGGAAATTTTATGACTGTGATAGTTGCAAGGGATGCTTTTGTAGAAAAATTTAAAAATAAAACACCTATTCACAATGAGAATAAAAGGCTGCAGATGATTATGAATCATCCGCTGGTGTCTGATGCCTACCTGGCGGATAAAGAAATAGGAACCTACTCCATTATAAAAGAAATACATCCTGATGTGATCTGTCTCGGTCACGATCAGACAGCTCTGGAAGAGAATCTAAAATCATGGATGCAAAAGAATAAAATAAAAATTCATATAAAAAAACTCCCCCCCTATAAGAGAGAACATTACAGTTCAACATTATTGAATAAAATAAAAGATAAACTGGTTCATGAGTAGGAAGAGTATTATGATTTAATATCTTCTATCTTTTTCTTTTGCAGCAAGTACCACAATGGCATACAGCTTCAGGAGGAGTTTTTACTATTACTGGAGTATTTATCATTAACCAAAGAATCAGGATTCGGCGATTTCAAACATCTTGTTGATGCTCAAAAGAGCCTTTTCTCTGATTTTTTCATCAATATCTACATAGTCTTCCGGTTTGGGAGATTTCAATACTCTGAGAATATCATCAAGAGTATTGGATTTCATATATTTGCAGAGAGAACAGGAACCGACAAAGTTTTTCTCAGGCATTTCTGCTTCAATCCTGGAAATCAGACCGCATTCCGTTAACATCAGAAAATGTCCTGACTTTTGCTGATCAATAAATTTGTATAACTGAGATGTACTTCCAACATAGTCTGCTTCTGAAATAACTTCCGGACTGCACTCCGGATGAACCATAACCATAAGATCATTGTATTTCATCCTGAGGGCTTGAATCAAAGAGGGGTCATACTCTTCATGGACATAACAGGTTCCATTCCATATCTTTATATCCTTTTTTACACCCCTGTTTTTCATCTCTTCAATGATATTCTGTCCCATCAGCTTATCAGGAACAAAATAGATTTTGTCAGAGGGATACTTTTCAACAATATCATATACATTGGAGGAGGTCACACAGGAGTCACACTGAGCTTTCACATCCGCATTTGTATTGATATAGCACAAAAAAGCATAATCCGGGTATTCTTCCCGCAGTTTTTTCACATCTTCCCCTGTTATGCTGTCTGCCAGAGTACATGCGGGATCTGTACCGGGTACCAAAACCTCTTTCCGGGGACTGAGGATCTTGGCAGTTTCTCCCATAAATTTTACAGCCGCAAAAACAATCCTTTTCTGGTTTGCTTCCATGGCGTTCTTGCTTAATTCATAGGAATCCCCTACATAGTCGGCTACTGAGTAAATAATATTCGATTTAACATAGGAATGAGCCAGAATTACAGTATCTGTCTCTTTTTTCAAATCTTCAATTTCCCTGATTGTGGGATAATAGTGTTCACAAAGTGCCCGGAGATTCTTATCAGGCATTTCTCCGAATTTTATCTTTTTTAACTTATCAAAAAGAGAATCAATTGTCATTCCTATCTCCATTCATCGAATTTGGTGTTTCATGATAAAGAAAAATCGGGAAGATGGCAATCTATGGCTTCCTTTTAAACCATTTTCTTTTTTCAGGTTTTTCCGATTTCTCGGGATATCCCATTACCCTGGCAAAAATGCTCCAGGTTGATGATTTTTCTAGCATCAGTTTTACAGTAACCATCAACGGGACAGACATGAGCATGCCGGGGATTCCCCATATCACTCCCCAGAATACCAGGCCGAAGAGTACCGTGACAGTGTTTAGTCTCAGCCGGTTTCCCATAATCCTTGGGTCAATAAAATTCCCGATCAGAGTTTGATTGATTCCTAGTAATAGAAAAAGAAGGATGAACTGACTGAAACTATCAAATTGAATCAGCCCAAAAATGGATGGAATAATTGTTGCGATAATCGAACCAATAGAAGGAATGAAGTTTAATACAAACGTCAGGAATCCCCAGAAAAAAACAAATTTCAAACCGGTTAAACTGCATATAATACCGGCAATCAGTCCGGTTATCAAACTGATTATCATTTTTATACCCATATAGGTAGAAATATTCTTCTGAAGTTTTTCTATATCTTCCAATAAGGAGTGATTGTCCCCTCCTACAAATTGGACATAACCCTGGTATCCAGACAATCCAGGTAAAAGAAAAAGGAAATAGAGGGAAAACATCAAAAAAGAAGAGCCGAAATTTCCCAGGCCTTTCAGTAAGGACGAAGCGGAAGTGGTAAGATTCTCCATATTCAGCATGGAATCCAGCCCATCAAGAAGAACCTGTGTATCCAGTTCAAGATAGGGAATTCTGGAAAGTATCTCCCCTATCAGGAGGAATTTATTACTCAATTGCTGCATAAGAAAATCGAGTTGGCTTATGATATCTGTTATGGTTGAAATAAATATATTGGCCACTGAATAGATAATTCCCACAGTGAAAATTGCAATAAAAGGAACAATAAGTTTCCGGGGAATCCTTTTACTCTCAAGATAGAGGACAAGAGGAAGGTAGATCATCGATAACATCATGGCCAGAAAAAGAGGAAGCAGTATTCCTGACAGAGTTTTGAGAATAACAAGACCTGCAATCGCCAGAATAAGAATAAGAGCATTCCTGATAAATGCCAGTTCTTTATGTAATTCCATTTTCCTCACCTGATACTGTTGTTTATTTTCTTTATAAATCAAAAACCCCCAACCGTGAACCGGTTGAGGGTAATTTATCATAAAAAGAAAGTTTTTTAGAAGATCTGTGCAGATCTGCCCCAATCGTAGCCGATTTTTTTCAGCTCTTCTTTACTGGGCATGGAATACATGAGAATTCCATCCTTGTTTGCTATATAAAGACCGTTGTCTATAATCTGATAGAAAGAAGAATCGAAGTTGGACCGATCTACGATCTTTGTCATTTTACCTTTTCCTGCCTGGAGAGAATGAACACAATCCCTCAGATGTGCCAGGTTTTTATCATAGATCTGACCGACATTGCCGCTGTTTTCAATATCATCGATATTTCCAACTTTAAGATCCGCAAAGAAAATCGCCGGAACATGAACTTTATTGTTTGCATCAGTCATGTAATCGCCATAATTCTTGGGATCCAGAGTGCTTACCGCCAAGGGTGACATAGGACAATATTCTCTGTATAGAGCGTATCCCTTCCAGTCTTTCGGTGCTTTATACTCCCCTTTTTCCAGAACCAGAGATCTACCGTCTTTTGTGACCAGATAAAGGCTGCCCATAGCGCTCAAAGGAATATTTTCCAAAACCCTGTATACACCAAGATAAAGTGAGTTTTTTGCTCTTCCGTCAGAATGTGGTACGCATTTTTTTTCAGCAAAGGTCCAGTCAAAAAAGTTCCCGAAGCCACCATCCACTTCTACAAACATCAACTGTTCCGCTGCGGCTTTTTTATCTCCCAGAGCCATATAAGAGGCGAACTGTTCGGGCTCCAGCTGAGAAGCAATCAATGCTTCCATGGGAAAAACTGTCATGTAATAATGTATTGCCATAATAGTACTCCTATTTCAATTATAGTCTTTTCCTGCTTACTGGAGCAAAGAAAATAGGTTGAACTTTCCAAAAATGGAAACCGAAATAAGAGAAATTACAGACATTATTTTGATCAGAATATCCAGTGAAGGACCAACTGTATCTTTCAGAGGATCTCCAACGGTATCTCCGACAACAGCCGCACTGTGTGCATCTGAGCCTTTTCCACCGAAATGTCCGTTTTCAATATATTTTTTACCATTATCCCAGGCACCACCTGCATTGGCAGTATAGAGTGCCAGCATAATAGCACTCAGGGTTGTACCAATCAGCAAACCGCCGACGAACTCTGGTCCGAAGATGAATCCGCTCGCCAGAGGAGTCACAACTGATACCAGAGCGGGAAGCTTCATTTCCCGCAGGGCTCCTGCAGAGGAAATAGATATGCAGGTTCTGTAGTCGGGAGTCGCTTCTCCGGTCATGATACCTGGTATTTCCTGGAACTGTCTTCTTACTTCCTGAACCATGCTTCTGGCAGCATTGGCAACTGCCTCAATCAGAATACCGGAGAAGAGGTACGGGAGAGCCGCTCCTACCAGAGCTCCGGCCAGGGTCATGGTATTAACCATATTGAGAACAAGATCAACACCGTCGATGGCTGATTCACCCGCCTGTGCATACAGGTAAGATGCAAACAGCGAGAGTGCAGCAAGAGCAGCACTGCCGATGGCAAATCCCTTACCGATGGCAGCCGTCGTATTTCCTACAGCATCCAGTTCATCAGTAATTTCCCGAACTTCCGGTTCCAGATGAGACATTTCACTGATACCTCCGGCATTGTCTGCAATAGGACCGTATGTATCAACCGAAACAGTCATTGTAACAAAGGAGAGCATTCCGATAGCCGCCATTGCTACACCATAAAGACCAGCTACAGCATTTGCGGCAATAATGGCGACTCCCAGGGCTATAACAGGAGCAATAACAGATTTCATTCCGACAGCCATGCCCTGTGTGATCGTAAGAGCAGCCCCTTCTTTGGATGCGGCAGAAATACCTTTGGTTGGTTTGAAGTCATAACTGGTATATCTTTCTGCAAGCTGTCCGATCAGGATTCCTGAAACAACACCCAGAACCGCACAGATCCAGGGAGAAAGGGTTCCCGCATTAAACCCGGCAGAGGAAACTGTAACATCTTTAAAGAACAGATAGGTAATTACACCATTAATGACGATAGTAAACCCGGCAGCAATAAATGTAGCCTTGTTAAGCTCTTTATGCGGTTTGTCGGATACCTTGCTTTTCAGAAGGATAAAAACACCCAGCATGGAGGATACAAGCCCGGCAGCTGCAAAAAGAATTGGAAAAGTGATCAGTTTTTCCACCAGTTCCGCTGAGACAGGGTTTCCGGCATGGGTTGTTGAAAAAAAGATATAAGCCGCCAGAACAATAGCAGAAATTATGGCACCGACAAAACTTTCCAGAAGGTCAGATCCCAAACCGGCGACGTCACCGACGTTATCACCTACGTTGTCTGCAATTGTCGCAGGGTTTCTGGGGTCATCTTCAGGGATCCCCGCTTCGGTTTTTCCCACCAGGTCCGCACCCATATCTGCTGCTTTTGTATAGATACCGCCACCTACACGGTTGAACATGGCAATGATGGAACAGCCGAGGGCGTAACCTGAAACAGTCATGGTAAAAGGAATATCGCTGATACCCAGCCAGTTCACTTTGATTACAAGGTGATCAGGATGAATCTGTCCCAAACCTTTTCCGAAAACAAAATAAATAATAGCAAGCCCCAGAAGAGCAAATCCACCCACTGAAAGTCCCATGACGCTACCGCCCTGGAAGGCTACTTTCATAGTAGCTCCGATGCTTTTGGTTTCTCTTGCCGTGTTGGAAACTCTTACGTTGGCAATGGTCGCAATTTTCATTCCGATCCAGCCTGCGCTGGCACTCATAAGTGTTCCAATGATAAATGCTACAGCAGCATACCATGAAACAACAACAAACAGGAGTACTGCAATAATGATAACAATTTTCAGTATAACTTTGTACTCATGACGAAGGAACGCATCCGCCCCTTCCTGGATGGCACCGGCGATGGTTTTCATCTGATCCGTACCGGCATCCTTTTTCTTCACCGCGCTGTAGTTGAGAGCTGCAAATGCCAGAGCTCCCAATACAACGATTACGATAAATCCAAGCATATCCTAATCCTTTTTATTAGTATTTGTGTTGCTCGTATTTTATCTAAGAAGTTTTAATCTTACAAGTAATATTTGTTGGTATTTTATTGGGTTACTCCCTGAGTATGGAGTGGAATTCCGTTGAATCGGAGCGGAATTCCCAATTTTCCAGAAGGGATTCCGGAACAGTTCCGTCATTTGCATAATGATATAAAAGATAAAGCCTTTTGTAGTACAGAGATGCCAATTCATTCTGACCATTTTTGTCGTAAATCCTGGCTAGTCCGAATAAATCCATGGCTATTCCCGCTGAATTCTCGATAAATTTATCTTTTTCCAAAGCTTTTTCCATAAATTCAACAGAAGATTCGAAATGATCCATCACTGAAAGCAAAGAGCCTTTTATATAATAATCACTGGCCAGTTCTGCCAGAAAAAAACCTTTTTCATCTATGACAATCGCATTTTCAATTGCGGTCATAGCCTCCTGATACCGTCCCATTTTTTTTAAAATAGCAGCTTTTATTCTCCAGGTTTCACCGGATTCCTTTGTTTCCAGGTCTTTACCGGCAGATACAGCTTCATTAATTTTTGTTAAGGCATGGTCATAGTTTTTCTGATAGAGAAACCCTTCGCTCTCCCTGTTTAGAACAAGCACGGAGAGTTCCCGGGATTCAGTCCCGGGGAGTAACTCCCTGGACGCGTTTAGATAGGATTGGGCCTCCTGTATTCTTCCCATCTGGTCGAGGGTTCTGCTGATTTGTATAAGACTACGGATGATTCCTTCCTGCCAGTCTACCATGGAAGCACTTTCCAGAGCCTTGTGATAGAGGGTCAGAGCGGATTCGTAGTTGTTCCAGCGGTATTCATTGTTTCCTCTTTCCAGCTGAAGTGCACTCTGGGCTTTTTCTGAATTTACGAGTTGTGTTTTTTCATCTTTCGGCATGGATGAACAACTTGAAAACACGAAAGCTGCGGCAGTCAGGATAAAAAAAATGACTTTGTTCATGCTTAAAACTCCTCATCTCTCAGTGTTGTCTGCTGAAAGGATGCGTCGACATCCTGACTTATTCCTTTTCTGAGAATGGGATTGTTTGATAAACCTTCCAAGACCTTCTCTCCTTCTCTTAATGCTCCTGATGCTTCATCCAGAACCGCGTTTAATTCCGGAGTAATCCCTTTCAGGTCATTGGTCAGTACCGCAAGATTCGACAGATTGGCATGCACATCTTCCAGAATTTGAATAATCTGATCAAACAGAAGATTGTCATCATGAAATAAGGTATCAAGAGAGCCGGTAGGATCTATCAGCTTCGGTATGATCCCAGCGGGATCCTCAAGTTCTTTCATCAGCAGGGATAATGAGGATGTCATGCTGTTCACATCCTGCATAATCTCTTCCACAACCGGCAGAACAGTATTGACAGCGGCGGTAGTACCCTCCAGATTTATCAACATACCGCCGACTGGACTCCTTGAATCTCCCAGCAATGCTCCATCCAGAGTATTCAGAATTCCAGACATGGATAGCAATAGTCCATCCAGATCTTTTAAAATGGGGTCTACATTTCCCAGTATGTCGCTGATGGGATCTGTACCTGCCGGTTTATCTACCAACTGGGATGCCAGAAGCTCTTTGCCCCGGTTGGTATGATTGGAATGGATAAAACTGAATTCAGGAATGATGGATTTGGACTCCTTTCCCGGATAGAAATTCAACCCTCCTCCCATCAGAGGATTTGATGAAAGCTCAATCATGGAATTCTCAACCACTTTATTGATATACGTATCATAGATGACAAAGGTAATATCCACCTGGTTTTTATCATTGAGTGTTATCCTTTCCACTTTGCCGATTTCGAATCCTCTCAACTTCACTGGCATTCCCACACTCAGACCGGAAGCACTGTTGAAACGGGAGAAGAATTCATAATCCTTGGCAAACCATCGTTTATTTACACCAGTTACAACAATGGATGCTGTAATGAAAACCATGGCGATAAGAACGAAAAGTCCCACAAATTTATCTGCATGTCTAAATCCGAATTTCATATGTTTATTCCTGTAAATTGAACTAGAATGATCATGAGGTTTTTTCTCCTACCGGAGTCTGATCCTCCATAAAGCTCTTTAAAAGCTCATTTTCGGAAGATAACGCATTCTGTATGGTATCATTTATAATGATATTCCCTTCGTGAAGAAATACAAAATTATCTGCCAGACTTCTTGCCAGTGTTAAATCATGAGTTACCATAACAATGGTTTTGCCCTCTTTCTTAAACTGAAAAATCTTCTTTAATAGCAGAAGTGTACTTTTTCTATCAATATATGTTGTCGGTTCATCCATAAAGAGAATCTGGGGATCTGCTATCACTGCTCTTAAAAAGGATACAATTTTCTTTTCTCCAGCAGACAGTACCGCCGGACGGTTCATAATCTCCTGTTCCAGGTGAAAGGATGAAAGAAGTTCTTTTACACGCTGATCCACAAGTGATTTCTCTGTATCAGGTTCTGATATAATGAGAGGAAGCGACATATTGTCGTAAATGTTCTTATCAGCCCAGAGTGCGCCATCCTGAAACATGAAACCAGTATGTTTCTGAATCATGGCAAAATCCTTCTGATTCAGTTTATAGATTTTAATGTCTCCATATTTTACAGTTCCTTTACTGATCGGAATCAATCCGGCCGCCGCTTTCAATACTGTGGATTTGCCGCATCCTGATGTGCCCATAATCACTGTCACTTTTCCTGGCAGGAATTCCAGGGATACATCATTAATGATTACATTCCTCTCATCAATGACAGAGACATTTTCCATGACTACCGGTACTTCATTCCAATTCATAACAGGTCTCCTACATTCTGGTCAGTACAACTATCACGGCATCGGCAAGAATGCATAATGTAATACTCAAACCTATGGATTTTATTGTTTTCTGAGGGACTTCTGTTACCGCTCTGTTTACAGCAAAACCGTAATAAATGGAAACCACGGCGATAATTATGCCAAACACAATACTTTTAAGAAGTGCCGAAAGGATATCTTCCATGGTCAGAGCCTGAATCAGGTTAAAAAGATATTCGTCAAAAGGGATATTATGAATAAAGGAGGCAACAACATACGATCCAAGCAATCCGAATAAATTGAAATAAATATTCAGAAAAAGCATGGCAAGAACGACCCCGTACAAACGGGGTACTCCCAGATAAGATATAGGATGCAGTCCGATAGACATATAGGCTTCCATTTCGTGGGATATGACCATATTTCCCAACTGAGTCGTTATGGCGCTGCCAGAACGTGCTGTAATTATGAATGCTGTCAGAAGCGGCCCCAGTTCCCTGGTTATAATCATAATCAGAATTGTATACATAAGGGAGCCCTGTCCGAACATTGGCAGAATGGCAACTCCCTGAATGATGATGACAGCCCCTATGCCCAGGGAGATAAGGGCAATCACAGATAAAGCCTCCACGCCGGTAAAGTAAATCTGCATTATGAGAACTTTAAACCCTACCCTTTTATTCCAGGGGAAGTGCACTGTTTCTTTCAGAAGAAAGAGAAAAAAATCAAAGGCATAGGAAATATCCTGAATTTTTTTTCTGAACCACCATCCGATAGCTTCGATCATACTTTGTATCATAATGTGAAAAAAAAAGCCCTGCAATACAACTCCTACATAAGAGTTGTTTTCATATTGCAAGATCTCTTATAAAATTAATAGGGAGTTCTGTCGTATTTGCCTTACCAATAGGAACTCTGGAGTTCTATGATTAGAAAAAAATGGATGATATTACTCATCTCGCTGCTGATGATTTCATCTCTTTCCGCGGTTTCCCGGAAGTTTAAAATACAAGAAGTCTCATATCTTATAAAGGGGAATGTCAGGGAATCATCCCTGAATTCTCTTCTGGATTGGGACTCTCATAACATTTTCAACAATAAGCAGGAACTGGATCAGTACCTTATTAGCCAAAGGCAGATTCTGGTAAATAAGAAAATCTTCAAATCTGTTTTTCTGGATTTTGAAATATTGGAAAACAACCGGAACTATGATTCCATTAAAATTTTAGTCTATCTGGAAGAAGCTTGGAATATCTACCCGGTTCCTATCTACACTTATGATTCCAACCTGGGTATGGTCACCGGTCTTAAATTGAATTATTACAACTTTGCCGGTACTATCACAGACTTAACCGTTTCGGGATACTACTCTCCCTTTAAATCAGAAGTGAGTACCACTCTTGAAGGCGTACGGATAGGTTCATTCGATCTGGATATAGGTATTAGCCAGCTGTGGGAAACCGTGAAAGCGGTTGATGAGCAGGGGGAAATCAATCTGGAATACAGTTATACCAAATCCTTGTTCGATACGAGTATCAAGTTTCATATACTGAAAAATCTGGATTATATCATTACACCGAAGATCTACTATCCCTTTCAGTATGTATTCAGTACCAATGAAACCGGACAGGATGAGGATCTTTTTATTGAAACCGGACTTATCCCTGCATTCAGCCACTCTATCCTTTATGATCATGTCAACTGGGTCGGGAATTTACGTCAGGGTTTTAATATCAATATTGAAAACGGGATAAATTATCAACCGTCAAACAATGATTACATAATATGGAATGATGCGATCATTACCACGTTTTTGTACACTCCTGTTTTGAATTACAGCAGCAGAGTCAGCGGATTTTATTATTTTCGGGGATACCGCGAAAATTCAGGGGATAGACTTCGTGGAATTCTCGATTACAAGCTAACCGGAACAAAAGGTTTTTTCTGGAATCAGAATTTTGTTATCCCGGTTGTAAAAATCCCGTCAATAATGGACATTCATATATCCCCTTTTCTTGATATGGGCTATCTGGGTGATGAAAACTCTATTTTTCTGAGAGATGATCTGCTCTATACGGCAGGCGTATCGCTCACTTTATTCCCCCAGCCCCTTCCCAATATACAGATTAACATGGATTATGGGATCAATCTGGATGATACATCTGAAACAGAAGTTCTGATAAGTTCGGTTTTATATTTCTAGGGTTCTTCAGGATTGACTTTTTCATCACCACTCTATATATTTCTTTAAGTTAAACACCGGCATTTGTGCTTTAAGGAGATATTATGTCTAAAGCTCACAGAGGCAGCGGAATTCGTGATCAGGTAAAAAGCGGAAGAGCAACCTGTCCTCTCTGCAAAAGAACAGCCATTAAAACTGGTTATGAACAGGATTTTGATGGAAAAAAAGTTAAAATCTGCAAACAGTGTAATTCTGCTGTTGCTAAAGGTAAGATGAAAGAAGCTATTGCAGCTCTTTAATATGCATTTTATCAGAGAACCCTGCTGCGGCAGGGTTTTTTTTATCTTATAATCCGATGAATTAAGAGGAGACGCCGAAATGACCGGAACCTGGGTTTTAATAATTTATACCATCCTTTTTACCCTGGAATTTTCTGTTTCATGGTTTTTATCAGTTATTAATCTGGGAAGTATTTTACAAAATAAGGAAAAGGTTCCTGAAATTTTCTCTCATACATTTTCCAATGAGAAGTATCAAACCACTGTAGAGTATAATCTTGAAAAAGGCAGGTTTGGACTTTTTTCTTCCTTTGTTTCTTCAGCTTTTCTCATTACTATTGTTTTGACTGGCTCTCTCGGCCGCATAGATTTGTTATTAAGCAGTTTTATGCCTCAGGGATACTGGTATAATATTTTTTATCTGTTTGTGATCTCTCTCGTTTTTTCCAGTGTTTCATTTCCATTCTCATTATATTCCCAGTTCTATATTGAAGAAAAGTATGGTTTTAATAAAACTGATCTGAAAACATATGTAACCGATATTCTCAAACAGATATTAATTACCCCTCTGTTTGCTATACCGCTTTTATTGGGATTATTTTATTTTATGGATAAAACCGGTTCCTGCTGGTGGATCTATGCGACCATTTTTTTCACACTCTTTCAATTTATTGTCATCATTCTCTATCCTGTTTTGATTGCTCCTCTTTTTAATAAATTTACCCCTCTTGAAGAAGGAGAATTGAAAGAGCGGCTTCTGGATCTGGCAGAAAGAACAGGGTTTAAAGCCAATGGAATATATATGATGGACGGCAGCAGACGGTCTTCCCACTCGAATGCCTATTTTACGGGATTCGGAAAATCCAAAAGGATTGTTTTATTTGACACTCTTGTTGAATCTCTTGATGTCAGAGAACTGGAAGCGGTGCTGGCTCATGAAATAGGACATTACAAAAAAAAACATATAACTCAAAGATTTCTGTTTAGTATTATTTCCACAGGAATCCTTTTTTATATCATTCATGTTTTGTTAGGTTGGCAGGCTCTTTACGAGGCTTTCGGTTTTGCCCATGCGGGCTACCATGCTATTCTTATTATTGCGGGTTTATGCTTGTCTCCCTTTTCCCTGTTTCTGGCCCCCCTTTCAAACAGCTGGTCCAGAAAACATGAATACCAGGCAGATTCTTATGCTGCAGAAGTTTCAGATCCCCAGGCAATGAAGGGGGCTTTACTTAAGCTGGGTGTTGATAATATGAGCAACCTGACTCCCCACAGAGCTTATAGCTTTTTTCATTATAGCCATCCTGCTCTTGCGGAAAGACTGGCTGCCCTGGAAAATGGTTAATACCTGATCAGATAAAAAAGAATTCCCAGATATTCATGCAAGGCTTCATAACTGATATGCAGCGCCTGCATGGAGGGAATAAAATCCAGAATGGAGATATTTGTATCTTGTGTTTTATAATCCGTCAAAGAAGGAATAACAGTTACATCTTCCAGATTTTTTATTATAAAATAAACTCTTGGGTAATGATAGGCTGATGTAACCAGCAGTATCTTTTCGGGGGAAAATTTCATAAAAAGGTTATTAAGGTTTTCAAAAGTATTTCTGCTGGTTTCTTCCAGATAAATATTTTGAGGATTTACTCCCAGTTCTTCCAGAAATCTTTTACCAATTTCAGCCTCTGATGGCCATGAAAAATCCATCAGAGGGGGACCTCCGCATACAACCAGCGGTTTTTTTAACTTTTTGTAGTGACGAAAACCTTCTACAAGGCGAACCATTGTTTCAGGTGTGGGAGCTGCGCCAGGGGTTCTGCTTATGGATCCCGCTCCCAATACCACAATCAAATCGACAGACTCATGTTTATAGGAAAAACCACTGCCCATTTTCTCCAGGGGAGATATCAAGTGTTCGGCTATGACTCTGACAGAAAGGAGATAGACGAGGAAGATTCCCCCAAAGACTATACGCCTCATTAACCTGACATTGTTTGTTTTGAATAAAATAAAAAGGACAATTCCCCCGGGCAACAGAAAGATGCCGGGGGGAAGAATAAAAGCTGCAATGACTTTTGTCAGAATCATTCAGGCAGAATTTTTCTGGATTCCAGATAGTATCTTTTTTCTTCGGCCTCTCCGATGGAAAAAGTTTTTCTGGGCATAGGACCGTTTTTGCTGATCAGATTGAAAAACACGGATTTATCGATGGACGGAAGATAAAAACCCAGATTTTCATCAGATGCGGAAAGTTCAAGCAATACTTCCATACCATGGATATAATCCACTTCCACCTCTTTATGGACGCTCAGCCATGGATCAAGAAAAAAATGAAAGGCTTCTGAAGCTAACGTTGCATCCGGTTTTTCCATTTTTAAAACCTGGAATGTATTTCCCTGAACCATTCCTACAGAATGCATACCCTCTCCAGAGAAAGCTTCAACCATCTCAACCATTTTGTCCTTATCGGAAACAGGCTGGAGGGAAAAACCGGAAAAACTTTTCAAATTCTCTTCTATTTCCTGTGTGTTTACATTGAATAACACTCTGTGAATCGGTTCAAAATTCAAACCATCATCATGGATATTTTCAAGTTCTACCAGGGCCCACCGGGCCGGATGGTTCATAATATTCTCGCCGCCGTTGGCTTTTATTTTTTCCCAAAGTTGTTTTGCCGCACCAAGAGAGTGGTTACCATCTCCCACGGCAAATAGAAAATCGCTTTTCTTCTGCAGTTCAAGAAAAATATCCGATAATCTCGAGATTGTTCCTTCATCGTTTACTAAAGAACCTTTCAGATGTCCGCCATTATTGGGAATATCAAAATCATAGAGATCCTTCATGGCTGTCTGTTCGCTTTCCAAAAGTGAAAAAACCAGATTATCAGGATCATCGAACAGGACCAGTATGTGTGGTATATCCAGCGAAGCGTTTTCTCTTATTGCTGCTCTAATGGGCAACCTCTCCAGTACAGTTCCTTCCGTGGGTCTGATTTGACACGTAACTCCCGATTCAAAACTGTATTCTTCCAGGTCTAGAGCTACAATCAAACCTTTTCTGGATGCAACCCAGGGGGTTGATCTGTTCAGATAGACAAAACCAGTACCAGCACTTTCCAGGATTCCTTCCTTCAGATATGCGTTCATTGTGCTATTTATCCGGGGAACCCTTTTTTCTGATTCATCAAGGTAACATTCCGGCAGAATCATATTGAGAGTGGATGGTGAATCTCCCACATAATTTTTTACTTCTTTCCAGTATTCTTTATCAGATGAAAACTGATCACAGGCAATAACTGCCCATTTTGAATGATCTATTTCCTTTTTCGGCATGAGAATCTCTGGTACCGCAATGGCGCATGATGCCAGTTTCTCTTTGGATGAAATCATTATGTATTCCTTACGTTTATAAATTTTTAATGAAGATAAGGTGTCTTGAGATTAAAACCTTTATATACCAGGAACGTTTCTATTGCTTCTATACTTTCCACGTTAGACAATTCGTTTTTCAGAAATTCCAGAAGAGGTAGATCCTCATCCAATTGCACTGTAACAATTAAATCAAATCTTCCTGTAACAACAGAAACAGAAATAACACCTTTCAGATTGCTTATTTCCTCACCCTTGGATATATAATCCATGGAACTGGTCCGAATCCCGATCATGATAATCTGTAATCCATCAAATTTATCAACATCAACATAACCGGAAATATCAAGAATTCCGTCTTCCTGCATTTTTCGGACCCTTGATCTGACAGTGTTTTCAGTTACCTCAAGCTCTTCAGCAATAAGTTTAAATGACTTCCTGCCATCTCTGAGTTCCTTGAGTATACCTTTGTTTAAATCATCCACTATCATTGATCAATTCCTGTTTTTATCAGCTGTTTCTGTTCCGGAATTCCTTCATGAAATCCGCAAGGGCAGAGACATGTTCTATTGGCAGAGAGTTATATATAGAAGCTCTGCAGCCTCCCAGACTTCTGTGGCCCTTCAATCCGTACATCCTTAATGCTTTGGCCTCGGAAATGAATTTCTTTTCAAGCTCTTCATTTGCCATGGTGAACACGACATTCATTTCTGATCTTACAGATTTTTCAATGGGATTATTATAAAATCCGCCGCTGTTTTCTATCACATCATAAAGCAGTCCTGCTTTCTCTTTATTTCTTCTGACAATGCCATCCATTCCCCCATCAGCTTTCAGTTTTTCCAGAACTTTATACATGGCATAAATCGGGAAAACAGGAGGTGTATTGTACAGGGAATCATTCTTGGCATGGATTCGGTAATCCAGATAAGCCGTAATGGTATCGGGACAGCGGTTCAGCATATCTTCTCTGATTATGACAACGGCCAGCCCGCTGGGCCCCAGGTTTTTCTGAGCACCAGCGTAAATCATACCAAATTTTTCAAAAGGTACCGGACGACTGAGAATATCACTGGACATATCACAGATAATGGGCACATCTTTTGTATCCGGCCACTCTTTCCACTGGATGCCTCCAATGGTTTCATTGGAGGTCATGTGAAAATAGGATGACCCTTCAGAAGCTTTCAAGGTTGATACATCAGGAAGACTATAGTATTTTTCTTCCTTTCCATCGAATGCAACATTCACATTCCCAACTTTAACAGCATCATCATACGCTTTTTTGGACCATGCACCGGTAAGGGTAAAGTCGCAACTTCTTCCGCCGGAAAGGAAATTCAGAGGAACCATGGAAAACTGCATGGTTGCACCGCCGCCAAGAAAAAGGATCTTGTAATTTTCAGGAACCGAATAGATTTCCCTTAAAAGATTAATAGCTCCCATATGGATTTCATCATATTCCGGAGACCTGTGACTGGTTTCAATCAGAGAAAGACCGGTTCCCTTGTAATCCACAAGTTCGGACTGTAGAGTTTCCAAAACCTCCAATGGAAGAACCGAAGGTCCGGCATAAAAGTTTAGTGCATGATTCATTCAAATGCTCCTGTTAAATATTTTATTCTGCATTATAGAGTTGCCTAAATTTAGGTTTCACGAGATTCTCTTACCAGTGATCATACGCTACAACTCGATTTTTGGGTAGCCTGACACTCTGATTATGATCCTGCACAGGTTTACCTATTAAAAGAATCATAACAACTTTCATGGTATATGGAATTGTTAAAAGGTTTTTTATCTTGTCTTCCTGATAGGTTGTAATTAAAGCGGTTCCCAGTTTTTCATGTTCCGCCTGCAGCATCATGTAGGAAACAGCAAAACTGATATCAATAGGATAGGATAACTCCCCATTCGGCATTTTATAACCGATATTGGTTGTGCAAGCTGCTACAGCCGCAGGAGCTTGCTCAAATCTTTCATCTCCGTAGGCGGCTTCCTTCAGTTTTTCTTTCAATTCACGGTCCTGAATGACAATAAAGCGCCAGGGCTGTCTGTTTTTTGCTGAAGGGGCAAGTCTGCCTGCATCTAGAATCCTGTCCAGAGAATTTTCTTCAATGGGTTCAGGTAAAAAAGATCTGACAGTTTTTCTGCTCTGAATCTCTGATAACAGTTCCATAATTATTTAATCATAACACAGAAAGTGTTTTATAATAAACTCTGTATTGACCCGGAGCTTTTCTTTTTCTTATTCTTTGTAAAAATGAAGAAGATATTCATTCTTATTACACTTTTCTCCTTATGTTTTATCACAACATTCTATGCCAATGATGCTTCGGGCTATGAATCCCGTATAGCTGAATATGCCGATATTCTTTCAGGCTTTTATCCCCTTTCAGAAGGAGATAAGAAAGAACAGCAGCTTTTTTCCTATCTTCAAAAACATTTTGAGGGATCGGGTCTCAATTTTCAAATTGATGATCTGAATAATATAGAGACAGCCCATTCCTTTTCAAAAAACCTGGTTGTTTCCATACCCGGAAAACGGGAAGACACTCTTATTTTCATCCTCCCTGTCACTGCCAACCATGGCTATCACAATCTGGCGCTGTTTATGGAACTTCTCTCCTACTTTGAAACAGAGCCCCCCTCTGTTTCGTTAAAAGTCCTTTTCACAGGTTCAGATACTTCTGATAGAGAACCATTGGGATCCATGAATTTTCTTGAAAGCTATAATTTTCAGAATAATACAGCTGTCGTATATTTTAAGCCGGATTTATCTGTTGAAATGATCCTTATTAAAGGAGATGCAAAAGGAAACAATGCACCGGGCTGGTTAATGAAAGGGTTTGCTGCATCAGCATTTCAAAGTTCTGTCTCCTATGAATTTAATGTCAATTCCATGTTATTGAATAAAGCAGGACTGCAGCAGGAATCGCATCCGATTTCCTTTTTTATGGAGGAAGGTATTCCGGCGCTCGCTGTTGAATCCCGTGAAGATTCCACGAATTTGATAAATATCAGCCCCATGTATTATCCCTATTTTTCCCTGTTGATCTCTTTTATCAACAACTTTACTGATGGTATACCAGTCAACTGGGAGAATAATTATCTCATATTCAGTTTACCTGATGGAAATTACTATTATCTGGGAGAAATCACAATTTTAACGATACTGTTATTTCTATTCTCCCTATCTATCATCATTCCGGTTTTCCAGGAAAGAAGGATCTATCTCAATTACAAAAAATTCCGGTTCCAACTCTGGACGATCCCTGTGATTATGTTTCTTACTTTTCAGTTTTCCATGCTTTCTTCACTTGTTATTGAGGAGATTCTTGTTTACAGAAATTTTCCGGAACTACCATCACAATATCCCATTGCTTTTTTTCTTTTTAAATCTTCATTGATTTTATTCTTTTCCAGATTCCTGTTGAATTTATTAAAAGGGATTCCTTTTCCCAAGAATCCCCATTTTTACTCTTATATGGCTTTTCTTTTTGCTTTCATCAACTTTGTTTTAAGCACCCTTATTAATATTCTGTTTTCGCCCTTTGCACTGTGGATCCTGTTAATGGTGATTTTTATGATCGCATCCAGAAGAAAAGGGTATAAATTGTTATTTTTCTATTCCTCATTGCTCCCGTTGCTGATTTTAGCTCTTTCTGTGTATCAAAGTCATTCCAGTAATTTATACAATTTTCTGCTGACATCCCGTGTAAGAGGCAATTTTGTTATCACGATGATTTCGTTACCTGTAACATCAATGATAACGAGTTTAAGTTTCTACCACCATCACTATGAAAAAAGCAGAAGAGAAATACGCAGTGCCATAGGTATTGTAGGATGGGCTGTTGCTGCTTTGGTATTCAGTTATCATATCCTTCATTTGGAACCATACAATCAGGAAACTCCGCAGAAAGTTGTTATGAATGACCTGCAATTTTTGGATAGCGGAATCAGGGAGATACGAATTCAGAGTAAAAGTTCCATTGGCAGTGGACGTTTAGTGCTGTTTGAAGAAACAATCCCTATCAATAATGCCGGAACAGAATTTAAAATTCTGGGAGAAATAGAAAAAAACCTTCTTGTTGTCTCATCAGAAACTGACACGTTTCTTGATAGAAGAGTTGTCAAAATCAAGTTGTCAGCCTTTAAAGGACCTGAAAAGATTTCCTTTAAAGTACACTCTGAAGAACCCATCGTTTTTTATGATTGCCAATTTCCCTATGAGATCGCTCCTGATGAATTGAGTGCCGAAGTGTTTATTGGACAGAACCCGCCCAACCCCCTGACGGTCTCCATGATTTTTTCAAAATCCTCAAAACCTAGTTTTATGATCGATCTTTTTTACTCAGATACACCCTACTCACTGATTCTAGATAAGAAAAACCTCAGTATTGAGACTAAAATGCAGCTCAGAAAGGAAATCTCCTTTTTATCATTAACAGATGTAAAGTAAACAGCAGTTATTAAAACCACCTGTGTTTAATTATTGCCTTAAAAAACCTGGATTATAACATTGTTTTTCCATATTTAGTGTGGTATATTGAAAAAAAACAAAAATCGCACACTATGTAGTGCCCCATATATGGGGCGTGGAGAGCTCGATGAAATGCCCATTATGCGGGACTTTGGATGATAAAGTAATAGAATCCAGACAGAACATAAGCGGAACGTCCATCCGCAGAAGAAGAGAGTGCTCTGCATGCGGATACCGGTTCACATCCTATGAAAAGGTGGAAGAAATCCCTCTTATGGTTATAAAAAGGGATAAATCCAGACAACCGTTTGATTTGAAAAAGCTGGAAAGGGGGTTGCAGAGAGCTATCGAAAAAAGGCCTGTTTCACAATTTCAGGTAGATACGATTCTGCATTCTATAGAAGATGAAGCAAATCTCCGGGGAAAATCCACTCATGAAATAACTTCAGAAGAGTTGGGTGAATTGATCATGACTCAGCTCTTCGAGCTGGATAAAGTAGCCTATGTACGTTTTGCATCTGTATACAGACATTTTGAGAATGTTGAGGAATTTGTACAGGTTATTGAATCATTGAATGATAAAAAGTAAATCCTTTTGGGAGGGGAAATGGACACACAAAACGACTGGAGAGCTTTTCTCGGCATTGAGGAAAGTTCTCCAACGCCTACGGAATCAATTATCCGCCGGGTTGTAAAAAGAGATGGCAGGGTTGTTTCATACGATAGAAAACGTATTAAAGAAGCAATCGTGAAAGCTGTTGTTGCTGTAAAAGGCAATGATACTGAGTTAGCAGAAAAACTTACAAAAAGTACAGAAGCAAAACTGATTGTGTTCATGTCAGACAGACATCCTAACTCAGCACCTGCTGTAGAAGAAATTCAGGATCTTATTGAAACTGTTCTTATAGAAAACAACGAAGTGGAAATAGCAAGAGCCTATATCCTATACAGGGCGAAACACGAAGCCATAAGAGATACCAGAAAACTGATGCTGAATATCAATGAGACCATGGATGGATATCTCTCCCAATCCGATTGGCGTGTTAATGAAAACGCCAATGTGAATTTTTCCCTGGGCGGTCTGATCCTGCATAATTCCGGAACGATTACCGCTAATTACTGGCTGAAAAACATCTATTCTCCTGAAATTGCGGAAGCTCATAGAACTGGTGCCATGCATATACATGATCTTTCCATGTTCAGTGGATATTGCGCAGGTTGGTCCATCAGGCAATTAATTGAAGAAGGCCTTGGAGGTGTGAAAGAAAAAATCACTTCCAAACCTGCCAGTCATTTATCCACTCTTATTTTTCAGATTGTGAATTTTCTTGGTATTATGCAGAATGAATGGGCTGGGGCCCAGGCGCTTTCCAGTTTTGATACATACCTTGCTCCCTTTGTGAAAGCCGATAATATGAATTACAAGGAAGTCAAACAGTGCATTCAGAGCTTTATTTTCGGCGTAAACACACCTTCCCGATGGGGAAGTCAGGCTCCCTTTACCAACATAACTCTTGACTGGACAGTTCCTGATGATCTGGCTGGAAAGAAAGCAATTGTCGGCGGTAGGGAACAGAATTTTACTTATGGCGATTGCCGATCGGAAATGGACCTCATCAACAAGGCATTTATCGAATTGATGATAGAAGGTGATGCTGATGGGCGGGGATTTGCCTATCCTATCCCCACCTACAATGTTACCAGAGATTTCAATTGGGATTCTGAAAATGCCAAACTGCTTTTTGAAATGACAGCCCGATACGGAACGCCCTATTTTCAGAACTTTATTAATTCCGATCTGAATCCCGAAGATGTCAGATCCATGTGCTGCAGACTTCAACTTGATAAAAGAGAGCTGAGAAAAAGAGGCGGAGGGCTATTCGGTTCCGATGAATTTACCGGATCCATAGGAGTTGTCACTATTAATCTGGCACGTATTGGATACTTGTCCAGATCCAAATCGGATTTTTATGAGAGATTGAACAACCTGATGGATCTGGCAAAAGAATCTCTTGTTATCAAGAGAAAGGTCATTAACCGGCTACTTCAAAGCGGCCTGTTTCCCTACACCAAAAGGTATCTTAAACATCTGAATAATCATTTCAGTACAATCGGATTGAACGGAATGAACGAAAGTATGTTGAATTTTTTCGGGAAGGATATCACAGATCCGGATTCCAAAGAATTTGCCTGCGAAATCCTGGATCATATGAGAAACAGACTGGCTGATTATCAAGAGGAAACAGGTGATCTGTTTAATCTGGAAGCCACTCCTGCTGAGAGTACCAGTTATAGATTGGCAAGGCATGATAAAAAACACTATCCGGAAATTCTCACTTCAGGCACAGAAGATAATCCTTATTATACTAACTCTACCCAGCTGCCTGTGGATTATACAAGAGATATCTTTGAAGCTCTGGATTTTCAGGATGACCTGCAGACCCGTTATACCGGTGGTACTGTATTCCACGGTTTTCTTGGTGAATCCATTAGCGACTGGAAGGCCTGCAGGGAACTTGTCAAAACCATCGCACATAATTACAGATTACCCTATTTTACAATTTCACCCACCTTTTCCATTTGTAAAGTTCATGGATACCTGAGTGGAGAACATTTTACCTGCCCATTCTGTCGGGAAGAAGAAAAACAGAAGATTCAGAACCGGATCGAAGACCTGGAAAATAAAAAAGCACAGTTATTGGCAGAAGGAGGCGTTAGATAATGACGAATACAGTGGAAAGCATCGATAAAGAGATTGAAAAGCTGAAAAAAGAGATGAATACGGTAGAAGGTTGTGAAACGGAAGTCTACTCCAGAATTGTAGGTTATTATAGATCTGTACGAAACTGGAACCTTGGAAAGCAGGGAGAATACCAGGATAGAGTGACTTTTTCCAAACTGAATGGAAGAGGTTTGAAAAAACTGATAAAAGAGAACCTCTCCAAAGACCAGGATTCTGAAGCTAAAAATGATGATTTTTGGTCATACTCATTTTTCTATAGAAACACCTGTCCCAACTGTCCTCCCATGAAAGAAGTTTTGAAAAATGTGAATTTGAAATCACAGTCATTCAATGTTGATACCCCCAATGGTATGGAAGAAGCGTCTAAATTTAATATTTTTTCTGCTCCCACAGTTGTTTTTTTTGACAGAAACGGAACTGAAATTTATAGAAGCGGTAAAGCTGAAGAAGTCAGCACTCTTTTGGGACAGCCGGCCGCGATCGCCTGAGGAATGCAGATTCCCCATTTTTTCGGCCTTCAGAAAACATCCCTGGTTGATTTCCCCGGGAAGATAGCCCCTGTTATCTTCTTCCCGGGGTGCAACCTTAGATGCCCCTACTGTCACAATCCCGATCTTGCTCTGGGTAGAACATATGGGTTGATGAATTCTGAAGATATTTTTGATTTTTTAAAATTACGGGCTCCCCTGTTGGGAGGGATTGTTTTGTCCGGGGGGGAGCCTCTTTTATATCCGGGAATTCCGGATTTTATTCACAAAATAAAAACTCTTACGAATTTACCTGTAAAAATAGATACAAACGGATTAAACCCCAACGCTCTCTCCCATTTGGATGAAGTGGATTATATCGCGATGGATCTGAAAGTCCTTCCGGAATCTTACCCTTTACTGGGAGGAACGGATGATTCACATAGCAGAATCATGGAATCTGTCCAGATCCTGCAGTCAGGAAGTTTTGATTATGAATTCCGGACAACCATTGTTCCGGACCTGATCCCTCTGAAGGATGTGGCGGAATTGAGTAGTATTATAAAAAAATCCAGACATTTCATTACCGGGTTCAAACCGGGTAATTGTCTGGATTATACATACAACAAGATTCCTTCCGTCAATTCCGAAACCTTAAAAAAGTATTTATTTGAATTTCATAAAATGGGATGTTTAACAAAAATCCGGTAAATTCTCATGATTCCAGCACAGCTGTGAGCCTTTCAAGAACTTTTTTTCTATCCAGTGGTTTTACAATATAGTTTTTGGCTCCTGTTAAAATAGCCTGTTTCACCAGATCCTGCTTACCCAGGGCACTTACCATTACAACTTTGGCATTGGGATCAATTTTAAGGATCTGCTCAAGGGTTGATACACCATCCTGTTTGGGCATGGTAATATCCAGGGTAATGAGATCTACATTGGGAAGTAGCTCCTTGAATTTTTCTACCCCTTCCACTCCGTCACCAGCCTGTCCTGCTATTTCAAAACCTTCTGAAGTCAGTATTTGTGAAATCTGTTTCCTAACAAACATTGAGTCATCAATAACCAATACCCGATAAGGTATTCCCGCCGGGTTCAGGCCATCGGGTTTTTTACTATTAATTGTCGGGAAATCCGCATTCGCTTTCATGCATTCCTCCGTATAAATAATACTATACCATTATCGGACTATTTGCATTTTATATACAGATTTGAATTCTTTCTTTTTTGAATTCCTATAATCCCCTTCAATCTGTTATAGTTATTTCAGGAGATGCTTTAGTAAAGATGAAAGACGATACGATTATGCAGAACAGCCCTGTGGGGAAGCGTTTGAAAAACATCGGGAAGAAAAACATCCGCTGTCTCCTTTTCAATGGAAAAGAGATAAAAGTTCATAGTAAAGTAACCATTGGTCGTGCCAAGGAAAATGATATTGTTATTGATGACAGTATGGTGTCCAGGTATCATCTTGAAATACAGCAGATCAGAGGCAGTTATTTTGTAAAAGACAAAGGTAGTAGTAACGGTACCTTTTTAAATGGTAGACTCGTAGCCCCTGACAAATATATCAAGATTCATAACGGAGATACCATCAGGCTTGGCACAAGAATCGAACTCACCATGATATAAGGATAATTGACTTATGCAGATAAACATTTATGATTGGAAAAGCATCAGTAAAACAAAAAAGGAATCTCTTTTCTCCAGATCCGAACTGAATATCAACTCGGTAAAAGAATCGGTACAATCTATTATTGATGATGTAAAATCCCGAGGAGACAAGGCGGTCCTTTTTTACAACAATAAATTTGATAATACGCCTATAGATATGTCTTTGAAGGTAACTGAACAGGAATTTGATGTTGCTGAAAAAATAATCAACCCTTCAGTAAAGGACGCCTTGCGATACTCTATTGAAAATGTAAGAAAATTTCATGAATCACAAAAACCGGAAGCCATGAAATTTATGGAAATCCGTCCGGGAGTTCTGGCAGGAGAAAAAGCTCTTCCTATTGATTCTGCCGGTCTATATGTTCCCAGGGGCCGTGGCAATTTCCCGTCGATGCTTTATATGCTGGCTGTTCCTGCTGTTGTTGCCGGAGTGCCCCGTATCAGTATTGTCACCCCCCCTGCCGATGATGGCAGCATAGATCCCGCATGCCTGTATGCGGCCCGTTTATGCGGAGTCACTGATATTTATAAAACTGGAGGGGCCCAGTCGATCGCGGCTCTGGCATTCGGTACAGAATCCATTCCCTCTGTGTCAAAATTGAATGGTCCGGGAAGTATGTATGTTACCGCAGCAAAAAGACTTGTTTCCGGCTCTGTAGATATAGGAATGCCTGCAGGACCTTCTGAGTCTATTGTCCTGGCAGATGAGAGTGCAGATCCCTATAAAGTTGCTTTGGATCTGCTGATTGAAGCGGAACATGGCTCTGATTCTTCTGCCCTTCTTATTACGGAATCGGCACCTCTTTCCAAAGAAGTGATAAAACATATGGAAATGTTAACCAAAGAGCTCGGAGAACCACGGAAAACTTTTGTTCAGGATGTTATGAAAGGTTATGGCGGAATTATTCTTACAGAATCTGTCAAAGAATCTGCAGATGTTGTGAATCTGTTTGCTCCAGAACATCTCCAGATACAGACAAGAGAACCTTTTCAAACCCTTTCCTACATAACCAATGCCGGAGAAATCCTGCTGGGAGAAAATACACCCTTTTCCATAGCCAATTATTCTGTGGGAGCCAATGCGGTTCTTCCCACGGGAGGCAATGCAAGAACATATTCTGCTGTGTCGGTTAGGGATTTTATAAAATACTCATCTGTAGTCTATGTAACAAAAGATGGTTTGGAAGAAATGAAACCTCATGTGGAAAACCTGGCAGATTACGAAGGTTTTGAAACCCATGGCAATGCTTTGAAAAAACGCTGAGGCACAGCTTTGTTTGAAACTTTGCAAGAGGGTTTTCGGTGGATAGAATCTTTTACTAATCTGGAAAAAAAGCCGGACAGGGTTAAAAGATTTTACCGCCTGGAGAGGATGTCATCGTTACTTGAGATATTCGGTCATCCCGAGAAGGACTTTAAAGCGATCCATATTGCCGGTTCCAAAGGAAAAGGCTCCACCGCAGTATTGATTGCTTCGGCACTTCATGAAGCCGGCTTTGTTACCGGCCTCTATACATCCCCCCATATAAGAACCTACAAAGAGAGAATCAGAATAAACGGCGAATATTTAAGTGATGATCACTATCTGAAATCCATTAATCATATTTATACAATTCTGATAACCGGTAATGCAAAAAAAAGCCTTCCCGGCGGGGATGATCCCACAACTTTTGAGTTGTTAACGCTTCTTGGTTTTCTGATCTTTTCCCGGTTTTCCTGCGAATGGGCTGTCATTGAAACAGGACTGGGGGGAAGGCTCGATGCGACCAATGTCATCCAGCCTGAGATGGCGATTATTACTCCGATCGAACTGGAACACACTCAGTGGCTGGGTAATACCATTGAAAAAGTCGCTTCCGAAAAAGCCGGAATTATAAAACCGGGAATACCCTGTGTTATAACCAAACAGAAAAAAGAAGCCCTTACCGTCCTGCAGTCAGTTGCAGGATCTTTGGGTGCCGAGATTCTGGATAGCTCTTCTATGTACAGGATTTCCCAATTGAATATTCACCTGCATGGTACAAGCGCAAAAATCCTTTCTCTTTCCGGGGAACCTTTGCAGATTCATCTGAAAATGATAGGAAAAATACAAATGGAGAATGCAGTAACCGCCTTAACTGCACTGAATAACCTTCTCCCCTCTATCCCTGTAGCCACTTGGCTGAAAGGTTTTGAAGATGCCATGCTGCCCGCCAGGATGCAGATTCTCAAGAGAGATCCGTTAATTATTACCGATGGGGCTCATACTCCCAACTCCTTTCAAACAGCAGTCAATGACTTTTCAGTATTACAGGGCAATAAGGAATCCATATTGCTCTTCGGATGCGGAGATGATAAGGATTCAGAAACTATGGCTGAAATTGCCTCAGGTTTTTCTCATATTTTCATTACCTCTCCGGGGTTTTTCAAAAAGAGTCATCCTGAGATTACAGCAGATATTTTCAGCAAAAAATGTTCCCGTATTGAATTGATAAAAGATCCTGTTGATGCCTATCTGGCAATCAGGAAAAGATATCCCCATATGCCGCTTCTCATTTGCGGCTCTTTCTTTCTTTCTGCTGAAATTATCAATTATCTGGAAAAAACAGGAGAGATTTAATATGACAGATCCCAGACTGGCCCGGTTGGCAGACAATATTACCAATTATGCTCTGAATTTAAAGAACGGTGAACATGTTCTGATTCATGCCAATGGTCAGGATTGTGAGCCATTGGTATTGGAGCTGATAAAGGCGGCGTACCGCAATGGAGCGTATCCTCATGTCTCTTATCAGAACGAAAGAGTTCTCCGGCAGCTTCTCATGCAAATTGATAAGGAACAGCTCAGGATCATGACAGAAGCGGAACTGTCCCGAATGAAAAAGATGGATGCCTATATCGGCATCGGTGCTGCAGAAAATCCTACATCAACAAGCGATGTCCCTCCTGAAAAAATGAATTTATATATGGAATATTTCATGACACCGGTTCATGGAGAAGAAAGGGTTAAAAACACAAAATGGGTTGTTCTCCGCTATCCAAATAATTCTATGGCTCAGGCTGCCGGAAAAAGTCTGGAAGCTTTTGAGGATTTTTATTTCAGGGTAAGTAATCTTGATTATAAAAAAATGTCAAAAGCTATGGATAATCTTGTAAAACTCATGGAATCCTCAGACAGGGTACGTATTACAGGGCCGGGTACAGATCTGAGTTTTTCCATAAAAGGAATGAAATCCATCAAATGCGATGGGAAAATCAATATTCCTGATGGAGAAGTTTTTACAGCGCCTTTAAAAGAGAGTGTAAACGGTACATTACAGTACAACTGCCCGGCGGTTTACCAGGGCGTAACCTATGAAAATATACAATTTGTCTTTTCTGAAGGAAAAATAATTGAAGCGACTTCCAATGATACTGCACGTATTAATCAGGTATTGGATACTGATGAAGGAGCCAGGTATATTGGAGAGTTTGCTATTGGCGTCAACCCGCATATAGAAAATCCGATGAAAAACACCCTTTTTGATGAAAAGATAAAAGGAAGTTTTCACTTTACCCCCGGGAGATGTTATGATGAAGCCAGTAATGGTAATAAATCCTCCATCCACTGGGATCTTGTCTGTATTCAGACAGAAAAGTATGGAGGCGGTCAGATCTATTTTGACGATGTCCTGGTTAGAGATAACGGAATTTTTGTGCATCCTGAATTAATCGCACTTAATCCTGAACAGTTGGTATAATGGAAGACAGTCTCAAAATAAAAAAACATCTTTTAACAAGAACCATGAATTTTCTTTTTCTCATTCCATTTATACTCGGTTTCCGACCATTGATTCTCAGGTATTCAAGACTGGATATGATACTTTATTCTCTCGGCACTTTCATTATAACTTTGCTGATTATTATCAGTAACAGAAGCCCCTATATTGTTTTAAATGATAATAGAATTGTATTGAATCTTCATTACTATCAAAAACCGGAAATCCATCTGATTGAAAGAATAACTCTTGTTGAAAAAATATCCGGTCATTCCATAAGGATCCACTCTCTCGATTATAAACCGGTCAGGATAAATATTAATCCTCCTGATGTACATAAAATTCTGAAATTTTTTATCAAAAAAGGAATAAAGATTAATTAAGCAATGAAAAAACTTATATTGTTCAGCCTCATATTTATATCATCCTGTGGAAAGCAGAATGCCATTATCCCGGAAAGGGATGTCTCTATCCCGCTCTCTCTTTATCTGGATGAAAATGATCAGTCTCCCGCACATTTGATCGAAACGAAAATACAAAATGAAACACCAGTTGTTTTAGTGGGTGCCAGAGGGATTCAATCGGATCTTGAATTACTGAAATATCTGGTTCCTGTTCTGGCTGATCTGGATTCTCTGAATTTGGGGCTTTGGTTTTTAAATGGAATTCCTGCTGATTCCCTGAATCTGTTTTTTAACCATTCAGAATCGGATTTAACCGCCCGGGATCTTCTTTTTATGTCAAATCCGGCTCAAACAGGATATGCAGAGTATGCCGATTTCTTAAACTATCTGAAGAACTTTATCCGTAAACTTCCGGAAGGGACATCGTGGAATATCTCCGGTACAGATTCCACTGTACCCTCTGCTCTCAGCTACCTTTCCTGGGACCAGAGGGATTCTGAAATACTGAAAGAGGATAATAGTTATACCATTTTTCTTCACAATCCAATTATTCCCATAGAAGGAAAGAGTGAACTGCCTTTTCAGGGTGAACTGTATTATCTGATGATTACTGAATGGCAGCTTCATCAATACTCGGGGATTGACCTGGAATACTCCCCTTTTGGAGAACTTTATTTAACAAGTCAGGACAGAGAAAACAATCAACCTGTGAAAGAGCGTTTTAATGGTTTGATTCTCTGTGGGATACAGGAAAGTTTAACTCCCGTCCGGTTAATTGAAGATTTTATTAACGAAGGGAACGCGGCAGAAGCTCTGGCAGCTTTCCCGGATCAGTTTATCCGAAAAAAATTAAAACCTGCCTCATATATTATGAATCTGAAGTTACGGTCAGAAGATAAAAAAAGGAGGAAAATCCTGGCGAGGTTTTCTAAAATTTTATCCGATTATTACCCTTCTGAAGAGTAGATAATAGATTCAGTTGTAAAAAAACGCTATAATCCACCATTATGATCCAAGTTAATGAAAATTATTCAAAACTACAGGCTTCTTATCTGTTTGTAGAAATTGCACGTAGAGTATCGGATTTCCAGAAGAATAATCCTGGAAAAGAGTTAATCAAAATGGGTATTGGTGATGTGACAAAACCTCTTCCTGATGCCTGCCTCAAAGCCTTTCATGAGGGTGTTGATGAAATGGCATCAGAAGACTCGTTTAAAGGTTACGGGCCTGAAAAAGGATATGCCTTTCTCAGAGAATTGATCGCTGAACATGATTTTAAAAGTCGTGGAGTCAATATCTCTGCGGATGATATTTTTGTCAGTGACGGAGCCAAATGCGATACCGGAAATTTTCAGGAACTGTTTTCCAATGATATCCGTGTTGCCATTCCCGATCCTGTTTATCCAGTATATGTTGATACCAATGTTATGGCAGGAAGAACCGGTAATGCCGTTGACGGAAGGTATGAAGGTTTGTCCTATCTGGAAGGAACCGAAGAAAACGGGTTTGTTCCAACCTGTGACGGTGTAGAAGCAGATCTGATCTATCTTTGTTATCCCAACAATCCAACCGGTGCTACAGCGACAAAAGAAGAGTTGAAGTCATGGGTGGATTATGCAAAGAAAAATAAAGCGCTCATCCTTTTTGATGCGGCTTATGAAGCTTTTATCCGGGATGATGAAATTCCCCACTCAATTTTTGAGATTCCCGGTGCGGAAGAAGTCGCTGTAGAGTTTAGAAGCTACTCCAAAACAGCCGGTTTTACAGGAACCAGGTGCGCCTACACTGTTATTCCGGAAGCCTGTAAGGTCTGGGACTCTGAAGGGAAAGAATATGTTCTTAAAAACCTCTGGAACAGAAGGCATTCCACGAAGTTCAACGGCGTATCCTATCCTGTACAGAAAGCTGCGGCGGCGATCTATTCTCCTGAAGGGAAAAAACAGGTTAAAGAGCTGACAGATTATTATCTGAAGAATGCATCTATCATCCTGAAAGCCATGAAAGAGGCAGGGTTTCAGTGTACAGGCGGAGAAAACTCACCCTATATTTGGGTTAATACTGGCACCGACAGCTGGGCTACCTTTGATAAAATACTGAATGAAGCCGGGGTTGTGGTTACCCCGGGAAGCGGATTCGGTAAGTGTGGTGAGGGATATATCCGTATCAGCGCATTTAACAGCCTGGAAAATGTGGAAAAAGCCATGGGAAGAATTTCCCAGGCTTTACAATCATAATTCCCAGCACTATTTATATGTAAAATAATAAAGACCCCTTTTGTTGGTAAAAAGCTGATAGAAGGGGTTTATTTATGGGAATATTCAGGATCCTTTTTCTGAATTCTGTCTTCTTTCCCTTTCAGAAATCCTGCTGTATAGCTTGGTCCGTCTATATCAATAGAAGGATTATAACACCTTGCATGGGTAAATCCATCCTGATACCCCTTTTTGAAAAGTTCATCATTCAAGGGAATGGGAAAATCGTCATTTCCCTTTTTCATTCTGTTTACTCCTTACTTATACCTTAAATGATATTTGTTGGAACTTGCAAGGAATAGATTGTATAAAATTTCAGTGATTTTAAAAAAGAAAAAACCGGTCACTCATTGACTGTTTCCTTTCCTTATATCGCGGTTTTCCGTGATGCAAGATCATATTACAGCTGCAATACAAGTGCCGGTTTTCCGGTAAACTCATCAAGACTTATATTTTTGTATATAGTCATTTATATAAAGCCAAAAGTGGGAATTGAACCCACGACCTACGCTTTACGAGAGCGTTGCTCTACCCCTGAGCTATTTTGGCTTTCTGATAACGTGACAATTATACATTCATATGAAATATATTCAAGTGAATTTCCGAAAAAGGGTTATACATATAAAATGCAATTCAAAAATTGACACCACCGGGAATTATAACAATAATTGTTTGTAAGAGGTAAAAGAAAAACATGAATTCAAAAGACCATAGAAAATTTTATAGAGCAGATTTTAAAACGCAAGGTTATATACAAACTTCTCAGGATAAAAAAATCCCTTTTGAACTCCTTAACATATCACTCAAAGGTATACTGGTGGAAATGAAAAACAGTTCACTGGTTATGGAAGATACTTACGATCTCAGGATTAAGCTTGTATCTACAGATATAGAGATTAAAACCGTTGCGGTTCTGGTCCACAAGGAAGGAGATTATCTGGGGTTTTACTTCAAGGAAATCGATCTGGACAGCATGATCCATTTAAGAAGACTACTGGAGCTGAACACTCCCAATGAGGGAGAAATAGAAAAAGAACTCTCTTTTCTTAAAAATTTCCACTGAATCAGTTATCCGTTTTATCCTGATTCTTGCGTCTGGTGGAAACGAATCTTTTAAAATCATTAATATTTTTTACGATTATCCGGTCACTGAAGATTTCTACACGTCTTTGTGAAGAAAAATGCTCAAGGATGGAACGGCATCTGGAAGGAGACATACCGCACCAGTGTGCAATGTCATCGATGGTGGTGGAAAAAGTCCTGTTGCCGGAATCCTCTTCTTCCTCGGTAGGTGTGATTCCCTCTGCGAGCATAAGAAAAACATCGGCAACTTTGGCATGCTCATCTTCCAGAGTGAGAATCTGAAAGCGTCTTTTCTGATCGTATATTCTTTTTGAAAAGAGCTTTAAAAGTTTCAGGGCAATCTGGGGATTGCCCTTCATAAGAATTTCAAAATTCTGTCTGTTGAATTCCAGTAGTTTCGTTTCTTCCATGGCGATGATGGTGGCGCTCCGGGGGGCTTCCTCCAAAAGAGCCATTTCTCCGAAAAACTCGCCCGGATGCATAATATCAATTGTTTTTTCTATATCGCCGAAAATTTTTACAATTTTTACTTTACCTGATTGAATCAGGTAAAAAGAGTCTCCCGGTTCAAATTCACAAAAAATAATATCACCAGCTTTAAAGGTTACGGCAAAACGGTTAAAAACAGATAAATCTAAAGCCATATCAGTTTTTTCCCTCCATCTGGGTAAGTATAAGCATGGCATCACGGGTTTCAGGAGCCCCGTCCTTCATCAGAGACACGGACTTTTTAAGAAATCCCTTGGCTTTATCCACCTCTTTCTGTGCCAGATAGGATTTTCCTATATAGTAGAGACACTCCCCCATTCTGTCATGAACGGGATTTCGTTTTAAAATCCCCGTAAAATGACTGATGACTTCTTTCGGCTTTTGCATCTCATACAAACAGATCCCGGCTTCAAATTCTGCTTCCAGTCTGATATCCGGGTTATACTGGATGGATTTTATATAGGCATTGTAGGCTGCCGGATAATCTCTGCTGCTTTTAAGCTTATGGGCTTCTTCAATTGTATATTGAGTTTTTACTGGTTGAAATTCTACCGGGGATGGGGATTCAGGTTCCTCAAATGCAGAAGATTTCTGAGTTTCCGCATATTCCAGTTTTTTTCTTACTTCCGATTCAAATCGTCCATTGGGATAATAGATAAGATATCTGTTGAAAGCGTCTACAGCCTGCTGATACCGTTTATTGTTAAAATAATATTCCCCTACGGAAAACAGGCCCTTTTCGGGATTGATTGTCTCATCGGATGATAAAAGGCTCTGAACCTGGTTATGAATTCTTCTCAGTTGATTGGAAAAAACTTTGAGCATTTTCATAATGACCCTGTCATTGGTAGACAGAAGCTGTTCAAAATCATCAACAGAGAACTGAATAACCGTTGAATCCACAAGAACAACAGCCGTTTCATCATGAGGATATTTTCCAAAAGCGGCTTTAACGCCAAAAAATTCCCCGGTCTGAACAAAATCATGCAGTTCCTGACCTGTCTGAATATCCTGTGAGTTTAAAGAGACCTGGCCTTTCTGAAGGATATAAACATATTCTCCTTTATCCCCTTTAAAGTAAACAATGGAATTTGCTTTGTAATTAATCGCTTTAGGGGGCATCCCGTCTCCTGATGTTAGGCTTAATAGAATATTAATTCCTTGTACTCTTTCGTGTCAATCATATTTCCATATATTCCGGTACCAATTAAAATAAGTTGAATCATTTTCCTGTCTGTTCCTTATCTTGAATAATCATTTTTTAATGACTATGCTTCTCGCATATGATTGACCTTCATACACATTCAACCTTTTCAGATGGTACATCGACTCCTGAGGAGCTTATCAATAAAGCATATTCCATCGGTTTAAGCGCACTGGCCTTAACCGATCATGATACACTGGATGGATTGGAAGAAGCAGAATTTCATGCCGCAAAAACAGGAATCCGCCTTATACCGGGGATAGAACTTGAAATAGAACATCATCCGGGAGAATTCCATCTTTTGGGTTTAAATCTGGTAAACTGGAAAACCTCTCCCCTGGAAAGCAAATTAAACTACCTCAGGCATCATAGGAACAACCGGAATAAAGAGATATTAACACGGCTTCAGAATGACGGTTATGAGATAACAGAAGAAGAGCTGAAAACGACAGCTAAAGGACGCATCATAGCCAGACCTCATATTGCCCGCTTGCTGGTGGAAAAAAAAATTGCCAAGAGTATGCGTCATGCTTTTGATAAATTCCTCGGGGTAGATCAGAAGTATTACATACCCAAAAAGGTTATGCTTCTGGAAGATGCGGTAAAACTTATTTTGGATGCAGGGGGACACCCTGTTATAGCTCACCCGTTGTCATTGTATCTGTCCTGGGGTAAATTGCCTGAGAAACTGGCTGAATGGAAAAGTATGGGAATTGAAGGCATTGAAGCCTGGCACTCCGGAGTCAATACGAATCAGGGTAAACGGTTGGAAACGATTGCGGAAACTCTGGGATTATTCATTACGGGAGGTTCTGATTATCATGGAGAAAACAGGAAAGACAGAAAACTGGGTTTAGGTGGCGGGAACAGAGCCATTCCGGATGAATTTCTAGAAAATCTGTTATGAAATATTTATTGTCCGTTTTTCTTTTTTTCACTGGTATTGCTCTTTATTCTCAGGAATATCCCGTTATTCAAAATATAAGCATCTATTCTGATCCTTTATTCAAACAACAGCAGAAAGAGACGGAATCCTGGTATTTCAACAAAGCCCGGTCTTTGCCGCCTCCCCCGCTGTCGCTGTATCAATACAGAACAGAAGAGGGAGATTCCCTTATACAGCTAGCGGCAGTTTTTAATCTCCCGGTGGATACTCTTGCTTCGCTTAATGGGATTCAGAATATTGCTGATTTCAGACCAGGCGATTCTCTTTTGATACCCAGTAATCCTGGAATTTATATTAATGAAGAAAGTTCATCCCCCTGGTACAGAAATCTTCTTTCTCACTTCAGGGAACAGCCCTACCAATCCCTGAAAGTCATTGTAAAAAGGGAAAAAACCAGTTTTCAGTACTATCCCGGGCAATATTTACCTGAAAGCTACAGAACCCGTTTTGTGCAGCCTCTTTTTCTATCTCCATTGCGGGAACTCACTGTAACGTCCTCCTATGGCTACAGAGATCACCCTTTTACCGGAAAATGGGAGCTCCACACTGGCACCGATTTCAGAGCGCCCACAGGGACAGAGATCAGAACGTGCGGCGATGGCATGATTTTATCAACCGGGGAATTGGAAGATTACGGCAAATACATTATAATTCAGCATAGGAATAAATATACAAGCCTGTACGGCCATTTGAGCCGTATCCTGGTCAATGTTGGTGATAAAGTAGCAGAAGGAGATGTGATAGCATTATCCGGAAATACTGGCATGTCTACAGGCCCGCACCTTCATTTTGAAATAAGAAAAAACGGATTACCTCAGAATCCTGAAAATTTGCTTTCTGTGAGCGGAGAATGACAAAAAAAACGTTATTGATACTTCTATTATTTCTGAATTTTCTCATCCCTCTGTCTTCAGAAAATATAAGAGGACCAGTCGCGGGGGTTGTTGAATTCTCTGAGGCTGGATGGAAAACCATTGAAGCATCGGTAGAATCGCTTGTCGGACTGGTTCTTCCGGATCACATCACTCCGCTTTTACAAGGAGTGAAGATTACGGTTTCAGCAGATAGCGGGATGTCGGTTTACCGAAACAGTTTTGCTCTTTATTTTTATAAAAATCTTGATACGGCTCCGTCAACCGAAGTGTCAGCCTATAAGGGGACCCAGACATACATGCGTTTTATGGACTTTGGAAAACCGGTCAGTTTTATTATTCCTCTTTCAGAGAGTCATACCCTGTCCCCGGACCGGGCAACCTTTCTTATCTCGGAAAAAAATAAAAAGGGTGAATTCCCCCTCATGATGACCATACTGCCCATCACAAAAGGGATTCCCGATGATGTTTATGATCAAAAAGTCTATTATAAAATAGAACCGGTTTTCTTTAATAAAGGGCTTTTACAGGTAAATGTACTCAATAATGAGGGAAAACCTGTGGATGAACCTCTCTATTATCAGATCGACGGTAAAATATTTGAAGATTTATCAAATCTGACAATTCTGGATGCAGGATTACACTCTCTGCAGATCAGAACAGAATCCGGCGTTGAAGATACTCTGGAATTCGCCTTGTCATCAGGGCAAACCATGATCATGGACCATATCATACAGCAGCAGTACCCGACCCTGCGAATCGACACGATAGAAGGTATGAAAGTTTTTCTGGATGAAAAACCCATAAGCACAGAAGACCTGTCTCATTCCATGGAGATACTTCCCGGGACCCACATCATCAGGTTTGAGATCGGCGACTATCAGTTAAGCCGGGAATTTACCGCAGAAATGCAGGATTCCTTCAGGATTACCATGATTCCAGAGATTCTTCTGGAAAAGCAGTAATCTGCCGCCTTCTTGACAAATTACCAAGGGACACGTACTTTAAGACTATGATTTTTACAGGTAAACGTAAGCTGATAATCCTGACTTTTTTATCTTTCCTGCTCCTGATTACCATCGGAACCGGTATATCCACAGGTTTAATGCTGGCTACGAATTTCAATATAAAAAATATGGAAAATTTCGGAGAAGACAATCCGGCTCTTCCTTCTCAGATCCTTGATATCAACGGGAATCTCATTACTGAATTCTTTTCTGATGAAAAACGGGAAATTGTATCTATCAACGATCTTCCGGAAAGTCTGATCTATGCTCTGATGACCCGTGAAGACGGAACCTTTTTTAAACATAACGGTTTTTCTTTGTACGGAACATTAAGAGCTGTTGTAAAAATCATAACCGGTCAGTATTTTTCCGGAGGCAGCACGCTGACCCAGCAGCTGGCCGGGCATTTGTATGCAGACCGGAGTGATATCTCGGTAACGCGGAAACTGAAAGAGCTCTGGTGGGCTTTTCAGCTGGAAAGACAGCTGACCAAATATGAAATTCTTGAAATGTATATAAACAAGATGCCTTTCGGTCACAACACCTATGGTGTTGAAGCGGCCTCAAAATTCTTCTTCCGCCACTCTGCTGAAGAGAATACCGTAGCCGAATCTGTGATGCTTGTAATCCAGTTGGTCCGGCCCGGTTTGTACTCTCCTATCCGTTATCCGGAAAGAGCCAGAAAAGTCCAGAGTGAAATCATAGATCAAATGGTAAGAAACGGGTATATAACCCGGCAGGAAGCCGA
Organism: Oceanispirochaeta sp.; assembly: GCA_963677615.2. Taxonomy (GTDB): domain Bacteria; phylum Spirochaetota; class Spirochaetia; order DSM-2461; family DSM-2461; genus Oceanispirochaeta. The sequence goes on along the minus strand of CAXXQW010000001.1, from coordinate 67,886 downwards.
TTTGACCATGGCCGATTACTGGAACAACCGTTATGACTGGTCCAGAGACAACCTGACAACTGCTTTTTTTGACAGAGAAGATCTGGCGCCGTGGTTTAGTGAATACATTCGTGAAGAACTGGATGAAATGCTCTACGGTAAGCAGGACATTTACAGGGATGGTTATACTGTTCATACCACATTGAACCTGGATTATCAGCAGAAAGCTGATGAAATTGTCAAGAAAGGACTTGTCACCTGGAACAAGAGGTATCAGGAAAATATCGGAAACAGAATGGATGTTGTGGATGATCAGTTTGTTCCTTTGATCGATCTGCTGTCACTGACTTTCAATATCGAGGATATCAGAATAGCAGGGTCCCAGGAGAGAATCCGGGCAAAAGATGAATTCTACGAAAATATCAATCCTGCAATGGATATTGTATCCTTAATGTTCGGCATGGGTGATTTAAACTATCTTTCCCAGTTTGCCTATAATAATTCCATACAGAAAACCCAGCAGTCCACTGTAGAATCCGCTCTTATCACTCTCGAGAACGAAACAGGATATATTCTTGCCATGATTGGAGGAAGTGAGTTCAGCAGAACCAACCAGTTTAACCGGGCTGTAAACGGCGAACTGATGCCGGGTTCTGTATTCAAACCACTCTACTACTCCGCCGCCATATCATCAAGAAAATATACGCCGGCTACCAGGATATACGATGGGCCCAAGGTATTCAGAAATCCTGACGGGTCTTCTTACACTCCCATGAACTACAAAGGAGAATGGGAAGGAGCTGTCAGACTCAGAGAAGCTCTGGCCCACTCAATGAATGTGCCTTCCATCACTGTACTTGAAGGGATAGGATTTGAAGCGGCAATCAATAGGGCGTCAAGACTTCTGGGCATATCTGATCCTGTAGAGATCGGACGACGTTTTCCCCGATTGTATCCTCTGGGATTGGGCGTTATAACCATAGCCCCCATCAGAGTTGCCAGAGCGTTCGCTACATTTCCCAATCAGGGAAAAGCCGTTGAACCTATTGCCATACGCTACGTGGAAGATAGAAACGGCGATATTATCCTGAACCCGGAAAGAGAGCTCAGGGCGGAACAGAAAAAAGAGGATCTTCAGATTATGAGTCCTCAGGAAGCCTATATCATGGTGGATCTGCTTCAATCGACAGTAGAAGAAGGAACATTGAAGCACCTGCCCCGGTATGTGGATGGTTTTGCAAGAATGCCTATGGGAGGAAAAACAGGAACCACCCAAAACTGGGCGGATGCCTGGACATCAGGATTTTCTCCCTATTACACCACCGTTATGTGGGCAGGGTTTGATCAGAGAGGAAGTTCTCTGGGGGTTAATCAAACAGGAGCTACTGCCACTGGATGGATGTGGGGAGAATATATGGCCTATATAAATAGCCAGCTTCCTGTTAAGCAGTTTACCAAACCATCAACAGGGTTGGTAGAGATGAAAGTTTGTGAAGAATCCGGTGCTCTGCCGACAGAACTCTGCACCGAAACCATTGACGAGATTTTCCTGGCAGGAACAGAACCTAAAACATTTTGTCCCATTCACGCATTTGAACACTCCCGGGAAGAGACTATGACTCAGAAATTTCTGAACGACTTCTCTACCCAGATGCTGACCGCGGATGGTGTAGATCTTCTGGAAGATCCCTTTGCAGATAGCTCCGAAACGGGAAACGGGTATGACGAAATAGATTCCGGGATGATGGATTTCCTTCTGGATGATCCTTTCTCCAACGATCAGAGCAGCGAAGAAAATACATATCTTCTCGATTAAAATCATTATTTCAAAACAAGTTGATTTTACTGATCATGGAAAGCTTGCTTGACAAGCAAAATACCGGATCCGTTAAAACATAAAAAATGGACTGAGACCTGTGAAATAGAAAGTCTCAGTCCATTTTTTATTAATCCTTTTTTGTAAAACTTACGGAATCAGAATATTCGAACCTTTATTTCAGATATCCCAGATCTCGTTGAAAGAATGGCTCTTATTGCAGTACTTGCAAACAAAACGGTTCTCTTTTGACCTGTTAAAAAATGTTGTAACATGCTGTACTTTTGACGGATGGGAAATACAGTTTTCATTCTTGCAGGAAATTTCTTCAAAATTGTATATTTTAGGAGGCATATGCAACCTGAATTTTTCTTTTACCGATTGATCCGAAATAATATTCAATGTGCATCCGGGAGCTACTGCAGCCAGCTTTTTAATATCAACCTGATTCAATGACAGAATATCCGGTAAAGAGATAATACCTTTGTATGTTTCGCCATCACCTGTATGAAATACTCCATGCGAACTTCGGCAATTGAGCTTCAGAATCCTTCTGATTTTATCTATCATGTTCCAGATGGTTTCCTGATCTTCCCCTTTCCCAATATGATCAATCACAATTCCTTCATCAACCGGCTTAATTCCCACTTTATACTTGTCCTGAATCCGGCTTCTCTTGGTAACTGATATTGTTTCGATAAACTCTTCATCATCTTTCTCATGAACCAATCCGGTTCCTTCAAAGTCAAACCCTAACTTCCCTCCAACCATGGCTATTTCAATTGTTCTTGTAAAAAAACCATTGATACTCTGTTCATCCCATCCGTTAAAACTTGTTTCATCCAGAAAACCGGGAATAACCGGATATACCCGATGTCTAGGGAGAGGATGATAGAATTTGCTATGACTGGGAATCCTGCCAATATATTCCTTTTTAAAGGTTACCGAATCCCGTAGCTGCTGTTCTTTTTCTTTTACCTTATCCCCCATTCTTTCCAGTTGAAGGCGTGTAAAATACCATATGTCTGCAATATCTTTCTGTTCCAGATACTCCCTGATTGAATCAAACTTTCTCACTTCAAAACCGTTTTGAACCATCTCTCTTTCATAGTAATCCGGCATGGCCAGTTCTGAGGGAGCAATCAAATCAACCTTAACCTTTTCAAAGACATTCAGACCGGCAACCTTGGAGTGGACTGTCCTTCCGTGATAAAGATCTCCGGTTAAAACAATATGGATCTCACTATTGTCCCAGTTTTTCTTTTCCAGAAATGTGAACTCATCCAAAAATTCCTGTGTGGGATGTTCATGTTTTCCATCGCCTGCATTGATAAAGGCAGCCCGGTCATACCCGGTTTTAAGAGAGTACTTCTCAAGTTCTTCATCCAGAAAGCTGCATACCCCTTCTTCACCGGTTCTCATAATGAAAAGGGATCTTTTACTATATCCATACAGCATCTTTATGGTATCCAGAAAGCTTTCCTGCTTACTGAAAGAAGAGCCTTGCGCATCAAATACATTTAACTTAATCCCATGAAACTGTACGGCATTACGAAATGATTCTTTAGTACGTGTACTGTTTTCCATAAAGATCAGATAGGCAGACATATCCGGATCTTCAATCTTGAATTCCGAAACATCCTCATTATTCAGATACTTCTTTTTCAGCTCTGCTGTTTTCTTGTAGAGATATAACTGTTCGTCCCTTGAAAGGTCATTTACTATACCTATAGATCTACCGGCAAATAGTCCCTTTTCCACTTAAGCTCCTTATGAATTACTCTGTTTCTGAAAGATCCTGTTTAGACAAAACCGAAACGGAACCATCAGCGTTCTGTATCAGTAATTTATCCTGTTCAAATAGAACGGGTGAATCAGGATGAACCTTTATCTGACTTGTTGAAATTAAAGCCAGATCATACGAATACATACCTAAAACCCAATCTGAATTGTCGCGGGTTATAATAAATAGATTCTCATCATCTGTCCATATCCTGTTGCCAGCATAAACCGACTGTTCTGACTGCTTTATGATTTCCAGGGATTCCTTATCAATCAGTACCGGTTTGACACTGGTTTTCGCCCCGTCTTTTCCTGCTATAAGGGCTATGGCGGTCCCTGTATCTATGGCAGAATTTCCCCGAATGCTATTTATTTTTGATTTTTGAAGGATCTCTCCATTCTCAGCAATCTTACAGAGGGTTCCAAAGGATGAAGGGGTTCCCGATTCATCGATAAGGATAAACCAGAGAGCTTTCGTATCAGTGGAAGCAATAAGACCGTCCGAAAGAACTGTTTCTTCTTCCTGAATCAGGGTATTTTCGTCTTTAGCTATCTCTTCTCTCATCTCAAAGACTTCTTCCTGTTCTTTCTGTAGTTCTTCCTGTTTCTCCCTGATAATCTCTTTTTCCTGCTGAATTTCCTCTTTTTCCTCTTTCAGAGTTTCCAGTTCCTCCCGGGCCTGCTCTTTTTCCGGGGAAGCTTCTTCAGCAGAGGCAATCACCTCCTCCTTATCCTCAATTTTCTGATCTATCACCTTTTCTTCTTCCTGAAGGGCTTCCTGCTTTTCATCCAGAACAGCCTGTTTTTCATCAAGTTCCTCTTCCCGGATTTCAACCATCTCTTTCCTGGTATCCAGGGCTTTATCTTCCTCTTTCTGCATCTCCTCCACGACTTCCGGCTGAGATATAATGGATGTATCCAGTGATGGTGTTTCCTCTTCCTGAGATTGATAGAAGGAGTCTGATTTTAAAGGGATGACAATCCTTGATTTTCCAGCCCACTCACTGAAATGGGTGGACAATCCTGCATTCTCCCTGGAAAGATACTGTAAAACACCAGTCTTATATCTGGATGAAAAATGCTGAAGGTTTTTATAGTAGACCGCATTGTAATAGGTGATAAATTCTGCCAGGACAGAAGAACGCTCATTGTTATAGCCGTAAACTGCCTGTAGAAATCCTGACAGGATCATTCTTAGATTACGAATATGATCTACACCGGCATCGGGTAGGATAACAAGGATATCACCATCCAATCCTTCCTGTATTTCCGGTTGAAACGAATGGTACAATTGATATTTGTTTCCCCAGGATGGTGACGAGGTACTGTTTATTCCCAGGAATTCACCGATCCCTGTTATTTCTTCCCGGGTATTAACAATCGTGACCGGACCAACATAATTTTCAAAAATGATGGATCCAATCTGATCCTGTATTGATAAGATCTCCTCTTCAGAAACCGTTTGACCAGTTAAACTGATGGCTATGATCATTATGAACAAGAAAAAAAAGGATAATTTCTTCAATGGGTGGCTCCTGCTATAAACGGTTACTTACATTATAGAAATGAAATCCAGAAAAATCAGCTTGTTTTTCTGCTATTTTTATCCTGTTATTTCCTTCATAATCTGAGTAATCATATTTCTTGTTGAATCAGATCGGGTCTGGATCTGTATGTCTTCAAGAATTTGAAAAAAAGTCAGCATTGCTTCCTGACCATTATACCGTGCAATTCTATAGGACGCTGATAATACACTTTGATAGATCAGTTCATCTCCTCTATTCTGTCTTACCAGATCGTACAGAAGACTGCTGCTTCTTCCGTCCCTGTCTATACCTATCTTTCCCAGCCCTTTTATCAGTATAGCTAATCCTGCAGGATCTTTTTCCAGACGGCATAAGCTGAGTAATGCATCTCTGGTACGAAGATCTCCCCATCTGGTAAGGAGCATGTAGATCCTGTATTGACTGTATTGATCAGGTTCTTCCGGATTTTCCCTGTAAGGGGTAATTCTTGATTTATTCCGTAACAGGCTCATCAAAAAAATATCATAATCTGGTTTATCAAGAATAAGATCGTTGAAGGTTTCATATTTTTCCATTTCAATCAGGATGGTTTGCAGGTATATGTTGTTCTGAAGAATAAACTCGGTAAAACCGGTTTCTGAATATCTAAGGGTGTTTCTTGAAATTAGATCAATTCTGGGACCATTGGTTCTGGAGGAGTTACATCCCGGCTGATAAAAGCTGTGATATGATTCAATTCCTTCCTGATATGCTTCCATAAACCAGTCCTTGCGTCCTGACACAACTCTCCCCTGGTCTGTAATCAGGACTTCAGCTTCGGGATATATTGTGCTGTTTTTTACGGGGGCCGGGATTTCGGAATATGTAAAATCCGGGTATGCCATGGACATCCACTGTCCAGACAAAAGCTGAAAAAAGAATTCGGTCTTGTTAATAATAACTTTCTCTACCTTTACATTCATTTCCTTTTCCAGGTCTCCTCGAAATGAATAGATATTCAGTTGACTGGGGGTTTGCAAGAAAAGACGATTTTCAAAATTGTAGATTTGCTCATACCTGTCAGACGGTATGGGAAAACTTATTTCTGATCCCAAACGATCAAAAACATGTATCACGTAGTCAGAAGTGAGCAATACGATCCGGCCATAAGGATCAATCGATGGAGAACAGATGATATCGTTTGCAAGCCTTTTCCGCCAGAGCTCCCATCCGCCGGGGCTTACAGCTATCAATTCATTTCTGATTGTATGGATATATATGATTCCATCAGGGGATACGGCTGTAAAACCGGTAAGTTTTCTCCCGGGTCTGTAATTCCAGTACTCTCTACCTGTTGCTCCGTTCAGAGCATGCAGAGCCCTGTCATCGGCTGTACAGTAAATTCTTCCGTCAAGACCTTCTGCAGGAGGTGTCGTCAATACCCCTGCAATGGCAGTTTCCCAGGTATCAGCATGAAGGGTAATACTGAGAAATAAAATCAGAGATTTCAGAAGAATCCTGTTCATCCGGTTTTCCGTGAAAATTTAATCACATTCTCCATATGATTGGAATGCGGATAAAAGTCGAAACCCTTCATATCACTAATAATGAAACCGTGATTTATCAGCTCTTTCGTATCCCGTGCCTGAGTTGCAGGATCACAAGAGACGTATACGAGCCTATCAGGTTTGCTCTCTATAAGAAATTTTCTGACTGATTCGGAAATGCCCGACCGGGGAGGATCCAGTACGACCAAATCCATTTTGGGATTTTTTTTATGGAGCCCTTTTTTCAGCCACTGCTCGAGGGACATTCCATAATAGCTGTAATGGCTGCCTTCAAGATTTTTATGATAATATTTTTCCGTTTCCGGATTAATCTCTATGGCAATGATATTTTTGAAACAATCTTTTAAAAAAAGGGAAAACAGCCCTGTTCCACAGTATAGATCCATCGCATTTTCCCCCTGTAAACCATCCATCACATATTTTATAAGATCAGGAAGAAGATAATGATTACTCTGAAAAAAAAGATCTGTTCTGAAATACACAGTTTTTCCGAGAAGATTATAGGAAATCTCCCGATTATTCATTTCTGTGTGGATAGAATCTCCACTGGAAAAAATCATTTCCCTTGTGTTTGAAGAATACTGTTCAGATTTTTTTCTCTTTAAATACTGATTGAGCGGTGCTGTCAAAATAGGACAGTCTGAAATTTCTATTACAGATGATCCGGATCTTTCCTTAAATCCTGTTTTTTTACCCTCCCTCTGAACCTGGATCCTGTGACGGTAACCAAAGGGAGGTGATTTTCTGAATTCATAATCAGCAGGTAATGATATCCCTGCCATTTTACCAAATAAATCCTGTATAAACTCTTTTTTCAAAAGAACCTGATAGTTATAATCCAGATGCTGAAGATTACACCCGCCGCATCTTCCGTAATAGGCACAAACAGGTTCTACCCGATAGGGAGAATGGTCATATATTTTTAGACAGCGTGCTTTCCCGTACTTTTTTTTCTGTTCTGTTATTTCTGCATCAATGGTTTCTCCGGGTGCAACCAATGGGATAAAAAAAACTTTCCCCTGGTTTCTGGCAAGACCATCTCCCCCTGGAACAAGCTTTTCTATATGTATTTTTTCTAATATATTACTATTAGTGGAATTTCCTTGTGAAATCCATCTTTTCATTTCTTTCATATTATAATAGTATTATGCCAATAATGTTTTTCAACGGAAAGATATATGAGCAAAATTAGTGAAAATTTCAAGCAATCGGTAGCAAGTATACCAACAATTAAAAGGCTACCATCCTATTTGAATCTTGTAAAGCGAGCGGGTCAGGAAGGTGTTTCAATCATTTCTGCGACAACAATAGCCAAAGAACTGGATCTGGAGCCTATTCAGGTAAGAAAAGATCTGGCCGTAACAGGAATTACGGGAAAACCCCGTATCGGATATCAGGTCAGCGACCTTGTAAAGTCGATTGAATCTTTTTTAAATTGGGATAAAGCCCATAAAGCTGTTATTGTGGGTGCCGGAAATCTGGGTTCCGCCCTTATGAATTACAGTGAGCTGAAAAATCATGGTCTGAATATTGTAGCCATTGCAGATGCAGATGAAAAAAAGATCGGTAGTGAAAAAAATGGTTTAACCATAAAATCCATAGAGGAGCTTCCGGAAATTGTAAAGTCCACAAAAGCCACTCTTGCGATTTTGACAGTTCCTCCCATTCATGCCCAGTCTGTCGCAGATATTTTGAATACGACCGGGATAAAAGCAATCTGGAACTTTACCAATATCAAATTGAAAGTCGATGAACATATCCTTGTGGTAATGGAAGATTTATCATCCGGATTTGCAGTTCTGTCTCTTCATATGCCTCTTTACAAAGAGCTGGATTAGAAGTTATTCCAGCTCTTTATTAAGAAGTACATAATGGATATGGTCTTCCCATTTTCCATTAATCTTCAAATATTCCGGGCTGATGCCTTCTTCAGAAAAACCCAGTTTCTCCATTACCCTTCTAGATGGGTAATTGGAGGGCATCACATTGGATTCAATACGATGAAGACCCAGCTTTTGAAATGCCAGGTCTATAAGCTCTTTCAAAGCTTCACTAATATAACCGCAATTAATATAGTCCTGATCCAGTTTATACCCCAGGCAGCAGGAAAGAAAGAATCCGTACTGAATGTTCGTTAAACCGGCAAATCCGATAATACGCTGAGGATCACCTTTTCTAAAAATATAAAGTCTGACAGCTCTCCCCCTCTGTTCATCAACTTTTTCCGCTTTAATCATTTTTTCCAGTGATTCCAGGGAGTAATAGTTGTCTTCTCTTAAAGGCTCCCAGGGAGAGAGGAACTCTTTATTTTTAATAAAATACTCCCTGAGAATGGAAGCATCAGTAACCCGAGAAGAACGTAAAACAAGCCTTTTTGTCGTTAAATTCATAACAAAAAAAGGGCTGATCCTGTCAGCCCCCGTTTCCAAAATTTACAGCATCATCCTCTGATGCCTACCGCCATACATTTTATCTCTTATGGCATTTACATCTGCCGACTCCAGATACTCTTCAAAAGTCATGCGCCGGTCAATAATTCCGCCAGGGGTAAATTCAATAATCCTGTTTGCAATAGTATTGATAAACTGATGATCGTGACTGGAAAAAATAACGACACCCTTAAAATCAATCAAGCCGTTGTTCAAAGATGTAATAGACTCCAGATCCAGGTGGGCTGTAGGATCATCCATGACAACCACATTGGGCTCAGCCAGCATCATTTTTGAGAGCATACATCTTACCTTTTCTCCTCCGGAAAGAACATTGACTTTTTTAAGTGATTCATCACCGGAAAAAAGCATTCTTCCCAGAAATCCTCTGACATAGGCATCATCCTGTTCCTTGGAATATTTTCTGAGCCATTCAGTCATATTCTCATCAGTGTTGAAAAATTCCGTATTATCCTTGGGAAAATAGGCTGTTTTTGTGGTGACTCCCCAGTTATAAGACCCTTCATCCGGTTCAAGATTTCCCATGATGATTTCCATAAAAGCAGTTTTTGCCTGGTTATCCGGACCTACAAAACCAATTTTATCTGTATTATCAATTGTAAGATCCCAGTTTTCAAAAAGCTTTACACCATCAACGGTTTTTGAAAGGCCTTCCACTTCCAGGATAATTTTTCCGGGTTCTCTTTCCGGTTCGAAAGCAACATAGGGAAACCTTCTGGAGGTTTTGGGAAGTTCTGAAAGTTCCAGTTTTTCCAGTTCTTTCTTTCTGGATGTTGCCTGTTTACTCTTGGCCGCATTGGCTGAAAACCTCTGAATAAAAGCTTTGAGTTCCGCTGCTTTGGCTTCCTGTTTTTTAGCCTGGTCTTTTCTCTGAAGAGCTGCCAGCTGGCTGGCCTGCTGCCAGAACATATAGTTTCCCACATAGACCTGAATTTTGTTGTAATCAATATCAGCAATATGCGTACAGACCTTATTAAGGAAATGCCTGTCATGGGAAACAACAATCACGGTATTCTGAAAATTAAACAAGAAATTCTCAAGCCATTTAATGGATTCTATATCCAGGTGGTTGGTAGGCTCATCCAAAAGGAGTATATCAGGATTGCCAAAAATGGCCTGGGCGAGCAGAATCCGGACTTTAAAGGTATCATCCACGTCCTTCATCTTCTTATCCAGAAAATCTTCGGGAACCCCCAGTCCGGCCAGCAGGGTACCGGCTTCACTTTCGGCTTCCCATCCATTGAGCTCAGCAAATTCCGCTTCCAGCTCGGAGGCCCGGATACCATCTTCATCAGTAAAATCCTCTTTCATATAGATGGCATCTTTTTCTGTCATAACTTCATAAAGCTTTTTGTGTCCCATTATAACAGTATGCATGACAGTAAAATCGTTGAAGGCATAGTGATCCTGAGCCAGAACAGCAAGACGCATTCCGGGAGGAATAATCACCTCACCGGTATCCTGTTCGATCTCTCCCGAAAGGATTTTAAGAAACGTGGATTTTCCTGAACCATTCGCTCCGATAAGACCATAACAGTTACCGGGGGTGAATTTTATATTGACATCCTTGAACAGAACTCTCTGCCCGAAAGAAAGGCTTATATTGCTTGCAGTTATCAACGGCATTCTCCTAATACTTAATGTTTATCTTCAGTCAAGAACGTTAGAGATATATCATGATATTGTCAATAGTTACTGTACTGAAATGCTATAGTGTACAGAGACAAAAGGGGCTGACGGCAACGCCGTCAGCCCCTTAACACAAATACTATAAAAAGGCTGAACTTTCAGACCTTTCAATAACTGTTTTATCGATTCCGCACAACGGCCTGTGCAGACGCCAATCTGGCTACGGGAACTCTGAAAGGAGAACAGGAGACTGTATTCAATCCTGCCCTGTAACAGAAGTCTATGGAATCAGGATCTCCTCCGTGCTCTCCGCATATACTGGTTTTAAGGTTCGGTTTTGTGGAACGTCCTTTCTGAACTCCCAGTTCCACCAGCAGACCTACGCCGTGCTGATCAAGAGTCTGGAACGGATCCGCTTTTAATATTTTCTTGTTGATATATTCAGGAACAAAAGTTCCGACATCGTCTCTGGAGTAACCAAATGTCATTTGAGTCAGGTCATTGGTTCCGAAAGAGAAATAATCTGCATATTTTGCAATATCTTCAGCAGTTAATGCCGCACGGGGTATCTCTATCATAGTTCCGATTTTATATTCCACAGTAACACCGGTTTCTTCAAAAACCGACGTCAGGACCTTTTCTGCATTCTCTCTCAGAGGGACAAATTCCTTAAACGTTCCTACCAGGGGAATCATTATCTCCGGAAGAACTTTGATTCCTTCCTTCTGAACTTTCACAGCGGCTCTGGCAATGGCTTCAACCTGCATATCATAGATTTCCGGATAAGTGATTCCCAAACGACATCCTCTATGACCGAGCATAGGGTTCTGTTCTTCCAGACTGTTCAATCTAATCTGAAGATCTTCTTTGCTGATTCCGATTGTATCGGCCAGTTCAACAATGTCTCTTTTTGAACGGGGAACAAATTCGTGAAGCGGAGGATCCAGAAGCCGGATATTCACGGGAAGTCCATCCATGGCTCTGAATATTCCTTCAAAATCCTCTACCTGAAGGGCCATGATCTGTTTTAAGGATTCAAGACGCCTCTCTTTACTGTCCGCAACAATCATGATTCTGAAGGATTTCAGTTTGTCTTCATCAAAGAACATATGCTCTGTACGGCACAGTCCAATTCCTTCTGCGCCGAATTCTCTCCCCTTTTCCGCATCTTTGGGCAGATCCGCATTGGTTCGGATTTCAAAACCATCGGCTACACCTTTCCGTTTTGCAGTTTTACGTATGGTATCAGCCCATGTGAGGAATGTGTTCAAATTGCCAGAGAGCTCAGGCTGAACAAGATTTACGGTGCCTTCATAAACTTCCCCGTCTGTTCCGTCAAGAGAAATCCAGTTGCCTTCATTAAAAACCTTATCCCCTACGGTCAGAGTTTTCATGGCTTCATTGACTTTGAGTTCTTTACAGCCGGCCACACAGGGAGTTCCCATCCCCCTTGCCACAACAGCTGCATGAGAAGTCATTCCCCCCGTAGATGTCAGGATCCCCTGGGCAACATTCATACCACCGATATCTTCAGGAGATGTCTCTTTCCTGACAAGTACTACCTGCTCACCCCTGAGGTACCAGGCCTCTGCATCTTCTGCTGTAAAAACTATTTTTCCTGTCGCGGCTCCGGGAGACGCATTCAATCCAGTAGCAATAGGCTGAATTTCTTTTTTCACCTCGGGATCAATCATGGGGTGAAGAAGCTGATCGAGCTGAGCAGGCGACACTCTCATAATCGCTTCTTCTTTATCGATCATACCCTCTTTGACCAGGTCAAAGGCGATCTGAACAGCAGCCTGACCGGTCCTTTTTCCATTTCTGGTTTGAAGAAGATAGAGTTGGCCATCCTGAATCGTGAACTCCATATCCTGCATATCTCTGTAATGGCTTTCAAGGCGGTCTTTAATCTCAACAAGTTGAGCATAGACTCCCGGATTATTGTCTTTCAGGGAACTGAGCTTTTCGGGAGTACGGATACCGGCAACCACATCCTCTCCCTGAGCATTCATAAGGTACTCACCATAGAAATAATTTTCTCCCGTGGAAGGATCTCTTGAAAAACATACTCCGGTACCGGAGGTTTCTCCAAAGTTGCCAAACACCATGGACTGGACATTAACAGCGGTTCCGATCAACCCCTCGATTTTGTTGATATCCCGATACTTGATGGCTCTTTCATTGTTCCACGAGCCGAATACGGCATCAATGGCCGCCCAGAGCTGTACCTTGGGATCCTGAGGAAAAGGCTCCTTAACAGCATCTTTATAGACAGAAAGATAACGGGAAACCACTTTCTTCAGATCTTCCGCATCCAGTTCATTGTCGTATTCTACGCCTTTTTCTTTTTTGATAGACTCCAATGCTCCTTCAAAAGCAGAATGGGGAACGCCTTTTACAACATCACCGAACATTTGGATAAAACGTCTGTATGCGTCCCAGGCGAACCTCTCATTTCCTGATTTGCTGGCAAGTCCTGCCACGGCTTTTTCATTGAGTCCCAGGTTTAGAACAGTATCCATCATGCCGGGCATGGAAACAGCTGCTCCTGATCTGACAGAAACAAGCAGAGGATTCTCGGGATCGCCCAGTTTCATCTTCATCTGGGCTTCCAGTTTTTTTAGATTTTCCTCTACAGCTTTCACAACATCCTGAGGATAGGTTCTATCATTTTTATAATATATGTCACAAACTTTAGTAGAAATAGTAAAACCGGGAGGTACAGGAATTCCCAGGTTGGTCATTTCTGCAAGGTTGGCACCCTTTCCTCCCAGGAAGTCTTTCATATCAGCTTTCCCTTCAGCTGATCCGCCACCAAAAAAATATACATACTTAGTTTGACTCATTTTTCCCTTCTTTGAATGCTTTTTAATCAATTAACAAGGGAATTATAAACCACATAGAGTTGGTGTCAAGTCTTATTTACAGTCATAGCTATTCATGCGTATAGCTATGGACGGTTAAATAAGACCGGATAGCTATACGCATGAATAGCTATCCGGATTGCTGCACTATACATGAGTATAGCTATGCTACATAGGAATCGAGATAGTGGGTTCTTGATGGGTGCTGAAGTCTTTGAATGGCCTTCTTTTCAATCTGTCTGATCCGTTCTTTCGTTAAATTATACTTATCACCGATTTCCTTCAGAGAAAGCGGTTTTTTTCCATTCAGACCAAATCTGTATTCCAGTATACTGGACTCTTTGCTGTCCAGAGTGTCCAAAGCAGCATTAATATCTTCCTGCAGCAGATTGTCCATTGCAATATTGTCAGGACTCTTATAGTATTCATCTTCCAGGAAGTCTCCCAGAACAGAATTATCTCCTTCTCCGAAAGTGGGCGTTTCCAGAGAGACAAGATCTCTTGAAATATCGAGAAGGGTTTTTACATCTTCCACTGAGATACCCACATGAAAAGCAATTTCCTCTGCAGAAGGATCTTCTCCGTTTATTTTGGAAAGTTCTTTTTTCACCTTTTCTATCTGAACCAGCTCGTTAGCTCTGTTCAGCGGAAGACGGATCATCCTGGATTTTTCATATATTGCTTTAAGAATAGCCTGTCTGATCCACCAAACAGCATATGAGATAAAATGATATCCCTTGTCCGGGTCATATTTCTCAATAGCATTCATTAGTCCGATATTCCCTTCGCTTATAAGATCATCAAGAGGCAGTCCCTGGTTCTGATACTTCTTTGCTACGTTTACAACAAACCGGAGATTGGCTTTTACGAGTTTATCCTGTGCAGCCTTATCCCCGCTTACCGCTTTTCTGGCGATAATATCTTCTTCTTCTCTGGTCAGAAGGGGAATTTTATTTATTTCTTTCAAATAAAGGGATAGGATATTTTCATCATCAACATTGTTCATGTAAGCCATATTGTCCTCCTGCCATTTATAAAACAAGATGCGTGCCAATAATGCCTACCTTGATAAAAAAAGTATTTATATCTATATAATAAAAGAAATTATCTTATTTTTTTCTGTAACGATTTGATTTGTCATGATTATAGGCTCTCATGGGAGTGGGTCAAAAAGACGCATTTGGTATTATTAAGATATTTATTGTATCAAAATGAACCAATATCTGGATTTTCCTGATCAGGGAGGGTCCCGCAGCATTCAAAAAAGGGCTTTCCGCTGCCGCAGACACACTCTTTATTAAGATCAACAGCCCTTTTATTTTTAAAATCCACAGGAATTATGCTTTCTTCTTCTGCTACAAAATAGGGGAAAATAACAACACAGGAATAGCAGTATAAGACTTTTTCAGAATAATCGCTTATGTTATGTATCTCTTTGCAGCAATGATCCCAGGCATCATCGATAATCTGGATGATAACATCTTTTTCTGCTGGGCTGCAGAATCTATGCTGGGTTTTCCTTTTCAGATACCTTTCTATCTGTACAGAGTAAAAAGTCCTTTTATCCCGATCCTTTCTTCTTTCGATAGTGTGTTTGATTTTCAATCCTGATAGATCAATTATCTTCATACCCTTAAAATACTCAAAGTGAGAACCAGAGGAAAGAAACTTTTTCTCCTTTTCAAGGGGTATTTTTTTTCTTGACCACTGCTCTCTGAATACGTATATTATCCTTACAATAAAAAAAATCCACCTTAATGCGAGGAAAAATATGACAGTTAAACCTTTAGGAGATCGCGTTCTTTTAAAAATTACAGCAGCTGAAACAAAAACAGCATCAGGACTGTACATTCCTGAAACAGCTCAGGAGAAGACTCAGACAGCTACTGTTGTTGCCATTGGAGATGACAAAGATATGATCTCTGTCAAGCCCGGTGAAAAAGTCATGTATGACAAATATGCCGGAACTTCTGTTAGCATCGATGATGAAGATCATCTGATTATTAGAATGCAGGATATCATCGCTGTTGTAGAATAATTCCTATGCTGAGAGGAATAAAAAACCGCCGTTGTTAAACACACGGCGGTTTTTTTATCGTCCAGAACCTATTTCAGTCCTTTCAGAGCTTTTACATACTGAAGTCTCTGATAGAAAATATGTTTTTCATCATCTTCCAGACTTAACAGACTGAAGAAATCGGAGATATCAGAGTATCCTTTTTCATCCATCCAGGTTTCCATGGTTTGTATCATCTCAGTAAGATAAGAGATGCCTTTTTTATAAAGAATGGAACAAACCTGAACCGTATTGGCACCAGCCAGAATCATCTTGATGGCAGTTTCTCCATCATGTATACCTGTTGATGCCGAAAAGTCAGTATCAACCAGATCCGAAAGGATACCTGTCCATCTCAGGACCTGGGAAAACTCACCTGCATCAGACAGAGGATTTCCATTTTTGAATTCAATATTTTCAATATCGATATCAGGTCTGTAAAATCTGTTGAAAAGAACTATAGCAGAAGCCCCTGCTTTTCTCAGTTTGTCAACAAAAGACGGAAGAGAAGAAAAATTGGATCCGATCTTGACGGCAACAGGGATATTAACAGCCTCTACAGCTGTTTTAACCATATTACAGATTGTTTCTTCTATAAGTTCCGGTTTTTCTTTTACCGAAACGGGTACCAATGCCACATTCAGTTCAAGTCCTGCGGCTCCCATTTTTTCAATCCTGACGGCATAATCTTTCCACCATTTATCTGTAAAGCAGTTTAAACTGGCAATTACCGGAATATTTACTGCCTGTACGGATTTTTCAACCAGATCCAGATAACCATCCGGCTGAGAAAGCATGCCCAATTCATTGATGTACTCGGAAGCTTCAGGATGGATCGAATAGGTATCCAGAGAAGCATCCTTCTCTACGGCGCTTACTATATCTTCTTCAAAAAGAGATTTCAAAACTACTGCACCAGCACCTGCTTCAGCAGCTTTTTTAACTTTTTCAACCGAATCGGTAAGTCCCGAACTGGATACGATAAATGGATTGGCAAGCTTCAATCCCATGTACGTTGTCTGCAGATTTGCCATTTTCTGCTCCTTAATTCAAAATTCAATACTTTTTGTATTCTTATAAATATATAAAATTTTCCAAATTCTCAAGCACTCTTGGAAATGTCTTGACTGAAACTTGTGTTTCCGGAAGAGATTTGAGGAAAATTGTTCCATAATTTTTCCTTAGGATTCTTGAATCCAGAACCACGACACTTCCTCTGTCGCTTTTTCTTCTCATAAGCCGGCCGAATCCCTGGCGGAATCTCATAACAGCTTCGGGAAGTGAGAGATCCAGAAAAGGATTACCTCCCTTTTTTTCAATGAGTTCCAACCTGGCCTGATAAACAGGATCGGATGGAACCCGAAAAGGCAATCGGCAGATAATAACCATTCTAAGGGATTCTCCGGGAGTATCAACTCCCTCCCAAAAAGAATCTGTCGCAAAAAGGACACTAGCAGTATCATCTGAGAATTTTTTTAAGAGACGACTCCGCTCATCACTCCCCTGCCTTAACAGGGTAATGTCTTGATGATTCCAGTTCTGCTTTACAGCATGATAGCATGTTTTCAGCATTTCGTAGGAAGTAAAAAGGACCAAAGCCCTTCCATCATTCAATTCTATCAGCTCACGTACAGCTTCTGACAGGAATGCAGGGAATCCAGGGGATGTAGGATCCGGGATATCATTTGGCAGAGCAAGCATTACATTTTCCCTGTAGGGAAAGGGAGATGCAAACTGTCCTTTGATTAACCGCTCCTGTTGAATAAAATTCATACCGACACGTTTTAACCAGTAATCAAAGCGATTATGAATTGTTAAGGTTGCGGAAGTAAAAACAGCCGTCCCGTATGTATCATATACCCCGCTGCGCATCCAGGAAGAGATATCTACAGGAGTAATAACCAGTCTTACCGACGGTTTATCTCTAAAAACCTTTTTTTCCAGCCAGAATATGTTTTCATCATCTTCTCCGTTAAAACTGCAGTATTTCTCCAAAAATCCGGCTGTTTGATTCAATCTGTTGATCAGAAGTTTCATCTCCAGAACAGCCTGGTGTTCCTTGTCCTTATCTTCAATAGAATCATACCATTTCATCAAGGCATCCAGTAAGGACCGTGTTTTATCCCGGGTCAGTCGGAGCGGATTAATGATCTTCTCCTGAAATTCTCTCTTTAGGGGAACTGTTATCCGCAGGGTTTTTTCCGGGTGTCCATAATCGAAAGCCAGAGCATCAAAAATTTCAATCTGGGAATTCAACTCCCGGATGGATTCACTATAGGAATAGTTTTCAGGGGCCCTGCAGATCTCTTCCAGCCGCGGCAGAACTCCGGCGCTTCTGCCGCGGCGCTGTCTGTATAGCCGGCCGAGGTACTTGCGCATGGTTCTTCTGGAGAATTCCGATGAAAAAAATGAGGTGGCGCTATTTTCAATATTATGGGCTTCATCGAATATGATTTTGTGGTAGGGAGGAAGTACTGCGGCATTTTCAAACCCCATCCCGCTGATCCTCAAAGAAAGATCAGCAAAATACAAATGATGATTCACAATAAGAATGCCTGCAGATGATGCCTCTCTTCTGGCTTTCATAACAAAACATTTATTGTAAAAATGGCATCTCGGACCCAGACAGGTATCTGTTTCACTGCAAACCCGCGACCATAACGCAACGTCCGGTTGAACAGGAAGTTCCGATAAGGAGCCTTCCCTGGTATTTTCAGACCATTGTTTCAGCTGGAAAAGCTCATCATCTTCATCACGGAATAGAGAATCTTCATCCAGAGCTTCCTGCAGTCTGTTAAAACACAGATAGTTTCCGCGGCCTTTCACAAGAACAGCTTTGACAGATTGGGTATTGGTAATTTTCTGAGCCATAGGAAGATCTTTTTCCAGTATCTGCTGCTGGAGATTGATTGTGGCGGTTGAAATAACAATTCTCTGATCATTGCGGGATACCCACAAAAGGGCGGGTATCAGGTAAGCAAAAGATTTGCCAACACCTGTTCCTGCCTCTGCAACAACCAGCTTTTCTTCGTTAAACCCCTGTGTGATTATTCTGGATAATCCGATCTGTGAGGGCCTTTCCTCATAACTGCCGAAATCCCTTGCCAGGGGGCCGTCTGGCCCTAATAGTTCTTCAATAAGGTTTTCATCGATGGGTATTTCCGGAACTGTACTGACTGGTTCCACCACAACGTAGATGTCTGTTATATCATTGTTGACAATATAAAAACCGATGCCTTCATTGCCCAGCTGAGAAGCCTGATAAAGATCCGCATCACTGGGCCGCAGCAGACCTGAGGGGTGATTGTGAATAATCACATCCCCGTTTTTCATATGTTTTCTTATTGCCGGTGTGGCACCCTCATTGCCTCTTGATGCGGCAAAAACATCAGTAACAGTGTTTTCATCATCGATTTTTCCGACCCAGAGAACTTCAAATCCCCCGGCATCCCGGACATCCTTTCTCATCCTGTCCCGGACCTCTTTGATAATCCTCTCATCTATATTAGTCATATGCCTGTTTGAACTCCGGGAAAGGGAATATAATACCAATCGGACCCTTTAAAAATATCAGAATCAGTAACTAAAATCAATGAAAGCAAAGGTTTGTCCTTCATTGACAAAGATTCATAAAATGTATATTTTTTCACAAAATATACAAAGGACTAAAACATGATCGTTCTGAAATTCGGCGGTACATCAGTCCAGAACTCTGACTGGATTGATAACGCTATAGATATTACCGAAAAGCAATTGGAAAAGGCCCCTGTACTCGTTTCATCTGCCATGGGCAAAACAACCGATCTGATTGTGGAAATGACACGATTGGCAGAACAGGGCAATATGAACGAGTGTCTGCCCCATATCGACACTTTGAAAAATAACCATATACAGACTGCATATTCTTTTTTAAGCGGTGAAAACCTCAAGAAAACTGAAGGACAACTGAATGAACTGTTCTCTCAGTTCATATCGCTTCTGAAGGGGCTTTCTCTTCTCAGGGAGTGTTCTCCCCGCAGCAAAGATGCCCTACTTTCATTTGGAGAACGCCTGTCTACAACCATCATAGCCGCAAGATCCAGAGAACGGGGAATCGAGACGGAATTTCTTGATGCCCGCAGTTTTATGATCACCGACGAAAACTTCACATCTGCCGCCCCCTTGATGGATATCACCATAAAAAAAATTCAGGAGGCGGTAAAACCGGCTCCGAACAAACTGATTGTCACACAGGGATTTATCAGCGCCACAGAAACCGGTGTAACAACAACACTGGGACGCGGCGGAAGCGATTACTCTGCGGCAATTATCGGAGCAGCCCTCAATGCGGAAGAAGTTCAGATTTGGACTGATGTGAATGGCATCATGACTTCAGATCCCAGAAAAGTGACAGGTGTGAAGAGTATCGACTCTATTACCTACAACGAAGCGGGAGAGCTTGCCTATTTCGGAGCGAAAGTGGTCCATCCGGCTACTATCCAACCTGCGGTGGGAAAAAATATCCCTGTACTGGTAAAAAATACCAGAGAACCGGACCATCCCGGTACAAAAATAGAAGGAAAACTGGCGGGAAAAGGTTTAAAAGCCATCGCCTCAAAAAAAGATATAACACTGGTGAACATTACTTCCTGCAAAATGCTGAATGCCTATGGTTTTCTGAGCAGAATCTTCAGTATTTTCGAAAAATATCAAACACCGGTTGATTTAATTTCCACTTCCGAAGTATCTGTTTCCATAACTATAGAAAATGACAGTCATATTGATGAGATAACCAGTGAAATGTCATCTTTCGCCAATGTGGTTGTAGAAAAAAAGAAAGGAATCATTTGCCTCGTGGGTCAGGATCTTTGGAAAGACTCCCGTTTTATATCCAAAGTTTTTGGTGTTCTGGAAGATACACCGGTCAGAATGATTTCGCTGGGATCATCAGATATCAACCTGTCTCTGGTTGTTCCCATGGACAGGATAGATGATACGGTACAAAAACTTCATGATAAGTTTTTATCTGCATAACAATTCTTTTTAATAAAAAAAATGGCAGCCACCGGGGCTGCCATTTTTTTAGGAGACCTTTACAGGTTCCTTAACTGTTCATCTATAATTTTCCAGGTATTGTTTTTCTGAATCTTGATAACGTTCATTTCCCTTTGTGCACTTTCTACAGAATCGGAAGCGTGGGCTGTATTTACCATCACATCGTGACCGAATTCCCGGCGAACCGTACCTCCGGGAGCTTTAGTCGGGTCCGTTGGTCCCAGAACATCCCGAATCCTTTTAATCGCATTCTCCCCTTCATAAATCAAAACCATGCATTTCACTTTACCGGGAGCGGTCTTTTCCTCTTCGGGGCATTTATCAGGTCTTATGCCTGACATAAATTCAATAATTTTGGCAAACTGATCTTCCGCGTATTGAACTCCGAAAGATTCCTGAAGCTTCTGTTCTAGTTCTTCACTCAGGGGCAGACTGAATTCTTTCTCAAGAACAACCTTTGCTTTGGATCCGAACAGGGGACCCAGTTTACTGACAAGGGCATCTCTTACAGGACCGTAAAACTCCAGAGCTTCTGCAACACTCATCTGATAGACTTTACAACCGATAAGTCTCAATCCGGTTCTGCTGAACATATCAATGATCGTACCTGGCCGTGAACTGGGATATTTCCAGTTATCCGGTTTGATGATAACCAAAGTTCTTTCCACATTCTGATGATGGGGATAGGTCATGTTTTCCACAATATTGGGTTCATCTTTCAGAAATGGTGCAAAAATCTTCAGATTCTCCAACGCGGTTTTATAACTTCTCGGAGTAAGAACAGCAGGTTCAAAATAGAGAATCTTGCCAGACTCCCCTTCCTCTTTTACAAGGTCTGCATAGGTATCCCGTATGGTTTCACCGGTAATGGATTCAATGCTTCTGTTTTCGGGGTATAAAGCTCCTGCAACATCTGATAATTTTCTACAGGCATCTTCACCTCTGAAAAGAAGCATCATGACCCTGTGCCTCCTCCCGCCGGAAGGGGAAAAAGTTTTCAGTACAAATTCGCTCAGAAGCTTGGCGCTCTCGGAGCTAGTTGCGACAGCCTGTTTGTACAGGGATGCCGCATAGGATTCTGCCAGTTCTTTGGAGGGTGCGAAAATCTGAGCACCCACAAGGTCCAGATCCAGTCTGGACAGCAGTCTTGAGATCACTCCACCCGTTCGTGATTTTGCGATGGTATAGGGTGTGATAATGATGTAAGACAGTTCTTCAGCCATCTTGGGTTATTCCTTCATATATTCTTGATTTCACCTCAATGTAACAGCCAATTACCCTCAGGTCAATATTGATTTCCCAGATAAGTTTGATTATATTCCTATATATGAATAAGTATATTTCGGCTTTCGCACTGTTTTTCCTTTTTTTCACGAATAACATTTTTACTCAGGTATCACTTCCGGGGATGAAAGATCTTCCCGATCCGGAAGTGGAAATTCATTTTGATAAAGAATCCTACAGACCCGGAGAATCCGGCCTAATAACAGTCAATTACATGTTTCCGGATGAGTTTCATCAGACATTAACTCCAGAGACTTTCAAACTGGAAGGGTCGGCGTCAAAAGGGATTGTTTATGGACAAACCCTCTACCCCGAAGGCGTGGAGAAAGATGGTGTAACCAATTATTACAACTCAGCAGAACTTCAAATGGAATTTTTCCTGACTGATACAGTAGAACAGGGCGATTTTCCGATTGAAATTGAGGCGTATTATCAACTTTGCGATGAAAAAGGTACCTGTTATTTTCCAGAATCAATCCGGCTTGATGCAAACATATCAATTCAGGGAAAACCGGCAGGAGCAAATTCTGTCCTCTACTACCTCCTACTTGCACTTATAGGTGGTTTTCTTCTGAATCTTATGCCCTGCGTACTTCCTTTATTAAGCGTTAAGGCCCTCAATCTGGTGAATCAGAGTCAGGGAGACCGGAAAAGTACCCTGTTGAATGCAGTCTATTATGCTGCAGGGATTCTTGTTTCTTTTTTGGCTCTTTCCCTGGTTATAATTATTCTGCAGCAGTCCGGGCGTCTTCTGGGGTGGGGATTCCAGTTTCAGAACCCCTATTTTCTCATCGTTTTAATCAGTGTTATTTTTCTCTTTGCCCTATCTCTGTTTGAAGTCTTTATTCTTCTTCCTCCTTCCTCAGGACTGAATAAGGCGTCTTCCCTTTCAGGCAGAAAAGGGCATATGGGATCATTTTTTACAGGAGTTTTTGCCGTCTTTGTTGCCACCCCCTGTACAGCGCCATTTCTGGGAGCCGCCATGGGGTTTGCCTTTTCTCAGCCTGCTGGAGTCATTCTAGGCATTATGATGGC
This sequence comes from Oceanispirochaeta sp., assembly GCA_963677615.2. Lineage (GTDB taxonomy): Bacteria > Spirochaetota > Spirochaetia > DSM-2461 > DSM-2461 > Oceanispirochaeta. The sequence goes on along the minus strand of CAXXQW010000001.1, from coordinate 44,884 downwards.
CACAGGAATGGGTTTTTCCCTTCCTTTTCTTATTTTGGGATTTATTCCTTCATTTTTTAAAGTTCTCCCCAAACCCGGAAAATGGATGGATAAATTCAGGGAGTTTATGGCCTTTCTTTTAATGGGAACAGTTGTCTATCTGAGCGGGACTCTTATGAAACAGATAGGAGAATCATTTATTACGGTATTCTGGTATCTTCTCATACTGGCTCTGGCCGGATGGATATGGGGATGGATTATGCGAACTGCCAGAAAAAGATCTGTCAGGAATATTCTCATACTAATAACAACTCTGGCAGTTCTTCTCTCGGGTACGTTGCTTCTAGGGGATCTGGATACCCCCGCTCTGACTGGCCAGGTCAGTAATCAAGAAGGAAAATGGAAGGTCTTTTCTCCGGAAGCCATAGCAGAAGAGAGAGAGGCAGGAGAAACTGTTTTTCTGGCTTTCAGCGCAAGCTGGTGTACAACCTGTAAAATCAATGAAAAGACTGTATTGCACACACGGGAAGTTGAAAAATTGTTTGAAGAACACAATGTAAAACTTTACAAAGCTGATTTAACCGTCACAAATGAGACGGCCATGGAATGGATTTACAGTTTCGACAGAGCCGGTGTACCTCTTTATATTCTTTATAAAAAAGGAGAGGATCCCAGGGTTCTGCCTGAAATACTCTCCTTTTCCCTTCTTGAAAATGAATTGTCAGAATGAGTAACTAGAACTGACCTGTCCTCAGCAGAACGAGAGTACATGCCTCCAGATAATTTATATCTGCTTCTTCCAGGGCGGCCTTGAGCTCTTCGGATTCTGTTCCCGGATTGAGAATCACCCTTGCAGGTTTCAGGGAAACAATTGAAGGAATCAGGGGTGAAATTCTCTGGGGACCTACATAGACTGTGAGGGTATCAATTGATTGGTCAATATCATCAAGAGACGGGAAGACCCTCTGCTCATTGATACTTTCCAGAACAGGATGAACCGGATAAACAGAATGACCATATTCCATAAGCATATTAAGAGCCTTGTAGGAGTATCGGTCTGCTTTGTTGCTTGCGCCTAAAATGGCTACGTTTTCTTTTTTCATATATATAAAATATTCTTATATTTGCCGAAAATCAAGAGCCTTTTTAATCTGGTTTCAGCATTTTCAGTCCGGAGTTTTCAATCCAGCCTGCTGTCCCGTCTGAAAGTTTGATATATGACCATCCGGCTCTCTCCTCCAGCAACCGGAAAAGGGCACCTTCTTTCAGATTTATCGAGGAAAGCTGCTCATAGGCCCGGCTGTCTCCCCGGTACATCCGGGGATCTTCAACAAGGATGACTCCTGTTCGGGAATTCCCATAACTCCACGAGAGACATAACACAGTATTCCATAAAGATATGATAAGAAATACAATTCCCAGGAGCCTGGGGACTTTTTTCCTGAGAAGCCTGTTAAAGGCTAAAAGAATCCAGGAAAATATGTACAGGAGAATCCCCCAGAACAGACTTGTTTTATATCCCAGAAGATAGATGCTTCCCCAAAGGAACCTCTTAATCCTCTCAGAAGAGTCTTCTCTGTCCCGACCCGTTAAAATCTGGTAGTTCTCAATCAGAATTCTTTTACCCGGGTGAAGGGATGCTGCTTTTGCGTAGCTGTATACAGCAAGGCCTTTTTCCTCAAGCAGCGAATAGATATTTCCCATATTGTAGTAGATTTCCCATCGTTCCGGTGCATCCTGATCCAAAGCATCCATGTAAAAACTCAGGGCTCCGGAGAGGTGTTCCCTGTTCAGATCATTTTCCAGTGCTGACTGAAACCGTTTCTCCCCTTCCTTGAGGGATCTTTCCCAGTCAGGGTTTTCTGTATAAGCCCCCAGTCCTGTCAGGCTGATCAAAAACACCAGAGAGCAGAATATTCTTTTCATGATGCGGCCTTTCCTTTTCCTGAGAGTGTCCTGGTAATCTCAAACACTTTTTCCTCCAGGTTGTCCGGTATTTCTCCAGACCAGCAGATCCTGTTCAGTTCATTTAATGCAGATTCAAGATTTTCCGGGTTGGCTTTTTTAAAATATTTATCCCAAACCTCCCGGTTTATGGAAAGATCATCATAAATCAAGCCGGCATATTCCCGGTTCAGCCATTCCATAAGAAACGTATGAAACTTTCTCAAAGCGTCAAGGGAGGGATTTTTCTTCAGATCTTTCAATTTCTTTTCAAACATTCCGGAAGTTTTTTTTCTTCTGATCAGTTTCTGCGTGAATGATTTGGAATGCTTTGTAAAAAACAGCTCACCGGTTAATACAAGGAGAAAGAAAAAAGGGGGAATCAGGAGAGAAAAATAAAGTGGAAAGAGCAGTTCTGGTTCTGCTTCGAGAAAGTCAATGGAAGCATTATGATGTATTCCCACTCCCTGACCGGCATTATCACTGTGTTCTGCAGCATTTCCCTTGTCATGATAGGACAAAAGATTTGTTTCTGTATTATTCAAAGGAACCACTTCCAGGGGTACTGGCTTTGTATAAATGGTTTCTACTCTTTCCGAAGCCTGATTATAATACACCACAGGGAGTGACGGGAATTCTGTCAGATTCTCCGAAAGAGCCCTTATGGTTTGAGAAATTGTTATGCTATTCTCTTCTGAATCTGTAATCAGACTGGGGGCATCCACTTTAAAATCCCTTTCCAGTTCCCTAAAGTTCTGAAACCCCTTGAAATCCAGGAATTCTGTATTGATTAAATGATTAATCCGGCAGGTAACCGTCACAGGATCTCCAGGATACACCCTCTTCTGATCAAGAGAGACGGTAACATCAGGCACATCCTTACTCACCAGAATTCCCCCGGGGTAGTCAGCAACTTCCTGAGGGAGAGGTTGAATACCAAGGGTTAGGGAGTTGCTGGGAATGGCTGCATTTTCATAGCGGTAGTTTCCCCAGCTATCCCGTTCCGATGCTCTTTTAAATGAGAGAATAACTGGTTCCAGAGTCAAGGTTCCCGGTGTTTTCGGATAAATATCCCAATACATGACAAGAGACGCATACTGCTCCCCTTCATACAGTTCTGATGATTGCATGGCATAGACTTTCTCGCCATTTATGGTAAATTGATAAATATCATTATTCTGACTGGAAGGGGCCGGTACGTTTTTTACCTCCAGGTTCGGATCATTCAGGAAAGGCAGAGTGAATTCCGGAGAAGAGACCTGGGAGGAGAATAACCATTTCAGAGTGAGCCTCATAGGCATCAGAGGAAAAGCTGTTTCTGAATCAGTAGAAAGGATCAGTTCAAATCCCTCCAGGGCGGAAGGGGTTTTAACTTTGAGAATTCCTTTTCTGGTTGATACAGTGTGTCCATCCACATCAACCTGAACCGCCGGAATTTCCAGGTTCCCCTCCCTCAAGGGGGTAAGACTCCAGCTATACTCCGAGACAACCTGCCTGCTGGTTTTTCCATTTATAATGCTGGTATTCATAGAGGTTGATTCACCAGCCTCTGAAATTTGAAAATACTCAAATCCCGAAAGCCTTGGTCTCTCAACTTTTTCCTCTCCTTTTATCTGAATTGTATAGAGAATGGACTGTCCCAGATAGGCGGTTTCACTTTCAACCGAAGCCCGGACTGTCTGGGAATACAAAACAACAGGGAGGAGGAAAAGAAAAATCATTAAAAACAGATTTCCATATTTCACCAGTTCTTCTCCACAAAATTATAATTATCTTGACTCTTTTCTTTTTGATCCTGACGCGCCAATTCGGAATTCAGAATCTGCTGGATTTCGGGGTCGATACGATCCTGCTCAGGCAGGGATTCCCCGGTTTGACGATTGTTCATTGCTTTCTGATTATCCTGATTCTTATTCTGTTCCAGCTGCTGGAGCATCTGTGCCGCTTCCTCCTGCAGGTCTCGTGCCCTATCCCCCCTCTTTTCTTTCATTTCGGTAAGAGCCTGTTTCTGTTTTTCCAGAATCTGCTGGAGTTTTTCCTTTTCTTCAGGGTTCTCAGAATTGTTTAGGGCATTTTCGGTCTTCTGATTCAGCTCTTCCTGCAGTTTCCGATGTTCCGAGCTGGTTTGATCATCCCGGGAAGCAAGTTCTTTCTGCTCCTGGGACATCCCGCTAAGAGGATCCTCTATTTTCTCACGATCCTGATCCTGTTTCTGCTGATTCTCCCGGGAATCCTCCTGATTCTGCTGCCTTTCTATCTGTATTTTTCTGGCAAGTTCCAGGTTATGGGCGGCATTTCTGTTATTCTCATCCAGTTGAAGAACCCTGTAGTAAAGCCAGATAGATTTATCAAGGGATTCGGTATTCCTGTTTTTTGTAAAGTCCTCAAAGAAAGAACATGCCGCATTGTAAAAGCCATTACTTCGTGTAATCCCATCCTTCCCGGAATGAGCGTTCTCCAGAAAAAGCGACGCGGCTTCCAGATATTCTTCCTCCTGAAAAAGCTGATATGGATCAGTTGTCCCGGATGGCTGATCATTGGAGCGGAGCTGAGAGGTAAAACAGAACAGTATCACGAACAATAAATTAATTCTTTTCATGGGATCCTATCCTTTGAAGCAATGAAAAAAGAGACTCTGATGATCTCCCGGCCAATCTGCTTAAAAGGAAGCAGATAAAAGCTGGTATAAGAAAGAGATAATAGTATTCCGTATAGGAAGTATATTTATCACTTCCCTTGGCTTCTTTCTCATCTCCCAGTTGATTGACAATATCTCCAAAATCGACAGAACCGCCGGAGACTGATAAAAACCATCCTCCTGCTGAGGATGCCGCTATCTTTTTCAGAACATTGGCATCAGGAGTGGAATAGACGGGCTCTCCCCGGTATTCTGTTTCGGGAATCAGAGCGCCTTTACCAGGGGCTCCCAATCCTATCGTAATAATTCTGATACCCATTTCACCGGCTTTCGCAGCCGCCTGGACGGGAAAAGTATTCTGGTCTTCTCCATCTGTAATAAGGATAATGTCCAGAGAAGTTCCCATATCCTCCTGTACCAGATGATTAATAGTGTATCTGATGGCATCTCCTATACTGCTTCCGCCTCTGGAGACACTGTTTACCGATAGGTCTTTCAGGGTTTGCAGGAAATATCCGTAATCTGTGGTCATTGGACATTTAAGAACAGACTCTCCTGCAAAGGCTACAAGCCCCAACCTGTTTCCATAGAGTTTTCCCAGAGAGGATTCTATATCAAATCTGATCCTGTCCAGCCTATTGGGGACAAGATCTGCTGCCAGCATGCTACGGGAAACATCTACCAGAAAAACAATATCCCGGCCTTTCAGGTCCACAGTATGCTCTTTCGGGTTTGCCGCCGGACGCATCAATGCCAGTACAGCAAACACGATCCCGGCCAGAACCAGATACCTTTCCCTGGAAATCCTGGTAACCTTCCCTTCGGGTTCATACGTAAAAAAGGACCTGAGCCTTTTTATTTGTCTCTCTCCCTGATAAAAGGTTATCAACGTTATAAGAGAGAGAAATATCAGGACACTGTATTCAGGATTCAGGAAATTCATGTTGTTTCATCCACCACATTAAAAAACAGATCTTTCAGAACCAGGCTGACAATGATCAGAAGAAGAGAAAGAAAAAGGAATTTCTGAAACAGCTCCTCTTTTCTGATATATGCTGCGGTATCCAGTTCCACTTTTTCAAGTGCATCAATTTTCCGGTATATCTCTTGGAGGGATTTTTCATCTTCCGCATTGAAATACAGGCCCGCCGTTTTTTCTGCAATCATGGTTAACAGGTTTTCATCAATGCCGTAGGCCGGGGGAATTTTATCCCAGAAACCAAAGGCATTGCGGTAAAACCCTCCCCCGAAGCCGATGGTATAAACGGTTATCCCTTTTTCTGCGGCTAATCCGGCTGCTTCCTGCGGTGTTATTTTCCCCTGATTGTTCTGTCCGTCTGTTAAAAGGATGATGACAGCGTCCGGCTGAGCCCCGGAATCCAGTCCGGACCGGTACGACTCAATCCTGGCTACCCCCAGAGCCAGAGCTTCTCCTATGGCTGTACCATCTTCATCCTGATCAGCCAGAGCGATACTATCGACAAACGCTCTGAAGATGCCATGGGAGCCTGTTAACGGTGTGAGAGTATCTGCATACCTGGCAAAAGTAATGAGTCCTATAACATCATTCTCTCTCTGGTCAATGAATTTCAGGAAGGTTTCCTTGACAATATCAAGACGGTTTCTGTTCTGTTCCTTATCCATCCATGTTCCCATACTGCCGCTTCTGTCGAGAACCATTTCAAGGATTATCCCTTTGCGTGTTTCTTTGCTGTTTGAATCGTAATGAACCGGACGGCAAAGCGCCAGAACGGCAAGAGCAAGCCCCAGTGAAAAAAGGATTTCAGGCAATACAATAAGACGAACTCTCAATGTTTTTGTTTTTATTGCGTCCATGGAGTGTTCAAGTGAGGGGTAGATAATTCCCTGTCTTCCCTTGACCATTAAATAAAAGGAAACAGGAATAAAAATCAGGAGGAGCAATACAAAAGGATATTCAAACCGGAACATTTTTACCCTCCTCTTTTTCAGATATCATCAGATAGTTCTGAACAAGGCGGCAATCCTGATGAAAATCTTCTGCCTCAACTTTGCTTTCGGGTCTGGAAAAAAGGATTTGCTCCATTCTGTCCAACAGAGACTTCATTTCTTCCGGAACCATATCCTTCAATACCACCGGGTCTCCCGGACTCAGATTCAGAGAGAGTTTAACTTCCATTCCCGATTTCATCAGTTTCCAGAGGGCTTGGTAGTTTTCCCTGTCAGCCTCTTTGCCTGAGAGAGTTTCCAGCCTATCAATAATTTCAGAGAGATCGGTTTCTTCTTCCAGGACATCTGTTTTTTTCCGTCTGATTAAATAAATGATCAGAACCGTAACAAGAAGAATAACCATACTGACCGGTATGAAAACACTTTTTGATATTGTTCTTTCCTCTTCTGGCATGATCAATCCCCACGGCGTTTGCGAATCATTCAGCAGAGAGGACTTTATAGAGATGGGAATGTCAGAAAATGAGAAGACCTCAGCACCCAGAGGGCCTTGTATCTCTAAGACCAAACTAAGTGTTATATCTCCGGTCTTTAAAGGTGCGACTTTGAGTTCTATTGTTTCTTCAGAAGTTTTTGTGATACTGAAAACTTCGAAGTCACCCAGCCGATCACCCTTGCGGGGCAGAGATTTTTTATCAAGGAAGGCATCATTAAGATCTGATCGGAGAGACAGGGTAATGATATCCGTAAACCGGAAAGAACCGGAAACAATATCCATGAGAATAGTCCCATAGGAACCGGATCTTTCAAAATGAAGAGCCCCTGACTCATCAGAGAGGGCAACTTTCGGTTCATTGCAGCTGAAAAGTAAAAACAGAAGGGGAAATATCAGTCGTATTTTCATCTGCGGTTCCCCCGGGCAATAAAAAAACGGGTGAGTTTCTCCACCCAGTCATCTGAGCTGTCCAGCGTCAGGAAATCCGCCTGTTTCTGCCTCATAAGCTGTTCGAGCTGCCGTTGCTCCTGCCTGATCGATTTTTCCCAGGCATCTCTCACACTCCTGTTTGAAAAATCATACAGACTTTTTTTACCGGTTTCCGGATCTCTCAGAGAAAAGATCCCCCCTGGAGGGGACTCCAATTCTTTCCTGTCCTTCAGCTGTATGCACAGTAAATCATGCTTTTCTGCAAGGTATCCCAAAGCATGGTCGAATCCTCTGTCAAGAAAATCCGATATAAGAATCAGAATAGTCTTTTTTTTCAGCAGTGAGCCTGTATATTCGAGTGCTTCAGTGATGGATGTCCCCGTCCCCCGGGGCTGATGGGAGAGGACTTCTTCTACCAGGTGAAGGACATGGCGGGAACCTTTACCCGGGGGGATAACCTTTTCCACATGATCGGTGAAAATGCACATACCTACGCGGTCATTATTCGTGATAGCAGTAAAGGCCAGCATGGCACAGAGTTCTGCAGCCATTTCGTTCCGGGTTTTTTCCGTCAGAGAGAATTGTCCTGATGGTGAAAGATCCACCATCAGAAACATAGTGAGTTCCCTCTCCTCCCTGAAGAGTTTTACCCATGGTTCGTTGCTTCGTGCTGTTACATTCCAGTCTATAAACCGGATTTCATCACCCGGCTGATAGGGTCTGACTTCTTCAAACTCCATGCCGCGCCCTTTAAAAGCACTCTGGTAGTCACCAGCAAATGAGGCGGTAATACTTTTCCGGGTCATAACACGGATGCGTTCCATTTTTTTCCGGAGGTCTTTATTAATCATATCTTCTACAGAAATCAGAGAACAGGAAGTTCCGAGAGAATCCTGCCAATAAGCTGGTCCGGGGTAATACCATCAGCTTCCGCCTCATAACTGATGATAATCCTGTGCCGGAGTATATCAGGGGCTATATCCCGGATATCAGAAGGAGAAACGTAATTTCTGCCTTTCAAAACCGCTAATCCTCTGGCAGCCTGACAAAGAAAAATTGATGCTCTGGGGGATGCTCCGTACTGTATATATTCATTTTCTTCTCTGGTGGCACGGACAATTTCCACAATATACTCTTCCAGCTTGGGGTCCAGGTAGATCTTTTCCGAGATTTCACGAAGTTTCAGGATATCAGAAACAGAACAGACCGGCTCAGGATGATAGATTTCAGAGATCCGGCTCTGGGAACGGATGATACCCAGCTCTTCCTCTTTTTCCGGATAGGAAACCAGCAGTTTCATCATAAATCTGTCAACCTGGGCTTCAGGGAGAGGATAGGTCCCCTCCTGTTCTACAGGATTCTGCGTGGCAAGAACCATAAACAGATCATCCATGGGATAGGTTTCATCTCCAATGGTGACCTGTCTTTCCTGCATGGCTTCCAGCAAAGCGCTCTGTACTTTTGCCGGTGCCCTGTTGACTTCATCTGCCAGGAGAATATTTGTGAAAACAGGGCCCTTTCTGGGATAGAAAGAACTCTCAGCCGGATTATAGATTAACGTTCCCGTCAGATCTGCCGGCAGGAGATCCGGTGTAAACTGAATGCGTCCCGAATCTGCTCTGATCACTTTGGCGAGTGTTGTAACCAGGAGGGTCTTTGCCAGTCCGGGCACCCCTTCCAGGAGAACATGCTGGTTGCAGATAAGGCCCAGAAGGAGTTTTTCGATAATTTTCTCCTGCCCGATGACAACTTTTCCGATTTCATCACGAATGCTACTCAGAAGTGCTGCTGCATTACCCGTTTCCGTAACATCTAAAAGCTCAGTATTCATAGCATTTCCCTTTTGTTTTATAGAGGTAAACACTGAAAACAGAGAGTTGTTACAAACTGATTTCAGATCTATTTTAAATCCGAGGTAAAGTAGTATTTCAGTCCTTTATACTCTTCTACAGTTCTATCCAGCATCCAGCGGCTGGGAGCCAGATAGATAAGCTGACCTCTCACATCCTGTGCGATTTTGTTCTGATTATCATTGCAGAATTTTTCCAGTACGCTTTTGTCTTCTGCATTAATCCAGCAGGCTGTTTGAAAGTCTACCGGTTCAAACTGACAGGTAGCCTTGTACTCATTCTCCATTCTGTGCTGAATAACCTCCAGCTGAAGGGCTCCCACCACGCCGATGAGTTTCTGTTTGGTAACGAGCCTGGTGAATATCTGGACAACCCCTTCTTCTGCAAGCTGTTCCAGTCCCTTGTTGAACTGTTTGTCTTTCAGCGGGTCCTTGTTGACAACAGTCCTGAAAATCTGGGGAGCAAAGCTGGGTATGCCTTTAAACTGGATGGCTTCCCCCTCAGTAAGAGTATCGCCGATTTTAAGGGTTCCCGTGTCGTGAAGACCGATGATATCCCCGGGGACGGCCGTATCCACCACATTCCTGCTCTGAGCCATGAAAGCGGTGGGATTGGACGTTTTATAGCTCTTTCCCAGCCTTACATGCCTATACATCTTGTTTTTTTCAAATTCTCCAGAAACAACACGCATAAAGGCAATCCTGTCTCTATGCCTGGGGTCAAGATTTGCATGAATTTTAAAAATAAACCCTGTAAATTTCGGCTCTGAAGCTTCGATCAGACGGCTTTCCGTTTCAAAATGGCCGGGGCCGGGAGCAATATCAACAAAACAGTCCAATAACTCCCTGACTCCGAAATTATTGATAGCACTGCCGAAAAAGACTGGTGTCAGTTCACCTGCCAGATACAGACTTTCATCGTATTCAGGATAGATCTCTGTAATCAGAGCCAGATCCTCTTTGAGCTTTTCCGCTTCGGCTTCACCGATTTTGTCAATCAGAACAGGGCTGTCCAAATCGTCGATGATAACAGTACTACCCTCTTCCTGAGTTTCGTGGGCCGTAAAAAGGATGAGCCTTTTTTCTACCAGGCTGTACACACCTTTGAATGTTTTTCCCTGTCCCACAGGCCAGCTCATGGGACAGACTGTAATGTTCAGCTCCGCTTCGACCTCGTCCAGAAGTTCTATGGGTTCTTTACCCTCACGGTCAAACTTGTTTATAAACGTAATGATAGGAGTTTTCCGCATACGACAGATCTCACAGAGTTTTCTGGTCCGTTCCTCTACACCTTTTACAGAATCGATCACCATAAGAGCACTGTCCACAGCGGTCAATGTTCTATAGGTATCTTCAGAAAAGTCGGCATGACCCGGTGTATCCAGGATATTCACTTTCCTTTTCCTGTAATCGAAGCCCATAACAGATGTGGAAATGGATATACCTCTCTCTTTTTCCATTTCCATAAAATCCGAAACGGTTTTTCTGGTATTCTTTCCGGATTTTACGGCCCCCGCAGCATGAATCGCCCCTCCGAAGAGCAGAAGCTTCTCTGTTATTGTCGTTTTGCCCGCATCAGGATGGCTGATGATGGCAAATGTTAATCTGGTATTTTCACTCATGTATTTAATATTCCTTCTGCTGCCCTTATTCCGCTGGCCCAGGCGCCTGTTATACCTCTGCTTGTACCGGCTCCGTCTCCAATCATATAGATGCTGTCGTATACACGGAAATTCCTGTCCATAAATTCAGGCTTATTGGCATACATTTTTATTTCCGGATAGTACATGATTGTACTGGGATGAAGAACCCCCGGCACTATCGTATCAAGCTGTTTCATGGATTTCCAGATCGCTCTCAGTATTTTCGAGGGCATCGCAAGCGAAATATCGCCGGGTGTGGAATTGTTCAGCGTGGGTTCAAAATCATAAAGATCATGGTTGAATGATTCCTGTTTGGATCTTTTAGCCAACCGGAAATCACCGACTCTCTGCATAATTGGCTTCCCTCCTCCCAGCAGGTATGCCTGCAGGCCGAGGATTTCTCCAAAACGATGGCCGCTGGCCAGGGGTTCTGTCAATTTGATGGTTTTCAGCATGGCAAAATTCACAAGATCGTTTTTACGGTTTTTTTGGGATGACCAGGCATGCCCGTTGACGCTGTAGAAGGGCTGTCCCCCCTGACTCTCATATTTTTCCTGAACCACATAGGCACTGCGGCTGTTTGTACAGAATGTTCTGACTTTGCCGGGAAAATGGAATTTGGGATCATAATAATCCTGTACAATAGGATAATGTTCCATCCTCGTTTCCACACGGATTCCGATATCCACAATATTATCGATAAAAAAGATCCCCAGTGCCCCCATGACTTTTTGAAGGAACTGAAAACCGTGTCTGCCCGGAGCAATGATCAGATGCCTGTAATAGACTGGTTCTGTTGTGGTCTTCAGACATTTGTCTTCCGGTGTAATGGAAAGCGCCTCCACTCCCAGTCTGATGGCAACACCGAGGTCTTTCAATCTGGCACAGAGTTTTTTAATCAGAGCCAAACCGCCGTCTGTGCCCAAATGGGACTGACGGATATTTAAAAGCTCCACCCCCAGTGTTTTCGCCCTGTTTTCGTAAATATCCAGATTTTTCTTTTCCATAAGATCAGGCTTAAGAATCTGTTCCACCTGATTCAGATAGTAATCAGCCTCTTCCCTTGACCAGTTATCCAGCGGAAAACCAATGGGGAAGGTAAAATTCATTTTACAGTCGTTCCTGAGTCCCCCGGTGGAAAAATTCTCCTTTTCAAGGATAAGTATCTTCAGATCCGGTTTTTTTTCAATCAAATGAAAAGCAGCTCCCAGGCCGCCTGGTCCAGAGCCGATTATAACAACATCAAATTGATCTTCTTTCGTCATAAAAAGGACTGTATTGTATTTTAAAAATTATTTCCAGATGAGAATCAGGGCGTGGCATCCCAACAGGACCACTTTTGAAACAATTTCCATTTTATAACCGGAATTTCCTTTAGGATCCTGCTGGAAAAACGGTAAAGCTCAACTGGGCTGTTTTCCCCCACTTTCGCAGAGATATCAAAGTGCTTCCAGTTTTCCGGTACAGCATACCCACCCCAGGTATCTCCCCGGTTTAAACTGGTATAGACTGCTCCTTTGTACAGGATATCGATGACCCCTTTGTTGATAAAGTACAGATCTTCAGGCCATCCCCGGGGGATTTTATCTCCCGGAAGCAGATGAATGATCCCGGCTTTTTGGGAAAGCCGGAGAAGTTTTCTGCTGGAAACACGGGAACCGAACAGGGAAGAATGCCTTAAATTCTGCATAATCCGGGTAATGTCCTTCAGATTTTCCATCTGGGCATGTTTTGTCAGAAAGGCTTTCATAATATCTATGGGAATTTTCAGAGATTCCACGTAAGACGAGGCCTGGTATGTTCCGGATGTAGGCTTTCCCCAGACACTGTTCGTAATGCCTATCATGCTTCCCGAAGTCATTTCATAGTGGATCCTGCTGCTTTTAAATTTGAAATCCACCTTTCCAAAAAGAATCAGATAGACATAGTCGAGCATATCACCGGCTTCTGCCAGGATTTCTCCCGAATTAAAGTGTATTTTGCTATTGTAAATTAAAAGGTCCAGCTCATTTTTATGGACTTCCGGAAAATATTCAGAAAGTATGGAGTAGGCATGTTCCATTTTATAATCCCGGACAGAAGGAATGAGAATATGCTGAACCCCGAAAGAAGTTGAACTTCCGACTTTTTTCTCCTCATCCGTAAGAGGACGATCGGTATGGCTTAACAGGAGCAAATCAGAGGGATCATCGGCAAAATCCGCAGCTGTGCCATGAACAAAACCTCCCCCTACATCGACCTTCTTGATATCAGCCTTTTCCAGATACCCATCCCATATTTCATCAAACCACTCTCTGGAGATGCCCTTTTCCGGATCATCGGAAACAAACTGTTCCAGTACATTTTTTGTAATAATATCGGCCAGATGAGCATAGGATTTGTATCCGGTTCCGTTATGAGCTCTGAAATAAAAGATGGATGTTTCAACAGGATGAGGTGAGAATATAGGTTTTATCTCCAGATCATCATAGGAATTCCACTGGTCCCAATCCAGAGGGATTGTTTGAAAAACCTCATCAAACATGGATTCTTTCACTCCCATCAGGGCCGTCAGCTTTTTTCTGGCTGTCTCCATAACTATGGGAGTGGCAAAATACTTTACCTTATTGTCCGCCATTACAAGGTATGTCAGACCGGCAAAATGGTCATCATGAATATGGGTATGAAAAATACCATCCACATCATTTACACTGATTCCCAAAGCATTGAGGGAGTATTCGATATTGGGGCCTGCATCGATGAGATAAATTTTCCCTTTGAAAGTGAGGACACTCCCCATGCAGGGCCTCGTATTGTCCCAACCATTACCTTCACCGACATGAACCACCGAAAAGTACTCTCTTTCTATTCTGGTATTCTCCAGTTTGTAGGGCGGCTCATAAAGTTCCTCTTCCTTCAGATTGAGATCGATAAGTATGGATTCACCATTATATGTGAGTTTATACAGATTGAGTCCCATTCTTTCCAGGATAATCCCCGGCTTCAATTCAACAGGGTTTCTGTCTATGATGGTGGTATCTATCAGCTTTTCCGGTTCCAGAATGGTATTGAAATTGAATTTCATCTTCAGCTGCCAGGCGTTATCAATGATAGTTTCATCGCACCCGGAACAGTAAAATTCCTCTTTGGCAGCCAGTCCGTAGTTTCCTCTGAAAATGTAGTTTTTCTGAGCTTCCACCTGGCCGGATGTTCCGATAATCCAGGGTTTGCTCCCATCGTTCCGCGGATGACCGGGTAATACCATCCCCTGTTTATACATCATATGAAGAATGGGAAATTCCGCAAGATTGCTGAAGTAACCGTTTTGAACAGGAATATCAGAGAGCAAAATGGCATTCGGACCGGTTTCTGTATATTGAGAAGCTCCTTCTACCGGCTTGATTATCCCTTTATTGGTAAGATGCTTAATGCTATCCATAGGACAACCGCACATGAGATAGAAATTTTTATCGGGTATTTCTACCCAATATAATCCGGTAGTAACTTTGACGAGCTCCATAGTAATTATATTATCGGCCAAACCGGTATTTAGAAAGATATATTTTTTCATAGCCTACAAAAACATGGACAAATCCTGCCAGGAACCGGATAATAGATAATTATCCAAAATACATTCAGCGATAAACCCCATAAAAGAACCGGGAGTAACCAAATGAAATACATCATGGCATTGGACCAGGGAACAACCAGTTCCAGGGCTCTTTTAATTAACAGAGCCGGTGAAGTCTGCGGTATGGCACAGGAAGAATTCTCTCAATACTACCCTCATCCCCAATGGGTGGAGCACGACCCGATGGAAATATGGGATTGCCAGAAAAAGATGATCCACAGGGTCCTGGATGAAGAGAAGCTCATATTCCAAAAACATATTGATGCCATTGGAATCACAAATCAGAGAGAAACCACCGTCCTGTGGGACAAAAACTCGGGAAAACCGGTTTATAATGCCATTGTATGGCAATGCCGGCGAACTGCCCCTCTTTGTGCGGATCTTAAAAAACAGGGGTACGCACAAACCTTTACTGAAAAAACGGGACTCCCTCTGGATGCCTATTTTTCAGGAACAAAAATCCGCTGGATTCTGGACAATGTTCCCGGAATAAGAAAAAAGGCAGAAAACGGAGAGATCCTTTTCGGAACAATCGATACATGGCTTATCTGGAATCTTACGGGAAAAAAAGTTCATGTAACTGATGCGACCAATGCAAGCCGGACCCTGCTATTTAACATTCATACAGGTAAATGGGACCGGGAACTGCTGGATATTTTAAAAATCCCTGCAGCAATTCTTCCTGAAGTGAAATCCTGCAGCGAAATTTATGGTTATACCGATCAGGAGGAATTCGGAGCAGAGATCCCGATTGCCGGTGTAGCCGGCGATCAGCAGGCCGCCCTGTTTGGTCAGTTGTGTGTAAACCCGGGAGATGTAAAAAACACCTACGGAACTGGTTGTTTTATGCTGATGAATACAGGAGATAAACCGGTCAAATCTCCCAACGGCCTTTTGACCACAATAGCCTGGAATCTGGATGGTAAACTCTTTTATGCCCTGGAAGGGAGCATCTTTATGGGGGGGGCAATCATTCAATGGCTCAGAGACAATCTGAAAATCATTAATTCCGCTCCGGAATGTGATGAAATGGCCGAACAAGTCAGTGATTCCGGTGGTGTGTTTCTTGTTCCCGCCTTTCAGGGGCTGGGAGCACCCTACTGGTCGATGGACTCAAGAGCCGAACTGACGGGACTGACAAGAGCAACCATGAAAGAGCATATTTGCAGAGCTGCTCTGGAAGCTATTGCATTCCGCTCCAAAGAGGTTATTGATATTATGGAAAAGGATTCAGGGATAACTCTCAAAGGGATAAAAGTTGACGGCGGAGCCTCCCGGAGCAATATACTTATGCAGATACAAAGCGATGTAAACCGCAGTGATGTGATTAGACCTCAGGTAATAGAAACAACCGCTCTGGGGGCCGCATTTTTTGCGGGACTCGCAACTGGCTACTGGGAGAACCTGGAAGAGATCCAGAAGATCTGGGCAGAAGATAAAGTCTTTCAACCGGTCATGTCCCCCAATGAGAGTTCTGCACTCTATGCGGGCTGGAAAAGGGCTATCAGGAAGTGTCTCTACGATCCGGAGGATTAATGATGCAGACCCTTCAGCACCCTTTCAGAACTGATCACTCTCTCCTGCCCTTCCGCCCTGACATTCATCTGGGAAAAAAGGGGATTCTGGAAACTCTGGTCCAGACATCCCTCTATCAGACAGCATCAGATATGGCCGCTCTGTACAGCCTAAACCCGGATGCCGAAACCTTTTCTCTTTCACTGGGCCTGGGTATCTACCGCTTTCCTGCAAAGTTCGATAGAGACATGGAATGGGTGGATTTCCTTTTTCATTGCGGCGACTCTCTTGTTTTGAACAGGAGGAGTGGAAAAAACTTTTTAAACGGAATTCTCATGAATCCGGATATGAAAAGCGGATACGTTCTCCCCTTGTTTAAAAAAAACACAATTTCCGATATGGTGGTACTTAACAGTAGAGTGATAAATCATTATGGCAGAAAAAACTGTACTGATTTATGCTCTCTGGGCAGAATATGCTCAGATCTGCTGTACTAATGGACAGGTAAAAGTAATGAAAGCGAAACATCCCCTTTTTCAACTGAAGAATTCTCCAGCGGGAGAACAGAAATTCCAGCAACTCATGGAGGGCTCGGATCCTTCCGCCTGGATAAAGGAATTTCTGGAAACCAATGATATTCCCAATGGCAGAGAAGCATGGAAGGATCTCCTTTTAAAATGGGAAGATACCCTTTTGCTTTACGCTTCCCAACGGTCTCCTCTCATGAGAAAAAAATCCCTTTCCATTCTCCTCCAATCAGACAGTATAAAAACAGGCCGCCTGCTCTGGGAGGCCTTATCTGATTCAGATGCAGGTGTCAGGGCTCTTGTTGTCAAAGAGTTCCAGTCTGATGACAGACAGAAACTTTATAATATTCTTTACCGGATTTTTCTGACCGATCCGGTCTGGGATGTCAGAAAAGCGGCGAGGAACAGATTGAAAAAGGATTTTTCCGATCTGTTTTCCATTAATCCGGATCATCTCGACAGAATAGAAAAAGTCCATTGTATCGAGCTTCTGGAAAAAGGCTCTGCCATGGACCACGACCTGGCCTACCGATTTCTTCTGGAGAATGAACCGGGGATATCTCTCAACGCTTCCTTATATCTTGAAAAGGAAGGTTGTCTTGATAAGCTTATCAGGCAGGCCGATCTTTCGGATATGGAAGATTTTCAAAGGAGATTGACCCTTCTTAGAGCGTCTGCAGAGTGCAAAATATCCTCATTTATGGATAAAAGCGAAAATTTTCAGACCCCGGGAGCGCTCTGCATCGGTATGGAGCTGATCGCCACAGGGACCTACAGCTCCATCTCTGAAAAACTGATAGATGCGACAATGGCTATTAAGAAAACCACGCCCTATATCCGGTCTGTCCAATTAATGGCAGTTAAGAATCTCTTACGATTGACCAGTCAGGAAAGTTTCGCTCTCATTCACAAAATCTTTCAGGATTATAGACATGATAACGAAATCCTGACCCTCATTCTCAGAAATATTCCTGTGGAGAGTGCCTCTCAGCTATATTCCGATCTGATAGGATTCCTAAAAGATAAAGAGTTTTCTCCATCAGAAGAGCTGATTCTCAGTTTTAAAAGGTTCCCCCTCTCATTCTGCATTCGGGATATGTTTCAGATTGTCAGGGATCTCTCGCTTCACCCCGCAATTCGAAAAAGAGCTTTAGCGGTACTCTGCCACCATAATGAAAAGAGTACAATTCTGTTTATTCTGGAGAATCTTCCTGTTTTTACAAAAGAAGAGATTAACACTTTGGGAGAAGGCGCCTCAAAATGGTCAAAAGAGGAATTCCTGACTCTATCCGATTATTTTTTGAAACATCCTGATACATCAGTAAAGAATTCCCTGATAACTCTTCACTCCCATGCAGGTATAACAGACTTTGTTCCTCAAATGGAAGAAATATTATCCGATTCGGATCCTTTGAGCCGTATTACGGCAGTGGAATCCCTGGCACGGCTGAACCAGCTGGCGTCTCTTTCCAAAATTGTACCGTTGCTTCACGATCCGGAAGAAGATGTGCGGGCGGCAACAGCAGCGGCTCTGATTAACTGGAAGAGAGAAGAAACCTTTCTGGAACTGAAAGAGATCCTTTTTGATAAAAACGAAACCACAGAGGTTGCAGCCACCATTATCAGCGCCTGGGGAGTGAGTCAGGAAATCACAGCCATATCAATGCTGGTACCGCTTATTGAACTAAAACCCTCACTGGAGGAATTGATTCATCATTCTCTTCTGAACAAGGGAAACCCCGAAGAGATAGAAGAAATTCTAAAATACTTTAAAACCGGAACACCCGCTCTCAGACAGTCACTCACCCGTTTTTTCACCAAAGCCGGAGAAGCCTTCGAAAAACCTTTGATGGGAATACTCGAAAACCAGGATGAAATTGCTCTCCACCAGTCTGTTTCTGAAATTCTTGATGAAACAGGTTATGTGGATCTTTGCATTAATATGCTGAGAAACCGCAAAAAAGATATCCGGAAAAAAGCGGCTCAGGATCTGATTCTGATCAATACACGGAAGGCCTGGGGCGGACTGGTTCTGGCTGTAAAAGATATCAACAGGGAAATCAGAATCCTTGCCATCAGAGCCATGGAAAAACTGAAAAACAGTGATAGTCAAAAGATACTGCAGGATCTTCTGGAAGATCCTGATAAAAAAGTGAAAAAATTCACCCAATGGGCGCTGGAAAAGATTGAAGCAGGAAAACTGCCCTGACACCCCCTTTTGTAAAAAACAAAAGGGGGGCATCACAGCATTATTTTAGATTGATAACACTTTTATCATAATCTTCCGGAGCTTCAAATCCCAGAAGGTTGAGGCAGGTCGCTGCTATCGAGCTTATACCAAGCCCCTCGTTAAGATCCTTGCTGTAATCATCCTTGTATTCAGGATCATAGATAATACAGGGAACCGGGTTCAGAGAGTGGGAGGTTTTTGCCTTGGGCTTCCCTTTCTCGTTAATAATAACGTCACCGGTTTTTTTGTTATGCTCATACATATCATCCGAATTCCCGTGATCTGCAGTCAGGATCAGGATTCCGCCTGCTTTTTCAACAGCGGTTTTTAATCTTCCGATACTCAGATCCATTGCCTCCATAGAGCAGACAACAGCCTGGAAATTCCCCGTATGGCCCACCATATCTCCATTGGGAAAGTTCAGTTTAATAAAATCGTATTCACCGCTGCCAATGACCTCAATCAGTTTGTCAGTGATTTCAGCACATTTCATGGCCGGTCTCTGTTCGAAAGGAACAATATCAGAGGGAATCTCTACATAGGTTTCCAGTTCATCAGAAAATTTCCCGGATTTGTTACCATTAAAAAAGTAGGTCACATGCCCGTATTTCTGAGTTTCACTGATAGAAAACTGTTTTACACCAGATGCCACCAGATACTCGGCCATTGTCCTGTCGATGGTGGGCGGATTAACCAGATACTGTTTGGGAACATGGAGGTCACCGTCATATTCCATCATACCGGCGTATTCCACCTGAGGAACACGGACTCTGTCAAACTTGGTAAACTCATCACCGCTTTCAAAGGCAGCAGTGATCTCGAGAGCCCGGTCTCCTCTAAAGTTAAAAAGGATAACACTGTCTCCGTCTTCTACAGCCCCGACAGGAGCTCCGTCCTTACCTATGACAAAAGGAGGCAGATCCTGGTCGATGGCGCCAGATCTTTCTCTCAGTTCTATAATGGCATCGTGAGCAGAATCAAAAAGTTCTCCCTCTCCCAATACATGGGTCTTCCAGCCATTTTCCACCATGCTCCAGTTTGCTTCGTATCTGTCCATGGTTATCTGCATTCTTCCGCCGCCTGATGCAATGCAGGCATCGAAACTATCATCGGAAAGTTCTGCAAGAAATGCTTCGGTAGGATCAAAATAGTCCAGCGCGGAAGTTTCTCCCACATCACGTCCGTCCAAAAGAGCATGTACCCGGACTCTTGCAACACCAGCTTCTTTGGCTTTTTCCACCATAGCTTTCAGATGATCGATATGAGAATGAACATTACCGTCGGAAAGCAATCCGATAAAATGAAGGGTACTGTCTTTTTCCTTCACATTGTTCATCAGTTTTGTCCATGTTTCACCTTTGAACATGGCTCCGGTCTCAATGGAGTTGGAAACCAGTTTTGCTCCCTGGGCAAATACTCGTCCGCAGCCGATAGCATTATGTCCCACTTCCGAGTTTCCCATATCATCATCTGATGGGAGTCCTACAGCAGTTCCATGTGCTTTCAGCCGGGTGATCGGACAGGAAGCTGACAGATCATCCAGGGTAGTTGTAATGGCAGCTTTAAAAGCATCACCCTGTTCATATTTACCATATCCTACTCCATCCATTATACAAAGAACTACAGGTCCTCTTCTTTTCTGGAAGGATGCCAGTTTTTTAAGCGGTTGTACCACAATAATACCTCACTATAACAATCGATTAGGATTGATATTATTTCACAAACTACAATACTCTGTAGGGAGATTAAAAATCAAGAGATGAGGACCGATAATAAAGTATGACAAAACCAGTAGTTGCTTTAACCCGATGTAAAGATTATTCAGAGAAATCACTCGAAGAATCCCTGGCTGAAATTCTGGAACATTCCGGTTTTCCAGATGTGAGGGACAAAACGGTCCTGTTAAAACCCAATATCCTTACCGGAGCCGCTCCGGAAAAAGCCGTCACGACCCATCCTGAATTTGTCAGGGCTGTGATAAAAGAAGTAAAAATACGCGGAGCCCGGCGAATTCTTGTAGGAGATTCACCAGGAGTGGGATCCGCAGACAGTGCGGGTAAAAAATGCGGCATAAAGGAAGTGGTTCTTCAGGAAGGTGCAGAATGGACTGTTTTTCAGGATTCTGTCACCCGCTCCAATCCGAATGGAAAAAAACAGACACGATTTTCACCTGCGGCTATTCTTGAACAGGCCGACATTGTCATTTCCCTTCCCAAAATGAAAACTCACGAAATGATGTACTATACAGGAGCCATTAAAAATTTATTCGGTTTGATTCCCGGACTGAATAAATCGCGTTTTCATATGAATTTTCCGGAAAAAGAGGATTTTGCCTCCCTGATTGTCGATCTTTTTGATACCATAAAACCGGATTTTGCTATCATTGACGGGATTCTGGCCATGGAAGGTCCCGGCCCTGGCAGCGGCTATCCCAGGGAAGTGAATCTTTTGGGAGCATCAGCCAATCTGCTCGCCCTGGACTGGGCCATAGCATCCATTATGGGGTATCAGCCCGAATCCATTCCCATATTAAAAGAGGCCCTTGACCGGCAGATCTGGATGGAATCTCCCCGAGACATTGTTTACCCTCTTCTAAAGCCGGAAGAAAACGTAATTTCCAATTATAAAAGGGTAAAAATACTGAAAGATACCGGTTTCATCAAAAAAGTGCTGCCCGAAGGGGTTTACCAGTTTTTGAGAAATCTGTATGTGCCCAGACCCTTCTTTATACACAGGAAATGCATCCGCTGCGGAAAATGCCTGGAGATCTGCCCGGCATCCGCTCTTTGTTTTACCGGTAAGGGAAAGAAGAAAAAGGTTTCCATAGACTACAGCAGGTGCATCCGATGCTATTGCTGTCACGAAGTATGTCCTGTGGAAGCCATCCGCATAGGGCGATTATGAATACAAACCGCCGGTACGGGAGAAATGATTTTCTACAGGGGTTTTGCAGGAAAGACTGCGACAGAAAACAATTCCTGGAAACACTGCTGCACTGGAAAGGTATAGAGTACCGGAAGATTGATCAGGGAGGGACACATTTTCTGATTCCTGTTCATGGAAAAAAGCCTTTTCTCAAGGATCATTATATTAAAGTGCTGACCGCTCATTACGACCGCGTTGATGGAACTCCCGGAGCCAATGACAACAGTGCCGCTGTATTTATGCTGCTTCAGCATATTGAAACTCTTAAATCTGCGGATTATCCCCATAACACATTGATTCTGTTTACAGATCAGGAAGAGCTTTCAGGAAAATCGACCATGTACGATCAGGGAGCCTACCATTTGGGTAAGTTTTGGCTTGAAAATATGGGAAAAAACTATTTTTTTGCCGTTCTTGATATGTGCGGTATCGGAGATACCCTGATCTGGGGCAGGAGCGATCAGAAAATTAATAGTGAAAATCCCGGAAACGAGTTGCAAAGCGGCCTGATCCAGCGTATCCAAAGCTTTTATCAGTCCGTGGAAGATCTGTTCTTCCGCTATAGCAGAAGAACAGATATGGCGATTGTCGACCTTTTTTCCGATGACCTCGGGTTTCTCCTCAGCGGACTTCCAGCTATCCAGCTTTCTGTACTCCCCTGGAAAGAGGCATTGAGCTGGAAAAAGGATAGCTTGGAACGTCCCCTGTCGTGGAAAATAAACCATACAGAGGAAGATACGATCGAAACACTTCAGGATGATGCTTTCCGGCTGATGGAAAAATTTTTACGGGATCTTTCCCGGTACCAGTTCCCTCTCAGCTGAATTTTTCAATCTCTGCAACAATTCTCTTTATGTGCTCCGGAGTTGTTCCGCAGCATCCTCCGATAACAGCCACTCCCGCCTGCAAAAGGGCCGGAATATAAGAGCCGTATTCGTCGGGAGACATGGGATAGACAACCTTTGTTCCCTCCAAAACCGGGAGCCCCGCATTGGCTTTGATCCAGACAGGAAGGTCAGTTAAGGAAACCAGCTCCTTTGCCAGATCCACATAGGCTTCCACACCGGTACCGCAATTGGCACCGATACAGGCAGCTCCGGCATCTTCGAGAACTTTCACCGCCTCTTCCGGAGTATGCCCCATAACCGTTCTGTAGGTACCATCATTCATGGGATCGTAAGTCATGGAACAGATAACGGGACTCTGGCCACCTCCCTTCAGAACGCCTTTCAGAGCCGCTTCCATTTCTACAAGATCTGTAAAAGTTTCCATAACAAACAGGTCTGCGCCGCCCTCTTTCAGGGCTTCCGCCTGACGGGCATAGGAATCGGTCACCTCCTGGGCAGAAACTTCTCCCATAAAGACCATTTTACCGGTAGGTCCCATATCACCGGCAGTATAATAGGATCCTCCCCCCGCTTCCCTTGTCAATCGGGCTCCCTCCCGGTTGATTTCGAACATCCTGTGTTCATTGCCGCTGTCTTTCAGTTTAATGGAGTTGCCGCCGAACGTATTTGTCAGGATGATCCGGCTTCCCGCTTCGGCATAAGACCTGGCAATGGACGCAACCTTTTCGGGGTGGGAGAAAATCCAGTTTTCCGGGGCTTCCCCCTGCGGCAGCCCCAGGGCCAGCATTTGTGTTCCCCAGGCACCGTCAGCAGGCTGGGGATCCGATTTCCATTGCATTATATCCAGTTTCATTTTTCTTCTCCCTTCATAAGAATTGTATTATACCCTATTATGGGCTATTGAGAAGTCTCCCGGTTTTTGATAAAAAGTTCACCTGAACAAAGGAGTATACATGAGCAATCATATCTGGTTCTGGACAGCATTTCTATCTCTGCTTCCCATATCTGAACTGAGAGGAGCCATTCCCTATGCGCTGACCAACGATATTCCCGTTTATATTGTCTGGCCTGTCTGCGTTCTTCTGAATGCACTGGTAGCCCCTCTTGTCTATATCTTTCTGGATTACTTCCACAAACTCTTTAACCGCTGGTCATGGTACAGTCGGATTTTTGACCATTTTATTGAAAAGGCCCGGCATAAACTTCATGAGAAAGTGGAAAAATACGGTTACTGGGGTGTTACTTTATTCGTGGCGGTTCCCCTGCCGATAACCGGCGCCTATACGGGCACATTGGGAGCATGGGTACTGGGGCTTGACCGTAAAAAAACCATGCTCAGTGTTTTGACGGGAGTCATCATTTCCGGTACGATTGTGACCCTGATTGTCCTTTTGGGGCAGGGAGCATCCTCCCTTTTTATTAAGGAAATACACTAAACAAAGAGGCATAGAACATTGGATTTAACCAAACTCAGACTAAATCCTGAGCAGAAACTGGCAGTTGATACCATTAATGGTCCCCTTCTTATCATAGCCGGTGCGGGGAGCGGCAAAACCGGTGTAATCACCAGCCGGATAGCCAACATGCTGCATCATGGCATTCCCCAATCCCATATTCTGGCCATGACTTTTACCAACAAGGCAGCCAGGGAAATGGAAGAGAGGGTAAAGTCTCTTACGGGGAAAAAACTTACCAATCTCACCGTATCAACTTTCCATGCTTTCGGAGTTAAAGTTCTCAGGGAACACTATTCTGATTTGGGTTACAGACCCAATTTTTCCATTTACGATACCGGTGATAAAATTTCCTGCCTGAAAGAAGCCGCCAGAGAATTGAAGCTGAAATATGAAAATCCCGAACTGATGGAACTGGCCAATCTCTTCGGTGCTATAAAAACCGAAAGAAAACAGTGGGACAATACCATCGATCAGCACATTCCCCTGTACAGGGAATACGAAGAACATATGAAAATCTATAATGCCGTGGATTTTGATGATCTGATCGTTCTTCCCATCCGTCTTCTGGAAGAGAGGCCCGATATCAGGGAAGCCTACCAGAACAGATACCAGTACATCATGGTAGACGAGTTCCAGGATACCTCTTCCATTCAGTACAAGCTTTTGCATCTGCTGGCGGAAAAATACCGGAATATCTGCTGCGTAGGAGATGATGATCAGTCTATTTATTCCTGGCGGGGAGCGAATTACGGCAATATCCTGCAGTTTGAGAAAGATTACCCGGAGCTGAAAGAGATCAAACTGGAAAGGAATTACCGCTCTACGGGAACCATCCTGAAAGCTGCCAATGCAGTGATTGCCAATAATACAAACAGGAAGCTGAAAGAGCTCTGGACAGAGATGTCCCATAACGAAATGACAATAAAGCACTGCCTGCCCGAGGATGACAGGGATGAGGGGGATTTTATCGCTTCCACAATTGCCTCCCTCAGAATGACAGAGCATATGAAATACGATCAGTTCGGTATTCTGATCCGGACAAACAGCCTCAGCAAAGCCATAGAAGACGCTCTTTTAAGCAATAATATCCCCTACACCATGTCCGGGGGGACCAGTTTTTTCCAGAGAGCCGAAATCCGTGATATCATAGGATACCTTCGGGTTATCAATAATCCCGATGACGATGTGAACCTTCTGCGGGTTATCAACACCCCCCGGAGAGGAATTGGCAAGAAAGCTCTGGAAACTCTGGTGGAGATTTCACAGAAACGGGGGGAATCCCTTTATTCAGCCATGACAGGCATCCTCTTTTCGGGAGACGAGAGTCTTCCGGCCAAGCTGCGTAACGGTATCGCCGAGTTTGTGGATCTTATCGAGGATTTCAGAGAGAGGTTTGAAGAATCCAGTGCTCTGGCGGCAACAGCTGTAGAACTGGTGGAAGAGATCAATTATTGGGAGTATCTTCTGCAGGAACACGCGAATAACGATAAAGTCGCCAAGTGGAAAAATGATAATATCACCATGTTTCTTGATTTTATGGCCCGCTGGGAAAAAAATCCGGACAACCTGGAACCGACCCTCCAGAAATGGTTAAACCGGATAACCCTCATTACCAGAGACGATGTGGAGGAGAATGATGCGGGCAAGGTCAATCTCATGACGATTCATGCCTCCAAGGGGCTGGAATTTGATGTGGTTTTCCTGGCGGGAGTGGAAAAGGATATCATTCCCCATGAACGTTCCATCAGTGAAGATCCGGCAAACCTGGAAGAGGAAAGGCGGCTCTTTTACGTAGCTATTACCCGCGCCAGAAAAAAACTGTACATAACATCCTGTATGAAGAGAAGGCAGATGAGAGAAATGATCGACTCCTCGCCCTCTCCTTTTCTGGATGAAATCCCCAGGGAACTTATGGAAGCCATGGAAGCGGAAAAGGAGGTGGAGTCCGCCGACGAAGCTCAGGAATATTTTGCCCGGCTCCCCTGGAAATAATCCCGGGGAGCTGCAGTAACGGCCTGATCTGCAGCTGACAGTTACTGGATTGTTGAAATATCGTAGGGTGTCACCTGGTATACATAATAGTTGAGCCAGTTGGCAAAAAGCAGGTTGGCATGGCTCCTCCAGCTGACATTCGGCTGTTTTTCAGGATCATCATCGGGAAAATAGTTTCTGGGAATGACTGGATCCAGACCTTTCGCCAGATCTCTTTCATACTCTTCCTTCAGTGTCAGGGGGTCATACTCGGAGTGGCCCGTTACAAAAATCTGTCTTCCCGTTTTATCCATGACAATATAGATTCCGGCTTCTTCAGACTCTGAGATAATCTCCAGTTCCCTGATATGCTCAATCTCTTCTCGTCTCACTTCGGTATGACGGGAATGGGGAGCCAGAAAATTATCATCAAAACCGCGCACAAGAGCAACGCGGCTGTTATTGACTTTATGGCTGAAAACACCGGACATTTTTTCTGGAATAGGATGTTTTTTTACACCGTAATGGTAGTAAAGTCCCGCCTGGGCAGCCCAGCATATATGAAGTGTCGAGGTGACATTGGTTAAAGACCATTTGAGAATTTCACTGATCTCTTTCCAGTAATGGACCTCTTCAAAATCCATGGTTTCCACAGGAGCACCGGTAATGATCATACCGTCATATTTGTTATGACTGATCTCAGGGAAGGTCCGGTAAAAAACCTGCAGATGCTCCTGAGGAGTATTTCTGGAGGTATGGGTAGAAGGATGAATCAGATCTACCTCTACCTGAAGAGGACTGTTGGCCAGAAGCCTTAACAGATGAACCTCTGTATTAATTTTCAGGGGCATCAGATTCAGAATCAGAATCTTCAAAGGACGGATATCCTGATGGGCCGCCCTGGTTTCGGTCATGACAAATATATTCTCACTGGTGAGAATTTCGTTTGCAGGAAGTGCATCGGGTATTTTTACAGGCATAAAACCTCCAGTTAGCCGCTGGAATCATCAGCAGTATTATAAACTCATGGATCAGGATTTCATAATACTACTAATATTGTAATATATTTCAAGCAGTTACAAAGGGATTACTGATTTTTTCCTTCCCCACCAGAGTGGAAGACCCATGCCCCGGATAAAGAATGGTTTCATCAGGAAGTGTATAAACCTGCTCCTGTATGCTGTTCATCAATACCTGCATATTGCCTCCGGGAAGATCGGTCCGGCCGACAGATCCGTCAAAAATCACATCACCGGTAAAACAGCATCCTGCACTGGAAGAATAGATCAGAATACTGCCAGGGCAATGACCGGGAGCATAGCGGATTTCCAGTTCGAACCCGGCTAATTCCAGATTATCACCCTCCTTTAACAGATGATCGACTTTAGCACTATGGAATTCCATGCCGGGAAAGGCCATTGATTCCTGCTGCGAAAGGTTTTCGATCATTTGTACCGCTGATTCAGAAGCATAAACAGGAACTCCTTTTTTATTAAAAAGATGAAGATCCATGATATGGTCCCAGTGGGGATGAGTGATGATCACACCTTTCAGAGCGACACTGTTTTTTTCCGCTTCTGAAACAATCAAATCAAATGCTTCGGGTCCGGCGTCTACGGCGATAGCAGATTTTTCAGTTTTATTAATTATCAGATAAGAGTTGGTTTGTATGGGTCCAGCTGGTAAAATTTCTATATCCACGTTTAATATCCTTCTTAATTAGGTAAGAAAGATTATCATTTATGGTAGGGAATTTCCAGTGAAATTGTTATATATATTAGATTACAAAAGTCAGAATTTAAAAGAAATATCACGATTGAACGAGAGAATTATATTTCTCTCGTTCAAAATAATAATGAATAGTATCTCTTAGAAAGAAAGTCCTTCATACGTTGTGGTTAAAATTGTTAATGATAGGATTTTCCAATTATCTGATCCATCTTCTTTCATTGTTGCAGAATAAGTACCAGAATAAACACTATTTGAAAAAGTTCCGGTTACATCAACATTTCCACTACCTGAATCGGGTGATGGTGTACCAAAAGTAAAAGGGTAATAATCATCGTCTAAAATACCCACATTAATAGTACTACCATCTTTATATGATTCATATGAAATCATATCAGGATGAAAGTTCAGGTATACATTATCATAATTCCCAGAATTTAAATCATCTTCAAAAAGATCAATTCGCTCAGAAATTGTTGCATCTGTGACTTCATCACTTGCAGTTGAAAGAAGATCTTCACAACTAGAAAATATTGTCAATATTGCAAGTAATAATGTAAATAAAATAATTCTGTTTTTCATATTTAGCTCCTTTAAATATCTGCTTTAACAAGGTATGGTATCAATTCTTTTTCATAGAGACTAATAAAAGCATTATATTCACTAATAAATTCTACATATTTCTCATCATCAATATTACCTAAATACTTAGTACGTATACTGACATACATATTTCCAACAAGATGGCGTCTCATGGAGAGTGATGAAACTGCATAATACCTCATATTCAATTTTAAATATGAAGTTTGTGCATCTTTATCTGCTACATTTTCAAGGTAGAATTTGTTTTTTTCCTCTCCTTCTAATTCAAAAAGTTTTTCCCTTAGGGTAATCAACTCCATAGAAAGATCCTTAAATGCTTTTTCATACAGCTGTATTTGAGCAATATACTCTTCCAACTGAGATGTCATGACCCGCATGGTTGCGGCGGGATTTTCCAGAAAACGGGCTTCGGCATCGGCTTTTACTTTGGAATAGTCTATTTTACCGCGCAGAACAGGAAATGGTTCACCAGGTGCGGAACCGGGAGCCACTTCCACCCCTTCCAGAGCGCCTAAAACAACCTCTTCCCCTTTGGCCGAAACGGCAACGCTGCCGTCATCCACAACATACAAAGCGGATCCGTCCAGTCCGGAAACCACTGTAAATTCTGTGCCGCGGACACCGCAAACGGTTGTGGGAGTAGTAATTCTGGGTTCATCGGCTTTAACAGCACGGGTAAACTTGTACTGCATGGATCCCAAAACACACTGATAGGCATTTCTGGTTTCCCCCCGGGATTCGTAGGAGGAGAGTGCAAAAATGGAGTCTTCACTGATTTTTACGGTAGCCCCGTCTTCCATTTCCAGTTCGGCATAACCGTCATCCCCTGTAACAATACTGTCTCCGGTCTCAATATACATCCCCATGTCAGCCCAGTCCACGTCTCCTGATGCATACTTAATGTCTACAGAACCTTCCACATAGACAATTTCCCCTTCCAGGGCATACAGGGAAAAACCGGAAAGCATAAAGAGTAACAGCAACAGAAGTTTTTTCATTTCTCAGCCTCCTTCATCCCCAGGATGGAAAAATCCTTATCTTCTTTTCTCAAAAGAAGTATAAGGGAACTCTTTTCTCCGTCGATCTGAACAAAACGGTCATCTTTGTGAATGTACTTTTCAAAAAAGGTCCTCATCTCCCAGGATTCACTAAACAGGATATAATCATCCAGCAAAGCCGGTCTGACCATAGTGATCTGGGGTGATGTCAGAAGATATCCCGCTTCAATCAAACCATTCCATAAAAGATGAATCTGATTCTCGGTTACCAGGATTTCCGTTTCAAAAGCAAACGGATACAGAGATTCGTCTATGAGTGTATCATCCATCCCATTATTGATCTGATCCGCTACGACTTCCCCGGCTTTTTCATAAAAACTTTCGTTCATTGTGGTACAGGAGAAGAACAGAAAAGACATTGTAAGAAAAAACAATAATTTCAAATATATTTTCATGACTATTATTATATCCCTGAGAATACCGATTTACAATTAAAGTTATTTTAAAATGAAGCCAAACGGCTCTGTAGAAGATTCTGAAAGAGTCTCAGTTCTTCATCGACCAGAATTCTTCCGGGAGGGAATTTCACAGTGGATGGATTTACCTGCTTCCCATAATATCGCACTTCATAGTGAAGATGGGGTCCGGTAGACATGCCGGTGGATCCAACATATCCGATCACCTGCCCCTGATCCACTCTGGCTCCCCTTCGGATTCCCCTGGCAAATGAGGTCATATGGGCATATACCGTTTCGTAATGATTGATATGCCTGAGCATAATATAATTGCCGTAAATATCGCTCCATCCGGCATAAACAACCGTACCGTCACCGGATGCCTTTATGGGAGTTCCTCTGGGGGCTCCGAAGTCTACGCCTTTGTGCATGGTATTGAAACCGGAAAACGGGTTAGTTCTCATGCCGTAGCTGGATGTTATATAGGCACCGTTTATGGGGGTTTTCAACAAGGTCTTTCTAACGGTATGACCATTTTCATCGTAGTAATCCGTTTTCCCGTCTAAAGAGGTAAAGCGGTAGATTCTGAAATCTTTCCCATTGTTTTTCAGCGATGCTTCAAGGATTTCACCTGTATCCACAACATTGCCGTATTCATCATAAATCAATTCATAAAGGGCTGTGAAATGATCACCCTTTTGAATATCTCTGGCAAAATCCACATCAAAGGAAAAGAGTTGAATCAAATCCATAATAATCGCATTGGGAATACCTGCATCAAGAGCCGATTGATAGATACTGGATTCCACATTAAATTCTTTTCTCATGGGGTAAATCGAGAGATCTTTCAAAAAAGATTCAGCAGAATACTGCTTTATTTTTTCATCCTTTAACTCAACTCTGATTTCCCGATCGATCGAAACAGGTAGAACGACTTTTTTAACCTTGCTGCCCTGAAAATATAGATCCACTTTCTGGCCGGCCTTCATTCTGGTCAGATCAATCAGCGGGGAAACTTCCTGAATGATGTTGTAGGCTTCTTCATAATCCACACCGGCATTGAGCATCAGATTCTGAAATGTTCCTCCGCTTTCAAGTTCTGTCTGAACTTTTTCAAGATTAACCAAGCCTTGTTCCTGTGGTTCTTGAACAATTTCGGGATCGGGAGACTGTTTTTCAGAAGCTGCTGCTGTCAACTCTGTATTTTCAGGAGTGAGAAACTGAAAAAGGAGAAGTATAAGGAGTATGGGGGTTAGGAGAAGTGATCGTCTTCTATTGAAAAGCTTTTTTATATTGGAAGGAACAAGTCTCATAATTGTAATATCGGCGGATTTTACAATTATGAGAAACAATATCCTCAAATTATTCAAGGATATAGGACTGCAGCATATTTTGATCTTTTTCTGAAAGGATAACTTCAAGCTGTACACCCTGATCTACATAAGATTCGCTTATTACAACGCTGTTTCTTCTTACATATGCCACTATATCCCACTTATCGTGAGGGATCAACAAAGTTTTTACCGGCAGCTCAGCTTCCAGTACGGCATTCAGACCTTTTTCCAGCTCTTCCCGGCCTTCACCGGTTCTGGCAGACATAAAAACTGCATGGGTGCCTTCCCGTCCCATGAAATGTCTGAAACTCCCGGGATCCTCCAGCATGTCCATTTTATTAAAAACCAGCAGCACCGGTTTATCTCCGGCTCCCAGTTCATTCAGGACTTCTTCTGTAACCTGTTTATGATGAGGCCATTCAGGATTACTGGCATCAATCACATGTATGATGGCATCTGAAAGAACAGCTTCCTCCAGTGTGGACTTGAAAGCTTCAATTAAGCTGTGTGGTAGTTTTCTGATAAATCCTACCGTATCGGTTATCACTATTTCGCGCCCCCCCGGGAGGGTGACCCTTCTTGATGTGGGATCCAAAGTAGCGAACAGTTTATCCTCTGCCAGAACATCTGCATTGGTCATAAGATTTAAAATGGAGGACTTTCCCGCATTGGTATAACCGACCACAGAAAGCGTGGGAACCGGCAGTGAACGCCTTTTCTTTCGTTGAACTTCCCTGTTTTTCCGTACCTGTTCCAGCTCCTTTTTCAATGAGGAAATTTTACTAAGAACCATCCTTCTGTCGCTTTCCAGCTGGGTTTCCCCTTTTCCTCTGGTACCTTTGGCGCCTCCCCGCTGTCGGGAAAGATGCGTCCAGGCCCGGGTCAGTCTGGGAAGGCTGTACTGCATTCTGGCTAAGGCAACCTGAAGTACCGCTTCGCGGGTGGAAGCCCTGTCGGCAAAAATATCCAGAATCACCTCTTCCCTGTCTATGACAGTTATATTGATATCCCTTTCCAGATTTCTCTGTTGCGAGGGAGAAAGGTCATAGTCAAATATGATCAGATCCGCCTGACAGTTCTTTGCTGTTTCTTCAATTTCTTCAACTTTACCAGTTCCTATCAGATACCGGGGATGGGGCTTCCTTAACCGTACCATCATGGTTTCAACAGCTGGAATTCCCATGGTATCTGCCAGACTCTGCAGTTCTGCCAGGTGACTCACGGCGTTTTCATAACTTTCATTTTCTTCCTGAATACCGATCAGAAGGGATCGTTCACATTTGAGAGAGAGGATATCTCTCTCTTCCAGTCTTTCAAATATGGGCTCCAATGATTATTCCTGCTCCTGTTTTTTATGGATCTCTTCCAGAAGAGTATAAGGCATGTATCTGTGATTGGGGTTGTTTAAAGCTTCAAATATATTCTCTTTCACATGCTCTCCTTCCCGGGCTGCCATTTCATCCAGTATACGACGGACATCCAGTCTGTGAGAAGTCGTACCGTAACTGCATGTACCCGCCGCTTCCAGAATTGCTGTTTTTGAAGCAAACTGTATAATCTCTTCTTCTTTTACATATGCAAGAGGTCTGATAACCGTATAGGGATAACGGTCATATTTCAATTTGGGAAGCATGGAAGAGAGTTCCGATTTGTATATCATATTCATAAAAAAGGTTTCCAGCATATCATCCATATGATGTCCGAGAGCAATCTTGTTGTATCCGTGTTCTCCTGCGTATCTGATTAACTCCATTCTTCTCTGAGTGGAACACCAGTAGCAATTCATGGTTCTTCCCGGTTTTAATCTTCCCATAATAGGAACAGTAATTGTCTCAAAGGGAATATTCCATTCACTCATAAAACGTTCCATATCCGGATTTTTTCCGCACCCTGCAAAGTCCGGTTCGATATGAACAGCCCCCAGTTCAAACGGGATGGGAAAAGACTCCATTTTGTGCCCCAGAAAATAGGCCAGGGTCAGGGAATCCTTTCCTCCGGAAACGGCTATGAGAATTTTATCTCCCGGTTCTATCAGATCAAATTTTAAGATAGCTTTATCTATTTTTCTTGAAAGTGTTTTTGAAGACATGAAAACACAAGACTCCTCATTCCTGGGATTTTCCAAATTCGCAATTCTATATCCTAAGCTTTCAAAAATGCAACATATTATCTGAATAGAGATTCATATTCAGCATACCCTTCCTCTTTCAGCTTCTCTTTAGGAATAAACCGGAGAGATGCCGAATTAATACAGTAACGTAATCCGTTTTTATCAGGTCCGTCATGGAAGACATGCCCCAGGTGGCTGTCGCCGTAAAGACTCCTCACTTCAATTCTTGTCATAAAATGGGAATGATCTTTCTTTTCTACCAGTTCAGTTCCTGAAATCGGTTTTGTAAAACTAGGCCATCCCGAACCTGAATCGTATTTGTCCAGGGAAGAGAATAAGGGTTCTCCCGTAACAATATCAACATAGATCCCTTCATGCCTGTTATCATAAAAATCATTCTGAAATGCCCGTTCTGTTCCATTTTCCTGTGTTACATGATACTGCAGTTTCGTCAGTTTGGTTTTGAGTGTTGCTGCATCCGGCTTTTTCCATTTACGATCTGTCCAGGTCTTTTTAATAAACGCCTCTCTACCGGAAAAATACCGGTATCGATTGTAATGCCCCGGGGATTTCAGATAATAGTCCTGATGATACTCTTCCGCCTGGTAAAACACCCCTGCCTGTAAAATTTCAGTAACAATGGGTTTGGTAAACCTCCCGGACTCTTCCAGCTCTTTTTTTGATTGTTCTGCTTCCTGTTTCTGCTCCTGATCCGCATAAAATATAGCTGTTTTGTATTGAGACCCCTTGTCGGCAAACTGTCCCGTACCATCTGTAGGATCTATCTGCCGCCAGAAAATGTCCAGCAATTTTTTATAGGATATCATATGGGGATCAAATAGGATTTCTACAGCTTCGTAATGACCTGTAGAACCTGTACAGACCTCTTCATATGTGGGGTTTTCTGTTTTACCCCCGATATAACCGGATAAAACTTCAAGGACGCCTTGTTCCTTCTTGAACGGCCCCACCATACACCAGAAGCAGCCACCGGCAAAGATAGCCACCTTTTCTTTTCTGTTCATAATCCTGTCCGCCTCCGTATTATTACAATGTTTGTCATATTTAAATATACAGAAAGATCAGAAGGGAATCAAAATTATTCGACTGGCGTCAGGTAACGGAACGGTTCTTCTGTTCTGCCTTTGTAATATCCGTGATACTTTTCCGGCAGCAATCTTGCCAGCGAGATCATGATCTCATCAGTCAAAGCCTGTCTAACCTTATGATCACCATCCTGCAATGCTTCTTGCTTGATTTTCAGAGGAGCTCCTACTTTCAGCACCACGGGGGTTCTTCTAAACCTTTTCAGATTCCTGAAAAAATTCTCTCCTCCATAGTGGGCAACTGGAATAATGGGCACGCCGCTTTTTTCGGCAAAGAGGATAACCCCCCCCTTACCTTTTAAAAGTTTACCATCTTTACTTCTTGTTCCTTCCGGCGCAAGGCAGAGAAAATCCCCCTGTTTGAGAACATCCAGAGCCATATTCATACCTTTTATATCAGTGATTCCCCTTTTTAGGGGAATCACTTCCCATAAATTCATCAGATAAGCGCTGACTTTTTTATTCCATAATTCAGCTTTTCCCAGGGCTATGGTGCGCCGCGGACGCATAAATATATAAAGAAGAGGGGCTTCCAGAAAGTTGATATGATTGGAAACCAGTATAAAAGGACCTTTCATAGGAATCTTTGCCAGATCTGTTTTATCTATTTTGCAGCTTGCTACCAGGAGAAATTTGATAAATCCATTGCTTAAACTCTGAATCAGCTTCAAATGTCTGCTCCTGATTTTTCAGCCATTTCCGAGATCTGTTCATAGCTTCTGAGGGCAGCTGTAACCGATACAAAGAGTTTGTCGGCTGTTAACTCATTTTTTTCTTTGTAATCATTAATCTCATATTCGGTTATTACCTTTCTTATGGGGGCTTTCCCCGGCTGTCCGGTTCTGAGAATAATGCGCACTAAATGGTTTTTCTGAATATCCCTGATATATTTTACCAGATCCAGGCCGGAATGATCGTTTTCCATAACCACATCCAGAAGAACAAGAGCAAGATTAATACTCCGGTCTTCCAGTATTTTCCTTGCCTGAAAGGATGAGTTTGCAAAAATAAGATTCATTCCTCTATTCTGAAAAACCCAATCTTTCATTACCAGTTTGCTCATGGCATGGATTTCAGGATCATCATCCACAATCAGGATGTTCCAGTTTTCCACAATTTCGCTGGTTTTATCTTCTGCAGTTTTTAATTTTAATTTTGCCATATTTTTCTCATACAATTCTAGTTCAAGTTCAGGTTGTTATGTTTAAACCGCATGTGGTTTTTCTATGAAGGATTATTCAACTTTCCTGCCTTTCCAGTAAACTCCCGGCACAATGCGGAACTTGATAGTATAAAAAACAGCCAATATGACCATATTCAGATACTGAACAGGATAAAGAAAGGCATTGTATTTGGGAAGGCGGTGATAGAATGTGACAAACACCCAGGATATAAAGAAAATCAGAACGAGAATCAGACTCTTTCCCAAAGCGATTCCGGTAATAATGGAATGAATCACAGCATAAAGGGGAAAGCCCACCAGCATAGCCACAAGAAAAACTATGGCCAGAGCCACAAGGGCATTGTGCCCTACAGAACTGTATATATTTTTTCCGATCCCCCGGAAGGACTCCATATAGGAGTGATACATACGGCAGTCCAGATAGTCATGCCCATCCAGAAACATAGTTTTATATCCCCGTCCTTTAACCTCTCTCCCGAATGCCACATCCTCGGTAATCAGATGCCTTACCGATTCAAAACCATCCATTTCTCTGTAAACCGATGCTTTGATCCCAAAAAACTGGCCCAGACAATAGGAGGCAAACTTTGAACGGGACAATTCTATAAGCGGCTGAGGAAAAAGTACCGACGTCATAATATAGATAGCGGGAACAATCAATAGCTCCCCAAAAGAGTTTATCAGCTGCTTGGGAAGAACAGACAACAAATCCGCCTTATGATGCTGCAAATTGGAAACCATATATTTAATGCTGTTTTTTTTATGGATTGTATCTGCATCTGTAAAGAGAAAATACTCCCCTTTTGCATGTTGACTCAGCTGCTGTAAAGCCCAGGGTTTGCCGTACCATCCTTCCGGGAGGGGTGTTCCGGAATAAACCCGTAACTTATGATACTCCTTTGATAGTTCGGCAAGGATCTCTCCGGTTTTATCGGTTGAATTGTCATCAATTACCAGGATTTCATAATTGGAATAGTTCTGATCCATCAGGGACTCAACACAGGTTCTGATATTCTGTTCTTCATTTCTTGCCGGTATCATAACCGATATAAAAGGTTCATCCTGAAGATGCTTGATAACAGATCTTTTTTTAAGATAAATAATATTAACTGTTGTAACCAGAAAAAAATAGACACAGATAATAAAAGAAATAATATAGAAAATATTATGCACTAGGTAATTCATTAATTATATTTTTTCCTACTTATTATTTTTGGCAAATCTGCCAGTTCGAATACTGTATCATGATTTTAATTCAAAAATAAGAGATTTCATACGAATATGGTAATTTCAATCCGAATTTTGCAGGGAAAATTGAAAGCCTGCAATATCCATAGGATCAACCAGGGTTTCTCATTGACTGTCAGGGCATAAAAAAAGCTAACTTACTGTAGATGCAGTAAATTAGCTTTTTTAATAATCGTGCCGGTGACCGGCACTTCCTATACCAATCGATGGTCAATTTTTGTCTCTTTACACTTTATACAGCATTTCCATCTGAATATATCATTTAGCATACACTATTTATGATGATATAATAATCAACCTTTTATCTACCAATCTACTTCTCTATAAAAACCTGCAGTATCCCGTTATCATCAAAGTCTTTCAGGATGGCTTCAAACGTAAGTGTCAAATAAACACAGGTCCTTTATCAGCTGTAATATCTTCCTTTAAATTCCAGGGTAATATGGCTTCCCATTCTTGTTCATTATTGATAAACGGAGCTTTAGAGAAAACATAATGCAGATAATCATAGGGGTTCAAATTATTTTGTTTTGCAGTCTCAATCAGAGAATACATTCCGCAGGAACTGTCTGCCCCTTTGGGATTCCCGGAAAATAGCCAGTTTTTCCTCCCCAGAACAAAAGGACGAATAGCATTTTCGCTGGCATTATTATCCGGAGTCAGATAAGGGCTTTCCAGATATCGGATCAAATAATTCCATTGATTCAATGCATAATGAACAGCTTTACCTAAAGCACTTTCAGGTAAAACATTTTCAGCCCTTTTATCCAACCATTGTTTAAATTTTTCAAGAATGGGTTCGGCCTTGCTTTTCCGTTGTTCCTGGAACTCTTCAGGAGATAATTTCTTGCTCCTTAGATCATTTTCCAAGGCATAGAGCTTCTTGATATGCTTGATTCCTTCCAGAGCACTTTTAGATTTTTTACTGGCTTTATCAGCCTCAAAGAACTTCCTTCTGGCATGAGCAAAGCAGCCTACCAGATGTATATCGGGATTGCCTTCTACCGCGGTTTTGTATCCTTGATATCCATCGGTTTGTAGATACCCTTTAAAACCTGTGAGAAAATTCTTTGCATGTTCTGATGCCCGTGTCAGATGGTATTCATAATAAACAGCTTGTTGTCCCGGTGGACCGCCTCTGGCCAGCCACATATAGGATTTTTGTTTGTTATCCCGACCTGGTTCATTTAGAACCTGGACCGTTGTTTCATCCATTTGGAGCACCGGACCGGATTTTATATGGGTTTTCAGCAGTTCAAAGAGAGGGAGAAGACCTTCAAAAGCCTTTTTTTGCCAATTACTCATATTCTGACGGCTAATCCGGGCTCCCATACGCTCAAACCGCTTTTCCTGTCGGTAAAAAGGAAGATGGTCCACGTACTTGTTTACCATCAGAAATGCCAACAGACCGGGAGTAACTATCCCTTTGGGGATGATGGAAGGCTCCGGAGGGGCAATCTTTACAGCAGGAACATCTTCATCGGCGGTTCCTTCACAATTACCGCAGGCATATTTTAACCGGATAATCCGTTCTACCCAGATACGGGGAGGGATCACATGCAGTTTCTCAGAGATTTCTTCTCCGATCTTCTTCAGTTCCGTACCGCAGGCACAGGTTTTCTCATACTCTGGAATATCTATGATCTTTTCTTTACGGGGAAGGTTTTCATCCAGAGGCTTTCTGCCTGTTTTCTTACGCTTGTAAGAGGCTATTTCCTGTTTTTCCGAACTGTCTTCCTCTGGTGTGTCTGATTCATCAGAATCAAATAATTCAATCTGATCAGGAATATTTTCTGCTCTTCGACCGAATTGACGATGCAATGCCAAAGCCAACTTCTCTTCAAGAAGCTGATATTTCTTTTCCCAGTTCTTGTTCTGGGCTTCTGAATCAGCAAGTTGCTTTTTCAGAGATAGAAATTCTCTTTGTGCTTCCAACGGAAGAGAAGAAATATCCATAAAAGAATTTTAGCAAAGACTGGAATTTGAGTAAATTCCTTTCAGGCAATTTCTGAATATTTCAATGTTTCGTGGGCTTTCCAGAAGTCTATACCCTTTAGAAGCATAGAGAGTTCTTCAAAGCTGATGGCTTTTGCAGCTTCTTCCGTATCCGGCCAGGGAAAACGGTACTTCTCCAAACGCTTCTGCCAGAGGCAAAACCCTGTCTGATCCCAATAGAGAGCTTTCAGAATCCGTCTTTGTTTATTACAGAACATAAAAAGAGAGCCGCAAAAGGGATCAAGTGACATTTCATCCTGTACTTCTACAGCCAAACCGTTAATGGCTTTCCGCATATCGGTAACACCGGGCCGGATGAATATCTTTATCTGGGAGAAATCCTTAATCATTGTATTGCTCCAGTGTCTGAAGCAGTTTTTTCAATGTGATCGTATCAAAGTTCCGATCCAGTTTTATCCGGTAGGATTTCCATTGCAATTCAATGGATGAGCCTATGGATGTTTCCCCGGGCTGTTTAGCAGGAATTTCAACCAAAGATTGTGGTTTCCGTTTGTATCGCTTCCTCCATCCATGGAATGTTGTTGCTTTCAGGTTTTTATCCCGGCAGAATTGATTTACAGATTTGCCAGACAGTTCCCATTCTGCAAGAAGAGCATGGCGCTGATCCATTTTATATTGTTTCAAAGAAGACCTCCTTGTGAGATTGTACTGGGAGGTTTTCAAAATTATTAGATGCGGTTTATTTGACGCTTACCTTCAAACAGCCCGACATTATCATTTTGCGGCACGTAGCAGTACCTTCACTTCTTTCAGATTTTCCAGAGACTTTTTCCTCTTCTCTTGTGACTTTTCTTTAAATGTCGTTTTCTGTTGAACGACTCCCGGAGCGGATTTACGGCCTACTTCTTTTTATACACTTCCCGGCGATGCCCTACATGAACAACCAGAACCAGAAGCTGCTCATCTTCAATAGAACAGATGAGCCTGTAGTTTCCAACCCTGTACTTCCATAGTTCAGATAAATGCCCTTTTAAAGGTTCTCCTACAGAACGGGGATCATTTTCAACACGTGTTTTCAGGAATTTCAGGATACGCCGGATGACCGGCTTATCCAGCTGTTCCAGGTTTTTCTCCGCCTTTTTAGCAAATCTAATCGTCCAGGCCATATTTATCTATGAGCGAATCCAG
The DNA here is from genome assembly GCA_963677615.2 of Oceanispirochaeta sp. Classification (GTDB taxonomy): domain Bacteria; phylum Spirochaetota; class Spirochaetia; order DSM-2461; family DSM-2461; genus Oceanispirochaeta. The sequence continues at coordinate 4,985 of CAXXQW010000001.1, read as the reverse complement.
GGTTACCGTTTCTTCTTTCCCACTTCTGACTTCTTCCAGGACACGTTCGGCCAGATAGATCTCTTCCAGCTCATCCAGGTGCTCTTCCAGTGCTTCTCTTATATAAAAAGTCTTGGTTCGGCCTGTCAACTTAGCCAAACGGGACAGACGGTCTTCCACATCCTGCGGAACTCTTACTGTTAGCATTGCAGGCCTCCTGTTTCAAGTTTTGCAATCTCTGTAATACAAGTATATCATAATAAACCAAATAAACAAAGTGTTAGGGCTGTCTCTGCAAGCATGAACTTTTTCCCGGCGGAAAAAGTTTATCATAACAATAGCGCTGCACCTGACCGTTTTACCGGTTCCGGAACGGATTGTTCAGCAGTTGGGCAGGTGAGCTCATGGTTATGAGTATTCTGGTTTCATAATAAAAGTTACTATCAAAAATAAAACAGAAATAATTAATAACATGATATCAATCAAATCTAGTTTTTTTGTTTCCTTTTTTCTTTTCCACTTAATAAATGTGAACAAAGAATATAGACCTACAAATAAAGTTAATGCTCTTAAAAAAATCATGTTTTCTAATTTTTCCTTTTACTTAACCAAAACCAAACAATTATTACAAATCCATATGATATTGAGAGGAATGCAATTACTATACGAATCTCTATCTTTAATACAAAATAAGTAAAAAAGATAATTATTGCACTATTTAATATCATTGCTTCGTAAGTGTCAAATAAACACAGGCCCTTTATCAGCTGTAATATCTTCCTTTAAATTCCAGGGTAATATGGCGTCCCATTCTTGTTCATTATTGATCAATGGAACCTTGGAAAAAACATAATGTAGGTAATCATAGGGGTTCAAATTATTTTGTTTTGCAGTCTCAATCAGAGAATACATTCCGCAGGAACTGTCTGCCCCTTTGGGATTCCCGGAAAATAGCCAGTTTTTCCTCCCCAGAACAAAAGGACGAATAGCATTTTCGCTGGCATTATTATCCGGAGTCAGATAAGGGCTTTCCAGATATCGGATCAAATAATTCCATTGATTCAATGCATAATGAACCGCTTTTCCCAAAGCACTCTCGGGTAGAAGATTCTCAGACCGTTTATCCAGCCATCGTTTAAATGCATCAAGAATAGGTTCAGCCTTACTTTTCCGTTGTTCCAGGAAATCTTCGGGAGATAATTTCTTGCTCCTTAGATCATTTTCCAAGGCATAGAGTTTCTTGATATGCTTGATGCCTTCCAGAGCACTTTTAGATTTTTTACTGGCTTTATCAGCCTCAAGGAACTTCCTTCTGGCATGAGCAAAGCATCCAACCAGAGAAATATCCGGATTTCCCTCCACTGCAGTTTTGTACCCTTGATATCCATCGGTTTGGAGATACCCTTCAAAATCTGTGAGAAAATTCTTTGCATGTTCCGATGCCCGAGTCGGATGGTATTCATAATAAACAGCTTGTTGTCCCGGAGGACCGCCTCTAGCCAGCCACATATAGGATTTTTGTTTGTTATCCCGACCTGGTTCATTTAGAACCTGGACCGTTGTTTCATCCATTTGGAGCACCGGACCGGATTTTATATGGGTTTTCAGCAGTTCAAAGAGAGGGAGAAGAGCTTCAAAAGCCTTTTTTTGCCAATTACTCATATTCTGACGGCTAATCCGGGCTCCCATACGCTCAAACCGCTTTTCCTGTCGGTAAAAAGGAAGATGGTCCACGTACTTGTTTACCATCAGAAATGCCAACAGACCGGGAGTAACTATCCCTTTGGGGATGATGGAAGGCTCCGGAGGGGCAATCTTTACAGCAGGAATATCTTCATCGGCGGTTCCTTCGCAATTACCACAGGCATATTTAAACCGGATAATCCGTTCTACCCAGATATGGGGAGGAATCACATGCAGTTTCTCAGAGATCTCTTCCCCGATCTTCTTCAGTTCCGTACCGCAGGCACAGGTTTTCTCATCCTCAGGAATATCAATAATCTTTTCTTTACGGGGAAGGTTCTCGTCCAGAGGCTTTCTGCCTGTTTTCTTACGCTTGTAGGTATCTATTTGCTGTTCTACCGAACTGTCTTCCTCTGGAGTCACAGCTTCATCTGTATCAAATAATTCAATCTGATCAGGAATATTTTCTGCTCTTCGACCGAATTGACGATGCAGAGCTAAAGCCAGTTTTTCTTCAAGAAGCTGATATTTCTTTTCCCAGTTCTTGTTCTGGGCTTCAAGTTGTGAAATATACTCCTGTGCCTCTTTTGGAAGAGCTGCTTTATCCATAAAAGAATTTTAGCAAAGACTGGAATTTGAGTAAATTCCTTTCAGGCAATTTCTGAATATTCCAATGTTTCGTGGGCTTTCCAGAAGTCTATACCCTTTAGAAGCATAGAGAGTTCTTCAAAGCTGATGGCTTTTGCAGCTTCTTCCGTATCCGGCCAGGGAAAACGGTACTTCTCCAAACGCTTCTGCCAGAGGCAAAACCCTGTCTGATCCCAATAGAGAGCTTTCAGAATCCGTCTTTGTTTATTACAGAACATAAAAAGAGAGCCGCAAAAGGGATCAAGTGACATTTCATCCTGTACTTCTACAGCCAAACCGTTAATGGCTTTCCGCATATCGGTAACACCGGGCCGGATGAATATCTTTATCTGGGAGAAATCCTTAATCATTGTATTGCTCCAGTGTCTGAAGCAGTTTTTTCAATGTGATCGTATCAAAGTTCCGATCCAGTTTTATCCGGTAGGATTTCCATTGCAATTCAATGGATGAGCCTATGGATGTTTCCCCGGGCTGTTTAGCAGGAATTTCAACCAAAGATTGTGGTTTCCGTTTGTATCGCTTCCTCCATCCATGGAATGTTGTTGCTTTCAGGTTTTTATCCCGGCAGAATTGATTTACAGATTTGCCAGACAGTTCCCATTCTGCAAGAAGAGCATGGCGCTGATCCATTTTATATTGTTTCAAAGAAGACCTCCTTGTGAGATTGTACTGGGAGGTTTTCAAAATTATTAGATGCGGTTTATTTGACGCTTACATTGCTTCTGCTAAAGTCTTTAAATTATTATGCTTCTTACTACTCATCTTTTTCCTTGTCCATGCAATGCATCTACATAACTAGATTCTGAAGGTAGAAGCAATTCCTTCACTATAGAGGCGTCATCGACAGCTACGGATGCAATCCCTCCTAAAAAGAGTTGTGCTGAGAAAACAAATCGAGATGCATCAGAACGATTTAATACAGGTGGATTTGGCCCACTATATTTTTTAAACGTAGAACCCATTCCTATGGCACCTAATGCAGTTGCAGATCCGCCAATAATTCTGTCAGTGCTAATAGACAAACCAGCAATATTTACATTATCAGGAATCCCATTTTTAAACTGATTTTGCAAATGATTTTTTGCACTATCAAGTACTGGCCCCATTGGATCAGTTGCAACTTCAAGTGGTTTTGCTAGTACATCTAGTACCCCGGAATTATTTGAAACACTAGGACCTTCTGTTTTTTTAACAATCTCAGGAACGATATTGTCAATTTTCTGTCCTGGGAATATTAAATCTGGGTTTTCAATCCCATTCGTATTCGCTAAATGTTCTGCCGAAAGATCCAATCCTGTTTCATTTGAGAGAGTTTCAGCAATTTCACTAAGAGTATCACCTTCTTGAACTTCAAACATTTCTAAGTCAAATAAACCAGTCGGATCAATCCGGTTCATTGGATTGTTAGAAACATAAACATACCAATTTGAGCCATCTCTCGCAGGGTCTTCCGATATGAATCTACCTGTCCCCGCATCATACCACCTTGCATTATAGTAATAATCACCCTCCCTCCCTAAATCGTTGTAAAAAGGAGATCTGCAAGGAGGCGTTGAAACTGGAATTTCCCTAGTAGCTGTCATGGTACGTTAATAAACTATCATTTACCTATCTTACGGGCAAGCGCTTTTCTATTCTTCTCCCTCTGCTTCCGAATATAAATGCTCAAAAGCTGGATCACTAAAACTGGATGAATTGACACCCTACTGCGTAGGGGTGTAATATGAATTTATGACCCGTGAATTTGTCTACATGCCAAACTTTGAAAAACAATGGATCGATGCCAGACTATCTGATGAAGAGCTGAAAGAACTGGAAGTCTTTCTTTGTGAGCATCCCGAGGCCGGAGACATGATTCAGGGTACCGGGGGATTGAGAAAACTGCGGTGGGCACTGCCCGGGAAGGGAAAGAGCGGAAGTGTAAGGACCCTTTATGTGGATTTTGCCTTCTTTGAACAGATTTACATGATTGCCTGCTTCAAAAAGAGTGAGAAACAGAATCTTTCACCCTCAGAAAAGAAACAGATTAAATCCGTTATTGATAAGATAAAGGCAAACCTGAGAGTACAGGGAGGCAAGGATGAAAAGTAAAGAAAACAGCTATTTTGATTCAATTATGACAGGACTGAACGAAGCCCTGGAAGTCAGCAAAGGGAATCTGAAGCCGGTTAAAAGACGAAAAGTGACGGTATCTCCTGTACCGGAATACAATGCAAATAAAATAAAGCAGATTCGGGAATCTCTAAATCTTTCCCAGATGATTTTCGCTGAAGCAATCGGGGTCTCGGTTAAAACTGTTGAAGCCTGGGAATCCGGGAGGAATAAACCACAGGGACCTGCGTCCCGCTTTCTTCAACTGCTGGAAGAGGATCGTAATTTTCTGGAAGAACATCAGATTCTTTGTATATGAAACGTTACTCCATGGGCGCTGCACCTGACCGTTTTACCGGTTCCGGAACGGATTGTTCAGCAGTTGGGCAGGTGAGCTCATGGTTATGAGCTTTTAACAAATTGTAGAATACTTCTTATTAATAGAAAACCTAGATTTGAAAGAACAATAAAACTAAGAACAAATAAAATAGATATTAATAATATGGACTGTAATTTTTTTGAAATGAATACGATTCCTTAATACTAGTAATGTTATAAAAATTGTCAAATACCAAAACAATAGT